>NZ_JASTTH010000006.1:0-606180 GCF_032248595.1 Streptomyces winkii | reverse complement strand
TACTGCGCCGATGGTACTGCATGCGGGAGCGTGTGGGAGAGTAGGACACCGCCGAACAATCATTAGGAGAGGCCCCGTTGGGAATGTGGGAGGTTCAACACCCCACACCCACGGGGCCTCTTCATGTTCGGACGTCGGACGCAGGAATAGCGCTTGAAATGGAGGTCAGAGGCGGCCTGTTGATTTGAGCGTGAGATATGCGTCGGCGACAGCGGGTGCGAGTTCCGTCGGCAGTGCGTCGACGACGATGACTCCGTGCCGTCGGAGGCGGTCCGCGGTCTGTTTGCGCTCCAACTGGGCTCGCGCCGCGGCCGCAGCGTTGTAGACGGCATCGATGTCCCCTCGTGCGGTGGCCATTTCAGCGATTCGTGGGTCGGCGATCGACGCGACCAGCACCGTGTGGCGCTGAGTGAGAAGCGGCAGTACCGGGATGAGTCCGTTCTCGACAGGAGACGCCTCCAGCCCTGTGAGCAGGACGAGGAGTGACTGGTGTCGTGCCATGCGCAGGGCGGTGGATGCGAGGCCGCGGGTGTCGGATTCGACGAGCGCCGGTTCTATCGGTGCCATGGCCGACACGAACGCGGGCAGTACCTCATGTGCCGCGCGGCCCTTCACAGTCGCGCGCGGTGCGCGGTCGTAGGCGAGGAGATCGATCCGGTCGCCGGCGCGGGAGGCGAGCGTCGCCAGAAGGAGGGCGGCGTCCATGGCCGTGTCGAGGCGTGGGGCGTCTCCGACGCGGCCCGCGGACGTCCTGCCGGTGTCCAGTACGACGAGGATGTGCCGGTCGCGTTCGGGACGCCATGTCCGGACGGCGACGGCGGACTGCCGGGCCGTCGCCCGCCAGTCGATTGATCGGGTGTCGTCTCCGGGAATGTAGTCGCGGAGGCTGTCGAATTCGGTTCCTTCGCCGCGGGTCAAGATGCTTGTGCGGCCGTCGAGTTCGCGGAGTCTCGCCAGTTTGGCCGGCAGGTGCTTGCGGCTGTTGAAAGCAGGGAGGACGCGCACCGTCCAGGGAACCGAGTGGCTGCCTTGGCGTGCGGCCAGACCGAGCGGACCGAAGGAGCGCACGGTGATGCGTTCCGAGCGGCGGTCGCCGCGGCGGGTGGGGTGCAGTGCCGTGGTGAGAACTCGCTGCTCACCGGGGCCGATGCGCACACGGTGCCGGCTCGCTGCCTCCGCCGTGCCCTCGGGCCAGCTGCTCGGAGGCCATGCGTCGCGCAGCTGCAGGCGGGACTGACGCCGGGACGGGTTGGCCGCGAGGACATTCACGTATGCGTGTTCGCCGAGCCGAACTGACGTATCACCGGAACGTGTGAACCGGAGTTGATTCACTGGCGAGGCCAGGGCGAGGTCGTACAGGATTGCAGCCAGCAACGGGAGTTCGACGGCGAGCAGGCCGCTCCAGCCGGGAAGAAGCAGCCCGACGAGGATGGCGCCGAGGGCGGCGAATAGGGCTGTACGGCCGGTGAGTGCCATGAATCAGGGTTCGCCAATCAGCTCACTGAGATTCAACGGGGGACGGGGACATGGGCAAGGATCGAGTTGATCACGCTGTCCGCGGTGACGCCTTCCATCTCCGCTTCGGGGCGGAGCTGTACGCGGTGGCGAAGGGTCGGCAGGGCGAAGGACTTCACGTCGTCGGGGATCACATAGTCGCGCCCTGTGAGCCAGGCCCAGGCGCGAGCACTGGCGAGTAGAGCGGTGGCGCCCCGCGGGGAGACGCCGAGCAGGAACGAGGGGGAATCACGAGTGGCACGGCAGATATCGACGACGTAGCCCGTCACTTCGGGCGCGACGGAGGTCTCGGCGACTGCGCGGCGTGCCGCTTCGAGTTCGTCCGGTCCCGCGACCGCCTGGACGCCGGCAGTGCCGAGGTCCCTCGGGTCGAATCCCTCCGCATGCCTGGTGAGGACGCTGATCTCGTCATCGCGCGAGGGCAGCGGGAGGTTGAGCTTGAGCAGGAAACGGTCGAGCTGTGCCTCCGGCAGAGGGTAAGTGCCTTCGTATTCGATCGGGTTCTGGGTCGCTGCCACAAGGAACGGGTCCGGCAGGGCGCGAGGTGTGCCGTCGACCGAGACCTGACGCTCCTCCATTGCTTCGAGCAGCGATGCCTGGGTCTTCGGGGGCGTCCGGTTGATCTCGTCGGCGAGCAGGAGGTTGGTGAAGACCGGGCCCGGCTGAAAGGAGAACTCTGCGGTGCGGGCGTCGTAGATGAGCGATCCCGTGACGTCGCTCGGCATCAGATCGGGGGTGAACTGAAGGCGTTTCGTTCCGAGTTCGAGGGTCGCGGCGAGTGTCCGCACGAGCAGCGTCTTCGCCACTCCGGGGACGCCTTCGAGTAGCACGTGGCCGCGGCAGAGCAGTGCGACGACAAGTCCCGTGACGGCGGCGTCCTGGCCGACGACTGCCTTCGAGATCTCAAGTCGCAGTGCTTCGAGGGCGCTGCGGGCGCTGTCTGGTGAGGGGGCGCTCACTAGGTGCGTTCCTTGTCTGTCGGTAGGCGGGTGAAGGAGGCGACGTCGGTGAGGCGCCGTTCCAGGTGGTCGAGTTCGTCCGCGAGCCGGACGAGTTCGGCGTCGGTGGTGGGAGCTGCGCCGAAGAGGAGGGAGTGAAGGCGTGAACTGTCTCTGAAGTCCGGCCCGGTGGAGGCAGTCGCTCCGGTGCGGGCCCCGGCGTCCGCGCTCATGGTGAGGGCGGGGATCAGAACCCCTGGGGAGTCTGTCTCCGCGGCGCTGACCCCGGCCAGCGAGGCGAGCCGGGCGCGGGTTGCGGAGCGCAGGGCGTCGGCGGCGCGGTCGCGTGCGTTGGCCTGCCGGTAGAGACGTGCCCGTCCCTCGGTTGTCTCGGAAGCCCGTACGGAGACGGGGAGTTGCTCGGGCACGAGCGGACCGAGACGCCGTACCCGCCAGAGGGCGGCGAGTACGGCGGCGATCGACAGCTGGGCGGTGGCCCAGGTCCAGCCCTCGGGAACCAGATCGAGGAATCCGCGCTGTTCGCTCCGCGGGGCGGCGGCGTCGGCGGAGGAGGGGAGGTACCACACGAGATGCGGGCGCGAGCCGAGCAGTTGAAGCATCAGGGAGGCGTTGCCGTGCTTGTCGAGCCGTTGGTTGTAGAGCGGCGCCGGCGAGCCGAGCAGAACGGTGTCGCCCTCGGTGCCCGGACGGCCGCCGCCGTCGGCGGGTTCGTCCGGGATTCGCAGCAGGGAGGGCAGGCCCTGGCGCAGGTAGCAGGAGTCGGCCTGATCGTTGGCGATCTCGTAGCGGATGCCGCCGAGTTCGGCGTCGCCCGCGCGTTCGGCGGGCGGGAAGTCGCAGTCCGGCGGGGTGGGTTGCGTCGTCGCGGGCGCCGCCGCACGCACTCGCCCGACCAGCGCCTTCGTCGGACCAGGGCCCGGAGCGATGAGGACCGTGCGGCCGCCGCGTTCCAACGCGCCCTTCAGGTCCGCTTTCTGCCGTCCGCTGAGGGACTCGGGGTCGCTGATGAGGAGCGTCGCGCCGGGACCTGCCGCCTTACGGGCGCCGGCGGCGGTCGTGACGATCTCGGTGTCGACGCCCCGGTCTTCGAGGAGCCGGGCCGCGGCCTTGCTGCCGTGTTCTGCCGTGGAGCGCGGATCGAGGGGTCCGTACTCGTTCTCGGAGCGCACCGCCGCGATGCTCACGCCGGCGATGGCGAGCACGGCCGCGGCCAGCAGCAGCCCGCGGGCGCGCGCCCACACCTGCCGGGCGGTGGGGGAGAGAGAGGTGCAGGACGGTTCGCTCAACTGCTCCCTCTCTCCCGGGTGGTGACCTCCGTGCCGTGTGCTCCGCGAGCTGCCAGCGCGCCGGTGTGTTCCGCGCCGGTTCCCGGCAGCAGCGGCTCGGCGCGCTGGAGGGCGGTGTCGAGGTCGCGTACGGCTCCGTACGCGGTGGCGTCCACACGCCTGTCCGCGTACGTCACCTCGTCGAAGGTGCGGGCGGCTGAGCGCAGGGCGTCCGCGTGCCCCGGCAGTGAGCGGCCGGCTTCGAGGGCCGCTTCGTCGGCTGTGCGGCCGGGGCGGTGGTCGAGCAGGGCGCGTTCCTCAAGGGCGCGGACTATGGCGCGCATCCGTTCCTGTACGGCCTGGTTCCACCGCTCTTCGGCGGCGTGCTTCTCTGCTGCCGCCCGGTGTTCGGCCGCGCTGCGAGGCCCCTTGTCGAAGAGCGTCCGGCCGTCGGAGGCGGCCTCGGACCCGAGTCTGCCCAGCCGCAGGCGCAGCGCGACGCCCAGCACGATCAGTAGGAAGACGATCGCGACGAGGCCCACCCAGCCGCCGGGCGACGCCTGTGCCGCCGAGTTCAGCAGGGAATTGATGTGGTCCCACAGCCAGTCGAGGATCCGGTTGAGAAGACCGGGGTCGTCCCGGTGGTACTCGCCCTTCGAGAGCTCTCGTTCGGCTGCTTCGCGTGCGGGTGTGCGGGGGACGGTCACGGGCGCACCGCCGTCGTCGGCCAGCGCCGCGGCGAGCACACGTGCCGCGGCGGCCGGCGCCGCAGTCGCCACGTCCCCCGACATCACCTCAGCTCCCGGGACTCGGGCGGTCGGTCTGCGGGGCCGGGTCGCCGTAGCCGGGAACGCCCGCGGCGCGGGCGAGTTCGAGGTCGAGGGCTTCGCGCCGGATGCGCTGGTCGAGGTAGAGCAGGGCGGTGACGCCAGCCCGGATGGGGAAGGTGATCGTGGACGCGATGACGGCACCGATGCCGACTGCGATCAGGTAGGACCAGCTCGTCATCGGCGTTCCGGCGGCGAACGCGGAGACCCCCTGGCCGCTGGCGATCATGCCGATGAGCGTCGCGGGCATCTGAATGACCGAGGCGACGATGACGACCAGGATCGTTGCCAGCATCTGCACGCCGAATACCCGCCACCAGCTGCCTCGTACGAGCTTCGCGGAGCGGCGCATGGCCGTGATGACGCCTTGCTTCTCCAGCATCAGGGCGGGGGCGGCGAGGCTGAAGCGGACCCAGATCCACACGGCCGCCACGACACCGGCCAGCAGCCCCACGAGCAGCAGGGCGATCCCGAGGCTCTTGACACCGGCAGCCAGCAGCACCCCGCCCGGAGCGGAGCCGACGAACATGGCCAGGGCGACGAGCAGCGGGAGGAGGAAGAGAAGGCCGAACAGGCGCAGCAGTTGAGGACGCGAGTCCCGCCATGCCTCTCCCACGGAGACGGAACGGCCGAGCACGGCCCGGCTGATCACGATCGTCAGCATGGCGGTGGCGAGCACGGTGCCGAGGGTCTCGACGAGTGCCCGTACACCGGAGATCCGCAGAGATCCGGTCATGGCGTCCATGAGCTCGTCGGGGCTCGGCTGCGGGTCCCTGGTCAGTGCGTCGAGGTCCGAAACGTCCGCCAGCCAGAGGCCGTTGACGACCGTGGCCACGAACTGGACGATCACGGCGACTGCGAGGGAGATGCCGAGCACGGTGCGCCAGTGCGCCCGCATGGTGGTCACGGCGCCGTCCAGTATCTCCCCGACGCCGAGCGGCCGCAGCGGGATGATCCCCGGCTTGGCCGCGGGCGGCTGATTCCAGTAGCCGCCCCAGTGGTCCCAGCCCGGCTGCCCGGGGGGAGGAGCGCTCCAGCCCGGGCCCGGTTGAGGGGGCGGCTGCTGCGCGGACCAGTTCCTGGGCGGATCGTCCACGGGCGGTGGATGCGGTGTGCTTCCGGGTCCCTGAGCGGGCTCCTCGCCCTTGGGCGAACGATCGGGGGAGGGGGATCCGGGCGGGGTCCAGCCCGGAGAGTCGTTCACTTGTCGTCACCTCGAGGTCTCGGTCGCTCCATCGCGTGGATGTCTGCCATCGTCCCACGCTCGCCCGGAGCGACGGGTGGCCCCCGGCTTCTTGCATCGCCTTCAGAAGTCGTCGCGGGTCGAGGCAGACTGTGCGGATGGCAGATCATGGTGTCCCGGTGCTGCGCTGGGCCGATACCCCTGAGGGGCCCCTCATCGCAATTCTCGACCAGACGAGATTGCCCGCCGAGGAGACCGAGCTCGCGTGCAGAGACACGGACGACCTGGTGGCAGCGATTCGGGCACTGTCCGTGCGGGGTGCGCCGCTGCTGGGTGTGGCCGGTGGTTACGGCGTCGCGCTCGCCGCCGCACGCGGACACGATGTGGCCGACGCCGCCGACCGGTTGGCGTCCGCGCGGCCGACAGCGGTGAACCTGGCCGCGGGCGTGCGGCGGGTGGAGCGTGCGTACCGTGCGGCGCTCGATGGCGGAGCGGGCGGTACGGGGCCGGCCGACGCCGCCCTCGCCGAGGCCCGGGCACTGCATGAGGAGGACGCCGAAGCCAGTGCGCAGATGGCCCGGCTCGGGCACGGCCTGCTCGGCGAGCTCGTGCCCCGGACGCCGATGAAGCTGCTCACGCACTGCAACACCGGGATCCTCGTCTCCGGGGGGCAGGGCACGGCCTTCGGAGTCGTCTCGCAGGTGCACGGCGCCGGTGAGCTGCGCAGGCTGTGGGTGGACGAGACCCGGCCGCTGTTGCAGGGCGCACGCCTGACCGCCTACGAGGCGACCCGGGAGGAGATGCCCTTCAGCATCCTCGCGGACGGTGCGGCGGGTTCGCTGTTCTCCGCGGGCGAGGTGGACGCGGTGCTGATCGGTGCGGACAGGATCGCGGCGGACGGCTCGGTGGCGAACAAGGTCGGCAGCTATCCGCTCGCGGTGCTGGCGCGCCACCATGGCGTGCCGTTCGTGGTGGTGGCTCCGGTCACCACCGTCGATCTCGCGACCGGGCGGGGAGGGGACATCGTCGTGGAGCAGAGGCCTGCGGAGGAGGTGACGCACGTCTCTTCGCCGTATGCGCCGTACCATCCGGACTCATGGGGGGAGCGCGGCGGTGGCATACCGGTGGCCCCGATGGGGGCCGATGCCTACAACCCGGCCTTCGATGTGACCCCGCCAGAGCTGGTGACGGCAATCGTCACGGAGCGGGGTGTGATCTCGCCTGTCACCAGCGAAACTGTCGCGGGGCTGTGTTCCCCGTCACGAACGACAACGTCACGATGGGGTAATGGGATGATGAACGCATGAAGGGACGCGTCCTTGTCGTCGACGACGACACCGCACTGGCGGAGATGCTCGGAATCGTGCTGCGCGGCGAAGGTTTTGAACCGTCGTTCGTGTCGGACGGGGACAAGGCACTCGCCGCCTTCCGCGAGACCAAGCCGGATCTGGTCCTGCTCGACCTGATGCTGCCCGGAAGGGACGGCATCGAGGTGTGCCGGCTGATCCGGGCCGAATCCGGTGTGCCGGTGGTCATGCTGACCGCCAAGACCGACACGGTGGATGTGGTGGTGGGCCTGGAATCCGGGGCCGACGACTACATCGTCAAGCCGTTCAAGCCGAAGGAGCTGGTGGCGAGAATCCGCGCGAGACTGCGGCGGTCGGACGATCCGGCGCCCGAGCAGCTCGCCATCGGCGACCTGACGATCGACGTCGCCGGGCACTCCGTGAAGCGGGACGGGACGTCCATAGCCCTCACGCCCCTGGAGTTCGACCTTCTGGTGGCTCTGGCCCGCAAGCCGTGGCAGGTCTTCACGCGCGAAGTGCTGCTGGAGCAGGTGTGGGGGTACCGGCACGCGGCCGACACGCGCCTGGTCAACGTTCACGTGCAGCGTCTGCGCTCCAAGGTCGAGCGCGATCCGGAACGGCCCGAGATCGTCGTGACGGTGCGCGGAGTGGGTTACAAGGCCGGACCAGGCTGAGATGACGCGGAACGGCTCCGTCCAGGACAGCGCCGGTGTGGACGGAGCCGCGACACAAGAGTCCGAAATGTCCAAGTTCCGGCGTCTGTGGCGCAGCGGAGCGCTCTTCTCCGAAGGGCTGCTGCCCGAAGGCACGACCGGACCTCGCGCACATCCCGTGGTCCGGTTCTTCATCCGCTGGGTGCGCCGCCCCCTGCTGCCCGCGCTGCGCCTGTGGCGGCGGAACATCCAGCTGCGCGTCGTCGCGGCCACGCTGCTGATGTCGCTCGGTGTCGTGCTGCTCCTCGGCATCGTCGTCATCGGACAGGTACGCAACGGCCTGCTGGACGCCAAGGAGAAGACGGCCCAGAGCCAGGCTGCGGGCGGATTCGCCGCCGCGCAGGAGATGGCCGACAGCGCCGGCAGCGGCCGCAGCGGCGAGGGCCAGGGCCGCCCCGGAATGGGCCGCACCTCGCAGAACACCGGCACCTGGCTGAACAACCTCGTGGAGCAGCTCGCCAGCGGCGGCCAGGGCGTGTACTCGGTCGTCGCGCTCGGCTCCCAGAACGACGAGTCGCCGTTCCTCGGCAACGGCCGGTCCACCACCCGCGGCCCGCGCGCCTCCGGCGACATCCGTCCCGAGGAGAGCATCCCCGCCGACCTGCGCAGGGCCCTGGACAAGCAGCCCGGCACCCACCAGCGCTATGCGAAGGTCTACCGCCAGGACGGCAGCAGCACCGCCGGGCTGATCGTCGGAAAGCGGCTCAACGACGCCGGCGGCGCCCCGTACCAGATGTACTACGTCTTCCCGTTCACGCTCGAGGAAGAGTCGCTCAACCTGGTCAAGGGCACTCTGGCCACGGCCGGGGTCTTCGTCGTCGTGCTGCTCGGCGCGATCGCCTGGCTCGTTGTGCGGCAGGTCGTCACGCCCGTACGGATGGCCGCGGGGATCTCCGAGCGACTGGCCGCCGGAAGGCTCCAGGAGCGGATGAAGGTCACGGGCGAGGACGACATCGCCCGGCTGGGCGAGTCCTTCAACAAGATGGCGCAGAACCTCCAGGTGAAGATCCAGCAGCTCGAGGAGCTCTCGCGCATGCAGCGCCGGTTCGTCTCCGACGTCTCGCACGAGCTGCGCACACCGCTCACCACGGTCCGTATGGCCGCGGACGTGATCCACGAGTCTCGGGACGAGTTCGATCCGGCCACCGCACGCTCCGCGGAGCTGCTCCTCGGGCAGCTCGACCGCTTCGAGTCGCTGCTGGCCGACCTTCTGGAGATCAGCCGCTTCGACGCGGGAGCCGCCAACCTCGAAGCCGATCCGATCGACCTGCGGGACGTCGTGCGCCGCGTCGTCGACGGCTGCGAGCCGCTCGCCGACCGCAAGGGCAGCCGCGTCCTGGTGCGCGGCGACGACAAGCCGGTGATCGCGGAGGCGGACGGGCGGCGCATCGAGCGGGTGCTGCGCAACCTCGTCGACAACGCCATAGAGCACGGTGAGGGCCACGACGTGGTCGTCCGGCTGGCGTGCGGGGGCGGAGCGGTCGCCGTGGCCGTACGGGACTACGGCGTCGGGCTCAAGGCGGGCGAGGCCGAGCGCGTCTTCAACCGCTTCTGGCGTGCGGACCCGGCGCGGGCCCGTACGACGGGAGGCTCCGGCCTCGGCCTGTCCATCGCCCTGGAGGACGCGCGGCTGCACGGCGGCTGGCTCCAGGTGTGGGGCGAGCCGGGCGGCGGTTCGCAGTTCCGGCTCACGCTGCCGGCCACGGCGGGCGAGACGCTGCACTCCTCGCCGCTCGCGCTCCAGCCTGCCGACGCACGACGCAAGCGTCCGGCCAAGGGCTCGGGCAAGAGCGCGGGCAGGGCCAAGAGCCAGAGCAAGACCACGGGCACGAGTACCGGCGCAAGTACGGGCGCTGTCCCGGCGCAGGGGCGTCATGGAGCGGCCGGCCCCGCCGGGCGGCCCGCCCCGCAGCCGACCCCGCCCGCCTCGGCGCAGTCCGCGCCCACAGGACCAGGAGCCGGCGAGCGCTCCGCGGCCCCGCCCGCCCCCGCGGTCGCCGCGCCGCGCGGTCCGGCTCCCCGTACCGCCGAAGATCCGACCAGGGAGGACGCAGAACAGTGATGCGCCCTGACCGGCGAAGCCGTGGCCACCGTGCCGCAGTGGTCCAACTGACCGCGCTGGCACTGCTGTTGACGGGCTGCGCCTCGATGCCGGACGACGGCACGGTCGATCACGTCGACTCCTCGCACCGTGCCGACTCCGACTCGCAGGTGCGCGTCTTCGGCGTCAGCCCGCAGAAGGGCGAGAAGCCGCAGCAGATAGTCCGGGGCTTCCTGGAGGCGACGACGAGCGACGAAGCGGCCTTCTCGACGGCGAAGAAGTATCTGACCGGCAAGACGGCCGCCAAATGGGATCCCTTCGCCAGCACGAGCGTCGTGTCGGAAGGTCCCAGCCCCGGCAACGCCCGCCGGGACACGGGAGGCGGGCACGGCTTCACCGTCCAGGTGACCGGCACGCGCGTCGCGCAGGTCGACGACAGGCATTCGTACTCACCGGACGCGGGCGACTACAGCGAGGGATTCCACCTCACCAAGGACCGCGGGGAGTGGCGGATCGACCGCGTCCCGGACGGGCTGGTGCTCGGCGAATCCGACTTCCAGCGCATCTACCGCCCGATCAACAACTACTACTACGCGGAGCTGGGCGCCGACTCCGCCGCGATCACGGGCGGCAAGGACGTGCTGGTCGCCGACCCGGTGTATCTGCGGCGGCGGATCGACCCCGTCACCGCGACCGTGAAGGCCCTGCTGGACGGGCCGACCGCCTGGATCGACCCGGTGGTCCAGTCCTCCTTCCCCAAGGGCGCCGCGCTCGCTCGCGGCCAGCATCTGTCGCTGGACGACTCCGGGGCGCTGAGCGTGCGCCTCAACTCCAAGGGCGCCAGGGTGAGCGAGGGCCGCTGCGTGCGCATGGCGTCCCAGATGCTGCACACGGTGCAGGATCAGGCGTCGGCGAAGGTGACCAAGGTGGTGCTCGCAGGTCCCGACGGTGAGACGCGGTGCGAGCGCACCCGCGAGCAGGCGGAGGACTACGAGCCGGGGCGGCTCAACGGCCGTGCGTCGCACCAGTACTTCGTCGACGGCGATCACCGCGTCTCCTCCTTCGACGAGGACAGCGACGACCCGAGGCCCGTCGAAGGCGCGCTCGGCAAGGGCGAGACGGAGATGGGCGCCGTCGCCGTCAACCGCGCCGAGCAGGAGGGCGCGGCGGTCTCGCGCGCGGGCCGTTCGCTGTACGTCACACGCCTCACGGAGGACAGCGAGCTGGGCGAGCCCGTACTGACGAGCAAGGCGAAGCGTGAGAACGACCGGCTGACAGCGCCCAGTTGGGACGGCCTGGGAGACCTGTGGATAGCCGACCGCGACCCGGACGATCCGCGTCTGCTGCGCCTGGCAGGCGGCAAGGAGAAGCCGGAAGAGGTCGATGTGCCGGGCCTCGGCAAGGACGAGCGGATCGAGTCGCTCCGGATCGCCTCCGACGGCGTGCGGATGGCGCTGCACATACGGCAGAAGGACGGGTCGCGGACCCTGAAGCTCGGACGGGTCCAGCGTGCGGGGACGGCCGCCGATCCACAGGTGAGGATCACGGCGCTGCGCCCGCTCGCGCCGCAGTTCGAGGACGTCGCGGCGATGTCCTGGGCCGGCGGCAGCCGGCTGGTGGTGGTGGGCCGCGAGTCCGGGAGCGTGCAGCAGATGCAGTACATCGAGACCGATGGTTCTGCGTCGAATCAGCCGACCCTTCCCGGCATCAACGACGTGACGGGCGTGGCCGCTTCGGAGGACGAGAGCAAGCCACTGCTGGCCGACTCGGAGGACGGCATCGTACGGCTGCCTCCCGACGCCAACTGGAAGACGCTGACGGACAGCGGTACGAGCCCCGCCTACCCCGGATAGGCGGGAGAGGCGTCTCCGGACGCGCAGTTGGGCGTGGCGGGCCGATGGGCCGAGGCGCCGACGGCGCATGCCGGTCGCCGGCCTGACCCGTTGAAAAGGCGCAGATTCTGGGCCCCTCCGGAGTTTTCCACAGGCCTGGCGGGCGCTCTGCGCCGCTGGGACAGTTGCGCCATGCGGGAGTTGTGGCAGGAGCTCCGGCGGGAACTCGCAGGTCTCGTGCTGCCGTCGGCGTGCGCCGGGTGCGGAGTGCCGAGGGTGCGCGGGGAGTTGTGCGCACGGTGCGCGAGCGTGCTGGCGGGTGCCGTGCCGCGCAGGGTGTGGCCGACCCCGGCGCCGTCCGGTCTGCCTCACGTGTATGCGGCCGTGTCGTACGCGGACGAGGCGCGGGCGCTGCTGCTCGCACACAAGGAGCGCGGTGCGCTGCGACTGGCCGCTCCGCTGGGGGAGTTGCTGGCCGCGGCGGTGCGCGAGGCCCTCGTACGTATGCGGGGTCCGGCCGGAAAGGGGGAGATGGACGGGCCGTTGACGCTCGTGCCGGTGCCGTCGGCGCGGCGCTCGGTGGCCGGCCGCGGCCATGATCCGGTGCGGCGGATCGCCATGGCGGCGGCCCGCGAGCTGCGCGGGGAGGGGCTGCCCGCCCGGGTACTCACGGTGCTCCGGCAGCGACGCACGGTGGCGGATCAGGCGGGTCTCACCGCGTGGCAGCGGGCGGCGAACCTCGGCGGCGCGCTGGAGTTGGTGCCGGGCAGCGCACGGCTGCTGGCCGGAGGGGAGACGCTGCTGGTCGACGACGTGATGACCACGGGTGCGTCGCTGGCCGAGGCGGCTCGCGCCGTCGCGGAGGGGGCGCGCAGGGCCGGTGCCGCCGCCGTGGTCGCGTTCCGGCCGAAGTCGTCGGTGGCACCTTGGAAAGTTGCATGCTGCTAGCAGAGATCCAGCAATCTTTGGGGGCGTTGGCGCGAATTGATACCTGAACGTAGGTACGTGCCAGTAGGGGGTGCCCAGCGTACGCGAGTGGAGGTACGTTCAAAGGTGGGGTGACGATCTTCCCCCAGGGGGAGAAGGAGGTGAAAGTCGCAAGCCGAGGTTCCGGAGGCTGGCGGCAGAAGTCAGGCCCCGCCTCCGGTGTCAGTGCACAAAGGACGCACTCCGCATCGCTATGGAGTGCTCCGGGAACGGAGTTCTGCGTGGACATCGTCGTCAAGGGCCGCAAGACAGAGGTGCCGGAGAGGTTCCGCAAGCACGTGGCCGAGAAGCTGGCGAAGATCCAAAAACTTGACGGAAAGGTGATCAACCTGGATGTCGAGGTGTGCAAGGAACACAATCCCCGGCAGGCCGACCGTTCCGAGAGGGTGGAGATCACCCTCCGCACTCGCGGGCCGGTCATTCGTGCGGAGGCGGCGGCCTCCGATCCCTACGCTGCGCTGGACTTGGCAGCGGGCAAGCTCGAGGCACGGCTGCGCAAGCAGCACGACAAGCGCCGGGTACACCGTGGCGGAAGCCGCACACCGATGAGCGTGGCGGCGGCCACCGCACACCTCGCGGCAGAACTCAACGGACAGCTCGACGCCGCTGCGGCGCCCGCACCGGCCGAGACGGAAGAGAAGCCGATGACCACGAGGGTGGGTCCGTTGGAGGTTCAGGGCGACGGGCCGCTCGTCGTCCGTGAGAAGACCCACGCCGCAGCGCCGATGGCTTTGGACCAGGCTCTCTATGAAATGGAGTTGATCGGCCACGACTTCTATCTCTTCGTCGACTCCGAGACCAAGCAGCCGAGCGTGGTCTACCGCCGCCACGGCTATGACTACGGCGTGATCCACCTCGACCCGGATCCGTTCGCAGTGGACCCGCCTCCTGAAGCGGGTGGCGCCCTCGGCGGCTGACCCTCGGAACCGCCCAGGACGCGCCCCCGGCCGGGTCGAGGACTCGGCCGGGGGCGCGAACGTGGAATTATGGCCTCACTCGTCAACCTGTGCCCTGTGCAGCGCGGTTGGCGCGGCATAGCCTTCAGGGGGAGGATTGATGGCGGAAAGCTTCGGGCCGGTGATGCCCATGCCAGAAGCGCACCCGGTACGGGTCGCGGAGAACGGCGCCCCGCATGAGCGGCAGCAGCCGGAGCCGATCCGTGTGCTCGTCGTGGACGACCATGAACTCTTCCGGCGTGGGCTGGAGATCGTTCTCGCCCAGGAAGAGGACATCGAGGTCGTCGGCGAGGCGGGAGACGGGGCCGAGGCCGTGGAGAAGGCCGCCGATCTGCTGCCCGACATCGTGCTGATGGACGTGCGCATGCCGAAGCGCGGGGGCATCGAGGCGTGCACCTCCATCAAGGAGGTGGCCCCGAGCGCGAAGATCATCATGCTGACGATCAGCGACGAAGAGGCCGACCTCTACGACGCCATCAAGGCGGGAGCCACGGGCTATCTCCTCAAGGAGATCTCCACGGACGAGGTTTCGGCGGCGATCCGCGCGGTGGCCGACGGGCAGTCCCAGATCAGCCCGTCCATGGCGGCGAAGCTGCTCACCGAGTTCAAGTCGATGATTCAGCGCACCGACGAGAGCAAGCTGGTGCCGGCTCCGAAGCTGACCGACCGCGAGCTCGAAGTGCTCAAGCTCGTGGCGACGGGCATGAACAACCGCGACATCGCGAAGGAACTGTTCATCAGCGAGAACACCGTCAAGAACCACGTGCGCAACATCCTGGAGAAGCTCCAGCTGCACTCGCGCATGGAGGCCGTCGTCTACGCGATGCGGGAGAAGATCCTGGAGATCCGCTGACGCGCGGCGCGGGCACGGCGCACGCCGCGTACCGCAGGGTCTCGTACGACTGCCTCCGTCAGCTCGGCCCCTCCGTCAGGGCGTGAGCCAGCGCATCCGCCAGCTCGGCGTCGTCGCAACGCCCCACCCGCACCTCGTCGCAGCCCACCCAGGACGCCGCTTCCCACAGCGCCTTGGCCATCGGCGCCACCGCCTTGCGTCCGGCCATGGAGACCTGCCGGGCCAGCAGCGTCGTGCCCTCGCGCCCGGGATCGACCCGGCCCACCAGCCTGCCGCCGGCCAGCAGCGGCATCGCGAAGTAGCCGTGTATCCGCTTGGGCCTCGGCACGTACGCCTCAAGCCGGTGCGTGAAGCCGAATATCCGCTGCGTCCGCGGCCTGTCCCAGACCAGCGAGTCGAAGGGCGAGAGGAGCGTCGTGCGGTGCCGCCCGCGCGGGGCCGCCTCCAGCGCGGCCGGGTCCGCCCAGGCGGGCTTCCCCCAGCCCTCGACCCGTACGGGAACCAGGCCGGTGTCCGGAAGCACCGCCTCCACCTGCTGGCCCTTGAGCCGGTGGTACTCGGCGAGGTCGGAGCGCGTCGCCACCCCCGTCGCCGCCCCGGCCTGGGCCACGAGGCGCCGCATGCACTCGTGGTCGTCGATGTCGTCGTGCAGAAGCTCGCCGGGGATGGCCCGCTCGGCCAGGTCGTAGACCCGCTTCCAGCCGCGCCGCTCTGTGCAGACCACCTCGCCGGTGTCGAGCAGCCACTCCACGGCGATCTTCGTCTCCGACCAGTCGAACCACTCGCCGCCGTTCTTCCCGCCGCCCAGCTCGGTCGTCGTCAGTGGACCGTCGGCCTTGAGCCTGTCCCGTACGAGCGCGCACGCGCGGTCCCGGTCCTCCAGGATGTGCCAGCGGTGCCCGCGGGCCCGCCGCTCACGGCGCCGGAACGCGAAGTGCGGCCACTCCTCTACGGGCAGGATGCAGGCGGCGTGCGACCAGTACTCGAAGCTGTGACCGCCCGTCCAGTACGCCGATTCGACGGCGGAGCGGCCGACGGCGCCCAGCCGTGCGTACGGAACCAGCTCGTGCGAGCGCGCGAGCACAGAGATGGTGTCCAACTGGACCGCGCCGAGCCGGCGCAGCACCCCGCGCACCCCCGCCCGGCGGCCCGGCGCGCCCAGCAGCCCCTGCGCCGACAGGGCCACGCGCCGGGCCTCGTCGGCGGAGAGCGAGATCTCCGGAGTCGTCATGCGGCAGACGATAGACGCCCCCACCGACATCCCGGCCCGGCGGACCGACGCGGACCACGGACCCCCGGCGCACCGGCTCGCGGAATCCGGACCACGGGACCGACGGGCACCAGCTCACCGGTTCGCGGAACCCCCGGCAGGCAGATACGGCGTCTCCATCCCCTGCCCCAGATCCAGCGGCAGCAGCGTCGCCACCCACGCGTCCCTCCTCGTCCCGCGCTGGACGATCCGCGCGCGCTGCGTCCCCTCCATCACGAAGCCCAGTCGCACGGCCACCGCCCGGGACGCCACGTTCCCCGCCTCCGCCACCCACTCCAGCCGTTCCGCCTTCAGACCGGAGAACGCCCAGTCGATCACCGCGCGGCCCGCCTCCACCGTGTAGCCCTTCCCCCGCTGCTCCTTGACGGTCCAGAAGCCGAGTTCGGCCTGGCGCTCGGGGGTGCGCAGCTGGGCGAGGCGTACGAGCCCCATCGAGCCGACCAGGGTGCCCGTCTTCGTGAAGACCCCGAAGTTGTACATGGTGTCCTCGCGCCACCCCGCCGGGCTGACGCCGAACACGAACTCCTCGGCGTCCTTGCGCCCGTAGGGATCCGGCACGGGTATCCAGCGCACGATCTCCGGATCCTGGCATGCGGCCTGCACCGCCTCCACGTCCCGTTCGTCGAAGGGACGCAGCAGCAGGCGTTCGGTGGTGAGGGTGGTGGGCTCCATGGAGTGATTGTGCCTCCGGCGCCGGGCACGGGCCCGGCGTTGTTTCCGGCGCCCCGCCCGGGCGGCGCCACCCCGCCGGGCCCCGGTCGGGGGCCCCGATCCGGCACCTTCCAGCGCTCCGGACCGTTAGGGGTACAGGGGCGTACGTCCCTCGCATACGATGGCCGGTGCGGCGGCGACCGTATCGCCGTGTCCGCGCACTGACCGTGCCAGGTTCGACCGGCAAGGAGCCACCCTAAGTGTCCGTCTTCGGCAAGCTCATGCGCGCAGGTGAAGGGAAGATCCTGCGCAGGCTGGACCGCATCGCGCGGCAGGTGAATTCCATCGAAGAGGACTTCGTGGACCTGTCGGACGCGGAGCTCCGGGCCCTCACGGATGAGTACAAGGAGCGGTACGCGGAGGGCGAAAGCCTGGACGACCTGATGCCGGAGGCCTTCGCGACCGTACGCGAGGCGGCCAAGCGCGTCCTCGGCGAGCGTCACTACGACGTCCAGATCATGGGCGGCGCGGCGCTGCACCTCGGATACGTCGCGGAGATGAAGACCGGTGAGGGCAAGACCCTGGTCGGCACCCTGCCCGCGTATCTGAACGCCATCTCGGGCGACGGCGTGCACATCATCACGGTCAACGACTACCTCGCCCAGCGCGACTCCGAGTGGATGGGGCGCGTGCACCGCTTCCTCGGCCTGACGGTCGGCTGCATCGTGGCGAACATGTCGCCGCCGGAGCGGCGCGAGCAGTACAACTGCGAGATCACCTACGGCACGAACAACGAGTTCGGCTTCGACTACCTGCGCGACAACATGGCCTGGTCGAAGGACGAACTGGTCCAGCGCGGCCACAACTTCGCGATCGTCGACGAGGTCGACTCCATCCTCATCGACGAGGCGCGCACCCCGCTGATCATCTCCGGCCCCGCCGACCAGGCCACGAAGTGGTACAGCGACTTCGCCAAGCTCGTGAAGCGCCTGGAGAAGGGCGAAGCCGGCGACCCCCGTACGCAGAAGCCCGAGACCGGTGACTACGAGGTCGAGGAGAAGAAGCGCACGGTCGGCATCCACGAGGCGGGCGTCGTCAAGGTCGAGGACTGGCTCGGGATCGACAATCTCTACGAGTCGGTCAACACGCCTCTGGTCGGTTACCTGAACAACGCCATCAAGGCCAAGGAGCTCTACCACAAGGACAAGGACTACGTCGTCATGGACGGCGAGGTCATGATCGTGGACGAGCACACGGGCCGCATCCTCGCCGGCCGCCGCTACAACGAGGGCATGCACCAGGCGATCGAGGCCAAGGAAGGCGTCGAGATCAAGGACGAGAACCAGACTCTCGCCACGATCACCCTCCAGAACTTCTTCCGTCTCTACGAGAAGCTCTCGGGCATGACCGGTACGGCCATGACGGAGGCCGCCGAGTTCCACCAGATCTACAAGCTCGGCGTCGTCCCGATCCCGACGAACCGCCCGCTGGCCCGCGCGGACCAGGCCGACCTGATCTACCGCACCGAGGTCGCCAAGTTCGACGCCGTCGTCGACGACATCGCGGAGAAGCACGAGCAGGGCCAGCCGATCCTGGTGGGCACGACCTCGGTCGAGAAGTCCGAGTACCTCTCGGAGCAGCTCAACAAGCGCGGCGTACGCCACCAGGTGCTCAACGCGAAGAACCATGAGCGAGAGGCACAGATCGTCGCGGAGGCGGGCCGGAAGGGCTCCGTCACCGTCGCGACGAACATGGCCGGGCGCGGCACCGACATCAAGCTCGGCGGCAACGCCGAGGGCATGGCGGAGAAGGAGCTGCGCGACCGCGGTCTGGACCCGGTGGAGCACGCCGAGGAGTGGGCGGCCTCCCTGCCGGCCGCCCTGGAGAAGGCGGAGCGGTCGGTCAAGGACGACGTGGACGAGGTCAAGGAGCTCGGCGGGCTGTACGTGCTGGGCACCGAGCGGCACGAGTCGCGCCGTATCGACAACCAGCTCCGCGGCCGCTCGGGCCGCCAGGGCGACCCGGGCGAGTCCCGCTTCTACCTCTCGCTCGGCGACGACCTGATGCGTCTGTTCAAGGCGCAGATGGTCGAGCGCGTGATGGCGATGGCGAACGTGCCGGACGACGTCCCCATCGAGAACAAGATGGTGACCAGGGCGATCGCCTCGGCCCAGTCCCAGGTCGAGCAGCAGAACTTCGAGATCCGCAAGAACGTCCTGAAGTACGACGAGGTGCTCAACCGGCAGCGCGAGGTCATCTACGGCGAGCGCCGCCGCGTCCTGGAGGGCGAGGATCTGCACGAGCAGGTGCGCCACTTCATGGACGACACCATCGAGGCGTACGTACAGGCCGAGACGGTCGAGGGCTTCGCCGAGGAGTGGGACCTGGACCGGCTGTGGGGCGCCTTCAAGCAGCTCTACCCGGTGAAGGTGACCGTCGAGGAGCTGGAGGACGCCGCGGGCGAACGCGAGGGCATCACCGCGGAGTTCATCGTCGATTCCATCAAGGACGACATCCACGAGCAGTACGACGCACGCGAGGCGGAGCTCGGCAGCGAGATCATGCGTGAGCTGGAGCGGCGCGTGGTGCTCTCGGTGCTCGACCGCAAGTGGCGTGAGCACCTGTACGAGATGGACTACCTCCAGGAAGGCATCGGCCTGCGCGCCATGGCGCAGAAGGACCCGCTGGTCGAGTACCAGCGCGAGGGCTTCGACATGTTCCAGGCCATGATGGACGGGATCAAGGAGGAGTCCGTCGGCTACCTGTTCAACCTGGAGGTCCAGGTCGAGCAGCAGGTCGAAGAGGTCCCCGTGGAGGAGCGGCAGCCGGCCAAGGCCTCGCTCGAGAAGGAGCCGCAGGAGGCGGTGCCCGCGGGCGCCGCGATGGGCTCCGCTCCCGCCATCCGCGCCAAGGGGCTGGACGCCCCGCAGCGGCCGGACAGGCTCCACTACTCCGCGCCGACCGCCGAGGGCGGCGTCGAGGAGGGCGAGCTGGAGACCGGCAACGGCGGCCCGATCCGCTCCGAGGCCGACGGCCTGACGAGGGCCGAGCGCCGCAAGGCGCAGAAGGGCAAGCGCCGCAAGAAGTAGGGCGCTGAGCCGCCGCGGAGGCGTCGGCGCATGCGACGGTACGGGCCGGGCCCGCCGCTCCATCGGGGCGGTGACCCGGCCCGTACCGCTTCACGGGTCCGTTCACCGGCTCATGTTCTGCGGGTCTCCGGGCCGGGGCCGACCGGACGGCTGGCCGTCGAGTTCGACCGCCGCGCAGCGCCAGCGGCGGTCCGGGCACAGCTCCAGCCGGAAGGCCATGGCCCGCTGCCGGTCGCCGGAGACGATGCGCGCGAACGCCTCGATCACGCCGTCACGGGGGCGGCTGCCCCGCGCGTCCAGCACGGCCGGGGTCGTACGGTCCGCTCCGCGCGGGCGCAGGGGAGCGTGCGAGGCGAGGCCGGAGAGCTGTTCGTACGCCGCGCCGCGGACGTGTCCCAGCAGCGTGTGGACGGGCCGCTGGCCGCTGAGGACGAGCACCAGCCGGCTCGCGAACCAGAACGGCGGCTGCCGCTCCCGCTCCCTCGCCGCCGCCGCGCGCAGCGCCGAAGCGGACGGGGAGGCGGCGGTCCGGGAGGGTGCGGGGCGCGCCCGGCGGGTCTCCGTGTGCCGCGTGTCCGTGCGGCGGGTCTCCGGGCGCCGTGGATCGCGGCGTCCCGGCGGTGCCTTGTGCGCGGGGACGCGGTGGTTCCGCGGAGAGGCGGCTGCGGGCGGTGTGGGCGTGGTGTCCATGAGGTCCCCCGATGAGTGACGAAGTGACGAGTAGCAAGGAGAAACGAACAGTGAGCGACGAGTAGCGACGAGTAGCCACGAGTGGCGACGAGAACTGACGAGAACTGACGAGAACTGACGAGAGGTGATGCGTGCGTTGCGAGAAGCCCGCCGCGCGGCCGTGTTTACCGGGCGGTAGCTTCGCTCACGGTTGTATCCGCGTGATCGACTCGTCGCAACGCGTGACCAGTGGTGCGGCGGGCCGCCCGCACGGTTCACCTATCAGGATGAGAAGCGGAACGAGGCTGACGACCGACCCGCCTCACCTGCGACTTCGTGGGACGGCTCCGTGGCCGGCCTCGTCCGTACGGGCCGTATCCTGACGTGGCAGACCCTCCGGCGATACACGAAAGCGGCAGCCCATGCGTGTCTACGTGCCTCTGACCTTCCCAGCGCTGCGCGAGGCGCACCGGGCCGGCGAGCTGGCGGCGGAGCGCGGCGGCACCGTCGCCTACGCGGTCACGCCGGGGCTGCGTGAGTGGTATCTCTCCGACGACAGCGAGGAGTTGGAGTACGCGGCGCTCAACCGCGCCGCCCAGGCGTCGCTCCGGCTGCTCGCGGGCCGGCCGGAGGCGCCCCGGCGTCGCGTGGTCGTGGCACTCGACGTCGCGGACGGCGCCGTGTCCTTCGACCCCGACCACGGGCTGGACCGCGAATTCCTCGGAGAGGTGAAGGTCGAGGGGCCGCTGCCCCTGTCGAAGGCGGCCGCCGTGCACATGGACTCCGACGAGGCGGAGGCGGACGTCACCGCCGCGGCCGAGGCCCTCGGCGCCGCCGACATGGGCGACGAGGACGCCCGGTTCACGGTGGACGGCGCCGAGGACCACGAGCTCCTCTGGTACGCGACCCAGGAGATCCCGCACCTGCCCGGCTGACGCGGAGCCCGTACGGCGGTGGGCTCGGAGCTGCCACGGACCCCCACGACGGCGAAACCCAGAAGCGCTCGCGGCGTGTGACCTGCGACGGGTCAGGACGGCCGAATCCGGTATCGCGTTGTCAGACCGCCGACGTACCGTCGTATCCATGGGTCTGGGACACACGCACAGACGATCCGCTCACATCGTCTGGGACTGGAACGGCACGCTGCTGCACGACATCCACGCCGTCATCGACGCCACGAACGCCGCCTTCGCCGAGCTCGGACACCCCTCCATCACGCTGGAGCGCTACCGGGAGCTGTACTGCGTCCCCGTCCCGCGGTTCTACGAGCGGCTGATGGGCCGGCTGCCCAGCGAGGAGGAGTGGGAGGTGATGGACGAGACGTTCCACCGGCACTACTGGCGGCAGGCGCGGCACGCGGGTCTCGCCGAGGGGGCCGCCGAACTGCTCGCGGGCCGCGTGGCCGACGGACGCACCCAGTCCCTGTGTTCGCTCGCGCCGCACGACCGGCTCGTTCCGCTGCTGCGGACGCACGGGATCGACGGGCACTTCGTACGGGTCGACGGGGCGAGGGGGCCCACCGGTCGCGGCAAGGCCGAGCAGATGGCGCGGCACCTGCTCTCGCTCGACGGCGTCGAGGCGGAGCACACGGTGGTCATCGGGGACGCCGTCGACGACGCGCTGGCCGCGGGGCACGTAGGTGCGCGCGCGGTGCTCTACACCGGCGGCTCGCACAGCCGGAGGAGCCTCGAATCGGCCGGTGTGCCGGTGGTCGACACCCTGGCCGAGGCCGTCGAGACGGCGGAGCGCATAGCGGGTTGACGGGACGGCCGGGAAGAGCAGGGACAGCTTGGGCCGCGGCGCAGCGGTCCCGCGGCCCGAACTCCCGGCGGCCGGGCGGCCCGTGCCCCAACGGCAGCCGCCCGCAAGGCAGTCGGGGCGGCCGGGGCCGCAATGTCCGAGCGAGCCGAGGGAGTCGGGCGGTGAGAAGCGAGGCAGGGCGGAGCGTCGGGCGCACGGGGCGTGCCTGTACCTGCTGGAGCGGCGGTCGTTGCTGTCCAGTCCGTCCAAGACCAACCCCTGATTTTGTACACATAAGGTCTATGACGGCCCCCGGCCCGGTGGCTGTAGCCTACGGGCGTGATCAGCGCGATATCTCGCGGGGGCGACGCGGCCCCCGTCCGGTGCCCGTTGCGCGACAGCGCCAGGGCCGCGGCTGGTCGTCTTCCACGGCACGCGCAGAGCCCCGGGCGGTCACCCCGCGCTCCGATGCCGTGTCCGCACGAGCCCCCGCCAATTCACGTCACGCAACGGCGCGCGACAGGAGCCACAGGACATGCAGACCAAGCTGGATGAAGCAAAGGCCGAGCGGCTGGAGGAAGCCGCCCGGGTAGCTGAAGAGAGCCCTGCCGGGGGTCAGCACCCGGCGCGGGGTCTCGAGAACGGAGCGCTCAGGGCGTTCCTCCAGCGCTACTACCTGCACACCGCGCCGGAGGACCTCACCGACCGCGACCCGGTCGACATCCTCGGCGCGGCCTTCGCGCACTACCGCCTGGCGCAGGAGCGGCCGCAGGGCACCGCCAACGTGCGCGTGCACACGCCGTCGGTCGACGAGAACGGCTGGACCTGCACGCACACCGTCATCGAGGTCGTCACCGACGACATGCCCTTCCTCGTCGACTCGGTGACGAACGGGCTGTCACGCCAGCGCCGCGGCATCCACGTCGTGATCCACCCTCAGATGATCGTGCGCCGCGACGTCACGGGGAAGCTGCTGGAGGTGCTGGACGCCGGGCGCGACAAGCCCGTCCAGGGCCCTGGCGAACGGCCCGCCGAGGCGCGGGAGCTGCCGCACGACGCGGTCACCGAGTCCTGGATCCACGTAGAGATCGACCGCGAGACCGAGCGCGACGACCTCAAGCAGATCAACGACGATCTGCTGCGCATCCTGTCCGACGTGCGCGAGGCCGTCGAGGACTGGCGGAAGATGCACAGCGCCGCGCTGGAGATCGCCGAGGAGCTGGACACCGAGCCCGCCGCTCCCGACGTGCCCGCCCAGGAGGTCGAGGAGTCCCGGGAGCTGCTGCGCTGGCTCGCGGACGACCACTTCACCTTCCTCGGCTACCGCGAGTACGAGCTGTCGGAGGAAGTCCCCGACGGCGACAAGGAGTTGACGCTCACGCCCGTCCCGGGCACCGGGCTGGGCATCCTGCGTTCCGACCCGCAGCACACCGAGAGCGAAGAGGGCCACCCGGTCTCGCCGTCCTTCAGCCGACTGCCCGCGGACGCCCGCGCGAAGGCCCGCGAGCACCGCCTGCTGGTGCTGACGAAGGCCAACAGCCGCGCCACGGTGCACCGTTCCTCGTATCTCGACTACGTGGGCGTGAAGAAGTTCGACAGCGAGGGCAACGTCGTGGGAGAGCGGCGCTTCCTCGGCCTCTTCTCCTCCGCCGCGTACACGGAGTCGGTGCGCCGCGTCCCCGTCATCCGCCGCAAGGTCGCGGAGGTGCTGACGTCCGCGGGGTTCGCCCCCGACAGTCATGCGGGCCGCGACCTGCTCCAGATCCTGGAGACTTACCCGCGCGACGAGCTGTTCCAGATCCCCGTCGACCAGCTGCGCTCCATCGCCACCTCGGTGCTCTACCTCCAGGAGCGCCGCAAGCTGCGCCTGTATCTGCGCAAGGACGAGTACGGGCGCTACTATTCGGCGCTCGTCTACCTGCCGCGTGACCGTTACACGACGACCGTCCGGCTGCGGCTGACCGAGATCCTCACCGAGGAACTCGGCGGCGCCAACGTGGACTTCAGCGTCTGGAACACCGAATCGGTGCTCACGCGGCTGCACTTCGTCATCCGTCTCAAGCCCGGCGCGCAGCTGCCCGAGCTGACGGACGCCGAGGCCGACCGGATCGAGGCACGCCTCGCGGAGGCCGCCCGCTCGTGGGCCGACGGCTACATGGAGGCGCTGAACGCCGAGTTCGGCGAGGAACAGGCCGCCGAGCTGGGCCACCTCTACAGTGCGAACGCCTTCCCCGAGGGGTACAAGGCGGACTTCCCGCCGCGCGCCGCCGTGGCGGACCTCCAGCACCTCAACAGGCTCGCCAGCGCCGAGGAAGGCGCCCCCGACTTCTCGCTGAGCCTGTACGAGCCGGTCGGTGCCGGCCCGGGCGAGCGCAGATTCAAGATCTTCCGGATCGGTGAGCCCGTCTCGCTCTCGGCCGTGCTTCCGGCGCTCCAGGCGATGGGCGTCGAGGTCGTCGACGAGCGTCCGTACGAGCTGCGTTGCAGCGACAAGAGCAAGGCGTGGATCTACGACTTCGGTCTGCGCATGCCCGTCTCCCACGCCCACGGCCTCGGTGAGGACGCACGCGAGCGCTTCCAGGACGCGTTCACCGCCGTCTGGACGGGCCGCGCGGAGAACGACGGGCTCAACTCGCTCGTCCTGTCGGCCGGTCTGACATGGCGGCAGGCGATGGTGCTGCGTTCGTACGCGAAGTATCTGCGGCAGGCCGGAGCGACCTTCAGCCCCACGTACATGGAGGACACCCTCCGGCACAACGTGCACACGACCCGCCTGCTGGTGAACCTCTTCGAGGCCCGCCTCGACCCGAGCCGTTCGCGCGCGGGGCACGAGCTGACGGACGGGCTGCTGGAGGAGCTCGACGGCGCGCTCGACCAGGTCGCCAGCCTCGACGAGGACCGGATCCTGCGCTCCTTCCTCACCGTCATCAGGGCGACCCTGCGCACCAACTACTTCCAGAGCACCGGCGCGGGAAGCAGGGCGGGCGGCGCGAAGGACCCGACGGCCGGGCCGCACGCGTATCTGTCGGTCAAGCTGGATCCGCAGGCCATCCCCGATCTCCCCGCGCCCCGCCCCGAGTACGAGATCTGGGTGTACTCGCCGCGTGTGGAGGGCGTGCATCTGCGCTTCGGCAAGGTCGCGCGCGGCGGGCTGCGCTGGTCGGACCGGCGGGAGGACTTCCGTACGGAGATCCTCGGCCTGGTCAAGGCGCAGGAGGTCAAGAACACGGTCATCGTGCCGGTCGGCGCCAAGGGCGGCTTCGTCTGCAAGCAGCTCCCCGACCCGGCGGCGGACAGGGACGCGTGGCTGGCCGAGGGCGTCGCCTGCTACAAGACGTTCATCTCGGGCCTGCTCGACATCACGGACAACCTCGTCGCGGGCGACGTCGTGCATCCCGAGGACGTGGTCCGGCACGACGAGGACGACACGTACCTCGTCGTCGCCGCCGACAAGGGCACCGCCACGTTCTCCGACATCGCCAACGAGGTCGCGCAGGCGTACGGGTTCTGGCTCGGCGACGCCTTCGCGTCCGGCGGCAGCGCCGGCTACGACCACAAGGGCATGGGCATCACGGCCCGCGGCGCGTGGGAGTCGGTCAAGCGGCACTTCCGCGAGCTGGGCCACGACACCCAGACGCAGGACTTCACCGCGGTCGGCGTCGGCGACATGTCCGGCGACGTCTTCGGCAACGGCATGCTGCTGTCCGAACACATCAGGCTGGTCGCGGCGTTCGACCACCGGCACATCTTCCTCGACCCCGATCCGGACGCGGCCACGTCGTACGCGGAGCGCCGCCGCCTCTACGAGCTGCCGCGCTCCTCGTGGGCGGACTACGACACCTCGCTGATCTCCGCGGGCGGCGGCGTCTATCCCCGTACCGCGAAGTCCGTGCCCGTCACGCCGCAGGTGCGGGCGGCCCTCGGCATCGAGTCGAAGGCGGGCAAGGTCACTCCGGCCGAGCTGATGCGGGCCATCCTCGCCGCCCCGGTCGACCTGCTGTGGAACGGCGGCATCGGTACGTACGTCAAGGCGTCGACGGAGACGCACGCCGACGCCGGAGACAAGGCCAACGACGCGATCCGCGTGGACGGCCAGGACCTGCGGGTGAAGGTCGTCGGCGAGGGCGGCAACCTCGGCCTGACCCAGCTGGGCCGTATCGAGTTCGCGGTGAACGGAGGCCGGGTCAACACCGACGCGATCGACAACAGCGCGGGCGTGGACACCTCGGACCACGAGGTGAACATCAAGATCCTGCTCAACGCGGTCGTGGCCAACGGCGACATGACGCTCAAGCAGCGCAACACCCTGCTGTCCGAGATGACCGACGAGGTCGGCGAGCTGGTCCTGCGGAACAACTACGCGCAGAACGTGACGCTCGCCAACTCCGTCGAGGTCGCTCCCAGCCTTCTCCAGGCGCACCACCGCCACATGCGCCGCCTGGGCAAGGAGGGCAAGCTGGACCGGGCCCTGGAGTTCCTGCCCAGCGACAAGCAGATCCGTGAGCGGCTCGCGGCCGGTCAGGGCCTGACGCAGCCCGAGTTGGCCGTGCTGCTCGCCTACACCAAGATCACGGTGACGGACGACCTGATCGGCACGACGCTCCCCGACGACCCGTACGTCCAGCAGCTCGCGCACGCGTACTTCCCGCGCGCGCTGCGGGAGCGGTTCCCGGAGGAGATCATCGGTCACGCGCTGCGCCGCGAGATCGTCACGACGCTGCTCGTCAACGACACGGTGAACAGCGGCGGTTCGACGCTCGTGCACCGCATGAAGGAGGAGACGGGCGCGTCCACGGAGGAGATCGCGCGTGCGCACACCGCGGCCCGCACGATCTTCCGGCTCGGGGAGATCTGGGACGAGGTGGAGGCGCTGGACAATGTCGTCGCCGCCGACGTGCTCACCAGCATCAGGCTCCAATCCCGCCGTCTCGTCGAGCGCGGCACGCGCTGGCTGCTGAACAACCGCCCGCAGCCGCTCCAACTCGCCGACACCATCGAGCTGTTCAGCGACCGGGTGTCGACTGTGTGGGACGAGCTGCCCAAGCTCCTCAAGGGCGACGACCGGGTCTGGCACCAGGCGATCCTGGACAGGCTGGACGCGGCGGGCGTCCCCGCCGAACTGGCCCTGCGGGTGGCCGGGTTCTCCGCCGCCTTCTCCGGGCTGGACGTGGTCGCCGTCGCGGACCGTACGGGCGTACAGCTGCTCGACGTGGCCGCCGTCTACCACGACCTGGCGGACCGCCTCGGCATCACGCAGCTCCAGGAGCGCGTCAGCGAACTGCCGCGCGCCGACCGGTGGCAGTCCATGGCGCGGGCGGCGATCCGCGAAGACCTGTACGCCGCACACCAGTTGATCGCCGCGGACGTGCTCTCGGAGGGCGACGGCACGGCGACGCCCGAGCAGCGGTACCAGAAGTGGGAGGCGAAGAACGCGACGATCCTCTCGCGTGCCCGCGCCACCCTCGACGAGATCCAGGCGTCGGAGACCTTCGACCTGGCCAACCTCTCCGTCGCGATGCGGACGATGCGGACGCTGCTGCGCAGCAACCGCTGAACCGCTGAACCACCGGCCGCCCGGCGGCGGGCGGCGGAGCTCCGGCGGTCCCCGTGCGGTCACCCGCATGGGGACCGCCGCATGTGTGCCCGGCCCCGTCCGGCACGGCCCGGCGGGCCGCGGGTGCACGCGTTCGGCCGTACCCAGGGCGCACGCGGCCCGCCGCAGGTCTTCACTGGAGGGGACCGCAGGGGAGGCCCATGCGTACCGAGTCCAACGCAGCTTCGGCTTCAGCACCCGCATCCGGCGCCGGGTCGGGATCGGCGCCCGGGTCCTCGGCACCCGGGGCCGCGCCCGCATCCGTCGCCGACTCGGCGCCCGGGTCCTCGCCCGTGGGCACCCCGGCGTCCGCGCCCCCGTCCACTCCGGGAGGCCGCCGGATTCCGCGCTACGCGGCGACGGCGGCCGCCCTGCTGGCCCTGCTGGCGGCCGGATATCTGCTTCAGCTGCTCGGCCTCCTGCTGGCGTCGGCCGCCTTCGCCGTCGCCGGAGCCGCGCTCGGCATCCTCACCGAGACATGGCTGCTGGTCCGCAGGGCGGCACTGGCCCGGAGCCTCGCCAGGGCACAGCTTCACCACCCCGTACGGCAGCTGCTCCGCGACGGCCTCCTCCTCGGCGGGCTGGCCCGGCTCGACGCGCTGCGTCCCTTCCACTACGCGGCATGGCTGCTGGTCGCCATGCTGGGCTGCTGGGCGACGCACTTCGTGTGCCAGGCGGTCGCGGCCCGCGTACGCGCGTCGCGCCGGCTGCCCGTCGTCACGCGCAACATCGACGCCTCCGCGCTGCGCATCGGCCCCGCACCGCCGCCGCTCTTCGGGCGGGGCGGCGCGGCACGGCTGCTGCTGTGCACGGCGCTCGTCACCGCCGGGTCGGCGGCGACCGCGGTGACGGGCAACGCACGCTGGGGCGCGCTGGTCGCGCTCGTGTGCTGGGCGGTGCTGCTCGCCGGGGTGGCGCACCTGGCGTGCAGGCTGCTGCCGGCACGCTGCCCGGCCGGGGAGGAGGAGGTGCTGGCCTGGCTCGACGGCTGGCTCGCCGCGTACCGGCCGACGGTCGGGATGTACTTCTCCGGAGGCAACTCCTCGGCGTATCAGGCGAACATGTGGCTCCCGACGCTCGGGCGGCTGCCGGGGCGTCCGCTGATCGTGCTGCGCGAACGCTTCATGGTGCAGAAGATCGACGCGACGGACGTGCCGATCATCTGCATCCCGAAGATGGCTCATCTGATGCGGCTGGAACACTCCGCTCTGCCCGTACTGCTGCACCCGGCGAACTCCGGCAAGACCTCGCACGTACTGCGCATCCCCACGATCAAGCACGCGTTCATCAACCACGGCGAGAGCGACAAGCTCTCCTCCTGCAATCCGTACGCCAAGGCCTACGACGAGGTCTGGGTCGCCGGACCCGCCGCCCGCGAGCGCTACCGCCTCGCGGGCATCGGCGTCCGCGACGAGGACGTGGTGGAGGTGGGCCGCCCCCAGCTGGAACCGATCCGCCCGTACGCCGGTCCTCCGGCACCCGGAGAACCCGTCACCGTGCTGTACGCGCCCACCTGGGAGGGCTGGACCGACGATCCGGGCAACACGTCGCTGCCGGCGGCAGGCGAGCGCATCGTGGCTGCGCTGCTCGCGGACGAGCGGGTCAGGCTGCTCTACAAGCCGCATCCGATGACGGGTTCGGTCGATCCCGCGGTGAAGGACGTGGACCGGCGCATTCGCGAGCAGATCGCCGAGGCCAACGCACGCAGGCGGGCAGACGCGCCCGCGCGGGCAGACGTACGCGGGCGGGCCGGAACGCGCGGCCCGGAGACCGGGGCGGCGAGGGCGGAGGCCGCGGCGGAGCTGGAGCGGCGCCAGGCCGAATTGGAGGCGCTCGACGGGCCGCCGTCCGGGCGCGGTGCCGACGAGGCGGAGCGCATGCTGCGGCAGCACGCCGGAGCATGGCCGTCCGCCGCGACGGTGCTGGACGCGGTCGAGGCCTGGGAGGAGTGCTTCTGGCGGTCGTGCGACCCCGCGGAGCATCTCGTGCTCTCCGAGCGGCGGCCGGGCATCTACTCGTGCTTCAACCAGGCCGATCTGCTCGTCTCGGACGTCTCCAGTGTGGTGTCGGACTATCTCAGCAGCGAGAAGCCGTACGCGGTGGTCAACACCACGGGGCTGCCGGAGGAGGAGTTCAGAGCCGGATTCCCGACCGTACGCGCGGCCACGATCCTGACACCGGACGCGGAGGGCGTTCCCGCTCTGCTGCGGTCGGTCCGCGAGCCGGACGCGGACGTGCTGCGTCCGGCTCGCGTGGAGCTCAAGGCGTATCTGCTGGGGCCGGACGAGCCGCCGTCCGCTGTCCGCTTCGGCCGGGCCGTGGAGGCGCTGCGCGCCGAGGCGGAGGCGCACCGGGTGCGCAGCGGCGCCGCGGCGGC
Source organism: Streptomyces winkii (assembly GCF_032248595.1). Lineage (NCBI taxonomy): Bacteria > Bacillati > Actinomycetota > Actinomycetes > Kitasatosporales > Streptomycetaceae > Streptomyces > Streptomyces winkii. The sequence continues at coordinate 576,353 of NZ_JASTTH010000006.1, read as the reverse complement.
CGCGGTGCGTGAGTCGTCCGGTGCCGCGGCGGAACCGTGGGACGCGGCGGTGGAGCCGTCCGGCGGGCCCGGGGGTCAGCTGCCGGCGGACGCGCCCGGCGAGGACGAGGTGCTCTGACCGCTCGCGCTCTTGCCGCTCGCGCCGCGGGCGGTCGTGCTCCGGCCCTTCGCGCCCGGTGCCGCGGAGGTGGCCGCCACGGCGCCCTTGACCGGTGCCGGCTCCGGCGGCTTCTCCAGGGGAAGCGCCTGCAACGCCACCACCAGATCGTTGACCAGGGAGAAGTAGAACCACACCCCGGTCTCCGTCTCGCCGAGCCGGACGCGGGGCACCAGATCGGTCTTCTTGCGGTCGGCGAGGTCGCCCAGCAGCCGGCCGAAGCGCACGCGCGGCGCGTCCTTCGAGCCGGTGCGCAGCCACAGGTCCCACACGCCCTTGAGGTTCCCCGAGTCGAGAGCGGCCGGGAGCTCGTACGGAAGCTCGAAGGAGAGCGACGGCACCAGCCCGGCGGCGAGTTCGAAGGGAAGCTCGAAGTCCGGCTCGGACTTGGAGCGGGAGACGGCGAGGACCGTGCTCCCCTCCGTCTTCGCCGCCTGCGCGGCCCGTCCGTACAGCTCCGCCCGTACGGTGCAGCTCTCGTGCCCCAGCTCGACGGAGGTGACCTCCGCGTGCCCGGCGCGGTGCCACGCGCGCACGGCCAGGTACCCGTCGAGGGTGGTGTAGGGAACCCAGGGCGTGAGCACGCCGCTGCCGTCGACGGGCGCGGGCATCGACAGCAGCCGTGCGGTCTCGACGAGTTCGGACTGGATGCGCTTGCGCTTCCCGTCCGCGATCCGCTCGACGTACGTGTCCCAGCGGTCCTCCGTCAGCGGGTGCACGGTGCGTTCGAGCCGTACCTCGACCCAGCCGTGCACAGCCTCCGTCCGCGGCGGGAGCGGGATGCGGTGCGGCGTTCCGGTGTCGCGGCGCGAGCGTACGACGAGCACGGACGGCGTCTTCGGCAGGCGCTTCGCGAGCAGGTTGATCACGAGCGAACCGTCGGTGGCGACGCGGGTGCGGGCGAGCGGGCGGCGCAGCTTCGCGGCGGGACGGTTCGCGTTGCGCCGGCGCCGCCAGGCCCGTACGGCAGGACGCAGCACGGGTCCCGCGACGCGAAGGGCGAAGCGGCGAAAGGGGCGGGACGGGGGCGGCGTCGGGGCGGCCGGGCTCGGGCTCTGCTTCGACGGGGCCGCGAGCGCGAGCGCGGGCGCGTGCCCGTGCCCGTAACCATGGCCGTCCGGGCGCTGGGGCGCGGACGCGGACGCCAGTACGGCGGGGGCTTCCGGGCCCGGCTCCGAACCGGCCGCGGACTGCGCGGAGTCCGCCGCGAGCGCGGGCTCCGGCCCGGCCCCCGCCGCGGCCATGGGCGGGGCCGGTGCGGCGCCACCGGCGGAGGACCCGACGGGCGCCGGGACCTCGGCCGGTCCGTGGCCCGGCCCGGAAGTCCCCGCGCCCGCACCCACATCCGCTCCGGCCTCCGCGCTCGCGCCCGCCCCCGCTCTGATCCGGTCGGGGTGTGCTCCCCTGTTCCGCCGCTGCTCCAGCAGCTTCTCGATGAGCTGCTCGTACTCGCCCGCGATGCGCTCCGGCGAATAGCGGGCGGCCTTCTCCATCGCGGCCTGGCTCATCCGGTACCGGAGTTCGGGGTTCTCGATCAGCTGCGTCAGCGCGTCGGCGTATGCGCGGACGCTGTCCTTCTCGGTCGGGCCGAGCGGCGAGAGCAGCCCGTCCTGCCCGTTGCTGATGATCTCTCCCGGCCCGTACGGGCAGTCCGTGCTGACGACCGGAACCCCGCAGTGCATGGCCTCGACGAGCGTCATTCCGAAGGACTCGGCGTCGGAGGAGACGGCGGCGATGGCACCCTTGGCCCACTCGGCCTCGATGGGGGCGTGCGGCCCCATGAGGAACGCCCTGTCGTAGAGGCCGAGGCTGTCGATCCTCGCCCGCAGCGCCGCCTGCTGCCGCCCCCGTCCGTACAGCCGCAGCCGCCAGTCCGGGTGCCTCTGCGAGACGAGCGCGAACGCCTTGAGCAGACGGTCGTAGCGCTTGACCTTGATCAGCCGCCCGGCGGCGACGATCAGCTTGCTCTCGCCGTCGGACGGTTCGACGTCCACCGCCGGTACGGCGTTCGGGATGCAGGTGATGAGGGCGTCGCGCTCGGCGGTCTCGGTGCCGCTGCCGGTGATGGCGGCGCGGTAGTTCTCGGCGTCCGCGTAGGAGACGGTGACGAAGGCGTCGAGGAGCGGAATCGCCGCGTCCTGATGGGACCGCACATGCTCGCTGTGCATGGCGTGCGTGAGGTGCTCCTGGCCGATGCGCAGATAGCGGTCGCTGCCGTACGCCGCCAGATAGTCGTTGATCTTGGGGCGGGTGGCGATGACGACGTCGGCGTCGGTCTCGCGCAGGAACTCCTCGACGCGTACGTCGCCCAGGCGCGTCGAGACTCCGCGCTCCAGGTGGTCCGCGCCCTCCGTGAAGCGGTGGCTGGGTTCGCGGAAGCGGGGGTCGTCGCCGTCGAAGCCGCGCTCGGTCCGGCGCAGCTCCAGCAGGTGGGTCATGATGACCCGCGGATCGAAGGAGAGGGAGGTCTCACGGACCGTGCGGCGGAGGCTGACGACCTCGACCGTGTGGCGATCGGCAAGCGCCCGGGAGAGATTCACAGTGGAGCGGATCGTTCCGCCGATTCCGTAGGCATTGTCCAGCAGAAAAGCGATTTTCATCTGGCCTGTTCCTCACAGGTGCTGCTCGAAAACTGGCATCCGAAATGCCCCATATCGGCAGTATTGTCCATAGGTGATCTGAAAATAGCCAGCAGGGGCGAACTCGACGTGTTCGGGGAGCCGATACGCGTCGGCGCGCTGCCGGCGGCGGCCGTCCCCGCTTCGTGCGCCCGGCCCCAACACCGGCTGAACCATCGGTGGACACGGGACGTCGGTCGGCGGAAGCCCTGCTCGCAGGCGCCCTGAGGACGTGCATGCAGGGGCGGGGGACTCATATACAGGGCGGTGGGTGCTGTGGACCCTGCGGAGTTTCACCGGATGCTGCGGATTCTCCGGTTCCGGCGCCTACGTTCCGCCCTTCCGCCGTACAAGGAGAGCCCTCTCCATGACCTCCACCTCCACGACCCGAGCCGGGACAGAGGACGCCAACGGAACCGTCACGGCAGACACGGAAGACCCGCTGCCGCGGCCACGCTCCTTCCGCGACGTGCGCGGCTGGTTCTACAACACCGACATCGTGCTCTTCGACTGGCTGCTCTCCCGGCAGCGCAGGCTCGAACAGCGCGGCGACCTGCTGGAGATGGGCGCCTATCTCGGCAAGAGCGCGATCATGCTGCGCTCGTATCTGGAGGCGGGTGAGACGTTCACGGTGTGCGATCTCTTCGGCTCCGAGGCGCCGACCGAGAGCAACGAACGCGAGATGCGCGGCTCGTACTCGACGTTGACCCGGCGGGGGTTCGAGAGCAACTTCCTCTCCTTCCACGACGAGCTGCCGCGTGTGCTGCACGCGCCGACGTCCGTCGTTCCCGGCGAAGTCACGGCGGGCAGCTGCCGCTTCGTGCACGTCGACGCGTCCCACCTCTACGAGCACGTGCGTCCCGACATAGCGGCCGCGCGCGGCACGCTGATACGCGACGGCATCGTCGTCCTCGACGACTACCGCTCGTCGCACACGCCTGGCGTCGCGTGCGCGACGTGGCAGGCCGTGCTGGAGGACGGGCTGCGGCCCGTGTGCGTCAGCGCCCAGAAGTTCTACGGGACGTGGGGCGACCCCGAGCCCGTACAGGAGGAGCTGCACGCGGCGCTGCGCGAGCGCGGCGACTGCTGGTTGCAGTGGCAGGACGTGGCGGGGCAGCGGCTGCTGCTGGTGGGGGCGGACAAGGCCGCGATACCGCCGCTGCCGCGCTCCCGGTACGCCAAGTCCGGGGCCGGAGCAGGGGAGTTCGAGCAGGGCGGCGGGCGTCGCGGAAGGGGCTCGTTCTCCGCGCTCTCCCGCAAGGCCGCTCGTGAGGTGCTGCCGCCGGTGGTCTCACGTCACCTGTCCCGGATGCTGCGAGGCACCCGGGACAGGTGACCGGCGGGGGCGGCCCCCGCGTCTGTGCTGTCGTGTTCCTTCCGCGTCGCGTTGAACTGCCGTCGTACGGCGGCTACTTCACCGCGCCGGCCATCATTCCCGAGACGAACTGACGCTGGAACGCGAAGAAGACGATCAGCGGGATGATCATCGATACGAAGGCGCCCGGCGCCAGCACGTCGATGTTGTTGCCGAACTGGCGGACCTGTTGCTGAAGGGCGACCGTGATCGGCGGATTGCCGGAATCCGCGAAGATCAGCGCGACGAGCATGTCGTTCCACACCCACAGGAACTGGAAGATGCCCAGCGACGCGATGGCCGGACCGCCGAGCGGCATCACCACGCGGGTGAAGAGGCGCACCTCGCCCGCACCGTCGAGACGGGCGGCCTCCAGCAGCTCGCGGGGGATCTCACCGAAGAAGTTACGGAGAAGAAAGATCGCGAACGGCAGACCGAAGGCCGTGTGGAAGATGACGACACCCGCCGTGGTCTCGAAGAGCCCCAGGGCGTTGAACAGCTTGGCGATCGGGATCAGAGCCACCTGCACGGGGACCACGAGCAGTCCCACGACGAGCAGGAAGAACCAGTCGCGGCCCGGGAAGTCGAGCCACGCGAAGGCGTATCCGGCGAGTGCGCCGATGACGACGACCGTCACCGTGGACGGGACCGTGATCATCATCGTGGTGAAGAGAGAGTTCGTCACCACGTCGTTGGTGAGCAGAGCGTCGTAGTTCACCGTCGAGAACTGACTCGCGTCGAGCACCCACGGGAAGCTGGAGTTGAAGTCGAAGATCTCCCACCAGCCGGAGAGCGAGATGTCCTCCGGGCTGCGCAGCGACGAACTCAGCAGACCGGCCGTCGGCATCAGCCACAGGAGGGCGACGACGACCAGTCCCAGCCGCACTGCCCAGTGGCCGGTCAGGGTGACCAGCCGGGAGGCGACGGACGTCTTCTTCTGTCCCTCCGGCACCGAAGGCTTCGGGGAGTCGATAGCGGCGGGTTCGGGCTGGGCCGCACTGACCGCGGTCATCGGCGTGACTCCCTTCGCAGGCGGCGGATGTTGACGATCATCACCGGTACGACGAGAAGCAGCAGGATGACGGCGATGGCACTGCCGACACCTTGGTTCGACTTCGTGCCGAATGACGACAGATACAGCTCTAGGGCGAGCACGTTGGCATCCTTCTGGCTCGCGCTGGGAGCGATGACGTAGACGAGGTCGAAGATCTTCATCACGTTGATCATCAACGTGACGACGACGACGCCGAGGACCGGAGCCAGCACCGGCACCGTGATCTTGCGGAAGACCTGCCACTCGTTGGCGCCGTCGACTCTCGCGGCCTCCAGCAACTCACGTGGCACGCCCGCGAGTCCGGCCGCGATGAGGACCATGGCGAAGCCCGCCCACATCCACACGTAGGAACCGATGATGGAAGGGGTGACCAGAGTCGAGCCGAGCCAGTCGATGCCGTTGTACGGCGCCGCGAAGTTCGAGGCGGGCAGGCGGAGTTTGGCGCCGTCGGCCGCCGACGGCAGCGAGAACGTACCGTCGGCCGCGGTCTCGGCGGTGCCGACGACCTTGCCGCCCTTGACCGCCTCGACCTTGATGCCCTTGAGCGCCTTCTCCTTCTTGTCGATGACGTCCGGCTTGCCCGCGCCGCCGGGGGCGAAGTCGAGCCAGACGGTGCCCGTGACCTTGCCGGCGTCGGGTTTGGCCGACTTGGCGGGGGCCGCACCGGCCACGTCCTTCGGCGGGACGCCGACGAGCGCGAGATCGGCCGGACCGGACGCGGAGACCGCCGACTTGGTGGTGAAGGCGCCTCCGCCGGACTTGGCCAGATCGGCGTTGGGCCGGGGGCGGGCGCCGGGCCAGGCGGAGGACTCGGCGAAGGTGTCGTGCACGCCGACCCAGACGGCGTTCGCGACGCCCTTGTCCGGGTCCTGCTCGTACACGAGCTTGAAGATGATGCCCGAGGCGAGCATGGAGATCGCCATCGGCATGAAGATGATCAACTTGAACGCCGTGCCCCAGCGCACCCGTTCCGTCAGTACGGCGAAGATCAGCCCGAGAGCCGTGCACACGGACGGGACGACGATGATCCAGACGAGGTTGTTCTTGAGCGCGATCAGGGTGTCCTCGTCGGTGAAGATCTCGGCGTAGTTGCCGAATCCGACGAAGTTCGACCCGGAGGCGTCCAAGGTGCTGCGGAAGATCGAGTACAGGATCGGGTAGACGACGAGCAAGCCCAGCAGCACCAGCGCGGGCATCAAGAACGTGAAGGCGATTCCGGGCCGTGCGCGCATCACGGAGACGCTCGCAGGCGCCGGGCTCGGACCCGAGGGTGCGGAGGCGGCGTCGCCGGCTGCCGTGATCGACGTCGTCCCGCCGGCTGCGGTGCCGGAAGTCTCACCTGTGCCTGGTGGTTCGTCCGTCGGCGGGGAGGGGGTTGGGGTGGGCATGACAGTGTGTCCCTTGTCCGGGCCCTGGTGTTCCCAGGGTTGGAGGTGGCTGGATGCGAGCGGTGCCCACTGTGCCGGACCAGCCGCGAACGGCGGGTCCGGCACAGGCGGTCGTGTCGCTGCTCGTCAGTCCTTGAAGACCTTGGCCGCGGAGGCCTCGAGGGCGCTCTGCGTGCCGGCTACGTCCTTCGGGTTCTTCAGGAAGTCCTGCAAGGCCTTCCACTCACCCTCGCCCTTGGTGCCGCCGAAGGCGGCCGGGGCCTGGTCGGACATGTCGAAGCGGAAGTCGTCGCCTGCCGCGACCAGGGACTTGGCGATCTTCTGCTGTGCGGCGTTCGGGTAAGCGGAGTTCTCCAGCGCCTTGTTCGGCGACAGGTATCCGCCTTCCTGGGCCCAGACGGCTGCGGCCTCGGGAGACGCGAGGAACGTCATCAGAGCGTTGGTGGCCTTGCCCTCCTTCAGCACCACAGCGGCGTCGCCACCGGTGATGACGGGGGCGTCTCCGCCGACCGCGGGGAACGGGTAGACCTTGGCGTCCTTTCCGATCTTCGCCTTCGTGTCCTTGGCGATGTTGATGCCGACGAAGTCACCCTCGAACACGCTTGCCGCACTGGGGCTGTCGGTGGAGTCGAAAGCCTTCGAGACGGAACCGGGGAAGTCGGTCTGGAGCGCGCCCTTGTTGCCGCCGGCGAGCAGTTCCTTCTTCCCGAACAGCTCGGCGAGGGTGGTGAGCGCCTTCTTGACCGAGGGGTCGGTCCACTTGATCTTGTGCTCGGCGAGCTTGTCGTACTTCTCGGGGCCCGCCTGGGAGAGGTAGATGTTCTCGAACCAGTCGGTGAGGGGCCAGCCGTCGGAACCGCCGACGGCGACAGGCTCGACGCCCGAATCGGCGATCGTCTGGGAGTTCTTGATGAACTCGTCCCAGGTCTTCGCCTCGCCCACGCCCGCGTTCTTGTACGCGGCGGTGTTGTACCAGATCAAGGACTTGCTGGCGGCCTTGAAGTACACGCCGTACTGCTTGCCGTCGACGGCGCCCAGATCCTGCCAGCCCTTGGAGAAGTTCTTCCCGAGTTCGGCCTTGGTGCCGGCGTCGAGCTCCTTGAGCCAGCCCTTGTCCGCGAACTGCTTGAGCACGCCGACCTGGGGCAGCATCGCGACGTTCGGCGGTGCGCCGCCCTCGATCTTGGAGCCGAGGAAAGCCTCCACGTTGTCGCCGGTGGGCGTGAACTTCACCTCGGCACCCGTCCGCTTCTCGAAGGCCTGGAGGACCTTCTCGAAGTTCTTCTGCTCGTCGCCCGTCCAGACGGCGGCGACTTGAAGCTTCTCGCCCTTGAGCTTGGGCAGCTTCACGGTGCTCTTCTCGGCTTGCGAAGAGCCGCCGCCCTCTCCCTTGTCCTCGCTGCCCCCGCCGCCGCAGGCGGCCGTCAGCGACAGGGCTGCGACGGCGCACAGCGCCACCGCGCCACGTGCGGCCGCCCTGGTGGTGCCGGTCTTGCTGAAGATACTGGTGTCGCTCCCGGTGCCCGATGCACCAGTCGCACGAACCGTATTACGCATAGCTCCCGCCGTCCCCATCGGAGGCGCTGGCTCCGGATCCCGGCCGCCGCGCCGCTTCGTCACAAGGAAGAGGGCTTCTGGTCAACGCCCCTCAGTCCTGTGCGCAAAGTCCTACGCCTGAACGCGGAGGAGCCGCAATACGTTGTCAGCTTTCAAGAACCTCATCTTGACCACTCCGTGATCTGTTCGCAGCGGGAGTGCCCGTTTCCTGTCGGTCCAGCCCGAGAGATCGGGCCGCCCGGCCCACCGCGCTCGCCAGCAGGGCGAGGTCCGTCGGGCCGTTGCCGAGCTCCCGTACGGGACGGCGGGCCGGCGGATCGCCGGCGCGCGTCCAGTCCAGCTGAACGACCGTCGGACGCTGCGTCGCGGTGCGCGGAATGCGGCCCGTGATGCGGCCCGCCTGGAAGGCCGTTGCGGTGCCGTCGGCCTCGATTAGCGTGCCGCGGCCGGGCAGTGCGCCTTCGCCGCCCGCTCCGCCGCCGTGCCCTGACAACTCGGCGCGGAGCGCGGCCGCGTGGGCGACCGCCGTCTCCGCCGTACGGTCGGGACGGCCGCTCGCCGCGACGATGTGCATCCCGAGGCGCGCTCCGTCCCGCGCGACGCTCTCCAAGGCGCGCATGACCGAACCGGCCGCGGGGCGGCCCGGATTGCCGAGAGAGGGATCGGCGAGTGTGTCGAAGTCGTCGACGATGATGACGATTCTGGGGAGAGGGGCAGCCTGTGCGTCCAAGTGTTGAACGGTCGCGCCGGTCGGAGTGCTGGTCGTGGCCTCGGCCCGCTCACCGGCGCCGGGGCTCGGGACGGGCCCCGTCTGCGTACGGAGGCGGAGGGTGCCGGGCTCGTCGCGCGAGCTGCGCACCGGGGCCGCGTCGGGCGCGGCGGCGGGCTGTGCGCGACGGCGCTGCTGCGCGGCCAACCGGTGGCCCGCGCGGGCGTACTGGCGCGCGAACCCCTCGTAGGTGCTCTCCTCGCCGATCAACTCCGCACGCCGCTTGAGCTCACCGCTGAGCGACTGCGCGAACTCCCGCATGAGGGCGGGGTCGTTGGCGGCCAGATGGTGCCGGGCGTGCGGCAGTTCGAGGCAGATGTGCAGGCCGTCGCCCGCGGCGCCGTCGCCGTCCAGCAGCACGAGTTGGAGCCGGTCGGGCGGGCTGCCGACGGAGAGGGAGGCGGCGAGCGAGCGCAGCAGCTCCGTCTTGCCCGAGCCGGTCGGGCCCGTGACGAGGGCGTGTCCGCGGGTGAGGCCCAACTCGGCCTGGAGAGCGCCGCGCGGCCCCGCTCCGAACACGAGAGTGGCACGGCCGGCCGCGGGGCCCGCACCGGAGCCGGGGGCGCCCGGGCCTGTGCCGCTCCGGCCGCCGGAACTCGCCTGGCCGCCGCGCATCCCGTACGCGGCGGATCCTTCCTCCGCGGCCTCGCCGGAGCCGGAGGTCCCGGCGTCCGTGCCGCCGGGCTCGGCCCAACGGGACAGCAGCGCGGCGGGAGTCGCCCGGGCCAGCCCCAACTCGTCGAGCAGGCGCGAGCTTCGGGGAAGCGTGACGACGGACCTGGCCGCCGCGCCCGAACGCGCCCGGCCCTCCTGGGACTCGCGCAGCGGAGCCATGGCGCGTGCGAAGCGCTCGGCCCATGCCGCCGAGACGGCGTCGAGCGTGCAGACGGTGCCGGGAGCGCCCGGACCGCCGGGCGCCGTGGCGCCCCGGTGCACCACCCGGACCGCCGTCGCGACCGCTCCGCTGAGCAGCGCGAGCGCGCCGCACTCACGGAACGCGGCGGACGCGGCGCACGCCGCCCGCACCGTCTCGGAGACGGGGGAGGAGGGAGTCGCCGCCGGTGTCTCCGCGAGGCAGAGCAGATGGATGCCGGCCCGCGGACCCTCCGCCGCCAGCCGCGCCACCGTGTCCCGCAGCGAGGCGGAACCGGGATCGCCGTCGACGACGAGCAGGGTGTACGGGCCGGGGGCGGGCATGGAGCCGGGGCTCACGCTCCGCGGGCCTGCGCCGTGCCCCGCGTGCTCCCCCGACTCCTCCAGCCTGTGGACGAGTTCGGCCGCGCGGGCAGCGGCCTGATCCCTGTCGTACGCCGTGAGCAGACGGCAGTCCTGGCCGTGCGCCGGACGCAGATGCGGCAGCCACCCGAGCCAGGACCACTCGCGGATGCGCGCCTCGGCCTCGCGCGAGCGGTCCGCCGAGATCAGCACCATCTCCAGGGTGCTCGGCCCGTGCAGCGCGGCGAGCTGTGCCAGCACCGAGCGGGCCATTCCCGTCAGGCGCGGCCGGGGCCCCGCGAGGCCGAGGGCGCCCGCCTCGCGCAGATCGACCGTGACCGGAGCGCCGGGGAGGCCGTGGCCGCGGTGCGCCGTGCCGATCCGCACCGTCATGGCCTCGGGGTGGGCCGGCTCGCGCTCCCAGAGCCGGGGGCCCGGGCCGAGCGCGGTGAGCAGGATCGTGGCCGGATCGGGCCGGCTTCCGTCCTCGGACTGGGACGGGGCGTGCGTGGCGGCGTCAGCGCCGTGCGGGGACGCGGCGCCCGGGCCTCCGGTGCCGGCCGGGCGCGCGAAGGACGGTGAGGGCTCGCCGCCCTGCTCCTCCTGCCGGCCGCCCGCGAACCGCCGGGCCCAGGCGCCCAGTCCGCGGGCGCGCGGCCGCTCGGCCCCGCCGGTGGCGGTGGCCTCCGGCGCGCCGGGGCCGCCAGGGCCCTCGGGCGGGAACTGCTGTGCGTAACGGGCGTGTTGGGCGATTCCGGAGCCGTGGGTGGTGCCGCCGTCGGGGAAGGGGCCGCCCGGTGCGTAACCGTGCGCGCCGTCTCCGGCGGGCGGTGCGGCGCTCTCCCGTGGGCCCTCCGCCTCGGGACCGGAACCGGCACCCTCCGGACCGCCGCCGCGCCGGGACGTGCCGTCGGCACCGTCGGCGCCTTCCAGGCCAGCGGACGCCGAGGCGCCCGCGGCGTCTCCGGAACGGGCCGCCGCTTCCCGGCCGTGTGCCGGCGCCGCCAGACGCAGCTGCCCGTTCCCGTCCGGCGTCGTCGGCAGCGCGCCCGGCACCGGAGCGGACGCCGAAAGCCCGTCGCTGCCCGCGCCGGCGGACTCCGGAAGAGCACCCGGCGCCGACGTCTCGACCCGCAAGGCCGACTCCCCGACCCGCAGCGTCGAACCGGGACGGAAGAGCACCGGCGTGCCGCCGACGGGCGCGCCGTCCAGCGAAGTGCCGTTCGTGGAGCCCAGATCGGCGACGGTGACGGCGCCGCCGTCGGAGACCGTGACCGCGCAGTGCAGCCGCGAGACGTCCGGGTCGTCGAGCGGGACGTCCGCCTCGGCGGCCCGGCCGAGCCGCACCACGCCGCCCTGAAGAAGGTGTATCCCACCGGCATCGGGACCCGAGATCACGTGCAGCCGCGCCTTCGCCGAGCCGTACGCCGCGAGGGCCGGTACGGCCGCCGGGAGCGCCGGGCCGTGCAGCGAGACGACCGCGCCGTCCAGCAGCGGGGGCTCGCCAAGGATCTGACGGTGCGGATCCAGCCGTTCCGTGCCCGCGTACACCGCGGCCGTCGAGTCCGCTGCGGACTCCGCTCCGGCGCCCTGCGACGGTCCGCCCGCCCCGGCGCCGGACGAGGAGCCACCCGCTCCGGAGCCCGAGCCGCTCACCGCGGCGGCGGCCGTGGAGACGAGCCCGCCGGTGACGGCGGACAGCGGCGTCCCGGACGGAGCGGTGATCAGCACGTCGCACGCCGACCCCGCGCTCGGCGCACCTGCCGCGCCACCCGCGCCCTGGCCGCCTCCACGCGGCCCGAGGGTGACAGTCAGCCGGATCTGCATCGGCCCTCCCGGTACCAACCACCGGTGTGCCGGTCGCTTACGCGGTGAGGCGGTCGCCCTCGCCGACTCCGCGCCCGGCACACATGTCCCACACGGCACAGCACACGCCGCGGGCCGCGCCGTCCACGGACCGGCCGGAGCGACCCCGCGGAACCAGGCGCTCGCGCACAGTGCTGTCGATGCCGGAAGCATCTTCGCACTCGTCACCGACATCGCGTCCCGCCCGCGGCGGTCAATGATCATGATTTTGCGCCCGGGTGCGCAAGAGGGCCTGCCCGTACGCCCGGCCGGATACGATCCGCGCTCCGCGCGCGGCGCCGTCCCGTGGTCTCGCGCGGGGGCCGCTTCCGCGGCGGGCGCGGAGCGGTCCGGCCGCAACCGCCCTGGGGGCGGCGCGCGTCTTCACCGGAAGTCGCCCATCCGTTCGCACTCGGCGTCGACCGTTCGCGAGACGGCACTATTGTGGGCGGGATTGCAGTACGACACCAGGGAGCGCATGACGTGCGGCCTGTAGGCAGCAAGTACCTGCTCGAGGAACCGCTGGGCCGCGGCGCCACGGGCACCGTGTGGCGGGCGAGGCAGAACGAGACGGCGGGCGCCGAGGCGGCTGTGGCCGGCCAGCCGGGCGAGACGGTGGCGATCAAGGTCCTCAAGGAGGAGCTCGCCAACGATCCCGACGTGGTCATGCGCTTCCTGAGAGAGCGCTCCGTCCTGCTCCGCCTCACGCACCACAACATCGTCCGTACGCGCGACCTGGTGGTCGAGGGCGATCTCCTCGCCCTGGTGATGGACCTGATCGAGGGGCCCGACCTCCAGCGCTATCTGCGCGAGAACGGGCCGTTCTCGCCGGTGGCCGCGGCGCTGGTGACCGCTCAGGTCGCCGACGCGCTCGCCGCGAGCCACTCGGACGGCATCGTGCACCGGGATCTCAAACCGGCCAATGTTCTGCTGGCGAACGGTCCCGAGGGCATGCGCCCGATGCTCACCGACTTCGGCATCGCGCGGCTCGCCGATTCGCCGGGCCTCACGCGCACCCAGGAGTTCGTCGGCACGCCCGCCTACGTCGCTCCCGAGTCCGCCGAGGGCCGCCCGCAGACGTCCGCGGTCGACATCTACGGCGCGGGCATCCTGCTGTACGAACTGGCCACGGGGCAGCCGCCGTTCGCGGGCGGCTCCGCACTGGAGATGATCCACCGCCACCTGGGAGAGGAGCCGGCGCGGCCGCCGAGCATGCCCGATCCGCTGTGGACGGTGACGGAGCGGTGCCTGCGCAAGCGGCCCGAGGAGCGGCCCAGCGCGGTGAACCTCGCGAACGCTCTGCGTACGGTCGCGTCCGGCATCGGCGCGCAGGCCACGCCGGAGCAGGCGGCCGCCGCGATGGGCGTCGCGGGGCTGCTCGCACCGGACCCCGCGCCCGCTGCGGTGCCGGAGACCGGTACGGGCCCCGGCGGTGCGGCGGCAGCGGCCGCCGGCGGAGCCGTCGCGGGGGCCGCGGCGGGAGCGGCGGCCGGTGCGGCCGCGGGCAACGCCGACCCCACGCAGGTCCTGCCGCACTCCGCGTCCGCTCACGCGCAGGGCCCGGGTCAGGGACAAGGCCAGGGGCAGGGCGGCGCTCAGTACGACCCCAACGCCGCCACCAGTTACATGCCCCAGTCCGCCGGTCAGGGCGGGCAAGGGGGCGGTCAGGGCCCGAACGCGGACCCGACACAGGTGATGCCGCCCGTCCCCGGTGCGCCGCCTCCGCCGTCGCAGTCGCCGGACGTCGGGACTCCGGACGGCCCGCACCCCTGGGAGACCCAGATGCGTGCGGCCCGCGACCGCAACGAGCAGACGCAGGTCCAGCCGCTCGACCCGAGCATGGACCCGCTGCGCCGCCGTCCGCACCGCCAGCCCGCGCCGCAGCAGCCGCCTCCCGGCCGCCGTCAGGGCCCGCCGCCGGAGCACTACGGACGGCAGCAGCGCCGCCCGGCACAACCGCCCCCGCAGCGGTACGAGCCCGAGCCGCCGCCGCGGCGGGAGCCGCGCCCCCGGCGCGAGCCGCGGCAGCGCAGCGCGAATCCGATGCACATTCCCGGACTCGGCTGCCTCAAGGGCTGTCTGTTCATGATCCTGCTTCTGGTCGTGGCGGCCGTACTCGTGTGGAATCTCACTCCGCTTCCCGAGTGGTGGGAGCAGGGCAAGAGTTTCTGGGAGTCGGTGGAGAACACGGTCGACAAGATCGGGAATCTGATCGACAGTGCTCCCAATTAGCGCTTCCAGTACGCGAGTTCGGTGATTTGTCGACTTCCTGAGAGGGAATTCCCCCTCGAAAGTGACGGTTAGCGCGCTCCGGGGCCCTCAACCCCCCTTCCGCCGCGTAGTTTTGTCGTTATGGCACGGAAGATCGGCAGTCGCTACACCGCTCACCAGATCCTGGGCCGCGGCAGCGCCGGCACGGTGTGGCTCGGCGAAGGGCCCGAGGGCCCCGTCGCGGTCAAGCTCCTGCGCGAGGATCTCGCCTCCGACGGAGACCTGGTGGAGCGGTTCGTGCAGGAGCGCAGCGCCCTGCTCTGCCTGGACCACCCGAGCGTGGTCGGCGTCCGCGACCTCGTCGTGGACGGCAACGACCTCGCTCTCGTCATGCAGTTGGTGCGCGGCACGGATCTGCGCACGCGTCTGGAGCACGACCGCCGCATCGCGCCGCAGCCCGCGGCCGCCATCGCGGCGGACATCGCGGAGGGCCTCGCGGCGGCGCACGCGGCGGGCATCGTCCACCGCGACGTCAAGCCCGAGAACGTACTGCTGGACGCGCTGGCCCCGGCCGGCCCAGGAGGCGCACCGCCCGCGCTGCTCACGGACTTCGGCGTCGCCAAGCTGATCGACTCGCCCCGCACCACGCGCGCGACGTCGATCATCGGCACGCCCGACTATCTGGCCCCGGAGATCGTCGAGGGCCTGCCGCCGCGCGCGTCCGTCGACATATACGCGCTCGCCACCGTGCTCTACGAACTCCTCGCCGGATTCACGCCGTTCGGCGGCGGACATCCCGGCGCGGTGCTGCGCCGCCACGTCACGGAGTCGGTGGCTCCGCTGCCCGGCATCCCGGACGAGCTGTGGCTGCTGATCCACCAGTGCCTCGCCAAGGCGCCCGCCTCCCGGCTGCGCGCGGAGGAGGTGGCGTCCCGGCTGCGCGAGCTGCTCCCGGATCTGGAGGGGCTGCCTCCGCTGGACATCGACGAACAGCCCGAGGAGGCCTACGAGCCGTACGAGTACGAAGGCGCGGACGGCCCGTACGGGACCGGCGGCTCGCGCGAGCCGCACGGCGGCGGGCGCGCTGCGGCGGGCGAGCCGGGCCGCGCGACGGCGTCCGCCTCCGCGAGGCAGGGCGCGAGCCGTCCCGCGGGCGCCGGTCCTGCGGGTTCCGGCCCCGGCACACACGCCCACGGACGCACCGGCCGTGCGGCGGTGCCGCTGGTGCACGGCGGTGCGGGCCCCGACTCCAACCGGGACACGCACACGAGCATGCGCGTGCCCGGCGCCGACGAACTGGCGGGCGGCGCGCACGGCACCGCCCGCGCCCCGAGGGCGGTGGGCGAGCCGCGTGCGGGCTCCGCGCGGAGCCGGAGCGCGGTGGCGGCGGCTCGGCGGCGACGGCGCCTCAAGCTCGGCGCCGGAGCGGCGGTGATCGCGGCGGTCGCGGGGCTGGGCGGATGGCTCGCCGCCTCCGGCGACGACGGCGAGACCACGCAGCCGGCGCCCGCGGTCGAGCACCCGCAGGAGCCCTGACCGGAGCCTCCCCGGCCGGACCGGCCGGGGAGACCGTACGAGCCGCGACGACAGCGAGCCGGTACGGAGGGGGTACGGAGCCGGCGCGGAGGCGGACGCCGTGAGCGCTCCCGCGCGCTCCCGCGCGCTCCCACCGGACCCGCCGGACCCGCCTCGCGGGCAGCGCACGGCCCGCCCGCCGCTGCGACGGGGCCGCGCCCCTGCCCCGTCCCGGCCGCGTCCGCGGCCTCACCCGGCCGGGACCGGCCGCATCGCCCAGCCGTTAGGGTGGAGGTGTGGCCATCCCCGATTTCCCCGAAGAGCTCAAGTCCCTCCGCTCCACCATGGAGTCGATCGAGGCCGTGATGGACCTCGACAGGATGAGGGCCGACATCGCCTCCCTCGAGGAGCGGGCCGCGGCCCCGGACCTGTGGGACGACGTGGACAACGCGCAGCAGGTCACCAGCAAGCTGTCCTATCTCCAGGGCCAGCTGCGGAGGATCGAGGAGCTGCGCTCGCGGATCGACGACGTCGAGGTGCTCTTCGAGCTCGCCGGAAGTGAGAACGACGCGGAGGCGCGCGGCGAGGCGGAAACCGAGCTCGAATCGCTCCGCAAGTCGGTCGACGAGCTGGAGGTCCGCACCCTCCTCTCAGGTGAGTACGACCCGCGCGAGGCCGTCGTCAGCGTGCGGGCCGAGGCCGGCGGCGTCGACGCCGCGGACTTCGCCGAGCAGCTCATGCGGATGTATCTGCGCTGGAGCGAGCGCCGGGGCTATTCCACCGAGGTCTACGACACCAGCTACGCGGAGGAGGCGGGCATCAAGTCCGCGACCTTCGCCGTCAAGGCGCCCTACGCGTACGGGACTCTCTCCGTCGAGCAGGGCACGCACCGCATGGTGCGGATCTCGCCGTTCGACAACCAGGGCCGCCGTCAGACGTCCTTCGCCGGCGTCGAGGTGCTGCCCGTCGTCGAGCAGGTCGACCACATCGACATCCCGGAGAACGAACTGCGGATCGACGTGTTCCGTTCCTCCGGCCCGGGCGGTCAGTCGGTCAACACCACTGATTCCGCGGTGCGGATGACCCACATCCCCACGGGCATCGTCGTCTCCTGCCAGAACGAGAAGTCCCAGATCCAGAACCGCGCCGCCGCCATGCGCGTGATGCAGTCACGTCTGCTCGCCCACCGCCGTCAGGAGGAGCAGGCGAAGATGGACGCGCTGAAGGGTGACGGAGGCAACTCCTGGGGCAGCCAGATGCGTTCGTACGTCCTGCACCCGTACCAAATGGTGAAGGACTTGCGGACGGAACATGAAGTCGGCAATCCCCAGGCCGTTCTCGACGGAGATATCGACGGCTTTCTCGAAGCGGGCATCCGCTGGCGCAAGCAGCAGGAGCAGCAGGACGAGGGCTGAGTGCCGGGGCCAACAAGCCACGCCCGCATAACGATTCGGGCGGCACCCGTGAACTCGCAGTGTGGAACGGCCAATTCACACCCTTCTCGCTTGACTGAGGTGTGAAATATGGGAAAGCTGTTCGCTCGCATGCCTGTGTCAGGGGCGCGCGCGGGGGTGATGAAGCGGGCAGGTTCCGTGTCCCGGCAAGAGGCTCCGCAGCCCGTCAACACAGCTGCTCCATTGAAAATTGAAACTACTGGGGGTAGTTGGCCAATGATCAAATCGAAGACGCGGCTGCGTGTGGCGCGCGTTGCTGCCGGCACTGTGTTCGCCGTCGGCGCCTCGCTCACCGCTGCGGGCGCCGCGCAGGCCGCGGACAGCAGCCCCTCCGCTGCGCAGGAGGACGAGGGCCTCGTCGGTGGCCTCCTCGGCGGCGTCATCGGTGGTGGCGACAGCGGCGGCGACTCCGGTGGCGACACCGAGGGCTCCACCGGTGGTGACACGGGCGGCGACACCGAGGGCACCGTCAGCGGCGGCGCCGACGGCGCCGTGACGGGCGGCGACGACGGTGGCGACACCGACGGCGGCTCCACCACCACGACGGGCGGCGACACCGAGGGCAGCACCGGTGGCGACGACGGCGGCTCCACCACCACGACGGGCGGCGGCGACGACGGTGGCGACACCGGCGGCGAGGAGCCCGCGACGATCGGCGGCTCCGGCGGCGGCGACGACACCTGCGACCTGAACGACGACAGCGTCGACTGCGAGGGCGGCACCCAGCCCGACAGCACCGACAGCCAGCCCGTCGAGCAGCAGCCGCAGGGCCCGAAGGAGGAGCTGGCCGACACCGGTTCCGCCGAGACGACCTACCTGCTGGTCGGCGCCGCGACGATGATCGCGGGCGGCGTGGCCTTCCGTGTGATGCCGCGCATGATCAACCGCCGTACGGCCGCCTGAGGTCCGTAAGGCGTACTTACGCAGACGAGGGGCCCGGAACGCAGCACAGAGCGCGTTCCGGGCCCCTCGTCTCGTCGTATCGCGGACTTCCGCCCGCTGAGGAAAGAACGCAGCGTCCCACCGCGCTTACACAGCGCCAGGTGGCCGCTCTTACGCCGTGGCCATCCGCTGGGCCACGAGCGCCACGGTGAGCAGCGCCAGCAGCACCGCGAAGAGGGCGGCGGGGGAGAGGCTCGCGAGGGGCGACTCCCGGTGCAGACGCTCGCGGTGCGCACGGCACACGGAGCAGCGGCCCTCGCTCACGGGGCCGGCGCAGTTGGCACACACCAGTCGGTCGCATGTCATGCGAACTCCTCCTCAGTCTGCCAACGACACCGGGGAGTAATCGGTTCCCCAAAGGATGCGGTTCTCCCCTCCACTGTGCCAGCATCCGCGCGCGGGCGCAGAGGCTCCGTCCTGCCCGAGGCGCCGTGTGCCGCCTCGCGACACCGCTCGCCTCGGCGCGCTGGAGAAATGGACCGTGGATGTCCGCTTTGTTCCGGCCGATGTCCGCTTTGTCCCAAAGGGTGCGTGACCAAGCCCACCAACAACCAACGCCGACTGCGCGCCCCGCACCGGTTCGCGTAAGGTCGCCACACCGTCCCCAGTCAGTGCTGGTGGGCGTCCCCCGGGGGAGCTCGGGGGAGTACCCCGGGGAGCCGCACCGCGGCTTCCGTGCCCCTACCCCAGGCCGACATGGTGTATCCGTGATCCGATTCGACAGCGTCTCCAAGTCCTACCCCAAGCAGAACCGCCCGGCGCTGCACGATGTCTCGCTGGACATCGAGCGCGGCGAGTTCGTCTTCCTGGTGGGCTCGTCCGGCTCCGGCAAGTCCACCTTCCTGCGGCTGATCCTCCGCGAGGAGCGCGCCAGCAACGGCCAGGTGCACGTACTGGGCAAGGACCTCGCGCGGCTGTCCAACTGGAAGGTGCCGCAGATGCGCCGCCAGCTGGGCACCGTCTTCCAGGACTTCCGGCTGCTGGCCAACAAGACGGTCGGTGAGAACGTCGCGTTCGCGCTCGAAGTCATCGGCAAGTCCCGTGTGCAGATCCGCAAGACGGTCCCGGAAGTGCTCGACCTGGTCGGCCTGGGCGGCAAGGGCGACCGGATGCCGGGCGAGCTCTCCGGCGGTGAGCAGCAACGCGTCGCCATCGCCCGGGCGTTCGCGAACCGTCCGATGCTGCTCATCGCGGACGAGCCGACCGGCAACCTGGACCCGCAGACGTCCGTCGGAATCATGAAGCTTCTGGACCGGATCAACCGGACCGGCACGACAGTGGTGATGGCCACGCACGATCAGCAGATCGTCGACCAGATGCGCAAGCGCGTCGTCGAACTGGAGCGCGGCCGGCTCGTGCGTGACCAGACGCGCGGTGTCTACGGCTATCAGCACTGAGCCGCCCGCGAGCGGTCGCCGGCGCTGCGGCGGGCCGTCCCGCGGGCCAACAGTCTGAGCAGTCTGAGCAGTTGAGACGGCAACACACTGAAAGGACGCCATGCGCGCCCAGTTCGTACTGTCGGAGATCAGCGTCGGTCTCCGCCGCAATCTCACGATGACCTTCGCGGTGATCGTGTCGGTAGCCCTGTCTCTGGCCCTCGCGGGCGGTTCCCTGCTCGCACGCGAGCAGGTCAGCACGATGAAGGGCTACTGGTACGACAAGGTCCAGGTGTCGGTCTACCTGTGCAACGAGAACGACGCCGACTCCGACCCGAACTGCGCCAAGGGCGCCGTCACCGCGCAGCAGAAGACGCAGATCCGCACGGAGTTGCAGAAGCTGCGCGTCGTCGACAAGGTCTACCACGAGTCCGCCGACGAGGCGTTCAAGCACTACAAGGAGCAGTTCAAGGACTCGCCGCTCGCGGACTCCCTCACGCCCGACCAGATGCAGGAGTCCTACCGGGTCAAGCTCAAGGACCCCACCAAATACCGGGTGTTGCAGACCGCGTTCTCCGGCAGACCAGGGGTCCAGGAGGTACAGGACCAGCGGAACCTGCTGGAGAACCTGTTCAACCTCCTCAACGGCATGAACATCGCTGCCCTGTTCGTGATGGGACTGATGCTGGTCGTTGCGCTGCTGCTGATCGTCAACACGGTCAGGGTCTCCGCGTTCAGCCGCCGCCGCGAGACCGGGATCATGAGACTGGTGGGGGCGTCCAGCTTCTACATCCAGATGCCGTTCATCCTGGAGGCGGCGATCGCCGGCCTCATCGGCGCGGGCTTCGCGTGCGTGCTCCTCGTCGGCGGCAAGTTCTTCCTCATCGACAGCTGGCTCGCGGAGAAGATCGCACTCATCAACTTCATCGGCTGGGACGCGGTGTTGAAGGTCCTTCCGCTCCTCATCGCGGTGGGTGTCCTGATGCCCGCGGTGGCAGCGTTCTTCACGCTGCGCAAGTACTTGAAGGTGTGACGCACGACGCTGGCGCCGTACGGCCAACGGGCCGTGCGGCGCCCCTCGTCTGGCCTAGACTCCGAATCATGTCGGACTCGTGGTATTCCGCCCCATCCCCCGACAAACGCAGGGGAAGCTCCCGGCAACTGCGCCGCGGGGCGGGCCTGGCACTCGTTTTCGCGAGCGTGCTCGCGACGGGAGCGGCAACAGGCGCCTGGGGCGACGGTGTTCGGGCCTTCGCGGGCTCGCGTGACATGTCGTTGGACGGAGGCCCCGGGGACGCCGAGTTCGCCGAGGGCACCTACGGCGGCGCCACGAGCAGAGTGGCCGGCCTGCACGAGGAGACAGAGCGCGGCCGGGACGGCGGCGGCCAGTCCGGCGGCGAAGAGGCCGAGGAGCTCGTCAGCCGCAGCGGCGACCGCTGGTCGTCCGCGTACACGGCGCGTGAGTACGAGGGACTTCAGCGAACCCTCGACGGCGAATACGTCGGCGTCGGCATCTCCGTGCGCCGCGAACGGGACGCGGAGGGCGCACCGTCCGTCGCCGTCGCACGGGTCGCACCGGACAGCCCCGCCCACCGCGCGGGCGTCCGCCGCGGCGACCGGCTGCGCGCCGTCGACGGCAAGGGCGTCTCCGACCATCCCGTCACCGACGTCGTGGCGCGGCTGCGCGGCTCGGAGTCCGGAGGCTCGTCCGCGGAGCGGTCCCCGGTGGGCAGCTACGTGGACCTGGAACTCGAGCGCGACGGGCAGCAGTGGACGGAGACCCTGCGCCGGACCCGGCTCAGCGCCGACGCCGTGACCGTGGACGACATGGGGCGGGGCGTGACCCGCATCAAGGTCTCCTCCTTCACGAAGGGCTCCGCCCAGCAGGTGCGCGACGCGGTCGCCGAGCACGTCCGGTACGGCTCCGGCATCCTGCTCGACCTGCGCGGCAACTCCGGCGGCCTGGTCAGCGAGGCCGTCACCGCGGCCTCGACGTTCCTGGAGGGCGGCCTCGTGGCCACGTATGAGGAGCACGGCAGCCAGCACGCCCTCTACGCGGACAGCCGTCCCGGCCCCGCGGCGCCCGGCAGGGCGGCACCGCCGCTGGTGGTGCTCGTGGACGGCGGCACGATGAGCGCCGCCGAGCTGCTGACCGGCGCCTTGCAGGACCGGGGCCGTGCCGTCGTCGTCGGCTCCCGCACCTTCGGCAAGGGCTCCGTGCAGATGCCGCGGAAGCTGCCGGACGGCTCCGTCGCGGAGCTCACCGTCGGTCACTACGCCACGCCCTCGGGTCGCTCGCTCGACGGGGAGGGCATCACGCCGGACCTGTCGATCGACCCTTCCGGGGACGCCGCCGAGCGGGCCCGCACGGTATTGAGTGGCCTGGAGGCCCGGTCGTAGTGGGAGAATGGCCGGGCTATGGCGAAGAAGGACGACAAGAAGAAGAGCGCGGCCAAGAAGGCCAAGGACGCGAGCGGCGGCCGTAAGCTCATCGCGCAGAACAAGAAGGCGCGGCACGACTACCACATCCTGGACACCTACGAGTGCGGCATCGCGCTCATGGGAACCGAGGTCAAGTCCCTGCGGCAGGGCCGTGCTTCGCTGGTCGACGGCTTCGCCCAGCTCGACGGCGGCGAGGTCTGGCTGCACAACGTGCACATCCCCGAGTACGCACAGGGCACGTGGACGAACCACACCGCCCGGCGGAAGCGGAAGCTGCTGCTGCACCGGTACGAGATCGACAAGCTGATCGGCAAGACCCAGGAGACGGGCCTCACGCTGGTGCCGCTCCAGCTGTACTTCCTCAACGGGCGGGCGAAGGTCGAGCTCGCGCTGGCGAAGGGCAAGAAGGAGTACGACAAGCGGCAGGCGCTGCGGGAGAAGCAGGACCGGCGCGAGTCGGACCGGGCGATCTCGGCGGCGAGGCGGCGGCAGCGCGTGTAGGGCCGCGGGGCGGCTGGGCGGGCCGCCTCGGCGGTCGGGCCTGACGGGCAGGGACTGTAAGGAAACCTTACGGTTGCGTTGCGGGCTTGCCGTGCGGCGGTGGGGTACGGAGCGGGGCGGCCGGCCCCGGAGCGGGAATACGGGGCGGCGTCAAAGAGTTGGCCTCCGTGTGGCGAGGTCACGTACCATGGTCACAGCGCCGTCCGCCAGGCGGCGTGGGTTGTCAACTCAACATGGGGATGATCGGTTTCGACAGCGGATGTCGAAGCAGGTGAAGCGAGCCGAGGAACGCGGCAATGATCTCGTTAACCATGGGCCGCAAAAAAATAATCGCCAATCAGAAGCGCGATTCCTTCGCCCTCGCTGCCTAAGCAGCGAGTGTGAAGTGTCAGCCCGGGTGCGTTCCCGACCCGGATCCTGGCATCAGCTAGGGAACTCACCGCGTAGGCCCGGTCACGGGGTCTGCCGGGACACCTCACAGTGACTGGGCCCGTCGGAGACTTGTCCACGTGATCTCCGGGGCCGAGAAAATCGAAGTGGACTGCGCTCGGAGAAGCCCTTCTTCTGCTCCGTTGGACGCGGGTTCGATTCCCGCCATCTCCACGAGTTCGAGGGTGATCTGTGTCCGCGGAAAGCGCGGACCGGGTCGCCCTCGTTGTTTTTGCGCGGCTGGCGCCGCGCGGGGCGGGGGCTCCGCCACCCGCACCCCCGGCGGGGGGCTTCGCCCCCCGGCACCCCCTTTCGCGGGGGCTGCGCCCCCCGGCACCCCCTGCGCGGGGGCTGCGCCCCCTGCTGCCCCTTCCGGGGTCCGCTGGTCTTTCGGGTCTCGCTGGTCTTCCTGAGATTCTTGTACGAGCGCCGGCGATGGCAGTCATTTCGCTCGATCCGCCGGTCTCCCTGGCGTTCCTGGGCTTTCTGCACGGTGGGCGGGGCCGTTCTCGGCACTCCTTCGGGGTGCTTTTGGTTTCCCCGGGGCTCTGGTGGGGGCGTGGCGTCACCCGTACTGCTGGACGGGGTGCGCGCGGCGCCGGGTTGGGGGCCGGGTGCGTTCAACCGGCGCCTCGGTGGGGGCAGTTCGCACGCGGGAGCGTCGCGCGCCCGGCGCGTGGGGAACGCGTGCCGCCGTCGGGGAACAAACCCCGTGACTGGCCCTTCGGCCCCGCCCCGCTTCCGTGCTGTGATGGGGGCATGGACCGTAGGGAGAAAAATCCGGGGGACGGGCGCAGCCTCCCCGCCGAGTTGTATCTGCTCGCGTGCGACACCGAGAAGGAGAAGCTCACCAAGCGGGACGTGCTCGGCAGCGTGCTGCGGGCCGCCGTGCTGGTTGAGTTGACCGACCGCGGCTGTCTCACCGACGAGGACGGCAGGGCGCGGACCGTCGGTGACAGGCGCACCGGCGATCCGCTGCTGGACGAGGCTCTGCGTGGCATAGCCGCGGAGAGGCGCCCCCGCAAGTGGAAGACGCTGGTGCAGCGCAACCGCAAGCAGACGTTCCAGGCGGTGGAGCAGCAGTTGGAGAAGGAGCGCGTGATCCGTGTGGAGCGGCGTACGTGGCTCTACGACAAGGTCGCGGTGAAGGACACCGCACGGGCGAAGCGGCTGCACGCCGAGGCCCACGAGACGCTCACCGGCGGGCGTCCCGTCGAGGAATTCAGCACCCGGCAGGCCGCGTTGACCGCGCTGGCCGCGGTGGGCGGGTTCCCGACCGTCGTGTCCGGGAAGGACCGCCGCGAGCACAAGAAGCGCATCAAGGCGCTGACGGAGCGCGCCGGTGAGGCCGGGCCCGCGCTGAAGAAGGCGCTGGACGACATGCAGATCGCGACCGGAGCCGCGATGGGCGCCGCGGTCGCGGCCGGAAGCCAGTGACGGGGTGACGGGAGCGGGGTAGGAGTCCGCGCATGGATCGGCATCCGCACGCGCGGCCCGGCCTCGCCGGCGAGGAGCAGGAGCCGTTGGGCCCTGACTCGCTCACGTGGAAGTACTTCGGCGACTGGCGCGGGGTGCTGCTCGCCCCCTGGGCGGGCGCGATGCAGAACATGCATCCCGGGCTGGGCGCCGGAGTAGCCGAGCACTCGCGCTTCTTCGAGGAGCGGTGGCAGCGGCTCTTCCGGTCGCTGTATCCGATCGGCGGCGTCGTGTACGACGGTCCGCGCGCCGCCGAGACCGCTCGTCAAGTGCGCGGGTACCACAACACGATCAAGGGCGTGGACCGTCACGGGCGTCCGTACCACGCGCTCGACCCCGACACCTTCTACTGGGCGCACTCGACCTTCTTCATGCTCACGCTCCTCGTCGCCGACCGCTTCGGGCCGGGCCTGAGCGAGGAGGAGAAGAGGCGGCTCTTCGACGAACACGTGCGCTGGTGGCGGCTGTACGGGATGAGCATGCGGCCCGTGCCGGAGAGCTGGCCGGACTTCCAGGCGTACTGGGACCGGATGGCGCGCGAGGTGCTGGAGGACAACAAGCCGACCCGGGACGTGCTCGACATCCGCTTCATCGCCCGGCCCCCGGCGCTCTCCTGGATGCCGCACGCCGTGTGGCGCGCGCTGCGCGGGCCGCAGGCGCGGTTCGCCGTCTGGTTCACGGTCGGGCTCTTTCCCGCGCCGGTGCGGGAGCGGCTCGGCTACCGCTGGACCGTGCGGGACGAGCGGCGGCTTCGGCGGATCGGCCGAATCGTCCATCACGCGTGGCGTCTGGTGCCGTTCAGGTACCGCTACCACCCGCGGGCGCGGGCGGGATGGGCGCGCGAGGCGGGGCTGCGGGCGGCGGACGCTCCCCAAGTGGAGTCTCCCGTAAGGAATTCGCCGCTGCCGGAGGAGCGGAGTTCGCCGAAGCACTACGTGCCGCCGGCCTGCGACGCGTGCGAGAGCTCGTAAACGCGATCACGGTCCCGCCTTCTTGAGACCTGCTGTGACGCGGTTCCGGCCACCGGGCCTGGCCGACAGCCTCTGGTGTCTGCTGCCGGCCAGGCCGCCCGGCCTTACTTCAGGTGCCGGTCACAGAACCGGATCCCGTCCTCCGCCTCGAACCACGGGGTGCCCGTGTGCCCGCCCATGTTGGCGTGCAGCGTCTTCTCCTTGCTGCCGAAGGCGTCGAACAGGTCCAGGGCCCGCTGACGCGGGTTCCCTTCGTCGTCCCACTGGAGCAGGAACAGCAGCGGGATGGTGACCTGCCGGGCCTCCTCGCGCTGGGCGCGGGGTACGTAACCCCCGGCGAAGAAGCCCGCGGCGGCGATGCGCGGCTCGACCACCGCCAGCCGGATGCCGAGGGCGGTCCAGCCCCCGGAGTACCCGACCGGACCGCCGATCTCGGGCAGCTCGAGGAGGGCGTCCAGGGTGGTCTGCCATTCCGGGACCGCGTTCTCGACCAGCGGGCCGATGAAGGACTCGAAGAGCTCGTCGACCGGCTCGCCGGCCTGCATCGCTCGCCGGAGGTCGGCACGGGCCTGCTCGTCGGCGGCGGAACGGGGACGGTCACCGCACCCGGCGGCGTCGATGGTGGCCACCGCGTAGCCGTGCGCCGCGGTGTACCGGGCCCGGGCCACCAGCCGGGGTTCCGCCTTGGGCAGGCCGTTGTTGTGGGCCATCAGGATCAGCGGGGCCGGTGCGGAGGATTCAGTCGTCCACAGGGTGCCGGGGATCTCGCCGAGGGTGAATTCGCGCTCCAGGACGCCGTCGTCGAGGCGCGCTTCAGAAGTGAATCGCATGGTCGTGCCTTTCGGGAGTGCTCGTGGACGGCGCTCCCGGACGACCTATCGCCCGACCGTGACCCCGGAGGGGAGCACCCATGTCGATACTGCGTTCACGGGTAACCACCTCCTCGTTCTCTCGCACGGCCCCCGGGAAGCTAGCAGTCGTCGCCGTGGTCCGCCAACGGGTTTTCCGGCCGCACCGCGGTCTCACGACGACCGGGCCCTGATCGCGTCACGAACTCCCGGGTGTTTCCCGGGTGTAACAGCGCAATGGCGGGGCCACGAAGCCCGTATTGCGCTTTCTCCGTTGCGCTTTCGGGCTGTTGACCCGGGTGCATGCCCTCGTTAGCTTCGACGGCATGCTCGAATTCCCCGGCTTCACCCGGCGCCGTTCCGTGGATTTGCGGCGCGTCGCCTCGGCGCTGTGTAGCTGAGTTTCCGCTCCGGCGCGCGCCGCGCAACCACGCCGCCCCCCGTGCCCGTTCGCGCCGTTCTCTCAACTCCTTCTTCTTTTCCGCGCTTTCCGGATGCCCGCGCGCTCCGTGCCCCTGTGCACTTCAGCCGTGGGCCCGCCGGCGCATGCCCCCGTACCGCAGCATCACCCGAACGAACCGGGACACGAACATGCCCAGGCCCGATTCCGACCTCCACCGACCCCGCGCGCATACGTACGGCCGACGGCGGCCCGTAGCCCGGAACCTCGCCCTTCTGCTGGCCCTCATATCCCCTGCCCTGCTGGTGAGTTGCGCGCAGCAGGACGGCACCGGCGGCACCAGCGACACGAAGCTCGCGAAGACGGAGATCCCGGCGAAGGTCTCCCCGAAGACGACGCTCACCATCGGCGCCCCCGAGGACCGCGTCATCCTCAAACTCTCCGGCGCGGCGAAGAAGTTGCCGTTCAAGGTGAAGTGGGCGAACATCAGCGGCGGTCCGCAGTGCTCCGAGGCCTTCCGCGCGCATTCGCTGGATCTGTGCGCGGCGGCGGAAGTGCCGTCCATCCACGCGCACTGGACGGGCCTGGACACGAAACTTGTCGCGGCGGAATTCCGCAAGGACCCCGCGAGGAATCCGATCTACCGGCTCGGAATCGCGCCCGGCGCGCACATCGACTCGCTGAAGGATCTGCGCGGAAAGAAGATCGCATTCAGCCCCGGGCAGGCGCAGGGCGCACTCGTGCTGCGCATCCTCGCGAAGGCGGGCCTGAAGAAGGACGACGTGAAGCTCGTCGAGATGCCCAGCACGGGCGACGTCTACACCACGGCGCTCGGTGAGCGTCAGGTCGACGCGGCGCCCCTCGGCCAGGTCAACCTCAAGCGCTATCCGGCCAAGTACGGCAAGGAGGGCGGCAAGACCATCCCGCACGGGCTCCGCGACGACGCCTCCCATCTGTGGGCGCCGACCGAGTCCGTGGCCGACCCCCAGAAGGCCGCCGCCATCAGGGAGTTCATCAAGTTCTGGGCGCGGGCCCAGTTCTGGGCGTACGAACACCCGAAGGAGTGGATCGACGGCTACGCCGTGAAGGACCAGGGCCTGAGCCACGACGACGGCGCCTATCTCCACAAGCACAACGGCGAGCCGGAGATCCCCGGCGACTGGGATCCGGTGATCCGCCGCCACCAGAAGACCGTGGATCTGCTCGCGCGGGAGACCGGCCAGAAGAGGTTCGACGTGGCCACGCTCTTCGACCGGCGCTTCGAGCGGGTCGCGGCGGACGCCCTCAAGAAGTCCGGGGAGGAGAAGCCGTGAGCGTCGCAACCAGCCGGAACACCTTTCTGCGCCTGACGGGCGCCACCCGGCGTGAGCGGCCGCGTCCGGGCTCCGGCCCGCGCCTCGCGCCGGGCCGCCCGCTCCCGTTCGGCAAGGCGCTCGGCCCCGTGCTGCTGCTGGCGATCTGGTCGGCCGGCTCCGCGGCAGGGCTCATCGAGCCCCGGCTGCTGTCGGCTCCGTGGACGGTCGTGACCACCGCGGGCGACCTCATCGCGGACGGCAGGCTCCAGGGGCATCTGGCGAGTTCGGCCCAACGCGCCGTGCTGGGCCTCGCGTTCGGCACCGTCACCGGAGTGCTCCTCGCGGTCGCCTCCGGCCTGAGCCGCATCGGCGAGGGCCTGATCGACGGCCCGGTGCAGATGAAGCGCGCCCTGCCGTCGCTGGCGCTCGTGCCGCTGCTGGTCCTGTGGTTCGGCATCGGCGAGTCGATGAAGGTCATCACGGTGGCGCTCGCCGTCTTCGTCCCCGTCTACATCCACACCCACAACGGGCTGCGCACCATCGACAGCCGCTACGTCGAACTCTCGGAGACGGTGGGGCTGAACCGCCGCGGGTTCATCCGCCATGTCGTGCTGCCCGGCGCACTGCCGGGCTTCCTGCTCGGCATGCGCTTCGCCGTGACGGCCGCCTGGCTCACGCTCGTCGTCGTCGAACAGGTCAACGCCACCAGCGGACTCGGCTACATGATGGAGCTGGCACGCACGTACGGACAGACCGAGATCATCATCGTCGGTCTCGTGGTGTACGGGCTGCTGGGCCTCCTCTCCGACGGGCTGGTGCGATACGCGGAGAGGAAGGTGCTGTCATGGCGGCGGACACTCGCGAGCTGAGCGCCTCCCCGGGGCGTACAGCAGTACGCATCCACGGTCTGGAGCGCTCCTTCGGCGAACGGAAGGTCCTCGAAGGGCTCGAACTCGACATCGGCGCGGGCGAGTTCGTGGCGCTGCTCGGCCGCAGCGGCTCCGGGAAGTCGACGCTGCTGCGGGCCCTGGCGGGCCTGGACCACGAGGTGTCCGGCACGGGGCTGCTGAGCGCGCCCGCCGACGTCTCCGTCGTCTTCCAGGACGCCCGGCTGCTGCCGTGGAAGCGGGTCCTGGACAACGTGCTGCTCGGCCTGCGCGGACCGGACGCGCGCGAGCGCGGACGTGCGGCGCTCGACGAAGTCGGCCTGGCCGACCGGGAGTCGGCGTGGCCGGTGGAGCTGTCCGGCGGCGAGCAGCAGCGGGTCTCGCTGGCCCGCTCCCTCGTACGCGAACCCGAACTCCTCCTCGCCGACGAGCCGTTCGGGGCGCTGGACGCGCTGACCCGCATCCGCATGCACGAGCTGCTCCGGAAGCTGTGCGAGGCACACCGTCCGGCCGTGCTGCTGGTGACGCACGACGTGGACGAGGCGATCGAACTCGCCGACCGCGTCGCGGTGTTGGAGGACGGCCGGATCACGGCGGACGTACCCGTCGAGCTGGACGGTCCGGCGCGCGGTCACGGCACGCCGGAGTACGCGGCACTGCGCGAATCGCTGCTGACGCGGCTGGGCGTGGACACGGCGGCGCGGCCGTCCGGGGTGGAACCGGACCGGGAGAAGGAAGAGGTGTCCGCGTGACGGCGCACGTACCCGTGAACGGGAACGCGGAGACGAACGGGAGCGCCCAGACGACGAACTGGGGCGCGGTGCCCGAAGGGGAAGCGGAGTCCCCGGAGCGCGAGCTGCACCTCAATCTGTTCGTCTATCCGGGCGGGCACCACGAGGCGGCCTGGCGCCACAGCGCCTCGGACCCGGAGCGGCTGCTGGACATCCGCTTCTACCAGGACCTGGCCCGCAGCGCCGAGGCCGCCGCCTTCGACGGCGTCTTCTTCGCCGACGGCCCGGCCCTCGCCGACAACGTCCGCTACGCGAGCCGCTTCCGCCTCGAACCCTTCACCTGGCTGTCGGCCGTCGCCGCCGCCACCGAGCGGATCGGTCTGATCGCCACCGCGTCCACGACCTACTCCGAGCCGTACAACCTCGCGCGGCTCTTCGCTTCCCTCGACCACCTCAGCCGGGGCCGCGCGGGCTGGAACATCGTCACCACCGGGGCGCCGCAGGCGGCGCAGAACTTCGGCCTCGACGCCCATCCCGTACACGCCGAACGCTACGAGCGCGCCCGGGACTTCCTCGAAGCCGTCGGCAAGCTCTGGGACAGCTGGGAGGACGACGCCCTCGTCGCCGACCAGCGCAGCGGCCTGTTCGCCGACACCGACCGCATCCACACCGTCGACCACGAGGGCCCGCTGCTGAAGGTGCGCGGCCCGCTCAACATCCCCCGCTCGCCGCAGGGCAGACCCGTGTACGTGCAGGCCGGCTCGTCGGAGGACGGACGTGCCTTCGCGGCGCGCTACGCCGAGGCCGTCTTCACCGCGCACCAGACGCTCCCCAGCGGCCAGGAGTTCTACGCGGACATCAAGCGGCGTGCGGCCCGACTCGGCCGCGATCCGCGGAAGTTGCTGGTGCTGCCCGGCATCAGCCCGTTCATCGCGTCCACCGAGGCGGAGGCCCGGCGGCTGCACGACGACTTCAACGAGCTGACGCAGCCCGAGTATTCGCTCCAGCTCCTCCACCGGCTCCTCGGAATCCGGCTGTCGCCGGAGCAGCTGGACGGGCCCGTGCCGCGTGAGCTGATCGAGACCGGCGGCGAGCGCGGCAACGGCAGCCGCTTCCAGCTCGTCCTCGACATCGTCGAACGTGAACAGCCCACCGTGCGGCAGCTGTTGCACCGGCTCGCGGGAGCGCGCGGCCACAGGGTCATCGCGGGGACGCCGGAGCAGGTCGCCGACCAGCTTCAGCAGTGGTACGAGGAGGGCGCGGCCGACGGCTTCAACGTCATGCCGCCGTGGCTGCCGGGGGGCTTCGACCTCTTCTCCGGGCACGTCGTGCCGATCCTGCGCGAACGCGGCCTCTTCCGGAGCGGCTACACCGGCCGCACGCTGCGCGAACACTACGGACTGGCACGCCCGTCGAGCCGCTACGCCCCGCGGGCCGCTCCGGCCACGGTGGCGTGACCGGCGGCCCTGAGGCCGCCGGGTGCCGGCGCCTCAGGGCCGCCCGGCCAGCGTCCCGCAGTCGGAGGCGGCGGCCTCGCCGGACAGCCGGTCGGTGAGCCAGGAGATCGCGTCACTCTGGTCCACGACGAGGGGCGCGAGGTGGTTGGTGAGCAACCCCTTGCCGAGGTCGGGCAGTTGGACGGGCTGGTACGTGACGTCCGCGCCCTTGCCGCACCAGTCCACCGCGAGGCGGCGGGCCTGAGCGTGGGGCACGATGTCGTCCTGGACACCGGTCGCCACGCGCACCGGCCCGTACGGCTTCCGCGAGCCGATCCGCTGGGCGTCGAGGGTGGCCTGGAGCTTCGGCTCGGCGGCGACGATGTCGGAGATGGACTTGCCGCTCGTCGTCCACTTACCGCTCTGTGTGAAGCCGTACTTGAAGATCGCGTCGCCCACGCACATGGTCGACAGATCGTCGAGCGCGGCCCTGCCGGCGGCGTTGATGTTCGCGTCGGCGATGTCCTCCAGGGACGGATCGGACTGGACGAAGCCGTTGACCGACCAGCCGAGCGCGCCGGCCAGCGCGCTTCCGTCGATGCCCTCGACGACGTCGGTCAGGTCGGCGGGCGGCGCGCCCGCGTACGTCCCGGCCAGCTTCACGTCCGGCGCGTACGACCGCGCCGACTCGGCGGCGGCCGCACTCGCGCCGCCGCCCTGGCTGTAGCCGAAGAGGCCGACGCGCGAGTCGGCGGTGACCGAGGCACCCTCCACATGACGGGCGGCGCGCGCCGCGTCCAGCAGGGCATGGGCCTCGTCGCGGCGGTTGACGTACGTGTGCAGCCGGTCCGTCGCACCGAGGCCCGCGTAGTCGGTGACGACCACGGCGGCCCCTTCGGCCAGCAGCCGGTAGACGGCCACGTCCTCGTAACCGACGGACACCGTCTTGCCGTTGAGCGTGACCGGGTGCTCCAGAGCGAGGGACGCCGCGCACTGGTCGCCCTGCCCCATCGTGCCCGGTGCCACGGCCACCAAGGGGCGCGGGCCGTCGCCCTTCCAGTCGGCCGACGGCTCGATGTAGGCACCGGTCACCGCGACCGGATCGCCGCCCGCGTCCGTGGACTTGTACATCAGACGGGTCGCCTCACCGGGCAGCGGACCGTCCGGGCCGGGCAGGCTCAGGCCGAGCGGCAGCGGCTCGCTCCGTACCAACGCGCCGTCGGCGCCGGGCAGTTGTGCGGGAGGGTCGTAGAACGCCGGGATCTCCACACCGCGGGAGACCGTACGCTGCGACGCGGTGGCCGAGGCCGCCGGTACGGCCTGCGCGGCGACGCAGGCGAGCGCCGCGAGGACGACCGCGGGCAGTCGGCGGCCGGGGCGGCCGAAGATCCCTCGGGCGGTGCGGCTTCTGGGTGTGCGTCCCATGGCTCTCTCCCCTCGCTCTGCTCCGGTGCGAAGTGAGGGAAAGCTAGCGGTGCCGGCGTACCCGCGGTAACCCCTCGTTCGGTTACGCATGAGTAACTATTGAGCGTGCGACGACCGCTGCCGCCACGTGGAGCGTACGAAAGCGGAGAACGCCACGGCCGCGGCGAGGGCGGCGGCCGTCGGCGGGATCGTGAACGCGGCGCCCGGCGCGAGGTGTTCGGCCGCCCAGCCCGCGGCGGCCGACCCGGACGCGATGCCGCCGACCAGCGCGGTCACGGCCAGGGTCATGCCCTCGTTCAGCCGGGCGGCGGGGACGGTCTCCTGGATCAGCGTCATGCCCGTCACCATCGCGGGAGCCGTTCCCATTCCCGCGACGAGCAGGGCCGCGCCGAGCAGCAGCAGGCTCCCGCTGCTCGCCGCCGCGAACGACACCAGCGCCAGCACGGCCATGACGCCGACGCACAGAGCGAACCGCCGCACGACCGGGCCCGTGGGCGGCCGGAGCGTGCCGACGAGGAGGCCCGCCACCGCCGAGCCCGTGGCATGGAAGGCGAGCACGACGCCAGCCGCCGCCTGCTGCCCCCGTCCGTCGGCGAAGGCGATCGTCGCGACCTCCATCGACCCGAACACGACGCCGATGCACAGGAACGTCGCCAGCAGCGGCAGCAGAGCCGGCAACCGGAGGGCGGGGGCGGTGCGTTCGGAGGTCCGCCGCTCCACCGGCGGTTCGGTGGAGCGCTGCGCCGCGAAGAGCAGCATGCCCAGCAGCAGAAGCAGCGCTCCGGTCAACATGCCGGATTCCACGAAGAGTTGCGTGCACAGGAACGCGGAGAGCGGCGGCCCCGCCATGAAGCACAGCTCGTCCGCGGCCTGTTCGAAGGAGTTGGCGGTGTGCCGGGCGGCCGGCTCGTCGCGGAAGATATGCGCCCAGCGGGCCCTGGCCATGCCGCCGGTGTTGGGCATGGTGGCGGTCGCCGCGTGGGAGGCGAACAGCGTCCAGTCCGGCGCCCCGAACCGCACGCACGCAGCGAGCGACACCGCTCCGGCCACCGCGACCAGGGAGGCGGGCAGGGCGATGCGGATCTGCCCGTACCGGTCGATGAGCCGCGCCGTCAGCGGCCCGAGGACGCCGGTCGCGGCGAGCCCCGTCGCGCTCACGGCCCCCGCCAGCGCGTACGAGCCTCGCGTGCTCGCGATCATGATGACCGCGGAGACGGTGAACATCCCCATGGGCGACCGGGCGAGCATGCTTCCGGCCGTGAAGGCCCGGGTTCCGGGCACGGCGAACAGCCGCCCGTACGGGGCGAGTCGGCGAGGTATCGCCCCCGGCGGCCGGGGTGTGCGGCCGCCGGGCGGAGGTCCGGCAGAGCCGGTCGCGGGCTTCGGACGCGCGATGAGCGTGTGGCCGGTCAGCCCCAGAAAGGGAACCCCTTCCCCGGGCGGTCGGCGAACGCCCTCGCCGTCGCTACGGTGGTCGGGGCTGCGGGGCATGTGGGCAAGACTCGCGGTCGGCCGGGCGTCCGGCCAACCGAATTCAGGGAGGGCAGCGCGTGGACGGGAGCGATCCGCACATCCACGTCGAGTCGAAGGTGGTGCACGGCGACGCCGCCGCCCGCAACATGCTGGCGTCCACGTTCGGCCTGGCCGGCGACCTGCCGAGCGCCGTCACGACCGGCTGCGGGCTGCGGGTGCCGTATGCGATGACCTCCCCGCGTCCGGACAGCGTCACTTGTCTCGCGTGCCGCGAGCACGCGCACACCGAGCATCTGCGCCTCGCGGGCGAGGTCGAACGGCTGGGCGGCATGCCCGGGTCGGTCATCAGTCCCGCCCAGGCGAAGCTGGCGGCGGACAGGCACCGAGATCTCGCGCGGAGCTTCTCCGAGCCGCAGGGCTGACGCGGACGGCCGGGACCTGTCCGCACTTCTTCGCGCTTCCTCGCGCTTCTTCGCGCTTGTTCGCGGGGCGGTGAAGGGGGAGACCGGACGGCGGGCCGGAGACCTTCAACGACGGCCGGTCTCCCCCGTGTTGGTGTGTCAGAAGCGGTCAGGCACGCCCGGGACGCGCCGGGGCACCGGCGGGTGCTCGCTCGCGTCGCGGTTCTGGTCCTTCGCCGCCTTGCAGGTGACGTCCTCGCCCGGAAGCCTTCCGGTGCTCAGATACGAGTTGACCGCACGGTTCGCGCAGGCCTTCGGGTCCTCGTCGTACACGCCGTGTCCTTCGCCGCCCGCGACGTAGACCATGCGTGAACCCTTCAGGGCCCGGTGCATGCCGCGGCCGCTGGACAGCGGGGTCTGGGAGTCCCACTGGTTCTGGACGGTGAGCGTGCCCACGTTGTTGTTCACGTCGGTGGCGGGCTCGGCGGGCTTGTCCCAGAAGGCACAGGGCGTGATGTTGGACGCGAAGTCGCCGTAGATCGGGTACTTGGCCTTGTCCCTGACGGCGTCGCGGCGGTACTGCTCGGGGTCGTGCGGCCAGGCGGCCGTGTCGCCGCAGACGACGGACCAGAAGGCGGCCGTCATGTTGTCCGTCTGCTCCTCGGGGGCCGCGAGGCCCTTCGCGTCGGGCCCGCCGTCGGCGGCCTTCTTCAGGTCCTTGACCGTGGTGGCCGCCTCCTTGGGGCTGAAGAACTGCATGCGCAGCCCCGAGCGGATGTCGTCCCCGTTGACCTTGCCGCCCTCGTACGGGATCGGCTTCTCGTCGGCGCGGGCGACGAGTGCCCAGAACGTCTTCCGGACCTTCGCGGGGGTGTCGCCGAGCTTGTAGGTGCTGTGGTGCTCGGCGGTCCACTTCGTCCAACGGGTGAACGCCGGCTCGCTGCCCGACGCCCACACCTGGATCATGCCCCGCCAGATCCGGGCGGGGTCGACCGAGCTGTCCAGGACGAAGCGGTCCGATCGCCCGGGGAACATCTGCGTGTAGACGGCGCCCAGATAGGTGCCGTAGGAGTAGCCCAGGTAGGAGATCTTCTTCTCGCCCAGCACGCCGCGGATCACGTCCATGTCGCGGGCGGTGTTGCGGGTCGTGATGTGCGGGAGCTTGTCGCCGTTCTCCTCGCGGCACTTCTTCGCGACGGTCCGGGCCCACTTGACGTCGTTGCTGAACGTCTCGGGCTTGTACGGGCGTTCGGTGTTCTGCTCCGCGGCCGAGAGGTCGCAGGTGACAGGGCTGCTCCGGCCGACGCCGCGCGGGTCGAAGCCGACGAGATCGTATTGCTCGCGGACCTTCTCGGGCAGCGTGTCCTTCATCATGACCGGCATGCTGAGGCCTTCGCCGCCCGGACCTCCGGGGTTGAAGAGCATCACGCCGTGCCGCTTGCCGGGCTCGCTCGTCTTGATCCGGGAGATGGCGAGCTTGATCTTCTTGCCGTCGGGACGGTCGTAGTCGAGCGGGACCTTGATGGTGGCGCACTGGTACGAGGCCGGCATCTTGGGATCGCAGCGGTGCCACGAGGGCTTCTGGGTCTCGTACGGTCTCAGTGGGTCCGCCGCTGCCGCCTGCGCCGAGACGAGTCCAGGGACGATCGCCGCCGCGATCCCCACGATGAGTATGGGTGGCGCTATCCGTCGTATCCGCACGACAGCCGTTCCTTCCTATCGGCATCCAGGAGGAACGACTGTGTCGTGGCGGGGAGTTGGGGCGAATCCATCTACGGGTCAGGCTTTGTACGACCTGTGACGGAGAGGCGTGGGACCTGCGGAGGACGGGGGACCCTAGGTGCTCCGCCCCGGCCGGGCGGGCGGCCTCGGGTGCGGCGTCAGGCCATCCAGAAGAAGACGGCCGTCATGCGCTTGTCCTCCATCGTGCTGCCGCAGTAACCGGTGGCCGTGTGCATCATGTTCGCGGCGTAGAGGAGCAGCCGGTTGTAGCGGTTCGGCACGCGCAGGTCCTCGGTGAAGGAGTCGGGCGGGACGAAGCGCGTGCCCAGGGCGTCGACGAGGTTGTTGTGCGGCGCCGTCACCAGGTTCCCGCCGAGGAGGCCGCCGGAGAGGCTCTGCCGGTAGAAGCTGGTGCCGCAGTCCTCGGGCGCGTCCGGGGTGAGGTAGAGCACCGCGGCGTAGCGGCACAGGTTGCGCGAATCGGTGTGCGGGCGGGGCTCGCACTCGTCCTTGCCGACGACCTGGATGCAGTTGTGGTTGAGGGTGCCGCCGCCGGGAGCGGTCTCCTGCCACAGCTCGCGTGCCCCGGTCGCCTTCTTCACCAGGCCCTCGACGCGGGCGAGTTCGGCCGGTTCCAGCCCCGGCATGGTGCGCATTCCCGGCCAGCTCTCCGGCCTGTACGGGTAGCCCTTGAGCCATTCGTCCTTCGTCAGGCAGCGGGTGCGTATGTCGTCGATGTTCGGCAGGACGTCGTCCAGCACCCAGTAGTCGCGGTCGCGCGTGGGTCTGCGGTAAGGCAGAACGGGAGGTTGTTTCGGAAGCTGTGGGGGCATGCCGTAGAACCTACGGTCCCCATTCGCCGCCGATTCCCTTCGGTTGGTCAATCCTTCGCCAACTCATCGCCATCGGGCGCTTTCTGAAGCGCATTGCGGATCGCCGAATTACCCGCGGCCCATCGCCGGTTGTCAAGGTTGTCAATTCCCGGCGAAACCCCGTACCGGGAGATCTCCCGGTACGGGGTTCATCATGCGCGCTCCGCCCTTGCTCAGCCGTGCTGGAACGACCTCAGATAGCCCGCGGCGGGCGAGCCCACGCCGGTGACGTCGTCATAGCCCGTGACGGCCTTGAGTGAGCTGTCCTTGCCGAGGGTGCGCAGCGAGGTCTTCAACCCCTCGGAGTCGTCGGCGCCGTTGGCGAAGTCGACGCGCGCCACTGCGAGTTCGGTCGTCGGACCGAGCGGGTGGTCGGTGACGTCGTGGTACGCCTTGGTACCGAACCGGGCGTAGAGGGACGGATTGGCGAAGCCGATCGGCCTGCCGTTCCCGGCCTGCTGCGCCAGTGCCTGCACGCCGGCGACGACCGGGGCGGCCAGCGAGGTGCCGCCGATGCGGTACTCGCTGTACTTCAGCGAGCCGTCGGTCTGCTGCTGCGTCTGGCCCACCAGGAAGCCGGTGTTGGGGTCGGCCACGGCCGCGACGTCGGGCAGGACGCGCTGCCGGGCCTGCCCGTTGGCCTTGGCGAGCGCGTCCGGCACGACGCCGCGCTGGTAGAACGGCTGGCCGTAGGTCTTGCTCGTGCCGCCTCCCGCGCCGGAGGTGAACGGGCCGGGCGGGCCCTTCCAGCTCTTGCCGTTCTTCGACAGCGGCGCCTGATCCGTGCCCCAACCGGTCTCGAACGTGTACGAGTCGCCCTTGCCCACGGCGAGACTCGTGCCGCCGACAGCGGTCACCCAGGGGGAGTTGGCCGGGGTGCCGACCTGCTTCGTGCCGGTGGTGGCGACGTTGTCGCCGTCGTCGCCGGAGGAGAAGTAGAAGCCGATGCCCTCGATGGCACCGAGCTGGAAGACATGGTCGTATGCGGCGGCCACGTCCGGTGTCTCGTTCTCCTCCACGTCCCCCCAGGAGTTGGAGACGACGTCGGCGAGCCTGCGGTCGACGATCTTGCTGAGCGAGTCGAGCAGGTCGGCGTCCTGGCAGGACGCGCCGCCGACGTAGGTGATGTCCGCGGCGGGCGCGAGCGCGTGCACGGCCTCCACGTCGAGGGTCTCCTCGCCGTACCAGCCCGCCGCGTCGCAGTCCTTCGTGTGGTTGTAGTCGTCGGGCAGCACCTGGCTCAACTGACCCTTGCGGTACGCCTTGTCGCCGTTGCGCCCGGCGTACTCGGAGGCATCCTCGGCGATGGACGGCGAGGCGTACGCGTCGGTGATCGCGACGGTCACGCCCTTGCCGGTCAGGCCCGTGCCGGCGGCGCCGTACGCCGCGCGCAGCTGCTTGCCGGTGTAGCCCTTGACCGCGTACGGCACGTGCTTCCCGTACGCCTCGGGAAGGCCGGTGGCCGTCCTGGAGCCGTAATAGCTGGAGAACGGGCCGGAGTTGCGGAAGACCGGGCCGGGCGGCGGCAGCGCCTCGTCGTGCCGTACGAGCTTCGGCGCGTTGTCCAGGCCGGCGACGGTCAGCACCGCCCCGCGCAGCGAGGACGGCACCGACGCGGCCTGCTGCGGCGCACGGTAGGTCTTGCCGTCCTTGGTGTAGTCGTGCAGCTGCGTGCCGAACGCCTTCTCCGCCGACGCGGCGTCGCCCGAGGCGGAGACGTAGTGCTCGCTGGTGCCGGTCACCTTCATCCCGGCCGACCTCAACCACGCGGCGACGGCGGCCTGTTGAGCCTTCGTTGGGCCGTAGCGCGCGCGTGCCTGCGCGGCTGACAGATACTTCCCGTACGACGCGGAGGCCGGGTCGGACACCGCCTTGACGCGTGCCGCCAGCCCCGAGGCGTCACGTCCGGCCAGGTAGACCCTGGGTGTCACCTTCGCGGAGTCGGCCGTACTGCCGCGGTCGGCCTTCGCCGTCGCCCACTGCGGCTTCGTGTTCTTCAGTACGTGCCGCTTGTGCGGTGAGCCGTCGGCATGAGCCGGAACGCCCATGGCCAAGGCGCCGGCGAGCAGCGGCAGTGCGGCTGCCACGGCTATGCCGGCGCGCGTTCTGAAACGGGCAATTCTCATGGAACCCCCTTCGAATTCGGTCGCGAAGTCGTCGCGGACCGCAGTGCCCGGTGGGAGGCACTGTGCTGCGCCAATATTTCGCTGATTCGCGCATGCCGGGGGAATCCGTGCCTCAAGAAAGGCCCAAGGAAAGGCAATGGAACGGCGCTTGGCGCCCTTCGCGCCGATTCCGGAGCGGGCGCGGTGGCACAGCCGGATCTCGCGCTCGACTCCGGCGGAACATGCCGGACAGGCCCGCGGTCCTTTGGAGCCTCAGCGCTTGAGCGTGAAGGTGAAGTCGCCGGAGAGCTTGCCGCGCAGCCGGACCGCCGGGACGAGGCTTTCTTCCTTGATCGGCATGACAACGACCCTGGCCTGACAGCCGAGTTGCTCCAGGATCCGGTCGTGCAGCGCCGCTCCACTGGATTTCGGGCGCCCCACCGCCGCGTCCCCGCCCGGCGGATCATGGACGAAGCGGTGCCCCGGAGCAGGTGCCGGAGCCGGGGCACGGCGACGGAAGCAGCCCAAGTGCCCCCAAGTCCCCTATTCACAAATGGAGTTGGCGCCGAAACCGGTGGGGCGCAGCCCCGCTCGAACCCGGTCAGGCCTGTTTGGGCCGAGTTCACCTTGTCACCGAGTTGTCACAGCTCTGTCCAATGAGTGCGCAAAAAACCCGACTAGTCACATTTATGTCTTCACATCTACGCTACATTTTCTCCCTCAACTAGGAGGGGGCGTGCTCGCCAGAGTGGGGAGGGCGCGAAGCAAGATGGACGAGCACTCCGTGGGGCGGCCGGACGGCGGCACCGCCCCGGTCTTCGTGGACAGCAGCGGCGGCAGGCGCCGCACCTGGCGCCGGCTCGGCTGGGCGATGGGGGCCGCCGGCGGCGGCTACGCGCTGGTCGTGGCGCTGAGCGTGATCGGCGGCAATTCGGACGCGCCCTGGGGCGTGCTGATACCAGGGGGCGACGACAAGTCCGGCGCGGCACGCGTCGTACCGGAGCAGGACGACGACGCGCAGCGGCAGTTGCCGGGGGCGTCCCCGTCCGGCACGGACGAGCCGAGCCCCGGCGCCTCCGCCCCGGCGGGGGCATCCGGCGCCGACGGAGCCCGTACGCCCGCGACTTCGTCCAAGGCGTCGCCCGGAACCCGCGCCACCTCTGGCGCGGGCGGAACGAAGGCCCCGGCGGACGGCGGCGGCAGCAAGGGCGGCGCGAGCGGCACCGACGGCGGCACGGGCGGGACGGGCTCCACGCCTGCCGACCCGCCCGCCGAGCCCGCGGCCGGCGGAGGCACCGGCTCGACGGGCGGCGGCGGCACGCCCTCCGACCCGACGACGGAGCCCGGGGAGCCGACGCCCTCGGAGTCCCCGTCGTCCCAGGGCGGCATCCTGGACCAGGTCATCGACCAGCTGGGCGGCGGCGGTTCGGCCGGCACCATGGCGGCGGGTGCCGAGTGACACGCGCCTCCACCGGGCCCAAGAGGGCCCGGCTGCCGCTGCGTTATCTGCTGCCGGCGGTCCTGCTCCTCGTCGTCGTGGTGATGCTGCTGCTGCGCGGCTACGTGCACAGCGAATTCCTCGCCGACCACCGGGTGCGGCCACCCGTCGCAACCGACGCCGTGCCCGAGAAGGTCCTCTCGGGCGGGCCCGTGGTCGACGCGCGCGGCGCGGAGACCGTCAGCCACCGCGTGCCCGACCACAAGATCGTGCTGACCTTCGACGACGGCCC
Organism: Streptomyces winkii; assembly: GCF_032248595.1. Classification (NCBI taxonomy): domain Bacteria; kingdom Bacillati; phylum Actinomycetota; class Actinomycetes; order Kitasatosporales; family Streptomycetaceae; genus Streptomyces; species Streptomyces winkii. The sequence continues at coordinate 535,754 of NZ_JASTTH010000006.1, read as the reverse complement.
CGATCCGGAGTGGACGCCGAAGATCCTCGACAAGCTCGCCGAACACCACGCGCACGCCGTCTTCTTCGTCACGGGCACCATGACGGCCCGCTATCCGGACCTGGTGCGGCGGATGATCGAGGAGGGCCACGAGGTGGGGCTGCACACCTTCAACCACCCCGACCTCTCCTACCAGTCGTCGTCCCGCATCCAGCGTGAACTCGCCCAGAGCCAGCTCGCGTTGGCGGGCGCCGCCGGCGTGCGCACGTCGCTGTTCCGGCCGCCCTACTCCTCGACCGCCGACGCGCTCGACGACGAGTCGTGGCCCGTCGTCCGCGAGATCGCGGACCGCGGCTACATCACCGCGTTCATCGACACCGACAGCGAGGACTGGGCACGTCCGGGCGTGGACGAGATCGTGCGGCGCGCCATGCCGAAGCAGCCCGGCAAGGGAGCGATCGTGCTGATGCACGACTCCGGTGGCGACCGCTCGCAGACGGTCGCCGCGCTGGACCGGATGCTTCCGCAGATGCGCGCGGAGGGTTACGAATTCCCGCGTCTGACCGAGGCGTTGGGCTCTCCCAGCCCCCACACGGCGGTGCACGGCAAGGAGTTGTGGCAGGGCCGCGCCTTCGTCGGGGCGGTCGGCGTCTCCGACAGCGTCATGGGTGTGCTCGTCGTGGCCCTGATCGTGGTCGGCGCGCTGGTCGTCGCGCGGTTCGCGATGATGCTCGTACTGTCGACGGTGCACGCGCGGCGCGTACGGAGGTTGCGCGGGCCGCCCGGCAAGCACCGGCAGCCCGTGACCCGGGCCCTGGGTCATTCCGGGAAGCGGGCTCATCCCGTGGCCGGGCCGGTGACCCAGGCCGTGACGCGACCGGTCACCGTGCTGGTGCCCGCGTACAACGAGCGCGAGTGCATAGCCCGCACCGTGCGCTCCCTCGCCGCGAACGACCATCCGCTCGAAGTGATCGTCATCGACGACGGCTCCACCGACGGCACCGCCGAGATCGTAGAGGCCCTGCGGCTGCCGGGTGTGCGCGTGCTGTGCCAGGCCAATGCCGGGAAGGCCGCCGCGCTCAACAACGGGCTGCGGCACGCCGCTTACGACCTGATCGTGATGATGGACGGCGACACGGTCTTCGAACCCTCGACGGTGCGGGAGCTCGTCCAGCCGTTCGCCGATCCGCGCGTCGGCGCCGTCGCCGGGAACGCCAAGGTCGGCAACCGCCGCAAACTGATCGGCGCGTGGCAGCACATCGAGTACGTGATGGGCTTCAACCTCGACCGCCGCATGTACGACGTACTGCGCTGCATGCCCACCATCCCCGGCGCGGTCGGGGCGTTCCGGCGTACCGCGCTGCAACGCGTCGGCGGCATGAGCGACGACACCCTCGCCGAGGACACCGACGTCACGATGGCGCTGCACCGCGACGGCTGGCGCGTGGTGTACGAGGAGCGGGCGCGGGCGTGGACGGAGGCCCCCGGAACGGTCAGGCAGCTGTGGTCGCAGCGCTACCGGTGGAGTTACGGCACGATGCAGGCGATCTGGAAGCACCGGCGCGCGGTGCTGGAGCGCGGTCCGTCGGGCCGCTTCGGCCGGGTCGGGCTGCCGCTCGTGGCGATGTTCACGGTGCTCGCGCCGCTGCTGGCACCGCTGATCGACGTATTCCTCGTCTACGGGGTGGTCTTCGGGCCCGCGCTGCGCACGGCGGTGGCATGGCTGGCCGTGCTGGTGGTGCAGGGGGCGTGCGCGGCGTATGCGTTCCGGCTGGACCGCGAGCGGCTGACGCCGCTGCTGACGCTGCCCCTTCAGCAGCTGCTCTACCGGCAGTTGATGTACGTGGTGCTGATGCAGTCGTGGATCACCGCGCTCACGGGCGGGCGTCTACGCTGGCAGAAGCTGCGCCGCACGGGGCAGTTGGGCGCGGCTCCCGACGGGGTCGGGGCGCAGCCGGCTCCGCGGCATCTTCCGGAGCCGGAGCCGGAGCCGGAGTCGGTGGCGCAGTCGGCGGTTGCGTACCTGCCGGCGTCTGCGTCGGCGTCGGCGTCCGTGTCGGTGCCGGCGTCGGGGGAGCGGCAGACGGCGCGGACGGGGGCGGGGAGTTGACCCCGCATCCCGCGCCGGACGCCGCGCCCGGCCCGGCAGCGGGCCCGGCCTCCCCGTCCGCACCCGGAGCGGCACCCGCCGCCCCCGCGCCGCCCGTACGTGACCGCTATCTGGACCTGCTGCGCGCCGTGGCCCTCGTGCGTGTGGTCGTCTACCACACCTTCAGCTGGGCCTGGCTGACCTTCCTCTTCCCGTCCATGGGCGTGATGTTCGCGCTCGCGGGCTCGCTGATGGCGCGCTCGCTGGGACGGCCCGCCCTCGGCGTCGTACGCGGCAGGGCGCGCAGGCTGCTGCTGCCGCTGTGGCTGTACGGGGCCACGCTGCTGACGCTGCTCTTCGTACAGGGATGGCGGCCGGACCGGGACGGGCTCGGCGGACTGCTGCGCATGCTGTGCTGGATCGTGCCGCTCGGCAGCCCGCCCTACCCGGAGGAGATCGGCTCCAACGGCGGCCTGCTGGACGTCACGTGGGCGATGGAGGCCGCCGGACCGCTGTGGTACCTGCGGGCCTACCTGTGGTTCGTGATCGCCTCGCCGCTGCTGCTGCGCGCCTTCCGGCGGCTGCCGTGGGCGACGCTGTTCGCACCGCTCGCCCTCACCGCGGTGGTGGGCACCGGGCTCGTCCGCATCCCCGGCGAGACCGGCGAGGCGGTCACGGACTTCGCGGTGTACGGCTCGTGCTGGCTGCTCGGCTTCGCCCACCACGACGGGCTGCTGCGGCGCGTCCCCGCGTACGCCGTGGCCTTCGCCGCGCCCGTCGCCATGGCCGCGGGACTGTGGTGGGCGAGCGGCCACCCCGGCGAGGACGGCTGGGACCTGAACGACATCCCGCTCGGCCAGGCCCTGTGGTCGTTCGGCTTCTGTCTGCTGCTGCTCCGGGTCAGCCCGTCCTGGCACCGGCTGCCGGGGCCGCTGCGGCGGCTGGAGCGTCCCGTCACGCTCGCCAACTCCCGCGCCGTCACGCTCTATCTGTGGCACCAGCCGGCGCTGATCGCGACGGTGCCGCTGCTGGACCTGCTGTGGCGCGTACCGGCGATCGGGGATTCGCAGGCCGCGTCGGACGTGCTGGAGCGCTCGTACGACGTGCTGATGTTCCTGGCCGTGTGGCCCCTCGTGGCCCTTCTGATCGCGGCGTTCGGCTGGGCCGAGGACGTGGCGGCCCGGCGCCGTCCGCGGCTGTGGCCCCGTACGGGAGCGGCCGGGGCCCGCAAGGGCGCACGGCACGCACGGTCTCAGCGGCCTCCCGGAACAGCGGGGACCTCGGAGGCAGCCGGAACAGCGGGAACAGCCGGAACGGCGGGGACAGCGGGAACAGCCGGGCCGCCGGAGACGCCTCTCACCGGCACCGCCCGCCGCAGGTGAGCGCAAGGTTTCCTGCGCGACACCTCACGGCACGGCACCGAAACGCGCCGTCCCTAGCTTCGGGTGCGACACCCGAGAATCTGTGGAGGCGCCATGAGCCCTGCGACCGCTGCGCCCGGCAGCACAACCCGGAAGGGACGCTGGATCGAGCACTGGACCCCGGAGGACGAGACGTTCTGGCGGGAGAGCGGCGAACGTGTCGCGCACCGCAACCTGCTGCTGTCCGTCGTCTCGGAGCACATCGGCTTCTCGGTCTGGACCCTGTGGTCGGTCCTCGTGCTGTTCATGGGCCCCGAGTACGGCGTCGACCCCGCCGGGAAGTTCCTGCTCATCTCGATGGCGACGCTGGTCGGCGCGGTGGCGCGCGTGCCGTACACCTTCGCGGTGGCCCGCTTCGGGGGCCGCAACTGGACGGTGATCAGCGCGAGTCTGCTGCTGGTCCCCACGGTGGCGGCCATGATCGTGATGGAGCCCGGCACGTCCTACACGACGCTCATGGTGGTCGCGCTGCTCACCGGTGTCGGCGGCGGCAACTTCGCCTCGTCCATGACCAACATCAACTCCTTCTTCCCGCTGCGCCGCAAGGGCTGGGCCCTCGGCGTCAACGCGGGCGGCGGCAACATCGGGGTGCCGGTGGTGCAGCTCGTGGGGCTCGGGGTGATCGCCGCCGCCGGCGCCGGTCATCCGCGCGTCCTGCTGGGCATCTACATCCCGCTGATCGTGGTCGCCGCCGTGTGCTCCGCGCGCTGGATGGACAACCTCGGGCCCGTGCGCAACGACACCGGGGCCGCGAAGGAGGCCGTGCGGGACGTGCACACGTGGATCATGTCCTTCCTCTACATCGGCACCTTCGGCTCGTTCATCGGCTACAGCTTCGCCTTCGGGCTGGTGCTCCAGACGCAGTTCGCGCGCACGCCCCTCCAGGCAGCCTCGCTCACCTTCCTCGGGCCGCTGCTCGGCTCGCTCGTACGCCCGCTGGGCGGGCAGCTCGCCGACCGCTTCGGCGGCGCGCGGATCACCCTGTGGAACTTCGCGGCGATGGCGGCGGCGACGCTCGTCGTCGTGGCGGCGTCCCTGCGCGAGTCCCTGCTCTTCTTCCTGGTGGGCTTCACCGTGCTGTTCGTACTGAGCGGCATCGGCAACGGCTCGACGTACAAGATGATCCCGGCGATCTTCCACTCCAAGGCGCTCGCGGCGGGGAAGGGCGGCGAGGAGGCCGCCGCGAGCGGGCGGCGCCTGTCGGGCGCGGCGATGGGCCTGATCGGCGCGGTCGGCGCGCTCGGCGGGCTGGGGATCAACCTCGCCTTCCGGCAGTCGTTTGAGACCGTGGGGACGGGGACGGCGGCATACCTCACCTTCCTGTGCTTCTACGGGGTGTGCTGTGCGGTCACCTGGGCCGTGTATCTGCGGCGTACCGACGCGCCGGAGAACATGCCGGACGGCGCCCCCGCGGCGGCGGACCGGCAGCCGGCGCCCGCCGCGCACGCCGAGGTGTGAGGAGAGCGAACGCCCGGCGTAACAGCCGGGAAACCCCGGAGTACCGGGCCGGTCATCCACTGTTGACAGGCTCGGTACTCGGTACGAACAGGGGCGGAGCGAGAAAAGACATGCGGGAACAGGCGGAACGAGGCGCGCGCGGTGCGGGAGGCGTTCCACGCACGGAGGCGCTGCGCGGAACGCACAGCGCGCAGGGCGCGCGGCCAGTGAAGCCCCTGGCCGGATTCACCGTGGGCGTCACCGCGGCCCGCCGCGCCGAGGAGCTGGGCGCGCTGCTGGAGCGGCGCGGCGCGGAGGTGCTGCACGCGCCGGCGCTGCGCATCGTCCCGCTCGCCGACGACAGCGAACTCCTCGCCGCCACCAAGGCCTTGATCGAGCAGGCGCCCGACACCGTGATCGCGACGACCGCCATCGGCTTCCGCGGCTGGGTCGAGGCCGCCGACGGCTGGGGGTTCGGCGCCGACCTGCTCAAGTGCCTGGGCGAGGTGGAGGTGCTCGCCCGCGGTCCCAAGGTGCGCGGCGCCATCCGTGCGGCCGGGCTGAAGGAGACCTGGTCGCCGGAGTCGGAGTCGATGGCCGAAGTTCTCGACCGGCTGCTCGAAGACGGCGTGGACGGGCGGCGCATCGCGCTGCAACTGCACGGCGAACCGCTGCCGGGCTTCGTGGAGTCGCTGCGGGTGGCGGGCGCGGAGGTCGTCGGGGTGCCCGTCTACCGCTGGATGCCGCCGGAGGACATCGCTCCCGTCGACCGCCTCATCGACGCGACGCTCGCCCGCGGCGTCGACGCCCTCGCCTTCACCAGCGCGCCCGCCGCGGCGTCTCTGCTGGAGCGTGCCGGGCTCCGCGGCGTGCGGGAGGCGCTGCTGGAGGCGATGCGTACGGACGTGCTCGCGGCCTGCGTGGGCCCGGTGACGGCGGCGCCGCTGGAGAACGACGGCGTGCCGACGGTGCAGCCGGAGCGCTTCCGGCTGGGCCCCCTCGTACAGCTGCTGTGCACCGAACTGCCGGGCCGGCTGCGGGCGTTGCCCGTGGCCGGGCACCGGGTCGAGATCCGCGGGCGCGCGGTCGTCGTCGACGGGGAGCTGCGGACGGTGCAGCCCGCGGGGATGGCGCTGCTGCGTGCGCTCGCGCGCCGCCCGGGCTGGGTGGTCTCGCGCGCCGAACTGCTGCGCGCGCTCCCCGGATCGGGAAGCGACGAGCACGCGGTGGAGACCGCGATGGCGCGGCTGCGCGTGGCGCTCGGCTCGCCGAAGCTGATCCAGACCGTGGTCAAGCGGGGCTACCGGCTGGCCCTCGACGCCGCCTCGGACAGCGGCAAGTACGACACGGGGGACGGCCCGGACGGCGACGCCGCGGACGCGGACGCCGCGTACGGGACCGGTCCCGGCCCCGCTCCCGGCGGCCCTACGGGCTGATGCTCTTCACGAAGTCCTTCTGGCACTGCTCCTGTTCGGCCTGCGTGGTCGCCTTCTCCGCGCAGGCCCGCAGCTCGTCGTAGTCCCCGGAGGAGACCACCGAGACGATGAAGGCGAGGACGACCGACGAGCCGACGAGGGCGAGCGCCCCGATGACCGCGCCGACGGCGGCGAGGGTGCCGTTCGTCGCCTCGCCCCGCTTGCCCCGCCGGAAGCCGACGATGCCGAAGATCAGCGCGAGCAGGCCGAGCACGATCCCGCCCAGCACCGTCCAGAACAGCAGCGCGCCCACCAGCGCGAGCGTGAGCGCGGCCACACCGAATCCGTTGCGCGGCGGGCGCGAGGACTCCCACATGCCGGGGTCGCCGCCCGGACCGGGACCGGCGCCTCCGGCGCCTTGATGTGCCTGGCCCCAGCTCTGCGGTGAAGTCGGTGAAGTCATGGCGCCCCCTCCGGCGTACTCGGCTCCCCGGTCGCCCGGGTAGCCACCTGCTGCCCGGCTTCCGCGCCGTTACTCCTGCCGGGCCAGCACGGCAGGTGCGCAGGGCACGGTCGTTCGCGTACGGTTGACGGCTGCCCTTGGGCGAGCCTGCGCATACACGCACGACCGGCGCAGACAGCCGTGGACAGCCGCACACACGGCCGCGGCGTCCGTCCTCGCCCCGCGCCGGCAGGGCCTGAACCAGCAGAAGGGGGCCGCGTCGTTGGCAGCGCAGCACGACTGGCAGCACGACTCCGTCCGCGAGCGGGAGATCCGCGAGGAGCAGAAGCACCTGGACGAGGTGTACCGGCGCCTCGAGGAGAAGATCCACGAGGCGGAGTTCCTCATGGAGGACGCCTCGAAGCGCGCCCAGGTCGGCACCCCGGGAGCGCTGGCGGAGCGTGACGCACAGGTCTTCCGCGCCGGCGTGCACCTCAACAGGCTCAACCGCGAGTTCGAGGACTTCCTCTTCGGCCGCATCGACCTGCTGACCGGCGCGGACGCCGAGCGCGGCGCGGACGGCGCCTACACCTCCGTCGAGCCCGCCGAGGGCGCGGTGCGCCCGGACGGCACCGCCGACATCGCCGAGACCCTGCATGTCGGACGCATGGGCGTGCTCGACGCCGACTACACCCCGCTCGTCATCGACTGGCGGGCACCGGCCGCGGCGCCCTTCTACCGCGCGACGCCGGTCGCTCCCGGACGCGTCGTACGGCGCCGCGTCATCCGCAGCAAGGGCCGCAAGGTCCTCGGCGTCGAGGACGATCTGCTGCGCCCGGAGATCAGCGCCCGCCTCGGCGGCGAGGAGCTGTCCGTCACCGGCGACGGCGCGCTGATGGCGGCGCTCGGGCGGGCCCGCGGGCACGCGATGCGCGACATCGTCTCGTCGATCCAGGCCGAGCAGGACCTCGTCATCCGCGCGCCCGCCGCGTCCGTCACGGAGGTCGAGGGCGGGCCGGGCACCGGCAAGACCGCCGTGGCGCTGCACCGCGCCGCCTATCTGCTCTACCAGGACAGGCGGCGCTACGCGGGCGGCATCCTCGTCGTCAGCCCGACGCCCCTGCTCGTCTCCTACACGGAGGGCGTGCTGCCCTCGCTCGGCGAGGAGGGACAGGTCGCCGTGCGGGCCCTCGGGTCGCTCGTCGAGGGCGCCGAGGCCACCACGTTCGACGAGCAGCACGTCGCCCGGATCAAGGGATCGGCACGCATGGCGAAGCTGCTGCACAAGGCGGCACGCGCCGCGCTGGACGCCGGCCGCGTGCCGGACGTGCTCCGGGTCGTGGCCTTCCGCAACCGCGTCGAGCTGGACGCGGCCGAGCTGCGCCAGGTGCGGCGGCAGGTGCTCGGCGGCACCGCGCCCGTCAACCTGATGCGTCCGCGCGCCCGCAAGTTCCTGCTGGACGCGCTGTGGGAGAAGTCGGGGGCTGGCCGCCGGCACACCGATCCGGAGCTGGCGGCTGAGGCACGTGAGGCCTTCGACGAGGAGGTCTCGTACGAGGACGACTTCATCGACTTCCTCGACGCGTGGTGGCCCGAGCTGACGCCGCGCCGGGTGCTCGCGTCGCTCGCCGACGAGGACAACCTGGCCCGCATCGCCGGCCTGTCCGCGCGCTCGTCCAGGCGCGCGGGTTCCGGCCGTACGGCGTCTCGCGGCCGCGGCGGGCGCCGGCTGCTGGACGCCGCCGAGGTCGCCGCCCTCGCCGGCTCGCTGCGCCGTCTCGACGCGGACGGCGAGGGCCCGCTCTCCGTGCACGACGTCGCGCTCCTGGACGAGCTGCGCGTACTGCTCGGCGCGCCCGCCGCGCCTCGCGGCCGCGAGGCCGACGCGTCCCACGGCGAGGAGCCCCATCTGGCCGCGGCATGGGAGAGCCTCGCCGAACAGCTCAGCGGACTGGACGAGTTGACGACGGCGGCCGACCGGGACCCCACCGCCCGCCGCGACCGCGCGGCGGAGCGGCAGGCCGAGGAGCGCACCGACTACGCGCACGTCATCGTCGACGAGGCACAGGATCTGACGCCCATGCAGTGGCGGATGGTCGGCCGCCGCGGCCGCCACGCCACCTGGACGGTCGTCGGCGACCCGGCCCAGAGCTCCTGGCCGGACACGGAGGAGGCCGGCGAGGCACGCGCGGAGGCACTGGGCTCGCGCCCGCGCCGCCGCTTCGAACTGACCGTCAACTACCGCAATCCCGCCGAGATCGCGGAGCTCGCGGACCGGGTGCTGGCCCGTGCGATGCCGGGCATGGCGCCCCCGAAGGCGGTGCGCTCGACGGGCCTGCGTCCCCGTTTCGCCGCCGTGCGGGGCGAGTTGGGGGCGGCCGTGCGCGAGGAGGCGCAGCGCGCGCTGGCGGAGGTGGAGGGCACGGTCGGCGTCGTCGTCCCGATGAGCCGCAGAGACGAGGCCCGCGAGTGGCTCGCCGGGCTCGGCGACCGCGTGGTGACGCTGGGAAGCCTGGAGGCCAAGGGACTTGAGTACGACGCGACGCTCGTGGTCTCGCCCGCGGAGATCGCCGGCACCTCGGCGGACGGGGCCGGAGTGCGGGCCGATGCCGGTGACGGAACCGGTGACGGAGTCGGGTCCACCGGCCGCGGCACCGCCCGGGACGGAGCCCCGGGGGGAGCGGCGACGGCGGGCCTGCGAGTGCTGTACGTGGCCCTGACGCGGGCGACACAGCGGCTGACGGTGCTGTCCGCGGAGCGGGATCTGCCGGACGCGGAGGGTGTTCCGGAACTGCTCGGCGACTGACGAAAATCGCTGCCGGGGAAGGGAATCGCTCCCGGGAGCTGTTTGTTAGCCTGGATGTGGCACCGGCCCGATCCATGCCCCCGGGCCCAACCATTGTCGCTTCGAGCGACCACTTGCCGCGAGGCGAGCTGGCGGGTCGGTGTCACCAAAGACTTCTCGAGCTTCCGCTTCGGTGAAGCTCTTCGAAGGGGTTCGCGCCGCCGGCTCTCAGCCGATGATGCGGACCCCTTCCGCCTGCGGGCCCTTGCGGCCCTCCGCGATCTCGAACTCGACGCGCTGGGTGTCCTGCAGACTGCGGTAGCCCTCTCCGTGGATCGAGCTGTAGTGGACGAATACGTCCGGTCCGCCGTCCTCCTGGGCGATGAAGCCGTAGCCCTTCTCGGCGTTGAACCACTTGACGGTGCCCTGAGCCATTCCTGGTCTCCCTGTATGCATATGGGGTTTGCGGGCCGATCCTAGGCTGAGTTAGGGCGCTTTGAAGTGATTTGGGGCGTAGACACAGATTTTCGCGCCGGTGCCGAAAGAAGGGGGCCGAAGGAGCTCCGATCACGGTCATCTCGTACTGTGGAAGGCTCTTTCCGCACTGAGAGCCGGCCGGGACCGCGGGTTACCTCGTACCGGAGGGTAGGTGGGACGATCTGTTGACGCGCCCCACCCCGGGAAGCCGATACTTCGGCGCCCGGTTCTGTGCGGCACTACGCGTCAAGGGAAAGCAGAGGGAAGTCGGCAATGAGCGCGCCCAGCGTCTCCTACTCGATGACTGTCCGCTTGGAGGTTCCCGCCGGAGGGACCGCGGTCAGCCAGATCACCACGGTCGTGGAGTCGTCGGGCGGTTCGGTCACCGGCCTCGATGTCACCGCTTCGGGGCACGAGCGGCTCCGAATCGACGTCACGATCGCCGCCTCGTCCACCGCGCACGCCGACGAGATCGTGGCGAAGCTGCGGGACATCGAGGGCGTCGCGCTCGGGAAGGTCTCCGACCGTACGTTCCTGATGCACCTCGGCGGCAAGATCGAGATGTCGTCGAAGCACCCCATTCGCAATCGCGACGATCTCTCCATGGTCTACACGCCGGGCGTGGCCCGCGTGTGCACGCAGATCGCCGAACACCCCGAGGACGCACGGCGGTTGACGATCAAGCGGAACAGCGTCGCCGTGGTCACCGACGGCTCGGCCGTGCTGGGCCTCGGCAACATCGGCCCGCAGGCGGCGCTGCCCGTCATGGAGGGCAAGGCGGCGCTCTTCAAGCGCTTCGCCGGCATCGACGCCTGGCCGATCTGCCTGGACACCCAGGACACGGACATGATCGTGGAGATCGTTCGGTCGCTGGCGCCGGGCTTCGCCGGGATCAATCTGGAGGACATCTCCGCGCCGCGCTGCTTCGAGATCGAGGCGCGCCTGCGGGAGCTCGTCGACATCCCCGTCTTCCACGACGACCAGCACGGCACGGCCATCGTCGTGCTCGCGGCGCTGTTCAACGCGCTGCGCGTCGTCGACAAGCGCATCGAGGACATCCGCGTGGTGATGTCCGGCGCGGGCGCCGCCGGGACGGCGATCCTGAAGCTGCTGCTGGAGGCGGGCGTCAAGCACGCGATCGTCGCCGACATCCACGGCGTGGTGCACGACGGGCGCGAGGACCTCGTCGGCGAGGCCGAGGGCTCGCCGCTGCGCTGGATCGCGGACAACACCAACTCCGAAGGCGTCACGGGCACGTTGAAGGACGCCGTCGTCGGTACGGACGTCTTCATCGGCGTCTCCGCGCCGGACGTGCTCGACGGCACCGACGTGGCGCGCATGGCGGAGGGCGCGATCGTGTTCGCTCTCGCCAATCCCGACCCGGAGGTCGACCCGGCGGTGGCGCGCGAGACGGCCTCCGTCGTGGCCACCGGGCGCTCCGACTTCCCGAACCAGATCAACAACGTGCTGGTCTTCCCCGGCGTCTTCCGCGGGCTGCTGGACGCGCAGTCGCGGTCCGTCAACGACGAGATGATGCTGGCCGCAGCGCGGGCGCTCGCCGACGTGGTGCTGGAGGACGAGCTGAACCCGAACTACATCATTCCGAGCGTCTTCAACGAGAAGGTCTCGGGCGCCGTGGCCGGCGCCGTGCGGGACGCGGCGCGCGCCGCCGGGGAGGCGGCCATCGCTCCCGCGCCCACGGCGACGGTGGGCGCCGCCACCGTGGCGGAGGCCTCCGCGGACTGACCGGTCACGCCGGCGCCCGGCCCCCGTGCGCGCCGCCGCCGGCGCCACTCGCCCCGTGCCGAGCGGTTTGCACGGACCGCGAGGGGTACCCACGGCCCGGTGGGCTCATGCCGGAAGCAGACCGGATCCGGGCCGCTCACCGCGTGGTGGCACGGCGCGTCGCGAGGTGCAGGGCTACGGCGCCCCCTCTAGGGTTGCGGCAGACACAAGCCTGTGGGGCGTCAGCACAGCGGGGACATCGCCGCCGCTCGTGTGACTCCGCAGCTGCCAGTGCCTTCCGGATTGGCTTTCCCGCCATACGTAGGGGCAGGATTCGTCCCCGGGGACTTCGTCCTGGGGATTCCCCAAGGGGCGGGAGGGTCTCAAAGCAGACCCTGGTCAGGGGACTGTCCGAGGGCCCTGGCAGCATCGGCTTCGATCTCACGCCTCATCGGCAAGAAGAACACGGGAGTAACGAGTTATGAACCGCAGTGAGCTGGTGGCCGCTCTCTCCGAGCGCGCCGAGGTGACCCGTAAGGACGCCGACGCCGTTCTGGCCGCCCTCGCCGAGACCGTCGGCGAGGTCGTCTCCAAGGGCGACGAGAAGGTCACCATCCCCGGTTTCCTCACCTTCGAGCGCACGCACCGTGCGGCCCGTACCGCGCGGAACCCGCAGACCGGAGACCCGATCGAGATTCCGGCCGGGTACAGCGTGAAGGTGTCGGCCGGCTCCAAGCTCAAGGAATCCGCCAAGGGCAAGTAAGGGCCCGCAGGACCGGAGCTGCCGACGGCGGCTCCGGGCCACGCACGGCGGGGCGGTCACCCGGAGAACCGGGTGGCCGCCCTTCGTGCGTCTGTGGGGCCCGCACCGCGTGTGCACCCGGCGCGACGGACGTACCGGACGTACCGGACAGGCGGGCGTCCGCATGCTGGATGGCGGGCGTGGGCTTTCTCACCCCGACGACGCCCGCGGGCGTCCGTCACGCGCCCGCGACGGGCCCTGCCGGACGGACTCACGCGGCTCCGTCGGAGACGGACTACGGCCGCTCCGCCTTGGCGCCGAGCTCCGCGAGCTTGTTCATGAAGTTCTCGTAGCCGCGGTTGATCAGATCGATGCCGTGGACACGGGAGGTGCCCTGGGCGGCGAGCGCCGCGATCAAGTACGAGAATCCGCCGCGCAGGTCGGGGATGATCAGGTCCGAGCCCTGGAGCTTCGTCGGGCCCGAAACCACCGCGGAGTGCAGGAAGTTGCGCTGACCGAAGCGGCACGCGGAGCCGCCGAGGCACTCGCGGTAGAGCTGGATGTGGGCGCCCATCTGGTTCAGCGCCGAGGTGAAGCCGAGCCGCGACTCGTAGACCGTCTCGTGGACGATGGACAGGCCCGTGGCCTGGGTGAGGGCGACGACGAGCGGCTGCTGCCAGTCGGTCTGGAAGCCGGGGTGCACGTCCGTCTCCAGCGCGATGGACTTCAGCGGGCCGCCCGGGTGCCAGAAGCGGATGCCCTCGTCGAGCACCTCGAACGCGCCGCCGACCTTGCGGAAGGTGTTGAGGAAGGTCATCATCGCGCGCTGGCTGGCGCCCCGTACGAACACGCTGCCCTCGGTGGCCAGCGCCGCGCTCGCCCACGAGGCCGCCTCCAGGCGGTCCGGCAGCGCGCGGTGCGTGTAGCCGCCGAGCTTGTCGACGCCGGTGATGCGGATCGTGCGGTCCGTGTCCATCGAGATGATCGCGCCCATCTTCTGAAGGACGCAGATGAGGTCTTCGATCTCGGGCTCGACGGCGGCGTTGCTCAGCTCCGTGGAGCCCTCGGCGAGTACGGCGGTGAGCAGCACCTGCTCGGTGGAGCCGACCGACGGGTAGGGCAGGCGGATCTTCGTGCCGCGCAGCCGCTGCGGCGCCTCCAGGTACTGGCCGTCGGCGCGTTTCTCGATCGTCGCGCCGAACTGGCGCAGCACGTCGAAGTGGAAGTCGACGGGGCGGCCGCCGATGTCGCAGCCGCCCAGGCCCGGGATGAACGCGTGGCCCAGGCGGTGCAGCAGCGGCCCGCAGAAGAGGATCGGGATGCGGGAGGAGCCCGCGTGCGCGTCGATGTCGGCGACGTTCGCGCTCTCGACGTGCGACGGGTCGAGCACCAGCTCGTCCGTCTCCTCACCGGTGGTCACGGTCGTGCCGTGCAGTTGCAGAAGACCCCGTACGACCCGCACGTCGCGGATGTCGGGGACGTTGCGGAGCCGGCTCGGCTCGCTTCCCAGCAGCGCGGCGACCATCGCCTTCGGAACGAGGTTCTTTGCGCCACGGACACGGATCTCGCCGTCGAGCGGGGTGCCGCCGTGGACGAGCAGGACGTCGTCGGTCATTGATCTCCGCGTTCCTGAAGACAGTTCGGGGCAGATGACTTGAGGCCTGGTGCGGCCCCCGGCCCCCTGGAGAAGCTTGGGGCAAGGACGAAGGACAATCGTAATGGTCCCGGCGCGGCGCCGCTTGGGGGGCGAATCCGGCCACGGACACGGCCTGCGCGCGTTATCACGTTGTGTGACGGGGAAGTGCCCGTGCTGTGACCGGAGTTGCGGATGCGGGGTGGGTTGTGCGGGGGTATGCGAAGCGAAGTGCGCAAGATCCGCGTGGATTCGGTGCACATGCGATGACCAGGGCGTACGCCGGATCATGGGCGCCTGATCCGGCCGTTGGCTCACACGGAAGCCTCAGGTGCGGGACCATTACGGCATGAACGAGGTGTCCTCGCTCACCGGGCGGCTGCTGGTCGCGACTCCGGTGCTTGCTGACCCGAACTTCGACCGTGCCGTGGTGCTGCTGCTCGACCACGACGCGGAGGGATCTCTCGGCGTGGTGCTCAACCGCCCGACGCCCGTGGACGTCGTCGACATCCTGGAGCCCTGGGCCGCGCTCGCCGGAGAGCCCGGCGTCGTCTTCCAGGGCGGGCCCGTCTCGCTGGACGCGGCGCTCGGCGTGGCCGTGGTCCCCGCGTCTCAGGGCGGCAGGCACGCCGAGGGAGCCCCGGAGCCCCCGGGGGGCGGCGCCACCGCCTCCACGAGCCTGCGCGGCGGTCCTGGCCGCGGGCCCGGCCGGGACGGCGACGGCGTGGCCCGCGGCGGCAGGGATGGCGGCGGCAGCGACGACGGGGCCGACGCCGACGGAGAGACGCGGGACGGGCCGCTGGGCTGGCGCCGCGTGCACGGCGCGATCGGCCTCGTCGACCTGGAGGCGCCGCCGGAGCTGCTCGCCGCCGAACTGGGCTCGCTGCGCATCTTCGCCGGGTATGCGGGCTGGGGTCCCGGCCAGCTGGAGAAGGAGCTGTCCGAGGGCGCGTGGTACGTGGTCGAGTCCGAGCCGGGCGACGTCTCGTCGCCGTCGCCGGAGCGTCTGTGGCGGTCCGTACTGCGACGGCAGCGCAGCGAACTGGCGATGGTGGCCACATACCCGGACGATGCCTCGCTGAATTAGGCTTGGTCCGCATGAGCACTCTTGAGCCTGAGCGCGGTACGGGCACCGGCACTCTGGTCGAGCCGACGCCCCAGACGTCGCACGGAGACGGCGATCACGAACGGTTCGCCCATTACGTCCAGAAGGACAAGATCATGGCGAGCGCCATGGACGGGACGCCCGTCGTCGCGCTCTGCGGCAAGGTCTGGGTACCCGGGCGCGACCCGAAGAAGTACCCGGTGTGCCCCATGTGCAAGGAGATCTACGAGACGATGAGCTCCGGCGGAGACAAGGGCGGCGGCAAGGACGGCAAGGGCGGCAACAAGTAACGCCCCCTCCTCGGGCCCGGGCGCCGGTCCGTTGGGGCCGTCCGTTCCCTATGGTCCGCGGCGGCGCGGCTCTTCGGCCCGGCCGGTGACCCGCTGTTCCCCGGTGCTTCGTTACCTCGGATCTGCGATGCTCCGTTACCTCGGAGCGTCGTCCGCGTAAGGCTCACAGCGCGCCCTGTCCGTCCCCATTGCGGGACGGGCAGGGCGCGCTGGTCTGTTGAGGGGCGGACGCCGCATCGCGTGCTTCGACGAGTGCTCCCGGGCGCGGACCCGGCGGTGTGCCGACCGGATTGGTCGAGACCTATTGCCGGGCGGGGCGTCGGCTCGTAACCTCCTGTGCGGTTGTGCGTCGCGGAATCCGCGTTGCGAACTCTGCAACGCCCTATGAGGGTTGGGGAACTCGCCGTGAAGTGGACCGTACGAACTGCCGTGCCGCTGACGGCACTTGCACTGGCCGGAACGCTTCTGGCGGGCTGTGCCCCGTCCACGTCCGGAGGCGGGCCGCACGAGGACGACAAGAGCGGCACGCTGCGCGTGTGGCTCTTCCGCGAGGTCGGCAACAAGCCCAAGGAGCGCGTCGTCGACGGCGTGGTGCGCCGGTTCGAGAAGCGGCACGAGGGCGTGCGCGTCGACGTCCAGTACATCCCCGTCGACAGCCGCGCCGAGAAGATCAAGGGCGCCCTGAACGATCCGTCGTCCGCGCCCGACGTGATCGAGTACGGCAACACGGACACCGCCGGATACGTCGAGAACGGCGGACTCGCCGATGTGAGCGCCGAGTTCGCCGACTGGCCGGAGGCCCGGGACGTGGACCCCACGGCGAAGAAGTCGGTCACCGTGGGCGGCAAGATCTACGGGGCGCCGCTCTTCGTCGGCGTACGGGCGCTGTACTACCGCACCGACGTCTTCGGCGACCTCGGCATCGAGAAGCCCCGCACGCTTGGTGAAGTCGCCTCCGCCGCGCGGAAGATACGGGCGGAGCGGCCCGGCATGTACGGGCTCGCCGTCGGCGGCGCGTACACCTACGGTGCGCTGCCGTTCATCTGGGCGCACGGCGGCTCACTGGCGGAGAAGAAGCGCGACGGCACCTTCGTCTCCGCCGTCGACGGAGCCCGCGCGAAGCGCGGAATCTCCGCCTACACCGGCCTGTTCGGCTACGACAACTGCCCGGCCGCGAAGTGCGCGGAGATGGGCGGCAACGAGAACGTCGAGGCCTTCGCGGCGGGCAAGGCGGGCATGGTCGTCGCCGGCGACTTCAACCGTCAGGCGATGGAGGACGGCAAGGTCAAGGGCGAGTACGACGTCGTGCCGCTGCCCGGCACCGAACGCGGCAGCATCGCACCGGCCTTCGCGGGCGGCAACAACGTCGGTGTGCTGAAGAGCAGTTCGCACCGCACCCTCGCCGTCGCGCTGATGCGCGACCTGGCGGGGAAGGCCACGCAGCGCAGGCTCTTCGACGCGATGGGGTTCCTGCCCACCTTCACCGACACGCGCGAAGAGGCGGCGAAGAAGGAGCCGTTCGTCGAGCCGTTCGTCGAAACCCTCGACGCCGGCACGGAGTTCGTGCCCGCGACGCCCGCGTGGGCGGAGATCGACGCCGGGCTCGTACTGCCGTCGATGTTCCAGCAGATCGCCGGGGACAAGCGCAGCGTGGACGACGCGGCGTCGGAGGCCGCGCGGAAGATGGACAAGGCGTTCGTGGAGTGAGCGCCCTCGCGCCCGCACCGCGTACGGACGTCTCCGGGCGCCGCCCGGCCTCGCGGGAAGGCCCGCGCCCGACCGGTCCGCCCTTGCGGCGGGACCGTCTGACCCCGTGGCTGTATCTGGCCCCCGCCCTCGTGGTGCTGGCCGGTCTACTGGCTTATCCCGTCTACCAGTTGGGCCTCATCTCGCTTCTGGAGTACACCCAGGCGCAGGTGAGCGGGGGCGAGCCGACGTCGTTCCAGGGCCTGGGCAACTACGCCGAACTCTTCGCCGACGCCCAGTTCTGGCACGTACTGCTCGCGACGGTGCTCTTCGCCGCCGCATGCGTCCTCGGCACCCTCGCCGCCGGATGCGCGCTCGCCGTGCTCCTCACGCGCGTGCGGGCGGTGCCGCGGCTGCTGGTGATGCTGGCCGCGCTGGGAGCGTGGGCGACCCCGGCCGTCACCGGTTCCACGGTCTGGGTGTTCCTGTTCGACGCCGACTTCGGGCCCGTCAACAGGGTGCTGGGGCTGGGCGACTTCTCCTGGACGTACGGGCGGATGAGCGCCTTCGCGCTGGTCTTCCTCGAAGTGGTCTGGTGCTCCTTCCCGTTGGTGATGGTGACCGTCTACGCGGGGATCAGGGCGATACCGGAGGAGGTGCTGGAGGCGGCGGCGCTCGACGGCGCCTCGCAGTGGCGCACGTGGCGCAGCGTGACGACGCCGATGCTGCGGCCGATTCTGCTCGTCGTGACGATCCAGTCGGTGATCTGGGACTTCAAGGTCTTCACCCAGATCTACGTCATGACGGGCGGCGGGGGCATCGCGGGACAGAACCTCGTGCTCAACGTGTACGCGTACCAGAAGGCCTTCGCCTCCTCGCAGTACAGCCTCGGCTCGGCGATCGGCGTCGTGATGCTGCTCCTGCTCCTCGGCGTCACCCTTGTCCATCTGCGGGTGCTGCGGCGGAGGGGTGAGGAGCTGTGACGGCGGCGGCGCCGGCGCGGCGGCGCTCACGCGGGGGAGGCTTCCGGCTCAGGCCGTGGCGTACGGCGGCGGAGGCCACCGCGGTCGCCGTCGCGCTCGTCGTCGCCTTTCCCCTTTACTGGATGGTGCTTTCGGCCTTCAAGCCCGCCGGAGAAGTGCGCTCGGCGCATCCGGTGCCGTGGACGGCGAATCCCTCACTCGACGCCTTCCGGCGGGTGTTCGCGCAGCAGGACTTCGGGCGCTACTTCCTCAACAGCCTGCTCGTGGCGGGGACGGTGGTGGTCGTCTCGGCCCTCATCGCCTTTCTCGCGGCGACGGCGGTGGCGCGCTTCCGCTTCCGTTTCCGTACGACGCTGCTCGTCCTCTTCCTCGTGGCGCAGATGGTGCCGGTCGAGGCGCTGACCATTCCCATGTTCTTCCTCATGCGGGATTTCGGCGCCCTCAACTCCCTTGTGTCGCTGATACTTCCGCACCTCGCCTTCTCGCTGCCGTTCGCCGTGTGGATGCTGCGCGGATTCGTGAAGGCGGTGCCGGACGCGCTGGAGGAACAGGCCACGATCGACGGGGCGAGCCGCGCGCGGTTCCTGTGGCAGATCCTCTTCCCGCTGGTCTTTCCGGGACTCGTGGCCACAAGCGTCTTCTCGTTCATCTCGACGTGGAACGACTTCCTCTTCGCCAAGTCCTTCATCATCTCCGCCACCGAGAACTCCACGCTTCCCCTTGCACTGCTGGTCTTCTTCGACACCGAAACCCCCGACTGGGGAGGGGTGATGGCCGCGTCGACGGTGATGACCCTGCCCGTGCTGGTCTTCTTCGTCCTCGTACACCGGCGGCTGGTCTCTGGACTCGGCGGCGCGGTGAAGGACTGAACTCCCGGATTCCGGCGTCTTCTTCCAGAGCGAAAGGTGCCGCGCGTGCCGTACCCGGATCTCGTTCCAGCGCCCCGTTCCGTCACGGCCAAGGCGCCGCAGTCGTCGTCCGTCCAACAGGGCGGTGACGGGCCCGGGTTCGTCCTCGGCCCGGACACCGTGCTCGACGCCGGCCACGGCACGGACGGCACCGCCCGCTGGCTGCGCGGCACGCTCACCCCCGCAACAGGCCTGCCGCTGCTGCCGCCTGGCGGCGCGGGCGACGACGGCGGTGTGCTCGCGCTGCGCACGGACGAGTCCGTCGCCGCCCGGCTCGGCCCGGAGGGCTACGTGCTCGACGCGTCCGCCGGGAGCCTGCGCATCACCGGCGGCACTCCGGCGGGGGTCTTCTGGGGAGCGCAGACGCTGCGGCAGCTGCTCGGCCCCGCCGCGTACCGGTGCGCGAGGACCACGGCGCACGACGCGTGGCGGGTGCCCGCGATGCGCATCGAGGACGGGCCGCGCTTCGCCTGGCGCGGCCATCTCCTCGACGTGGCCCGCCACTTCATGCCGAAGGACGGCGTGCTGCGCACCCTCGACCTGCTCGCCGCGCACAAACTCAACGTCCTGCATCTCCATCTCACCGACGACCAGGGCTGGCGCATCGAGATCCGGCACCGGCCGCGGCTGACCGAGGTCGGCGGGGTCCGCGCCCGCAGCCGCGTCGGGCGCGACGGGCCGCCGGGGACACCGCAGCTGTGGGACGAGCGGGCGCACGGCGGCCGTTACACGCAGGAGGACCTGCGGGAGATCGTCGCGTACGCCGCCGACCGGCACATCACCGTCGTCCCCGAGATCGACATCCCGGGCCACTCGCAGGCGGCGATCGCCGCGTACCCGGAACTCGGCAACACCGACGCCGTCGACACCGCCGCCCTGGAGGTGTGGACCGACTGGGGCGTCAGCCCCAACGTGCTGGCTCCCGCCGAGCACGTGCTCCGCTTCTACGAGGGCGTGCTGGAGGAGGTGCTGGAGATCTTCCCCTCGCGCTTCGTCCACCTCGGCGGCGACGAGTGCCCCAAGGACCAGTGGCACGCGTCGCCGTCGGCGCGGGCGCGCATGCGTGAGCTCGCGCCGGAGGCGGCCTCCGGGCAGCCCGGCGGGGCGGACCCGGCGCAAGCCCTCCAGGCCTGGTTCATGCGGCACTTCGGCGACTGGCTCGCCGCACGCGGCCGCCGCCTCGTCGGCTGGGACGAGATCCTCGACGGCGGCCTTGCGGGGGGCCTCGCCGGGGGTCTCGCCGAGGGCGCCGTCGTCTCCTCCTGGCGGGGCCGGGCCGGCGGCGTCGCCGCCGCGCGCGCCGGGCACGACGTGGTGATGTGCCCCGAGCAGCAGGTGTATCTGGATCACAGGCAGGACGGCGGCGACGACGAACCCGTTCCCCTCGGATACGTGCGCACGTTGCGCGACGTCTACCGATTCGAGCCCGTACCCCGGGAGTTGGCCGGAACTCCGCAGGAACGTCGTGTGCTCGGCGCCCAGGCCAACATGTGGACCGAGTGCACCGAGAACCCTCAGCGCGTCGACTACCAGACCTTCCCGCGCCTCGCGGCCTTCGCCGAGACGGTCTGGTCGCCGCTGCCCGCACCCGACCGGCGCGACGTCGCGGACTTCGAACACCGCATGACGGACGGGCACTACGCCCGCCTGGAGGCGATGGGCGTCGACTTCCGGCCACCCGGCGGCCCGCACCCGTGGCAGCGCCGGCCCGGCATCGCGGGACGCCCGCTTCCCCAGCCCGGCAGTCCGCGGGAAGGCTCCGGCGGGGGCTCCCCGGGAGAGCGGCCCGCGTAACCGCAGGCAGCGCGTGTGGTCCGTAGCACGAAAGTCCGCACAGCAGCGGTGATCCGCACAAGAGTCCCCGAGAGTGGCAATTCGCTGCTTGCCTGTGTGAGCTGGGGATTACGGGCCCCTGTTCCGGACAAGGGACGAGAGTGATGTCAGCTGACGGAACAGCCCATACCGGGCCGCCGGTCCGACTGCCCGCCGAGATGTGCCAGAGTTGCCTCGTCCGGCCGGTGAGCACGTACCGTACGGGCACGGCAGCCGGGTCGACCGGGGAAGGGGCGGCTGGATTGAGCTCGCAAGCACAGCATGAACAACATGCGCCACAGGCTGTGCCGTCGGTCATGCTGCCCACCACACTCGACGAGGCCGTGGCCGCGCTCTCCGCGGTGCCCGCGGCGGTGCCCGTAGCGGGCGGCACGGACCTGATGGCGGGCGTCAACGCGGGCCATCTGCGCCCCGCCGCGCTCGTCGGGCTCGGGCGGATCAGCGAGATCCGCGGCTGGCAGTACCTGGACGGCGAGGCGCTGCTCGGCGCCGGCCTCACCCACGCCCGCATGGGGCGCCCCGACTTCGCCGCTCTCATCCCGGCGCTCGCGGCCGGCGCGCGCGCCGCGGGCCCGCCCCAGATCCGCAACGCCGGCACGCTCGGCGGGAACGTCGTCAGCGCCCACCCGACGGGCGACACCCTGCCGGTACTGGCGGCGCTGGAGGCCACGCTCGTCATCGCCGGCCCGGAAGGGGCGCGGCGCGAGATCCCGGTGAGCCATCTGCTCGCGAACGTGGACATGCTGCGGCCCAGCGAGGTCGTCGGGCATGTCCGCGTGCCGCTGCTGCACGCGCCGCAGACCTTCCTCAAGGCCACGGGCCGCACCGGTCCCGGCCGTGCGATGGCCTCGGTCGCCGTCGTGCTCGACCCGGTGCGGCGCGGGGTGCGCTGCGCGGTGGGCGCGGTGGCGCCGATGCCCCTGCGCCCCCTGGAGGCGGAGCGCTGGATCGCGTCGCTGATCGACTGGGACGGGCAGCGCGGGCTGGCCCCCGAGGCGCTCGCCGCGTTCGGCGACTACGTGGCCATGGCGTGCATCCCCGACCCCGCCCCCGCCGAGGAGGGCGGTGAGGCTCCCGCACTTCCGCCCGCGGCCTTCCACTTGCGGCGTACGGTGGCAACACTGGCCCGCCGAGGACTCGGGAGGGCGCTCGCATGAGCAACGGCAGCCCGCACGACCCCAACGCACCGGGCGAGGGATACGGGCACGGGCAGGGGTACGGAGACGGCTACGGCGGCGGCTACGGCGAGTACGGCGACGAGGGCGGCTACGGCGGCGAGTACACGGACTACGCCGGCGAGTACGGCGAGTACAACGAGTACGGGGAATTCGTCCCTCACCCCTCGCAAGGGCGGCAGCAGGCACAGCCGCAGCAGCCGCACCCGTCGTATCCGCAGCAGGTCTCGTACCCGCGGGAGGGCTGGGGCGGCGAGTCCGACCAGGACGCCACCGCCTTCGTCCAGCTGCCCGCCGGTCCGCTGCCGCCTCCCGGCGCGGGAGCCGAGGCATGGGACGCGCTGGCCGCGCCCGGCACCGGGCAGGGCGGCTACACGCCGCCGCCGCTGGACCCGGCCGAGGTCGCCGGGCAGCAGGCTTCCGGGCAGCACGCGCCGCCACCGGCCGCCGCCGACCCGGCGTCCGCCGGGCAGTGGGAGATGCCGTTCGGGCAGGGGATGGGTGCCGGGGCTCCCGGCATGCACGACCCGTCCGCGTACGGGCAGGGGTATGAGCAGCAGGCCCCCGGACAGCAGCCTCCGGGGCAGCACTCTCCCGGGCAGCAGGCACGGCAACCTGGCGGAGCGCCCGCGTTCGGCGGTCCGGGCATGGAGCACGGCGGTCATGACGGCCCCGGCGGTCCGGGCGGCCAGGGCGGCCAGGGCAGCCAGGGCGGAGGTCCGGGCTCCGGCTCCGCGATGGGCCAGGGAGCTGCCGCGGCGCTCGCGGGCTCGCACGAGGCACGTACGCGGCGTCCGCTCGGCACGGGCGGCGGCGTCCCCGCGGACGAAGCCGAACCGATAGGACCCGGCAGGCAGTTGGGCGGTCACGGCGCGGCGGCGCAGCAGGCCGCCGCACCACATCAGCACGACACCGCGGCGGGCGCGCACTTGGCGGCGGCGCACGCGCGCCGGCAGGTGCCCTTCGAGGGGCACGAGGCCGTCTCCGAACCCGGCGCCGGCGCGGGGGACATGAGACCGGGGGACGAGGGGACGAACGCGCCGGGCGCATACGCGCAGCCGGGCCCCGAGAGCGAGCACCCGACGCCCGGTGGGGGCGCGGCCGAAGACGTCCACGATGGCGGCCGCGAAGACGGCCAGGACGACGAGCCGCAGCCCGTCATGGGGACGGTGCGCTCCGGACTGCCGTTCACGCCCTCTTCGGGCCCGGCGACCGGAAGCGTCGCGACCGGCCCCGGCACCGACGGCATGCCGTCCGACGGCCCGTCGTCCGGCGGGCAGCGGGACGCGGACCAGGGCGGTGGAACCGCGGCGGGAGGCGGCGGTTGGGGCGAAACGCCCGCGCCGCCGGCAGCCGGAGCCGCGAACCCGTCCTCGCACGCCGCCGCGTCCGGACCGGACGCGTCCGCACCGGCCGGCGACGTGGCGGGCGGTGACGTGACGGGCGGGGAGACGCCCCACGGGACCGACGGGCGCGGCAGCCGTGCCGCCGCCCCCCGCAGGGACACCGACGATGCGGCCGGCGAACCGGTCACCGACGGCGAGGTCTCCGAGGAGCCTCCCGTCGAACTCGCCCCCGAACTGGGCGGCGAACACCCCCACGTCTCCTACGTCCTGCACGTCAACGGCATCGACCGGCCCGTCACCGACGCCTGGATCGGCGAGTCCCTCCTCTACGTCCTCCGCGAGCGCCTCGGCCTCGCCGGCGCCAAGGACGGCTGCTCGCAAGGAGAGTGCGGCGCCTGCTCGGTGCAGGTCGACGGCCGTCTCGTCGCCTCCTGCCTCGTGCCCGCGGCGACCGCCGCCGGGAGCGAGATCCGTACGGTCGAGGGGCTCGCCGCCGACGGCGTGCCCTCGGACGTGCAGCGCGCGCTCACCGAATCGGGCGCCGTGCAGTGCGGATTCTGCGTGCCCGGTCTCGCGATGACCGTGCACGATCTGCTGGAGGGCAACCACGCGCCCAGCGAGCTGGAGACCCGCAAGGCGATAAGCGGCAACCTGTGCCGCTGCTCCGGCTACCGCGGTGTGCTCGACGCCGTCCGTACGGTCGTGACCGAGCGCGCCGAGCAGGCAGCCCGGGAGGAAGCCGAGGCGGAGGCCGAAGCGGAGGCGTACGAGCAGGAGTTGGCGGAGGCGTCCGCGCGCATTCCGCAGCAGGCGGGCCCGGGTGCGGGCGGGGCGCACTTCCCGGACGGAGGCGCCGTATGACGGGCGGCGGCCTCCCGGCGGCCCTTTCTCACGGGAGCCGCGCAGGGGGAGAGCGGAGCGGGAACGGCGCACGGAGGCGCCGCGCGGCGGACTGCCGGGTTCCGGAACACGGCGTCCTGGAACAGCCCGTTCCGGAACAGCGCATGCGTGAACACCCTGTGCGGGAACGGTGCGTACGCGTACAGGGATGCCGCGTGCGGGAACAGTGCGTACGGGGATGCGGCGCACAACGGCACGGCGTACGGGAACACCACGTACGGGAACACCACGTACGGGAAAACGGCGTACAAGAACACGGCGTACGGGGGCACCCCGCGGCGGAGCGCACCGGACGCCGGGGCACCGCGAGGCGGCACCCAGCACAAGGGCGAGGCGTACAGGAGCACCACCGCGTGCAAGGACGACGCGGAAAGGCAGCAGTGGCATGACCAGCACGGCCGACGGCCCCGGTGCCGTCACAGCGACCCCCGCCCAGGGCACTCCGCTCGCGCACGACTCCGCCGACGGCGGTCCCGCCACGCACGGCATCGGTGCGTCCCTGCCCTCGACCGACGCCCCCGCCAAGGCCGAAGGCACCTTCCCCTACGCCGCCGATCTGTGGGCCGAGGGCCTGCTGTGGGCGGCGGTGCTGCGCGCTCCGCACCCGCACGCCCGCATCGTCTCGATCGACACCGCGCAGGCGGCCGCGCTCACCGGCGTGCACGCCGTCGTCACCCACGAGGACGTCCCGGGCGACGCCGGGCACGGACGCAGGGTCGCCGACCAGCCCGCCTTCGCCCGCGACGTCGTGCGCTACTACGGCGAGCCCGTCGCCGCCGTCGCCGCGGACCATCCCGACACGGCACGGCTCGCGGCCGCCGCGATCTCCGTCGAGTACGAGCCGCTGGAGGCGGTCACCGACCCGGAGAAGTCCTTCGAGGCCGAACCGCTGCACCCCGACGGCAACTTGATCCGCCACATCCCGCTGCGCTTCGGCGACCAGGACGTCACCGGCGACGTCGTCGTCGAGGGCCTGTACCGCATCGGCCGCCAGGACCCCGCGCCCATCGGCGCCGAGGCGGGCCTGGCGGTGCCGCGGCCCGACGGCGGCGTGGAGATCTACACCGCCTCCACCGATCCGCACACCGACCGCGACCTCGCGGCAGCCTGCTTCGGACTGCCGCCCGAGCAGGTCAAGGTGGTCGTGACGGGCGTGCCGGGAGCGATGGGCGACCGCGAAGACACCGGCCTCCAGGTGCCGTTGGGGCTGCTCGCGATGAAGACCGGCAGCCCCGTGAAGATCGCCGCGACCCGCGAGGAGTCCTTCCTCGGACACGCGCACCGCCACCCCACGCTGCTGCGCTACCGCCATCACGCCGACAGCGACGGCCGGTTGGTCAGGGTCGAGGCCCAGATCCTCCTCGACGCCGGCGCCTACGCCGACACCACCGCCGACGCGCTCGCCGCCGCCGTCTCCTTCGCCGCCGGGCCGTACGTCGTGCCGCACGCGACGATCGACGGCTGGGCCGTACGTACGAACAACCCGCCGTCCGGCCATGTCCGCGGCGAGGGCGCGATGCAGGTGTGCGCGGCGTACGAGGGCCAAATGGACAAGCTGGCCGCCCAGTTGGGCATGGACCCGGCCGACCTGCGCATGCGCAACGTGATGGCGACCGGCGACCTCCTGCCCACCGGCCAGACGGTCACCTGCCCCGCCCCCGTCGCCGAACTGCTGCGCGCCGTAAGGGAATCGCCGCTGCCCGCGCTCCCGAAGGACAGCCCCGAACGCGACTGGCTGCTGCCCGGCGGCCCCGAGGGCGCGGGGGAACCCGGCGCGGTGCGGCGGGGCGTGGGCTACGCGCTCGGCATGGTGCACATGCTCGGCGCGGAGGGCGCCGACGAGGTCTCCACAGCCACCGTGAAGGTCAACGGGCCGGTGGCGACGGTGATGTGCGCCGCCGTCGAGACGGGGCAGGGCTTCACGACGCTGGCCCGCCAGATCGTCCAGGAGACGCTCGGCATCGACGAGGTGTATGTGGCGCCCGTCGACACCGACCAGCCGCCCGCGGGCGCGGGCGCGCACAGCAGACACACCTGGGTCTCGGGCGGCGCGGTCGAGCGCGCGGCGAAGATGGTGCGCACGCAGCTGCTTCAGCCGCTGGCGGCGAAGTTCGGGATGTCGACGGAGCTGCTGACGATCGCCGACGGGAAGATCACCTCCTACGACGGCGTCCTCTCCACGACTGTCGCGGAGGCCCTGGAGGACAAGGAGTTGTGGGCCACCGCCCAGTGCCGTCCGCACCCCACGGAGCCGCTGGACGAGACGGGGCAGGGCGACGCCTTCGTCGGGCTCGCCTTCGCCGCCGTACGCGCCGTGGTCGACGTCGACGTCGAACTCGGCTCGATCCGCGTGGTCGAGATGGCCATCGCCCAGGACGTCGGCCGCGTGCTGAACCCGCGCCAGCTCAACGCCCGCATCGAGGCGGGCGTCACCCAGGGCGTCGGCGCGGCTCTCACCGAACACCTCCGCATCAACCGCGGCGTGGTGCGCCAGCCCGACTTCACGGGCTACGCCCTGCCGACGGCGCTGGACGCGCCGGACATCCGCATCGTCCAACTCATCGAGGAACAGGACGTGGTGGCCCCGTTCGGCGCCAAGGCCGCCTCGGCGGTGCCGGTGGTCACCTCCCCCGCGGCGGTCGCCGCGGCGGTCCGCGCGGCCACGGGCATGCCGGTCAACCGCCTCCCGATCCGGCCGCAGACGGCGGTGGGGGGCTGAGCGCCCGGCTGCGGCGCGCGGCGTCGCGTGTGCGCGGCCCGTCGAACCGCATTACGGTTCCGTATCGCTGACGCGGGCAACTCGGCTGCGGCGTACGGCATTTGTGCCTCTTGCGCCACGGGGTAACGAGTCCGCTTCCGCCTCGCCGGGCAGGTCCACGCACGGTGACGAGGAAACCGTCCGCCGGGCCCGGTTCCGCTCCCGCGGATGTGCCCGGGAGTTGCGGGGGCGGCGACTGGCTGTCAGTGGTGGTTACTAGGGTGTATGTGAAACAGACGTACGGCACCATGGGTGGCGACTGCTCGGCGGGCACGGTTGAGTGTGCGGACGATGAAGACAGAACGGGGTAGGTGCAGCCGTGGGTGAGATGCGAGTTGACCTCAGTGAACTCGAGGAGACCGTACGCAAGCTCGGTCGCGTGACGACCGCCATGGGCGAGTCGGTGACCAAGAGCCAGTACAACACCTTCCTCCCGAAGGGTGCGCTCGGCAGGAACTTCGCCGAGCAGACCGACCTCGACGAAGCGCACGATGAGATGAAGTCTCACATCGAGGAGATCATCCGCGTCATCAACCAGGTCGTCGACGACTTCGGGACGAACACGAAGAAGGCCCACGGCAAGTACCAGAACGCGGAGCACGACGCGAAGTACGGCATGGACGGCGGCCGTTCGGGGTCCGGGAACTGACGGTCAGGGGGCGAGGACGACATGGGCGACGACACTGGGCTGGACAAGTACACCGACACCGGCAACATGTGCTACGCGGGCGAGGTGAAGACCGCGTTCGCCACCGAGCAGACCATCGACTCGATGAAGGCCATGCTCGCCGACGCCAAGCCCGAGCTGGTCATCGAGGTTGCCGACGCGTGGAAGAACATCCATGACCACTTGGTGAGCGGCGGCGGCAGCGTGAAGAGCGACTTCGACAGGGCCGTCGAGCACGTGTTGCAGCATTGGGAAGGCGAGTCCGCGGACGAGTTCGCCAAGAAGGCGAAGAAGATCAGCAAGCAGATCTCCGACTGCGCGACATACGCCCACTACACCTCCACCGCGATGCGCAACGCGGGCCAGAAGCTGAGCGAGATCAAGCCGAAGGTCGACGCCATTGAGAAGCCGAGCAAGCTGTCGAGCGCCATGAACTCCCTCGGGGACGGCTTCTCGCGCGACGACAGCAAGTGGCGGAGCGAGATCCACGGGAAGCAGGGTGCGCAACAGGCCCTGGACAACCACGACGACGACCTCTCCGCCGGCAAGGAAGAACAGCTCAAGGCCGCGGCGCACATGGAGACGTTGGCTCTCGCGTACACATCGCAGGCCAAGACCATGGGGTCGTGGGAGAAGCGGAAGCCCAATGTCCGCGACGGAGACGACTACCCGGGCGAGCCCGGCGGAGTCGCCCCTGTTCCGATCGGCGTGACCCCTGACGACTCCGGCCCGGCGGGTGCGGTCGCAGGAGCCTCCAGGACCGGCAGCGCAACCGGGAGGAGCGCGCCGAAGTCGACCTCGCCGGGCACCGCGGGCACGCCTGCAGGCACGAAGGTTGATGGCATCTCGGGCGGAACGCCGACCGGCACGGGAGGCGGAGGCGCGCACGCTGGTGGAGCAACCGGTGCTCCCGGTGGCGGAGTTGCCGGAGGTTCCGGCGGCGGTGCCCCGGGCGGCGGTGTTCCCGGCGGCCCGGGCTATGTCGGCCAGACGTCCGGGGGCCGTGGCGTCACCGGCGGTCGTGCGGGCGTCGGGCGCGGCGCAGCCGGGCGCGTCCCGGGCGGCCTCGGAAGCGGTGGAGCTGCCGGAGCCGGAGGCAAGGGCGTCGGAGCTGCCGCAGGCCGGGGCCCTCTGGCACGCCAGAAGGGCGGCAGGCTCGACACCCCGCAGCAGGGCAAAGGTGCCGCGCGGCAGGGCGGTCAGGGGCTGCACTCCAGCCGCGGCGGCACGATGGCAGGCGAGCGCGGCCGCGGCGCCAACGGCGCCATGGGCGGCGGTGTCGCAGGCAACAACTCCCGGCGCAAGGAAGGGGAGAGGGGCCAGGGGGACCGTCCGGACTACCTCGTCGAGGACGAGGAGACCTGGATGCCCCAGCGACGCGATGTAACCCCGCCCACTATCGGCTGACGAAGTACCGGCACACTACGAGGTAGCCCGTACCGGGGTGCGGTCACAAAGACCGCACCCCTCCGCCGCAAAAAGAGGATTCGACAGATGGGCATCTCGCGGACCTTTCGCGTAATGAGCAGCGCAGCGCTGACAGGGGCCCTGCTGTTCGCTTCGGCACCGAACGCCGCAGCCGATCAGGTGAGAAACGACCAGTGGGCACTGAAGTCCCTTGATGCCGAGTCCATCTGGAGCACAACCAAGGGCAAGGGGCAGACCGTCGCCGTCGTCGACGACGGTGTCAACGCGAACCACCGCGACCTCAAGGGGAATGTCCTCAAGGGCAAGGACTTCATCGACGGTGGTTCCACGGCTCCGAAACAGGGCGACGACCACGGTACGGGCATCGCTTCGGTCATCGCCGGTCACGGCCATGGGCCGGGGAACGGCGACGGCGTCATGGGCCTGGCACCAGAGGCCAAGATCCTCCCCATCCGCGATCAGGGGTACCGCGACGACGGATACGCGTCGTCGATCCGCTACGCCGTCGACCACGGCGCTTCCGTGATCAACATCTCTCAGAAGCAGGACAAGCCCGAGGACGAACAAGCGGAGTCGGAGGCCATCGGCTACGCCCTGAAGCACGACGTCGTCATCGTCGGGGGGACCGGCAACGACGGGGGCGCTGTCGGATATCCGGCCGCCTATGCCGGAGTTGTGGCGGCAAGTGGCCTGAACAAGGACGGCACCTTCTGGGACGGGTCGAACCGCGGCAAGCAGACGCTGCTGAGCGCGCCGGCCGCGAAGATCGTCTCCTCCGGAGGGCCCAGCAACCTCAATGGATACGGCATCGGAGACGGCACCTCCGATGCCTGCGCCTACGTCTCCGCCGCTGCCGCGCTCGTCAAGGCGAAGTACCCCGATCTGACCGCAGGCCAGGTCGTCAACCGCCTGACCAAGACGGCGAAGATGCCCGCGTCCGAGAAGGGCGCGAAGCTCCCCGACGAGCGGTACGGATACGGTGCGATCCGGCCCCTCGCGGCGCTTCAGAAGGACATCCCCAAGGGGTCCAAGTACGGCCCGCTCTCCGTCCCTCAGGCTCTCAAGGACGACGCGAAGGCCGCCGAGAAGGAGCAGGAGTCGCAAGCGCTTCAGGAGCAGGCGGACCAGAAGTTCGTCATCATCTGGTCCGTCATCGGCGTCCTGGGTCTCCTCGTCGTCGGCGTCATCGTGCTTCTCGTCGTGAGGTCCCGCCGCAATAGGAACCGGAACAACGGCCCCGGCCCCGGAGGCCCCGGAGCCTCTGGCGGCTACGCGTACCCGCCCGGCCAGGGCCCCGGGTACGGGGTTCCTCCGCAGCAGCAGTCGATGCCGCCGCAGCAGTCGCCGTACAACTGACCGGATCCTTCGCGCTATCGCGGTCAGGCAACGTCGCCAGCGTTCGGGCTTCATCTTCGAGTTGTTGCGAAGTGCACCGCATGCCAAGACACCTACACCCGGCCTCCTTGTCCTCGGCAACGCCCCGTACCGCCAGCGGCCTGAAAACGTTGAGGTCGGGTGCCAATTGTGGATTTTTGAAGTCGCTTCTGCTCCAAGACGACATAGTCGAACGGTGTCTGAGCTGCACCGGATGGCTATGTATGGGCCAACTGCGCACCGCGGAGGGCTCGTTGCATACCCTGTGGGTGGGCACCTAGCGTTGCCCTTCCGACATCTTTCAACGCGACGCCATTAAACGGGGGCTGAGCTGTGAGTGCAGATTTCCGAATCGACATCCAGCGCGCAGAGCAGGTGCTGAACAAACTGGGCGAGTCCACCGAACGCATGCAGCAGGCAAGAACGCGTCTGAACAAGGTCGGGCCCAAGACACTGGGCACGGACGGTCTGGACGATGCCTGCGACACCTTCCAGTCGGAGTGGGAGGACGGGATCAAGCGCATCGAGGACGCGTCCAAGGACATCAAGGACCGTCTCAAGACCACCATTGACGCGTACAAGGCCGGCGACGAGGCGAACGCCAAGAGCTTCGGCAAGGGTTGAGGGGGGAAACAGCACATGTCATGGCGCAGCATGTTCATCGAGGACGACGGAAGCTGGCCCGGCCTGGGATTCAATCCGGCCAAGGGCGACACGGAAGCCCTTGGGCTCCTGGCCTCAGACGTCAAAGCTGTCGGTGAGGAGCTCGACGAGCTGCACGAACTCATCAAGAACGCCGGAGAGCAGGGCAGTTGGTGGGAGGGTGACGCTGCGGAGAGGTTCTCCAAGAAGCTCGGCGAGCTGCCCAAGTACCTTAAGCAGGGCACCGATTCAATGCAGGAGTGTGCGAAGGCCCTGCGTGGGTGGCAGACGAAGCTGGAGGCGTTCCAGAAGCAGGCCGAGAAGCTGGAGTCCGATGCGGTCGAGGCCCGCAAACGGGCCGATGAGAAGAACGCACACCACAAGGCTCTCTACGACAAGTATGAAGGGTCGTTCGGTGTGTCGATGGATGCGGAAAAGGCCGACAGCATCAACGCTCAGCTTGAGAATGCCCGACGGGACGCCATGGCAGCCAACGATCGCCTGGACGATCTGATCCGTGAGGGTGAACGCATCCACGCCAACTGGAAGGACCGCGCGGGCGACGCCGAACGCGCGATCCTGGAGGCATCGGAGAATCACCCACCGGACCTGGGTTTCTGGGACCGCATGGCCGACGGCCTCAAGGGCGCTTGGGACGGATTCAAGGACTGGCTCGTGGACAACGCGGACTTGCTGTCCAACATTTCTGCCGGCCTCGGTGCTGCTGCCTTGGCGCTGCAGTTCGTCCCTGTTGTCGGCAACATTGCGGGCGGTGTGCTGGCTGTGGCAGCGGGCGTGTGCGCAGCAGGAGCGATGGCAGGACATTGGATGGGCAACGCGCGGGGGAACGGGACCCCTGGCTGGAAGGTCGGTCTGGATGCCTTCGGCGTGCTGCCCGGCATAGGTGCAGCCGGAAAATTGATCAAGCCCGCGGCGAATGCTGGTGGGCGATTGGCGCAGTTCGCCAGGGTAGCCGGTGAGCGGACGCGTGATTCGTTCTCGCAGAGGTACCTCATCACCGGGCCGACGCAAAAAATACTCGGCCGCTTCGGGAAAGAGATGTCCGATGACGCCGTCAAGACGTTCAACGGAGTCTCGCAGATAACCATCAAGACCGGCTCTGTCGCGCACGGTGTATATGAGCGCATGACTGGCGGCAACGAATCTGCCACCGCAGCCAAGACACCCAGTGGCAGTAAGTTTCACGGCGCCCTGGCAAGCTGAGAGGCAGATACATGGCAACGAAATGGCAGAGTCCTTCGGCCGTTGGGAAGGTTGTTGCCTGGGCGGAGGAATTCTCTCAAGGAGAGCGCCTGACAGGCCTGTTCGCTGTTGCTGACGGACCTGACGCAGAAATTCAAATCTCCCGTTCAAGGCAGCCGGAGATTCTTGCCGGTCACGAAAGATCGGGTTCTGCGTTGAGGCGGGCGGTGACATGGCCCTTCAGGCTTCTTACGGGAACGTTGCCACCGACTTCGGACGTCAGGCTTCCCTCAAGCCCGGATGAGCGAGAAAGGCTTCGGCAGAACTCGACGTCTGCGCGCCCTAGTCATATAACGGCTGGTTGGCAGTTCGGGACCTGGGACAGCATGGGCGGAAAGCTGCTCGTCGCTACGCAACCGAAATCCAAGACACGGTTCATGGTGTTTCTCGCGGTGACAGAAAAGCGGCTAGTGATGTTCTACGTTCAAGATGCCTCTCGCACACAGAACTTTGCGAAGGTCGCGGAATCAGGATGGCAGCAAGACCGTTCTAACGTTCTGTGGACTCGGGATACGCGAAGGAAGTTGGATCGGGGCGGCTATCAGATCGGCTTCACTGATGGTTCCTGGATGACGCTCAACGGTCAACCGGCAGTTGGGTTTCCGGATTTCCCGGAAGTCTTCCCCGGGACTCTCCGCATCACCGATCCAATTCCCCCCTCCTGACACGCACGGAGATCTCTCATCATGTTCGAGGTACACAGGCGGAGTTGAGTCGTGAATCTCACCACCGAGGCTCGGCTCGGGTGGATCATGCCGTCCTTCATGCAGGATCTGCCGCTCGAAGCAGTCGACGAAGATGACCTGGTCGACAAGGTCTGCGATCTTTCGCGAACCATCTTGGAAAATCGGGATGATGACGACCAGGCCCAGTTTGCCGTAGTCCTTTTCCACCTCGTGGCGCAATTGGTGGAGGTGGCCAACGCGGTGTACGCGGGTATGGCCTTCCTGGACATCGACGGCAGACCGAGCATGGCAACTGTTCTTGTAAGTCGTAGTGCCCACGAGGCCTCGGACGAGCAGGAGGCTTGCGAAACCGCGGAGGCGGCACTGAGGAGTGCCTATCCGGACGACGACATTCGGACTGTGGAGCTTCCACGTGTCTGGGCAGTGACGCGAATAGCGGCCTCGCCTATTTCCATGCCGGCGGACCTGTCGCCGGACGGTACAACGCATATCGTTGCCAGAAATATCATCCAAGCGTATGTTCCGATCCCGTATGGCAAAGATTTTCTGGTGTTTGAACTGAGTACAACCTCACTCGAAGACTGGGATCTGTACTCTGAACTCTTCGCGGAGATCCTCCGAACCATTGATTGGACTACGGACGAAGAGATTGCTGAACAGCGGCGGTTGGCGGAAATCTCGGCTACTCCTCAGAAGCCTTCGATCAGCGAAGACATGACCGCAACCCTGCACTTGCAATCCAGTCGCGTTATGGATCTGCTGCAGTGTCACGGTCAGGTTCTTGAAGGCGGAGACGGAGTCAGTGCGATCGTATGCGATGAGTGTTGGAGCAAGGGACTCAGGGCAGCATGTGTGGCGGAGCACAGGTGGGGAATCAGCGTGTTGCCGGACGGGGATATTGAAGCTGTACTCGACCGAGTAGTGGATTCCGCAGCCGTCCAAAATGATGTGGATCAGGCCGGGGTTGATCAACCCACTCGAAAGCTCTCCTGGTCGGTGTGCGACGAAACTGGTGCGACCTTCCGGGTCGACGTTTCCGGCTGGATAGCAGAGTCGCGGATTGATGTGCGTGTCTCCTCCGCCTGTTGGCGCAGGAACGACACCAGGTTGTCGTCAGACTTCGGGTGAAGTAGCCGGTCAACGCTTACCGGGCGCGTCCGCGGCAGGAGGACCGATGCCGGCTCTCGGGAGGGCGGCCCGCTCGGAAAGGTTCCGAGGGGCCGTTTCCGGGGGCGTCTCGTCTACGGCCTGCGGACCTCGAACAGGAAGCAGCCGTACTCGACGGCTCGTACGTGTACGAGCTCCACGTCTGGCCGGGAGAACGCCTCTCCCAGCGCCCGGTCGAATCCCGCCCCGGCGTCCTCGGGGATCTCGAAGAGGCTGCCGCCGACGATGTGGCCCGTGGCGTTGTAGCGGCGGACGGTGCGCAGCGCTCCCGGCCGCGCGAAGGGGTAGCCCGGGGCGTCCCGCGGGCCGTCGCACTCCTCGGCGTGCACGAAGACCGGCCCCGACTCGTCGTAGGCGCCGGGTTCGGCCCCGGTCGCCGCGGCCCAGCGTCGCAGCGGCGCGTACGAGACGAGCGCGACCCGCTCACCGGGCTCGATGGGCCGCAGGCAGCAACGCAGGGGACTGCCCACGCAGTTGATCGGAACGCCGTCCTCGCGGGCGGTGTACGGGGCGAGGGGCCGCCCGGCGTCGTCCGTGTCCCGGAGTTCCTTGAGAACGGAGGGAGGGATGGGGGGGGTGTGTATGCAGTCATGGAGCCAGAGTGCGCGGACGGCCCGCGGGGCTGCTGGCGGGAATCGGACCCGTAGACCGGCGGTGTTGAAGGGCCGGCGACGGCAGGGAGCTGAGCGGAGCCGGGGCGGAGTCGGGCTTCGCCGTGCGGGTGGCTGCCGCAGCACGGCCGGCGCGGCATGGCTGCCGCACGGGTGACCGTCAGGTCACGATGTCCGGCTCGCCGGCTCCCCGCCCGCGCGCCACCGCCGCCACTCCGGGGCGAGCACCGACCAGACCTCCATGTCCCGCCGCCTGCCCCGGTACGGATAGCTCTCGCGCAGCACGCCGTCCCTCGTCATTCCGAGTCGGCGGGCCACGGCGATGCTGGGGGCGTTGTCCGCGGAGACCACCCATTCCACGCGGTGGATGCCGCGCTCCTCGACGGCCCAGTCGATGATCACGCGTGACGCCCTTGTGACCAGGCCCCTGCCGGCCGCCGCCGGCTCCAGCCAGCAGCCCGCCTCGGCGGTGCCCCGCGCGACGTCCATCGTGCGGAACAGGACTCCGCCGACCAGCGTGCCCTCCGCCGTCCAGATGCCGTGGATGCGCCCGGTGTCGGACGCGGTCTTCTCCGCGTACGACTGGAGGAACGAACGGCTGGACGCCAAGTCCGTTACGGCGTCGGGCAGTCCGATGTGCTGCCCGATGAACTCGCGGCCCCGGTCCATGTGGATGAGGAACTCCTCGGCCTGCCACGGTTCGAGCGGGCGCAGCTCCGCGCCGTCGTCGCCCAGCGGTACCGCGTACATCGTGCCTCCAGCGGCGGGATCGGTGACCTGACGGTCAGCGCACGGTGCGTGCGTCGGCCGGGCTCAGAAGTGGTCGGCCGGGCCCAGTGGTGGTCGGTCGGCTCAGAAGTGCTCGGTGAGTTCGCGGAAGCTGCGCAGGTGGAGGACCTGGTCGTCCGAGTGGTCGAGTTCGCCGTGTTCGAGGACCCAGGTGTGCTGGTTGGGGATGAAGACCGCGTTCATGCCGGCCTGGCGCGCGGGGAGGATGTCCGACTTCGGGGAGTTGCCGATCATCCAGCTCGTGGCGGGCGTCAGGCCGTGCGTCTCGATGAACCGGCGGTACGTCTCGTGGTTCTTCTCCGGGACGATGCCGATCTCCCGGAAGTGGTGCGCCAGCCGGGACATGTCGATCTTGCGCTGCTGTTCGTCCGGGTCGCCCTTGGTGAGCAGCAGGAGGTCGTGGCGGTCGCCGAGGGCGGTGAGCGTTTCGGCGACTCCCGGTATCAGCTCCACGCGGAGGTCGATGAGCGCCGCCGCCAACTTCTCGATCTCGTCGTGCTCTTGGGCCGTCGCGGGCCTGCTGCGCAGGCGCTCGACGCAGTCGGCGAGACTGCGCAGCAGCGACCGGGTGCCGTAGCCGTGGACGACGGTGTTCGCCTTCTCGATGTCGTCCAGTACGGCCCGGAGTTGGTGCCTGTCGAGGGTGGGATGGGCCAGCCAGTCGAGGAAGTCCTCGATGACGCGCTCGAAGAGGACGTTGTTCTCCCACAGCGTGTCGTCCGCGTCGAAGACGAGCACTTGGCGGTCGCGCCTCAACCTGGAACCTCCCCGAACGAGCCCGTGCGCACAGCCCGGACGGTAATCCGGGTGCCGTCGAGGCTGCCAGGGGTTTTCTCGGCGGGAGCGGGAGCGGGAGCGGGAGCGGGAGCAGAGCGGGGCCGGGTCCGGCGCCGGGCGTCGTGCGTCGATGTGCTCAGCTGCCGGAGCGGCGCTTCTCCTCGTCCTCCCGTGCGCGTCGCAGCTGCGTCTCGTGGTCGATCGTCCGCCGGGTCACGGAGCCCGAGGTGAAGAGGACCGCGCCGACCGTGGCCAGCGGTGTGGAGACCACCAGGGCGGAGACCGGGCCGGGCCAGTCGCGGGCGCCCGCGCAGTGCCGTTCCTCCGCCGTCTGCTGGAAGTCGGGGCTGTAGATGCCGCTCCGGTCGGAGAAGGCGGGCGCCGGGCAATCCACGTGCCAGGACTCCAGCGTGTACGGCGTGAACACCGTCCACGCGGAGTAGATCCAGGACACCGCGGCGAGCGCGAGGAGAACGGCACCCCAGCCCAGCTGCCGGGTGGCGCGGACACGGAAGTTCCGCTCGACGGCTGTCGGGTGCATCAACTCTCCCTGCGGCGCTGCGAGTCGGAAACGTACGGATTCGGATGTCGGGAGACTACGGGCGGTTGGCGCCGCGGCGAGATGAGCATGTCGTGCCTCGCGTCCTAGGGCAACCGCCGGGCCTGCCTGCTCCTCTGACACCGGGCCAGGCCCCGCACTGCTCCGCACCTGGCACCTGAGCCGGGCTCGGACCCGGCGTGTCCAAGTCCGAGTCCGAGCCCGAGTCCGGCTCACTGTGCGTGCCGTGCTCTCTCCGGACGGTCTAGGGCGATTCGGGGTACCCCTCCGACCAATAGCGGTGCCGGGAGTCGAGCACGCCGTTGCACTTGGCCTTGGAGACGCTGTAGCCCCCGACCCGCGGGCCCGCCTTCTCGTACAGGCCGCCCTCGAAATCGGTGCACTGAAGAATGATGCGGTGGGTGTACTGCGCCTGGTTCGGGCGGCAGTCGGAGTAGGCGGTCTGATCTCCGCTCGCGTACGCCCCGCAGAGCGAGGACACGGTCGCCGTTTGACCGGACGTCGGCTGGGCGGCATGCGTTGCCGCGCCGGCCGGCACCGCGATCCCGGCAACGAGCGCCCCGGCCACCGCTGCGGTGGCCAGGTGCTTGCGCAGTCTCATGATGGTCCCCTCGTGGTTCGGTTCGGTCGGTCGATGCGCCCACCGTGCGTGGGGCGGCCGAACCGGGTCCAGGGATGCCGTCCTTCGAGGGACACCGTGGGACGAGTGGTCGCTGACCTGCGGGGAAGCGAGGCGTGCTGACACGACGCGGGGACACCGAGGGACGGCCTTCCGGCCTCCGCCGCCCGCGCGAAAGCCACGCGCCGCCGCGCGAAGCCACACGGGCACCGCCCGCCCCGCGGCCCTCGTGCCCCCTCGAAGGCTCGAAGACCCCTGTTCACGGCTCCGGTTCACGGCTGCGGTTCACGGCGCCGGTTAACGTCCGCTAACGTACCGGGAGTCGGTGTCCGCGACCGGGATCAGGGCCGGGGGCGAGCCGGGCACGGCCGGCGAACGAGCGGGCCGGTGCGGAGCCGGAACGAGTGAGGGAGAGACGACGCTCATGACCGAGGCCCGTGCCGATGCCGATGCCGATGCCGATGCCGATTCCGGTGCCGCCAGGCTGGAGGTGACGTACCGCGGGACGGTCTACCCCTGGCACTGCGACCAGATGGGGCACATGAACGTCATGTGGTACGTCGGGAAGTTCGACGAGGCCACCTGGCAGCTCTTCGCGACCTTCGGCATCACGCCCGAGTATCTGCGCACCAGCGGGCGCGGCATGGTCGCCGTCGACCAACGGATCTCGTACCGGCGGGAGTTGATGGCCGGAGACATCGTGCTGGTGCGTTCCGCGCTGCTGGAGGTGCGGGAGAAGGTGATCCGCTTCTGCCACCGCATGGAGAACGCCGCGACCGGTGAGGTGGCCGCCCTCACGGTGCTGACGGGGGTCCACTTCGACACGGCGGTACGGGGCTCCTGCCCGTTCCCGGAGGAGCAACTGACCCGTGCGCGGGCCCTGTTGAGCGACTACGACCCGGGGATCTGACGGGGTCTGACCTCCCGGCGGGAGCATCACCGGCGGCGCTTGAGGATCTCCGCCAGCCGGAGGGCGCCGGGCTCGTCCGTACTCTCCGCCGCGTCGAGCCAGTCGGCGGCCAGCCGCGCGCACGCCTCCGCCTGCGACGGCGTGAGGACGGGCCGTCCGCCGGGCGGTTCGAGCAGGGCCGCCATGACGTCCTCGGCGTACGGGCGCGAGGAGTGCGCGCCGAGCCAGCTCATCGCCCGGTTGACGGTCTCGCCGCCGGGTCCGGCCTTCAGGTCCGTCCGGGAGAGGAGTGCGCGGAGCAGCCTTCCCTCGACGGAGTCGGCGTAGCGGTCGCTGCGCAGCCGCTCCAGAGCCAGGTCCACCAGGGCGCCGGCCTCGTCCGTACGGACGTCCTCGCGCTCCAGGGCCCCGGCCAGCAGCCGTACGGCGCCGATGCTCTCCTCGGAACGGGCCTCCGCCAGCACGTGCCGGGCGATACGGGTGCCCAGGTCGCCGGGCAGCGGGTCCTCGCGGCACAGGGCACGCAGACGCTGTCTCGACAGGGCCGCGTGGCCGTCGTCGGCGCAGTCGAGGACGCGTCCCACGAGCCGGCTCCGCTGCGGTTCCCGCCCGGCCAAGTGGCGGTCGAGCAAAGGGTCCAGGACCCACTGTGCGCTGCGCGTGCCGTGGTGGACGTCCAGCCAGTCGAGGGCGTGCTCGACGGCGTCGGAGGCGGAGTCCGCGTCCAGGCCGGGGCAGGTCAGCAGCGGTCCGAGCACGAACGACGCGGTGGTGTCGGTGCGGTTGGAGGCCGGCTTCAGCCAGGCCAGGGCGTGCGGAGCCCCGCGCACGCCGCCGTTCCGGTGCTTGAGCAAGGGGCGCAGTACGAAGCGTGCCACCGGTGAAGTGCCGTGCGTGGCAAGCCAGTCGAGCCCGGCGCCGACCGCGGGATCGACCGGTTCCCGGTCACCGGCGCGGACGTCCGCCGGCTCGTCCGCCGGTTCGTCCAGCGAGATGTTCAGCGAGAGCAGCGGCTTGAGCACGAACGGGGCGTTCGGCGACTCGCCGTGGTTCCCGAGCCAGGCGAGGGCGTGGCGGGCGGCGTCCGCGGCATGCTTGCCCAGCGCGGGCTGGCTCAGCAGGGGATCGAGGACGAAGCTGGTCTCGTCCGAGCCGGTTCTGGGCTCGGCGTCGAGCCAGCGCATCGCGGCGGCGCAGTGCTCCCGGGCCCCGGGCAGCCCGCGGTACTTGAGCAGCGGCCCGAGGACCGATCTCGCCCACTCCTGCTTGCCGTGCGCTCCGGTACGCAGCCAGACGAGGGCCGCTTCGGCGGCCTGCTTCGCCGGTTCGCGGAGCAGGCCCGGCTTCTCCAGCACGGCCCGGAGCACGAAGTGCGCGTCGTCGCGGGTGCGGTGGGCGTCGAGCCACTCCAGGGCATGGCGCACGGCCTGGTCCGTACGGCCCTCGGTCGCCTCTGTGCTGCCCTCGGCCGCGTCCGTACCGTCATCGGTGCCATCCGTGGGGCCCGCGGCTGCCCCGTCCTCGTC
Organism: Streptomyces winkii; assembly: GCF_032248595.1. NCBI lineage: Bacteria > Bacillati > Actinomycetota > Actinomycetes > Kitasatosporales > Streptomycetaceae > Streptomyces > Streptomyces winkii. The sequence continues at coordinate 495,607 of NZ_JASTTH010000006.1, read as the reverse complement.
GGGAGGGCAGCGCTGGAGCATGGGGAGGAGCGGCTGGAGCACATACGTCGCGTCCTGGTCCGTGCCGTGCTTCGCGAGCCAGCCGACCGCCAGGTCGGCGGCCAGGCCGGCGCGGCTCCCCCGCAGGTCCTGGCGGCCGAGCAGGCGGCGCAGCACGAAGGAGGCGACGGGCGAAGGGCCTTGCGCGGTCAGCCAGTTGAGGGCCCGGTCGGTCACCTGGGTCGACTGCTTCTCGTCCAGGTCCTCCCGTACGAGCAGCTCCGCGAGGACGAAGGAGGCCACGTCCGCGCTCCTGTGGCGCTTGAGCCAGGCGACGGCGAGCGCGTACGCCTCGTCGGGCCGGCCGGGTTCCGGTGCGCCGCGGCGCAGGAGCGGGCGCAGCACATGGGCCGTGGGCGGGGCGCCCAGATGCCGGGAGGCCACGGTGAGGGCGATGCCGACGGCCCGTTCGGCGACGTCCGGGTCGAGGTCGTCCCGCGCGAGCAGTGCGCTGATCAGCGGCCTGCCGTCCCAGGTGAGGCCGTGGGTCTCGAACCACTCCACGGCCCGCAGCGCGGCGGTCGACCGCTGCTCCGCGGCCAGGCCCGTCGCCCGCAGCAGGGCTTCCAGCACGGACCGGGTCTCGCGCCTTCGAGCGGGGTGCTGCGCCTGCCAGTCGAGGGCGGCTGCGGCGAGGCGCTCGGGGACGGCGTCGGAGGTGTTCCGTACGGCGTGCGCGAACAGCGTGTGCGCGAGGTGCGGTGCCTCGGTCTCCGCCCTGCGCAGCCAGGGTTCGACGAGCCGGTCCCAGGACAGTACGACGCCGGACTGCCACGGCGGTCCCGAGAGCAGGGTCAGCAGCGTGCGGGCGCTCTCGGCGAGGTCCGTCTCGGCGGCGAGGCGGGCTTCGAGGCAGCCGTCGCGGAGGCCGTCGCCCCGGCCTTCACCGGGGCTCCCGTCGCCCGGGCTTGGGGACGCGAGCCAGTCCTCGCAGGTCTGCCGCACCTCGTCCCGCGTCATCGGGTCGAGGTCGGCGCTCCACCGGCGCACATGGTCGGCGGCGAGGCGGAACGTACGGGTGGTGGCGAGGAAGGCGGAGAACATTCTCTCGGCGACCACGCCCTCCAGCTGCAACGGGTCGGGCAGCAGCGCCTGTTGGAGAAGCTCGTCGGCCACGAAGTCGTGTACGACGTCGAGTTCGCCGTCGACGGTGCCGTCCGAGGAGAGCAGCCAGCCCAGCTTCAGCAGGCGCCCGACGACACCGACCGGCTTGACCATGAACTCCCGGTCGTCGTGGCGTTCGAGGAACGAGCCGACCGCCCGCTTCACCTCCGGCCCGTCCTGGGTGCACGAGGCGGCCGCGACGGCGGACGCCAGCAGACTCGTCTGCCGGTGCTTGAAGTCCTCGCCCGTGCGCTGCTGCAACCAGCGGGACAGGCCGCGGTCGTTGCGCAGCCCGGGAAGACTCAGCGCGTCGTCCACGCCGTCGCGCACGTGCGACTCGATCGCCTTGGCGATCAGCAGAGCGAGGACGGGACGGCTCCCGCACACCTCGGCGATCTGCGTTATGCCGTACTCTGCGACGGCCTCCGGGGCGGCCTTGGCGACGATGCCCTCGGCCACGTCGTCCTGGAACTTCTTGTCCTGGCAGACGTCCACGCGGTCGAAGAAGTGGAGCTGGCCGCGGCGTTGGAGGCTCTGCACGCTCCCGGGGCGGGCGGAGGCGATGCAGGCGACCCTGACCGACGCGGCGGTGGGCAGCTCCTCCAGCTTCTGGCCGAACTCGGCAAGGCCGAGCTGCGAGTAGCTGTCCAGATAGTCCAGCACCAGCAGCACGGGCTTCCCCCGCGCGGACAGGCTGCCCACCGTGGCCGCCAACTGCTCTGCGGGGACGGGGGTGTCCGCCCCGATGTGCAGTACGAACCACCCCTTCCTCTCGGCACGGGCCGCCACCTCGAAGCAGGTGCGGGTCTTGCCCGTCCCGGCCACGCCCACCAGCAGCACGCCCAGGGAGTCGTACTTCGCTCCCGGCGCCGCCGCCGCGGACAGCCGCTCGAGGATGCGGTCGGGTTCGGCCTTGTGCTTGTCGCCGGGGCTGACGAAGCGGATCTGGCTGTCCGTGAGGTACTTGTCCCGGATCGCGGACCGTGCGAGTTCCTGCCTGTGCGTGCGGACGCCCTCGGGCAGCCGGAGGCTCACGTCCGGCAGGTCGTCGGGGTGCAGGCTTTCGCAGCCCAACAGGGAGGCGAGGTAGTCGAGTTCGGCGGTGGTGAGGTGGTCCGGCAGGCGGTCGATCCTGGCCGCGGCGAGCCGGCCCCCGTCGGCGCGGTGATGGTTGACGACGACGCCGATGATCCTTCCCGCGGAGATCACCGCGGCACCGGACATGCCCTCCCACGGCTCGTACGAGGGCGAGTCGTCCGCCGTGTGCGCAGCGTGGGGCTCCTCGGCGTCTTCGCGGGGGCGAGGGTCCGCCGTGGAGGAGGGCGGGCTGCTCATCCGCAGATCGAGGGTGCCCTCTCGCCGGTTGGAGAACGGCGCGCAGCGGGCGAAGCCGTGCTCCGAGTCGCGGTACCGGGAGTCCCGGAGCTTGAAGAGAGGGAAGCCGGCGACCGTGCAGTCGATCTCCTCGGTGCCCTCGCCCGCCTTGCCGAACGAGGCGCGGACGTCCGTCTGTTCGGGCTCGTACGGCCCGTCCGCCCCCTCGTGCGCTCCCCGCGGGTCGAATTCGAGTACGGCGATGTCGGCGTCCGTGTTGCTCCATGCCACCGTGGCCGGGTATTTGCGCTCCGCCGGGCGGTCGGCGTCGAACCGCACCTGGACCCCGGACTCTCCCTTGAGCGCGTGCGCAGCCGTCAGCACCTTGCCGGGCGCGACGAGATAGCCCGACGCCCGCTCCTCGCCGCGGCAGGGCATGTCCACGATGACCTCGACGACGTGACGCCTCAGCTCTCCGGCAAAGCCGCTCACGCCTGCGTCAGCGCTCGCCGTCGACCGCGGGGCCGGAGATCCGCGGGGAGTGCGCCGAACCGTCGGGCCGCACCGTCTTCGGGTTGAGGGTCAGCGTGATCCGCTGGGTCTCGGAACGGGTGAACCTGCTGTCGCCGCCCGCGTCGACGACCCAGAAGCGGACCTTGCCGCTCCCCCCGGCCTCGCGGGTCGCCGCCACCGTCGCCTCGATCTCGACCGGCCCGACGTCGAACTGGAGGGTCTCGCCCGCCTCCGCGCCCTCCGCTGCCGCTGCCTTCAGTTCCGCTCGTAACTGCCGTACCAGTTCGGACAGTTCGATCGGTCGTTCCCCGTTGGACGCCATGCAGCCGATTCTATTGATCGGCGTAGAGCCAGTCGATGTGCCGGAAGTCGGCGGGGTCGCGGTCGCGGAAGAGGGTGTTGCGGAGGGTGCGGGCGAAGCCGTCCACGTGCCAGGTCTCGCCCCACACCCGCGCGGCCGACTGCACTTGGGCCGTACGGACCGTACGGGCGGCTTCGTACGCACGCAGGGCGCGCGGCCAGTCGCAGCCGCCCCCGGGCGAGGAGTGCCTCACGGTCTCGGCCGCCAGGCAGGCCGCGTCCTCCAGCGCCTGGCAGGCGCCCTGCGCGAGGTACTGGAGCATCGGATGGGCGGCGTCTCCCGTGAGGGCCAGGCGGCCGTCGACCCACCGTGGGATGGGCTCGCGGTCGTACATCGGCCAACGGCGGTCGCGCCACAGGGACTTCAGCCCCCGCCGGGCCTTCTCGCAGGCGCCGGCGAACGCCGCGTCCAGTTCGTCCGGGCCGCCCCAGTCGCTCTCGCCGCGGCGGAAGCCGGGGGAGGCGAAGACGGCGACGGTGTTGAAGATCTCCCCGGAGCGCAACGGATACTGCACCAGATGGCAGCCGGGGCCGACGTGGACGACGACGTCGCGCAGCGCGTCGGCGCCGAGCCCGTCGGCGACCTCGGCCACGGGGAACGCACCGCGGTAGGCGACGAAGCCGGACGGCACGGGCTCGTCGTCGCTCAGGCGGGCGCGCAGCCGGGAGCGCAACCCGTCGGCGGCCAGGGCCACTCGGGCGCGGTGGCGCCTGCCCCCCGCGTGGACGACCGCCGACTCCCCGTCGGTCTCGACGCGTTCGACGTCGTGGTCCGGCACGAGGGCGACTCCCGCGCGCTCGCACGCCGAGACGAGAATCCGGAGCAGATCGCTGCGGTGGATCAGCACATACGGCGCTCCGTAGCGCTCCTCGAAGCGCGCATCCAGGTCGAGACGGCTCAGCTCCGCGCCGTCGAGCATGTCGCGGAAGACCAACCGCCGTGGCAGGACGCCGAGTTCGACGACCTCGTCCAGAAGTCCCCAGTCACGCAGCACGCGGGTGGCGTTGGGGGCGAGTTGCAGGCCGGCGCCGATCTCCGTGAAGTCCGGGGCTCTCTCCAGCACCCGGACCGTGTGTCCGGCGGCGGCGAGGGCGCAGGCGTTGCCCAGCCCGGCGATTCCGCCGCCCGCGATGACGACGTCGGCGCCGGTGACGTCCGCGTCCGCGGGCGCGGCGGGGCGGCTCCGGGGCGTCGCGGCGCTCCCCGCGCTGCTCGCGTCGACTGCTGCTGCGTTCACGTTCGTCGTCCTTTGCGGAGGCTTCGGCTACAGCCACGGCCCGAGGGACGGCGCCCCGGCCGCGCGCCCGGTGAGCCACGCGGCGAGCCGTGCGGCCTCGCCGCCCGTGCTGCGCTTGCGTGCCGCGTCGGTCACGAGCGCGGTGTTGAGGTCTTCCGGCAGGTCCTCGAAGCGCGTACCGGCGTCCAAGTCGACCGTGTGGACGGCCACTTCGCGCGTACGCAGCCACAGGACCGAGCGTGCGGGCACGGTGCGTCCCTGCGCGGTGACGACCTCGTTGTCCCACGCCGCGCCCGGCAGCCCGTCCGCGGCGGCGGACAGGTCTCCGGCCGATGCGCGCACGAGCTCCCGCAGGCGGGGAGGCGGCAGGGCGGCGCCCTCCTCTATCTCCGATTCGCGCTGCCCCGTGCTCTCGTACATCAGGGTGCGTTCGCCGGTGCGGGCCCAGTGCAGCAGCCGCCGCAGCGCTTCGGCGTTGAAGTGCACGTGCGCGACGACGTGGGCGCGCGTCCAGCCGGGCAGGGCCGTGGCCTCGGCGAAGTCCTCGTCGGACAGGGCGTCGACGGTGGCCAGGAAGCGGGCCGTGTTCTCGTCCATCCAGCGTCGTACGTCTGCTGACCCGGTCAACGCTCGGCCCGCCGCGCGATGTTGTCGAGGCGTCCGATGCCGTCGATCTCGGTGACGAGGCGCGAGCCGTCGGTGAGATAGCGCTGCGGCTGCCGCGCGTGCCCGACGCCGCCGGGCGTGCCGGTGGCGATGACGTCGCCGGGGCGGAGCGTGAGGACGGTGGAGATGTAGCGCACCAACTCCACCGGCTTGAAGACCAGATCGGAGGTGTCGGCCTTCTGCATCGTCTCGTCGTCCACGGAGCACGTCATGGTGAGCGCGGGTGCGGTGCCGCCGGGCAGCTCGTCCGGCGTCACCAGCAACGGCCCGACGGGCGTGGTGTTCTCGAAGGTCTTGCCTTGCAGCCACTGCTTGGTGCGGTACTGCCAGTCGCGCATCGTGACGTCGTTGAGGACGGTGAAACCGGCGATCGCCCGCGCGGCCCGCTCGTCGTCGGCCCGGCGCACCGTCGCGCCGATGACGACCGCCAACTCGGCCTCCCAGTCCGTACGTTGCGACTCCTCGGCGAGTTCGATCGTGTCGCGGGCGCCGATGAGGGCGTCCGCGTACTTGGCGAACAGGGTGGGGTGCTCGGGAAGTTCGCGTCCCATCTCCAGGATGTGGTTGCGGTAGTTGAGCCCGACGCAGATCACCTTGCCGGGCCGGGGAACCACCGGTGCGAGGTCGCCGGGGTGGAGCGGCGGCCTCGTGCCGGCCGCCGGGGCGGCGGTGGCCGCGATGTCCAACCAGCCGTCCTGGGCGAGGAGTTCACCGACGTCGGCGAATCCGAGGCCGGTGCAGGCCCCGTCGTCGTCGACGCGTACGGCCTCGGTGCGGCGGTCCGCGGTGCGCAGGGTGGCGAGCTTCAACGCGCGGCTCCTTCCGCGGGGTCGCCGCCGGCTCCGGAAATGCCGTCGGCGGCGGTGAATTCGGGGGCCGTGTCTTCGGGGGTCCTGTCTTGGAGGGCCGTGTCGTCGGCGGTGGCTTCGATCTGGGTGCGGGACTGGTGGAGCCGGTCGAAGACGGGGGTGTCGCTGAACCGGAACAGGTCCAGCCCGTCGCCGCCGCCCGCGGCGATCTTCAGCGGCTGCCAGGACGGCACGACGAACAGATCGCCGTGCGAGACCGTCCACTCGCGCTCGCCGACGCGTACGGTGCCGCCGCCGTCGAAGACCTGGTAGACGGACGAGCCGACCTCACGGCGCGTGGCCGTCACGGCGCCCGGGCGCAGCCGGTGGAGCTCGGCGCGGATCGTGGGCATCACATCGCCGCCGGTGGTGGGGTTGGTGTACCGGACCGCGGCGTGTCCCGGTTCGAGGACGCCGGCGTATCCGTCCTTCTCCAGGGCGAGTTGGTCGTTCAGCGCACGGTCGGTGTGCTCCCAGCGGTACGCGGCGATGGGCGAGCTGGGCAGCGGTGTTCCAGCCGCCGAGACGGGTGTGAGCCCCGGGTGCGCCCACAGGTGCTCCGAGCGGGAGCGCCCGGGCGTGCCGCGGTCCTCGACCTCGTCCGGGCCGAACTCGAAGAACGTCGAACCGGTGTAGTGCGAGAGGGGGATGTCCAGGCCGTCGAGCCACGCCATCGGGGCGTCGCTCTGGTTGTGGTGCCCGTGGAAGTGCCAGCCCGGCGTGAGCAGGAAGTCGCCCCGGCGCATGGCCACCGGGTCGCCGTCGACGACCGTCCAGACGCCTTCGCCCTCGACGACGAAACGGAAGGCGTGCTGCGTGTGCCGGTGCACGGGCGCGTCCTCGCGCGGCCCGAGGTACTGGATCGCGGCCCACAGAGTGGGAGTCGCGAACGGGGCGCCGCCCAGGCCGGGGTTGGCCAGCGCGATGGCGCGGCGCTCGCCGCCACGCCCGACGGGCACGAGCCGCCCCGCCCGCTCGGCCAGCGGCAGCAGGTTCCGCCACCGCCAAGTGTGGGGCAGGGCACGGGAGTCGGGCTGCTGCGGCATCAGATCGCCGATCTCGGTCCACAGCGGCACGAGCAGCTCGGACTCGAACCCCCTGTAGAGCTCCTCCAGTTGGGGGGTGCGTTCCGGCTGGCCGGGACCGTCGGAGGCGGTGATGCGCACCGGCGCGGTGGTCATTTCCGGGCTCCTTCGCTTGCGGGGGGGGGTGTCTGTGCGCAGGGCTGTGTCCGGGGGCGTCTCCGTGTCCGTGTCCGCTTCGGGTCCGGGTGTGGGTGCGGGTGTGGGTGCGGGTGCGGATCTGGTGCGGATCGGGTGCGGGCGGATCGGCCCGTACTACGGCAGACTGCTTGCAATTCCCTCTTGCGGGATAGTCTTTTCTGCTATGAAGAACAAGCCGTCGTACGCCATCGGCTCCGTCGACCACGCGCTGCATCTCGCGCAGGTGCTCCAGCAGGAGGGCCCGCTGCGCGTGACGGACGCGGCCGAACAGCTCGGGGTGTCCCGGTCCACGGCGCACAGGCTGCTGGCGATGCTCGTCTACCGGGACTTCGCCGAGCAGATCGACGACCGGCGCTACCGGGCGGGCCCGGTGCTGCGTCCGGCCGAAGTCTCCGAGGCGCCGGTGGCGTTGCTGCGCCGCGTCGCCCAGCCGCACCTGAGGACGCTGGTGGACAGGGTGGGGGAGACGGCCAACCTCGTCGTCCTCGCCGGTACGGAGGTGCGGTTCCTGGCGACCGTCGAATGCGACCGCGTCCTGCGCGTCGGCGACCGCGCGGGCCTCGCCCTGCCCGCGCACCTGGTGTCCGGGGGCAAGGTGCTTCTGGCGGCCCTGACGGAGGGGGAGTTGGAGCGGCTCTACGGGGAGTCCGTGGAGTACGGGCAGTCCGGGGAGTACGGGCAGTCCGGGGAGTACGGGGAGGAGCCGGCGGGGCCGGGCGAGGCGGGCGTGGACCTGAGGCGGCTGCGGCGCGAGCTCTCCCTCGTACGGAAACGGGGCTTCGCCATCAACGACGGGCTGACGGAGACGGGGCTGACGGCGGTCGGCATGGCGGTGCACGACCCCGAGGGGCACGCCGTCGCGGCGGTCTCCGTCGCCGCGCCGACCGCGCGCTTCGACAAGGACGTACTACCGGTGTGGGCGGCAGCGCTCTCCGCGTCGGTCACCCGTATCGCGCGCGACCTCACGGGCACGGCCGACGCGTAGCGGATGTGGACGACGCAGCCGACGCACGCGCCGTGCTCTGCGCCCCGCGGGGGTTACGCGCCGCAGCGCCGCGCGCCGCGCTCCGCGGGTTACGCGTTACGCCGCTTCGTTGAGGAAGTCCTGGAGGAGGCGGGTGAGGGAGCCGGGGGAGTCGATCCAGGGGTAGTGGCCCGTGCCCTTGAGCGTGTGCAGACGGGAGTTGGGGAAGGACTCCGCGACCGCTTCGCCCGCGCGCATGCCCGTCACCGCGTCGAGGTCTCCGGTGACGACGAGGACGGGCGTCTCGACGTGGCGCAGCCCGTCGAGTACGGCCTGGCGCGCCGGTTCGTCGACGCCCTGCCAGAAGCCCGCGCGGGGGACCGGGTTCAACTGGTCGCCCTCGGCGGCGGCGTGGGCACGCTGCGGCGCCTCCCAGCGTGCGTACGCCATCGGTGCGGCGCGCAGGAGCAGCGAGCGGATCTCTTCGAAGTCGGTCGCCTGGTCGAGGAGTTGGACGGCGGCGTGCGCGTCCACCCACCAGTCGCCGTCTTCCGCACGGGAGTTGAAGATCTCCCGTGCGTCGTCGGGGAGTTCGCCCTGGAGGCGGGAGCCCGGATTGAGCAGTACGAGGTGCGAGAGGCGGTCGGGGTGCGCGGCGGCGTACGTCTGCGCGGTGGCCGCCGCGGCGTCGTGCGCGAGAAGCGCGATCCGGTCGAGGCCGAGATGGCGGCGGAGCGCCTCCACGTCCTCCGCGAGACGCGGGAACGCGTACTCGCCCGGGTCGTCCGCCGCCGGGGAGTCGCCGGTGCCTCGCGCGTCGAGGACGATCAGCCGCCGGTACGCGCCGAGTCCGCCGAGGTCGCCGAGGTAGGCGGCGTCGCGTGCCGGACCTCCGGCGAGGCACACCAGCGGCGGGCGTTCCCGGCCCGGGGGATCGCCGCCGAGGAGGTGGTAGCCGATCCTGGCGCCGTCGTACGAGGAGAAGTGCGGCATACCCCTCAGCGTGCCCCAGACAGCGCCGCGCAGCCGTCACCCTGGCGCCGCCGGCGCCCTCGTCGCGTCGGCCCCGGCCGGGGGTGCGGGTCCCGGCGCGGCTCGCCCTCAGCCTTCGGCCGGGGCTCCCGACGCTGCGTCCTCGCCGGTCGTCGGTCGCCGGTCGCTGTCCGTTTCGGGTTCGGCCTCCGGTCACCGGCCTTCGGCCGTCGCCCTCCGGCCTGTCGGTCGCCTGTCGCGGGTTGTCTGTGGGCCTGTCCGGTTTCCGCTTCCGGCGCGGTCGTCGACGGTTTGCCCATGGGCCTGTCCGCTTCAGGTCTCCGGCCGTCAGGGCCGTCGCCGGTTGTCTGTCGGCCCGTCCGTCTCCGGTCTCCAACCCGGCGGTCCGGTTGCCGGGTTGGCTGTCTGCCCGTCGGCCGGGGGCTCACGACGCTGCGTCTTCGCCGGTAGCCGGTCGCTGTCCGTTTCGGGTTCGGCCTCCGGCCTCCGGTCATCGGCCTTCGGCCGTCGCCCTCCGGCCTGTCGGTCACCTGTCGCCGGTTGACTGTCGGCCCGTCCGTCTCCGGTCTCCGGCGCAGGGCGCTGCGTCCTCGCCGGTCGTCGGTCGCTGTCCGTTTCGGGTTCGGGCTCCGGTCATCGGCCTTCGGCCGTCGACCTCCGGCCTGTCGGTCGCCCGTCGCCGGTCGCCTGTCGGCCCGTCCGTCGGCGGCTCCTTCGATTCCGGCCTCCGGCCCGCCTGTTGCCGGTCTCCGGCCCGTCGACCGACGGGCCGACGTGTACCGCCTCCCCGGGGGTCCACGACCCGGCGGCGTCCGCGACCTACCGCTCGCCCGTGGCCCCGTCGTGCGGACGCGGCCCTAGGGCGAAAGGCCGACGTCGACGGCGCCGAAAGCCAGGTGCCGTGGCGGGCGCGTGGCCTTAGCGTGCCCCTATGACTGCCTCTGGAGACGAGCCCGGCGGGCCGCACCGGCCAGCGAGAGCGCACGGCGTGGACGCCGCGCACGGCGTACGGGCCGAGGAGGCGGGGGAGCACGGCGCGGCCGTGAATCCCGCGCGGGGCGGCGGCGGTTCGGCCGCCGTGGCGCCCGCACCGGCGGCCGTACCCGTGCCCGCACCGGCCGCGCCGCCCCCGGAGACCGGCGCGCGCCCCGGCAAGGAGAGCGTCCTCGGGCGCGGATACCTGGCGCTGACGCTCGGCATCGTCTCCGTCGTCTTCCTCATCGCCTTCGAGGCGACCGCCGTCGGCACCGCGATGCCCGTGGCCGCCGACGAACTCGACGGAGTCTCCGTCTACGCCTTCGCCTTCTCCGCCCTCTTCACCACGTCGCTGCTGGGCATGGTCGTCTCCGGTCAGTGGTCGGACCGGCGCGGGCCGCTGCCGCCGCTGGCATGGGGGATCGGATCGTTCGCGGTGGGGCTCGTGCTGTCCGGTACGGCCGTCGCGATGGGGGTCTTCATCCTCGGCCGGGCCGTGCAGGGCATCGGCGTCGGGCTCGTCATCGTCGCGCTGTACGTCACCGTCAGCCGCGCCTACCCGGAGCATCTGCGGCCCACCGTGCTGGCGTGCTTCGCCGCGGCATGGGTGGTGCCCGCCGTGGTCGGGCCGCTGATCGCGGGCTCCGTGACCCAGCACCTCGGCTGGCGCTGGGTGTTCCTCGGGATTCCGCTGCTGGTGGCTGTGCCGCTCGCGGTGATGCTGCCCGCGCTCCGGCGTGCGGCGTCGGGACCGCTGCCGGGCGGAGCGGGCACCGCGCCGGCCGACGGCCGCCGGCTGAAGTACGCGGTGGTGCTGGCCGCGGGCGCCGGACTGCTCCAGTACGCGGGACAGGAGCCGACCCTCCTCGCGGCGCTCCCGGCGGTGGCCGGTGCGGCGCTCCTCGTACCGGCGGCGCTGCGTCTCCTGCCGCGCGGGACGTACCGCGCCGCACGGGGTCTGCCCGCGGTCGTGCTGCTGCGCGGCATCGCGGCGGGCGGCTTCGTGGTGGCGGAGAGCTTCGTACCGCTGATGCTGGTCAGCCAGCGCGGGCTGTCCGTCACCATGGCGGGGCTGGCGCTGGCGGCCGGCGGGGCGACATGGGCGCTCGGCTCGTTCACACAGTCGCGGCAGCGGCTCGCGCCGTACCGGGAACGGCTCGCACGCGGCGGGATGGTGCTGGTCACGGGCGGCGTCGCATACGCCCCCCTGGCGCTGGAACAGGCCGTCCCCGTCTGGACGCTGGCCGTCGCGATGGCGCTCGCCTGCTACGGGATGGGCCTGGTCATCTCCTCCACGAGCGTGCTGCTGCTCCAGCTCTCCGCACCCGACGAGGCGGGGAAGAACTCGGCCGCGTTGCAGATGTCCGACAGCCTCTCCAACGTCGTCCTGCTCGCGGCGACCGGTGCGGCGTTCGCACTGTGCGGGGGCGGATCGGTCAGCGTCGGCGCCGCCGGAAGCGGCGGCGGCGCCGCGGCGGCGACGGCGGAGGGCAGACCTCTGGCCTTCGTCGCGGTCTACGCGGTGGCGGCAGTGGTCTGCGCGGCCGGCATCGGCGTCGCGGGACGGCTGCGGGTTCGGGGGTAGGGCAACGCGGGTGCGACGGTCATCCCGTGGCCTCGTGCTTCCCCGGGCGACCGGGACATCTCCTCGCCCCGTACGAGCCGCTCCCCGCCCGACCGGTCCGCATTCGTCCTGTTGGTACGCAGGGCCGGGTAGGGGGAATGTTCCACGGACCCAAAATCCGCTTATGGTTCGGCCATGTTCGACTCACGGCACATACGGACGTTCCACGAAGTGGTGCGGGCCGGTTCGTACTCGGCGGCGGCGCGGGCGCTCGGCTACACGCAGCCCGCGATCACGCAGCAGATGAAGGCCCTCGAACGGTCCGTCGGCACGCCCCTGTTCGTACGTGTCGGCAGGCAGATGCGGCTCACCGAGGCGGGAGAGGCCCTGCAACGCCACGCGGGCATCATCCTCGACCAGATCTCCGCCGCGCAGCAGCAGATGTCGGCGATCACCGGGCTGCGCGCCGGGAGGGTGCGCATGTGCGCGTTCCCCAGCGCCGGAGCGACCCTCGTGCCGGAGGCGCTGGCGCGGCTGGCGGCCGGACACCCGGGCGTGCGGGTCGAGTTGCAGGAGGCGGAGCCGCCGGACTCGATGCGCCGCGTCGCCGACGGCGAGTGCGACATCACCCTCGCCTTCACCTACCCCGGACTCCACGAGCAGGTGCCGGACGAGCTGGTCGAGATCCCGCTCATGGAGGACCAGTTGACCGTCCTGATGCCCACCGGGCACCCCATGGCGCGGCGCCGCGCGGTCCGGCTCGCCGAGCTGGCGGACGAACGCTGGATCGCCGGATGCCTGCGCTGCCGCGCCAACTTCCTGCACGAGTGCGCGGAGTTGGGCTTCGCCCCGGACGTGGCCTTCACCACCGACGACATCCTCGTCGTGCAGAGCCTCGTCGCCGAGGGGCTCGGCATCGCGATGATGCCGGGGCTCGTGCTCTCCTTCCTCGTCCACCGCAAGGTCACCGGCCGCGCGCTGGACCCGGCCTCGCGCCGCCAGGTCTCCGCGTACGTGCTGCGCGAGCACCTCGACATCCCGGCGACCGCGCTCGTGCTGGACGAGCTGAAGACCGCCGCCGCGAACCGCGTCGGGTGCTGACGAGCCCCGCGGGCAGCGTGCCCGGCGCCGCCCGAAGTCCCTGTCCATAAGCGGCGTTTGGAGTACGGCCAACAAACCGTCGTTGGACGTGATGGATCGGCGGCGTCACGCTGCGGACATGGCCACCTCGACGCAGCACCGCACCGCGGAGACCTCCGCCCGCACCGCGCCCCGTACGACGGCGCGGCTCGACGCCCTCGTCGCGGACGTGCGCGAGGTGGTGGGCCGCGGGATGGCGCCGGACGTCACGGCCTATCTCGTCGGCGAGAAGCTCGCACCGCACCTCGGTGCCGACGCCGCCGCCGGTAGCGGCGGCGCGGACCGGCTCCTCACGCCCGAGCAGTACGAGGGCGACCCGGACCGCTACCGCCAGCATCTGCTGCACGCCGAGTCCGACGGCAGCTTCTCCGTCGTCGCGCTGGTGTGGATGCCCGGGCAGTGCACGCCTGTGCACGACCACGTCTCGTGGTGCGTGACCGGAGTGCACCAGGGCGAGGAACACGAGCGGCGCTACCGGCTGCTGCCCGCGGAGGAACCGGGCGGCAGGGCGCGGCTCGTGGCCACCGAGGACGTCGTCAACCCCGTCGGCGCGGTCTGCGGCTTCGCCCCGCCCGGCGACATACACAAGGTGTGGAACGGCTGCGCCGACAAGGCGGTTTCCCTCCACATCTACGGCGCGGACGTCTCCCGCCTGGGCAGCAGCGTGCGGCGCGTGTACGAGCTGCCGGCGGACCGCTGATGGCGCTGCTGTGGGACCGGCCGTCCACGTCCGCCTCCACCTCGCCCTCCACCTCGCCCTCCACCTCGCCCTCCGACTCCCTCTCCGACTCCCTCTCCGACCCGACGGCCGCCTCGGCGGCCGGTTCGACGTCCACGGCCGCGTCCTCTCCGGGCCGCCCGGCCCGTTCCGCGGCACCCGCGGCACCCGCGGCGCGCACGAGCAGGCTGCCCGGACTGGCTCTGGCGGCGCTCGGCGTCGCCGCGGCCGCCGCCGTACATCTCGCGCTGCCCGCCGTGCCGAAGCTGACGGCGGCCGTCGTCCTCGGCGTACTGGCCGCGCATCTCCCGGGCGTGCGCACGCTGGTGAGCGGCGTGGCACGCCCCGGGCTCTCGCTCGCCGGCAAGCGGCTCATGCGGCTCGGAGTCGTGCTGCTCGGGCTGAAGCTGAGCCTCGGCGACATCGCCGGGCTCGGCTGGGCGACGGTCGCCATGGTGCTCGGCGTCGTCGCGGCGACCTTCTCCGGGACGCTGTTGCTCGGCAGGAGGCTCGGACTCCCCGGCGACCAGCCGCTCCTCATCGCGACGGGCTACTCGATCTGCGGCGCCTCCGCGATCTGCGCGGTCAGCGAGGTGCGGGAGAGCGAGGAGCGTGACGTCGCCACGTCCGTCGCGCTCGTGACGCTCTGCGGCACCCTCGCGATCGCCGTACTGCCGCTGCTGCACCACCCGTTGGGCCTGGACGCCGCGCAGTTCGGGCGGTGGGCCGGGGCGGGCGTGCACGACGTCGGGCAGGTCGTCGCCACCGCCCAGACCGCGGGCCAGCACGCACTGGGCCAGGCGGTGCTGGTGAAGCTCATGCGCGTGGCGCTGCTGGCGCCGCTGGTGGCGGCCATGGTGCTGGCGGTACGGGCACGGAGCGCGCGGCGGCACGGCTCCTCAGGCAGTGCCGCCGGTACAGCCACCCGTACAACTGCCGGCACTGCCGCCGCTACCGGCGGCGGCAAGCAGAGCCGGCGCCCGCCGCTCGTCCCGCTCTTCGTGCTCGGCTTCCTCCTCATGGTCGCCGTCCGCACGACCGGACAGCTCCCCGCAAGCGCCCTCGGCCTCGCGGACACCGTCCAGGAACTCCTCCTCGCCGCCGCCCTGTTCGGCCTCGGCAGCGCCGTGCACCTTCCCACCCTCGCCCGTACGGGAAGCAGGGTCGCCGTGCTCGGCCTGTGCTCGTGGATCGTCATCGCGGGCGCGTCGTACGGCGGCGTGCTGCTCACCACATGACGTGCGCGACGCCGCTCTGAGCCGTACGTCCCGGCCTCCCCCAGCGTCCCGCCTGGGCCCAACTCGGGCCCAACTCCCGTACACACAGGCGGAATACGGCGGAAACCAGACTCGCCGGGGAGGCTGTCACCGGCCGCCGGTAGGCTGAACCGGCCTCGCCTGAACGCGTACGGCAACGCGTACGACCAGCGCGCAGAACGAGGCGCAGACCACCCGCGGGACACCCCGCGGAACAACGCTACGACCGCGCCGGCCGACCCCTTCGGAGCCCGTGACTACCAGCACTTCCTCCACCAGCCACCACCTGTCGCCCGCCTTCCCCGGCCGCGCCCCCTGGGGCACGGCCGGCAAGCTGCGCGCCTGGCAGCAGGCGGCGATGGACGCGTATCTCCAGCGGCAGCCGAGGGACTTCCTCGCGGTCGCCACGCCCGGTGCCGGGAAGACGACGTTCGCGCTCACCCTCGCCTCCTGGCTGCTGCACCACCACGTCGTGCAGCAGGTGACCGTCGTCGCGCCCACGGAGCATCTGAAGAAGCAGTGGGCGGAGGCCGCGGCGCGCATCGGCATCAAGCTCGACCCGGACTACAGCGCGGGCCCGCTCAGCAAGGAGTACCACGGCGTCGCGGTGACCTACGCGGGCGTCGGCGTGCGGCCGATGCTGCACCGCAACCGCGTCGAGCAGCGCAAGACCCTCGTCATCCTCGACGAGATCCACCACGCCGGCGACAGCCGCTCGTGGGGCGAGGCCTGCCAGGAGGCGTTCGAACCGGCCACCCGGCGGCTCGCGCTCACCGGCACGCCGTTCCGCTCCGACACCAACCCGATCCCGTTCGTCGAGTACGCCGAGGCGCCCGGGAGTTCGGACGGCGTGCGCCGCTCCGTCGCCGACTACACCTACGGCTACGGCAACGGGCTCGCCGACGGCGTCGTGCGGCCCGTCATCTTCCTCTCCTACAGCGGCAACATGCGCTGGCGCACCAAGACCGGCGACGAGATCGCCGCGCGCCTCGGCGAGCCCATGACCAAGGACGCCGTCTCACAGGCCTGGCGCACCGCGCTCGACCCGCACGGCGAGTGGATGCCCTCCGTGCTGAGCGCCGCCGACCGGCGGCTGAGCGAAGTCCGCAAGGCGATTCCCGACGCGGGCGGCCTGGTGATCGCCAGCGACCAGGACTCGGCGCGTGCGTACGCGAGGCTCCTCCGCGACGTCACGGGCGCCCGGGCCACGGTGGTGCTCTCCGACGACAGCGGCGCCTCGAAGCGCATCGAGGACTTCCGCAACTCCGACGACCGCTGGATGGTCGCCGTCCGCATGGTCTCCGAGGGCGTCGACGTCCCGCGCCTCGCGGTCGGCGTCTACGCCACGACGATCTCCACGCCGCTCTTCTTCGCGCAGGCCGTGGGCCGGTTCGTGCGGTCCAGGCGGCGCGGCGAGACGGCGTCGGTGTTCCTGCCGACCATCCCCGCGCTGATGACGTTCGCGCACGAGATGGAGGTCGAGCGCGACCACGTACTCGACAAACCGAAGAAGTCCGCCGAGGACGACCCGTACGCGGAAGAGGCGGATCTTCTCAAGGAAGCCGAACGCGAGCAGGACGAAGACACCGGCGAGCAGGACGAACTGCCCTTCGAGGCCCTGGAGTCGGACGCGGTCTTCGACCGCGTCATGTACGACGGCGCCGAGTTCGGCATGCAGGCCCACCCCGGCAGCGACGAGGAGCAGGACTATCTGGGCATCCCCGGACTGCTGGAGCCCGACCAGGTGCAGACCCTCCTCCAGAAGCGGCAGGCACGGCAGATCGCCCACAGCAGGAAGAAGCCGGACTCCGAGGCCGACCTGCTGGAACTGCCCGCGGACCGGCGGCCCGTCGTCACCCACAAGGAACTGCTGGAGCTGCGCAAGCAGTTGAACGGGCTCGTCGGGGCGTACGTCCACCAGAGCGGCAAGCCGCACGGGGTCGTCCACAACGAGCTGCGGCGGGTCTGCGGGGGGCCGCCGAGCGCGGAGGCGACCGCGGGGCAGATCGAGGCGCGCATCGCGAAAGTGCGGGAGTGGGCGACGCGCATGCGCTGACGGCGCTCCGCGCGCGGCCGGGCGGTGTGCGGCATCGCGGCATCGCGGCGGCGCGACGCCGCGATGCCGGGTGCGCCCCTGGTTGTGCTCGGAGTTGCGTGACGTGGCGGGGAGTGTCCCGTTCCCGCGCCCTTCACGCCCCGTACGCGCACACCGGACGACATCGGGACCGACCTGAACGAAACCGAGCACGAAAGCATTCGCTCGTGACCGGATTCTGGACAGGCTCTTCCGCTCAGCGGAGTCGTTTCGCTAAGTTTCGACGTCACAGCGCGATCCCGGCCACGGCTACGCCCCCACCGGAGCCGCCCCCACTGACCAGAGGAGAGGAGCGCGTCGTGACTGCGGAGACCTCTCAGACGCTCGACCGGGGACTGCGCGTCCTCAAGCTGCTCGCCGACACCGATCACGGGCTGACCGTGACGGAGCTGTCGAACAAGCTCGGCGTCAACCGCACCGTCGTCTACAGGCTGCTCGCCACGCTGGAGCAGCACGCCCTCGTACGGCGCGACCTGGGCGGACGCGCCCGCGTCGGGCTCGGCGTGCTGCGGCTGGGCAGGCAGGTGCATCCCCTCGTACGGGAGGCCGCGCTGCCCGCGCTGAGGTCGCTGGCCGAGGAGGTCGGGGCCACGGCGCACCTGACCCTGGTCGACGGCACGGAGGCGCTCGCGGTGGCCGTCGTCGAGCCGAGCTGGACGGACTACCACGTGGCGTACCGCACGGGCTTCCGCCACCCCCTCGACAAGGGCGCCGCGGGCCGGGCCATCCTCGCGGGGCGCGGGCCCGACAGCGAGCTGGGCCCGGGCTTCGTGCTCACGCACGGCGAGCTGGAGGCGGGCGCCGGCGGTGCCGCCGCCCCGGTGCGGGGCGTGACCGGCATCGAGGGCAGCGTGGGCGTGGTGATGCTGACGGACGCCGTTCCGCCGCAGGTGGGGGAGCGCGTGGTGCGGGCCGCCCAGGAAGTGGCCGACGCGCTGCGCTGACCGCGCCCGGGGCCGTCGTCCCCTCCCGGCCTCGCGGCCCGGCCGCGCACGGCCACCGCCCCGGCGACCGCTGGACGGGCAGCCCCTCCGCGGTTGTTAGGTTGCCTGTCGTGACGACACCCGCCCCTGATTCCTCTCTCCGCTCACTGCTCGCCGTGCTCACTCTGCGACGGCTGCCGCCGCGCCGGCGCACGCTCGTCCTCTGTGCGCTTCCGCTGGTCGCGCTGTTCGCGGTGACTGCCCTCGCGCCGCTGCCGTTCGCGCTGGCGCAGCCCGGCCTCACCGCGAACGTGATCGGTGACAGCAAGAACAAGCCCGTGATCACCGTGACAGGCGAGAAGGGGCAAGTGCGGAAGGACGACGGCAAGCTGCTGCTGACGACGATCGCCGCGACGCCGCCGGGCGCTTCGGTGCATCTGCCGACGGTCGTCGAGAGCTGGTTCCGTACGGACAGGGCGGCGATGCCGACCGAGGCGGTCTACCCCGTCGGCGAGACCATCGGCGAGGTCGAGGCGCACAACAAGGCCGAGATGCGGCAGTCGCAGAACGCCGCGATCAAGGCCGCGCTGCGGCAGCTGCACAAGTCACCGCGGAACGTACGGGTTTCGCTGCGCCTCGCGGACGTCGGCGGCCCGAGCGCCGGGCTGTTCTTCTCGCTCGGCATCGTCGACAAGATCGACGGCGACGGCAGGGGCGGCGGCCTCACCGGCGGCCGGATCGTCGCGGGCACCGGAACCATCAAGGCGGACGGCACGGTCGGCCCCGTCGGCGGTGTGCCGCTGAAGACGAAGGCGGCGAAGCGGGACGGCGCGAGCGTGTTCCTCGTGCCGCGCGCCGAGTGCGCCGACGCGAAGGCGGAGCAGCCGAAGGGCCTGCGCCTCGTACCGGTCGACACGCTCGGCGGGGCAGTGAAGTCGCTCACGGCGCTCAAGAACGGCGGCCGGGTGCCCGCCTGCTGAACAGCCCCTGGCTCGGCGGGCGTTGACGTAGTGCCGAACAGCCCCTGGTTCAGCCTGTCTTGATGAAGCCCTTCGAGACGAGCCAGTCCTTGGCGACGTCGTGCGGGTCCTGGCCGTCCACGTCGACCTTCGCGTTGAGCTTCTGCGCCGTCTTGTTGTTCAGCGCCTTGGTGACGGGCGCGAGCAGCCCGGCGATCTGCGGGTGCTCCTTCATCGTCGCGCTGTTCATCTCGGGCGCGACGTTGTAGTTCGGGAAGAACTTCCTGTCGTCCTCCAGGATCTTCAGCTTCAGCGCGGGGATGCGGCCGTCGGTCGCCGCGATCGCACCGAAGACGCACGGCTTGCCGTGTGCGGTCTGGGTGTAGACGACGCCGCCCGCCATCTTGTGGATCTGCCCCGCGGGGAAGCGCATGCCGTACTTCTTCGCCATGCCCTTCAACCCGTCCTGGCGGGAGGCGAATTCGTTCTCGACGCAGATGCTCGCCGCGTTCGGGTTCTTGCGCGACAGCTCGGCGACGTCGGAGAGCGTCTTCGTGCCGTACTCCTTCTGCAACTTGTCGCTGACGACGAGCGCGTAGGTGTTGTCGAGCGTCGAGGGCGCGAGCCATTCGACGCCCTTCGCCCGGTCCTCCTTCCGTACGGCACGCCACTGCTCGACGGGGTCGGGCACGGGCTTGGTGTGACCGAGGTAGGTGATCCAGGACGTGCCCGTGTACTCGTACATGCCGTCCGCCGTGCCGGTCTCGACGGCCGAGCGCGCGCCGATGGAACCCTGCACGGCGGTGCGGTCGACGACGTCGGCCCCCGCGGCGCGGAAGATCAGCCCCATGATCTTGCCGAGGATGATCTGCTCGGTGAACTCCTTGGAGGTGACGGTCAGCTGGGCGCCCTTGAGGGGCTGCCCCGCGCCCACCGTGCCCGGCCGCACCTTGTCGCTCAGCGGACTGCCGCTGACCAGGCCGCAGCCGCTCAGCGTCCCCGTCAGCGCGAGGGCCGCCGTGGCGGCGGCGAGTGCGTACGTACGCCCGAACCTGCGCATCAGGACGTTCCCTCCAAGCCGCGGGGACGCAGCAGCAGTTCGACGAGTGAGGCGATCCAGTCGACCAGCAGGGCCAGCGCGACGGTGAGTATCGAGCCGAGCATCAGCACGGGCATGCGCTGGTTGGTGATGCCGGACGAGATCAGATCGCCGAGTCCGCCGCCGCCGATGAAGGTGGCGAGCGTGGCGGTGCCGACGTTGAGGACGAGCGCGTTGCGGATTCCCGCGAGTATCAGCGGTACGGCCAGCGGCAGTTCGACCTTCGCCAGCACCCCGAGCGAGGACATCCCGATGCCCTTGGCGGCCTCCGTCAGACCCGGGTCGATGTTCCGCAGCCCCGTGATGGTGTTGGCCAGCACGGGCAGCACCGCGTAGACGACCATGCCGACGACCGCGGTGCCCTGGCCGATGCTGAGCCAGAAGACCAGCAGCACGAGCAGCCCGAGGGAGGGGATGGCCTGCCCCAGGTTCGCCACCGCCATGGCCACCGGTGCCGCCTTGCGCAGCATGGGACGGGTCAGGGCGATGCCCAGCGGTATCGCGATGATCAGCACGAAGAACGTGGAGACGACCGTCATCTCGACGTGCTGGCGCACGCGCAGCGCGACGTTGCCGCCCGCGATGGAGTTGCGCGCGATCGTGTCCAGCTGCGCGCCCTGGAACCACAGCCAGGTGCCGAGCAGTACGAGCGCGAGCACGCCCGGCAGGATCGTCAGCTTCTGCCAGGTGAGCCGGTCGCGAAGCCGTTCACCGGACGCCGCGGCACCGGCGGCGCGCCCCGCGGACGGCGCCGGTGCCCCGCCGGGCGGGGCCTGTCGGGCCTGCGCTGCCGATTCCTGCTGCGCCGGATCCTGTTCTGCCTGTGCCAGTTGTACGGGGGCTTCCGCTGCCGGTGCCGGTACCTGCCGGGCCTCCGCCTCCGCCTCCGTTGCGGCGCCGTCTTGCGATCCGCCGCCGCTCGTTCCGCCGGTCGCCCCGCTCACGATGTAAGGCCCTCCTGCGCCGCGTAGGTGCGCCTGGCCCGCGCCTCGCCCACGCTGTGCCGGTGCTCGATGGCCTCCAGCCGGTCGGCGTCCAGCAGGTCGTGCACGCGGTTCATCAGCGTCTCCAGGTCGACGACGCCGGTGTACTCGCCGCGCCTGCCGGTCACCGCGACACGGCCTCCGCTGTCGGTGAGCACCGCCTCCAGCGCGTCGCGCAGCGTCGCGTCGCGCGTGACGGTGTCGTGCACGAGCGTGCCCGCGCGGGCCAACGAGCCCTTGGCGTGGGTGAGATCGCCGCGCCGCAGCCACTTGTACGGGCGCTGCTTCGGGTCGAGCAGCAGCACCTCGTTCGTCGTACCCGTGGAGAGCATCTCCGAGATCCTCTCCACGGGCTCCTCGACGGTGGCGGTGGGGACGTCGACGATCTCCACGTCCCGTACGCGCGTGAGGTTGAGCCTCTTGAGCGCCGCGCCCGCGCCGACGAAGCCGGAGACGAAGTCGTCGGCGGGGTTGGTGAGGATGGCCTCCGGGGTGTCGAACTGCGCGATGTGCGACTGCTCGCGCAGTACGGCGATGCGGTCGCCCAGCTTGATGGCCTCGTCGAAGTCGTGCGTGACGAAGACGATGGTCTTGCGCAACTCGTGCTGGAGCCGGATCAGTTCGTCCTGAAGATGGTCGCGCGTGATGGGGTCGACGGCGCCGAACGGCTCGTCCATCAGCAGCACCGGCGGATCGGCCGCCAACGCCCGTGCGACGCCGACGCGTTGCTGCTGCCCGCCCGAGAGCCGCCGCGGGTAGCGGCCCTGGAACTCCCCGGGGTCCAGGCCCACGAGGTCGAGCATCTCCTCCACCCGCGCCTTGATCCTCGTCTTCGGCCAGCCGAGCATCTTCGGCACCTGCGCGATGTTCTGCGCGACGGTCATGTGCGGGAAGAGTCCGGACGACTGGATCGCGTAGCCGATCGTGCGGCGCAGCCGGACCGCGTCGATGCCGGTGACGTCCGCGTCGTCGATGCGGATGCGCCCCGAACTCGGCTCGATCAGCCGGTTGATCATCTTCAGCAGGGTCGACTTCCCGCACCCCGACGGCCCGACGAGGACGACCGTCTCGCCCGCCTTGATCTCCAGGCTGACGTCGTCCACGGCGGGCGCCGCCGAGCCGGAGTAGCGCTTGGTGAGTGCCTCCAGGCGGATGGTCGCGCCGCTGGCGCCGGAGCCGGACGATGCGGATGTCTCAGGCACGTATCCCCCTCGGGGTGGTCAGGCGTCCGACGACGACGTACGCGCCGTCGAAGAGCAGGGCGAGCACGACGATGCCGAGAGTCCCGGCGAGCACCTGGTTGAGGGCGTTGGCGCTCCCGAGGGAGGCGACGCCGCGGAAGATCGAGTTGCCCAGGCCGGGGCCCGAGGCGAAGGCGGCGATCGCAGCGATGCCCATCAGCATCTGCGTGGAGACGCGGATGCCGGTGAGGATCGGCGGCCAGGCCAGCGGCAGTTCGACCTTGAGGAGCTGCCTGGTGCGTGACATGCCGATGCCGCGCGCCGCGTCGATCAGATCCGGATCGACGCCGCGCAGACCGACGATCGCGTTGCGGACGATGGGCAGCAGCCCGTACAGCACCAGCGCGACGACCGTCGGCGCGACGCCGAGCCCGACGAGGGGGATCAGCAGACCGATCAGCGCCAGCGACGGCACGGTCAGGATCGTCGCACCGGCCGTGGTGGCCAGATCCCCCAACCACTCGCTGCGGTAGGTCAGTACGCCGATCGCGACGCCGAGCACGGCCGCGACCACCATGCACTGGAACACCGCGCTCGCGTGCTGGAGGGAATCCGCCAGCAGCTGGACGTGGCGGTTGCCGAGATACTCCCAGAAGCTCACTCCGGTACCCCTCGCGTCGTCAATGCCTCACGCCTCTCCGTCCGTTCCCGCCCGTCGCGTGCGCGGCGCCGCACGCTCTTGTGCCCGCCGGAGGCGGAATGACGCGTCACAAGTCGATGACGGGCGCACGGAGTTCGGCGCGGACGCGCGGAGTCCGGCGCGTGACGGCGGCGGGCCAGCGGAGTCAGCGGGCCGGCGGGCCAGTCGGTCAGCGGGTCACCGCACCGGCTCCGCGCCGCCGGCCGCGCTCCCCGCTGCGTTCCCCGCCGGGTCCCCGGCCGCGCCCGCGGCCTGGCGGACGAGCGGCACGATCCTCAGCGGCACCGGGTTCTCCATGACGATCGCCGTCGAGGCACGCACGATGCCGTCGAAGCCCACCACGCGGTCGATCACCCGCTGGAGGTCCGCGTTGGACCGCGCGACGAGGCGGCAGAGCATGTCCCCGTGGCCCGTCGTCGTATGCAGCTCCAGCACCTCCGGCACGGAGTCCAAGTGCGCCCGTACGTCCGGGCCTTGCCCCTGCTTGATCTCCAGGGTGGCGAAGGCGGTGACCGGGTAGCCGATCGCCGCCGGATCGACGTCCGGCCCGAAGCCGCGGATCACGCCGGCCGTCCTGAGGCGCTCCAGCCTCGCCTGCACGGTGCCGCGCGCCACCCCGAGCCGCCGGGACGCCTCCAGCACACCGATCCTCGGTTCGTCCGCGAGCAGTTCGAGAAGCCGTCCGTCGAGCCGGTCGATACCCACAGGTTCCCCTTCAGTGACCGTTACAGAGACCGATTTCCTGAGCACCTTGTACAGATCGTCCGGCGTATGCGGCATATGACTGGTCAAGGTGCTCAGCGAATACGTGAAGTATTGCGCACCTTGTGGAACGGGAGGAGCCTTGAGACATGACTGAGACCACCCACACAGCCCCCGCTGCGACGCCTCACGAGGGCCCCCGGCAAGCCGACCACTTCCCGGTGAAGGGCATGGACGCGGTCGTCTTCGCCGTCGGCAACGCCAAGCAGGCCGCCCACTACTACTCCACGGCGTTCGGCATGAAGCTCGTGGCCTACTCCGGACCGGAGAACGGCAGCCGCGAGACCGCCGCCTACGTCCTCGAATCGGGCGCGGCCCGCTTCGTCTTCACCTCCGTCATCAAGCCCTCGACCGACTGGGGCCGCTTCCTGACGGAGCACGTCGCGGCACACGGCGACGGCGTCATCGACCTGTCCATCGAGGTTCCGGACGCGCGCGCCGCGTACGAGTACGCGATCGCCCAGGGCGCCACCGGCCTCGTCGAGCCGCACGAGGAGAAGGACGAGCACGGCACGGTCGTACTGGCGTCCATCGCCACCTACGGCGAGACGCGGCACACGCTCGTCGAGCGTTCCGGCTACACCGGCGCCTATCTGCCCGGCTACGTCGCGGCACAGCCGATGGTCGAGCCCGGCAAGCGCAACTTCCAGGCCATCGACCACTGCGTCGGCAACGTCGAACTCGGGCGGATGGACGAGTGGGTGGCCTTCTACAACAAGGTCATGGGCTTCACGAACATGAAGGAGTTCGTGGGCGACGACATCGCGACCGAGTACAGCGCGCTGATGTCGAAGGTCGTCGCCGACGGCCACCGGAAGGTGAAGTTCCCGCTGAACGAGCCCGCGGTGGGCAAGAAGAAGTCACAGATCGACGAGTACCTGGAGTTCTACGGCGGCGCCGGCGTCCAGCACATCGCCCTCGCCACGAACGACATCGTCGCGACGGTACGGGCGATGCGCGCCGCGGGAGTGCGCTTCCTGGACACCCCGGACTCGTACTACGACACGCTCGGCGAGTGGGTCGGCGAGACCCGCGTGCCGCTGGAGACGCTGCGCGAGCTGAAGATCCTCGCCGACCGCGACGAGGACGGCTACCTGCTCCAGATCTTCACCAAGCCGGTCCAGGACCGTCCGACCGTCTTCTTCGAGATGATCGAGCGGCACGGCTCGATGGGCTTCGGCAAGGGCAACTTCAAGGCGCTCTTCGAGGCGATCGAGCGGGAGCAGGACAAGCGCGGCAACCTCTGACATTTTCTGAAATCTGTCATCTGTCAGCCGTCATCTGCTGTCTGTCATCTGTTTCCAACCGCTGACCGACACCCCTGCACACCCCCGCACGCCCACCGCACCACGCACCCCTCGCACCCGCCGCGTCCGCCCGCACCGCCCGGCCTTCCCGGCGGTGCGGGCAGGTGCGACGCTGAGTCCATGAGCGAGTTGATCCAGCGCCTCGGGGACGGCCTGCCCGCGGACGCCGTACTCACGGACCCCGATGTGACCGGCTCCTACGCCCGCGACATGGCCGACTTCTGCGCCGCCGGCACGCCCGCCGCCGTCGTGCTTCCCCGCGCCGTCGAAGAGGTGCAGCACGTGATGCGCACCGCGACGGCGCTGCGCGTCCCGGTCGTCCCGCAGGGCGCCCGCACCGGGCTGTCGGGTGCGGCGAACGCCTCCGACGGCTGCATCGTGCTGTCGCTGATCCGCATGGACCGGATCCTGGAGATCAGCCCCGCCGACCGCATCGCCGTCGTCGAGCCGGGCGTCGTCAACGCGGCTCTCTCCCGCGCGGTGGGCGAGTACGGCCTCAACTACCCGCCCGATCCCAGCAGTTGGGAGCAGTGCACGATCGGCGGCAACATCGGCACCGCCGCGGGCGGTCTGTGCTGTGTGAAGTACGGCGTCACGGCCGAGTACGTGCTCGGCCTCGACGTCGTGCTCGCCGACGGCCGCCTGATGTCCACGGGTCGCCGCACCGCCAAGGGCGTCGCCGGCTACGACATGACGCGGCTGTTCGTCGGCTCGGAGGGCACCCTCGGCGTCGTCGTACGCGCCGTGCTCGCGCTCAGGCCGCAGCCGCCCGAACAGCTCGCGCTGGCCGCCGAGTTCCCCTCCGCCGCCGCGGCGGGCGACGCGGTCTGCCGGATCATGGAGAGCGGACGTGTGCCGTCGCTGATGGAGCTGATGGACCGCACGACGCTGCGCGCCGTCAACGCCCTGACCCACATGGGGCTTCCGGAGTCCACCGAGGCGCTGCTGCTCGCAGCGTTCGACACGCACGACCCAGGCGCCGACCTCGCCGCCGTGGGCGAGCTGTGCGAGGCGGCGGGCGCGAGCCAGGTCGTACCGGCGGAGACCCCCGCCGAGTCCGAGCTGCTGCTCCAGGCGCGCCGCAGCGTGCACTGGGCGCTGGAGGCGCTGCCGGGGACGACGATGATCGACGACGTGTGCGTGCCGCGTACGAAGCTGGCCGGAATGCTGGAGGGCACCGCGGCCATCAGCGAGAAGTACGGCCTGACGATCGGCGTCTGCGCGCACGCCGGCGACGGCAACACCCACCCGACCGTCTGCTTCGACCCGGACGACGAGGACGAGACGCGCCGCGCGCACGAGGCGTTCGACGCCATCATGGCGCTCGGCCTGGAACTGGGCGGCACCATCACCGGCGAACACGGCGTGGGCACCCTCAAGAAGGAGTGGCTGGCCAGGGAACTAGGACCGGTGGGGCTGGAGATGCAGCGCGGCATCAAGCAACTCCTCGACCCACTGGGCCTGTTGAACCCGGGCAAGCTCTTCTGATCCCGGGACCCCAGACCCCGGCGCCGGGCCCCTCAGCGCGGCAGCGGCTGCGGCAGCGGTTCGAGCAGCCTGCGCGGAGTCCGCAGGGCGCGGTCGACGGGGTCGGCGGGCTCGGGGTCGGCGCCGGGCCCCGGCCGCATCTCGACGTCCTCGGGGGCGATTCCCTGTCCGCACTCGGGGCAGCGGCCCCCGTCGTCGAGCCGCACGGCGCACTCCGCGTGCAGGAAGTCCCGGCGGCTGCCGCGCTCGGCGCCGTAGTGCTCCTCGCCCCACACGGCCAGCGCGTACACCGCCGGCCACAGCCGCCTGCCCTTGGCCGTCAGTACGTACTCGTCGCGCGGCGGCGAGGTCTGATAGCGGACGGTCTCCAGGATCCGGGCGTCGGTGAGGGTGCGCAGGCGTGTGGAGAGCACCGCGCGCGGCATGCCCAGGTGCGTGAGGAAGTCGTTGTAGCGGCGCACGCCGTAGAACGCGTCGCGGACGATCAGCAACGTCCAGCGCTCGCCGACCAGTTCGAGGGTGCGGGCGAGTGAGCAGCTCTGCGCCGCGTAGTCCTTCCCCAGTGCCATGACGTCAGCCTAGCAAGCAGTAGGTTCAGTGAAAGAATCCTGTGGTTCATTCACTGAACTCACGCTGCTAGGGTGCCCGCCATGACTGTAAGTTCAGTGAATGAACCCTCGGGGGTGCCGTCGGCCCCGGAGGCGCCTCCCGCGCACAGGCCCGCCGCCACCCTCGCGGTCACCACCTCCGTGACCTTCCTGGTGCTCATGGACTACACGGCGCCGATGACCGTGCTGCCCGACATGACCGCCTCCCTCGGCACCGGCCTCAGCGGCCAGGCGTGGCTCCTCAACGGCATCGCCCTCGGGCTCGCGGCCACGCTGCTCGTCGCCGGCAGCCTCGCCGACGACTACGGGCGCAAGCGCGTCTTCGTCCTCGGGACCCTCGCCCTCGCCGTCACCATGGCGCTCGGCGCGGCGGCCACCGGCACGCTCGCCTTCACGCTCGCCCGCGTCGCCCAGGGCGCCGCGAGCGCGGCCGTCATCGCCGCCAGCCTCGGCCTCATCGCCCACGCGTTCCCCTCCGGTACGGGACGCGTGCGGGCCACCGCGCTGTGGGGAGCCTCGCTCAGCGGCGGCATCGCGGCGGGCCCGCTGGTCTCCAGCGGTCTCAACGTGCTGAGCTGGCGCGCCTGTTACCTGGCCCTGGCGTGCGCCGCGCTGCTCGCCGCCCCCGTCGCGGTGCGCACCCTGCGCGAATCCCGCGACCGCCGCCCGGGCCGCCCCGACGTGCTCGGCGCGGTCACGCTGGGCCTCGCCCTCTCGGCGCTGTTCGCGGCGCTCACCGTCGGACGCGACGGCTGGCTGCGGCCCGCCGTGTGGGGGCTGCTGGCCGCCGCCGTGGCGCTGGGCGCGGTCTTCGTCGCGGTCGAACGGCGCAGCTGCGCACCGATGATCGACCTCGCCCTCTTCCGCCGCCCGCTCTTCCTCGTCGGCACCGGCGGGGCGCTGTTCACGGGCCTCGCCGTCATCGGGCTGTTCAGCTACGCACCGACGCTGCTCCAGCAGACCGTCGGGCTCTCCCCGCACGCCACCGCGTGGCTGCTGGCGCTGTGGTCCGGTACGGCGCTGCTGACGGCCGCCCAGTCCCGGCGCCTCGTGCACCGGCTGGGAGCGCGGCACCAACTCGCCGCCGGTTTCCTGCTGTCGGCGCTCGGCATGGCGGCGCTGCTCGGCGCGGCGGGCGGCGGCTCATGGGGCCGCCTGCTGCCGGGGCTCTTCGTCGCGGGGGTGGGCGTGGGCCTGCTCAACGCGGCGCTGCCGCGGCTCGCCGTGGAGAGCGTGCCGCCCGAGCGGGCCGCCATGGGCTCGGGCGCCAACAACACCGCCCGCTATATCGGTTCGGCCGCGGGTGTGGCCCTCACGGTCGCGGTCAGTACCGCCCACCGGGACGGGGACCCGCTGCGCGCCCTCGCCGCCGGCACCGACCGCGCGCTGCTCGTCGCGTGCGGGCTGGCGATCGCCGGGGCGGCGGCCGTACTGGCGCTGCGCGAGAAGCCGCTCGGGCAGCCGGGCTCGGGAACGGAGAAGCCGGGAACGGAGAAGCCGGGAACGGAGAAGCGGGGAACGGGAACACGGGATACAGCAAGCGGCAACTCACCGCAGGACGGGGCACGTTCACGCTCAACGCACATTCGCCGGATCGGGTGAAAGACGGAGGGAGAATCAGCTCACGCCTCGGCGTCGCCCGCCTCGTCGGACTGCGAGGGGTCGCTGAGGCAGACCCCGTCGCCGTAACGTCCGGCCATCAGCAGCTCCGTCAACGCCGCGTCCACACCTAGCACTTCGCTCTCGCTGCCCGCCGGGACGGCCCGCAGCGTACGTTCCAGCCAGCCGGAGACCACGCCCGACGGGGTCTCCAGCAAGGCGTCGCCGTCCGGAGAGGAGAGCGCCACGCAGATCACGTCGCGGTCGCGCACCTTCGCGGGCCACACGCGCACGTCCCCTTCGCCGCAGGGCCGGAAGACGCCCTCGACCAGCAACTCGCGGGCGAAGGTCCAGGTGACGGGCGCACCGGCGCCGACGTGGAACGCGATGTGCGCGGCGTACGGATCGTCCGCGCGATAAGTGAGACGCGCCAGTACGGGGAGGCTGCGCTCGGGCGAGAGCACCAGCCGGATCTCGAGCTCGCATTCGACGACGAGGTTCATCGGACCGCCCTTTCGTGATCCCGTGATCAGTCGCGCAGCCTGTCTGGCGTTGCACTGAAGAGGGCCCAGGCCGTGGCCGGTTACGCGTGTCCGCGCCATTCTCCCTTCCGGGGAGGCCGCGCGCGTCCACTTCCGGCGGGGCGAGTCGTGCGCCCTGCCGGGGTAGATGTGGACACTACGCCTCACGGTTGCGCCGCGCCGCTCAACTGCCGAGTAGCACTGTGTGAGTCCGCATCGCGGGACGTGACAGGCGGCGAGGAGCCGAGCCGAACCGTCCGCGATGTCCGGGCCGTTCGGCGCGGGACACCGCCGCGCAAGCCGCCGCCGCGCCCGTCTCGTCCGCAACTCGCCCGTCTCGTCCGGTCGTCGCGCGCCGCGAGGCCCGTCTCCGGTCGGTCCGCCGTACGGTCTCCGTCCGGTCTCCGTCCGGTCTCCGTACGGTTCTCGTCCGCGAAGTGCCGTTGGGCGTCCGCGCGGTGGGCAAGTCGTCACCCCCGTCTGGTAGATGTGGAGACTACGATTCACGGTTGCTCCCCCTGGCACCGCCGGGAGGCGCCCCAGCCGCGCCGCGCCTGCACGGGCGTCCCGCGGAGCACATACGTCACAAGACGACACGACGGTCGAACAGATACGGGACCTGGACACTATGAGCGCGCCCCTCTCAGGATCCTCCGGCGGCAGCCCCGCCCCTGGCTTCTATCCGGATCCGTCCATCCCCGGCTACATCCGTTACTGGAACGGTTCTTCGTGGGTGCCCGGCACCAGCCGCCCCGAGCCGCAAGAGGGCGAGCCGATGCCCACCCCGCCGTCCTCCGCCGCGGCGTCCTCGGCGGTCGCTCCGCCGACCCGAGAGGAGCCCGCCCCGGCCGAGGAGACCGGGCCGGTCTTCCTCGACGAGGAGACGGACGGCGGCGGCCCGCAGGCACAGGTGCCCGCCGCGCGCAGCAGTGACTCGCCGCTTCCCGAGGTGCGCCCGCGCGGCGAGGTCGCGCCTGCCTCGGGGGCCATCGACTGGGACGACCCGAGCCGCCTGCACGGGCAGCGCCCCGAACCGGCGTCGGCCTGGCAGGCGGACGCCGCGCGGCAGACCGGCTTCGCCGGGCAGAGCGAGGAGCGCGTCTCCTGGGGCCGCGGGGAGAGCGGCGACGAGGGCGCAGGGGGCGTCGCCGGCACGGCGGGCGACCCTCGCGGCGGCTGGGGACGACCCGCGGACGAGGGCCCCTCACAGGGGTTCGCGGAGGGGCTTACGGACGGTGTGGACGCCGGCGCGGCGGCCGCGTCTCCGGGCACCCCGCGTTCCCCGCACTTCCCGGAGGCTCCCGGCTCCGCGGACTCCCCGGGCTCCGCGGGCTCGCCGCCCCGTGACGGCACCTTCCAGATGCGCGCGATGAGCCCCGAGGCGTTCGGGCAGGCGGCGCGGGAGGCCGCGGGCGGCCCCACGCAACAGCCCGAGCACACCGTCGGCCTGCGGCGCTCCGATGTGGCGACGCCCGACGCCGGACAGAGCGCGCCGCCCTCGACTCCGTCGCCGCCCTCGGCTCCCTCCTCGCCCTCGACTCCGTCGCCGCCCTCGGCTCCGTCCGTCCCGGGCCAGGGTGCCCACGCTCAGCCGCAGGCTCCGGGGCAGCCGCAGGTTCCCGCTCAGCCCCAGGCACCGGCGCAGCACCAGGTGCCGGGGCAGCCGCACGCCCAGCAGCAGGGCACCGCACCGCCGGGCGCCCAGCAGCAAGGGGCCGTGCCCGGTCAGGGCGCCGCCCAGCCGTCGTGGGCCCAGCAGGTCCACGACCTGGCCGGCGGCGCCTCCGGTGAGGCCCCCGCCGCACACGGTGCGCAGGGTGCGCCCGGCGCGGAGCCGGTCATCCCGTGGCGCCCGCCGACGGCGGACCCCTTCCAGTCCGCACAGCGAGAGGCGCGCCCCGCCGCCCTGGGCAAGCGCTTCGGCGCCCGCCTGGTCGACGGAGTGCTCACCGCAGCCGTGGCCGTCGCCGCGGCGTTCCCCTTCGCGGGCCAGGCAGTCGACCACGTCCAGGGGAAGATCGACGCCGTGCGGGACGCGGGGGAGACCAAGACCGTCTGGCTGATCGACGGCACCACCGGCGTCTATCTCGCCGTCGTCCTCGGCGCCCTGCTGCTCTTCGGCCTGCTGTACGAGGTGCTGCCCACGGCACGCTGGGGCCGCACCCTGGGCAAGAAGATGTTCGGCGTGCGGGTGCTGACCATGGAGCAGCAGGACAAGCCGGGCTTCGGCAGCGCCTTCAAGCGCTGGCTCACGTACGGCGTGCTGTCGGCCCTGGTGATCGGCGTGTTCAACGTGCTGTGGTGCGTCTTCGACCGCCCCTGGCGGCAGTGCTGGCACGACAAGCTTGCGGGCACCTTCGTCTCCGGGGACTCCGGCGAGATCCGCCTCTGAGCCGGCGATGCGCCACTGACAGCCGGGCCCGCCGTGCGCCCTGTGTGCCCCTCGTGCGTCACCCCGATGACGCCCGCCGGGTGCGAGGCCGCCCGGGCCGCGGTCCACTCGGCGCATGAGTACGGATCAGCCCGGCGGCGACCACGACCCGTTCCGCAAGAAGGAGCCCCACGAGGGGAGCCAGGAGCCGCCCGCATACGGCGACCCGGCCGGTCCGTACGGCGCACCGCCCCCACCGCCGGCCGGCGGCGAGGACCCGTACGGCGCCGGTCCGTACGGCGGCGCCGGAGGCCGGTATGGCGGCGGCCCGTACGGCTCCAATCCGTACGGAGACATGGCGGGAGCCACCGATCCCCTCGCGGGCATGCCGCCGCTCGCCTCACGCGGCAGGCGCCTGCTCGCGCGGATCGTCGACGCGCTGCTGATCGGCATTCCCGTCGGTCTCATCATGGGGTTCGCGCAAGGGGGTTGGGGGACGGACGGCAACGGACGCACGTACGGCCAGCAGGCGGTCTACACGCTCGTCTACCTGGTCTACGAGGGGCTGATGCTCACCAACTCCGGGCAGACGGTGGGCAAGAAGCTGATGCGGATCCGGGTCGCCCTGCTCGCCGACGGCACGGTGCCGCGCGGAGCGCCGGGCTGGCTCCGTTCGGCCGTCTACCATCTGCCGCCGCTGGTGCCGTGCGTCGGGTTCCTCTTCTGGCTCGTGAACGTGCTGTTCTGCACGTGGGACAAGCCGTACCGGCAGTGCCTGCACGACAAGGCGGTCAAGACCGTGGTGGTCGCCGCCGATTGACGTCATCCGGCGCGTTCCGGCCTCTGCGGCCTCGCCCGTGCGGCGAACGAACTCCCGCCGTACTCAGGAACGCAGCGAGGGCTCCGCCACGCGCCCCGCGTTCCGTACCGCGGCCGCGTCGTGCCGCGCGTGGATGCGGGACGGCGAGGGCGAGGAGGTCCGCGTGCGCACCGCGCCGGCGCGTGCCCGGAAGCCCGTACGCGCGGCACGGGCCGTCCGCACCCCCGGAGCCGTGAGCGCCACCAGCACACCGGCCGCGAGTGCGACCACCGCGATCAGCGCGACTCCCGGCCCCGAACGGGCCTGGGAGAGCAGGAGCATGGCGAGGGTCGAGAAGACGACGGTGGCCGAACCGTAAGCGAGCTGTGCGGGGGTCGGACGCGGCATGGCGTGATCCGTCCTCGGGAGACATGTCGGGAGTGGGGCCGTCGGTCGAGCCGGCACAACGGCACGGAGTGCCTGTCGATGTGACTCTACGGTCCGGGATTCCCGGACGGACACCACGGTAAGCGTGAGCCCGCCCACGTCGAAGTCGCACAGGGGGCGCACGGTCGCACAGCCGCTGATCGTCCCAATGGGCGGACGCACAGGGCCGCTTGAACCCTCCCGAATCTGTGTATCAGGGTCTGTCTTTTCTCCCTCCGCTGCTGTCCAATACCTCCTGACCCATGACACTCCACAGGGGAGGGCACCTCAGAGGTGAACGGCAGACGGAGATCCAAGAGATCCAGAGCGGCGGCGCTGACGGCGGCCGTCGCGGCGATCGGCGCCACCGCGCTCATACCCGCGAGCGCGGCACAGGCCCAGCAGACGTCCGGAAGCGCGGCGAACACCGCACACCCGGCACCGCAGTCCGCGCCGGCCCAGCCCGGCGCACCGGGGGGAAGCCGGGACGGGCACAGCGAGGACAACCTCAGGGGCCCGTTCGACAAGGCGCAGGACAAGAAGCGTCAGGCCGCGCTCCAGCAACTGGCACAGGGTGACGCCAAGAAGGTGCAGCGGAAGGGCTCCGAGGTCGTCAAGCTCGACGACGGCAAGTACGTGGAGCTCGCACGCGAGAAGACGGACAAGATCTTCACCATCCTCGTCGAGTTCGGCGACAAGGTCGACGACAAGTACGGCGGCGACCCCGGCCCCGTGCACAACAAGATCCCGGCGCCGGACCGCGACAAGGACAACTCCACTTACTGGAAGAAGGACTTCAACAGGGAGCACTTCCAGAAGACGTACTTCTCCGGCGACACCGAGGACTCGGTCAAGAGCTACTACGAGAAGCAGTCCTCCGGCCGCTACTCCGTCGACGGCACCGTCTCCGACTGGGTCAAGGTCGACTACAACGAGGCCCGTTACGGCTCCAACTACTGCGGCGACACCAACTGCCCGACCGTGTGGGACGCGATACGCGACGGCGTCGAGAAGTGGGTCGAGGACCAGAAGGCCGCCGGCAAGAGCGACGACGAGATCGCGGCCGCGGTCAAGGACTACGACAAGTGGGACCGCTACGACTTCGACGAGGACGGCGACTTCAACGAGCCCGACGGCTACATCGACCACTTCCAGTTCGTGCACGCCGGTGAGGACGAGTCGGCCGGCGGCGGAGCCGAGGGCGAGAACGCGATCTGGGCGCACCGCTGGTACGCGTACGGCAGCGACGCCGGCAGGACCGGCCCCGAGAACAACAAGGCGGGCGGCACCCAGATCGGCAAGAGCGGCATCTGGGTCGGCGACTACACCGCCCAGCCGGAGAACGGCGGACTCGGCGTCTTCGTCCACGAGTACGGGCACGACCTGGGCCTGCCCGACCACTACGACACCACCGGCGAGGGCGAGAACTCCGTCGGCTTCTGGTCGATCATGTCCGTGGGCTCCTGGCTCAACAAGGGCAAGGACGCCATCGGCGACTCCGCCGGCGACATGAGCGCGTGGGACAAGCTCCAACTCGGCTGGCTGGACTACGACAAGGCCACCGCGGCCACCAAGTCGCAGCACACGCTGGGCACGCACTCGTACCAGACGAAGAAGAAGCAGGCGCTGGTGGTGGAGTTGCCCGAGAAGGACGTCACCACGACCATCACCAAGCCCGCCGAGGGCGAGAAGCAGTGGTGGAGCGGCAGCGGCGACGATCTGCGCAACACCCTTTCCCGCAGCGTGGATCTGACGGGCAAGTCCAAGGCCTCGCTCGACCTCAAGGGCTGGTGGGACATCGAGGAGAACTACGACTTCCTCTACACCGAGGTCTCCGAGGACGGCGAGAACTGGACGCCGATCGACGGCACGGCCGACGGGAAGCCCATCCCGCGCGACGGAAGCGACCAGCCCGGGCTGACCGGAGTGTCGAAGTCGTACCGCGATCTCTCCTTCCCCCTCGACGACTTCGCGGGCAAGAAGATTGATGTTCGCTTCCGTTATCTGACGGATGGTGGGGTCGCCCAGAAGGGCTTCGCGGCGGACGCGCTCAGCGTCACCGCCGACGGCAAGAAGATCTTCGAGGACGGCGCCGAGGGCGACAGCGACAACGGCTGGGAGAAGAAGGGGTTCTCGCGCATCGGGGAGTCCTTCACGAAGCCCTATCCGCAGTTCTACATCGCCGAGAACCGCAACCACGTCTCCTACGACAAGTCGCTGAAGTACGGCCCGTACAACTTCGGTTGGGCCTCCACGAAGCCCGACTGGGTCGAGCGCTACGCGTACGAGAAGGGGTTGCTCGTCTGGCTCTGGGACACCTCTCAGCTGGACAACAACGTCTCGGCGCACCCGGGGCAGGGCCTGATCCTGCCGGTGGACGCGCACGCGAAGCCGGAGAAGTGGGCGGACGGCAAGCCGCTCCGCAACCGCATGCAGGCCTATGACTCGCCATTCGGCCGTTACTCGACGAAGGGGATCACTCTCCACAACGACGGCGAAGCGGTCGAGATCCAGCCGAAGAAGGGCGTCTCGGTCTTCGACGATCACAACGGAACGTACTGGTACAAGTCGAACCCCACACAGGGGGTCAAGGTGCCGGACACGAACACCCAGATCAAGATCGTGAAGCAGCCCCGCTCGGGCAAGACGATCACCCTCCAGGTGAGACCTTCCACAAATTAATTTGCATCGTTGCAGGTCAAAACATGATCGGCCGTCGCCCCTCTGGCGGGCGGCGGCCGATCGCGTTTAGATGCCTGTGACGGGCCTCTGCGGAGGTCCACCGGAACAGTCTCGCGGGGGTGTTGTTGATCATGGCTGGAGGCGGATTCGCCCAGCTGCCGGACGGGAGCGTGATCGTCGCGCTGACCCTTCCGGTCCCGGCCCAGCGCGCAGCCAGGCGTGCGGAGCCGGATACGGGGGCGACCACGGACGCGGGCCCGGACCCGGCCACGGAAGGCCGGCAGCCGGGCCCCGTACGGCAGGTACAGGAGCAGGGCCGCAGGGGCGGCCCGTACGACGGCCTCATGCCGGAGCCGCGCCGCTGGTCCGCCCATGCGGACGAGGCGCACACGGTGCGTGCCGTGACGGCCAGGCACGGCGACGAGCCGCGCGTACGCGTGCTCGTGCACTCGCTGAACCGGGCCCGCGCCCTGACCAGGCTGCGGAACCTGGGCATGCGGGCGGTCTATCTGCGGGGCAACGCGGAGCCGCCGACCGCCGACGAGATCACGGCCGTGCTGCACCACCCCGACGGGCTGGTGTGGCGGGCGACGCCCGGCGACGACCGGGAGTCGTGGCACCCGATCGAGGCCCTGCTGCGGCCCACGGACAGGGTGCACACGGGCTAGGCCGAGCGGCGGGACGCGAACCCGGGAGGCTGCCCGGGAGACTGCCCGCGAGACGGCCCTGGGGGCCGACTCTGGAGGGGGCCCGGCCCGCGGGCTCTACGCCTCCCGCAGGACCGGCGTGCCGGAGAGCACGACGCCCGCGTCGCGCATCTCCTCCAGCGCGTTCTGCGTCGTGACGGGCGCGACGCCCGCCGTGAGGTTCAGCAGGACCTGCGTGCGGAAGCCCTCGGAGGCGGCGTCGAGCGCCGTCGCGCGCACGCAGTGGTCGGTGGCGATGCCGACCACGTCGACCTGCTCCACGTCCCGCCGGCGCAGCCAGTCCGTCAGCGGCGTGCCGTTCTCGTCCGTCCCCTCGAAGCCGCTGTAGGCGGCGGAGTACGAGCCCTTGCTGAAGACCGCGTCGATCGAGCCGGCGGCGACGGCGGGCGCGAAGTTCGGATGGAAGCCGATGCCCTCCGTGCCCGCGACGCAGTGGGGCGGCCAGGAGTGCTTGAAGTCGGGGTTCGACGCGAAGTGGTCGCCCGGCTCGATGTGGTGGTCGCGGGTCGCGACGACGTGATTGTATCCGGCGGAGGCGTCGCCGATGAGATCGGTGATGGCGGCGGCCACATCCGCACCCCCGTTGACCCCGAGGCTTCCCCCTTCACAGAAGTCGTTCTGCACGTCTACGACGATCAGTGCCCGGTGCATGGGGAGCCTTTCGGAGGACGGGGGCTTCGGGGAGGGGCGGTCGGCACGACCCTAGAGAATCGGCCGCCGTCGTGGGAGGTCCCACGCACACCTGTCACACGTACTCCGTCGGCAACACCGGCTCGCCGCGTGAGAGTTGCATCGCCGACATCGGAAGTCCCGCGAGCGCTCGCTTGTGCCGGTCGCGCGCGGCGTCCAGCGGCTCGCGCGCGACGGTCTCACCGCCGCGCACGAGCTGGACGTGCAGCAGACGGTCCCTCAGCTCCTCCGGCACCGCGCCCGTGCCGACGACCTCGGCCTCGGCGACGCCGTCCTCGCCGGGCCTGCGCGCGGCCCATTTCGCGCCGCCCGCCGAGGTCTTGCCGCCCATCGACTTCTTGGCGACGGGGCGCAGGGGCGCGTCCCGGTCGTCCGACGCGGCGCGCGCGACGAGCTTGTAGACCATCGCGCAGGTGGGGTGGCCGCTGCCGGTCACCAGCTGGGTGCCGACCCCGTACGCGTCGACGGGCGCCGCCGCGAGCGAGGCGATCGCGTACTCGTCGAGGTCGCTGGTGACGACGATCCTCGTGCCGGTCGCGCCGAGTTCGTCGAGCTGGCTGCGGACCCGGTGGGCGAGGAGCAGCAGGTCGCCGGAGTCGATGCGCACGGCGCCCAGTTCAGGTCCTGCGATCTCCACGGCGCTGCGCACCGCCTCGGCGACGTCGTAGGTGTCGACGAGCAGGGTCGTACCGCTTCCGAGTGAGCCGACCTGTGCGGTGAAGGCGTCGCGCTCGCTGTCGTGCAGCAGCGTGAAGGAGTGCGCGCTCGTCCCGACGGTGGGGATGTCGTAGCGGAAGCCGGCCGCGAGATCGGACGTGGAGGCGAATCCGCCGAGGTAGGCGGCGCGCGAGGCGGCCACGGCCGACAGCTCGTGCGTGCGCCGGGCGCCCATCTCCATCAGCGGCCGCCCGCCCGCGGCGACGGCCATGCGGGACGCGGCGGCGGCGACCGCCGAGTCGTGGTTGAGGATCGAGAGGACGACGGTCTCCAGCAGCACGCACTCCGCGAAGCTGCCCTCCACCCGCATCACGGGCGAGCCGGGGAAGTAGACCTCGCCCTCGGGGTAGCCGAGGATGTCGCCGCCGAAGCGGTAGCCGGACAGCCAGTCGAGGGTGCGCTCGTCGACTATGTGCTGCTCGCGCAGGTACTGGAGCACCTGGTCGTCGAAGCGGAAGTTCTCCACCGCGTCCAGCACCCGGCCGGTGCCGGCGACGACCCCGTACCGTCTGCCCTCGGGCAGCCGCCGCGCGAACACCTCGAAGGCGCACCGCCGTTCGGCCGTCCCGGCCCGCAGTGCGGCCTGGAGCATGGTGAGTTCGTACTGATCGGTGAAGAGTGCCGTCGACGGCACGGCCACCGGCAGTCCCCTGTCGGCCACGGTCACGTGAACTCCCTTGCTTCGGCGTGCCCCCGGGGGAGGGGCGGGGCGGCTTCCGAGCGTACAACAGATCTCGTCAGTGTGACGATATCGCTCGTGGTCGTTTGGCCACGCGACGCCCCTGAGTGGCAGCATGGGACCCGTGAGTGTTGCCCCTACGGAGATCGAACGCCCCGAGCAGGCCGAGGCGCCCGTCGAGGTGCCCGAACCCGACGTGCCCTGGGCGACGATCGTGCACAACGACCCGGTCAACCTCATGAGCTACGTGACCTACGTCTTCCAGAGCTACTTCGGCTATCCGAAGGACAAGGCGAAGAAGCTGATGATGGACGTCCACCACAAGGGCCGGGCGGTCGTCTCCACCGGCAGCCGCGAAGAGATGGAGCGCGACGTGCAGGCGATGCACGGCTACGGCCTCTGGGCCACCCTTCAGCAGGACCGCTGATGGCGGGCCACTTCGAAGCCACCGGCGACGGAGGCGCGGCCATCGCCCTGGACGAGGTCGAGATCTCGATCCTGCGCAGCCTCGCCGTACAGCTGCTGGAGTTGATCGGCCCCGGCGACGAGCCCGCCGACGGCGAGGACCCGTTGACGGCCATCCTCTCCGAAGGGCCGAGCGAGCCGCCCTCCGATCCGGCACTGGCCAGGCTCTTCCCCGACGCCTACGGCGGCGGCCCGGACTCCGAGCCCGACGCGGAGGGCGCCGAGGAGCGCCGCGCCTCCGCGGAGTTCCGGCGCTTCACGGAGAACGATCTGCGCGCCCGCAAGCGCGAGGACGGGCTCGCGGTCGTGCGCGCCCTGGACTCCCTCACGCCCGATCCTTCGAAGGGCGCGGGCGGCACCTCCGGCGCGGTGCTCACGCTCAAGCCGGAGGAGTCCAAGCAGTGGCTCGGCGCGCTCAACGACCTGCGGCTGGCGATCGGCACGCGCCTCGAAGTCACCGACGACGATGACAGCAGCGAGCTGTACGCGCTCCCTGACGAGGACCCCCGCAAGCCCATGGTGATGGCCTATCTGTGGCTGGGCGGCCTCCAGGAGACCCTCGTCGAGACGCTGCTTCCCTAGGGTCCCCGGGCCGGGCCCCGGGCGGGCCCCCGCTCGGGCTCGTGGAGGAGTCTCCGCAAGAGCCGCGCCCCGTCGGCCCGTTGCGCCGCGTGCGCCCGGCCCGCCCGCCGCCGCGGTCCCCTGAACGGATGGCATCTGCCCGCCGGTGCCCGTCCTGTGCCCGGCCCTCCGCGTCCGCGCGGACATGATGTGGCTCCGTCCGAAGAACGCCCGGACGTCCTGAACACCCGTCATGTCCCGGTGCGCGCCCTCTGCCTGCGCCGGCACGGAGACGCCGAGAACGACAAGAAAGCAGGGCACCCATGGCCTCCGAGCAGGTCGACGACCGCGGCGCACCGCGCGGCACCACACAGGCACCGGCCGGCGGCGCCGCTCCGCCCGAGGAGGGTTACCGGCGCGGCCTCGGCAGCCGCCAGATCCAGATGATCGCCATCGGCGGCGCGATCGGCACGGGCCTCTTCCTCGGTGCGGGCAAGGCCATCACCAAGGCCGGCCCGAGCCTCATCCTCGCCTACGCCGTGGCCGGCACCGTCATCTACTTCATCATGCGGGCGCTGGGCGAACTGCTCATGTACCGCCCGGTCTCGGGCTCCTTCTCCGAGTACGCGCGGGAGTTCCTCGGGCCCTTCTTCGGCTTCGCGACGGGGTGGACGTACTGGCTCTTCTGGGTCGTCACCGGCATCACCGAGGTCACCGCGGCGGCGACGTACGTGCAGTTCTGGTGGCCCGCCGTGCCGCAGTGGGTCTCCGCGCTCGTCTTCACGCTCGTCCTGTACGGCGCGAACCTGATCTCGGTGAAGATCTTCGGGGAGCTGGAGTTCTGGTTCTCGATGATCAAGGTCACCGCGATCATCGGCATGATCCTCATCGGCGTCGGCGTCCTCACCCTCGGCTTCTCCGACGCCGGCGACACCGCCTCCGTGTCGCTGCTGTGGGCGGACGGCGGCTTCTTCCCGGAGGGCGTCGGCGGGACGCTGATGACCCTCCAGATCGTGATGTTCTCCTTCCTCGCCGTGGAGCTCGTGGGCGTCACTGCGGGCGAGTCCGTGAATCCGCAGCAGGCGCTGCCGAGGGCCGTCAACACCGTCCCGTGGCGCATCGCGCTGTTCTACATCGGCGCGCTGACGGTGATCCTCTCCGTGGTGTCCTGGACGGCGTTCGAGCCCGGCACCAGCCCGTTCGTGGCGGCCTTCGGGAAGATCGGCCTGCCGGCGGGCGCGGCGATCGTCAACTTCGTGGTGCTCACGGCGGCGCTCTCGTCCTGCAACTCGGGCATGTACTCCACGGGCCGCATGCTGCGCGACCTCGCGCTGAACCGGCAGGGCCCGAAGCTGTTCACCAGGCTCACCGGCAACGGGCTGCCGCTGCTGGGCACGAGCGTCTCGGCCGCGCTCATGACGGCCGGCGTCTGGATCAACTACCAGTGGCCGTCGAAGGCGTTCGACTACGTCGTCTCCTTCGCCACCATCTCCGGCATGTGGGCGTGGATCATGATCCTCGCCGCTCACATCCGCTACCGGCGGGCCGCCGACCGCGGGCGGCTGCCGCAGTCGGCGTTCAAGGCGCCGTGCGCCCCGTACGCGAGCTGGCTCTCGCTGGGCTTCATCGGCGCGGTGATCGTGCTGATGGGCTTCGACCCCGACTCGCGCGTATCGCTGTACGGGGCTCCCGTGTGGGCGGTGGGCCTCGTCGTCGCGTACTTCGTGATCAAGGCACGCGACCCGGAGACGTTTCTGCGCGAGGGGAGCGCGGCGATCGCGGGGAAGGGCACGGACGCGCCGAGGAGCAAGAGCAAGAGGGAGAGGAAGGGGAAGGGGAAGGGTCTCGACGGGCGGTGACCGGTGCGCGGACGACGCCCCCGGCGGCCGCCCGCGCGGGCCCGCATATCCTTCCCGTCATGCTGACCATCACCCAGGAGCTGCACGACAAGATCGTCGCCCACGCCCGCAAGGACCACCCGGACGAGGCGTGCGGCGTCATCGCGGGCCCCGCGGGTCAGGGCCGCCCGGAGCGCTTCATCCCGATGCTCAACGCCGCGCGCTCCCCGACGTTCTACGAGTTCGAGTCGGCCGATCTGCTGCGCCTGTACCGGGAGATGGACGACCGGGACGAGGAGCCCGTCGTCATCTACCACTCGCACACCGCCACCGAGGCGTACCCCTCGCGCACCGACATCAGCTACGCCAACGAGCCGGGCGCCCACTACGTGCTGGTCTCCACCGCCGAGTGCGGCAACGACGAAGGCCCCTTCTCGTTCCGGTCCTTCCGCATCGTGGACGGCGAGGTCACCGAGGAGGACGTCGAGATCGTGGACGGGCACGAGTCCGAGTGAGGCTCGCGGGCCCGGTTGCCGCAGGCCAGGCCGCGCCGAACGCCATGTGGGACGTTCGCGTCCGCATCATGGGACGTACATCCGGTCGCCGCCTGGGGAATCGTTACGATGAGCCCATGGTTGTCCACGACGTGAGTGCTTCTCCGAAGTCGCGGGGCGCGCTGCTCGTCGGGCGCCTGCACGTCGATCTGTGCCGTCTCGCCAGCGCACTGGGGACTCCCCGGCGCCGCGCGCACGCCCGCGCCTGACCGTGCCGCCGGCCCGCTCCGGCACTGCCCGCCGGCACGGCGACGGCGGACCGGCACCGCCGATCTCCCGTACGCGTGAGCGCGCCGCCCCGGAACCGCCCGCACACCGTCCTGCCCGCCTCCCACCCACAGGAGCTTCCATGGCCATCGAGGTCCGCATCCCGACCATCCTCCGCACCTACACCGACGGCGAGAAGTCCGTCTCGGGCGAGGGCGGCACGCTCAAGGAGCTCTTCGACGACCTGGAGAGCCGCCACGCGGGCATTCAGGACCGGCTCGTCGACGGCGGCGAGCTGCGCCGCTTCGTGAACGTCTACCTCAACGACGAG
Source organism: Streptomyces winkii (assembly GCF_032248595.1). Classification (NCBI taxonomy): domain Bacteria; kingdom Bacillati; phylum Actinomycetota; class Actinomycetes; order Kitasatosporales; family Streptomycetaceae; genus Streptomyces; species Streptomyces winkii. The sequence continues at coordinate 453,440 of NZ_JASTTH010000006.1, read as the reverse complement.
GACGTCCGCTTCCTCGACGGCATCAGCACCAAGCTCAGCGACGGCGACAACGTGACGATCCTCCCCGCGGTCGCCGGCGGAGCGGGCGCGCTCGCACGCAACGGAACGCGCTGATGCGCTACGACTCCCCGATCGACGCGGTCGGCGACACCCCGCTCGTCCGGCTCCCGCGGCTGTCACCGTCGGAGGAGGTGCGCATCTGGGCGAAGCTGGAGGACCGCAACCCGACGGGCTCCATCAAGGACCGCCCGGCCCTCTACATGATCGAACAGGCCGAGAAGGAAGGCCGGTTGACGCCCGGCTGCACCGTCCTGGAGCCGACCTCCGGCAACACCGGCATCTCGCTCGCGATGGCGGCACGCCTCAAGGGCTACCGCATCGTGTGCGTCATGCCGGAGAACACCAGTGAGGAGCGGCGCCAGTTGCTCGCCATGTGGGGAGCCGAGATCATCTCCTCGCCGGCGGCGGGCGGTTCGAACACGGCCGTGCGCGTAGCCAAGGAGATCGCCGCGCAGAACCCGGACTGGGTGATGCTCTACCAGTACGGCAACCCCGGCAACTCCGCCGCGCACTACGCCTCCACGGGCCCCGAGATCCTCGCCGACCTGCCGTCCGTCACGCACTTCGTGGCGGGCCTCGGCACCACGGGCACCCTGATGGGCGCGGGCCGCTATCTGCGCGAACAGCGCCCCGGCGTCCAGATCATCGCCGCCGAACCGCGCTACGACGACCTGGTCTACGGCCTGCGCAACCTCGACGAGGGCTTCGTGCCCGAGCTCTACGACGAGTCCGTGCTCACCGGCCGCTTCTCCGTCGGCTCCGAGGACGCGGTGCGCCGCACCCGCGAACTCCTCGCCGAGGAGGGCATCTTCGCGGGCGTGTCCTCGGGCGCCGCGCTGCACGCCGCGGCCGGGGTCGCGCGCAAGGCCCAACAGGCGGGCGAGAGCGCCGACATCGTCTTCGTCGTCGCCGACGGCGGCTGGAAGTACCTCTCCACCGGCATCTACACGGCCGAGACCACCGACGCCGCGGTCGAGGCGCTCCAGGGCCAACTCTGGGCCTGAGCCGCCGAGTTCACGCCGTAACCGACCGCGGTGCACCGATCGGTACGGCGCGGCGCGTACGCGATGGGTCCCGCGTCACTGGTCGTCCGTCACCTGCCGTCCGTCACCGGTCGTCGTCGCCGGAGAGATGACGCACCTGCGCCCACGTGTCCTGATCGATCTCTCCGGCCCGCTGCCCGAACTCGCCGAGCGCCACGTCCCACGCCTCGTCCGTGCACAGCGCCGTCACCCGGCCCGGCGCGTCCGCGACCGTCCCCGGAGGCAGCGCCAGCCTCGTGCGCGACGACTCCGGAAGCCGGTATTCGCCCTCGCGGTACGGGCGTTCCGCGCTGACCCGCGCGACACGGGCCCGGTCGATGCGTACCGCGAGCACCAGAACCAGCAGCGGCTCACGCGTCCACCAGATCTCACCGGGCCGCGGCCCCCGGTCCGGAAGCGGCACGTCCCGCCGCGGGCGGCGGCGGCTTCCGGAGCGCGAGAACGGGCGGCCGAGCCGCGCACCCCCGTCGACCAGCGCCGCCACAAGTGACAGCGCCACGACGGCGCCCAGCGCCAGCCACCACCAAGTGTCCACGCCCGCTTCGCCTCCAGGACCCTCGCAGACCTTCGCACGGCAGCGCGCCGCAGCACCGCACAGATTGCCGACCGTACCCCGCGCTGGTGATTCCGCCCACACCAGCACGCTCTTGAGTCCAAACGCGGCACCCAGCGGCTTACGCTCGAAAAACCCCACAGCCGCCAACGGAGGTTCCCCCTTCATGAAGCTCACCGTCGTCGGCTGCTCCGGGTCGTTCCCGTCGGCGGAGTCGGCATGTTCGAGCTATCTCGTCGAGGCCGACGGATACCGGCTCCTCCTCGACATGGGCAACGGCGCACTCGGCGAGCTCCAGCGCCACATCGGGCTCTACGACCTCGACGCCGTCGCGCTCAGCCACCTCCACCCGGACCACTGCATCGACATGTGCGGCTACTTCGTGGCGCGCTACTACCGCCACGAGGGCGGACGTTGCGAACCGATCCCGGTCTACGGGCCGCGCGGCACCGAGCGGCGGCTGACCGTCGCGTACGGGGACACCCCGTCCGAGTCCGCCATGAGCGAGGTCTTCGACTTCCGCGATCTGACGGCGGGCGGCACCTTCGAACTGGGCCCCTTCACCGTCCGTACGGAAGAGGTCTCGCATCCCGTGGAGTCCTTCGCGTTCCGCGTGACGCACCGGGAAAGCGGCAAGACGCTCGTCTACTCGGGTGACACGGGACCGTGCGGGCCGCTGAAGGAGCTCGCGCGCGGCGCCGGTCTCTTCCTGTGTGAGGCGTCCTTCACGGACGGCAAGGAAGCCATCCCCGACCTGCATCTCACCGGCCGCGAGGCCGGGGCGTGCGCGCAGGAGGCGGGCGTGGCCCGGCTGGTCCTCACGCACGTTCCGCCGTGGACCGACGCGAAGGTCAATCTGCGGGACGCCAAGGAGGTCTTCGAGGGCCCCGTGGAGCTGGCCAGGCCGGGCGCGGTCTACGAGCTGTAGCGGCGCCTACCTGGCCTGACTCCCTGCGTACGTACGGGCACCGTCGCGCCCGCCGCCCGCGGGTGCGGGCAGCGGGCGCGACGGTTTCCGGCGGCCTCGGACAGGTTCTTCAGGTACGGGCGCGCGTCCTGTCCTGGTCCTCGTCCCCGTCGTCGCGGCCGCGCTGCGAGCCCTGTGTCTGCGGGCTCTGCCGGTCCTGGCGGTGCTGCGGGCCGGGGGCGCTCTGCGTGTTCCGCTCGGCCTTCTCGATGGAGACGGGCTGCTCCTCCTTGTCCATGTCCTTGTCCGTGACGGTGTCCGCGACCGCCACCGGCACACCCTCGCCGATCTGGCCCTTGTTGGTCGCGGGTTCCGGCTCCCGGTCCCGCTCGCGCTCGCGCTCCTGCTCGTCCGGCTCCGGCGCCTCGCGGCCGGGCGTGGGCAGGTCGAACTTGACGATCGCGAAGCGGAAGACGGCGTAGTAGACCACCGCGAAGACCAGGCCCAGGAGCATCAGGCCCCACGGGTTGGTGGCGATGCCCAGGTTGAGCATGAAGTCGATCGCACCGGCCGAGAAGCCGAAGCCGTCCTTCATGCCCATCGCCCACGCCACGGCCATCGAGATGCCGGTCAGCACCGCGTGGATCGCGTACAGCAGCGGCGCGATGAACATGAACGAGAACTCGATGGGCTCCGTCACGCCCGTGATGAAGGCGGTGAGGGCGAGGGAGATCATCAGGCCGCCGACGACCTTGCGCCGCTCGGGCCGCGCGCAGTGGTACATCGCGAGGCACGCCGCCGGCAGCGCGAACATCATGATCGGGAAGAACCCCGTCATGAACTGGCCCGCGCTGGGGTCGCCCGCGAGGAAGCGCGCGATGTCACCGTGCTGCCCCTTGAACGATCCGGCCTGGAACCACGGGAACGAGTTGAGCAGGTGGTGCATGCCGATCGGGATCAGCGCCCGGTTGGCGACGCCGTACACACCGGCCCCCGCGGCTCCCGACCCGACGAGCCACGCGCCGAAGTCGTGCAGCCCCGTGCCCAGTACGGGCCAGATGTAGCCGAAGATCACGCCGATGATCAGGCCCGCGAACGCGGAGAGGATCGGCACGAGACGGCGGCCGCCGAAGAAGCCCAGCCAGTCCGGGAGCTTCTTGCGGTAGTAGCGCTGGTAGAGCAGGGCGACGACGATGCCGATCACCACGCCGCCGAGCACGCCGGCGTCCACCGGAGGTGCCGCGGTGCCCACCTTGCCGTCGATGACCTTCTCGACAGGGGGCAGGTTGCCGTCCTTGAAGGCCCCGAGCACGTTCTTGAAGACGAGATAGCCGACGACGGCCGCCAGGGCCGTCGATCCGTCGGACTTGCGGGCGAAGCCCACGGCGATGCCCACGGCGAACAGCAGCGGCATGTTGTCGATGAGCGCCGAGCCGCCCTTGGCGAGGAACTGGGCGATGCGGTTCAGGGCGTCCGGGAAGTTCGGGCGGCCGAGCATGTCGGGCTGGCCGAGCCGGACCATCAGTGCCGCTGCGGGCAGGGTGGCGATCGGGAGCATGAGGCTGCGGCCGATGCGCTGGGCGACAGCCATCGCCCCGGAGCGCCGGCCCGTCTTCTGGGCCTCGGTAGCCGTGGTCATGGGCTTCCTCCAGTGGTCTGCGGGAGGTCGGACCGTTCGGAGCAGACCCCGTAATGGTTTAGACCTCTTGTAGCACGCGTGCAGCAGTACGGAAAGCGCAGTTCGTTCCCGTAAGGGCGGATATGTACCCGTGTTGAGGAGTTCTGCTTCCCCGGCTTCACCGGTGGGCCCGCTCCGGCGAAGCCGGGGGCACCGCCCGGCCGGGTCCGCGGAGGCGAGGGCGGCCGGTTGGCCCATACTGGTGTAGACCTCGGTCTTCCCGGGGTGTACTGGCGCGGCAGGTGGGCGGCGCCGGAGAGCGGGAGAAAGACATGAGCAGCAAGGCCGAAAAGATCGTCGCCGGGCTCGGCGGACTCGACAACATCTCCGAGATCGAAGGCTGCATCACGCGTCTCCGCACCGAGGTCGCGGACCCCGGCCTCGTCGACGAGGCCGCACTGCGGGCCGCGGGCGCGCACGGCGTGGTGAAGATGGGCTCGGCCATACAGATCGTCATCGGCACCGATGCCGACCCCGTCGCGGGGGAGATCGAAGACATGATGTGACGCCCGTCCGGCGCCCGTTGAGGCCGCCGGGCCCTCGGCGTGCGCGGAAGGCACGCGGCGCACGGGCACCGGGAAGCGTGAACGCCCTTGCCCCGAACGGGCGTTCACGGTCCGGGCCCGTCGGTGCCGTCGGACCCGTCGGCGTCCCGCGCGGCCGCGGGCGGACGGCACCACTTCGATCAACACCCTTTAGGCTCGCCCCATGACTCGTATCGACGGCCGTACGGCTGACCAGTTGCGTCCCATCACCATCGACCGCGGCTGGAGCAAGCACGCCGAGGGATCCGTTCTGATCTGCTTCGGCGACACCCGGGTGCTGTGCACCGCCAGCGTCACCGAAGGGGTGCCGCGCTGGCGCAAGGGAACAGGCGAGGGGTGGGTCACCGCGGAGTACGCGATGCTGCCGCGCTCCACGAACACCCGCGGCGACCGCGAGTCCGTACGCGGCAAGATCGGCGGCCGCACACATGAGATCTCCCGGCTGATCGGGCGCTCCCTGCGGGCCGTCGTCGACTACAAGGCGCTCGGGGAGAACACCGTCGTACTCGACTGCGACGTCCTCCAGGCCGACGGCGGCACCCGCACGGCCGCGATCACCGGCGCGTACGTCGCGCTGGCCGACGCCGTCGGCTGGGCGCAGGAGAACAAGCTCATCAAGACCAAGGCGCGGCCGCTGACCGGCACGGTCGCGGCGGTCAGCGTCGGCATCGTCGACGGGGAGCGGCTGCTGGACCTGTGCTACGAGGAAGACGTGCGCGCCGAGACGGACATGAACGTCGTCTGCACCGGAGACGGGCGCTTCGTCGAAGTGCAGGGCACCGCCGAGGGGGAGCCGTTCGCGCGCGACGAACTCGACGGGCTGCTCGACCTGTCGGTCAAGGGCTGCGGCCAGCTCGACGCCGCGCAGCGGAAGGCGCTCGGCGACTGAGCCGGGCCGCACGGCCCCCTACCCGTCGGGCCTCCAGGGGCCGAGCTGCGAACTCGCAGCGTACGGCGACCAGTTGGGGCGGGGGAACTTTGCGTGTGCTTTACGCGTCATACGGGGTACGGGCCGCGCGGGTCATACCGCGCGGCCCGTCCACTGACAAAGGAAGCAGAGGTCCCTGTGCGTCGTTCACCCGTGCTCGCCGTCCTCGGCACCGCCGCGCTCGCCGCCACCGTACTGACAGGCTGCAGCGCCGTGGACAAGGCGGTCAGCTGTGCCAACACCGCCGTCACCGTCGCCGAGGCCGCCGACGATCTCCAGCGGGCCGTCTCGGGTGCGTCCGAGGACCCGGCGCAGGCGCAGGAGTCGATAGACCGCATCGAGAAGAACCTGAAGAAGATAGACGACAGCACGGGCGCCGCGGACGTCGACAAGGCGGTCGACCACATGAACACCGCCGTCGAGGACGCGGGCAAGGCCGTCGACGCCGGGCGCGAGCCGGACGTCCGTCCTGTGGGCAAGGCGGCGGACGAGCTGTCGAAGGTCTGCACGGGCTGACGGCAGGCGGAGCAAGGGGCGGCGAGCCGGATCACCGGCTCGCCGCTCTTCTTGGTGGGCGAGGGGCGGGGGAGCGGGAGGGGGGTAGGGCGGAGCGATGACAGATAACAGATGACGGAAATTGTCAGCCGGCCCCGCTCACGCTCCCGCGCCCACTCCGGCGCCGCGCCCCCCTCCGCCCCCTCCACGCACTCAGCCCGTGACCAGGTTGACCACCGTGTAGATCACAAGTCCCGCCAGGGAGCCCACGACTGTGCCGTTGAGGCGGATGAACTGGAGGTCCCGTCCGATGTGGGCCTCGATCTTCTTCGACGTGTGCTCCGCGTCCCAGCTCGCGACCGTCTCCGTGATCAGCGACGTGATCTCGTCGCGGTACGCGGTGACCACGTGCACCGCGGCGTCCTCGATCCAGCCGTCGATCTTGCCGCGCAGCCGCCCGTCCGCGGCGGCACGCTGACCCAGCGACAGCAGCGACGCCCTTGCCCGTACGCGCAGTTCGCTGCGCTCGTCCTCCGCCGCGGCGACGATCATCGAACGCACCGAGTTCCAGGACGAGGAGATCAGGTCCTGCACCTCGCCGCGGCCGAGCACGTCGCTCTTGAGCCGCTCCACCCGCTCCCGCGTCTGCGGATCCGACCGCAGGTCCGCCGCGAAGTCCGTCAGGAAACGGTCGATGGCGCCGCGCGCGGGATGCTCCGGCATGTCCCGCATCTCCGTCACGAAACGCAGCAACTCCCGGTAGACGCGGTCGCCGACGCGGCGGTCGACGAAGCGGGGCGTCCAGCCCGGAGCGCCGCCGGTGACGGCCTCCATCACCGAGTCGCTGTGCTGCTCCAGCCACTCGGCAGCCCGCGCGCACACCAGATCCACCACGCGCCGGTGGCCCTGGTCGGCCACGACCCTCTCCAGCATCGAGCCCAGCCCGGGGGCGATCTCCTGGGCGTCGGCCCGGCGCGTGATCGCCTCGCCCACCACGGCCTGCACATCGGAGTCGCGCAGCACGGCGAGAGCACCACGCAGCGCGGTGGAGAGCTCGGAGGTGACCCGGTCCGCGTGCTCCGGCTCGGCGAGCCAGGAGCCGAGCCGTCCCGCGATGCCCACCGCCCTGAGCCGGGAGCGCACGACGTCGCTGGAGAGGAAGTTCTCCCCGACGAACTCCCCGAGCGTGTAGCCGAGTTGATTCTTCTTGGTCGGGATGATGGCCGTGTGCGGGATGCGCAGCCCGAGCGGATGCCGGAAGAGCGCCGTCACCGCGAACCAGTCCGCGAGCGCACCCACCATTCCGGCCTCCGCGGCTGCCGCGATGTAGCCGCTCCAGGCGCCCGCGCCCTCGTGCTGCGCCCACTTGGCCAGTACGAAGACCGTCGCCATCAGCAGCAGCGCGCCCGTCGCGATCCTCTTCATCCGGCGGACGCCGCGGCTGCGCTCCTCGTCGGCCGCGGTGAACGTGCCGAGGGGGCCGGGGCTGGGGGGACGGCGCCCGCCGGCCGGGCCGGAGCCCCCCGTCCGTGACCCTGCCCCGTTGCCTGCGCCTGTGCCCGTACGCGCTTCCGTGCGCGCCCCGGATGAGCCCGAAGGGCCCGAAGTGCCGCCGCCCGCACGGCCGTTGGGGCCCGGGTCCGCCGACCGCGCCGCCGCCTTCCCGCCTGTGATTGCTCTCACTCCGCCGGCGTTTCCGGCCGCGGCCTCGCCCGCTTTTCCCTGATCCATCCACTCCACCGTTCGGCCAGTCCCCCCTACAGTGTCCCAAGGTGCCTGACAGGTGGAACGAAGCCCGGACATTCGGCGTCTGTCACTGCGGACGACCAAGCTGTCGCCCCCGGCCCGGCCGCCCCCAGGGCAAGGCCTCGCCGCGATCGTGGGATCATTTCACCGCGACCACTCGGAGCCTCGGCGGCTCCGCCTGCCCGAGGAGATACACCGAGCGTGACCAGAAACATGGGCTATGCCTTGCTGGCTGGTCTGGCGGCGATCGTCGTGCTTGTCTCGACCGCCGTCTTCATCGGCGTCGGCAGTGACGACGCCAGCCTGGACGACATCACGCAGGGCACCGGTGACTCCGCGTCCCCGGCCTCCTCGGGCAACTGGGTCGGAACCTGGTCGGCGTCGGCCGTGGCAGCGGAGCCCAACACCCGCAAGGGCTACGCCAGGATGTCGATACGCAACGTCGTCCACACCTCCGTGGGCGGATCCGGCGCCCGCATCACGCTCTCCAACCTCTACGGCACCAGGCCCCTCACCATCTCGCACGCGACGCTTGCCCTCGCCGCCGCGCCCAGCAACCCGACGGCCGCGTCCGGGACCATGCGCCGGCTGACCTTCGGCAACTCCCGTACGGTGACCATCCCTCCGGGACGCAAGGCCACCAGCGACTCCGTGCGGCTCAACGTCCCGCACGCCGCGGACCTCCTCGTCACCACCTACTCCCCGAAGGCGTCGGGGCCGGTCACCTACCACCCCTACGCGCGTCAGACCAGTTACGTCGCGCGGGGCGACAAGGCCGAGGAGACCTCGGGCACGGCCTTCACCCAGCAGAGCCCGTACTGGCGTTACCTCACCGCTGTCGACGTGTGGACCAACCAGACGCGCGGCGCCGTCGCCGTGCTCGGCGATTCCATCACCGACGGCATCACCTCCAGCCCCGGCGCCAACCGCCGCTGGACCGACTTCCTCGCGGAGCGGCTGCGCACCGAACGCGAAGCGCCCCGCTACAGCGTGCTCAACGGCGGCATCAGCGGGAACCGCGTCCTCGTCGACGGCCCCCGCTACTCGCCCAACAACGGCCCCAGCGGCCTGACCCGCATGCAGCGGGACGTGCTCTCCCGCTCCGGCGTCAAGGCCGTCGTCATCGAGATGGGCCTCAACGACATCATCAAGCCGCCCAGGCAGCGCGACCCGCGCCGGATCGTCGACGGTCTGCGGCAGATGGTGAAGTACGCGCACGCGCGCGGCCTGCGCGTCATCGGCGGCACCCTCACGCCCTTCGGCGGACACCGCGGCTACCAGCGGCAATTGGACGACATACGCCAGCAGGTCAACGAGGAGATCCGCTCCGGCAAGGTCTTCGACTCCGTCGTCGACTTCGACGCGGCACTGCGCGACCCCGCCAACCCCAACCGGCTGCGTCCCGCCTACGACTCGGGCGACCATCTCCACCCCAGCGACAACGGGTTCCGCGCGATGGCGGAGGCGCTCGACCTGAAGCTGCTGAAGGGCTCGTCGCCGGCCAGGACGTAGTAGGCCCGCCGGGCTCCCCGCTGCACGGCCGTGTGCTTCCGCCGCCGTTCAACTCGCCCCGTACATACGGGCGATGACGTCCTCGATGTCCGGCTCCCGCACCGAGAGATCGACCAGCGGATAGCCGTCCGCGATCCGCGAGACGATCGGAGCGGCGCTCGCCGACGCGGGGAAGGCGAGCCACTGGCGCGGACCCTCGGTGCGTACGGTCCGCGCCCCCTCGATCCCCTCGATCGGCGGCAGTTCGCGTTCGAGGTCGACCACGAGCGTCCGCTCGCTCTCGCCCACCTCGTGCAGCCCCGCCAGCGCGCCGTCGTACATCAGCCGCCCGTGGTCGATGACCATGACCCGCTTGCACAGCTGCTCGATGTCGGTGAGGTCGTGCGTCGTCAGCAGTACGGTCGTGCCCTCGGCCGCGTTGAGATCGCCGAGGAAGCGGCGCACCGTCGCCTTGCTGACGACGTCGAGCCCGATGGTCGGCTCGTCCAGGTACAGCACGTCCGGGTCGTGCAGCAGCGCCGCCGTGATGTCGCCGCGCATGCGCTGCCCCAACGACAGTTGCCGCACGGGGACTTCGAGCAGCCCGCCCAGGCCGAGGAGCTCCACGCACCGCTCCAGGTTGGCGCGGTAGCGGGACTCGGGGATGCGGTACATGCGGCGTACGAGGGCGTAGGAGTCGCGCAGCGGCAGGTCCCACCAGAGCGTCGTGCGCTGGCCGAAGACGACGCCTATGCGGCGCGCGAGCCTGGTGCGCTCACGTGACGGGTCGATGCCCGCGACGCGCAGCCGCCCGCGGCTGGGCGTCAGGATGCCGGTGAGCATCTTGATCGTGGTCGACTTCCCGGCGCCGTTCGGCCCGATGTAGCCGACCATCTCGCCGCGCGCGACGCCGAAGGAGATGCCGTCGACGGCACGCACCTCGTGCCGTTCGCGGCGCAGCCTTCCCGCCTTGCGGCGCACCTGGAAGACCTTCTCCAGGTCTTCCAGCACGATGAAGTCGTCGGTCATCTCTCCCGGTTCCCCTCCCGCTCGTCGTCCCGCACGTCGTCCCGCCCCGTCGTGCTCGTCCCGTCGTGCTCGTCCCGTCCCTGTGCGGCGCGCAAGCGCGGCCCTTCAGCTGCCCGTGCTCCGGTACGCCCGCAGCCCCGCCCGCCACGCCAGCCCGGCCAGGGCGCAGCAGGCCGCCGCCACCGCCGGCGCCGCGAAGTCCACCCAGCCCGGCAGCCCCAGCGGATCGTCGCGGCCCAGCAGATGCAGCGCGGGAAGCCAGTTGACGAAGGCGAGCGGAACCACGAACGTCACCCCGCGCACCAGGTCCTTCGCGAAGACCGTGGGCGGGTACTCCAGCAGCGTCGCGCCGCCGTAGGTGAAGGAGTTCTGCACCTCCGCGGCGTCCTGCGCGAGGAACTGGAACGCGCCGCCCACCACGAACACCGCGCCGAAGATCGCCGCACCGCTCGCCACCGCCGTCGCCAGCAGCAGCGGCGCCCAGAGCCCGCCCTCCAGCCGCAGGCCGCTCAGCGCCCAGCCCAGCACCAGCACGCTCTGGAAGATCCGCCCCAGCCGCCGCAGCGCGAACCGGTCGGCGGCGACCTGCGCCAGAGCCGGAACGGGGCGCACCAGCATCGTGTCCATCGTCCCGTCCCGTACGCGCGTGCCCACGCGGTCGAAGGACCCCAGGAGCAGATCGGCGAGGCCCAGGGACGTCGCGGACATGCCGTACAGCAGGGCCACCTCGTGGAGCGAGAAACCGGCGAGGGAGTCGACGTGGGAGAACATGATCATGATGGCGACGAAGTCGAGCACCGACGAGACGAAGCTGCCCGCGGCCATCAACACGAACGACGTCCGGTAGACCATCGTCGAGCGCACCCACATCGCGGCGATGAAGCAGTACCCGCGCACGCCCCAGCCCAGCCGCGCGAGGGCGCCCTCGGCTCCTGCCTCTGTCCCCGCCTCGGTCCCTGCCTCTGCCTCTGCCTTTGTTCCTGCGCCTGTTACTGCGGCTGCGCCTGCGCGCGAGCGCCCGCCCGGCCCCGCGGGACAGGCCGCCGCGGCTGCGTCTGCCCGTACGACGTCCGCGCCGGGCTCCGGTTCGAGCGGCGCCTCAGCCACCCTGGACCACCACCTTCCGCGTGGCCAGCGACTGGAGCGCCCTTCCGGCGGCCAGCAGCACCGCCGCCCACATCGCCTGGAAGGCGAAGGCCCTGAGCACCCCGGCCCCCTCGTACTCGCCGAGCAGCACGTCCGCCGGGACCTGCATCGTCGCCGCCCACGGCAGCAGGCGCACCACCTCGCCGAAGGCGCCCGGGAAGACGCTCAGCGGCAGCAGCATCCCCGAGAAGAAGATGCTCAGCAGAGTGCTCAGCATGTTCAGCCCCGTGCCGTCCAGCAGCCAGAACGCGCTCAGCGCGAAGAGATAGCGCAGCCCGAAGCCCGTGACGATGCCGAGCGTGACGGAGACGAGGAACGCGAGCCACACCAACGGCGAGGCGGGCAGGGCCAGTTCGAAGACGAGCGCGCCGAAGACCACCGGCGCGATCCCGCGGCCCAGCAGATGGAAGCCCGCCCGGCCGAGGTCGGCCGCCAGCCACCACAGCTGGAGATCGGCGGGCCGGTAGAGATCGACGGCGACGTCTCCCGTACGGATGCGCTCCTGGAGCTCCTCCTGGAAGCCGCCGCCGATGAGCGCCGCCGCGGCGAGCATCGCCTGGCCCGTCCACACGAAGGTCAGGGCCTGTGACTCGTCGTAGCCGCCCAGGTGCGGACGCTCGCTCCACAGCGCCGTGAAGGTGTAGGCGAGGATGAACCCGAAGACGGTGTTGGTGAAGACTCCAGCCGCTGTCGCGATCCGGTAGGTGGCGTATCGGCGGAAGCTGCCCCTGAAGACAGCGAAATAGACGCCTCGCAGGCGCATCCTTTTGAAGCCTTTCTCCGTCTATCCCAGTAGTGCTTCCTTGTTGCTTTCTCACGATTGGGAAACGAGGGAGCCTAGCTCACCCGGGAAGCGGGCAGCCAACGAATATTCGCGTGCGCGGTCGCAGGTCCGCGGCACGTACAGTGACGGGGCCGCGCTCGCGTACGACCGACCCCGGTGAGCAGGACGTTCGAGCCAGGCGCTGACGACCATTGGGCGTTATGACCGAATCGCCCGAATTCGGAACAGGGGTCCGAGGAGAGATGAGCGACGAGCCGAAAGCAGCGGCGTACGGCGGGAGGCCGAGGACGGGCCTGCGCCGGCTGATCCCCACCTGGCGGTGGACGCTGGGCGGCGCCATGATCGTGCTCGTCCTGGGCTGCGGCGTACTCGTGGCCGGCTACCTCCTGGTGAACATCCCCCCGGCGAACGCCGCGGCCTCCGCCCAGACCAACGTCTTCCTCTACTCCGACGGCTCCCAGATCGCCCGCGACGGCGAGGTCAACAGGGAGAACATCGACCTCGCCCAGGTCCCCAAGAGCGTGCAGGAGGCCGTACTGGCCGCCGAGGACCGGGAGTTCTACCAGGAGTCCGCGATCGACCCCAAGGCCATGCTCCGCGCGGGCTGGAACATGGTCACCGGCGGCGGAAAGCAGTCCGGCTCCACGATCACGCAGCAGTACGTCAAGAACTACTACCTCAACCAGGACCAGACGCTCACCCGCAAGGCCAAGGAATTCTTCATCGCGCTGAAGCTGGACAACGAGGTGAGCAAGAGCGACATCCTCGAGGGATACCTCAACACCAGCTATTTCGGCCGCAACGCCTACGGCATCCAGGCCGCCTCCCAGGCCTACTACGGCAAGGACGTCGGCGAACTCAGCACCGCACAGGGCGCCTACCTCGCCGCCCTCGTCAACTCGCCCAACGCCTACGACACCGAGGCACACCCCGAGAACCGCGAACGTGCCGTCGCCCGCTGGCACTACGTGCTCGACGGCATGGTCAAGAAGAGCTGGATAAGCCAGGCCGAACGCGACGAGATGAAGTTCCCCCGGCCCGGCCGCGCCAAGCCGGCCACCGGCATGTCCGGGCAGCGCGGCTACCTCGTCGAAGCCGTCAAGAACTACCTGATCAGCAACGAGATCATCGACGAACGCCGCCTCGCCGCCGGCGGCTTCCGCATCACCACCACCCTCGACCCCAAGCGGCAGACGGCGATGCGCGAAGCCGTCGAGAAGCGGCTGATGTCCAAGCTCGACAAGGACCGAAAAGCCGACAAGTACGTGCGCGCGGGCGGCACTTCGGTCGACCCGAAGACGGGGAAGATCGTCGCCATGTACGGCGGCATCGACTACACCAAGCAGTACGTCAACAACGCCACCCGCCGCGACTACCAGGTCGGCTCCACCTTCAAGCCGTTCATCTTCACCTCCGCCCTGGCCAACGACGCCAAGACGCAGGACGGCCGGATCATCAACGCCCGCACCGTCTACGACGGCACCAACAAGCGCGAAGTGATCAGCGACGGCCAGGGCACCGACTACGCCCCGGAGAACGAGGACAAGAAGTCCTACGGCCAGATCCCCGTCTCCCAGGCCATGAACAAGTCCGTCAACTCCGTCTTCGCGCAGATGGGCGTCGACGTCGGCCCCAAGAAGGTCAAGCAGACCGCCGTCGACCTCGGCCTCCCCGAGAAGACCCCCAACATGCCCGACGACGGCTCCATCGCCCTCGGCGTCGCCACCGCCTCCACAACCGACATGGCCGAGGCGTACGCCACGCTCGCCAACCACGGGAAGCGCGGCCATTACAGCCTCGTTGAGAAGGCCACGCACGGCGGCGAGGTCATCGACCTGCCCGAGCGCGACGTCTCCGAAGAGGTCGAGCGCAGCGCCGCCGACTCCACAACGGCCGTACTGCGCAAGGTCGTTCAGGGCGGCACCGGTACCGCCGCACAGAGCGCCGGACGCCCCGCCGCCGGCAAGACCGGCACCGCCGAGGAGGACAAGGCCGCCTGGTTCGCGGGCTACACCCCCGAACTCGCCACCGTGGTCAGCGTGATGGGGCAGAACTCGCAGACCGGCGTGCAGAAGCCCCTCTACGGAGCCGCAGGGCAGAAGCGCATCAACGGCGGCGGCTTCCCCGCCGAGATCTGGGGCGACTACACGAAGGCCGCACTCAAGGGCGAGCCCGTACGCGACTTCGACCTCGAGACGGGAGGCGACGCCGACATCCCCGGCACCACGCCCCCGGACAGCGACATCCCGAGCACGCCGCCCACCGACGGCGGCCCCGGCACCACCGAACCGCCGACCACGGGCCCCACCACACCGCCGACCGACCCGGGCACGCCCACCCTTCCGCCCACGGATCCGCCCACGGATCCGGGCACACCACCGACGGGCGGCGAGATCGGCGGCGACACGAACGGACAGGACGGCGGTGCGAACAACGGCACGTCGGGCGACCCCGGAGGGGGCTGGCAGGGCGGCAACACCACGGGCCAACCGGCCTCCGCGGCCCGCCTGAACGAACCGGACGAGTGGGAGACCGTCGACTGACGGGACCGGCTGGGTGGTTGGATGACAGCGCCCAGAGACGCGGGCTCAGAGACACGAGCCCGGAGACCCGAGCTCGCAGACACCGACTCAGGGATAAGAGCCCGGAGGCTCAGAGATACGAGCTCGCAGGTGCGAGTTCAAAGGCGCGAGTTCAAAGGCGCGAGTTCACAGGTGCGGGCTCACAGGCGTGGGCTCACAGATACAGCCCCGTCGAGTCCTCCGAGCCCTGAAGCCGCTCCGAGGCCACCGCGTGCAGATCCCGCTCCCGCATCAGCACATACGCGACGCCCCGCACCTCGACCTCCGCCCGGTCCTCCGGGTCGAAGAGCACACGGTCACCCGGCTCGACCGTACGGACGTTCTGGCCCACCGCCACGACCTCCGCCCACGCCAGCCTGCGCCCCACCGCCGCCGTCGCGGGAATCACGATCCCGCCCGAGGAGCGCCGCTCGCCCTCCTCGATGTCCGTACGGACCAGCACACGGTCGTGCAGCATCCGGATGGGCAGCTTGTCGTGGCGCGCCATGCCCGAGCCCGCGCCGACTCCAGCGCCGGGGGCCGCATGACCGGTAGAGGTTTCGGAACTCACGGCTAGACCGTATATCAGGGCCTCAGCGGCGATGGCGCCGCGCCGAAAGCGCGAACAGCCCGCCCACGACGGCCACCGCGACGACGGCCACCGGAATCAGCCGCTCCAGACGGGGCGAGCCGTCCTCGTCGACGAACTGCGACCGTACGTCCGCCACCGCGCGGTTGGCGGCCACATACGCCCGGCCCGCCGTACGGTCGACCGCCGCGGCGGCCTTCGCCTTCGCGTCGCCCGCGATCGTCCTGGGGTGCACGCGCACGGCGATCTCATCGAGCGTCGCGGCGAGTTCGCGCCGCTTGCTGATGATGTCCGCCTCGATGTCCGCGGGAGTCCTGGCTTCCGGCACCGCGCTGCCTCCGTCGATCGATCCGTCGCTCATCACGCCGTCACACGTCTGACGCCGTCACACGCCGCTGTACGTCGCCGTACGTCGCCGTACGTCGCCGTACGGCGTCGTACGTCACCCACCGGGCCAACCGCTCCCCGGTCCGGGCCAGTCGGCCGCCCGGGAGGCGGCACGGCCACACGCACCCTCCGCGTTCCCCGGACCGGCCGCGCCGAACTCGCCCCGCACAGACCGGCGCCGCGGAACCGGGCGAGACGCACGCACGCCCGCAGCGAGCCTGCCGCACAGTCTGTCAGCTCCTCACGCGTGCCGCTCAGCGGCACCCCCGGCGAGAAGCGCTGCGGCTACCCTCGGAACGACGACAGCTACATCGAGGAGCACAGATGAGTGAGCGACTCCAGCCCGGCGACAGCGCCCCCGACTTCTCCCTGCCGGACGCGGACGGCAAGCAGGTCTCGCTCGCCGACCACAAGGGCCGCAAGGTCATCGTCTACTTCTACCCCGCCGCGATGACGCCCGGCTGCACCAAGCAGGCCTGCGACTTCACCGACAACCTCGACCTGCTCTCCGGCGCGGGCTACGACGTCGTCGGCGTCTCACCGGACAAGCCGGAGAAGCTCGCCAAGTTCCGGGAGAAGGAGAACCTGGGGGTCACCCTGGTCGGCGACCCGTCCAAGGAGGTCATGCAGGCGTACGGCGCTTTCGGCGAGAAGAAGCTGTACGGGAAGACCGTCACCGGCGTGATCCGCTCCACCGTGATCGTCGACGCGGACGGCAAGGTGGAGCGCGCGTTCTACAACGTCAAGGCGACGGGACACGTCGCCAAGCTGATCAAGGACCTCGAACTGGAGGAGAA
Organism: Streptomyces winkii; assembly: GCF_032248595.1. Classification (NCBI taxonomy): domain Bacteria; kingdom Bacillati; phylum Actinomycetota; class Actinomycetes; order Kitasatosporales; family Streptomycetaceae; genus Streptomyces; species Streptomyces winkii. Next base: position 436,701 of record NZ_JASTTH010000006.1, on the reverse strand, counting down.
CGCCTAGCAGTCCGCCCCGTTTCGGCAGGGGCGCCCGCGCCCGCGGCCGTCCGACGCCCCTGCCCGAACGGCGTAACCCCCGCTGGTCCTCCTCGTTTATCTGTACGAGCCCGCGACGGATGTCCGGGCGGAGCCCGGCGGGGTACGGCGAGACGGGGGCAGTGGCGCGTGGGGGAGAGATACACGAGGGAGCAGCTGGCGGCGGCGGTCGCTGCGGCCTCCAACTGGGCGGACGTGATGCGCACGTTGGGCCTGCGCATCAGCGGAGGCCGCCGCCGTGCGTTGCAGCGCGCCGTCTCGGCTCACGGGCTGGATGCCCGACACTTCACGCGTCGCAGCCCGTGGACCAAATACTCGGACGAGCAGATCGCACAGGCAGTGGCCTCCTCGACGAGGCTCCGTGAAGTGGTCGGCAAGCGGGCGCCAGGCCCTCGACCGGGACGCTGTCGCACATACGGCGACGCATCGCGGCTGCTGGCCTGGACGTGAGCCACTTCCCGGGGCTGAACCGGTCCGAGCCCGAGCTGCCCTTCTCGCCCAGGGCGAGTTGAGGGCGGCGGCAGCATCCGTCCGGAGCGTCCGGGCCCTGGCGCAGGTCCTCGGGGTGCCGGACGACGGCCGTTCCCGGGCAGCGCTGCGCCGGATGCTCCGCGAGGCCGGAGTCGACGTCTCGCACTTCTCTCACACGCGCATCGCCATCCCCGAAGCGGATCTCCGTGAGGCTGTGGCTCGCAGCGTCTCGTACGCGGGTGTGGTGCGGGAGCTGGGCCTTCAGGTGAACGAGTCGAACCGTATGAAGGTCGACAGGCGTGCCGTCCGGTTCGGCCTGGACACGGGCCCCTCCGTCGGGGTACGGCGAGCCCGCCGCGGGCCGCCACCGCCGGGCGGATCGCCCCGGAGGTCCTCCGCATCAGGCCGGACGGCCTGCCCCGCGTCCGTCACGAGCGGCTGCGCAGGGCGCTGGAGGAGACCGGAGTGCCGTACGTCTGCGACCGCTGCGCCAACTCAGGCTTCTGGGAAGGGGAGGCGCTGACCTTGCAGATCGACCACATCAACGGCGACTGGCGTGACAACAGGCGGGAGAACCTTCGCTACCTCTGCCCCAACTGCCACGCGCTCACCGGCACGTGGTGCGGCCGCGACCGGCGACGGGGCTCACCGTCGCCAGGCAGGACATCACAGTAGGATGTGCACGGCGCGCGAGTGCTGGAATTGGCGAGACAGGCCGGGTTTAGGTCCCGGTGCCCTAGGGCGTGAGGGTTCGAGTCCCTCCTCGCGCACATCCGAGCCTCACCCCGGAAACCGGGGTGGGGTTCGTCCGTTCCGTACCGCTTACCCCAGCAGTTCGCGGATCTCCGCGGCCAGCGCGCGGAACGCGCGGCCGCGGTGGCTGATCGCGTTCTTCTCCTCGGGGGTGAGCTCCGCGCACGTACGGGTGTCGCCGTCCGGCTGGAGGATCGGGTCGTAGCCGAAGCCGCCCGTGCCGGACGGGGTGTGCCGGAGCGTGCCGCGCAGTTGACCCTCGGTGACGCGTTCGGTTCCGTCGGGGAGGGCGAGGGCCGCCGCGCAGGCGAAGTGGGCCGCGCGGTGGGCGGGGTCGATGTCGGTGAGCTGGGCGAGCAGCAGGTCGAGGTTGGCCTTGTCGTCGCCGTGCCGGCCGGCCCAGCGGGCGGAGAAGATGCCGGGGGCGCCGCCGAGGACGTCGACGCAGAGGCCGGAGTCGTCCGCTATCGCGGGTACGCCGGTGGCCTGCGCGAGTGTGCGTGCCTTGAGGAGGGCGTTCTCGGCGAAGGTCACGCCGGTCTCTTTGACGTCGGGGATGTCGGGGTAGGCGTCGGCGCCGACGAGTTCCATGTCGAGGTCTGCTTCGGCGAGGATGGCCCGGAGCTCGGTGACCTTGTGCGGGTTGCGTGTGGCGAGGACCAGGCGGCGGCCGGGCCGGGTCGGGGCGCTGCTGCTCATGGGCTCGATTATCCATCGGCGGGCCGCTGCCTCGACGGGCGGTGGCGGGCGGCGGCGCCCGCGGCGCTGCGCGGGAGGCGGCTGCTCTCGGCGAAGCCACGCGAAAGCGCAGACGGCACCGGTTGCAAGGATTCCGCGGAGGGCGTGGGCCTCCCCGGAGGGCCGGGGGCTATTCTCGTACGGACAGGCCGAGTTGCGGGCAGACGCCGGGAGGTGGCAGGGCGCGTGATCGATTCAGGTGTGGGTGCCGCCTGCCGCATGCAGATCTCCGCGTTGCTCTTCTCCCTTGTGGGCTTTCTCCTCGCGGGTGCGGGCCTGACCACCGCGCTGACCGCTGCGGCGACCTCCGCCGCGGTGTCGCTGATGTGCTGCGCGGTCGTGGGTGCGGCCGTCGCCGTCGCGCTGCCGCAGGTGCGGCGGGGCCGGGTCCGTACGGCGCTTCGGGACCGTGAGCTGCGTACGGCGTTTCTGCCGCAGCGTGATCCGGACGCCGCGGGGCGTCCGCGTCCGCGAGCGCCGGGCCGTCTCGCCGCGACGGCCGCGTAGCGCTCGTTCCGCTTCTGCCTCGTCCGGGTCCCGGATCGTCCGATGCCGGGGGAGAGAGCTCCGGGTTCTCTGAGCGATCCGAGCTTCGGAGCGATCCGAGCTTCCGAGTTCTCGGGGCTTCCCGGCTCTCTGGACCTGCCCGGCTCTCTGAGTCCTCTGAGTCATCTGGGCCCTCTGAGTCTTCTGAGCTTGCGAACTTGCGTCTGCGCGGCTCGTCACGCCGATTTCCTCCGCACCGGCGGACGCCGCCGGTGTTTCCGATCCGGCACGACGAGACCCGTGGAGGCCTCAACATGTCTTTTTTCGCGGCTTTTGTGGCGCAGCTATCCGATGCTCTCAGTCCGCTGTTCGGCGCTTCGGCGACGGCTGCGGCGATCGTCGCGTTCACGTTGTGCGTGCGGCTCGCGCTGCATCCGCTGGCGCGCGCGGCGGTACGGGGCGAGCGCGTACGGGCGCGGCTCGCTCCGCAGCTCGCGGAGCTGAAGCGCAAGCACGGGGACGATTCGCAGCGGCTGCGGCAGGAGTTGGAGAAGCTTCAGGCCCAGGAGGGCGCCTCGCCGGTGGCGGGGTGTCTGCCGACGCTGCTTCAACTGCCGGTGTTCTTCGCGATGTACCGCCTGTTCAGGAGCGACGGCGCTCTGCTCGGCCATACGTTTCTGGGTGCGCCGCTCGGCGGGCGCTGGTTCGGGGCGCTGGAGGCCGGCGGCGTCCTCGGGGGGCCGGGGCTGGTGTATGCGGGGCTGTTCGCGCTGGTGGGTGCGGTGGCGACGTGGACGTATGTGCGTACGCGCAGGCTCATGGCCGCCGCCTCCGCGCGCGGCGGTCCGGCGCCCGGGACGCCGGGCGGTGCGGCGATGGCGCGGATGATGCCGCTGCTGTCGTTCGGGACGCTGGTCACTGTGGCGGTGGTGCCGCTGGCGGTCGCGCTGTACGTGGTGACGAGCACGACGTGGACGGCGGTGGAGCGTGCCGCGCTCCGGGCGGGGCGTCCGGACGCGGCGGCTGAGCCCGGCGGCGCTTCGGCGGAGTCCGGCGCCGCCCCGGCGGGGTCGGGTGCGGCTTCGAAGTCCCGTGGGGCTTCGAAGTCCGGTGCCACTCCGAAGTCCGGTGCGGCTCCGGCGGAGTCCGCGTCCCCGGCGCGATCCGGTGTCCCGGACCGGTCACGCTCCCGGGGTCGATCGCAGACCCGGCAGCGGGGCCGGTCCGGGGACGGGCCCCAGACCCAGATCCAGGACCGGGCCCGGACCCGGCCTCAGCGGCGGTCCAATACGTGAACACCGGGTTGTGGATCTGAACTGCCTCTTGGAGGATCGGCCATTCCGATCGAGACATGTCGGTGGCCGGTCCTCGAAGCGACCCGGTCGCCGAGCCCGGCCTGGGGAGTGGAGTAGGACGTGAAGTTGCTGCGCGTCGGACCGGTCGGAGCGGAGCGCCCGGCTCTGCTGGACGAGGCCGGGGTCCTGCGGGACCTCTCGGGAGTCGTCCCGGACATCGACGGGGCCCTGCTCGCCGACGACGCGGCTCTGGCGCGTGTGCGCGACGCGGCGGCGGCACCGGCGGAGCTGCCCGCGCTGGACGCGGACGGGTTGCGTACGGGTGCGCCGCTGGCCGGCATCGGCAAGGTGGTCTGCATCGGGCTCAACTACCACGATCACGCGCGGGAGACCGGCGGCGCGATTCCGCAGGAGCCGATCCTTTTCATGAAGGCCCCGGACACGGTGGTCGGCCCGTACGACACGGTGCTGGTGCCGCGGGGCAGCGTGAAGACGGACTGGGAGGTCGAGTTGGCGGTCGTGATCGGCCGCACGGCCCGCTATCTGTCCTCGGACGAGGAGGCGCTCGCGGCGGTCGCCGGGTATGCGGTGGCCAACGACGTCTCCGAGCGGGCCTTCCAGTTGGAGCGCGGCGGCCAGTGGGACAAGGGGAAGAACTGCGAGACGTTCAACCCGCTGGGCCCGTGGCTGGTGACGGCGGACGAGGCCGGTGATCCGCAGGCGCTGGGACTGCGGCTGTGGGTGAACGGCGAACTGAGGCAGGACGGCACCACGGCGGAGCAGATCTTCCCAGTCGCCGAAGTGGTGCGGTACCTCAGCCAGTTCATGACGCTGCGCCCCGGCGACGTCATCAATACGGGTACGCCGGCGGGCGTCGCCATGGGCTTCCCGGAGCCGAAGCCGTATCTGCGCGCCGGTGACGTCGTGGAGCTGGAGATCGACGGACTGGGCAGGCAGCGGCAGGAGTTGCGCGACGCGTAGCCGGGCTGCCGCCCGGCCCTGTCACGGCGCGGCGCGCGCCGCCGCGTGCGTATTGCGCGCCTCGGGCGTGCACTTCGGCTTCCGGTGGGTGTACGCCGGGTGGGGGTGCAGGTGGGGGCTCGGGCGTTGCGGCGCGCTGCGCGCTGAACGTGGCTTGTGCGGCGTGGGGTTCGTTCGGGTCTCTGGTGGGTTGAGGTTCCGGGGGTGCGCGTTGGTGGGCGGGCCCGGTGCGCCGTCCGCGGCTTGCGCCGCGTGCGGCTTTCCGGGCAGGTCCGTTGGCGGGACGCGGCGTTCGGGGTCCTACACCCCGCCGCCTGGTTCGCGTACCGCTCCCCCTACGCCAAGTCCGTCGTCACCACGCGGGATTCGGCGGCCGAGAGGCGGGCCGCCTCCAGGATGCGGATCGTCGATACCGCCTCCTGTGCCGTGACCGGAGGGGGTGTGCCCTCGCGGAGGGCCTTGGCGATGCCCGCGTAGTAGGCGGGGTAGGCGCCGTCCAGGGTGGGGACCGGGCGGCGGGCGTCGAGGTCGCCGAGGGTTCCCCAGGCGATCTCCGGTTCCACGCCCCACCGTTGGCCGGGTGAGGGGCGGGCGCCCTCGCGCAGGGCGGCCTCCTGGGGGTCGAGCCCGGCCTTCACATAGGCCGCCTCGCTGCCCAGCACCCGGAAGCGCGGGCCGAGTTGGGCGGCGACGGCGCTCATCCACAGATGGGAGCGGACGCCGCCGGCGTGAGTGAGGGCGATGAAGGCGTCGTCGTCGGTCCGGGCGCCGGGCCGGCGCACGTCGGTCTCCGCGTAGACGGCGACGGCCGGTCCGAAGAGTGTGAGCGCCTGGTCGACGAGGTGGCTGCCCAAGTCGTAGAGCAGACCGCCTACTTCGGCCGGGTCCCCGGACTCGCGCCAGCCGCCCTTGAGTTCGGGACGCCAGCGTTCGTAGCGGGACTCGAAGCGCCGGATCTCGTCGCCGAGCGCACCGTCGGCGACCAGCGACTGGACGGTACGGAAGTCGTTGTCCCAGCGCCTGTTGTGGAACGCGGAGAGCATCAGCCCGCGTTCGGCGGCGAGCGAGGCGAGCTGCTGGGCCTCGGCGGCCGTCCCCGCGAGCGGCTTGTCCACGACGACGGGGAGCCCGGCTTCGAGGGCGCTGCGGGCGAGTGTGACGTGGGTGCGGTTCGGGGACGCGATGACGACGAGGTCGAGTGCGTCGGCGCGTGCGAGGAGTTCGTCGGTGGTGGCGAGCGTACGCATGTCGCTGCCGTGCTCCGCGTGCACTTGTGCCCGGCGCTCGGGGTTCGCGGTGACGACGGTGTCGAGCGTGAGGCCCTCGGTGGTGGAGATGAGGGGTGCGTGGAATACGGAACCGGCCAGGCCGTATCCGATGAGGCCGACGCGGAGGGGAGGAGGGGCGGCTTCTTCCGTACGGTCCATGTGCCCTACTTTCGCAACGCGGTTGCGAAAGCGCAAACCGCCCGGACAATAGCCCCATGAGCAGTCAACCCGCCCTCAGCAGCGATCCCGCCCTCGCCGGCGACAACGGGCTCGCCGTGCCGTACGGCAGGAACGCCGCCCGCGTCCTCGGCCTGCTGCGCCTCGCAGGGCAGGACGGTGCGAGCCGCAGCGAGCTGGCTCTGCGCACCGGGCTCACCCCGCAGGCGGTCAGCAAGATCACCGCGAGGCTGCGGTCGCACGGCCTGGTCACCGAGGCCGGACGCCGCGCCTCGACTGGCGGCAAGCCGAGCACGGTGCTGCGGCTGGCGCCCGGGGCGCGTCACGCCGTGGGGATACAGCTGGACCGGGACCAGCTGACGGCGGTGCTCGTCGACCTCTCCGGAAGTGTCGTGGCGGGCCGTACCGCTCCGCTGGACATGGGCTCCGATGCGGAAGCGTTGCTGGACGCCGTCGAGTCGGCCGTATACGGCCTGATCGGCGCGGGGCTCCCGGCCCTCGGCGCGGGTACGGGTGCCGCCGCCCCCGACGGGGCCACCGGCGGAGAGCTGTGGCAGCAGGCGTCGCAGGGCGAGGTGTGGACGGGCAGGCACCCGGAGCCGGGCGCGGGCGGCGGCGTACCGGTGGTTGAGCACCCGCCCCTCGATGCGGAGGCGCGGCGAGCCGTCGCGGAAGAGGGCGAGCTCTGGCGGGACGAGGGGCGCGAACCCGGCGGAGAGGGGCGCGAGCCCGGACCGGAACCGGAACCCGCGGCCGAACCGGGGCCCGTACAGGAAGAACAGGAAGAACAGGAAGAACAGGGAGAGGCCGAACCCGAACCCGGGTCCGTACGAGAAGAAGCCGCGGCCGAAGCGGGTGCCGAAGCCCGGCCTGCCCCGGCACCCGCTGCCGAAATGGAAGTCGAGGAGGAAGCCGGTGGGCCGTCCGGCGTGGGCGGACGGTGGGGAAGCGTGGTCGGCGTCGGCGTCGCGGCGCCGGGTCCGCTGGATCACGTCCGCGGCGTACTGGGCAACGTGACCGGTTTCCCGGGTTGGGCGGGCTTCCCTCTGCGGGACGCGCTGGCCAGGCGCCTGGGCATGCCCGTCGTCGTCGACAAGGACACCAACGCCGCGGCGCTGGGCCTCGCGCTGCGCGGCAAGGAGTCCCTCGCCTACGTCCACCTCGGCACGGGTCTCGGTGCCGGACTCGTGCTGGACGGGCGCATCCACCGGGGCAGGCGGAACGGCGCGGGTGAATTCGGCCATCAGGTCCTCCAGTTGGACGGGCCGCCGTGCCGCTGCGGCAGGAACGGCTGTCTGGAGGCGCTGTGCCTGGACGCGGTGCGCCGCGGCAGGGCGGATGAGGCGGCGCGCGTGCTCGGCGTCGGTGCTGCCAACCTCGTCAGCCTTCTCGACGTCGACCGCGTACTGCTCGGCGGGCGTACGGTGCTGGCCGATCCCGACACGTATGCCGACGGGGTCGCGGCACAGCTCCGCACGGTCGCCGCCCGGCACCGCAGCGCGCCCGCATCCGGCGCCCCCTCCGGTGGCCCGTCCGGCACGGGCGCCGCCGCCGCAGGCCGCGCCGGCACCCGCTCCGGGACCGGCGGTGTACGCGTCGAAGTCGTCCCGGAGGGCGCCCGTACCGTCGCGGACGGCGCCGCGCAGCTCGTCCTCGCGCCCCTCTTCGGGAGCGCCCCCGGAGCTCCGGCCTCCGCCGGTTAGGCTGAACGTGGCGGTCGCCGGCACCGGCGGGCCGCTCCGTTCCTCTCCCGTCCCCCCCGAGGCCGATCCGACCCCCGGCAGGAGCCGTCACGTGGCAGAGCGAAAGCCGATCGAGTCCTGGCTCACCGACATGGACGGTGTGCTGATGCATGAGGGCGTGCCCGTCCCCGGCGCGGACGCCTTCATCAAGCGCCTCAAGGAGTCCGGCCGCCCCTTCCTCGTACTCACGAACAACTCGATGTATACGCCGCGCGATCTGCACGCCCGTCTCGGACGCATCGGGCTGGACGTGCCCACCGAGAACATCTGGACGTCGGCGCTGGCCACCGCCCAGTTCCTGGACGACCAGCGCCCCGGCGGCACCGCGTACGTCATCGGCGAGGCCGGTCTGACGACGGCGCTGCACGACATCGGGTACGTCCTCTCGGACGCCGAGCCGGACTACGTGGTGCTGGGCGAGACCCGTACGTACAGCTTCGAGGCCCTGACCAAGGCGATCCGCCTCATCAACGCGGGGGCCCGCTTCATCGCCACCAACCCCGACGAGACCGGTCCTTCGGCAGAGGGCGCGCTGCCCGCCACGGGATCGGTCGCGGCTCTGATCACCAAGGCGACGCGCAGGGAGCCGTACTTCGTGGGCAAGCCCAACCCGCTGATGATGCGTGCCGGGCTGAACGCGATCGGTGCGCACTCGGAGACGTCCGCGATGATCGGCGACCGGATGGACACGGACGTACGGGCGGGGATGGAGGCGGGTCTGGAGACGTTCCTGGTGCTGACGGGGCTGACCAAGCCAAACGAGGTCGACCTCTATCCCTACCGGGCCTCCAGCGTCGTCGACTCCATCGCGGATCTCGTCGACCGCATCTGACGGCGCCGCGCCCCGAGGTGCCCGAGTACGTGCGTGGTACGGCACAGTAACGGCCGGTTGAGACTGCGGCGGCCGGTGTGGACGCTGTGACACGATGGCCGTCCGGTTCCGGGCGCCTGCCGGAGGGGGCAGGCCCACCGAGGGGGAAGTGAATGTACGGCAGGGGCAGTTACGTTCTCCGGGGCGGCCCAGGCGGTCGCGGCGAGAGCGGGGGACACCGTGGACCCGTCCGCTCCGGGGCCGCCGCAAGCTGTGCGCTGACGCTCGCGGCGGTGCTGCTCGGCGGATGCTCGTCGGACTCCGGTACGGACGACGACGGCGGCAGCGGCGGGGGAGGCGGCGGCATCGCACAGCGGCCCAAGTCGGTCACGCCGTACTGGGTCGACCCGGACAGCAACGCGGCCCGGCAGGCGGCGTCTTACGCCAAGGACGGCAAGGACCGGCAGGCGGCGCTGATGCGGAAGATCGCCCGCCAGCCCGTCGCCGAGTGGATCGGCACCGACGACCCTGCGGGCCAGGCGCGGAAGGTCACGACCGCCGCCGCGAAGGCCGACCGCGACGCGCTGCTCGTCCTCTACAACCTGCCCCACCGGGACTGCGGCCAGTACAGCAAGGGCGGCGCCGCCGACGCCGGCGCCTACCGCGACTGGGTGGCCGACGTCATGAAGGGCATCGGCAAACGCCCCGCGACGGTGATCGTGGAGCCCGACGCCATTCCGCACGTGCTGATGAAGGGCTGCACCCCGGCCAAGTACACCGACGAGCGCTACCAGTTGCTCAACGAGACGGTCGGCAGGCTTCAGAGCCTTCCGGACGTACGGGTCTATCTCGACGCCGGCAACCCCGACTGGGTGCGCGACCCGGGCGCGCTGGTCGAGCCGATGAAGCGTGCGGGTATCGAGACCGCCGACGGCTTCTCGCTGAACGTCTCCAACTACCAGACGACGGCGTCGAACACGGCGTACGGCAAGAAGTTTTCCCCGATGGTCGGCAACAAGCCGTTCGTCATCGACACCAGCCGGAACGGCAACGGCCCCGTCGAGGGCGCCGGCGCCGACGAGGAGGCGTGGTGCAACCCGAAGGGCCGGGCGCTGGGGGAGCCGCCGACGACGAAGACGAGCGACCAGATCGTCGACGGCTATCTGTGGATCAAGCGGCCAGGCGAGTCGGACGGCGAGTGCAAGGGCGGCCCGAAGGCGGGCCAGTGGTGGCCGCAGTACGCGCTGAGCCTGGCCGGTAACTGAGGCCTGCCGGCCGGGAGTCCGGCGCCACGGCGCGCGGGGCTCGCACCCGACGCCGCGGTCCGCGGGCTGCCGCCCGCACCCGACCGCGCGATCCTGCGCCCTGCCCTCCGCGTCCGTGCACCCTCCGCGGCCTGCGGCCGCGCCCCGCGTCCCGCCGACCGGTTGCGGTCGGCGGGGCGGGGTGGGGGTTTCCGGGGCGTCGCGGCTCGCGGCTCGCGGCCCGCGCACGCGGCCGCACGGCCGCCCGCGCGGGCCCGACTGCCCGGCTACGGCGAAAGCGGCGTCGTCGTGGGGGACTTGGCGGTCGCCGAGCGCGGGACCTTGATCCACACGGACTTCGACGGCTTGCCCTTGCCGTCGACCGCCGTGACCATCCACCAGCCGGGCGGCACCAGCGACGGGTCCTCGGGCAGCTTCACGGTCACGCCGTCCGCCGTCTTCTTGAACTTCAGCGCGACGGAGGACTGCTCGACGTTCGTGACGTGCGTGAACGAACTCGGCCTGATCAGCCGCATCTTCTCGATCGAGCCGGCGTCCTTGCTCCGGAAGGAGGCCGTGCCGCCCAGCCGTACGGTCTTCTCGCCCCCGCCGGTGTTCGCGAGCTCGGGCCGCTTGCCCTTGGTGTGCAGATACGGCGGCGTGTAGATGTCGATCTGCTGCTCGAACTTGCCGGGCTTGGTGTTGGCCTTGTCGGAGAAGAGCGAGTCGGAGCCGAACGTCATCACGCGGCCGTCGGGCAGCAGCATCGCGCCCGAGTGGTAGTTGCGTCCGACGAGCGGGTCGGCGACGGGCTTCTTCGTGTCGTCGGCCGGGTTGTAGATCTCGGCTTTGAGGATGTTGCTGTCGCTGCGTCCGCGGTAGTCGCCGGAGCCGTTGGTGGTGAGCACCTTGTCGTTCGGCAGGATGACGCTGCTGGGGTAGCGGGCCTTCGCGTACAGGTCGGGCCCGTCGTGGAAGCTGGGCGCGGGCTCCTTGAGGTCCACGATGCGCGTCTTCTCGCTGGCCTTCTTCGACTCGCCGACGCCGCCGCCCCCGAGCACCATGAACTTGCGGCTCTGGGTGGGCGGCAGCGGCACCGACATCGCCGTCTCCAGCTTGTCCGGGTCGCTCATGCCGGGGATCTTGCGGAAGCCGTTGGTCTCCAGGTCCCACAGGCCGGGCGTGCGGCCCTTGTCCGCGGGGCCGTAGCCGGCGTTGGCGCCGGAGTAGAAGATCTTGTTGTCGTCGGTGAGATGCAGCGCCGGGTAGGTGGGGAAGAAGCGCTTGCGGGGCAGGTACTCCCACTTCTTCGTGCGCGGGTCGTAGATCTCGTTCTTGCCGGGGACGACCTGGCCGATGTCGTCGAGCCCGGAGACCGAGAGGACCTTGCCGTCTTCGAGCGTGGTCAGCGTCGGGTACCAGCGGGCCTCGTGCATGAAGTCCGTCTTGATGTAGCGCTCGGCGACCGGGTCGAACTCGTAGCTGTCCTTGATGCCTTGGAAGTCCTTCTTGTCGAAGGAGAGCTTCTGGGCGATGCCGTAGATGTTCTTGCGCTCGGCGCCGCGCAGCCCGCTGACGCGGTAGTTGTCCTCGGTGCCGGTCTGGTACCGCTTGCCGCGCTTGGCCGCCTCCACGTACACGCGGGCGACGCTGGCGGTGACCTTCACCTGGCCCGTGACCGGGTCCGGCCTCTTCTTGGCGCGCGGCACCAGGACGCTGTCCTTGGCCTCGAACGTCTTGCCGTTGTGGCGGCCGGTGAAGTGGGTGCCGGCCTTGATGGTCTTGGCGCGGTCCGGGTTCTCGTTGTGGACGATCATCAGGCCGCCGGCCTTCTTCACGTCGCCGCCGAGCTTCTCGTATCTCCGGGTGCCGCCGGCCACGAGCAGCTTGCCGTCGGGCAGTTGGGTGTGCCCGGCGCAGAACAGGTCGTTGGGGGTGGGGATGTTCTTGAAGGTGTTCTTGACCGGGTCCCACAGGACGGTACGGAACGTCTTGGCCTTGAACTGCTTGGCGTCGTTGCCCGAACCGGCCACGAGCAGCACTTTCCCCGTGTGCAGCAGCGCCGCGTGAATGGTGTTGATCCGGTACTTCTCGGGGACGTCGACGGTCTTCCAGTGGCCGTTGGCCGCCTTGTACTCGGGCTGGTTGATCTTGTAGTCGTGGTACTTCTCCGAGGCGATGCCGTAGAGCGCGGGGCCGTTGAACCCCGCGATCACCAGCACCACGGTCGCGCCTATCGCTGTGCGGCGCGTACGCCGGCTCGGTCGGAACTTCATCTGTCACGTCCCCCAGGGGCACTCTTCAGTGGTACGGGTTGCTGCTGCGTCTCCGGCAACCGGCCGCCGCCGTACGGGGATTCACCGCCGTGCGCGGAGTCACCGCCGTACGCCGGTCCACCGCCGTACGCGGACCCGTCGCCGTACGCGGGCGCACCGGCGTACGCGCCCTCGCCCTCGCCCTCGGCATCGGCCCCGGCCTCCGGCCCGGACGGCAACGGTCCGCCCTGCCGGTGCCGATGCCGGCGCTGTTTCCGCCGCTTCTTCTCCGCCCGTACGGTGACGCGCCAGCCGACGATCGGTGCGGCCGTGATCAGCAGCGCCAGCGCGGCCCACGTGAGCATCGCCGGGTGGTCGTGGCCCAGGTAGAAGGAGCCGCCGAGCGAGCCGCCGAAGATGAGGATGAAGAAGAGGTGGACGCGGAAGGTGCCGAAGAGGGTGTCCGGGCTCGCGGAGTTGCCCTTGGGGGTGACCACGAACTTGCTCTTGCGGCGCAGCACGGTGTCGAAGAGGGAACGGGCGTAGATCGGCGCGGAGAGCGCGGACATCAGCATCCCGGCGAGGCCGCCGGAGCCCTCCGGTTCGTGGGGGGAGACGTTGTGCCTCCGGTTCCAGACGTACAGGCCGATCTGGAGCGCGGTGGCGTTGCCGTACAGCGCCATCCAGATGGTCGGGTCGATCTGCACACCCGAGGCGCCTAGGCCCAGGAACAGCGCACAACTCAGGGCCGCCAGGATCCAGTTGAGCGCCGCGATCGGGTAGAAGATCATCAGCATCGTGTAGTTGAAGAGCTTGCCGGGCGGCAGCGTGAACACGCCCCGCCAGTACTGCTTCAGGATCGTCTCGTACGTACCGCGCGACCAGCGCAGCTGCTGGGTGAAGAAGTCCGTCCAGGCGTTGGGCCCTTCGCCGACGGCCAGGACGTCCGGGGTGTAGACGGAGCGCCACTTGCGGCCGGTCTCGGGGTTGCGGTGCCGGTGCATCTCGAAGCCGGTGGCCATGTCCTCCGTGATGGAGTCGTACAGGCCGCCGATCCCCTTGATGGCCTTGATGCGTACGGCGTTGCTGGTGCCGACGAACATGGGCGCGCCGTAGCGGTTCCCCGCCCGCTGGATGAGGGCGTGGAAGAGGAACTGCTGGCTCTCGGCGGCCTTGGTGACGAAGTTGTCGTAGTTGCCGTAGACCTGCGGGCCGATCACGAAGCCGACGTCGGGGTCGCGGAAGTAACCGAGCATCCGCTCCAGGTAGTTGGGCAGCGGCACGTGGTCGGTGTCGACGGACGCGAAGTAGTCGTAGTGCCCGCCGTGCGCCGCGAGCCACGCGTTGTAGTTGCCGTGCTTGGTCTTCGCCCGGTGCGGGCCCTTCTTCTTGTTCCAGCGGGGCACGCCCTTGCGCGTGAAGTGGTGCACGCCCAGGCGGCGGCAGACCTCTTTGACCTCGGGGTCGTCGCCCTCGTCGAGGAGCCAGACGTGCAGCAGGCCGCGGTGGCGTATCTTCACGGCGGCTTCGAGCGTCTTCGTCACCATCTCCAGCGGTTCCTTGCCGGGAACGAAGGAGGTGAGGAAGGCGACGCGGGTGCCGGACTCCGGCACGACGGGGATCGGGTCACGCGCGACGAGCGTGGCGTGCGCGTTGGACAGGACGTTGAGCGTGCGGAAGAGCTCGATGAGGCCGATGGAGACGAGCATCACGATGTCGAGCTTGAGCACGAGGTCGGAGACGGCGCCGTCGTCGCGCTGCGTCCAGTGCCTCGGCTGCATGAGCCACACCAGCAGGCCGGCGGAGAGCAGCGGCGCCAGGCAGAGCAGGGTGGCGGCGCGTATTCGGTGCGGCTCGTCCGACAGCAGGCTGCGGTAGGCGACGCGGTAGGGCTTGTCCGGGTCCGGCTGTCTGAGCGGGCCGGCGAGGCGGCTGTAGTGCTCGTAGTCGTAGCGCGGCAGCTCCTTGGGCGTCCACCGCCGCCCGCGGCCGAGCGTGCTCCTGGCCTTCTGTCTGATGTGCGCGGGTATGCGCAGCTGAGTCGTCCGTGTCGGGTCGTCGTCGGCGGCCTGCACGTGTTCCGGCTGTCGATCGCCGGACCTGGTCGAGGTCATGGGTCATTCCCCCTGAACGCAGCAGGCTGCGTGTGGTCGTACTTCCCGCGTCCTTTCCCGCGGCCCCCGGCGCGGCAGGCGTCGGCTGCTTCGTACAGAGACTGCGTGTGGGCGACGCCCGGTTCCATGGAGAGGACACGGTTTGCCGTCCGGCGGAGCTTCGGGGCGGCCGGCCCTGGGCCGTGCCGTACCGCTCGCCGGCCGTCGATTCGCTGAGCTGCACGGCGGTCGGAGACGTCGGTAGGTTCTCCGACTCCAGGCCCGAACGCAAGGGCGAAAAGGGGCACTTCGTCCGCTTAGCGGAGTGATTTCCGGGTTCTCTGTGACGGAGGTGTCATCGAAATGGACACGTTGTGTGTGGTCTGTGAGTAAATTCGCGGCCCGTGCCGCGTCGCCGGTCAGCCCGCCGGATCGGCGAAGACGATCGTGAACTCCTCCGTGCCGGGGGTCACTTGGTCCTCCGCGCCGCCGTGCACCGCGAAGGCCATGAGCCGCTCGCCCTCGGTCGCCAGCTCCCTCTCCTCGTCCGCCGTCAGCTTGCGCCGGAACGGGGTGACGGTGAGGGTCACCGCCCGCTTCCGCGGCTGCTCCACCTTCCACATGCCGCGCACCCGGCCGTCCAGCAGTACGGTGCCGGGCACTTGGCCGTTGCGGCTCGCGATGAGCTTTCGGCTGGCGTCGCTGATCACGCGCGTACGGTCCGCGTGGGAGAGCGTGAGGTTGTCGTACTCGGCGACGAAGCGCGCCGGCAGCGGCAGTTCTGGATCCGGCAGCGGGGCGTCGGGCAGGTCGAACAGCTCACGCCCGCTCTCGCTGCGGAAGACCCGCAGCTGCGGCCGGAGCCGCTCCATGACCTCGCCCAGCCGGGTCAGCCCCGACCAGGCCTGCGCGTCCATGACGGACGCCGGCCCGAACGCGCCCAGGTAGCGCAGCAGTACGGACTCGACGCCCGGCTCCGTCGAGACGGGACGCCCCAGCCACGACTCGATGGTGGCGTACGTCGGCTGCCCCGAGCGTCCCCACAGCCCGCGCGGCGGGATCTGCACCACGTCGCACAGGGCACGCGCCGCCCGGGACAGGGCCTCGGGCTCATGGCCGGGCCAGCGTTCGCCGAGCAGCCGGCCGAGGTCGCGCGCCGTGCGGGGCTCCTGGCGCAGCAGTGCCAGCGCGGCGTCGGCCACGTCCCACGGGTCGAGGCCCTCCAGCCGTCTGCGGTAGTTGCTGCGCAGAATGGCCTCGTACAGCCCGCGGGTCAGGGGGCGCAGCTGAAGGCAGTCCGCGGCGCTCACCAGGTGCACGGTGCCGCGCATGACGCTGACGCGTACCGCCTGCCGCTCACGCAGCAGCGCGGACAGCTCCTCGGCGCGGAAGTCCGAGAGCCGCGACCACAGCCCGACGTAGGGCGGCTTGGGCGCCTGCGCCTGCATGCCCACGAGATGCTCGACCGCCTCCAGGGCCGTCATCCCCGCCCGCTCGGCGAGCAGTTGACGGGAGACGAGTGCGCGGCCGAGGGCCCTGTCGGTGAGGGTGGCGGGGTGCATGTGGGGAGTCTGTCGGACGGGATGCGGGTGCGCCACGCGACCGGCCGTACGGCGGACGGGGTCCGGCCCGGCCGCTGCGAGTGCGGCCGGGCCGTGGCCCCTCCCTCCGGGGCCGTCCGGGAATTCGGGTCCCGTGGTTCCCCGTGGGGTTCTCCGGGGCCGTGCAGCTTGTTGAAGTGCTGCGGTGCTGCGGGTGAAGCGGGTGCCGCAGACGGCCCTCGGGCTCAGAACTTCACGTCGGAGCAGGAGTAGAAGGCGTTCGCCGTGTCGGCGATCGTCCACACGCCGAGGATCAGGTGGCGGCCCGACTTGCCCTCGGGGAGCTTGCCCTTGCCCGTCCACTCGGCCGGGGGCTGCTCGCCGTTCATGTCCACCTTCAGGAAGGGCTTCGACTCCAGGTCGGCGCGGGTGAGCTTCTTGCTCGGGTCCCAGCCGTCCTTGGTGATGTAGAACTTGAAGTCCGTCGTCGAATGCCTCGCCGTCATCGACCACTTGAAGGTGTGGTCCGCGCCGGCCTTCAGCTCAGTGGCGGGCCAGTCGCCGCCGCGCGGGTCGTCGAGCTGCTTGAAGCTCTCGTTGCCGCCGGAACAGATGGAGCCGTCCTCGGGGCCCGCCTCGGGGAAGCCCTTGGGCCCCTCGACGCTCTGTGGCTCGTTCTCGATGGGCCCGCAGCCGGTGACCTTGCCGTCCGCGCAGTTGGCCTGGCGGCTGACGGGGTCGGTACTGAAGCCGTGTCCCTGTGCCGGGCCGCCTGCGAAGAACATGGCGGCACCGCCAAGTCCCAGTCCTACGACGGCCGTTGTGATCTTCTTGCGCATGTCTCTCCAGATGATCGTGGGGGGCGGAGTGCGCACGTGACGTTCAACGGTCTAGACCAGACGGCGAATGTAGCGCGACCATCCGGCCATGTCCAGACCAATTCTCGGCACGGGGGCGGGAGATGGGGCCGCAGGGCGGGTGAGCGGCCATGGAGCGCGCCGGTCGCCCGGCCGGGGATCGGTCACCACGGCACCGGACCCTGGTCGTTGTAGAAGCCGCCGCTGCGCGCGCTGCCGGGCGACGAAGCGAGCTCGACGATGATGCGGGCTCCCTCGGTCACGGTGCGGGTGCCGCGGTGCCGGGTCAGATCTGTCGCGGTGTAGCCGGGAGTTGCGGAGTGGATCCGGATATGGGCCAGCTCCGGGTCCCCGGCGAAGGCTTGGGCGTACTGAACCGTGAGCATGTTCACGGCTGCCTTGGAGCTGGTGTAGGCCACACGTCGGCCGGCGTCGCCGCCGAAGTCGGTGCCGTCGCTGGTCAGCGTCAGCGATGCGGTGGTGCTGGAGACGTTGACGATCCGCGGGGAGCCGGACCGGCGCAGCAAGGGCAGCATGGTGTGGATGGCGGTGACGACGCCGAAGACGTTGACCTCGAACACCTCGCGCATCCCAGCGGCGGTCAGCGTCGCGGCCGGTTCCTCCAGAACCGTACCGGCGTTGTTGACGAGCACGTCCAGCCGCCCGTAGTCGCTGTGCAGTCGCCCGGCCACCGCCTCGACGGTGCCCGGGTCCGTGACGTCGAGCGTCACCGGAGTCACCGTGGCGCCGCCGGCCCGCAGTTCGGCTGCTGCGGCTGCCCCGCGACCGGGATCCCGGCTGCCGAGCAGCACTCTCATTCCGCGCTGCGCGAGCTGACGGGCGGTCTCCTTGCCGAGTCCCTTGTTGGCGCCCGTGATCAGCGCTACCGGTGCGTCCGTCATCGACATCTCTCCTCGCGTGAGCGCGCGGCGTCCAGATCAGATTGATGATACAAGCTGTATCACGTGCTACGGGTTGTATCGTGTGCGCGTGAGCGAGGATCGGGAGAGAGCGTCCGGAACCGGATTGCGCGCGGCGGGGGTTGCGCGTACGAGAGCCGCGATCCTGGCCGCGGCGCGGGAACGTCTCATCGCGGACGGATATCACCGGCTGAGCCTGGAACGGGTCGCGGTCGACGCCAGCGTCACCCGGGTCACGATCTACCGCCAGTTCGAGTCCAAACTCGGGCTGCTCGACGCGGTCGCCGGGGATCTGGCCCGGCGCGCCGACCTCGTCGCCGGAATCCGGACCGCCGGGGACATGGCCGATCCCGCCGCCGCCTGCCGGGCGATGGTTGCCGAGCTGTGCCGCTTCTGGAGCACCGATCCCGATCTGTTCCGCAGGCTGATCAGCCTCGCCGCTGTCGACCCGGAAGCCCACCGCGTGCTCAGCAGCCGGGAGCAGTGGCGCTACGAACAGGTCGCGGTGTTCGTGCGCCGGCTGGCCGCCGGCGGTCGCCTGCGTGAGGGCGTGGACACCGACCGGGCCGTCGCCGCGATCGGAGCCGTCACCGGCTTCCCGGCCTGCGACGAGATGGCGACTCGGCTGCGGTGCGGCCTCGACCAGCTCGATCCGCTGCTCGTCACGCTTCTCGCCGGCGTCGCCGACCTCGGCTGAGCGATGCGCGACGGCTGATCCATGCGCGGCAGACACGAACAGGGCCCTGGGCGGCGGAGAACCGCTGCCCAGGGCCCCAATGTTGGTGTTCGTACAATGCCGAACCCGGTACGCCGTCAGGGACTCGAACCCCGGACCCGCTGATTAAGAGTCAGCTGCTCTAACCAACTGAGCTAACGGCGCCCGTCGGCCTTCGCAGACCGACGAAGGAAATACTACCCCCTCCGGGAGGGTGCTCATGACCCTGATCAGATGGCGAGCGAGAGCATCACCGGAGCCGCCTTGCGGCTGAGCGTCTCCGCCGCGTGACGGAGCCGGTGCGCGTGCTCGACGGGCAGCGACAGCGCGAGAGATCCCACCGACGACCCGGCCGTGACGGGCACCGCCGCGCACACCGTGCCCACCGCGTACTCCTGGAGATCCAGCACGGGGACGGTAGGCGGCTGCCGGTCGAGCGTGTTCAGCAGCAGCTTCTCGTCGGTGATGGTGCGGGAGGTCAGACGTGCCGTCCGGTGCCGCGCGAGGTGGTCCATGCGGCCGTTGTGGTCGAGCTGCCCCAGCAGGCACTTGCCGATCGCCGTCGCGTGCAGCGCGGAGCGGAAGTCGACCCACTCGTTCACGGCAGGCGTCGCCGGGCTGTCCGCGTAACCCGTGACCTCCAGCTCGCCGTCCTTGTAGCGGCTGAGATAGATCGCGGCGCCGACGGTGTCGCGCAGATCGGCGAGGGTGCGCTGGAGCCGTTCGTCCAGGGCCCGTTCGCGGTCGCCGCCGGAGCCGAGCAGCACCAGGGACTCCCCGACGACGTACGAGCCGTCCGGAAGCCGCTCCGCGTAGGCCTCGCGGCAGAGCATCGCCAGCAGATGCGCCAGATGGCCCGGAGGCAGGCCCGTCTCGCGGGAGATGTCCGCCTCCGTGACGCCGTCGCGATGCGCCGCGATCGCCTCGAGCACACGCAGCGCGTACCGCACTGAGTGGAACGGTGCGGTGTGCTCCGGCTTCAGCGCCACGACGGGCCTCCCTGGAGGTGTGACCGTTTGCGTAGTGACCGTCGCGTCCGGTCACGTCCGCTACTCACGATAGCCGCCAACGGGCCTGCCGGAGGGGGCCGTTGCGCCTATTTGGCATATGCGACCTCGCGCTGCGGACGCACCGCACGCGACGCCGTACCCGCGCCGGAGCCGCACTCCGCACACGCGTGAGGGGCCGCTCCCCGGCGAACCGGGTGCGGCCCCTCACGTCGGAAGACCGGAGAGAACCGGAAGCCGCCGCGCGTCACAGCACGGCGCTGAGGAACTCCCTCGTCCGCTCGTGCTCCGGGTCGCTGAAGATCTTCTCCGGCGAACCCGACTCGATGACCCGGCCCGCGTCGAACATCAGCACGTCGTCGGAGATGTCACGCGCGAAGTTCATCTCGTGCGTGACGCACAGCATGGTGATGTCCGTGGTGTGCGCGATGTCCCGCAGGACGTCCAGCACACCCGCCACCAGCTCCGGGTCGAGGGCCGAGGTGACCTCGTCCAGCAGCAGCACCTGCGGACGCATCGCCAGCGCGCGGGCGATGGCCACGCGCTGCTGCTGACCGCCGGAGAGCTGGCTCGGGTACTTGTCGATGTGGTCGGTCAGGCCGACCAGTTCGAGCAGCTCCCGTGCCCGCTGCTCCGCCTCGTCGCTGGACATGCCCAGGACGTGGACGGGCGCCTCGGTGATGTTCCGCAGCACCTTCATGTTGGGGAAGAGGTTGAACTGCTGGAAGACCATGCCGATCTTCTTGCGCACCTCGCGGGAGTGGCGCTCGCTCGCGGGCACCAGCTTCCCGTTCTTCTCCTCGTGGGTGAGGTACTCGCCCGCGACCTTGATCGTGCCTTCCTCCGGCTTCACCAGGGTCATCAGCAGCCGCAGGATCGTGGTCTTCCCGGATCCCGACGGGCCGATGAGGGTGACGTGCTTGCCGGACGAGACGTCGAAACACAGGTTGTCGAGTACGACGTTGCTTCCGAACCGCTTGGTGACGTCCTTGAACTGGATCAGCTCACTGCCGTCCACAGCCGGATTCTTGTTTTCCTTCGAAGTGCTGCTCTCAGTGGACAAGTCGACGCTCCAGAGCTCTCATCAGCAGGGATGCCGGGTATGCGATCAGGATGAACACGATGCCGATGACCGTGATCGGCTCGGTCGGCTGGAAGGTCTCGGCACTGAACTGACGAGCCTGGCCCAGCATTTCGAGAGCACCGATGGTCGCGATCATCGGTGAGTCCTTGAGCATCGCGATGACGTAGTTGCCCAGTGCGGGCACCACGCGCCTGATCGCCTGCGGAAGGATCACCGCGCTCCAGGTGCGGCCGCGCGGCAGGCTGAGCGCCGTGCACGCCTCCCACTGCCCGACGGGCACGCCGTCGATGCCGGCGCGGTAGACCTCCGCCGTGTACGTCGAGTAGTGCAGACCCAGGCCGATGACGCCGGTCACCAGCGCGGAGAAGGTGACGTTCCACTCGGGCAGCACGAAGTAGAGGAAGAACAGCTGCACGAGCAGCGGGGTGTTGCGGATGAACTCCGTGACGGCGGTCACGGGCCAGCTCACGATCTTCAGGCTCGACCGCTGGGCCAGTGCCCAGACCAGACCCAGCGCGAAGGCGATGAGCGACCCCAGCACCAGCGCTTCGAGCGTGAGCACGACGCCGTCCCAGAGGCGCGGCATGAAATCGCCGACTGCGGACCAGTCCCAAGTCATGAGGCACCTCCGGCGGTGGGCACGTCACGGGAGGCGCCCGCCTGGCGCGGCACGGTGGCCCGGCGCCCCGCGCCGGTGTCCTTGCCGGCCGGAGCCTGGCCGATGCCCGCTTTGGCGTGGCGTTCCAGTACGCGCATCCCGCGCGTCATGACGAAGGCGAGTACGAAGTACATCACCAGGATGATCGTGTAGACGGGGGCGCTCTGCCCGGTCGCGTTGCGTACCAGCGAGGCGCCGAACGCGATGTCCGCGACACCCATGATCGAGACGAGGGCGGTGCCCTTGAGCAACTCGATCAGCAGGTTGTTCGCCGGCGGGATCATCTCGGGCCACGCCTGCGGCAGCACGATCTTGGTGAGCCGCTGCCACGGGCTGAAGCTGAGCGCGATGCCCGCCTCCTGCTGGGCCGGTGCCACGGCTGCCAGCGCGCCGCGCACGATCTCCGATCCGTACGCGCCGTACGACAGGCCCAGGGCCAGCACGGCCGCCCACATCGGGACGAGCTGCCAGCCGAACGCGACCGGCAGGACGAAGAAGATCCAGAACATCAGCACAAGAGCCGAGGTGCCGCGGAAGATCTCCATATAGGCGCCGGAGAGGAAGCGCACGGTACGCAGCCGGTGGGTACGGGCGACCCCGACCACGAACGCCACGGCGGCGCCCAGCATGGCGCTGAAGACGGTCAGCTGGACCGTCAGCCAGACGCCCTTCAGCAGGAGCTCCCACAGACCCCAGGTAAGGTCCGTCATTTGCAGCGCTCCTTCGCGGTCTTGGACGTCATCTCCTGCTCGACGAACCCGAAGGGCTTCATGACGCGGAAGAGCTCGCCGCTCTTCTTCATCTTGTGGAGCTCTTCGTTGAAGGCGTCGCGGAGATTGCTCTCGTTCTTGCGGAACGCGAAGGCGCCCGTGCCGAGGTCGGGCTTGCCGTCCAGAGTCGGCACGAAGTCGTCGGTGTACTCCGTCTTTCCGCTCTTGGACTGCTTGACCACGTTCCGGACGGTGATCGCGGTGCCCGCGAAGACGTCCGCGCGGCCTCCCTGGACCTCCAGCAGACCCGCCAGCTGGTCGGGGAGCAGCTTGATGGAGCTCTTCTTGACCCCGGCGTCCACCGCGTAGTCGATCTCCGCGTAGCCGACGCCGGTGGCGAGCTTGGCGCCCTTCTCGGCGATGTCCTTGTAGCTGTGCAGGCCCTTGGGGTTGCCCTTGCGCACGATGAAGGCATCCCGCATCTCGTACTCGGGGTCGGCGAAGATCACCTGCTGGCACCGCTCGGGGTTGATGTACATGCCGGCAGCGACCACGTCGAACTGCTGGGAGTTGAGGCCCGGAATGAGCGAGTTGAACTCGGTGGGCAGCGGCTGCACGTTCTCGACGCCGAGGCGCTTGAAGATGATCCGCGCGATGGCGGGGGAGGAACCGGTCAGCTCACCGTTCTTGTCGATGTAGCTGTACGGCTGCTCCCCGGCGATGCCGAGCCTGACGTTGCCTTGTGCCTTCAATCTCTCCAGCAGATCGCCCCCGTTTCCGGTTTTGGCACCGGCCACACGGCTGCACGCCGTGGTGGTGCCCAGTGTTCCGAGCGCCGTCAGCGATGCCGCTCCCGCGAGCACCGAACGGCGTCCCAGACTTCTGCCGGTATTCCCGGCATTTCCGGTGTTGTTGCCTCGTGGTGGAGCCATGGGCGCGCAGCTACCCAGGCACTTGGAAGATATGCGGATTGTTTTCAGCACTTGACCTGCCCGTTGTGGGCTTGACCGCTGCGCCACCATTGACACGTACGAACACCACGCACGACGCGGAGGCACGATGGCGGATCGGTTCATTGAAGTGTCGTTGGACAAGCGGGGAGTGAGCTGCACGGCGAAGCTGCTCGACGACCGCGCGCCGATCACCTGCGAAGCCGTGTGGAACGCGCTGCCGCTGGGCGGCGACGTCTACCACGCGAAGTACGCACGCAACGAGATCTATGCGCTGATCCCTCCGTTCGCCCCGGAGGAGCCGCCGCTGGAGAATCCGACGATCACCCCCATCCCGGGCGACCTGTGCTATTTCACCTTCACCGACACGCAGTTGAGCACGGCGTCGTACGGCTATGAGGCGGCGGCCGAGCAGCGGGGCGGTCAGGCCGCCCACGCCACCCGGTCGACCGTCGTGGACCTCGCGCTCTTCTACGAGCGCAACAACCTCCTGATCAACGGCGACGCCGGGTGGGTGCCCGGCATCGTCTGGGGCTCGGTCGTCGAGGGTCTCGACGCCATGGCCGAGGCCTGCCAGGACCTGTGGAGGGCGGGCGCCCTCGGCGAGACCCTCAACTTCCGCAGGGTCCAGGGGAGCTGAGGGCTCCCCGGGCCCTGGACGCCCGGGTCCTCACTCCCCGGCCAGGGCGGGGGCCGGCACGTCCGCGGCCCCCGCCTCGTACAGGGCGTGCGAGGCACGCAGCACGAGATCGTCCCGGTGGCGTGCGGCCACGAGCTGTACGCCCACCGGCAGCCCCTCGCCGTCCACGCCGCAGGGCACCGACGCGGCGGGCTGCTGCGTCATGTTGAAGGGGTAGGTGAAGGGCGTCCACTGCGTCCACCGCCGGTAGCCGGAGCCCTCCGGCACCTCCAGGCCGGCCCCGAAGGCGGGCCCCGGGATTGTCGGGGTCACCAGCAGGTCGTACGTCTGGTGGAAGACGCCCATCTGCTTGCCCAGCGCCATGCGGACGTCGACGCCGGCCAGATAGTCGAGTGCGCTGCGGGCCGCGCCGTCCTCGGAGATCTCCCGCAGACCGGGGTCCATCGCCTCGCGCTGCTCGTCCGTGAAGAACTGCGTCACGCGGGCCGCTCCCGCGAACCACAGCGAGTGGAACGCCTCGATCGGGTCCTCGAACCCGGGGTCGGTCTCCTCGACGATTGCGCCCTGCTCCTCCAGCCGCTCGACCGCGCGCCGCACCCCGGCGGCGACCGCCGGATCGACCTCGACGCGTCCGCCGAAGTCCGGCGAGTACGCGACACGCAGCCCGCGCACCCCGTCCCGCACCGACTCGCGGAAGCTGCCGTGCGGCGGCGCCAGCTGGGACCAGTCGCGGGCGTCCGGCTGCGAGATGACGTCCATCAGCAGTGCCGCGTCCGCCGCGTCCCGGGTCATCGGGCCCACGTGCGCGAGCGTGCCGAAGGCGCTCGCGGGATAGATCGGCACCCGGCCGTACGTCGGCTTGAGGGCGAAGATCCCGCAGAACGCCGCCGGGATGCGCACCGATCCGCCGGCGTCGGTGCCGAGCGTCAGCGGTCCCGCGCCCAGCGCCACCGCGGCCGAACTGCCGCCGCTGGAGCCGCCCGCGGTGCGCGAGGTGTCGTACGGGTTGCGGGTGACGCCGTGCCGGGGGCTGTCCGTCACGCCCTTCCAGCCGAACTCCGGCGTCGTGGTCTTGCCGATGAACACCGCACCGGCCGCGCGCATGCGGGCCACGGAGGGCGCGTCCTCCTCCCACGGGCCCTCGGTGGAGGAGGACCACGAGCCGCGGAGCGTGGGCTTGCCGCGCAGCAGCAGGATGTCCTTCACCGTCACCGGCACACCGTCGAGCGGGCCCTGGGGCTCGCCGCGGCGCCAGCGCTCCGCCGACTCGCGAGCCTGCGCGAGCGCGTCGTCGCCGTCGATGCGTACGAAGGCGTTCACGTGGGGCTGCACTTTCTCGGCCTGTTCGAGCGCGGCGCGGGTGGCTTCGACGGGGGAGAAGTCTCCGTCGCCGAACCCGGCGATGAGCCGGCCGGCGGTGAGGCTGCTGAGATCCGACATGGGAGCCTTTCGGGTCGTGGCCGGGTGGCCGGTGTGGCGCCGACGGCGGGTGCCGGGAGCTCCCGCGGGCCGCGGCGAAGGCGGCAGCGGCAGCGGAGGCGGTGACCGTCGGACGTATCGGGGGACGTACCGAGGACGTACGTACCGGGGGCGGATCGGAGACGTGCCGGACGTGCCCGAGAAGGGACGGCTCGGCCGGGCCGCGGGCAGGACGCCGGCCGGCGGCCCGGGCGCCCGCCCGGCGGGCTCAACTCGAAGGCACGTACCCGAGGTCCTTGTCGACCACGTTCAGCAGGGGCTCCCCGGCCTCCCAGCGGTCGAAGTTGTCGAGGAACTGCTCGGCCAGATCGTCCCGCCAGCCGATCGTGTCACCGCTCATGTGCGGCGAGACCACCAGCCCCGGCACGTCCCACAGCGGGCTGTCCGCGGGGAGCGGCTCCCGGGCGAAGACGTCCAGGGCGGCGCCCGCGATCCGGTGGCTGCCGAGCGCCTCGACCAGGTCGCCCTCGATCACGTGCTGGCCGCGGCCGACGTTGATGAAGTGCGCGTCCGGCCGCATACGCGCGAAGGCCGCAGCGTCGAAGAGACCGCGCGTCTCGTCCGTCAGCGGCGCGACGCACACGACCCAGTCCGCCTCGCCGAGCAGTGAGGCCAGAGCCGCGTTGCCGTGGACACGTCCGAAGTCCGGATCGCCGGCCCGCTCGGTGCGGCCCACGAGGTCGACGATGACGCCCAGCGCCTGCAACGTCCGCCCGACAGTTCTTCCAATTGGTCCGGACCCGACGACAACGGCTCGGGAGCCGCCGACCCTTTTCGTCTCGCGGTGACTCCACTGACGTTGCCGCTGCAATTCCCAGCTGCCGCGGAAATCCTTGGCCATGGCTAGAACCAGACCCGCCACGTATTCGGCGATGGGTTGGTCGAAGACCCCTCTCGCGTTCGTGACGAGTGTCTCAGGCGAGGCCGCCAGTTCCGGCAGCAGACGGTCGACTCCGGCGCTCGGGGTGTGCACCCAGCGGGGGCG
This sequence comes from Streptomyces winkii, assembly GCF_032248595.1. NCBI lineage: Bacteria > Bacillati > Actinomycetota > Actinomycetes > Kitasatosporales > Streptomycetaceae > Streptomyces > Streptomyces winkii. Next base: position 410,802 of record NZ_JASTTH010000006.1, on the reverse strand, counting down.
CCGGCCGCCCCCCGGCCACGCGTGCCGCACGGCGTCAGAGAGGAAGTCCCACACGAGCAGCACGTCGGCCGCCGGCAGCTTCTCGACCAGGGTTTTCTCGTCTGCGTGCTCGATGCGGGCGCGCCCCGCGAGCCGGTCGAGCCGGGGCAGCGGATCGTCGTCGAGGACAAGGAGGACGGGCTCGGTCATCGGCAGGAAACCACTTCGAAACGAGGGGACGGTCAACTGGGCGGGATGGCTCAACTTGGCAGCGCGGAGCCGGCTCGGATGCAAGGATTGACCACGGTAGGTAGCGCGAACTACCGTCGTCAATGAAGGCATCTGTCCCGGCGTTCCGGCTAATGACCGGCTTTCATTTTTCTTTCCTTTCTGGCCGTAGGCCACCCCTCCGTTCTTTGGGGCTCACCCATGGATGTCTCCTTCCTCGGCGGACCGCAGCCACAACGCGGTGTCGGAATCGTCGCCCCCTTCGACTTCGCACTCGATCGGGAGCTGTGGCGTTGGGTGCCGGACGATGTGTCACTGCACCTCACACGAACCCCTTTTGTGCCGGTCGAGGTGAGCCTCGACCAGGCTCGCCTCGTCAGTGAGCACGAGACCCTGCGCGAGGGCGTGCAGGCTCTGTGCGCCGTGGCCCCCGAAGTGGTGGCCTACGCGTGCACGTCCGGCAGCTTCGTCGGAGGCGCGGTCGGCGAGCGGTCCATGACCGCGGCCATGGAGGAGGCCGGCGAGGCCCCTTCCCTGACCACATCCGGTGCGCTGCTCGCGGCACTTCAGGAGATCGGGGCGCGGCGGGTGGCCGTCGTCACCCCGTACACGAAGTCGGTCACCGACTCGCTGGAGGACTTCCTCGGCGAGGCGGGAATCGCGGTCACCGGCCGCAGCTATCTCGGGCTGACCCGGGAGATCTGGCGGGTGCCCTACCGGGACGTCGTGGACATGGCACGCGACGCCGTCGCCGGGGACACCCCGGACGCCCTCTTCATCAGTTGCACCAACCTGCCGACGTACGACGTCATCCCGCAGCTGGAGGCGGAGTTGCGGATGCCGGTGCTCTCGGCGAACCAGGTCACGCTCTGGGACGCGCTGCGCCGTATCGGCAAGGCAGCCGTCGGCCCGTACCAGGCGCTGGTCGACCCGGTGGCCCGTCGCGGCCCCGCGGCGATGAACTCCTCGCCGATGCTGCCGGTCAGCAGGCCCGAGGAGCCGGCCGAGTCGGTCGAGCCCGTCGAGCCGGCGGAGCAGCCCGCCGCTCTTCCTGTCGAGCCTGAGGCGGCGCTCGCCAGCGCGGGAACCGAGATCGTCGAACCGCTGGACGGGTACGAGCAGGGCTTCCCCTCAGGGGGCACGGAGGAGTGGGGCGGCGGCAACCAGCCGCCTGTGTGACCCCTGCCCGTGTGAGATGCGGCACCCCGCCCGCGCGGGGTGCACCCCGACAACCAGGCGCCGGACGCAGTGTCCGGCGCCCGTCCGTGCCCGCCGCCTCCCTCCCGTACCTCCGCGTGTGACGGACGCGGAGACCCGTACGGGAGGGAGGTGAGCGACACTCGGCAGCACGTGCGCCGGACATCCAGGACGGCGCCGTCCGCACGCGGACCTGCCACCCGTGACGGACCTCGGCCCGCGGACCTGTCACCGGTCACCGGCCGGTCAGGGCGCGGGCCGGCGGCCGCCCCCGATCACCCCGATCATCCCGATCATCCACCGACGCTTCAGGAGGCGTAGATGGCGAACGCGGCAGCACAGTCGCAGGCGGTTGGATTCCTCTACCCGGGCTTCTCGGCCGAGGACGACTACCCGCGGCTTGAGCGAATCCTCTCGGACGCCGGTGCGGACGTCCGGCTGCCGCTCGTGCACACCGACATCGGCGAGGACGCCCACCGTGCCGACGCGCTGCTGGAGATGGGCTCCGCGAAGCGGCTCGCCGCGAAGGTCGAAGAGGTCAAGGAGCACGGCGTCCAGGCCGTCGTGTGGGCGTGCACCAGCGCCAGCTTCGTCTTCGGCTGGGACGGCGCGCACGAGCAGGTCCGCGAGCTGTCCGCCACGGCCGGGCTGCCCGCGTCCAGCACCTCCTTCGCGTTCGCCCACGCCGTACGGGCGCTGGGAGCCGAGCGCGTCGCCATCGCCGCCACCTATCCCGAGGACGTCGGCGAGCTCTTCACCGCCTTCCTCAAGGCAGCCGGCACCGAGGTCGTCTCGATGCGCGGCAGCGGCATCATCACCGCCGCCGAGGTCGGCACGTGGGGCAAGGACGAGGTCCTGGCCCTGGCCCGCGGCGGCGACGACCCCGAGGCGCAGGCCGTGCTGCTGCCCGACACCGCCCTGCACACGGCCGCCTGGATCGAGGAGATCGAGCAGGAGCTGGGCAAGCCGGTTCTCACCGCGAACCAGGTCACCGCGTGGGAGGGCCTGCGGCTGCTGGACGTCTCCGTGCGCTGTCCGGCGCTCGGCACGCTGTTCGCGTCCTGACCGTCCCCCGGTCCCGGCCCGGCCCGGCCCGGAGACGAAGCCCCAAGACGAGGCCTCAAGACGAGGCCGGGGAAGAGAAAGGCGCCGTCCGCCGTTGACGAGTCCTGGACGTACGTACGACCAGCGAGCGGAGGGCGGCACCCGTGCACGAGGGCAACGCCACAGGCAACGGGCCGAGCGAGGCGGGCACCGGCACCGAAGACGGATCCGGTGCCCGCGCGCACATCACCGGCGGGACCGGCGACGCCGGCGGGATCCGGGGCGAGGCGAGGGGCAGCGCCCCCGTCCCGCTCTCGGCCCTGGACCTCGCGAACGTCGGTGCCGGATACAGCTCCCGTGACGCCCTGCGGGCCACCGTCGAGGCCGCGCGCCTCGCGGAGCGGCGGGGCTTCACCCGGTACTGGGTCGCGGAGCACCACTCCATGCCCGGCGTCGCCAGCTCCTCGCCCGCCGTGATCCTCTCCCATCTCGCCGCCCGCACCGACCGCATCCGGCTCGGCTCGGGCGGCGTGATGCTGCCCAACCACGCGCCGCTCGTCATCGCGGAGCAGTTCGGCACCCTGGAGGCGCTCGCCCCCGGCCGTATCGACCTCGGACTGGGCCGCGCGCCCGGCACCGACGGAGCGACGGCCGCCGCGCTGCGCCGCAGGGTCCCGCACAGCCCCTCGGACGTGGGGGCGGGACCGTGGGAAGAGGCGGAGGAATTCCCGCAGCAGCTCGCGGAGTTGACCCGCTTCCTCGACGACGGATTCCCCGAGGGCCACCGCTACTCCCGCATCCACGCGGTGCCGGGCCCGGTGCAGGGCGAGGTCTCCCGCCCGCCCGTCTGGCTGCTCGGGTCGTCCGGGTTCAGCGCGGAACTCGCGGGCCGTCTGGGCCTGCCGTTCGCGTTCGCACACCACTTCTCGGCCCGCAACACCCTTCCCGCGCTGGACCTCTACCGCGAGAGCTTCCGGCCGTCGGCCGTACTGGACGAGCCGTACGCCCTCATCGGCGCCGCCGCCCTGGCCGCTGACGACGAGGAGGCCGCGCGCCGCCAGGTGCTCACCGGGGCGCTCGCGATGCTGCGGCTGCGCTCGGGGCGGCCCGGCCTCGTCCCCTCGCCGGAGGAGGCGGAGGCGTACGCCTTCAGCCCGGTCGAGCGCGACTTCGTGGACGGCTGGCTGGCCAACGTCACCCACGGCACCCCCGACGCCGTACGCGACGGCCTCGACGCCCTGGTCAAGCGGACCGGTGCCGACGAGCTGATGCTCACGGCGAACGTCCACACCCCCTCGGCACGCGTCCGCTCCTTCGAACTCATCGCGGACGCCTACGAGTTGCCGTGACGCCGGGCGGCGGCTCTCCCGCCTTCCGCCGCGTCCGCCGACGAGATCCGTCCGCCGACGAGACCCGTCCGGCGACGCCGGTGAGCCGGTGACCCGGCGGCTCAGTAACCGCCGCCGCCGGCACCGTCCTCAGTCGTGATCTTCTTTCCGGACGGGGCGACCACGTACCAGACACCCTCGTCGCCCTGGCCTCGACGTCGCCCGCCTTGGCGTCCGCGGCGAAGGTGTAGAGCGGCTGACCGTTCACGGTGATCTGCCGTCCGCCGCCGTCGGCCTTGATCGTGGAGACCTTTCCGCTGATCCCCTCGACCTCGGGGCTGGCGCTCCTGGTCTTCACGGCGGGCCACTCCGCGGTGCAGTCGCCGGTGCACGCGCTCTGACGGGCGTTCGGCTCGTCCTTGTCGTAGACGTAGCCGGTCATTCCCTTGCCGTCGACGACGATCTCGCCCTGCGGGCTGTCCGCCGTGGCGAGTTCGGCGGGGACGCGCCGCCGCTCGGTTCAACGGCCGGTGCCACCGGGCGGTGAAGTACCGGGAGGAGCGGAGGCAGGGGGGCTCCCGTGAGGCGGGAGTACGGTGCAGAAGACGCCCTCGGCCGTCCCGTTGAACGATTCGTCGCGCCATCCGTAGTGAGGGGTGTGGCCGAGAGAATCGAGTGCTCATGAACGCCCGCAACCCTCGCAACGCGCGCAGGAAGCTGCTCGTCGCCGTGATCGTGCTGGCCGTCGTCGGCCTGGCCGGCGTGCTGGCCGGGCCTCCGCTCTACGCGTCCTGGGCCGACTCCAAGGCAGAGGATCAGCCCGAACTCGCCGACGACGGCGGCGGCTCCGGGCCGTTCGAGGCGGGCGAGCTCGACGGCTCGTGGAAGGTGGGCGGCTCGTCCTTCGCGGGGTACCGCGTCGAGGAGGTGCTGCGCGGCGACGACGTGACCGTGACCGGACGCACGGACCGGGTGCGCGGCTCGCTGCGGCTGAAGGGCGGCGAACTGCGTTCGGCGCGCTTCACCGTCGACGTCGCCGGCATCAAGACGCCGGAGCCCACGAGGGACGTCTACTTCCGCAAGAACGCCCTGGAGACCGACCGGTTCCCGAAGGCGACGTTCGTACTGACCGAGCCGGTCGCCGTCGGCGCTCTCGCCGACGGCCGTGCGCACGACGTCCGGCTCAGGGGCGACCTCACCGTCCACGGCGTACGCCGCGCGGTCTCCTTCACCGCCCGCGCGCAGGCGGGCCCCGACCGGGCCAAGGTCGTCGGCGGCATCCCCGTCACCTTCGAGGACTTCGGCGTGCGCGCTCCCAGCCTCGGCTTCGTGAAGGTCGAGAAGCACGGCTCGGTGGAGTTCTCCCTGGCGGCCGCGCAGCGATGAGGAGACCGCGGGCGGAGTCGTCGCCCGGCGCGCCGTCCCCGTCGGCGCGCCGCTCGGAGCATCTGCGCCTGCTGCACGAGCTGCACGGCCGCGACCTGCTGCGCTACGTGCACCGCCACACCGGCGACGTCCAGCTCGCCGAGGACATAGTCCAGGAGACCCTCGCCAGGGTCTGGAAGAACCCGCGCGTGCTCGAAGGCACCGCCGAGGCCGTACGGCCCTGGCTGTTCACGGTGGCCCGCAACCTCGTCATCGACGACCGGCGCCGGGCCCGCCGGCTGCACGAGCGGTCCGTCGGCGAACTGCCGGAGAAGGCGTCGGAGGACGACACCGCGTCGGCGCTGGACCGGATGCTGATCTGCGAGGCCCTGGAATCGCTCAGCCCGGACCACCGCACCGTGGTGGTCGACGCGTACTACCTGGGCCGTACGGTCACGGACATCGCCGCGCGCCTCCAGATCCCGGAGGGAACCGTGAAGTCGCGGCTGCACTACGGCTTGCGCGCCCTGCGCCTGGCACTTCAGGAGAGGGGGGTGACGCGATGAGAGCCGACCGCTACCGCGACTGGGACTCGGCCTACGTCCTCGGCGCGCTCTCCGTCGAGGAACGTCTCCAATTCGAGCGGCACTTGGAGAACTGCGACGTGTGCGCGCGCTCCGTCAACGATCTCGCGGGCGTGCCCGGCATCCTCGGCAGGATCGACGCCGAGGACGCCCTGGCCGTACGCGACCGCCGCGAAGAGACGGAGGAGGCAGCCGGTTTCGACGACGCGCGCGTGCTGCGGGGACTCGCACGCCGCGAACGCACCCTGCGCCACCGCCGGTTCGCCGGGTTCGCCGCCGCGTGCGCGATGTGCCTCGGTCTGGGCGCGGGGGCCGCCGCCGCCGTGCTCGGCGACTCCGGTCCCGGCACGGGCGGCGGCGCGCGTCCCGAGACGGTCGCCATGGAGCCGGTCGGTGCCTCGGGGATGCGGGCCGACGTCAGTGTCGCCGCAAAGCCGTGGGGGACGCGCCTGGAATGGTCGTGCAGCTACCGGGACTCGTACCCCGGCGGACCGGAGCCGCGCGGCTCCTACGAGCTCGTCGTCACCGACAAGCAGGGCGCTCAGACAGTCGTCGCCACGTGGAAGGCCGCGGGCCCCTCGGCCCGGCACCTTGCCGCGTCGTCACGCCAACAGGCCGACGACATCCGCTCGGTGGACATCCGGAGAGCCGGATCGGACCGTCCGCTCGCCCGTACGTCGCTCTGAGCGGGCGCCGGCGGCCTGTTCACCGTGTTCAGCGCAGCAGCGCCGCGATGCAGTCGGCCGGCATGGGCTTGGCGTAGTGCCAGCCCTGCCCGGTGTCGCAGCCGATGCGGCGGAGCCGGTCCGCCTGCTCCGGGCCCTCCACGCACTCGGCCGTCACCGTCAGGCCCAGCTGGTGTGCGAGGCGCACCAGGGCCGAGACGATCGTCTCGTCCGCCGGGTTCGGGTGCGGCGCCGCGCTGAAGCCCCGTACGAAGCTGCCGTCCAGCTTCAGCGCACGCACCGGGAGACGGCTCAGATACGCGAGGTTCGAGTAGCCGGTGCCGAAGTCGTCGATCGCGATGCGCACGCCCATCTCGCTGAGGGCGTGCAGCGCCTGGAGCGGGCGTCCGGCGGATCCCATCACCGCCGACTCCGTCAGCTCCAACTGCAAGAGCCCCGACGGCAGTCCGGTCTCCTTCAGGACGCGGCGCACGTCCGCCACCAGGTCCGAGTCCCACACCTGCCGCACGGCGACGTTCACGCTCACGTACACCGGCGGCCCGGGGTGTGCCAGCATCCAGCTCCGCGCCTGGCGGCACGACTCCTCCAGGACCCAGCGGCCCAGCGGCACGATCGCGCCGTTCTCCTCGGCGAGCCCGATGAAACGGTTCGGTCCGAGCTTGCCGAACTGCGGGTGCTGCCAGCGCACCAGCGCCTCGACGCCCACGAGACGGTCGTCGCCGAAGCCGACGATCGGCTGGTAGTCCAGGACGAACTCGCCGCGCTCGACGGCTCCGCGCAGCGCGGAGGAGAGCGCCTGACGGGTGATCCGGTGAGCGTTGCGCTCGGGGTCGAAGAGGGCCCAGCGCGCCTTGCCGTCGGCCTTCGCCCAGTACAGCGTGGTGTCGGCGGCCTGCATCAGCTCCGTCGGGTCGGTGCCCTCCGCCTCCCTCTCGACGACGCCGATGCTCGCGGAGACGGTGAGTCGCTGACCACCCAGGTCGAAGGGCTGCTGAAGGGCCTTCAGAGCGGCGTCGGCCAGGGTGGTCAGCTGTTCCGTACCGGTGGAGCCGTCGACGAGCAGCGCGAACTCGTCGCCGCCGAGCCGCGCCGCGAGATGGCGCTGCCCGCCGTCCTCGGCGCACTGGATGAGGCGCCGGGCCACGGCGTCGAGGAGCTCGTCGCCGACGCGGTGGCCCAGGGTGTCGTTGACGGCCTTGAACCCGTCGAGGTCGAGATAGCAGATGCCGACCCTGCCGGTCGCCGTGTCGGAGAGAGCCGCCGCCAGACGCTCGAAGAAGAGGGCGCGGTTGGGCAGCCGCGTCACCGGGTCGTGCATCTGGAGGTGGCGGAGCCGGTCGCGCAGATCGCGCTGCTCGCTGACGTCGACCACCGACAGCAGGGTCTCGCCGTCGTGCGCCGTGGGCATGAGCGAGATCTCGGCCCAGAGGGTGCGCCCGTCGGGGTTCTTCATGCGCCGGGTGCAGCTCAGCGGGGGCGCGCCGGCCTCAACAGCCGTGCCGCCTCGGGCGCTTGTCCCGTCGCCCTGGACGCCCGCGCTGCTCGTACGGGGGCCGGCCGGGCGCCGCGTGGCGCTCCCGTCCAGCCCGTCGCGGACGGCGCTTCCGTCCAGGCCGAGCGACGGGAGGTCGGTCACGGAGGTGGAGACAAGCGATTCGGGTGGGGCGCCGAGGAGCGCGCCGAGGGCGTCGTTGGCGCTGACCACTCTGCCGTCGCGGTCGACGATGGCCATCGCGAGGCGCGCGGCGTTGAAGGCGGCCCGGAAGTCGCTGTCCCGTTTCCGGTTCCGCCACTCCGTTCTTCCGTGCCACCCGCCTCGCGCGCGGCTACGCTGAGTGGTTTTCTGCGGTGAAGTCCCGGTGCTCTCGCCGGAGTTCCTGCCCGGTCCTTCGAGGGGTCCGTTCACCAATCGCTCCCGCCGGAGAGGGGCTCGTCGCATGCGGATCGGCCGGGCGGTCGGCCCGGGGCGCTGCGAGGCGATCCGCGCTGGAAATGTGCCGATCATAGAGGTTCGTGCGTGAGCGGAGCCAGCAACCACGGCGTCCCACCGGGGCGTTGGTACGCGTGGGACGTAAGCGTGAACACGAGGGTGACCGTTCCGGCAGGAGTGCGGGAACGGCGTCGACCGCGTAAGGCAGCGCATCACACACAGTAGCCATATTGCCGCTCACGCGCATGGACTAACGGAACAGGACTTAACGGGCATTCCGGGCAACGGTTGAAGGGTCCTTGCTCCCGTCCCAGTGAGGTCCACACGTGGCGCGTTCGACGAAGCACGGCACACGGAGATCCTTCTCCGTGCGCTGCGGATGGCGCCGCGGTGGAGCGGTCCTCATGGCGCTCACGGCCTTCATCGGAATGGCGCTCTTCGCCGGGCCGATCACGGCCGTGGCGGTACCCGCCCCGTGCGCCCTGCCGCGCACCGGCGCCCACCACTCCCTCGGCGTGGACAGCTGGGATTCGGCCTATCCCCGGCCCCGGCACCGCATAGACGCCGCCATGCTCTTCCTCTCCTTCCCCGACTCCCGTCCCCAGACCACGCCGCAGGAGCTGACCGCCGACCACTTCCCGAGCACGTCCGACTTCTACCGGCGGGCCTCGTACGGCAAGTTCCGCCTCCAGGCCCACGCCGGCAAGCACTGGATCCGGATGCCCGCCGGCTCCCGCTCGTACGGGATAAGGCGTGACTGGAGCGAGGAGCAGCGCACCGCGTATCTGCGGGACGCCATCGCCGCGGCGGACCCGAGGGTCGACTTCAGCCGCTACGACCTGGTCTATCTCGTGGCCGACCCGGACGCCCGCGGCGTCGACTCGGACGCCACCAAGGTCGTGAACTTCGACACCCCCATCGAGGCCGACGGCACGCAGCTGCGCCGCCTCGTGACGGTCTTCGAGCAGAGCCCGCCGGACCGGCACGTCCTCGCGCACGAGACGGGCCACGCCTTCGACCTGCCGGACCTGTACCAGCGTCCGTCCTCGGGGATGGCCGACTGGGACACGTACGTCGGTGACTGGGACCTCATGGGCAGCCAGTTCGGGCTCGCCCCCGATCTCTTCGCGTGGGAGAAGTGGAAGCTGGGCTGGCTCACCAGGCGGAACGTCAGCTGTGTGCCTCCCGGCCGCGGGGCCTCCACGCACACGGTGCGCCCGCTCGGCGCGAATCCGCTGGGCGGCCGGGGCGACCGGAGGCTCGCGGTCGTGCGCACGAGCCAGTACGAGGCGCTGGCGATAGAGGCCCGCGACTCCGAGGGCAACGACCGGGGGCTGTGCGCGGCGGGCGTGCTCCTGTACTGGGTGCGCAGCGACCGCGCCTCGACGTACGGGCCGGTGAAGGTCGTGGACGGGCACCCCGGCACACACGGCTGTTCCGACGGTTCCGTCTATCCGTCGCTCGCGGACGCGCCGCTGGGGGAGGGCGACAGCTACACGACCGGCCACGGCGGCGGTCTGCGGATCGAGGTCACGGGGCGCACGGCCAACGACGGCTGGCGGGTGAAGGTGACGCGGAAGAGCGGCGAAACGTGAGGCCCGCGCGCTGGGGTCCGGCTCCGCCCCACCGGTGAGGGGGGTGCGGGTGGCGGAGCCCCCGCGGCCCGAGGCGTAGCCGAGCAGAATCGGCGAAGGCGGAGCGGTTCGCGCTTTCCGGGATCGCTCTTCGCGCTTGCCAGGCGTGTGGCCGCGCGGGTCGGGGTCCGGCTCTGCCGTATCGGCGAGGCGTGAGGTTCCGTGGGCTGGGGCCCGGCTCCGGCCCACCGGTGAGGGGGGTGCGGGTGGCGGAGCCCCCGCGGCCCGAGGCGTAGCCGAGCAAAATCGACGAGGGCGAAGCGGTTCGCGTTTTCCGGGATCGCTCTTCGCGCTTGCCAGGTGAGGTTCCGTGGGCTGGGGCCCGGCTCCGGCCCACCGGCGAGGGGGGTGCGGGTGGCGAAGCCCCCGCGGCCCGAGGCGTAACCGAGCAGAATCGGCGAAGGCGGAGCGGTTCGCGCTTTCCGGGATCGCTCTAGCCCTTGCCAGGTGAGGTTCCGTGGGCTGGGGCCCGGCTCCGGCCCACCGGCGAGGGGGGTGCGGGTGGCGAAGCCCCCGCTCAGCGAGGCGCAGCCGAGCAAAATCGACGAGGGCGAAGCGGTTCGCGCTTTCCGCGAACACACTTCGCCCTCGCCCTCGTGCGCCGCCAGGGACTCGAACCCCGGACCCGCTGATTAAGAGTCAGCTGCTCTAACCAACTGAGCTAGCGGCGCCTGGTCACGTCGTAGACCTTAGCATCACGCTCCGCTGTTCCGGAAATCGGTTGTTCGGTGAGCGCAGGCCTCCGACCTGCGCGTACGGGAGTCCGGAGGCGTGAGAAGGGGCCGTCGCGGCGGTCGTGGCCGGCCCGGACGCAGGCCCTCAGGAGGACCTCGGGGCCGGGTAACCAGGGTTGGCGGACGTCCGGTGCGACGAGCCAGCGGGACGGGCCGTGACCGTGGTGCGCATGGTCACGGGACGGGCCGCGTTCTTCCTGGTCGTGGTGGAGGGCGGGGATGGTCACGGAGTCCCCGGCACCGAGGCAGAGCAGCGAGGGGAACGTTTCAGCAATCGCGGTCCGGCGGGGCTCCCGCCACTCTCCCCAACTGAGCAGGGCGGGCAGACGCTGCGCCGTACCCGGGGCAGCGAAGATGAGCACGCGCCCGCGGTGTACCGCGACGGGTCCGCTGCCGGGGCCGCTGGACCACAGGCGTTCCAGGATCAGGCGGCCGGACAGCGGCGGTGCGCTCACGGCGTCGAAGACCGTGCCGCAGGGCAGGACGCTGGGGGAGGCGGGACGGTGCAGCCAGAGCGCGTGCACGCTGGCGGGCAGGGTGCAGGCCGAGGCGAGCCAGTCGGCTCCGGCCGAGGTCACGCACGAGGCGCCCGGGGTGGCGGCGCAGGTCGTGCGGCGGGGTGCCGGGTCGGCGGAGAACTCGAGGACGTCGAGGGACCCGGGATCGTGGTCGTGGGTCGGGTGCTGCGGGGTTGTGCCCCGCTGCCAGTCACTCATGAAGAACAGATGTACCGGACATGCTGTGTGCTTTTGAACCTTGCACAGAAAATCGGACAACCAAGGGCGCTGTGGGGTATCGTGCACGGCCCGCATATGCCCGGTGACTTGGCGCGAGCGCCGGATCGGGACGCAAGCCGCTTTCCGGCCTTTCTTCGGCTTCTTCGGACGCCGTACGGCGCCGGAAACCCTGTCCCGCTGCGGTCTGCGGCCCGTGGCTACTGCGGTCCGCGGTCCGCGAGGAGTTCCCGGCCGAACTCGATCATCTTCCGGGCGTAGTCCTCCGACCAGTCGCCCCGCTCGGCGACGGCCGCGTCCGAGAGGCGGTCGAAGCGCTTGGGGTCGGCGAGCTGGGCCGCCGCCATCGCCTGGAACTCCACGGCACGGTCGGCCGCCGCCCGGAACGCCAGCGCCAGCTCGGTCGAGCGCTCAAGCAGTTCGCGCGGGTCCGTGATCGTGTCCAGGTCGAAGAACTGCTCGGATTCCTCCTTGTTGTCGGAGGGCTCGAAGAGCAGGGGTGCCGGGCGGCGGAAGCGCGGAGCGCTCCCCCGGGGATCCGGAGCCGAATGCGGCTCGGGCATGTGCGTACCTCCATGTGTGGTGGCCGGGCCGTCAGCCATTCTCCCGCGTCTGGCGCTCGCTGTGCAGGTCGGCCCGTGTACGGTCCGGGCGCGCGCGTTGTTCAGGGGGCTCAGGGGGCTCAGGGGGCTCAGGGGGGGTTCGCAGGGGTTCAGGGGGATCGGCGGGGGCTCGTTGCGGCGCGGCTCACGGACGCCAGGTCACGTGTGCGCCGACAGATGCGAGAGCACCGCGTGGTTCGCCTCCCAGCCGTCCGGGAACTTCACGGTGACCCCGAGCTGGACGGGCTCGGTGGCGGGGTGCTCGTCCAGCAGCTCCGGGACCCCGGCCCGGCAGACCACGACGCACGCATGCCGGTGCCGTGAGGTCAGCACGCACAGCCGTCCCGTCTCCAGATGGAACGCCGTCGCGTCGGGCCGGCCGGAGAGGGGATGCAGCACGACCGTCACGTCGAACTCCCTGCCCTGGAGGCGGTTGGCCGTGTCGACGGTGACGTCCCCAGCGCGCAGCTCTTCGGGGAGCCGGAGCCCGGCGATCGCCGAACGCACCGCCGCGGCCTGATCGCGGTGCGCCGTGCCGACGGCGATCCGGTCGGCGGTGAGCGGGATCGGCCCTGAACGTTCGTCCGTGGTGGAGCCGCCGCGGGCGAGCAGCCGGCCCACGACCTGAGCCACGGCGGCGACGGCCTCCGGATCGGTACGAGGGGTCAGCCGCGCGGGCAGCTCCAGCAGACCCCAGCCGGAGCCGGCGGCCTCGTCGAGCACGCCGTCCGCGGGCGAACCGTCCCCCGGGACGCCGAAGACGAGCCGCCGGTCGCCGGGCCCGCTGCCGCTGCGGAAGGGCGTGTACGGATAGAAGGCGTCCGAGACCAGCGGCGCGGCCGACGCGGGAAGCCGCCATGAGACGGGGAGCCGGTGCTGCGGCAGATCCGGATTGTGGGACAGCAGCGTCGTGACGGCGCTGGCGGACGGGTCGTGCGTGAGCCCCGCCCACTGCTCCGCGCCGACCTGGCTGAACGGATCGAGCTGGCCCGGGTCGCCCACGAAGAGAGCCCGTTCGAAGAGGCCCGCGACCGCGAGAAGGGCGTCGGACCGCATCTGGTACGCCTCGTCCACGATCGCGTGCGCCCACGGCGCCTGACCCTCGTCCCGCTTCACCCAGGCCCACTTGGCGGCGGTGGACAGGACGACGGGCAGTGCGGCGAGGTCGCCGATCTTCGCCGACGTGACGACGCACGGGTGGTCGTCGAGCGCGGGATCGTACGGGCGCGTGTCGCTGCTGTGCAGCCGCCCGACCGGCAGCTCCGGGTCGGCGGCGGCGAGCCGGCCCGCGAGGTCGTCGACCTGGGCGTTGGTCTGCGCGATCACGATCAACGGCCGTCCGGCCGCAGCGAGTTCGCGTGCCGCGCGGACGACGAGCGTCGACTTCCCGGCACCGGGCGGCGAGTCCACGACGACGCCGCGGCGTGAGCCGTGCAGCGTGTCGTGGAGGATCGCCTCGGTGGCGCGGGCGGCGGCGTCTGCGGGTGCGGTACCGCTGGATGTGGGCCCGGAGACCGGCGGGCCGGTCGCGGGGTCGTATGGACGAGGCGGCGCGCTCACAGGAGGTCCTCACTGGTGACGGGGTCGGGCAGGGGCGCCTGCACGGCGGCCGTCTCCGTAGCAGCCGTGCTCGCCGTGTCCGCTGAACCCGCCGTGCTCGCTGCGGTCGCAGTGCCCGCAGTGCCCGCGGTGCCCGCCGTGACCGGCTCGGCGGGCGGCCCGCCGTGCGTCCACGGAGTGTCCTTCACCTCGGGCAACTCCGGGCCGCCGCGCGGCGCGTGCTCGAAGAGCGTCCAGCACAGCCGGTCGCCCTTCTCCGGGACGGTGCCGGGCGCCGGGTCCTTGCCGCGCCCCATGCCGCTGGTCAGGCGCAGCGTGACGATGCCGGGCTCGTGCTCGCCCTGCTGGTCCTGAGGCACGAACTCGGCGCTCTGGCGGGCCCCTTCGCCCGTCACCCGGTGCGCCTTGGCGCCCTCGCCGAGATGCGGCCGGTCCTCCGTGCGGAGCGTGACCAGGGGGCGGGGCATGGCGCGCTTCCCTTCCGAGTACGCCATCTCCACCGCGGTGACCTCGCCCGCGAACGCCTCGCCCGCGAACCGCCGTTCGGCCATGACGAGAGGGTCGTCGAGGGCCTCCTGGGCCTCCAGCCGCGCCTGTTCGCGCTCGCGCTGGGCGAGCTTGGCGGCCGCCGTCACCGCGTCGTCGAGGCGGGGCTGCGGCGGTTCTCCTCCGCGCACCCGGTCGCGGTGCGCGGTGTAGGACCAGCGGTCGCGCTTGAAGCGCTCCGCGACGCGTTCGCCCTCCGGCAGCCCGCGCAGCAGATCGATGCCGTGCCACACCGCCTCCCACGCCGGCCGGAGTTGGGAGGCGATCAGCTCGCGCACCTCGTCCTCCGCTCCCGGGACGTCCGCGTCGAAGCGGTCGATCGCGGGCGCGAGGAGCTTGTTGTCGAACGCCGGGTCCGTGGCCGGACCGGCGGGCGGGCACAGCAACTGACCGGCCGCGTCGCGCTCCACCTCCGTCCGCAGCGCTGCCTCGCCGCCGCTCGCGCCCGGCGGCGGGTCGATCCACGCGAGCAGTGCGCCCAGGTGCTGGTCCTCCAGCGAGCTCTGGCCCGTGGCCCAGTGCCGCGCCAGCAGCTCGGTCATGGACAGCAGGAGCGAGGAGCCGGGGACGCGCGCTCGCTCGCCGTACAGAGTGAGCCAGCGCCCGAGCAGCGGCACGCGCGGGGGAGCCGGGTATGCGGCCTCCGGGTCCTCCTCCGCGGTGCGACGGAAGCGCATGGAGCGGCCCAGCAGCCGTACGAAGTCGGCGCCGGGCCCGTTCGGGACGATCAACTGAGGGGCGTCCGCGCACAGTTCGACCTGGACGGTCACCTTCTTGCCGGTCTCCGGGTCCGTCTCCTTGCGCTCCTCCCACTCGATCTCGTCCTGGGCGGACTCCAGGTGCGGCAGCATTGTCCCGGCGAGCCGCGCGAGGAACGCGAAGCGCAGATCGCGGTCGCGCGGCTGCGGCACGACCAGCAGTACGGGCGCCTCGCGGTCGGTGCCCACCATGGCGCCGAGCGGGGCTCCCGCCTCACCCGCGGTGGTCAACGGCACGAAGACCAGCGGACGTTCGGCCAGATGCCGGTGGCGCACGGTGGCCCTGGGCTGCGCCCGTCCCGCCGCGACGGCCTCCATGCGGGCGAGCGCGGACATCAACGACATGACGCCTCCCGGCAGTCGGGGCCGCCCGGGACTCCGGACCGGCCGAACAGGCAGGACCCGTCGGGCCGGCAGGACCTGCCGGTTCGGCCGGAGCAGGCCGCGCGGCCGTCGGCGGCGGTCAGCACGGCGCGCCTCCCAGGGCCTCGGCGCGCAGCCGCGCCGCGCGGCGCAGCGCCGCCGCGGCCGGTTCGTCGTCAAGTGCACGGTTATGGGCGTCCGTTCGGCCTTCCGCGCCGTTGTCCGCGCCGTCGTCCGTACGGTTCTCGGTACGGACGTCCGTACGGGCATCGGGACCGGCGCCGTCGCCGCCGGACGGGCGTACTCCCGCCGCCGCGAGGACGTCGCCGATCGTCGTGAAGCCTCCCAGCTCACCCCGTACGGACCGGCCGAGCGACTCCACCGCGTCCGCGGCGCGCGCCCGGTCGCGGCAGTGGAAGGCCAGCTCGCATGTGGACAGGCACTCGGGGGCGTAGGCCGCGGGCACGGACTCGACGGCGGCGGTCAGTTCGGGCACCGGCCGGGACGGATCGAAGACCGTCTCCGCCGGGAGTGCGGCGGCGATCTCCTCCAGGCGGGTGAGACGGGCGAGTTGACGGCGCGTGGTGGCGCGCTGCTTGCGGATGTCGACGGGGTGTGCGGTGGGCAGGTTGGAGAAGTCCTTCGGGCACACGAGTAGGGCCTGTTCGCGCACCGCGCCCGGCACGCCCGACTCCTCCAGGGCGAGTGCGTACACCGCCGCCTGGCGGGCGGCGGCCCCGACCTTCGCCGCGTCCGCCGAACCGTCCAGGACCGGAAAGGACTTGATCTCGGCCACAGTCCAACTGCCGTCCGGATGGACGGCGATGGCGTCGGGCTCCAGATAGGCCGTCGAGCCCGCGACCTCCAGGGCGAGCATCGGATGGAAGAGCAGGGCCCAGCCACCGCCCGCGCTGCCCGGGGTCTTCCCGGCCTCCCCGGCCCTGCCGGCGCCCTCGCCTCCGCCCTCGCCCTCCGGCCCAAGTGCCAGGCGCGTACGGGCCGTTCGCCCCGCGGGACCGTCGGCCGAGAGATCCGGAAGGGTCACCTCGCCCGGCTCCGGCGGCGTCTCGCCCGTACTGGCGCACAGCAGCCGGATCAGCTCGGCGCCGCCGTCCGCCGCGACCTTCGCCTCGAACGAGTTGCCCCGCGCGAAGGCGAACTGGGACTGCCCGAACGGCGCCGGCGCCCCCAACGCGCGGGCCACGGCGGCCTTGTCGACACCCGCACCGTCCAGCAGGGCGCGGCGGCGGCAGCCCGGGTTGGCGGCGAGGGCCGCCAGGGCGCGCGCGTCCAGCGGGCGCGGTGGCACGCCGGGCCCGCCGCGCAGTTCGGTGAGGCGCCGGCGCAGGGCGCTCGCGCCGCCCTCGGAGCGGTTCATCGGCATCGCCTCGCGGAAGACTGCATCACCTGCGGAAGTGTGGCATCCACGGCTGACAGACACCCCACCGGCGCCCGCGCGCCTGCGACCGGGAACGGCGACCGCAAGGGCGAACATGGGGCGAGAAGGGCAGAGATGACCGTACGTGAGCACACCGGCGGAAGCGAGCGGACGGGCGCGGCCGGCAGGTGCCGGAAGCCCGGCGCCCGGCGCGACCGACTCGACGGGCGGGTGTGCGCGCCCGCGGGCCTGATCTGCGACTCTCCTCCGAGGCCGAAGGGTTTTCCATGGCAGCGCGCATCCTGCTCGTCCGGCACGGTCAGACCAAGTGGTCCACGACCGGGCAGCACACCAGCCGCACCGACGTTCCGCTTCTCGACGAGGGCCGCCGCGACGCCCGGCTCCTCGGTGCGCGGCTGGGACGCGAGCCGTGGAACGGGCTTCCCGGCGTCGAGGTGCGCACCAGCCCCCTCTCCCGTGCCCGCGAGACGTGCGACATCGCGGGCTTCGGAGACCGCGCCACCGAGTGGGGCGCCCTGAAGGAGTGGGACTACGGCGCATACGAGGGCCTCACGACGAAGCAGATCAGCGAGGACTCCGGCACGGACTGGTTCATCTGGCGCGACGGCGTCGTGGACGGCGAGAGCATGCGGGAGGTCGCCGACCGCGCCGACACCGTCGTGGAGTGGGCCCGCTCGGAGGACCGCGACGTGCTCGTCTTCGGGCACGGCCACTTCCTGCGCGTGCTGGGCGCCCGCTGGCTCGGGCACGAGACCCCTTTCGGGGGACGCCTCTCGCTCTCGCCGGCGTCCTTCTCTGTGCTCGGCTGGGCATACGGCCAGCCCGCGGTGAGCCGCTGGAACGACACCGGGCACCTGGACTGACGGGAGCTTCGGACCCGTGCGGGCCCCGACCGGCGGGGCGCCTGGCCCGCGCGCCCCGCTCAGGCCGCCCGCGCCCCGCTCAGGCCGTGCGCGGCCGCAGGACCGCCCGGCTCTGTTCCGCCAGGAACGCGTCGACGCCCCGGTTCCCCGCGTACGGGCGCAGGCGCCGTGCCGTCGTGCGGAGCATGCCGCGGATGCGCGAGGACTGGACCGGCCCCAGCAGGGCCAGCGCCTCGCCGCCCGCCTCCGCTGCCTCCTCGGGACGCCTCAACGCGGCCAGATCGCCCGCGAGTTCGGCCGTGAACAGGGCCCTGTTGCGTACGAAGTGGGGCCTCTGGAGCGCGACGGCACGCCGGGCCTGTGCGGCGGCGCGCTCCCAGTCCTCCAGCGCCGACCAGCACTGCGCCTCCAGCCCCGCGAGTTCGGCCTCGCCGAAGAAGCTCATCCACGCCGGATCCGGGTCGGCGGTGCCGCGTTCGAAGAGTGAGTGCGCTCTGCTCAGCGCCTCCTGGCAGGCCGTACGGTCGCCGAGCCCGGCCCAGCCGCCCGCCTCGCGCATGTTGAGCAGCGACAACAGCCGTGCGGAGCCGAGGTGTTTGGCCGCCTGCTGCCCGGCCTGCGCCGCCCGTACGGCCTCGCGCGGCCGGCCCGCGTCGCGGGCGAGGAAGGCGGTGTTGCAGAACGCGTGGGCCTCCAGCGACGGGTCGGCGGCGACGCGCGCGGTGGCGAGCGCCTCGGCGTAGTGCGAGCGCGCGTCGCCGAAGCGCTCGGAGTCGTGCGCCAACCAGCCCACGGAGATGGCCAGTTCGCCCGCGCCGTTGTGCAGGCGGTCCGTGACGGACTGGCGGCTGGGCAGACCGGTGTCGAGGAGTTCGTACGCGGCGCGGAGCGAGTCGCCCGCGCGCCGGTACAGCGCCTCGGCGCCGTGCCGGTCGTCGAGCAGCCGGATGCGCCGTACCGCGTGTTCCAGTGCCTCCGCCTCGGACTCCCCGACGCGTCGGCTCGGGTACGAGGACAAGGCGCGGCCGTCCGCGGCAGTGGCCACGGAGGCCATGGGCGGCATGGCGGTGAGGGCGGCAGCCGGGCCGCCGATCATGAACGCGCGACGTAGCACGTCGCTCTCCTCGTTGATCTCGGAACAGTCTGAACAGAAGGTGCAGGTAAGGGAGTTGGGGCAGAGCGGGGGATCGGCGGAGGCGTCGCGGCTGCCGGGCGCTCCGGGCCCGGCGGGAGGTTGGCCGGGAGGGGTGTGACTACTGGGGCTGATGGGCCAGATGTGATTGACGGGATCGGTGGGGCTGTCGTGCTGACCGAAGAGGGTACGGGATTCCGGCTGACGGGGCGTCGGATACGGCGGCGATTTGTCACCCCCGTAAGCCTGCCGGGGCCGGCGGGCGGCTCGGCCCCTTACGGCCTCCCTGGCGACGAAGCCCATGTCGGTGAGCGTGCGACCGGGGAACATGTGCAGAAAGACCCGTTCGTACGCGTAGTTGGGGCAGCGGATCTCGCCCGCCTCCACACGGCCGATGTACCGGGCGTCGCAGGCGACGTGCTCACCGATCTCGCGCCCGGCCCGGCGTACGGCCGCGGCGAACTCGGCGGGCGACTGTGTGCCGCGCAGCTGCCGGAACACCACGTTGGGCTCGGAATGCGGGCCCTGCGACGCGGAAGATGACGACGCCATGGCCGGACGGTACCGGCTGTTACGGGGTCGGCACGCAGCGTTCCGCTACAAAACGGATATCTCACCCGTCATCTGCCATGAAGTGCCATCCTTTGTGACGTGGTGTGCCGTACCCCGTTGACGGGGTAGGCCGTTGAACTCTGCATGACCACTGCGGAGGAGCTCGGAGGAGGAGTCCCCATGGACACCGGCCCAGGAGTCCGCACCGTTTCCGGCGGTGTGCCCTGCGATCTGGTGACGGTCCCGGCACGGCAGGGCCTGGAGGCCGTGGACATCCTGCGGCTGCGGGACGGTCTCGGCCCGGTGCTGCTGTGCGACGGGGAGGGGGACACGCTCGGATTTCTCGTGCCGCCCGGCACCGCCGACTGCTGGGATCTCCCGGGCAGCGCCTGCACGCAGACCCCGGGACGGCCCCGAACTGTCGCCCAGGAACCGCCACTTGCGGGTACGGGCTGGCTCGTGCCCCCCGAGGGGGCGTTCGGGGTGGCCACCGACGCGTCCTTGCTGCGGGCCGCGCTGGGGGAGGCCGCCCGCACGATCGAGGCCGTCGACCGCTGCCAGTGATCAGCCGGTCCTCCCGGTCACGCGCTGAGGTGCGCTGACGCTCCGGCGATACTGGACGTGTGGCGAAGGGCAGACGGCGAGGGCAGGGCGGCGCGGGCGGCGACGGCCGCGGTGCCCGCGGTGGCGGAGGCAGAGGCGCGGGCGGTGCTCGCGGCGGCGGCCGCCGCGCGGCGCGCGAGACGCTGAGCAAGCGGGTCGACGGCGGGGCCGCGGAGATCGTGCCCGACCCCGACCGCGCACACGGCTGGTCGCTGCTGCTGGAGGGCGCGCCGCAGAGCTACGTCGACCTCGACGACCCCATGTACCTCGGCTTCGGATACCAGCGCAGGCTCGGGCACGTCATCGATCTCGCCGCTCCGCCCGGCCGTCCGCTGCACGTGCTGCACCTGGGCGGCGGTGCGCTCACCCTCGCCCGTTACGTCGCGGCCACCCGGCCGCGCTCCACGCAGCAGGTGATCGAGAAGGACACCGCTCTGGCCGAATGGGTGCGCACCGCACTGCCGTTGGAGCGCGGCTGGCGCATACGGATACGCGGCGGCGACGCCCGCGAGGGGCTGGCCAGGCTTCCCGAGGGGTGGGCGGACCTCGTCATCGCGGACGTCTTCGCGGGAGCCCGCACGCCCGCGCATCTGACGAGCACCGAATTCCTGCGCGAGGTGCGGGGCGTGTTGCGTCAGGACGGGCTCTACGCCGCGAACATCGCGGACGGCCCGGGAGGCGGCGACGGCGGCAGCACCCGTGCGGGTACGGGTTCCGGTGCCGGCGCGGGTCCCGGGCACAGGCGCGCTCCGCTGGAGCATCTGCGTTCCCAAGTCGCCACCGTGCGCGCGGTGTTCGGATGTGCGGCGCTCACCGCCGACCCCGCGGTGCTGCGGGGGAGGCGCTTCGGCAACGCCGTACTCGTCGCCTCCGACCGGGAGTTGCCCGTCGCGGAGCTGACCCGGCTCTCGGCGAGCGATCCGCAGCCGGGGCGCGTGGAGTCCGGCGGTTCGCTCGGCGGCTTCGCGGGAGGCGCGGCACCGGTCACGGACGCGACGGCGAAACCGTCACCCGCCCCGCCGGACGGCGTGTTCCGCTGACCGCCGGCGAACGCCGACGCGGCGAAGACCTTCCGATGTGCCGGTCGGGCCTCAGCCGTTGTCGTACGACTCGATGCGCGGCGGTCCGCCGTCCCAGCGGCAGAAGATCGACGAGGACGCCCCGTCCTTGGAGAACGTCACCCGGATCCAGGTGGTGTCCTTCCATACCTGCGTGTCCCAGCCGTCGTTGGGCGTCGCGGACACCAGCGTCGCGTAGTCGTCCCGCATGTCGAAGACCGCACGGCCGCCGGCGACGCTGGCGCCCCTCACCTGCCCGGAGTCGGAGGGATAGCCCGAGTCCGGGGGCTGCGGCGCCGGCTTCGTCGTACGGTCGCCGCCCGGTGGGGACGGGGACCGTGTCGGCCGCTGCGTCTGCGAGGGCGGCGGCTCGCTGGTCGAGGGCGACGGCGTCGGCTCCGGCTGCTGCGGGGACGGCGATCCGGGCCCGGTCGTCGACGACGAACCCTCCGCGATGGGCAGCGAGCGCGGCGGCTCGTACTCGGTGCCCGCCAGGACCGTGTGCACTCCGAACCAGGACAGCGTCACCGCGGCACTCGTGGCCAGTGCCCAAGCCGCCGCGTGCACAAGTGCTCGTCGTCCCATCCCTGTCACCATAGCTGCAACCTGCGGACTCACGCCCCGGTATGGACTAACGTGCGCACATGGCCCGAGTGCTCGTGGTCGAGGACGACCAGTTCGTACGTTCCGCCCTCATCCGGCACCTCAAGGACGCCTCGCATGTGGTGCGCAGCGTCGGCACAGCGCTGGAGGCGCTGCGTGAGGTGGCCCAGCACGGATTCGACGTCGTGATCCTCGATTTGGGCCTTCCCGACCTGGACGGCGCCGAGGCGCTGAAGATGCTGCGCGGCATCACCGACGTACCGGTGATCGTCGCCACGGCCCGCGACAACGAGAACGAGATCGTCCGGCTGCTCAACGACGGCGCGGACGACTACCTGGTCAAGCCCTTCTCCGTGGAGCATCTTTCCGCCCGCATGTCCGCGGTGCTGCGGCGGTCGCAGGGCGGCGCGGGCGGCGGTGGCGGCGGCCACGGCACGGTCACGGAGCGGGTGTTGAGGGTCGGCGGCCTCGCCATCGACCCGCTGCGGCGGCAGGCGGAGCTGGACGGGACCGTACTGGACCTGACCCGCCGCGAGTTCGATCTGCTCGCCTTTCTCGCGGGCAGGCCGGGAGTGGTCGTGGCCCGCAAGGAACTGCTGGCCGAGGTGTGGCAGCAGTCGTACGGCGACGACCAGACCATCGACGTCCATCTCTCGTGGCTGCGCCGCAAGTTGGGGGAGACGGCGGCCCGCCCTCGCTATCTTCACACCATCCGCGGCGTCGGCGTGAAGCTCGAGGCTCCGGGGGAAGCGCGGCCGTGAGAAAGGACATACGGGCATGAGATGGGCACTGGTGAAGGTGTGCCTCGCCGTGACAGTCATGGTGGTGATCGCCTTCGCCGTGCCCTTGGGGCTGGTCGTGAAGGAGACGGCGCGGGACAGGGCGTTCTCCAACGCGGAGCGGCAGGCGGCCACCGTCGGCCCGGTGCTGGCGATCACGACGGACCGGCAGGAGCTGGAGAAGGCCGTGGTCAGCACGGAGGCGGGCGGCGACGGGCGGCTCGCCGTGCATGTTCCGCGCGCGTCCGGCTCGTCGAAGTCCCCCGGGTCCTCCGGGTCTTCGGAGTCCTCGAAGTCGAAGGCCGGTGCCGCCGGGCCGGACAGCGCCGTGGAGGTCGGGCGGCAGCGCGCCACCAAGGAGCAGCTCGAAACCGCGCGCCGCCAGGGCCGCGCCTCCACCGTCACGGTGCCCGGCGGCTACACGCTGCTCAGGCCGACGGCCGTGGCCAGCGGCGAGTTCGCCGTCGTCGAGGTCTTCATCCCGAACGACGAGGTGACCCACAACGTCACCACGTCCTGGCTGGTGCTCGCGGGCGTCGGCATCGCGCTGATCCTCGGCTCGGTGGCCGTGGCCGACCGGCTGGGCACCCTGATGGTGCGCCCGGCGGGACGGCTGGCCGCCGCCGCGCACTCCCTGGGCGAGGGCAAGCTGGGCGTGCGCGTGCCTGAGGACGGGCCGAGCGAACTGCGCTCGGCCGCCGCGGCGTTCAACGCCATGGCCGATCAGGTCGTACAACTCCTCGCCAACGAACGGGAGTTGGCCGCCGACCTGTCGCACAGGCTGCGTACGCCGCTCACGGTGCTGCGCCTGAACGCCGCGTCCCTCGGCGACGGCGACGCCGCTGAGCACACGCGTGAGGCCGTCGCCAAGCTGGAGAGCGAGGTCGACCACATCATCAGCACCGCCCGCGAGCAGCGCGAGCAGCGGGCACAGGCGACCGGCGGCATCGAGTCCGCCGCCTGCGACGCGGCAGAGGTCATACGCGAGCGCATGGCGTTCTGGTCGGCGCTCGCCGAGGACGAGGGCCGCGAGGCGCGGCTGGCCGGCGTCGACCGCCCGGTCAGGGTGCCCGTCGCCCGCACCGAACTCGCCGCGGCGCTCGACGCGATGCTCGGCAACGTCTTCCGGCACACGCCCGAGGGCACGGCCTTCTCCGTGGACGTCCACCACGGCGGTCCCGCCAGCAACTCCGTGATCGTGCTCGTCTCTGACGCGGGCCCCGGCATACCCGACCCGGACGCGGCCCTGCGCCGGGGCCACGGCGACGGCAAGCCCGGCTCGACCGGGCTCGGGCTGGACATCGTGCGCAGGGTCGCGGAGTCCACGGGCGGCGACGTGCGCATCGGCCCGTCGGTGCTCGGAGGCACCGAGATACGGGTGTGGCTCACGCTCGACGGCGGCGAGGCGCAGAGCCGCCGCCGCGGGCGCGGCCGGCGCCGCCCCGAGCGCCGCATCATCCGCTACGCGGCCCGCCGCTCCTGACCGACGCGTCCCCTGGCACATACGCGCCGACCTGGCCCTCGAAGCCCGCGTCCGTCCCGTGCGGGCGCGGTCGGTACGGCGTCCCAGGGCGCCGTACCGGGGTGGTCCGACGGCCCGAACGCACCGGACGCCCCGCACCGGACCCCGATCCATAACCGGACCATTCCCCTCCCTTAAGCGCGGCCTAAGTTCTTCAACTCCCGCCCGTAACAAGCGAATTGTCCGAGTCGGCCTCGCTAGCTTGCTGCTCGTCCGCACCACACCCCCACCGGATGAGGCAACCTCACGATGACGAACACCCCCCACAATCCCGAAGCACAGCCCCCTCGGACGAGCCGCAAGGTGAAGCTCGTGGCGGCCGTCGCCGCGGCGGCGGCAGTGGCCGGCACCGCGTTCGCGCTCGCCGGGAACGCGAGCGCCGGCGAGGAGAAGGCGGGCGCCGGGAACGGGGCGAGGCCCGCGGCGGGCGGCGGCTTCGCGCCGTACGTCGACACCTCGCTCCAGCCCTCCTTCGACCTTCTCAAGAGCTCCGAGAAGAGCGGTGTGAAGGAGTTCAACCTGGCCTTCATCACCTCCGGCGGCGACTGCGCCCCGAAGTGGGGCGGGGCCGAGGACCTCGGCGCCAACGCCGTCGCCAAGCAGATCGAGGACTTCCGCGCCAAGGGCGGAGACGTGCGGGTCTCCTTCGGCGGCGCGAACGGACAGGAACTCGCCCTTGCCTGCAACTCCGCCGACCAGCTCGCGGAGGCGTACGGAAAGGTCGTCGAGGCGTTCGCCCTCAAGAAGGTCGACTTCGACATCGAAGGGTCGACGCTTCCCAACACCGAGGCCAACACCCGCCGCGCGCAGGCCATCGCCAAGCTCCAGGAGAAGCACAAGGACCTGGACGTCTCCTTCACCCTGCCCGTGCTCCCCGAGGGCCTGACGCAGGACGGCACCGGCCTGCTGGAGAACGCCAAGAAGAACGGCGTGAAGGTCTCGGCGGTCAACATCATGGCCATGGACTACGGCCCCAAGTACGACGGCGACATGGGCAAGTACGCCATCGACGCCGCGACCGCCACGCAGAAGCAGGTCAAGTCGGCGCTGGGCATCGACGACGACGCCAAGGCGTGGAACACCGTTGCCGTCACGCCGATGATCGGCGTGAACGACGTCAACGTCGAGGTCTTCAAGACGGACGACGCCGCCGAGGTGAAGAAGTTCGCCGACGAGAAGAAGCTGGCCTGGCTGTCGATGTGGTCGGCGACCAGGGACAAGGCCTGCCCCGGTGGTCCCAAGGACCAGGCGGACCCGACCTGTTCGAGCATCGAGCAGGAGGACGACGCCTTCGCCAAGGGCTTCACCGGCTGACGTCCGCCCCCGACGTCCGGCCCCACGGCCGGGCCCCGGACCCGGAATCCCCGGGCCGGAGCCCGGCACCGGACCAGAGTGGGGCGCAGCGCCTTCCCCCCACACCCTGCTGCGCCCCACTCTTTCTTCTTCGCGCTTCTCCCTCTTCTCCGTTCAGGGTCGCCTTGTGCGGAGCGCTCCGCATTCCGGGTGCGCCCGTACGGCTCCCGGCCCGGAACGGCCACCCCACCCCTGAGGGTGACGCAGCGCCGGGATCGTCACCCCTCCGGACAACTCCCGCGTGCGGGCCCCCAGCTGGTGGCCTTTGCTGCGAGGTATGACAACTCAGACGCGGAGTGAGTCAGGAATCGTCCGGCGAATAGTGACAGGCGGGCTCGCGGCGGCCATTTCCATATGCGGCTTCGCGGGTTCCGCGTCGATGGGGAGCCGGCCCCACAACCTGGCACCGGCGTCCGACGACGTCGGGAGTCCCGGCAAGAAGCACCACCGCCACACCGTGAGCAGACCGGCACCGTCATACGTACGTCCCATCACCAGGTCCGCCCGCATATCCGAGCGCTGGGGAGTCCCCGGCAGCTGGGCGGCGGGACACCACACGGGTGTCGACTTCGCCGCCCCTCCGGGCACGACCGTACGGTCCGTCGGCACGGGCAGGGTCGAACTCGCCGGGGAGGCGGGCGCGTACGGCAACGCCGTGATCGTTCACATGAAGGACGGCAAGCACGTCCTCTTCGCGCACCTCTCGAAGATCAGCGTTCGGCTGGGGCGCGCCGTGCGCGCGAACACCGTGCTCGGCGAATCCGGCAACACCGGCCGCTCGACCGGCCCGCATCTGCACTTCGAGGTCCGCAAGCAGCGGGGTTACGGAACCGAGGTCGACCCCCTCCCCTACCTGGCTCGGCACGGTGTCCGCATCGCATAGCCCGTGAGACATCCCGCGACGCGAGCCAGCATGAGGCCCCCACCGGAGAGGCGTCCCGGTGGGGGCCTTGCCATGCGTTCCGGTGCTCAGCGGCGCCGGGTGTCGCCGTTCGCGGCTGCGGTGCGGGCGACGGTCGCGAGCAGGGTGCCGATGACGATGCCGATCACGAGATAGACGCCAGCCGTGCCCGCCTTCGCCCTCCAGCTCGCATCGGAGGTGAAGGGCAGCAGCATCACGGCAGCCGTGGCCAGCGCGATGATCCAGCCGAAGAACCGCCCCGGCTGCGGTGTCGCGAGCATCAGCAGATTCAGCACCGCCGTGGCGGCGAGCGCGGCCAGAGCCGAGCCCAGCGCGAGCTGGCCCGTCGAGGTGAGCTCCATCGTGGCCTCCTCCTGGGGCGCGAAGACCGGGATGTCCAGCACTCCGCGCACGAGCAGCAGCGCGACGGTCGCGGCGAGCGCCGCCACCAGCGCCACCATGACGCCGCCCGCCCACAGCCGCACGACGCGGACACGGCGGGGCCCGCCCGGCGGACGGTCGTGGTCGAAGCCGTTGGCCCGCTTCTCCGGCACGTACGTACCGCCCCCGTCGTACGGGTCCGGGTAACGCGCGGCGGGGCCGTAGCCCTGCACCGGCTCGAAGGGCTCGAACGGGGCGTCCTGGTCGGGGGCCCCGTACGGCCCGGGGCGGCCTGATCCCGCGTCTCCGCCGGGTCCTGTCTCCCTGCCCGACCCCGCGCCTCCGCCCGGGCCCGGTTCTCCCGGGCCCGGCCTCCGGCCGTGCCGGCCATGCCGGCCGTGCGGACTGCGAGGATCCTGAGGGCCGTTCGGGTCGTGTGGACCTGCCATGTGTATCGAGTCCTCTCCCTGGGCCTCCCTGGACCTGGGTGGCCTCACGGTCCCGGGTCCGCTCCCACCAGGCTCGGTCCGCCCCAGGTCCGCCGCATCCCCAGCGCCCCGCCGCTCACCCACGCGGCCGTACGGCGGCACCGCCCGCGGCCCGAACTGCCGCCCGGCGCACGGCTCTCGGCACGGCGCCGGGTCCACGGCCGCGGCGCCGCCCGGCCCACAGGGCACGACAAAGGCCCCGCCCGGGTTTCCCCAGGTCGGGGCCTTGATCAGTTGAGGGTGAATGACGGGACTTGAACCCGCGACATCCTGGACCACAACCAGGTGCTCTACCAGCTGAGCTACATCCACCACGACCGGCTCGCTCTTCCGTCCGGCCGAGAAAGAGTGTACAGGGTGGGCCGGGGTGCTTGCGCACGGGTTCCCGGCGGCCCACGGGCCCACAGCGGGGCCGAGGCGCCCGCGGCGCACCCCTCTCTCGGGCCCCTCAGGGACCGGGCGGCACCACGTGCTTGGCCGCGATCTTCTTCGCCGTCTCCGAGTCCGGCCCGGGGGCCGGTACGAAGACCGCCTCCCGGTAGTAGCGCAGCTCCGCGATCGACTCGCGGATGTCCGCCAGCGCGCGGTGATTGCCGTTCTTCGGCGGGCTGTTGAAGTACGCGCGCGGATACCAGCGGCGGGCCAGCTCCTTTATGGAGGAGACGTCCACGATGCGGTAGTGGAGGTGGGCCTCCAGGTCGGCCATGTCGCGCGCGAGGAAGCCGCGGTCGGTGGCGACCGAGTTGCCGCAGAGCGGAGCGCGGCCCGCCTCCGGTGCGTACTTCCGTACGTACTCCAGGACCTGCGCCTCGGCGTCGGCGAGGGTCGTGCCGTCGTCGAGCTCGTCCAGCAGGCCCGATGCGGTGTGCATCTCTCGGACGACGTCCGGCATCGAGGCCAGCGAACGCGCGGGGGGACGGATCACCACGTCCACGCCCTCCCCGAGTACGTTCAGCTCGGAGTCGGTGACCAGGGCGGCCACCTCCACGAGCGCGTCGTCGGACAGCGAGAGGCCCGTCATCTCGCAGTCGATCCACACCATGCGGTCATTCATGCGCTTCACCCTACGTCCACACGGTCAGCCGCGGCCCCGCTGTCCCGGCACTCTGGGGGCCCAGGCGTCCGATTCGGGCTTGCCCGGCTCCGCGCCGTCGTGGCGGGACTCGCGTTGTGCGCGGGCGGCGTCCCGCAGGTCGCGCTGGGCGTACGAGCCGGCCGCGTGCAGCACGCCGTGGTCGGCGGCAGCGCCCGGGACCCCCGGGTCGCCGTGAGCGCCGTGCCCGCCCTGGACCCCGTGGGCACCCGGGGCGCCCGTACGGGCACCCGGCTCGCCGCCGGCCCCGTCGCCGTCGCCGCCCTCGCCGGTCCCCGCTCCGTTGCCGCCGTCCGGCCTCCGTATGCGGTACGCCGCCCGGTAGGCCGCCGGCGACGAGCCCAGCTGGCGCCGGAAGTGCCCGCGCAGCGCCACGGGGGAGCGGAAACCGCAGCGCCCCGCGACCTCGTCGACCGAGTAGTCGGAGGTCTCCAGCAGCCGCTGGGCCTGGAGGACCCGCTGCGTGATCAGCCATTGCAGGGGTGCGCTGCCGGTGAGCGAGCGGAAGCGCCGGTCGAAGGTCCGGCGGGACATGTACGCACGCGCGGCCAGCGTCTCCACGTCGAACTGCTCGTGCAGATGCTCCAGCGCCCACGCGACGACCTCGGCCAGCGGGTCCGCGCCCATCTCCTCGGGTAAAGAGCGGTCCAGATGGCGTGGGTGGCCTCCGCTCTCCGCGCCGCTCCCGCGCCGGGGCGGGACCACCAGGCGGCGGGCGAGGGCACCCGCCGCTTCGGCCCCGTGGTCGGTGCGTACGACGTGCAGGCACAGGTCGATGCCGGCGGCGGTGCCCGCGGAGGTGAGGATGTCCCCGTCGTCCACGAAGAGTTCGCGGGGATCGACGTGGACGGACGGGTAGCGCTTGGCGAGCGTCGGTGCGTACATCCAGTGCGTCGTCGCGGGGCGTCCGTCCAGCAGCCCGGCGGCCGCGAGCACGAAGGCCCCGGTGCAGAGACCCACGAGGCGCGCCCCTTCCTCGTGCGCCCGGCGCAGCGCGTCCAGGGCGGCGGCGGGGGGCGGCTGGGTGATCGACCGCCAGGCCGGGACGACGACGGTGCCCGCGCGGGAGAGCGCGTCGAGGCCGTAGGGAGCGCTCAGTTGGAGCCCGCCGGTCGTACGCAGCGGCCCGTCCTCCCCCGCACACACCAGAAGCCGATAGCGGGGGACCCCTGCGTCCTGCCGGTCGATGCCGAAGACGGAGAGCGGTATGGAGCTCTCGAAGATGGGACCACCGCTGAAGAGCAGCACCGACACGATCTCCCGGCGCCGCCGCGCGGCCAGCTTGCGGGTCGTCGCCGGGCCGTTCGTCGAGTCCTGATGGCTCTTTGGAACGCTCACCGGAAGTCAGCCCCCCTCAATCGTCGCGTCCTCTTCGGTCCTGCACGTCTCCCCCGCGGCGATAGCCAAGATCGAATCTACTGTGTCGGACGGTGCCGTTGGGACAAGTTCGACACTCGGCGCTATGTCGACAAGGCAACTTGGCGTGAAGCATTCGATCACGAAGCGTTCCATTCGGTGACGCCACTGGGAAGTGCGCATGCCGTCCCTGCCCCGCCGCCGTAGGAGCCACACGTGCCCGTCGGTCCTTTCCTCGCAGGTGGCGAGGGGTGGCGAAGTTGCCGTCTCAACTTCCGTGACCAGTAAGAAGATTGGCCGAAAAATACGGGGACCGCACCTGGGAATCGGACACCCTCTAAACGTACGCCTCCGTGAACCGGCGTACGCCGGTGTGAATTCGGCCCCTTACTGCTCGCCCGGGAAACCCCAGTACTTTCCGCCCCTGTGCAGACCCGTGCCGGTGCGGCCGTGGCGGCCCCGGTGCGGGCCCGGTCTGCCGGTGCCGAAGCGGCCTGGGCTCCGTGGTGCGTACACGTCGGACCCGCGCAGGAGCGCACCGCACGCCGCCGTGACGGCGATGAGCCCGACGGCCGCGACGAGGACCGTGGTGAACGGAACGCCGCAGGCCAGCAGCGTAAGGGGAGCCACAGCACAGCAGAAGGCGCCCCAGCGCACGAGTCCGGCCGCGGCGGCGGAGGCGTGCGCCGCGCCCTCCGTGTCGAAGTCCGCCGGGGGGTGCGCGCCCGGGCCGGAACCGAGGCCAGTGCCGCGCTCCGGTCCGTGGTCGTACGGGTCCGCCCGGAGGTCGAAGCGGAACGCCGGGGACGGAAGACGGCGGCGGCCTCCGCGCTGACGGTGGATCGGTGTGAGCACGCAGTGATAACGCAGCGTCGAGAGGGATGTAACTCAACGTGTGCGAGGGGTCGTTGCCGGTAAGGGGGCGAACGGGGGCGTTGCGTGATGGCGCTCCCTCAGGCATGCTCCGGGGTCAGCCTGTAGCGGCCGGTGCCTCCCAGCGCCCCTGGGCAAGGGGGGAGTCTGGTCGTACCCTTACGGGTAAGAGGCTGGAGAGGGCTCTTCGCCGGGATCCGTGGCCGGATCTTTGCGCCACCCCTCAGCGTCCCGACTTCCCGTACGGAAGCTCCCAGTCAACCGCCGCTCCCTCCGCACAGAGGACTCCCTTCGCCGAGACACAGATGGCCGGACACGAGATCCCCGAACCAGCGGACCGCAAGCAGGTCGCCGATCCCGGCGCGACCGATGAAGCGGCGGAAGAAGCACGCCACTCATGCGATCCGGCCTTCCAGCACGGCGTGGTTGTGGGGTTCGACGGGTCGATGTCGAGCGAGCGTGCTCTCGCGTATGCGATCGGGATGGCCTACAGATCCGGCTCGGGCCTGATCATCGTTCATGTGGCCAACAGGCTGCCGACGACGGTCTGGGCGGGCTGCGAGCCGCCCGTCTTCGTGGACGTGCCCGACCACCGCACGGAAGTGCTCGGCCTCGAACTCGCCTGCGCGGAGCACCTCGCCGAGGTTCCCTGGATCCTCGTGGAGCGCGGCGGCGACATCTGCCACGAACTGGAAGAGGTCGGGCACGAGTACGAGGCGGACGCCATCGTCGTCGGTTCGACGCACGGTCTCGCGGGGCGGATCTTCGGCTCGGTGGCCGGGCGGCTCGCGCGGCGCGCCGAGCGTCCGGTCGTGGTGATTCCGTAAAGCCCGCCCCGGCAGCCGGTGGTCAATTGCCCCTTCTGCGGGCCGAGTTCGAAATTTGTCCGGGCGCTGAATCTCCCCAACTCGGCATGTGGATTGTGCGCTTGTGAGGGGCATATAGGTGGCACGGGGACGCCCGCACATAGGAAAAGCGTGCTGTCGCACGGGAGGTGACGGTCCCGTGGGACGGCAACCTGCCGGCGTTATGGGCGACGCCGGCAAGGGGAGGCGGAATCCCGCGTGGATGGTGGCCCGCGCGGGATTCCGCCCATCAACTTCGGCCTGCGGGGCCGCCGGACGTCTTCCTCGTACCTCGCCCTGTGCGTGATCCCCGTACGTCTGCCGGCCCGTCAGACCGCTACTCGACCGTGACGGACTTCGCCAGGTTCCGCGGCTTGTCGATGTCGCGGCCCAGCGCCAACGCCGTGTGGTACGCGAGGAGTTGGAGCGGAATCCCCATCAGCACCGGGTCCAGCTCCACCTCGTTGCGCGGCACGAGGATCGTGTGGTCCGCCTTCTCCTGCTCCTGATGCGCCACCGCGAGGATCTTGCCGCTGCGGGCCTTGATCTCCTCCAGCGTCGCCCTGTTCTTGTCGAGCAGTTCGTCGTCGGGAAGGATCGCGACCGTCGGCACCGCGGGCTCGATCAGCGCGAGCGGCCCGTGCTTGAGCTCGGAGGCCGGGTAGGCCTCGGCGTGGATGTACGAGACCTCCTTGAGCTTCAACGACGCCTCGCGCGCCACCGGGTAGCCCCGCACGCGGCCGACGAACATCATGCTCTTGGCCCGCGCGTAGTCCTCCGCGAGCTTCTTGATGTCGTCCTCGGCGCGCATGATCTCGTCGATCTGGCCGGGCAGCCGGCGCAGCCCCTCGATGATCCGCTTGCCGTCGGCCACCGACAGGTCGCGGATACGGCCGAGATGGAGCGCGAGCAGCGCGAAGGCCACGGCGGTGTTGGTGAAGCACTTCGTGGAGACGACGCAGACCTCGGGCCCGGCGTGCACGTACACACCGCCGTCCGTCTCGCGTGCGATCGCCGACCCGACGACGTTCACGACGCCCAGCACGCGTGCGCCCTTGCGCTTGAGCTCCTGGACCGCGGCGAGCGTGTCGTACGTCTCGCCGGACTGGCTGACCGCGATGTAGAGGGTGTCCGGGTCGACGACCGCGTTGCGGTAGCGGAACTCGCTGGCGGGCTCCGCGTCCGCCGGCACGCGCGCCAGCTCCTCGATCATCTGGGCGCCGATCATCCCCGCGTGGTAGGCCGAGCCGCAGCCGAGGATCTTCACGCGGCGCATGCTGCGCGCCTCGCGGGCGTCGAGATTGAGGCCGCCGAGGTGGACGGTCGCGAAGCGCTCGTCGATGCGGCCGCGCAGCACGCGGTCGACGGCGTCGGCCTGTTCGGCGATCTCCTTGTGCATGTACGTGTCGTGGCCGCCCATGTCGTACGACTCGGCCGCCCACTCCACCGTCTCGGGCGAGGTCGAGGTGCGCGACCCCTCGGTGGTGTACGTGCGGTAGTCGTCGGCCTTGATGGTGGCCATCTCGCCGTCGTCCAGGGTGACGACCTGGCGGGTGTGGGAGACGAGCGCGGCGACGTCGGAGGCGACGAACATCTCGTGCTCGCCGATGCCCAGCACCACCGGGGAACCGTTGCGGGCCACGACGATGCGGTCGGGGAAGTCCGTGTGCAGCACCGCGATCCCGTACGTGCCCTCGACCATGCGCAGCGCTTCCTGGACCTTGGCCTCCAGGCGCTCGGCCTGTGCGCGGGCGATGAGGTGGGAGAGGACCTCGGTGTCGGTCTCGGAGGCGAACGTGACGCCGTCGGCGGTGAGTTTGGCGCGCAGCTCCGCGGCGTTGTCGATGATGCCGTTGTGGACGACGGCGACCTTCTCGTCCGGATCGAGGTGCGGGTGGGCGTTGACGTCGTTCGGGGCGCCGTGGGTGGCCCAGCGGGTGTGGGCGATGCCGGTGGTGCCCGCGAACTTCGCGGGGATGCGGTCCTCCAGGTCACGGACGCGGCCCTTGGTCTTGGCCGTCTTGAGGCCGGCGCTCCTGCCCGTGCCGCTGCTGTGGATCGCGATGCCGGCGGAGTCGTATCCCCGGTACTCCAGCCGCTGCAAACCCTCCAGCAGGAGCGGAGCAACCTCGCGTCGGCCGATATATCCCACGATTCCGCACATATTGGCTGTTGCCTCTCCCTCGTCGGTTTCCACTCTGTGGTGGGCTGGTCGTCGTTCTGTTCCGTCGTATGGCGGGCGCCGGAACCGTTCGCCGGTTCGTCGGCCCTCATCGTCGGGCTTTCGCCGTCGGATGTTCGTCGTCCGTCATCTGTCAGCTGT
Organism: Streptomyces winkii; assembly: GCF_032248595.1. Lineage (NCBI taxonomy): Bacteria > Bacillati > Actinomycetota > Actinomycetes > Kitasatosporales > Streptomycetaceae > Streptomyces > Streptomyces winkii. The sequence continues at coordinate 377,406 of NZ_JASTTH010000006.1, read as the reverse complement.
CATCCGGCGCCTGTCATCCCGCACCTGCCGTCCGGCATCGGCCATCCGCCATCGGCCGTCGGTCGTCCGACATCCGTCATCCGTAGACGATGCGGCGCAGTTGCCGCAGTGACAGATCCGGGGGTGCCACCGCTCGGTACGGCAGCTCGGACGAGATGCGGGCGAAGATCTGCGGGTTGTTCTGCCCCCTGGATTGCAGCTCGCGGTGGCGGCGGCGTACGAACTCCTCGGTCGTCTCGTCGAAGTACGCCAGGACGTCCAGAACGATCCGGGCCGCCTCACCGCGCTGGAGCGGTGTCGTGCGGACCAGATGGTCGATGAGGTCGTCGTGGACCGGCGTACGCACTTCGAGCACACCTTGATATTGCGGGCTCGGGGCAGTGAACGCAAGAAACCTGCCCGATATCGGGCACACGTGTCGAGAGTAGCTGCGCGTGATCTTGCGGTGACGGGGTCCGGCCCGCGCGGGCCCCAGACGGCCCGCGAGTGGTCTACACCTTGACCCGGCGTGAGGGGCGCGATACACAGTGTCCGTTCGTCTGCTCCCCGCAACCCCGGCTCTCGCGGCACCGCCGCCTGGGCCCCCGTGCGCGACGTCCACCGAAGGGACCGCTCGTGAGACGAATCCCGCTGCTGCTGTGCGCCGCTCTCCTCGCCACCGTCGTGCCCGGCTCCCTCGGGGCCACGGCGACTGCCGCCTCCGCCGAAGACGCCGGGCACCGCGCCGGGGAGCCCACGCCGCTCGACCAGGTCGTGCCGGCACCCGAGTCCGTACGGAAGGGCGGCGACCCCTTCACCGTCACCGAGCGGACCGTGATCCGCGTGACGGGTTCCTCCGGCGACGCGCAGCGCGTGGGGAACCAACTCGCCGCGCTGCTGCGCCCGTCCACCGGATACCGGCTGCCGGTCACCACGACGCCCGGCAGCGACGGCATCCAACTGCGCCTCGCGGATGAGGAGTCCGGCAAGTCGGGCCTGGGCGCTGAGGGTTACCGGTTGAAGGTCTCGCCGCGTGCGGCGGTCATCAGCGCACCCACCGGCGCGGGTCTCTTCCACGGCATGCAGACGCTGCGCCAACTGCTGCCCCCGCAGGTCGAGTCGCGCACCCCGCAGCCCGGCCCGTGGCAGGTGTCCGGCGGCACGATCACGGACCGGCCGCGTTACGCGTACCGCGGCGCGATGCTCGACGTCTCGCGGCACTTCTTCAGCGTCGGAGAGGTGAAGCGCTATATCGACCAACTCGCCCTGTACAAGGTCAACAAGCTGCATCTGCATCTCTCCGACGACCAGGGATGGCGCATCGCCATCGACTCCTGGCCACGGCTCGCGACCTACGGCGGTGGAACCGAGGTCGGCGACGGCCCCGGCGGCTACTACACCAAGGCCGACTACCGGGAGATCCTGCGCTACGCCGCTGAGCACGAGTTGACCGTCGTGCCGGAGATCGACATGCCGGGGCACACCAACGCCGCGCTCGCCTCGTACGCGAAGCTCAACTGCGACGGCGTCGCGCCGCCCCGCTACACCGGCACCGAGGTCGGCTTCAGCTCGCTGTGCGTGCCGCTCGACGTCACGTACGACTTCGTGGACGACGTGGTGCGCGAACTGGCCGCCATGACGCCCGGCCGCTATCTCCACATCGGCGGCGACGAGGCGCACTCGACCAGCCACGAGGACTACGTCGCGTTCATGGAGCGGGCGCAGAAGACCGTCGCGAAGTACGGCAAGACCGTCATCGGCTGGCACCAGCTCACCGGCGCGAAGCCCGCCGAGGGCGCCGTCGCGCAGTACTGGGGGACGAGCGGAGCCGCCGACGAGCCCGAGGTGGCGGAGGCGGCGAAGAAGGGGACGAAGCTGGTTCTCTCCCCGGCCAACCGCGCCTACCTCGATATGCAGTACAACGAGGACACGCCGCTGGGGCTGCACTGGGCCGGATATGTGGAGGCGCAGCAGTCCTACGACTGGGAGCCCGGCAGCTATATCAAGGGCGCGCCCGCCGACGCGGTGCTCGGGGTCGAGGCGCCGCTGTGGTCGGAGACGCTGGAGAAGAGCGAGCACATCGAGTTCATGGCGTTCCCGCGGCTTCCCGGCATCGCGGAGCTGGGCTGGTCGCCCGCTTCGGCGCTCGGCTGGGAGGGCTACCGGGTGCGGCTGGCGCAACAGGGGCCGCGCTGGGAGCAGTTGGGCATGGAGTACTGGCGCTCGCCGCAGGTGCCGTGGCCGGACGAGGGAGAGTGACGGCGGGGAGAGTGACGGCGGGCCGCCGAGACGTCTGGTCCCGGCGACTGGCCGGATCGGGGCGCCGGGTTCGTCCGGGCCCGGGGTTCGTCCGGCGTCGGGCGTCAGAAGCGGTCGATGACGGCCTTCTTGGCCGTGGTGAACTCCTCGTCGGTGAGGACGCCTTCGCGGTGCAGCTCGCCGAGTTCGCGCAGGCGGTGCAGCAGCCGGTCGTGGTCCCCGGCGGTCCCGCCGTCCGCGGTCTCCGCCGGGCGCGCGCCGTCCTTGGCGAGGGACGGGGCAAGCTCGGCCGGGCCTGATCCGGCGGCCGCCTTCGTCCCGGCGGGATGAGGCAGCCGGGCGGTCACCGCGGCGGCCAGCAGGACCGAGCCGCCCGTCTCGCGGGCCTGCCGAATGCCCCACAGCATCAGGCAGTTGGGGTCGTGCTCGGGCTTGAGGACGGTGTGGTTGCCCTTCGGCCGGAAGCGCAGCGAGCCGTTCTCCCAGCCGATCGCGGGCGTCCACTCCACGCCGTCGAGCTCCTCGAGGGTGAAGTTGCGGGGGCCCGTGTGTGACTTGGCCTCGTTGGCCATCCAGTTCCACTCCAGCTGGACGCGCTCGCCGTCGAAGGAGGCCGTGCCGTCCGTGCCGCCCGCCGTGAGCGGAACCGCGGGCCCGGGCAGCAGATAGCGGTCGGTGGGCGTGTCCGGGACCTCGTCCAGCAGCAGCGCGCGGCGGAGTTCCTCCACGAAGTACTCGGCGACGCCGGTGCGGTCCTTCTCCACCGGCAGTTGGTACGGGTCCGACGCGTCCGGCAGTCGCCCGCTCGCCACCTGGGCGAGCGGGTCGGCTCCTTCTCGCAGGCGCAGCCGCAACCGGCCGCCCTTGCGGCCCGGCTCGTGAGCGATGCCGGAGATCGCCGTGATCGGTACCGCCACCTCGCCCAGCGCCTTGCGCAGAGGGTGCGTGTGTTTCTCCATGGCAGGGACGATCCGCACGGTCTCGCCGTCGAACGTCCATGTGCCGGTGCGCTGGATGATCTCCGCCATGCGGCGATTATCCGACGCCGAGCTCCCTGGCGACCAGCATCCGCTGGACCTCGCTCGTGCCCTCGCCGATTTCGAGGATCTTGGAGTCGCGCCACATGCGGGCCACCGGGTATTCGTTCATGAAGCCGTAGCCGCCGTGGATCTGGGTGGCCTCGCGGGCGTTGGTCACCGCGATCTCCGAGGAGTACAGCTTCGCCAGCGCCGCCTGCTTCTTGAACGGCTCGCCGAGGATCAGCCGGGACGCCGCGTCACGCCACGCGACCCGCGCCGTGTGCGCGCGCATCTCCATGTCGGCGAGCTTGAACTGGATCGCCTGGTTGGCGCCGATCGGCTTGCCGAACGCTTTCCGGGTGTTGGCATAGGAGACGGATTCGTCGACGCAGCCCTGGGCGAGCCCCGTGGCCAGCGCGGAGATCGCGATCCTGCCCTCGTCGAGAATGCGCAGGAACTGGGCGTAGCCGCGGCCCTCTTCACCGAGCAGGTTCCCGGCGGGGACCCGTACGTCGGAGAAGGACAGCTCGCGGGTGTCCGAGGCGCTCCAGCCGACCTTCGAGTACGGGGCGGCGACGGTGAAGCCGGGGGTGCCGGAGGGGACGATGATCGTCGAGATGCGCGGAGAGCCGTCGTCCTTGCGCCCCGTGACGGCGGTGACGGTGACCAGACCCGTGATGTCCGTACCGGAGTTGGTGATGAAGCACTTCGAGCCGTTGATGACCCACTCTCCGGTCTGCTCGTCGCGCTCCGCCGTCGTACGGGTGCCGCCGGCGTCCGAACCGCACTCGGGCTCCGTCAGGCCGAACGCGCCCAGCATCTCGCCCGAGCACAGGCGGGGCAGCCACTCGCGCTTCTGCTCCTCCGTGCCGAAGCGGAAGACCGGCATGGAGCCGAGGGAGACGCCGGCCTCCAGCGTGATGGCCACCGACGAGTCGACGCGGGCGAGCTCCTCCAGGGCGAGGCAGAGCGCGAGATAGTCGCCGCCCATGCCGCCGTACTCCTCGGGGAAGGGGAGCCCGAAGAGGCCCATCTCGCCCATCTGGCGCACGATCTCGTACGGGAACTCGTGGCGCTCGTACAGCTCGCCGATCTTCGGGGCGACGACCTTCTGCGCGAACTCCTCGACGGTGCGGCGGAGTTCCTCGTGCTCTGCGGAGAGACGGTGATCGAGAGACATGATGGTCACTGCTCCTTGTGGGAGTTCGGTCGGGAGCCGGCACCGGTGTCCGCGCCGGTGAGCGCTCGCACGGTGCGTGAGGGGCTGGGGCGCCCCAGCCGGTCCGCCATCCAGCTGCTTGTGGCCGTCAGACGGGCGAGATCGACGCCCGTCTCGATGCCCAGGCCTTGCAGCATCCAGACGAGGTCCTCGGTGGCGAGATTGCCGGTGGCGCTCTTGGCGTACGGGCAGCCGCCGAGGCCGCCCGCGGAGGCGTCGACGGTGGTGACGCCGTGCTGGAGCGCGGTGAGCGTGTTGGACAGGGCCTGGCCGTAGGTGTCGTGGAAGTGGACCGCGGTACGGGCGGCGGGCACGCCCGCGGCGGCCAACTCGCCGAGCAGCGCCGCGACATGGCCGGGCGTGGCGACGCCGATGGTGTCGCCGAGGCTCAGCTCGTCGCACCCCATGTCCAGCAGCGCGCGGCAGACCCGGACGACCTGGGCGGGCGGGACGGCGCCCTCCCACGGGTCGCCGAAGCACATGGACACATAGCCGCGCACCCACTGCCGCTCCGCCTTGGCGCGGGTGACCACCGGCTCGAACATCGCCAGGGACTCGTCCAGCGAGCGGTTGAGGTTGGCCCTGGCGAACGACTCCGTGGCGCTCGCGAAGACGGCGATGTGCCGGCAGCCGTGGGCGACGGCGCGCTCCAGGCCGCGCGAGTTGGGCACCAGCACGGGCAGACGCAGGTCCGGAGGAAGGTCGCCGAGCAGCGGCATCAGCTCTTCTGCGTCGGCGAGTTGGGGAACCCACTTGGGGTGCACGAAGCTCGTCGCCTCGATGGTCCCCAGCCCCGCATCGCGCAACCGGTGGATGAACTCGGACTTCACCTCGACGGGGACGGTCGCCTGTTCGTTCTGGAGGCCGTCCCGCGGGCCGACTTCGTGGATCCGCACCTCGGACGGCAGGCCGTCGCCGGTGAAGCGCATGGGCAGGCCCTCGATCATGCCGTCGCCTCCTCGGCGCCGTCGGTTCCGCCGTCCGCGGGGTGCGGCTCCACGACCGCCAGCACCTGGTCCATGGCGACGGTGCTTCCCGCCGTGACGTCCAGCTCGGTGACCGTGCCGTCGTACGGGGCGGTGATCACGTGTTCCATCTTCATCGCCTCCACGACGAGCAGGCTCTGGCCCGCCGTCACCTTCTCGCCGGTCGCGGCCTTGACCACCGTGACCGTGCCGGGCATGGGCGCGGTCAGTGCGTCCGCGCCGTGCGCTCCCGCGCCGCCGCGGAGAGCGGCCGCCACCGGGTCGTGATCCTGTATGTGCCAGCTGTCGCCGTCGCGGCCGAGCCAGTGGCCCGAACCGGAACGCGCGTGGGCCAGCCGGACGGTGGCTCCGTCCCATTCGACGAGCAGCCCGTCCGGCCCGGCTCCGGCACCGAGCCGCGCCGTGTGCGGCTCGCCGTCGCCGACTCGAATCCGCACGCCGTGGGGATCGTCGCCGCGAGCCCGCCCCCGTACTTGGACGGCGACCGGGTCGTGCCCCGGCGCGCGCAAGTGGTGCACCGTCCAGGCCGGTTCGCCGCCGAGGCGCCAGCCCGAGGGCACGGAGAACGGGTCCGTCCAGCCCGAGGCGGCGGGCCCCGGCTCCAGCTCCGCCTGGCGCAGCAAGGCCGCCGCGGCGTAGATCTCCTCGGGAATCCGCCGCGGCACCAGGGACGCCGCCGCGCGGTCCACCAGCCCCGTGTCGAGAGCGCCCGCCGCCACATCGGGATGTGCCGCGAGCCGCCGCAGGAAACCGGTGTTGGTCTCCACGCCGAGCACCGTCGTCTCCGCGAGGGCCGCCCGCAGCCTGCGCAGCGCGGTGGGCCGGTCCGGGCCGTGGGCGATGACCTTGGCGAGCATCGGGTCGTACGTCGTGCCGACCTCCGTGCCCGGCAGCAGCCCGGAGTCCGTCCGCACGCCGTGGCCCTCGGCCTCCCGGAGCAGCAGCACCGTGCCCGCCGAGGGCAGGAAGTCGACCCTGCCGCCGTCCTCTTCGCCACGGGCATCCGCCCTGGCTCCGGTGTGCGGGAGGGCCACCTCGGCGCAGATGCGCGCCTCGATCGCGTGGCCGTTCAGCGAGATGCCCGACTGGTCGAAGGGCAGCGGCTCCCCGGCGGCGACCCGCAGCTGCCACTCGACGAGATCCAGGCCCGTGATCATCTCCGTCACGGGATGCTCGACTTGGAGGCGGGTGTTCATCTCCATGAAGTAGTACGGGCGTTGGGCGCCGTCCCCGCGCGGTGACGGCTCGCCGCCCGGGACGATGAACTCGACCGTGCCCGCGCCCCGGTACCCGCAGGAGCGGGCGGCGTCGACCGCGGCCTCGCCCATCGCCGCGCGGGTCGCCTCGTCGAGCAGCGGGCTCGGCGCCTCCTCGATGATCTTCTGGTGGCGGCGCTGGAGGGAGCACTCGCGCTCGCCGAGGTGCACGACGTTGCCGTGCCCGTCCGCGAGGATCTGGATCTCGATGTGGCGGGGGGAGTCGATCCAGCGCTCCACGAGCAGCGTGTCGTCGCCGAACGAGCCGAGGGCCTCACGCCGCGCGGCCGCGATCTCCTCCGTCAGCGCTCGCTCCTCACGCACGAGCCGCATGCCCTTGCCGCCGCCGCCCGCGGAGGGCTTCAGCAGCACCGGCATGCCGATCTCCCGTGCGGCGGCGGCGAGTTCGGCGTCGCCGAGCCCCCAGCCGGACGAACCGGGGACGACGGGGACGCCCGCCTCCCACACCGTCTCCTTCGCGCGGATCTTGTCGCCCATCAGCTCTATGGCCGCGGCCGGCGGGCCGACGAAGACCAGCCCCGCGTCCGAACAGGCCTGCGCGAAGGGGGCGTTCTCCGCGAGGAAGCCATACCCCGGGTGGACGGCCTGCGCGCCGCTGCGTGCCGCCGCCTCCAGCAGCCGCTCGGCCGAGAGATAGCTGGAGGCCGCCGCCGCGGGCCCGATGCGCACGGCCTCGTCCGCCTCCCGCACATGGCGGGCGTCGGCGTCCGCGTCGCTGAAGACGGCGACCGAGGCGATGCCCAGCTGCCGCAGAGTACGGATCACGCGCACCGCGATCTCGCCGCGGTTGGCAACCAGCACGGTGTCGAACATGGTCACTGTCCAGCCCCTCACATACGGAAAACGCCGAAAGCGGGCTCCGCCGGATCCTTCGCCGGCAGCGGTGCGTTGGCGCACGCGGTGAGCGCGAGACCCAGCACCGTCCGCGTCTCCAGCGGGTCGATCACCCCGTCGTCCCAGAGCCGGGCCGTGGCGTAGTAGGCGTTGCCCTGCTCCTCGTACTGCGCGCGAACCGGGGCGCGGAACTCCGCCTCCTCCTCGGCGCTCCACTCCTCGCCGCGCGCCTCCATCTGGTCGCGCTTGACGGTCGCCAGGACGGCCGCGGCCTGCTCGCCGCCCATCACCGAGATCTTGGCGTTCGGCCACATCCACAGGAAGCGGGGGCCGTAGGCGCGGCCGCACATCGAGTAGTTCCCCGCCCCGTACGAACCGCCTATGACGACCGTCAGCTTCGGCACCCTCGTACACGCCACGGCCGTCACCATCTTCGCGCCGTGCTTGGCGATGCCGCCCGCCTCGTAGTCGCGCCCGACCATGAAGCCGGAGATGTTCTGAAGGAAGAGCAGGGGGATGCCGCGCTGGTCGCACAGCTCGATGAAGTGGGCGCCCTTCTGGGCCGATTCGGAGAAGAGGATGCCGTTGTTGGCGACGATGCCGACCGGATGGCCGTGGACGCGGGCGAAGCCGGTGACCAGCGTCGTGCCGAACTCGGCCTTGAACTCCTGGAATCGGGAGCCGTCGACCACGCGCGCGATCACCTCCCGCACGTCGTAGGGCGTGCGGGAGTCGACGGGCACCGCCCCGTAGATCCCCGAGGGGTCGACGGCGGGCGGCTGCGGCGCGCGCACCGACCACGGCAGCGGACCGCGCCCGGGCAGGGTGCTCGCGATGTGGCGGACGATGCGCAGGGCATGCGCGTCGTCCTCGGCGAGATGGTCCGTCACGCCGGAGATCCGGCTGTGCACCTCGCCACCGCCCAGCTCCTCGGCGGTCACGACCTCGCCCGTGGCGGCCTTCACCAGCGGCGGGCCGCCGAGGAAGATCGTGCCCTGCCCTCGCACGATCACCGCCTCGTCGCTCATCGCCGGCACATACGCGCCGCCCGCCGTGCACGAGCCCAGCACCGCCGCGATCTGCGGAACGCCCGCGCCCGACATGCGGGCCTGGTTGTAGAAGATCCGGCCGAAGTGCTCCCGGTCGGGGAAGACGTCGTCCTGCATGGGGAGGAACGCGCCGCCGGAGTCGACGAGATAGACGCACGGCAGCCTGTTCTCCAGGGCGATCTCCTGGGCGCGCAGATGCTTCTTCACCGTCATCGGGTAGTACGTGCCGCCCTTGACCGTGGCGTCGTTGGCGATGACGACGGCCTCGCGCCCGGAGACCCTTCCGATCCCGGCGATGACGCCCGCCGCCGGGGCCGCCCCGCCGTACATCCCCTCCGCCGCGAGCGGCGCGATCTCCAGGAAGGCGGAGCCGGGGTCGAGCAGTGCGTCCACACGGTCGCGCGGGAGGAGCTTGCCGCGCGCCGTGTGGCGCGACCGGGCCCGCTCGCCGCCGCCCAGCCGGGCGGCCGCCAGCTTCTCGCGCAGCTGGGAGGCCAGCTCGCGGTGCGCGGCCTCGTTCGCCCGGCAGGCCTCCGACGCCGGGTCGATGCCGCTGACCAGCGCCGGCGCCGCGGCCTCCCCGGACTCCTGCGGCTGCTCGTGCCTCACGTCGCGCCCCCTCGCCTCTGCTCGCCGGACCGCCCGGAACCGGCGGCCTTGTCGCCGGTGGTCGATGACCGGTGGTTAACGTCCATTAACCACCGCCCTCAAGGTTAACGCTCGCTAACCGTCCTGTCTAGAATGGACTCATGAGCACGCAGACGGGGCCCGCCCCCACCCGCCGCGAGCAGATCCTGCGGGAGGCTGCCCGTCTCTTCGCCGAGCGCGGATTCCACGGAGTCGGAGTCGACGAGATAGGAGCCGCCGTCGGCATCAGCGGCCCCGGTCTCTACCGCCACTTCGCGGGCAAGGACGCCATGCTCGCCGAGCTCCTCGTCGGCATCAGCGAGCGGCTGCACGAGGGCGGCCGGATGCGGGTGGAGGAGTCGGCGGCGGCCGGGCTCGCGCCCGAGGCCGCGCTCGACGCGCTGATCGCCGGCCACATCGACTTCGCCCTGGACGACCGCTCGCTGATCACCCTCCACGACCGCGAGCTGGACAGGCTCCGGGAGAGCGACCGCAAGCAGGTGCGCAAGCTCCAGCGGCAGTACGTCGAGCTGTGGGTGGACGCCGTGCGTGCGATCTATCCGGAGCTGACGGCGCTGGAGGCCCGCGTCGCGGTGCACACCGTCTTCGGGCTGCTCAACTCCACGCCCCACCTGAGCGGTTCGTCCGCCCTGCCCGACCGCGAGACCACGGCCGCCTTGCTGCACCGCCTGGCGCGCGGCGCGCTGGCCGCCGCCCCCGCACAGAGCGGAGGTGTTCGTTCCGCCGACGGGTCCGCGCCTGCTGCCGCGGGTAACACCTCTGGACGGCGCAGCTGACCGTTGGGTAGCTTGTTGGCTGAGCAAGCGCTTAGCCAAGGCCCGGAGCCGGGCGGCCGCGCGCGACACAGCGGGATCGAAGGAGGCGGGCCAGTGCGACGCACGGTGTTCGACGAGGACCACGAGGCATTCCGTCAGACCATCCGGGACTTCATCCAGGCCGAGGCCGTACCCCACTACCAGGAGTGGGCCGAACAGGGCTATGTCCCGAGGGACTTCTACAAGAAGCTCGGCGAGCTGGGCGTCTTCGGCATCGAGGTGCCGGAGGAGTACGGCGGCGCGGGTGAGAAGAGCTTCAAGTTCAACGCGGTGATCACCGAGGAGTGCGCGCGGGCCGGCGTCAGCTTCGGCGGCTCCAGCGTGCACACGGCGCTCTGCCTCCCGTACATCCTCAAGTACGGGAACGAGGAGCAGAAGCGGCGCTGGCTTCCCTCCTTCGTCTCCGGCGACATGATGACCGCCATCGCCATGACCGAGCCCGGCACCGGCTCCGACCTCGCGGGCATGAAGACGACGGCCAGGCTCTCCTCCGACGGCCAGCACTACGTGCTCAACGGCGCCAAGACCTTCATCACGGGCGGCGTCCAGGCCGACCGGGTGCTGGTGTGCTGCCGTACGTCGCCCCCCGACCCCGAGGACAGGCGCGGGGGGATATCCATCCTCGTCGTCGACGCCAAGAGCGAGGGGTACGCGGTCGGCAGGAAGCTCGACAAGCTGGGCCTGCGCGCCTCCGACACCGCCGAACTCTCCTTCACCGACGTCAAGGTGCCGGTCGAGGACATGCTCGGCGAGCCCGGCAAGGCGTTCACCTACCTCACGCACAACCTGCCGCAGGAGCGGCTGGGCATCGCCATCGGGGCGTACGCGATGTCCGCGGCGGCGGTGCGGTTCGCGCACGAGTACGTGAACGAGCGCACGGTCTTCGGCCGCGAGGTCGCCTCGTTCCAGAACACCAAGTTCGTGCTGGCCGACTGCAAGGCCGACGTCGACGCCATGCAGGCCGTGTGCGACCGCGCTCTGGAGGCCCTGGACGCCGACGAGTTGACGCCCGCCGACGCCGCCTCCGCGAAGCTGTTCACCACGGAGCTCGCGGCCCGCGTCATCGACAAGTGCCTTCAGCTGCACGGCGGTTACGGCTACATGCTGGAGTACCCGATCGCCGGTCTGTACGCCGACACCCGCGTCTCGCGGATCTACGGCGGCACGAGCGAGGTCATGCGCTCGATCGTGGCCAAGTCCATGGGGCTGTGACCGGTGGCCACCGGCGCAGGCGAGGCGAGCGTGAGCCGCGGCAGAGCGGGCGGGTCCGGCTCGGGCCGGGTCGCTGTGACCCGGAACGCTTCGCTCCGGATTGTGATCTGCGCCGTAAACGCACGTAGCACCCCGCGTGCACAATCGCCGGCATGAGCAACGAACTGACGTCCCTGGTCGACCTGCTCGATCTGGAGCGGGTCGAGCAGGACATCTACCGGGGCGACAGCCGGGAGGCCGTCGTCCCACGGGTGTTCGGCGGGCAGGTCGCCGCGCAGGCGCTCGTCGCCGCCTGCCGTACGGTCCCCGACGGCCGCCTGCCGCACTCCCTGCACTCGTACTTCCTGCGCTCCGGCGACCCTGGCGCACCGATCGTCTACACGGTCGACCGCATCCGCGACGGGCGCTCCTTCACCACCCGCCGCGTCGTCGCCGTCCAGCACGGGCAGCCGATCTTCCACCTGTCGAGCTCCTTCCAGACGTACGAGGAAGGGCTCGAACACCAGGTGCCGATGCCGGATGCGCCCGACCCCGAAACGCTGCCGACGGCCGAGGACATGATGCCCCGGTACGCGGAGCTCTTCGGGGGCTCCGAGGTGCCGCAGCGGCTGATGAAGGCGCGCGCCGCCGTCGACCTGCGGTACGTGCGCGAGCCTCCGTTCGCCAGCGCGGGCAAGCCGCGCGAGCCGCTCTCGCAGGTCTGGTTCCGCACGAACGGCAAGCTGGACGGGCCGCTCGACCATCCGATGCTGCACATCTGCCTGGCGACGTACGTCTCCGACATGACGCTGCTCGACTCGGTGCTGCTGGCGCACGGGCGGGGCGGCTGGGCGGTCGGCGACGTGGTCGGGGCGAGCCTCGACCACGCGATGTGGTTCCACCGGCCCTTCCGCGCCGACGAATGGCTCCTGTACGACCAGGTCAGCCCGACCTCGCAGGGCGGCCGGGGCCTGGCCAACGGGCGGATCTTCACGCGTGACGGGCGGCTCGCGGTGTCGGTGATCCAGGAGGGCGTCGTACGGGTCCCGCGCGACGAGAAGTGACGCCGCGCGGAGGCGCGTTGGCGGACGGAAGGGGAGACGGGGGAGACGGAGGCGGGACCCGCGGGCGGCGAGGCCGCCGGCTTCAGCCGCCGTCGAGCTCCGCGAAGAGCGTGAGCCAGTGGTGCGGGCTCACCAGCCCCACGGGGGCGGAGGCGTCGACTCCCGCGCGTGCGAAGGCGGCGCGCACCCGTGCCGTGCGGTGCCGCCGCGACAGCGTCGCCGCGAGCGAGCCGCCGACCCCGGTGAAGCCGTGCGCGACGAAGTCCCGGTAGACGGGCAGCCGTTGACGGGGCAGCAGCGGCCGGGCCCGCCGGTCGATGCGCAGCACCGCGGAGTCGGTCCGGGGCACCGGCGTGAACGACTCGCGCCCCACGCGGCCTGCCCGCCGCCACTCGAACTCCGGCCACGTGCTCACCGTCAGCAGCGGCCAACGCCCCCATCCGCCCGTGTACTTGCGGGCGTATTCGAGCTGTGTGAGAAGCGTCGCCGACGTCAGATGCGGTGCGGCGAGGCACCAGCGGACGATGTCGGTGGTGCGGGAGTACGGGATGTTCCCCACCACGGCGAACGGCTCGCGCGGTGCCCGGGATCGCAGGAAGTCGCCCTGGACCAGGCGCAGTCCGGGCAGGTCGCCGAGGCGGCGGCGGAGGTGTGCGGCGAGCCGGGGGTCGATCTCGTACGCGATGACGCGGCGGCCGCCGGTGGCCAGCTGCCGCGTCAACACCCCCTGTCCGGCGCCGGGTTCGACGACGAGCGAGTCGGGGCGCAGCGCGCCGGCGCGGACGATGCGCCGGACGGCGGCGGGGTCGTGGAGGAAGTTCTGGGAGAGCGTCTTGCGGCGGCGTGCCACGGCGAAGTCCTCTGGTGTGTGAGGACAGGCGCGGCAGCGCAGCGGGCGCGGGGGTCACGTATGCGTCCGCGTGCGTGCGCGACGTGACGTCGTGACGTGAAGCGGCGACGTGAACCGCGCGCCGTACAAGGGCTGTACGGGGCGGCTCCACGGCACGACTTCACGGCACGGTTCTTACGGCACGACTCCGCCGGGCCTGTCCGGTCGATGGGGACACCGGAGGCCCTGGGCACAGACCGCGGACGCGTCGCGGAGGCGGGTGGTACGGCAGCGGGCCGCGGGCAGAGGGAGCTGCCGTCGCGGAGGCCGGAGGAACCGGCGTGACCGGACAGACCGACCCGGCCGTATGAACCGGCGGGAGCCGGAACGGCCGGAATCAGACGCCGGGTTGAGGCCGGAAGCCGGGGTGCGCCTCAGGCGTCCTGGCGGATGGCCAGGGCCGGGCGCCGGGCGCGCGGGCGGATGACCAGCTGGGGGCAGCCCCAGCGGGAGTTGACCCATGACCCTTCGGACATGGAAGGCACCCCCTGCGCGTCGGCGCGCGCACCGTTGGTGATCGCCTGGACGGGTGCGGACATGGTCACGACGCTAGGCGGGCGCGGCCGAGCGGGGCAACGGGTTTTCCCGCGCGGGCCGCCCGTCCGCGCTCACTCCGTACCGGACCGCGCGGCGGCCAGCAGATAGGAGGTGAGGGGCTCGTAGAAGCGCGGGTCGGCGACGTGGTCGTCGAGCGGCACGGTGACCGCGAGGGTGTCCTCGGCCTCGCCGAGGAAGAGCGCCGGGTCGTTGCAGTCCGCGAAGCCCACCGTGTCGATGCCCTGCTGGCCCGCGTATCCCGCCCAGCCGTGGTCGGCGACGACGAGGTCCGGCAGCGGTTCCCCGGTCTGCCGCAGCCGCTCCAGCACCGCCGCCATGGGCGCGGGGGAGTGGGTGTGCCAGAGAGACGCGCCCCGCTCGTGCACCGCCACGCCGCCGAACTGCACCACGACACCGTCGTCCGTGTATGTGCCCTCCGGTACGCGGACGATGTCGCAGCCTGCCTCGTGCAGCGCCTGCGCGAACGCCCCGTGCATGTCGAGCAGTGCGCCCGGGTGCCCCGTCGCGAGGAGCACGCGGCGCCGCCCCTCCGCCGCCTTGCGCAGTTCGGCCGCCGCCCGGTCCAGGGCGCCCACGGTCATCTCCGGGTCGATGGTGTCCTGGCCGCTGCGGTGGTCCGGGTCGTCGATGACGCCGCAGCGCTCGGCCATCACCGCCAGCACGTCCTGCTCGTCCTCCCAGCGGTCGCCCAGTTCGAGGCCGAGCCAGTAGTGCCGGTCGCCGTTGGCGAGTTTGCGGTAGTGGGAGAGGTTGTTCTCGCGGGGCGTGGCCACGTCGCCGGCGATTCGGGTGCGTACGAGGTGCTCTGTCAGTTCGGATCTCGACGGTGCGGAGGCGGGAGCGAATATGGGCATGCGGCCATTGTGACCCCTGCGGCGCGGGCCCAGGCAGGCGCGCCCGGGATCGCCGCGCGCCGGTCCGGCTCACGGCACACCTGTACGCGGCGGACAACTCGGCCTCCCGCACTTCCGGTTACGTCCAACGAAGGGCGGGTTCCCCGGCGTCTACCCTCGCCGCCATGAGCCCAGCCGAGCAGCAGCCCCAGCAGCACGGACAGCCCCAGCAGCAGGGACAACAGGAGCAGCCTTTCCGGCAGACCGGCCAGGCAGCGCAGGCGGCGCGCCCGGAACCCGTCGGTCCGGTGGACAGCTCGCGGGTACCGCGCTACGCGGGACCCGCGACGTTCGCGCGGCTGCCGCGCCTGGACGAGACCGGCGGCACCGCGGACGTGGCGGTCGTCGGCGTCCCCTTCGACTCCGGCGTCTCCTACCGCCCCGGAGCGCGCTTCGGCGGGAACGCGATCCGCGAGGCCTCCCGGCTCCTGCGCCCGTACAACCCGGCGCAGGAGGCCGCGCCCTTCGCGCTCGCGCAGGTCGCGGACGCGGGCGACATCGCGGCGAACCCCTTCGACATCGGCGAGGCGGTGGAGACCGTGCAGGAGGCCGCCGACGGGCTGCTCGACAGCGGTGCGCGGCTGATGACCCTCGGCGGCGACCACACCATCGCGCTGCCGCTGCTGCGTTCGGTCGTACGGAAGCACGGCCCGGTCGCGCTCCTCCACTTCGACGCCCATCTGGACACCTGGGACACCTACTTCGGCGCCGCGTACACGCACGGCACCCCGTTCCGCCGGGCGTTCGAGGAGGGGCTGCTGGACACCTCGGCCGTCTCACACGTCGGCACGCGCGGGCCGCTCTACGGCCGGAAGGACCTGGACGAGGACGAGCGGATGGGCTTCGGCATCGTCACCTCCGCCGACGTGATGCGCCGCGGCGTCGACGAGGTGACGGACCAGCTGCGCCAGCGCGTCGGCGACAGGCCCCTCTACGTCTCGGTGGACATCGACGTCCTCGACCCGGCACACGCGCCGGGGACGGGCACGCCCGAGGCCGGCGGTCTCACGTCGCGCGAGCTGCTGGAGATCATCCGCGGTCTCGCCGGCTGCCATCTCGTCTCGGCCGACCTGGTCGAGGTCGCCCCCGCCTACGACAACGCGGAGATCACTTCGGTCGCCGCCTCGCACACGGCGTACGAACTGACGACGGTCATGGCGCGGCAGATCGCCGAGGGACGGGCGGGGCGGTAGTGGCCGCGTGTGCCTCAGGGCCGGTTCCGCGCACTATGGCTCGACAAGTGGTTCGAGAGACGTACATGGGGCTGTTTCCAGCCGTATTGCGGACGGTGAGTACGCGCTTGCTTGCACACCGTGCTCGGGCCGTCGATTTCAGGCC
The DNA here is from genome assembly GCF_032248595.1 of Streptomyces winkii. Lineage (NCBI taxonomy): Bacteria > Bacillati > Actinomycetota > Actinomycetes > Kitasatosporales > Streptomycetaceae > Streptomyces > Streptomyces winkii. The sequence goes on along the minus strand of NZ_JASTTH010000006.1, from coordinate 361,388 downwards.
GGAAGAAGATGGCTGGTGGAAGCGGTGCGTGTGACGGTAGTCACAGACGGTAAGCGGTAACTGTGCGGACCTGGTTCAACGCACAACGTTACTGAATCCGGTCGGTCGATGTGCATCTCGTGAAAGTTCCCGACAGACTTCCCACTGCGGTCCCGCGGGATGGGGACGACACATGACGGCGACAGCGCTGGCCCTGTGGGGGGTGCCACCTGTCAGCATTCCATGGACGTCCCCGCCGGGGCGGTCGGGAGAGCCCCCCGCTCTCCGGGCCGCCCCGGTTCTCTTTGCGGCCCGACTCTTCTCTTCTCCAGCCGTCTCCTCCGGTCCTCTCCTCACTCCTCTCCTCCTGGTCCCCGGGCCTTAGGACGAAAGTCGTGACTTCGTTGCGGATTGTTGCGGTGGGATGAAATCCCCCGTCACGCGACGTTGGAGCCTTCGGCACCGCGGCGCGGGACACCCCTCGCGCCGAGCGCGGTGGGAAGGAAGGTGAGGTCACAGGTGACGACGGGGACGGAACCGGCCGGAGAACGGCAGGACCCGAAGGACGCCCAGGAGCCGCAGGGCCCACAGGACTTGCAGCAGTCGAAGGACGCGAAGGCTCCCGGGAGCGAGCCGGGTCCGCGCGCTCAGCTGCCGCCTCAGGGCTGGGCCAGGCGCCTCGCCGCGTACTGCTGGCGCTACAAGCGCGCCGTCGTGCTGGCCGTCGGCGCCTCGCTGGCCGGTATGGGAGTCATGGCGCTCGTCCCCCTGCTCACCAAGGTGATCATCGACGACGTGGTCGTCGGCAGCGAGGGCGGTCTCGCGCTGTGGATCGGGCTGCTGCTGCTCGCCGCGGCGGCCGTCTACGTCCTCACCTTCGCGCGGCGCTACTACGGCGGCAGGCTCGCCCTCGACGTCCAGCACGATCTGCGGACCGAGATGTACCGGGCGATCATCCGACTCGACGGGCGCAGCCAGGACGAGCTGTCGACCGGTCAGGTCGTCGGACGCGGCACGAGCGATCTCCAGCTGGTGCAGAGCCTGCTGTTCATGCTTCCGATGATGATCGGGAACGTGCTGCTGTTCGCGGTGGCGCTCGTCGTGATGATCGTCCTCTCCCCGATGCTCACGCTCGTCTCGCTCGCCGTCTTCCCCGCGCTGTGGTGGATCGCCAACCTCAGCCGCACCCGTCTCTTCCCGGCGACCTGGTACGCGCAGCAGCAGGCCGGCGCCGTCGCCTCCGTCGTCGAGGGCGCGGTCACCGGCGTGCGCGTGGTGAAGGGCTTCGGGCAGGAGGAGCAGGAGAAGCGCAAGCTGCGCGACATCAGCCGCGAGCTGTTCGCCGCGCGGCTGCGCACCGTACGTCTCAACTCCCGCTACACGCCCGCGCTCCAGAGCGTGCCCTCGCTGGGGCAGGTCGGGATGCTGGCGCTCGGCGGCTGGATGGCGACGCGGGGGGAGATCACGCTCGGCACGTTCGTCGCCTTCTCCACCTACCTCGCGCAGCTCGTCGGGCCGGTGCGGATGCTCGCGATGATGCTGACCGTCGGGCAGCAGGCGCGGGCGGGCGTCGAGCGGGTCTACGAACTCATCGACACCGAGCCGCAGATGACCGAGCGGCCCGGGGCGCGCGAGCTGCCCGCGGACGCGGAGGCGTCAGTGGAGTTCGACGACGTCAGCTTCGGATACGAGCGGACGGACGACTCCGGCGAGGACGGGTCGTCCGCCGAGTCCACCGAGTCCACCGAGTCCGCCGAGTCCGGCGAGGACGGCGGGTCCCAAACCTCCCCCACCTCCCCGCGGCCCGCCGCCCGCGGCACCGTCCTGGACGGCTTCCGCCTGCGCGTGGAGCCCGGCGAGACCGTCGCGGTCGTCGGATCCAGCGGCAGCGGCAAGTCGACCCTGGCGATGCTGCTGCCCCGCTACTACGACGTGACGGGCGGTGCCGTGCGGGTCGGCGGGCACGACGTACGCGACCTGACGATCGGGTCGCTGCGCTCGGCGATCGGGCTCGTGCCGGAGAACAGCTTTCTCTTCTCCGAGTCCATCCGCGAGAACATCGCCTACGGCGCACCCGACGCGACCGACGAGGAGATCCGCGCCGCCGCCCGCGTCGCACAGGCCGACGGCTTCATCGGCGAACTGCCCGACGGCTACGACACCACCGTAGGCGAGCAGGGCCTGACCCTCTCCGGGGGCCAGCGCCAGCGCATCGCGCTCGCCCGCGCCGTGCTCACCGATCCGCGGCTGCTCCTGCTGGACGACGCGACGTCCGCGGTCGACGCGCACGTGGAGTACGAGATCCACGAGGCGCTGCGCAGCGTGATGGCGGGCCGTACGACCCTGCTCATCGCGCACCGGCAGTCCACGCTCGCCCTCGCCGACCGGATCGCCGTACTGGACCGCGGGCGCCTCGCGGACGTCGGCACCCACGAGGAGCTGACGGAGCGCTGTGCCCTCTACCGCCGGCTGCTGACCGACCCCGACGAGCTGGGCGAGGTCACGCGGGACCCGGCGGGCCTCGCCGCCTCGCGCGACGGCGTCCCGGCGGCCGGCGGCGCGCTGCACGAACTCCCGGCGGCCGACGGCTCCGCGGCGGGCGGCGGCATCACGCCGGAGCTCTGGGTGCGCCCGAACGGCTCCTCGCCCGACGGCGCCGCCGCCACCGGACACGGACGCGGTGACCTCGGCGGCGCCCAGGCCGGACGCCCCGGCGGCTTCGCCGCGGAGATGGCCGCCATGCCCGGCAGTCCCGAACTCCTCGCCCGCGTGGCCGCGTTGCCGCCCGCCGAGGACGTGCCCGAGGTGGACGAGGAGCGCGCCGAGCGCGCCGAGGAGTCCTACGGGCTGCGGCGCCTGCTGCGCGGCTTCGGCGCGGCCCTGGCCGTGGCGCTGCTCTTCGCCGCGTTCGACGCCGCCTTCGGGCTGGCGCTGCCCGTACTGATCCGCAACGGCATCGACGACGGCGTGCAGAAGGCGGCCCTGGGGGCGGTGTGGACGGCGTCGGCACTCGCGCTCGCGGTGGTGAGCGGGCAGTGGGCGGCGCAGTACGCCGCGATGCGGCTGACGGGCCGCACCGGCGAGCGCGTCCTGTACGCGCTGCGGGTGAAGATCTTCGCCCAGCTGCAACGGCTCGGACTCGACTACTACGAGCGCCACTTGGCCGGTGCCGTCATGACCCGGATGACGACGGACGTGGACGCGCTGTCGACGTTCCTTCAGACGGGCCTCGTCACGGCCGTCGTCTCGGTCTTCACGTTCCTCGGAATCCTCGTCGCCCTCTTCGTGCTCGACGTGCAGCTGGCGCTGGTCGTCTTCGCGACGCTGCCGATACTGATCGTCGGCACGGTCTACTTCAGGCGGCACAGCGTCAAGGCGTACGAACTGGCGCGGGAGCGCGTCAGCGTCGTCAACGCCGACCTCCAGGAGTCGGTCGCGGGGCTGCGCATGGTGCAGGCGTTCCGCCGCGAGCGGCGCGGCACCGCCCGGTTCGCCGAGCGCAGCGACGGCTACCGGCAGGCGCGGGTGCGCGGGCAGTGGCTGATCTCGGTCTACTTCCCCTTCGTGCAGTTGCTCGCCTCGCTCGCCACCGCCGGTGTCCTCGTCGTCGGCGCCGGACGCATCGACGAGGGGACGCTCACGGCGGGCGGGCTGGTCGCGTATCTCCTCTACATCGAGCTGTTCTTCTCGCCCGTGCAGCAGCTCTCGCAGGTCTTCGACGGCTACCAGCAGGCGTCCGTCGCGCTCGGCCGCATCCAGCAGCTGCTGCGCGAGGAGACCACGACGCCCGCGCCCGCCGACCCGGTCGACCCGGGGGAGCTGCGCGGCGGGATCACCTTCGAGAACGTGCACTTCCGCTACGCCACGGCGGACGGAGGCACGCACGAGGAGGAGGCGCTCTCGGGCATCGAACTGACCGTTCCGCCCGGGCAGACGGTCGCGTTCGTCGGTGAGACCGGCGCCGGCAAGTCCACCCTCGTCAAGCTCGTCGCCCGGTTCTACGACCCGACGACGGGCGCGGTGCTCGTCGACGGCGCGGACCTGCGCACGCTGGATCTGCCCGCCTACCGGCACCGGCTCGGCGTCGTACCGCAGGAGCCGTACCTCTTCCCGGGCACGGTGCGCGACGCCATCGCCTACGGGCGCAGCGACGCCAGCGACGCCCAAGTCGAGGCGGCGGCAAGGGCGGTGGGCGCCCACGACATGATCGCGACCCTCACCGGCGGCTATCTGCACCCCGTCTCCGAGCGCGGTCGCAACCTCTCGGCCGGGCAGCGGCAGCTCATCGCGCTCGCACGCGCGGAGCTGGTCGACCCCGACATCCTGCTGCTCGACGAGGCGACCGCCGCGCTGGACCTCGCGACGGAGTCACTGGTGAACCAGGCGACGGACCGCCTCGCGGGGCGGCGCACCACGCTCGTCGTCGCACACCGGCTGACGACGGCCGCACGTGCCGACAGGGTCGTGGTGCTCGACCACGGGAGGATCGTCGAGGACGGCACGCACTGCGAACTGCTGGCGCGCGACGGGCAGTACGCGCGGCTGTGGCGCGTCTTCGTGGGCGGTACGGAACCGGCAGCCGGCGTAGGGACGGACAGCACATCGCGTTCAAAGGTCTGAGAAGAAGCGCGGAGTGTTGCACCGGTTGCGTTCACGAATCTAGGTTCGGCGCATGTTCGGACCCCCACGCCGTCCTTCCCCCACGCGTCGCCGGGGGGACCCCCACTCGTTCCTCCCCCGGGCTTCGACGGGAGGTGCCCCCAGAAGGAACCTGCACCGCCTGGCACTTCCGTTGCTCGCCTGCGCCCTCGTCGCAGCGGTGCCGCAGTCCTCGACGACCGCCCCTCCGGGGGCGGTCGGCCGCGCAGCCGCGCCGCCCGGCTCGGACCGGCCGGACGGCTGGGTGCTCACCTCGCACGAGAAGGATCCGGGCGGCAGCTACCGCGCGTACGTGGGCAACGGCTATCTCGGCCAGCGCATCGCACCGTCCGGGTCGGGCTACAGCGCGGGAGGCGAGAAGTCCGGCTGGCCGCTGTACACGCCGCGCTACGACGGCTCGTTCGTCGCCGGGCTCTACGCGCACAACCAGAAGACCGCCAAGGACAAGCAGGCGCTGGCGGCCCTTCCCACCTGGACCGGCCTGAACGTCGCCACGGGCGGAGAGTCAGGCGAGACCTTCTCCTCCGACACCCCCGCCAAGCGGATCTCGCACTACAGGCAGTCCCTCGACATGCGCCGCGGCGTCGTACGCACCTCGCTCACCTGGACCGCGAAGGACGGCCGCGCCACCGACCTGACGTACGAGGTCCTCGCCGACCGCGAGCACGCCCACTCCGGTGCCGTGCGCGTCCGCATGCGCCCGCACTGGAGCGGCAAGGCGGGCGTCACCGACGTCCTCGACGGCCGCGGCGCGCGCCGTGTCTCGCAGACGGGCGGCGGCGACCGCACGGACGGCAGGCGCGAGACGCGGGACCGCAGGACCCGGACCATGGACGTCGCCTTCCGCACGCACGGCACGAGGGTCGAGGGCGCCGTCGCCTCGACCCTGCGTCCCGGACGGGGAGTTCGTGCGACGGATGAACGCAAGGCGGGCCCCGCCAGGAAGCTGACCGCCAAGCAGGGCCTCTCCTTCGACGCGCGCCGGGGCAGGACGTACGAGTTCACCAAGTACGTCGGCGTGGACACCGCGCACACCTCCGGCACCCCCGAGCGCAGCGCGCTCGACACCTCCCGCCGGGCGGCGGCGCGCGGCTGGGAGCGGATCCATACCGCGCACACCGCCGCGTGGAAGCGGCTGTGGCGCAGCGACATCCAGGTGCCCGGCCGTCCCGGGATGCAGAAGTGGCTGCGCTCCGCCCAGTACGGGCTCCTGGCGAGCAGCAGGCGCGGCAGCGACGACAGCATCGCTCCCGCCGGCCTCACCAGCGACAACTACGCGGGCGTGATCTTCTGGGACGCGGAGACGTGGATGTACCCGGGTCTGCTCTCCGGCCACCCGGACCTGGCCAAGTCCGTACTGGACTACCGCTACCGCACGCGCGCGGGCGCCCGCGCCAACGCCCGCAAGCTCGGCTACGACGGCCTGTTCTACGGCTGGAACACGGGCAGGGACGGCGACCTGTGGAAGGAGTGCCACAGCTGGGACCCGCCGCACTGCCGCACCCAGAACCACCTTCAGAGCGACATCGCGCTCGCGACCTGGCAGTACTACCTCGCCACCGGTGACACCCGGTGGCTGCGGGCGCGAGGGTGGCCCGTCCTGAAGGGCATCGCCGAGTTCTGGGCGAGCCGCGTTCACAAGAACGGCGACGGCAGCTACTCCGTCAAGAACATCGCTGGCCCCGACGAGTACAGCAACGGCGTCGACGACGGCGTCTTCACCAACGCCGGTGCCGCGACCGCCCTCCGCCAAGCGGCCCGCGCAGCGCGCCTGCTGGGCGAGAAGGCGCCGCCGCGGTGGACGAGGATCGCCGGCAAACTGCGCATCCCCTACGACAAGAAGCACAAGGTCTTCGAGCAGTACGACGGCTACGGCGGCTCCACCATCAAGCAGGCCGACACGGTGCTGCTCCAATACCCGCTGGAGTGGCCGATGTCCAAGGGCGACGCCCGGCGGACCCTCGACTACTACGCCTCCCGCACCGACCCGGACGGCCCCGCGATGACGGACTCCGTGCACGCCGTCGACGCCGCGCAGAACGACGAGCCCGGCTGCTCGGCGTACACGTATCTCAAGCGCTCCATCGAGCCGTTCGTACGCAGCCCCTTCGCGCTCTTCTCCGAGGCGCGCGGCGGGAAGGCAGGCGCGGCCGACCCGCACTCGGGGCAGCCCGCGCAGGACTTCGTCACCGGCAAGGGCGGCTTCCTCCAGGTCTTCACCCACGGGCTGACGGGGCAGAGGCTGCGGGAGGGCAAGCTGAAGCTCGACCCGATGCTGCCGCCGCAGCTCGCCGGGGACGGTGTGACGCTCAAGGGGCAGCGCTGGCAGGGTCGTACGTACGACGTCGAACTGCGCGCGCACCGGACGACCGTCCGCCTCACCGACGGTGAGCCCTTCACCCTGGATACGCCGCAGGGCGAGCAGATCGTCAGCCGGGACGCGCCCGCGGTGCTCAAGACCCGGCGCCCCGACCTGGATCCGACGCCGAACCTCGCACGGTGCCGGGACGCGCGCGCCTCCTCCGAGGAGCCCGGCATGTACGCGGGCGCCGCGGTCGACGGCAACGCGGCCACGTCCTGGAGGCCGGACGGCAGGAAGGGCTCGCTCACGGTGCGCCTGGCGCGCACCGTCAAGGGCGGCACGGTCGACCCGCAGTGGGACGGCAAGAAGCCCGCGAGCCACCGGACGGAGGTCTCGGCGGACGGCAGGCACTGGCACCCGGCCGGAGACGACGGCAGGCCGTTCCGGCACGTACGGGTCTCGGTCACCTCCAAGGACGCGAAGAAGCCCGCGGGCATCGAGGAGTTGAGGGTCACCGGATGAGCCGGACGGGCGGCGGACGGTGCCCAGGCCGGGTCGGCGGAGAGTGGCCGGTCGGAAGACGGGGTCAGGCCCGGCCGGCTCACTCCCGGCACAGCTCCACGATGTACTCGTCGACCGTCTGCACCATGCCGCCGCCCGGCAGCGCCTCCCCGTCCGCGCGCCAGTGGACTGCCGAGACCTCGCTGTTGGGCGCGAACGTGTGCGGCCGCTCGGTGTGCGCCGTGAACACCCCGCCGTACAGGACGCGTCCCGACGTCCCGAGCGCCGTACGCGTATGGCCCACGAAGCGCAGGGCGTCCGCCTCCAGGAGCTGGCCGGTCTCCTCCCGCAACTCCCGTACGGCCGCGGCCCGTGGGCGCTCGCCGGGCTCGATGCCGCCGCCCGGCAGCTCCCAGCACTCGCGCTCCCGCTCGTAGACCATCAGCACGCGGCCCTTGTGCCAGAGCACGACCAGCACGTAACCCATGGGGGCGTCCTCGAACGTGGCGTCCTCGGGCCGCTCGTGCGCGCCGTGGAAGGAGAGCAGAGCCATCCCGCGGGGCCCGGTGACCAGCGGCTGCGGCTGGCGGGAGTCGGTCATGGCAGGCAGCCTAGGTCCTGACCGCGACAGCGACCCGGGCCCCGCGTTGTTACGGATGCGACATCTCGTGCAGGGGCGACAGATCTGGCGGTGCGCTGGAGCTACCGGTAAGTTCACTCCGACCTTTGACGGATCCAGGGGAGAGCGCATGCGAAGAACGCTCAGATGGACGCTGTCGCTTGCGGTGCTCATAGGCACCGCCGGCGCGGGCGGAGTGTCGGCAGGGGCCGCCACAGCGGACGACACCGACATCAAGGACCGCATCCTCGCGATCAAGGGGATGAGCTTCATCGAGGAGAAGAAGGTCAACGGCTACCGCTTCTTCCTCCTCAACTACGAACAGCCGGTGGACCACAGGCACCCCGAGAAGGGGACCTTCAAGCAGCGGATCTCTCTGCTGCACAAGAGCGAAGACCGTCCCACCGTCTACTTCACATCCGGATACGGGCTCAACGAGGAGCCGTCGCGCAGCGAGCCGACGCAGATGACCGACGGCAACCAGGTCTCCATGGAGTACCGGTTCTTCTCGCCGTCGCGGCCCGACCCGGCCGACTGGTCGAAGCTCGACATCTGGCAGGCGGCCAGCGACCAGCACCGCATCTTCAAGGCGCTGAACAAGATCTACGGCAAGCGCTGGATCTCGACGGGCGGCAGCAAGGGCGGAATGACGGCGACGTACTACCGTCGCTTCTTCCCCAAGGACATGGACGGGACCGTCGCCTACGTCGCGCCCAACGACGTGAACAACGACGAGGATTCGGCGTACTACGACTTCTTCGAGAAGGTCGGCTCCGACAAGTGCCGCGACCGCCTCAACGCCACGCAGCACGAGATCTTCGACCGCCGCGGCGAGATGGTCAAGAAGCTCAAGGCGCTGGCGAAGAAGGAGGGTTACACCTTCAAGCTGGCCGGCAGCGCGGACAAGGCTTTCGAACTCGTCGCGCAGGATCTGGTGTGGGGCTTCTGGCAGTACCACCTGGAGCCCGAGGAGTGCGACAAGGTGCCCTCCACGAAGGCCAAGACCCAGGAACTGTGGGACTGGGCCAACGAGATCGGCGGCTGGGAGGCCGGCTCGGACCAGGGCATCGAGTACTACACGCCGTACTACTACCAGGCCGGCACCCAGATGGGCTCTCCCGACTACGAGTCGCCGCTCCTGGACGACGTGCGCAAGTACCCGGGCCTCAACAAGCCCCGTACGTACGTGCCTCGCGACATTCCGATGAAGTTCGACTCCAAGGCGATGAAGGACGTCGACCAGTGGGTGCGCACCCACGCGTCGCAGATGCTCTTCGTCAACGGGCAGAACGACCCGTGGAGCGCCGAGCCGTTCACCGTCGGCGAGGGCACGAAGGACGCGCACGTCTACAAGGCGCCCGGTGCCAACCACGGCGCGAACATCGCCAAGCTGAGCGAGAAGGACAAGGAGGCGGCGACGCGCGCGCTGCTGAAGTGGGCCGGTGTCGAGCCCGCGAAGGGCGCGGAGCCGAAGCGCCTGACGAAGTACGACGCGGACCTGGACCGTCCCGTCAAGCAGGAGCGGACGCTGCGGCCGTAAGGCTGTACGCCGTCACCACCCGCTCCACGACCGGTGCCCGGCCGGGGCAGGTCCGCCCCGGCCGGGCACCGGTCCGTCTCTCGCGAGAACGGCGGCGTCACTCCTCGGCCATCAGGCCACGCAGATGGTCCCGTACGGCCGGGAGCAGCGCCGGCAGCTCCGGCACCTGCGGGTACCAGCGCTTCTCGTACTCCCAGCAGAGCCACCCGCGGGACGGGTCGGAGCGCGCGCCCGCGGCGGTGGTCCCGCCGGTGCCGACGGCTCCGATGGGGTCCTTCGCGTCCCCGGCGTGCGTCAGCAGCTTCACCACCTCGCTCAGCGGCAGCACGCCCTCGCCGGGCGGCAGCGGCGTGGTGTCGTCGGCCGAGGCGATGTCCTTGACCTGCACATAGCCGAGGAACGGCGCGAGAAGCCGGTGGCTGGTGCCCGGGTCCTCGCCTGCGCGCCACGTGTGCATGACGTCCCACAGCGCGCCCGCCGAGGCGTGGCCGACGGCCGCGAGGACGCGTGCGGCGTCCTCGCCGGTGCTGTGCGAGTCGTGCGTCTCCAGCAGCAGCCGCACCCCGAGGTCGGCGGCGAGCGGTGCGAGGGCGGCCAGCCGCCGCGCGGCCGTCGCGTCGCTCTCGTCCCGCGCGGCGCCGTCGCCGCCAGGAAAGACCCGGACGAAGGACGCGCCCAAGTCGCGTGCCAGCTCGAGGAGTTGCTGCACGTCCGTCAGTACGGCGTCGTCGTCGCCGGGGGCGGCGACCTTCGCGTACCCGGCGACCGACAGGACCTCCACGCCCGCCGCCTTGAACTCCTCGACGACGTCGACCCGCTCGGCCAGTGTCAGGCCCGGATGCACGGGCTCCTCCGGGTGCGCACGCAGCTCCAGCCCCTCGAAGCCGGAGTCGGCCGCGAGACGTACGGCTTCGGGGACGGGAACGGAAGGGATGCCGAGGGTGGAGAACGCGAGTCGCATGAGCACAGCGGACCAGATGCCCCTGTGCTCGTACAAGCTCCGGGCGTCAACTGGCCGCTCGTGCCCCACCATCGGGGTGGGCGCGGCGGCGCCGCTGCTCAGCGGGGTCGCGGCGCCCGGCCGGGCCCCGGACGCCGGCGCCCGGAGGGCTCAGCCCTCGCGCCCGGCGGGCGGGGCGGTCGAGCCGCGCGCCATCAGCTCGGTGCGTACGGTGGCCACTCCGCCGGGGGGCGGCGCCTCGCGGCCCAGGGCGAGCCGTCCGGCGCGCGCGCCCGCGTCGTGCAGGGGGATGCGGACGGTGGTGAGCGTGGGGGAGGCGTCGGCGCTGAAGGGCAGATCGTCGAAGCCCGCGACGGAGACGTCCTCGGGGATGCGCAGGCCCTGGTCGCGCAGCGCCGCGCAGATGCCGAGGGCGACGGTGTCGTTCGCGGCGAGCACGGCCGTCAGGCCGGGCACGCGGCGCAGCAGTTCGAGGGCGCCGTCGTAGCCCGAGGAGCGGTCGTACGCGCCGCCGTGCACGGTGAACTGCTCGGCGTCGGTGAGGAGTTCGGGAGCGCGGTCGCGCAGGGCGAGGCGGTGGCCCTCCAGGCGGTCCCGGGTGGTGGTGCGGTCGGCCGGGCCCGTGACATAGCCGATGCTGCGGTGGCCGAGCGAGAGGAGGTGCTCGGTGAGGCGCCGGCTGCCTCCGCGGTTGTCGAAGGCGATCGTGACTATGCCGTCCCCGGCTCCTGTGCCCGGGACGGTGCCTGTTCCTGTGACTGTGCCGGTGTTCTGGTGCTCGTCGTCCCGCGCGCCCCGCGCCGTCCCGTGCTCGTCCGCTTGTCTCTGCTCGGGCCTTCGGCCCTCCGGCGGCCGGTGGGCCTCCCCGTCGGCCGGGCTGCTCGCCGCCTTGTGCTCCGGCGCGAGCGGGGGCCTACCGCACAGCACGATGCGCGTCCCTCCCGCCGCGAGACGGCGCAGCCGGGTGGCGAGCGCGGCGCTGTGCTTCTCGTCCTCCACGGCGCTGCCCGTCAGGACGACGGCGGCCGCGCGCTGTCGCTGGAGGTGGGTGAGATAGGTCAGTTCGCTCTCCGGGGAGCCTCCGGTGTTGCAGACGACGGCGAGCTTCTGGCCGCTCGCGCCGCCCGGCCCGCCGGTGCCCATCTCGCTCTGCACGGCGCTGGCGATGATGCCGAAGAAGGGGTCGGCGATGTCGTTGACGAGGACGCCGACGAGGTCCGAGGTGGCCGCGGCGAGAGCACTGGCCGGGCCGTTGACGACGTACTGGAGCTCCTCGACCGCACGCATCACCCGCGTGCGAGTGGCGCCCGCGACGGGGTAGTTGCCGCTCAGCACGCGCGAGACGGTCGCCGCCGAGACACCGGCTCGCGTCGCCACATCGGCCAGAGTCACTGCCATCCAGTCCTCCGTTGTCCACAGTCCACGTATGCCTTCGGGCTCGCCGTCACCGGACGGTCGTGCGCAACTGCCGTGCCGCGGCGCGCGGTCGGCGCCGTGGCGCGAAGACGCATCAGTGCAGCGCACACGGCAGTGTCGTGCTCGTCGGTGGCCGGGCGCGCCCATGCTCTCACTCCGCGTGTCCTTCCGTTACCGCAACCGGTTCCCCGGCCGGTTTGGAAGAGGGCATTCCGGTCCGGCCCTGCACGGGGTCTTGTCCTGTCATATCAAGCGCCCTTAGTGTCACCCGATGGCAAGCGCTTTCTGTCGGCCGGAGGAGCCACTGCTGTATGACCGTTGAAGGAGTTCCACTGCGCGCAGCCGTCGTCGGCACCGGGGGCATCGTCACCGGTAGCCATCTGCCCGCGCTGCGCGCCCACGCCGACCGCGTCCGCCTCGTCGGTGCCGTCGACGTCGACGAGCGCCGCCTCGCGGCGTTCCTCGGCGAGGCCGGGGAGGGCGTGAGCGGATACCCCGGCCTGACGGAGATGCTCGCGGCGGAGAGCCCCGACCTGGTCCTGATCGGAACGCCGCCCGCCCTCCACGCCGAGCAGATCCGCGCCTCGCTGCGCGCCGGTGCGTGGGTGCTGTGCGAGAAGCCGATGTGCCTCTCGCTCGCCGAGTACGACGCGGTGGCGGCGGAAGAGGGCGGCGCGGAGGGCGAGTTGGCGGGCGAGGCCGCGGAGTCCGCGGACCGGGCAGGCGGCACGGGCGGCCGCGGCGGCCCGTACGCGTCCGTCGTCTTCCAGCACCGCTACGGCTCCGGCGCGTCCCATGCCCGCGAACTCCTGCGCAGCGGCGAACTCGGGGCGCCGCTCGTCGCGCACTGCCAGACCACCTGGTACCGGGACGAGGACTACTACTCCGTTCCCTGGCGCGGCCGTTGGGCCACCGAGGGCGGCGGACCCACCATGGGCCACGGCATTCACCAGATGGACCTGCTGCTCCATCTCCTCGGCGAGTGGAGCGAAGTACGCGCCATGGCGGGGCGGCTCGTGCACGACGTCGAGAGCGAGGACGTCTCCACCGCGCTCGTCCGCTTCGAGAACGGCGCGATCGCCACCGTCGTCAACAGCGTGCTCAGCCCCGACGAGGTCAGCCGCATACGCATCGACTGCGCGGACGTCACAGTCGAGTTGACGCATCTGTACGGCTACGGCAACGACGACTGGGCCTACACGCCCGCACCGCACGCCCGCGGGCAGCACGAGCGCACAGCGCACTGGCGCACCCCGGCCGCCGACGTGCCCAGTTCGCACGCCGCCCAGCTCGGCGGCTTCCTCGACGCGATGGAGAAGGGCCAACGCCCCCCGGGCAGCGGCCCGGACGCCCGCCGCACCCTCGAATTCCTCGCCGCGCTCTACAAGTCGGCGTTCACCGCGGCCCCCGTACACAAGGGTGAGGTCGCACCGCAGGACCCCTTCTACCGCGCCATGCACGGCGACCACCCCGACTGGGCACCCAAGGAGCACCGATGAGCGCGCCCCGAGGCCATCTGCCGATCACCGTCACGCACACGCACGGCGAGCGCATCGGCGTCGCCGCGGACGGCACCGATCTGATGTCGTACGTCTACGCCCCCGACCCCGTGGCGTTCGAGTCGCGCAAGCCGTACGTGCATCCCCTGCGCACCCTGGCCGGCAACTCCGTCTCCGGTTACCGGCCGAACGACCACCGCTGGCACAAGGGCCTTCAGATGACCGCGAGCCATCTGTCGGGGCAGAACTTCTGGGGCGGCAACTCCTATGTGCACGGGGAGGGTTATCTGCCCCGGCACGAACTCGTCGGCTCCATGCGGCACGACGGCTTCGAGTCCTTCGAAGTGGCCGACGACAGGCTGGACTTCACCGAGCGGCTCACCTGGGTCGAGAACGGCGGCGCGGAGTGGGCTCGGGAGCGGCGCTCCGTCGCGCTCCACTCGGCCGACGGGCGCAACGGCACGTACGCGATCGACTGGTTCATCGAGCTGACCAACATCCGCGGCGAGCCTCTCCACTTCGGCTCGCCGACGACTCACGGCCGCGAGATGGCGGGCTACACCGGTCTGCACTGGCGCGGTCCGCGCGACTTCAGCGGCGGCCAGGTGCTCTCGCCCGCCGGGCCGAGCACGGACGAGGAGATGATGGGGCAGCCCGCCTCCGAGCATCCGTGGCTCGGCTTCGTCGGCGAACACGACGACGTGGACGCCCACTCGACCCTCGTCTTCGCGCACGCGCCCGGCAACGAGGAGTCGGTCCACGCGTCGCACTGGTTCGTGCGCTCCGAGCCCGTCCCGACGGTCGCCTTCTCCTGGGCGTTCTTCGAGGAGTTCACGCTGCCGCCGGACGACTCCTTCGCGTACGGCTACCGGGTGGTGGTCGCGGACGGCGCGTGGGAGACCGACGGCATCGAGCGGCTGCTGAAGGCGATCCCCTGGTGAGGCGCTGACGGCGCTCTGCGCCCCTTCCCATCTGCTTCTTCCCGTCCCGACCCGTCCATCGAAGCCGACCCGACGCGACCAGGTCACCGAGTCGAAGGGAGACCGCACATGCTGGACGCCCAACTGCCCGGCGGAATCGGTCTGTCGCACCTCAGCCCGTACGAGTGGGAGGCCGCCGACGGAGTCTGCGGCGGCAGCCCGCACATCCATCTCGCCTGCACGGAGGCGTACGTCGTGACGGCGGGTGAGGGCGCCGTCGAGACGCTCACCGCCGAGGAGGGCTGCACCGAGACGCCGCTGGAGCCGGGGGTGATCGCCTGGTTCACACCGGGGACGGTGCACCGGATGGTGGCCGGCCCCGGACTCCGGGTGACCGTGCTCATGCAGAACGGCGGCCTGCCCGAGGCGGGCGACGCGGTGTTCACCTTCCCTCCCGAGGTGCTGGCCGACCCCGAGTCCTACGCGGCCGCGGCGGCGCTGCCCGCCAAGGAGGGCCCCGAGGCCGAACGCGCGGCCCGTGTGCGCCGCGATCTCGCCGTCGAGGGCCATATCCGCCTGCGGGACGCGCTGAAGGCGGGCGACGCGGAGCCGCTGCACGACTTCCACCGGGCGGCGGTACGCCTCGTCGCCCCCAAGCTGGAGTCCTGGCAGGCGCGTTGGCGCGACGGTGCCCTCGCCGCCGCCGAACGCACCGGAGCACATCTCGCGGCGCTCGCCGAGGGCGACTCGTCCCACCTCTCCGCCGCGCGTGCCCGCTCGGCGGAGCCCACGCGCCGCGGCGGCTACGGGATGTGCGGACGCCGCGACGAGTACGAACTGCCCGGCACGACGCTGCCGTACTACGGCGAGTAGCCCGGCGCCGCAAGCCCGGTCCAAGGCCGCGGACCCGAAGTCCGAAGGGCCGGCCCCGAGCCCCGAGTTCCGAGTTCCGAGCCCCGAGTTCCGAACCGCAAGTCCCGACCACAAGCCGCACGAAGCCGCGCCGGCTCACCGGCAGCCGCACGGAAAGGTTCACCGCATGCCCGCACCCAGGACGAGGGCGACCTGCGCGGCAGCCGTCGCGATCGCGCTCTGCGCGACGCTCGCAGGCTGTGCCGGGGGAGCCTCCGCAGCAGACGAGGGCAAGGTCACGCTCCGCTTCACCTGGTGGGGGAACGCCGACCGGGCCGCCCTCACCAACAAGGCCGTCGAGGCCTTCGAGAAGCTCCACCCCGGCGTCGACATCCAGACCTCCTACTCCACGTACGACTCGTACAAGCAGAAGCTGGCGACCCAGGCCGCGGGCAGCGACGTACCCGACCTCATCCAGCTCGACTACCGGCAGATCAGCCAGTACGCGGGTTCCGATGTGATGCTCGACCTGGCCCGGCAGCGCGACGTGCTCCCCACCGGAAAGATGGATCCCCGGCTGCTGAAGACCGGTCAGGTGGGCGGCGTCCAGTACGCCCTGCCGATGGGCGTCGGCACCCAGACGATCGCCTACGACAGAGCGGCGTTCCGCGCGGCCGGGGTGAAGCAGCCCGAGCCCGGCTGGAGTTGGCAGGACTGGGTGAGGGCACTGCGCAAGGTGAAGCAGGATCGCGGCACGTACGCGATGACGGATCCCGGCGCCCAGGAGGACCAGTTCGAGATCTGGCTGCGCGGCCAGGGCAAGCGGCTCTACGACGAGAACGGCCAGGTCGACTTCAGCGTGGACGATCTGGCGCGCTGGTGGTCCTTCACCTCCGCGCTGCGCAAGCAGGGGCTGGTCAGCCCGGCCACGGACACCACGCAGATGTCCGGGTCGGTCGAGGACAGCCCGATGGGACGGAAGAAGTCCGCCGCGGAGTTCAACTGGGACGCTCCGTCCGCCGGTTACGAGGCCATGTACGGCGACAGGCTGGCCATCGCCCCGACGCCCACCGGGGAGGACGGCACGTTCGGTCAGTACTACAAGCCCTCGATGCTGCTCGGCATCTCCGCGGGCAGTGAACACCCGCGCCAGGCGGCGCAGTTCATCGACTTCCTGCTCAACTCCGACAAGGCCGCCGACATCGTCGGCGTCGACCGGGGCACTCCCGTCAACAGCACGCAGCGCCGCAGGGTGCTCTCCACGGTCACCGGATTCCAGAAGCAAGTGGCCCGGCTCCAGGAGTCGTTGCGCGGCAGGCTCAAGGCGCCTCCGGCGGCGCCGCCCCGAGGCGACAACGGCCTCCAGTCGACCTTCCAGCGCGACTACGACCAGGTCTCGTTCGAGAAGCTGTCGCCACGGGAGGCGGCCGGGGACTTCCTCACCGAGGCACGAGCGGAGCTGAGGCAGTGATGGGCTTCTCCTCGACGGCACGTACGGCACGTACGGCACGTACCGCGGCACGCGCCGCGACGGCCGGCGTCTCCGCGGGCTCGCCGGCCCCCGCGGCCGCGGCCGGCGCCGGCACCGCCCCGTCCGGCGCGGACGCGCACGGCCGGGGTCACCGCCCGCGGCGCGAACGCCAGGGCGCCGCCTGGGTGTTCCTCTCGCCCTGGGTGCTGGGCGCGACGGTGCTGACCCTCCTGCCCATGGCGGTCTCGCTCTATCTGTCCTTCACGGACTACAACCTCTTCGATCCGCCGTCGTGGATCGGACTGCGCAACTACGCGCAGATGTTCACCGAGGACCCGCGGCTGCTCCGCTCGGTCGGCAACACCGTCCTGTACGTGCTGGTCGCCGTCCCGCTGCAACTCGCGCTGGCCCTCGCGGTCGCCGTCGCGCTGAAGTCGATGCGGCGCGGCAGGAGTTTCTACCGGTCGGCCTTCTACGCTCCGTCGCTGCTCGGCGCGTCCATGAGCGTCGCGCTGGTCTGGCGGGCGATCTTCAACGACGGCGGAACGGTCGACAACCTGCTCGGCGGCCTCGGCCTGCACCTCGGCGGCTGGGTCAACCGGCCCGGGTGGGCGCTGCTGAGCGTCGCGCTGCTGACCGTATGGCAGTTCGGGGCACCGATGGTCATCTTCCTGGCCGGACTTCAGCAGATCCCGCAGGACCTGTACGAGGCCGCGGAGGTGGACGGGGCGGGCAGGTGGCGGAAGTTCGCCTCGATCACGCTGCCGATGCTCTCCCCGGTGCTCTTCTTCAACCTGGTGCTCCAGACCATCCAGGCCTTCCAGGTCTTCACTCCCGCATACGCGGTGAGCGCCGGCCGCGGAGGCCCCGCCGACTCGACCCTCTTCTACACGCTCTACCTCTACGAACGGGGCTTCACCGCCTCGCACATGGGCTACGCCTCGGCGATGGCGTGGATGCTGCTGCTCGCCGTCGGCATCGTCACGGCGGTGCTCTTCCGTACGTCCCGGTCCTGGGTCTTCTACGCGAACGAGGAGGCCGGCTGATGTCCGCCACCGCCGTCCACACCCGGCGCCGCCGGATCGCCTGGCCGCGCGTCGCGCTGCACGCGGGCGCCGCGGCCGTGCTCGTCGTCCTGCTCTACCCGCTGGCCTGGCTGGTCGCCACGTCCTTCAAGCCCGCGGACGAAGTCCTCGCGAGCCTCGCCCTGTTGCCCTCCCGGCTGGCCACCGAGAACTACGGCACGGCGGCGGAGGGGATCGAAGGCGTCACGCTGCTCCAGCTGTTCGGCAACTCGCTGACGATCTCGCTCGGTGCCGTGCTGGGCAACGTGCTCAGCTGCTCTCTCGCCGCGTACGCCTTCGCGCGGCTGCGGTTCACCATGCGCGGACCGCTCTTCGCGTTCATGATCGCCACGATCATGCTGCCGCACCACGCCGTGCTGATCCCGCAGTACATCGTCTTCAACCAGCTGGGCATGGTGAACACCTTCTGGCCGATGGTGCTGCCGAAGTTCCTCGCCACCGACGCCTTCTTCGTCTTCCTCATCGTGCAGTTCATGCGGGGACTGCCGCGCGAGCTGGACGAGGCCGCGAAGATCGACGGATGCGGACCGTTCCGCATCTTCGCCCGCGTGGTCCTGCCGCTGACCAGGCCCGCACTGATCACCACCGCGATCTTCACTTTCATCTGGACATGGAACGACTTCTTCACCCAGCTCATCTATCTCTTCGAGCCGGACAAGTACACACTCACACTGGCGCTGCGCACCTTCGTCGACACCTCCAGCCAGTCCGCGTACGGGCCGATGTTCGCGATGTCCGTGCTCGCGCTGCTGCCCATCGTGCTGTTCTTCCTGGCCTTCCAGCGGCTGCTCGTCGAGGGCATGGCCAACTCCGGGCTGAAAGGCTGACCAGGCATGAGCACTTCGCCAGGAGTGAGCGCCTCCCGGGCACCCCGTGAGCGCGGCGATCTGTTCGGGGCCCGCTTCGAGCTCTTCGCCGACGTGCTCGCCGTCGGCCTCGCGGTGGCCGCCGCGAGCCTGCCGCTGATCACCTTTCCGGCCGCGCTGTCCACGGCGTGCACGCTGCTGCGGCGCCGCCGCGCATACGGCGAACCGTGCACGGCCCGACGGTACTTCGCGCGGTTGCGGCGGCGGATGGCACGGCCCGGCGAATGGGGCGCGGGCGCGGTCGTGCTCGCGTTCGCGGGTCTGGTCGCCGCCGACGCGGGACTCGCGGGCGCGGGCCTGCCGGGCGCCGCGCCGTTCGCCGTGGCCCTGGCGCTGATGGCGGCAGCGGCGGCGGTCACAGGGCTGCGGGCGTGCGCGCTGCGGTCGTCTGACGTGGATACGGACGCGCAGGGCACCGGTGTCGCTCGCACGGACGGGCCGCGTGCCGCCGCGGAGCACGAGCCGCCGGGCTGGCGCGCCGCCGTCCGGGCGGGCGCCGTCCGCACCGTGCGGGATCTGCCGGGCAGCGGCCTGGTGGCGCTCGCGCTGTGCACCGCGGC
Source organism: Streptomyces winkii (assembly GCF_032248595.1). NCBI lineage: Bacteria > Bacillati > Actinomycetota > Actinomycetes > Kitasatosporales > Streptomycetaceae > Streptomyces > Streptomyces winkii. The sequence goes on along the minus strand of NZ_JASTTH010000006.1, from coordinate 342,158 downwards.
CGCGTGCGCCTGGGCGCTGCCGCTCGTGCTCGTCCTGCTGCCCGGACCGCTCGCTCTCGCGCTGACCGCCGTGGAACTGCGGTGCGAGCCGGACACGTGAGGCGGGCCGTCGTCCGCCGCAGGCAGGCGGCGGGCGCCCGGGACGGGCCTTGTGAAACCGGCGGAGCAGGGGCAAGCTGGCATCGTAGAAAGCGCTTGCCGTCCGAGTCGGGATCACCTCTGCCGTTCAATCTGTCATCCGGCTTTCCATCCGGCTTCCCGAGCCGCATCGCCGTCCGACCTCTCATCCATGCCGCGGACCCGAAGGAGACGACCACGTGACACGCAGGACAGTGCGCATCGCCATGAACGGCGTGACCGGACGCATGGGATACCGCCAGCACCTCCTCCGCTCGATCCTCGCCATCCGCGAGCAGGGCGGCATCGATCTCGGTGACGGCAGCGCACTGTGGCCGGAGCCGGTGCTCGTCGGCCGCCGCGACCTCGCCCTCAAGTCGATCGCCGAGCGGCACGGGCTGGACGAGTGGACCACCGACCTCGACGCCGTCCTCACCGACGGGAGCATCGACGTCTACTTCGACTCCCAGGTCACCAGCGCCCGCGAGGACGCACTGCGCAAGGCCATCGCCGCCGGCAAGCACATCTACACCGAGAAGCCCACCGCCACGGGCCTCGACGGAGCCCTCGCCGTCGCGAGGCTCGCGCACGCCAAGGGCATCAAGCACGGCGTCGTGCAGGACAAGCTCTTCCTGCCGGGGCTGCTCAAGCTCAAGCGCCTCATCGACGGCGGCTTCTTCGGGCGCATCCTGTCCGTGCGCGGCGAGTTCGGCTACTGGGTCTTCGAGGGCGACTGGCAGGACGCGCAGCGCCCGTCCTGGAACTACCGGGCGGAGGACGGCGGCGGCATCGTCGTCGACATGTTCCCGCACTGGGAGTACGTGCTGCACGGGCTCTTCGGCCGGGTCACCTCGGTACAGGCGCTCGCCGCGACGCATATCCCGCGCCGCTGGGACGAGCGGGGCGAGCCGTACGACGCCACGGCGGACGACTCCGCGTACGGCGTCTTCGAGCTCGAAGGCGGAGTCGTCGCGCAGATCAACTCCTCGTGGGCGGTGCGCGTCAACCGCGACGAACTGGTCGAGTTCCAGGTGGACGGCACCGAGGGCTCGGCCGTCGCCGGGCTGCGGCGCTGCCGCGCACAGCACCGTTCCGGAACCCCGAAGCCCGTGTGGAACCCGGATCTGCCCGCGACGGAGTCCTTCCGCGAGCAGTGGCAGGAGGTGCCGGACAACGAGGAGTTCGACAACGGCTTCAAGGCCCAGTGGGAGCTCTTCCTGCGGCACGTCGCCCTCGGCACCCCGTACGAGTGGGATCTGCTCGCCGGAGCGCGGGGCGTCCAGCTCGCCGAACTCGGGCTGCGGTCCTCGGCCGAGGGACGGCGTCTTCCCGTCCCCGAACTGTCGCTGTGACGCCGTCCGTTCCAGGCCGCGAGGGAGAAGCCCCGTGATCCGACTGCCCGATGAGAACGGGACGTTGCGCGCGTACGAGCCGCGGGACCGGCCCGCTGACGCCGTCGCGCGGCCGCGGGCGGATGCCCGTCCGCCCGCCTCCCGTACCGTCTTCGCCGCCGCCCACGTCGTCGCCGATCCCTTCAGGGAGGCGCCGGGCACCGGCGCACCGGCCGCGCTCGACTGGGACGCCACGCTCGCCTTCCGCCGTCACCTGTGGTCGTACGGGCTGTGCGTCGCCGAGGCCATGGACACCGCCCAGCGCGGCATGGGCCTGGACTGGCCCGTGGCCGCCGAGCTGATCGAGCGCTCCGCCGCCGAGGCGCGGGCCGTCGGCGGGCGCATGGCGTGCGGCGTGGGTACCGACCAACTGGAGCCCGGCGAGCACGACTTGGTGAGCGTGCGGGACGCGTACGAGGAGCAGTCCGAGGTGGTGGAGAAGGCCGGGGCGCAGCCGGTCCTCATGGCCTCGCGTGCCCTCGCCGCCGTCGCCCGCGGCCCCGAGGACTACCTGGACGTCTACGGGAACCTGCTCCGCCAGTCGGCCGGGCCCGTCATCCTGCACTGGCTCGGGCCGATGTTCGACCCCGCGCTGGAGGGCTACTGGGGGAGCGCGGACCTCGACGCCGCCACCGGCACCTTCCTGCGGATCATCGAGGAGCACCCCGGCAAGGTCGACGGCGTGAAGGTCTCCCTGCTCGACGCCGGCCGCGAAGTGGCGCTGCGCCGCCGCCTTCCGGAGGGAGTGCGCTGCTACACGGGCGACGACTTCAACTTCCCGGAGCTGATCGCGGGCGACGAACTCGGCTTCAGCCACGCCCTGTTGGGAGTCTTCGACCCGCTCGCGCCGCTCGCCGCCGACGCCGTACGCCTCCTCGACGAGGGGGCCGCGTCCGGAGCGGAAGGCACGGCCGGCTTCCGGGCGGCGCTCGACCCGACCGTCCCGCTCGCCCGCCACCTCTTCGAGGCGCCGACGCGCTTCTACAAGACGGGAGTCGTGCTGCTCGCCTGGCTCGCCGGACACCAGGACCACTTCGTCATGGCGGGCGGCATGCAGTCGGCGCGCTCGCTGCCGCACCTGGCGCGCGCGTACGAACTCGCCGACGGGCTGGGCCTGTTCCCCGACCCCGCGCGGGCCGAGGAGCGCATGCGCCGGCTGCTGGCCGTACACGGGGTGAGCTGATGAGCGCCGCCGCGGGGCTCGCCCGCTTCTCCATCAACCAGGAGACCGTCAAGCAGCTCCCGCTCCCCGAACTCGCGGACGCCTGCGGCAAGCTGGGCATCACCCAGGTCGGGCTGTGGCGCGGCCCGGTACAGGAATACGGCCTGGATGCCGCCGCACGCCTGGTGCGGGACGCGGGGCTGAGCGTGACGTCGCTGTGCCGGGGCGGCTTTCTCACCGCGACCGACCCGGCGGAGCGGCGCCGCGCCCTCGACGACAACCGCGCCGCCGTCGACGAGGCGGCGACGCTCGGCACCGGCACGCTGGTGCTCGTCTCGGGCGGGCTGCCCGCCGGCAGCCGCGACCTCGTGGCCGCGCGCGAGCGGATCGCGGACGGGCTCGCGGAGCTGGGCCCGTACGCGGCCGAACGCGGCGTATGCCTGGCGATCGAGCCGCTGCACCCGATGTTCGCCTCCGACCGCTGCGTGGTCTCCACGCTCGGCCAGGCGCTCGACCTGGCGGAGCGGTTCCCGGCGGACCAGGTGGGGGTCGTCGTGGACACGTACCACGTGTGGTGGGACGACCGGGCCCCGGAGCAGATCGCGCGGGCGGGCGCGGGCGGGCGCATCGCGTCCTTCCAGCTCGCGGACTGGGTCACGCCGCTGCCCGAGGGCGTGCTGGTCGGGCGCGGCCAACTCGGGGACGGAGCCGTCGACCTGCGGCGGTTCCGCGAACTCGTGGACGCGACGGGCTTCGACGGGCCCGTCGAGGTCGAGATCTTCAACGAGGGGCTGTGGGCGCGCGAGGGCTTCGAGGTCCTGGCCGAGACGGCGGAACGGTATGTGCGCCACGTCCTGCCGGAAGAGGCTCAGAAGGGCTGAAGAAGAAATTCCGGATCGTGTGCAACCGTACCGGGGTGTTGTAGGTCTTACCTGGTACTTGGGCCTCTACGGGGGGATCGAGAGGCTGAGGGGGGCAGAGGGGTCCGGCGGTTGTGAGCACGGCAGCCGGACCCCTCAATCTTGCCCGGGCGCGTGGGGCGAGGGCCCGGGAGCGGGTGTGCGGGCGCTTGAATGCTCCATGCGTCCGCGTCCCCAACTCCCTTCCCCAACTCCCGTCCGCCGCAAGGGAGTCGGCGCCCGACGGGAATCGCCGGACAGGCCAAGTCACGCATGCCGAGGGGTCTTGTTACCGGTGGTTGCGCCACTAGTGTCCGCGGGTACACGTGTGTAAGCGGATAGTGGTGTGACCCGAAAAGACTGCTCTGGAGTGTGCGCATGCCGACCACATGCCCGCGGTGCGGAACGAGATCACCGGAGACGTCCCAGTCCTGCAGAGAGTGCGGCCGCGATCTCTACCGCGTCTCGTATCCCGCCACGCCGGGCACGCCCCGGCTGGGCCTCCGGATCGACAGGCTGCCGACGCGGATGACGGTGGGCCTCGCTCTCCTCGTCGTCGGCGCGGGCGTCTCGGCAGGCTTTCTCCTTCAGGGCCAGGACGAGGAGCCGACCTCGAAGGGCAGGATCCCCGCCCAGGCCGTACCCCACGAGCCCACACCGTCGGTGACGCCGTCCTCGGCCGAACCGTCCAAGACGAAGGCACCCCCGAAGCCGGCCCCCACCACGACGCAGCCCAGAGTCACCCCCACGCCCACGCCCACCCCGACGCAGACCTACAAGGACCCGTTCGCTGAAATCCCCGAAGCGCAGCGGGCGTTGGAGTTCGCCGACGAGGTGACGAGGGAGTGGGCGAGCCCAGGGCCCACGAACTGGGGCCAGTCCGACGGCTACTGAGCTCGGGCCGACGCCGGCCCGGTAGCACGAGGGGCGTTCCGGCATCCCGCACCAACGGCCCCCTGCCATACGGGGGTTGGGATGCGGAATTCGTTGTGCATTGCCGAGCAATGTGCTTCCGGGTGTCTTGTTACCGGCGGTCGCGCCGCTAGTGTCCGCGGTCACGCGAGTGTAAGCGGAAAGTGGTGTGACCCGGACGAACGCTCTGGAGTGTGCGCATGCCGACCACGTGCCCGCGGTGTGGAACGAAGTCATCCGAGACGTCCCAGTCCTGCGCGGACTGTGGCCGTGATCTCTATCGCGTGTCGTATCCCGTCTCGGCGGGCGCGTTCCGGCTGAGCTTCCGGAACAACCGCGTGCCGGCGCGGATCACCGTCGGCGTGGCGCTGCTCCTCGTCGGCGCGGGGGCCTCAACAGGCCTTCTGCTACAGGGCGGAGGCCAGGGGGAGGACCCGACCTCGAAGGCCAGGATTCCCGCCCAGGCCGTACCGAAGAACCCGTCCCCATCGGCGGCACCTTCCTCCCCCGAGCCCTTCAAGGCGACGAAGGCACCGTCGACGCCGGTCCCCTCCGCGACGCAGCCCAAGGCCCTCTCGGCCACGCCCTCCCCGAAGCAGGAGTGCGCGGGACCGCGCGCCGGAACGCGGGAAGCCCGCAGGGCGTTGGAGTCCGCCGACGAAGTGACGCGGAAGTGGACGGGCCGGGGCGCCGCACACTGGAGCGGCGGCCCCGCGGCGTCCGCCGGCGACCGCCCGTGGTGGACGCGGTGCACCGCCACCGGGCCCGACCGCGACGGACGGCCACCGGGCGCTCGCAACTGGCGAGGCGGGGGCGCCGGGCCTCAGTGACGGCGAGTACTGTCGGGCACCGCCTCTGATCGTCACTGGCCTACGCGACCGTCGATCCGCTCGCGCAACAGGTCGACGTGACCCATGTGACGTCCGTACTCCCAGACCATCCCGACCAGCGCCTCGCGCAGCGACATCCGCCCTCCACCGCTGCCGTGCTGGTTCAGGGGGTCGTCGCCGGTGACGTCGAGGCTGGACGCCCCGTCCACAAACCGCTCCGCGAAGTCCACTTCGGCACGCCATGCGTCCCACGCCTCCGCCACCACCTGCGGGTCGGGGACAGCACCGTCGAAATCACCGTCAGGTGCGGTGTCGGAGCAGTACAGCCGGGGCACGTCCTGCCCCGACAACATCCCCCGGAACGTCCGGCGCTCCACCTCGGCCAGGTGCCGCACCAGCCCCAGGAGCGACATCGTCGAGGGCTCGACGGAACGCCGCGCCATGGCCTCCGCATCGAGACCTGAGCACTTCATCTCCAACGTGAGGCGCGCGCAGCGCAGGCACTCGACGAGCGTGGTGCGCTCATCGCCCAGCGTCGGCCCGCTCTCGCGCGGGTCGTCGGCAGAGGGCTTGCCGTCCGCGGTGAACATGTCGGCTCGTCGTGTGGTGGCCATGGCGACAGCATCTGCTGTGCGGATGGGGGCGGACAAGCGATTAAATGCCCGCACTTGTGGGGGACTTGGGCGGCCGCTCTGAATGAAGCCCCCGATCAAGGTCCGGCATGATGGCGCGGCTTCAGAAGCTGCTTCACGTCGTCTTAGAAGCCCATCGGGTTGGGATGGACCTCGGCGTCGGGATCTTCGGACCAGACGAGGCGGAGCGCTAGCTTGTCCGGCCCGAGGAGACCGGCCAGGAGTTCGGCTGCCCATCCGTTCCAGTAAACGGAGGTGGGGGCGCCGGGGACGCGGAAGGACGGCGCGTCGAGGGGGAGTCGGTCCGGTGCGAATACCGCCGTGCGGATCTCATCCAGGACGCCTTGCGGCGGTGTGGACGCGGCGTGGTCGAGGCAGTCCACTGTGCGGCGAGGAAAGTACACCTCGTGCTGCGGGCTCCGCTCGCCGAGGACGGCGAGCGGGATGAAGTAGCCGTGCGGAGCGAAGCGTTCGCGTACCTGGTCGAGGACGCGGAGGCTCAGGGCCGGGCAGTACGGCGAGCTGACGGGGTAGTCCGCGAACTCTTCAGCGTCGTCGCCGTGCCACCGGCCGTGGACGGCGGCAGGGACGTTCACGTCGGTTCCGGTGTAGCACCACTCCAGGAAGACGTCGTCGGTGACCCTCACGGTCTGAAGTCCGTCCCGGAGTGGCGGGAGGAGTCGGTAGACGGTACGCATGGCTCCTGCTAGTTCACCTTCGTCCAGTAGGCCCAGGGCGCCGGTTGGCCACCGGCGAGTTCCTTCGTGACTGACGTGCCGATGTTACGGAGTTCCCCCCGCAGTTCGTTGGCGATGTCGTCCATGCCGAGACCCCTGCGGACAGCAGCCTGCTCGACGTCGTTGAGTCGGTCGCCGACGCGGTCGAAGAAGGCGTTGTAGTGCGTGAAGTTGTGCGGCCTGTGGTGGCCCAGCGGGATTCCGTTGGCCGCGTCGTTGATGTCGATGCCGTAGTAGTACAGCAGTTGACGGGTGTGCGCGGCGCGGTCGTTTCCCGAGGGCACGATGTGAGCGGCCGCTTGCCCCGGGCCCTTGCCCCGCCCCTCCGCTGTCAGGTTGTCGTTGAGCAGCTTCGCGTTCTGCCTGCAGGACAGTCCGTTCTCCGACTTGAGCCCGAGAGGATCGATCAGGGCCAGGGGGTTGGCGACGTACGCGACCGGATTCGGTGCGGCCTCGAGACCGAGGGGATCGGGCGTCACGAACCGGGCGGTGTCGGGGTCGTAGTGGCGGAAGTAGTTGTAGTGGAGGCCGGTTTCGGGGTCGTGGTACTGACCGGGGAACCGAAGCGGGGTGTAGGCGGTGGCGCCGGGCATCCAGCCGGTGGTGCCCCACACGGTGGAGCGGGCCTGCCAGGCGATGTCGCCGGATTCGCTGATGAGCTCGGTGGGTGTGCCGACGAGGTCGGTGGCTATGGCGAAGAACCGCGCATCGACTTCTTCCTGGCCCAGGGGCTTGCGCTCGTACTGGGACAGCGGGGTGTTCATGTCGTGGTCCCAGGTGAGGGTGACCCCGCTTGCGGAGCTGATCTCCTCGCAGAGGCGGTGACCGTCCCAGGAGAACATCACCGTTTCGGCAGCGCTGCCGTCCGCGGCGAGGCGGATCTTGGCGGTGCGGCGGCCGAGCGGGTCGTAGGTGTACATCCACCGGGTGCCGTCCGGGGTGGTGCAGGCGGTGAGGCGGTCCTCGGCGTCCCATGTGTAACGCCAGACGTCGGGCTTCCGGGACAGCCGGGTCTTCCTGCGGAGGACGGTGCGGCCCGCGTCGTCGTAGGAGCAGCGGAGCGAACCGGCCGACAACAGCCGGGTGCCGGTGTAGCTGCGTTCGCCGCGAACCGCGCCCAGGCCGACGGTGTCGGGCCACTCGGCGGTGGTCTGGTTGCCCGCCCGGTCATAGGTGTAGTGCTCGGTCCAGCCTTCCGCAGTGACGTGCAGGGGACGGCCGGACGGGTCGAGGTCGTAGCGGGACGTGGTGCCGGTCATCTCGTCGGTGACCGCCGTCAGTTGATCGTCGCCGTTATAGCGGTACATGCGTGAGGTGAGCCGACGGCCCGGGGTCACGGTGGCGCGGGCGGCGAGTCGGCCGGCCGGATCCCAGGCGGAGGTGACGGCGACCGGGGCGTGTTCCGGGCCGCAGGCGCGGGTCAGCTCGCGGCCGAGCGCATCGTGGGTGACGGTCGTGGTGTGCCCGTCGACAGACCGGTGGGTGATGTTGCCGACCTGGTCGTAGGTGTACGTGGTGACGGTGCCCGTGGGAGTGGTGCGAGAGATACGGCGGCCGAGGCTGTCGTAGGTGAAGCGCATGGTACGGCCGTTGACCGTCTCAGCTGTGATCCGGCCCCGTGCATCCCGTTCGTAGGCGAGTAGCGAATCCGGGGTCTCACCTGTGAGAAGCCGTCCGGCAGCGTCGTAGGTGAAGCGGGTCACGGTGCCTGCGGCGTCCTTACTGAGGATGCGGCCCATCGCGTCGCGGGTATAGCTGACCGTCTCGTCGGCGGCAGTCGTGTGGCCGATGATGCGGCCCACCGCATCGAGTTCGTAGCGCTGGGTGCGCCCGTCGAAGTCGGTCTCGCATATTCGGCGGCCCTCGGCATCGAGGGTGTATTCCCAGGTCAGTCCGTCAGGTCCGGTGACGTTGGTGAGACGCATCTCGGTGTCGTAGAGGAATGTGTGGCGCGCCCCGTCCGGGCCCGTGCGGGCAGCCAGTTCACCGAAGTGCGTGTACTCGTACGAGGTGGTGGCGCCGCTGGCATCTGTATGGGCGAGCAGGTTGCCCTCGGGATCCCACTCCCAGGTCTCGCGGGAGCCGTCCGGGCGACTGCTGGTCAGGGGCTGGCCGTCGACGGTCCAGGTGAGACGGGTGCTTGCGTCGAGAGGGTCGGTGTAGGTGACGGGTCTGCCGAACGCGTCGCGCTCGATGGTCAGGGTGTGGCCTGCGGCGTCGGTAACGGTGACAGGGAGGCCGGCCCGGTTGCACGCGTACGTGGTGACCGCGCCGAGGGCGTCCGTGGCAGTGGCCACAGCTCCCGTGGAGTGTCGCGTGAAGGTGGTGACCGCACCGTCGGGTGCCGTCTGGCAGACGAGGTTTCCCCACTCGTCGTACTGCTGCAGCCACACCGTCCCGTCGGGGCCGGCGATGCGCGTGGGGAGGCCGAGCGCGTCGTATTCGGAGGTGACCGATGTGCCGTCCGGGAAGTGGACGGCGGTGGGGTTTCCGTCCTCGTCGTACTCGTAGCGAGTGGTGTGGCCCAACGGGTCGGTGGACGACAGGAGGTTGTTGCGTGCGTCCCATTCCTGGGTGGTGGTGTTACCGAGGGGCCCTGTCTCGGCGATCACCTGGCGGGCGGCGTTCCATTGGATGGTGGTGGTCGCACCGGTCGAGTCGATGTAGCGGGTCACATGTCGGGCGTCGTCATAGATGAACCGGGCCGACATGCAGCCGTCGGGCCCCACGGTGCGGGTGACGCGGCCCCGCTCGTCGTACTCATACCGGTAGACGGTGCCCTTGCGGTCCGTCCAGGAGGTGATGCGCAGATCGTCGTCGTAGGTGAAACGGATCGGCAGGCCAGAGGCGTTGATCACCTCGGAGAGGGAGCCGGAGCCGTCATAGCCGTAGGACATGAGCTCGACCGGGCCGCCAGGGGTGGCCAGGGCGACACGGGTGACGCGTCCGGAGTCGGTGCTCAAAGTGAGGCGGTAGCCGCCCGAGTGGGCGAGTGCTATGGGTGTGCCGTCTTCCCGCCGGGAGATGTCGATCTCGTTGCTGTTGCGGTCGGAGAGCCAGGACAGCCAGTGCCAACCGGAGGCGGACGGAGTGTCGGAGAATCCGCGTAACAGGCCGGAGGCGGGTTCCAGGATGGCGTAGGTGTGTTCGCCCAGTGTTCCCGCGCCCTCATAGCGGAGGGGGAGCCGGGGCCCTTCGAGCGGCACGACCTGTTCTTCGGAGCCCGCCGCGGGCAGGTGCGGGTAGGCGAGGACGGAGCCGTCGTCGCGAGCCCAAAGGACGGTTCCATCCTCATGGACTTCGAGGCGCTCATCGAGGGTGGAGGCCCACGAAGGGCCGAAGAACTGGCCGTATCGGTACGTTGAAAGATGCGTGCGTCGCAGCACCAGAGGGAGTACCCCAGGAAGTTCGAAGTCCTGCTGAGCGAGAAGCATTTCCCCTGTGGCAACGTCCACGGGATCGGTTTTGAACAGCTTGCACTTCAGGTCACGACCGAGCTGTTTCAGGTTTCCCATGGCGGCGCTGAGCTTTCCAGGACGGACCTGGGAGCCGTCGCCGCGGGAATCCTTTCCTCCGCTGCGGCCGGGGCCCTGGCCGCGGGCGTCGGGGTTGATGCCGCGGAGGTCGTCGGTTATGCCACGCTCGTTGTCCCGGTGGCGTTTGGCCATCGAGCGGACGCCGCCGGGGACGCCCTCGCCGACGTGTTTGGCGACCTTCTTCAGGGCCTTCTCCGAGCCGTCGAGCGCGCCGTGGAGGACGCTGTCGAAGGCCTGGGTGAAGGGGTCGCGGCCCTTGGTGCGGCCGAAGGCGCCCTTGGCGCGGCCAAGCGGGGCAAGGGAGTTGGTGTGCAGGTCCGAGCCGTGGCGGGAGAGCTTCTCCGCGCCGTTGTCGAACTCGTCCGGGTCGATACGCATCCGGCCGCCGCCGCCACCGCCGCCGCCCGCACCGCCCCCGCCGCCGGAGGGGCCGTCCGCGGAGGCCAGGTTCATGCCGCCCGGCTTGCCGCCGCCCGCGTCGTGACCGCCGCCACCGCCACCGGCGTCGCCGCCCCCGCCGCCTTCGCCGCCGCCTCCGCCCTCGCCCGGCGGCAGATGGATCGCGTCGTCGGCCAGGTCGAGGATCATGTCCTCGGTCATCTTCTGGAGCTTGCCGGTGACCGGTTCGGTCACCTCCGCCATCAGCCGGGAGACGATCTCCTCCTCGGCCTCCTTGATGATGCGGCGGATCAGCTCCCGCATCGCCGCGGTCTCCGCCGCGCCGATCAACGCCGACAGGCCGCCGGTGACGAAGGCCAGGCCGATGGAGATGCCGATCGAGGCTGCCATCGCGCCGAGTTCGACCTCGGCCTTGATCTTCATGCCGTAGATGATGTCCGCGACCACGTCGCACGCGGTGGCGAACAGCCGTGACACCTCGGGGACCTTGTCCAGGTGGGAGCCCTTGACCTTGCCCCAGTGCTCCTGGAGCGCGTCGACGGCGTAGCCCTCGCTGGATGCGAGGATGCGGTTGACCGCGGCGTGGGCCTCGCCTCCGTGGCCCTCGAACTTGTCGGCGAACTCCCGCATGGCGTCCGCCATTTCGCGGTAGTCGTCCTCGTCCACATTGGGCCAGTTGATCCCGATGAAATCGAGGATCTCATCCAGCCAGCCCGGCAGAACGTAACCCATCCCCCGTACCTCCCCCAGGTACCACGACCTCAAGGCCGCCCCAGCGGCCCCCAGTTCGAACCGTCGTCCAGTCTAATGAATGTCAAGATGCCCTGCACAAGGGATAGTTCGGACACTCGGACAGACAACACGGGCAGTCGGACAGACAACACGGACAGACGGACGGACAGACGACACGGACGGACAGACAGACAACACGGACGGACAGACGGACAGACAGGCAGACACACGGGCAGGGAGCCTCGCCCCGGCGACAGGCGAGTGGCGTCGTCCTGCTGCGTACACCGGGTCCGGTCTGCTCGAATGCGGCATGAGCATCTTCGTACGCGCGCAGTTCGACGTCCTTGACCAACGACGGGCGGAATTCGAGCAGTTGGCGCTCGCGCTGCTGGAGCAGGCAGACGACGAGCCAGGGACGCTCACCTACCGGTTCTTCTCCGCGGCCGGCGGCTACCTCGTGCTGGAGGAGTACGCCGACGACGCGGCGGCCCTGGCGCACAACGAACGCGCGGCCCCGCTGCTCGAACGCGTAGGGGAGTGTGCCGAGTTGGTACGGGCGGAGCTGTACGGCCCGATCGGGCCCGAGCTGCGCGAATGGGTCCGGTCGCGTCCGCAGGTGACCTCGTACGCGGACTTCCCCGGCGACGGCGGCGGCGAGAAGAGCTGAAACGGGCCCGGAGAGCGGCGGGTTCGGAGCTCCCGTTCAGTCGCCGGTGCTGCTCCAGCGGATCTCGCCCTCGACGACCGTATCCGTCGGTGCGAGGCCGACAGCGCGGGCGACGGCGGCGGACGCCCGGTGCTCCGGATGGATGTGGGCGGTGAACGCGTCCACCCCCTGTCCGCGGAGCCACCGCGCCATGGCAGACGCGCCCTCGCGCGCGTACCCCCTGCCCTGGTGCTCCGTGCCGACCACCCACGCGAGTTGAGCCGTCAGCCGGGCCGTGGGGCCGGCCTCGGCCGTGCCGCCCCCGGCCGTACGGTCAAGGGTGGCCTGCACCGTGCCGACGAGCCGCCCGTCCGCGAGGCGGCGGAGCATCCAGTTCAGCCACCCCTGCGTGCCGTCGGGCGACCGGCCCGCGGACTGCCGCCGGTACAGGGCATCCAGCTGCTCCGGCGTGCGCGGCGATCCGCCGGTCCAGGTGTGCAGCCGTACGTCGTCGAGCAACTCGAAGGCCTCCGGGGCGTGTTCGGCACGGAGCGGCTCCAGCCGGAGGCGTGCGGTCGTGATCGGGGCGGCGGCGGGCCACGAGGGCGTACCGTCCACCGGTCAGGCCTCGCCGCGGTTCGGCTCGATCAGGTCCCAGCGGTTTCCGTACGGGTCCCGGAACACGGCGACCGTTCCGTACGGTTCGTGCCGGGGCGCCTCCTCGAAGACGACGCCCGCCGCCCGCATCCGCGCGTAATCGCCCTCGAAGTCCCCGGTGTTGAGGATCCAGCCGACGCGGCCCCCGGTCTGGTCACCGACCCGGGCGCGCTGCTCGGCGGTGGCGGCCTCGGCGAGCAGCAGTCCCGTCTCCCGGGACCCGCGCGGAGCGACCACCACCCAGCGCTTGCCGTCGTCGAGGGGTGTGTCCTCGACGAGCCGGAAGCCGGCGGCGTCCACGTAGAAGGCGATGGCGTCGTCGTAGTCGGGCACGACGAGGGTCACGAGTCCGAGGTGAGGCATCAGCCGATCCTGCCCGCCGGCCGCCGGACGGCGCCACCGCGTTCCGGGCCCGAGCTCCGGCGTGTGGGCCTTCCGCCCGGCGGGGCGACGCCGCGTGGGACTCCCTCCCGCCGATCGCGGAAGCTCCCGGAATCCCTCCTACTCCGCGGACGCGCCCTTGAACGGCACCCCGCAGCGCAGCATCACGTTCGCGTACGGGCTGAACTCGCCCGTACGGACGACGAGTCGGGCCTGGCGGATGCGGGCCTTGAACTCGTCGTGCGGGACGAGTTCGAGGTCGTCGAACTTCTCGTGCAGCAGGGCGGACACGTCAGGGTTGCCGTCCTCGACCTCGGAGGCCGCCGTGGCGCCCTCGATCTCCAGCTCGTCCAGTAGGCCGGAGAGCACCTCGGCGAAGGACGGCACGCCCGCGCGGAACGCCAGGTCGACGAGTATGGGGCCTCCCCAGGGCGGCGCCTGCGGGGACGGGCCGTGCGGGAGGGGGAGCCCCGCATCGCATACGACGATGCGGTCGGTGTGGCCCAACAGGGCGAGTGCGCCCGCGAGATGACGGTTGAGAATTCCCGACTTCTTCATACGGGCGGACAGCTCCTTCTTCGGTTCGGCTTCGGTGTCGGTTGCGGTTCGCGCGTGCGCGGTCCGGTGGCGGCGGTGGGGCGGCGACGTGCCGCGGCCCCACCGCCGCCACCGGACCGGTCAGGAGTACTGGTCGACGTTCTTCTTGTTCACCGTGAGGACGGGGACCATGATCTCCTTCTCCGGATCGTTGCCCTGGACCTTGCGGATCGCGTTGCGCACCGCCATCTTGCCCAGTTCGGCGGGCTGTTGGGCGATCGAGCTGTTGAGCGTGCCCTTCTTCACAGCCTTGAAGCCGTCCGGGGTGCCGTCGAAGCCGACGACCTTGACCTGCTTGCCCGCCCTGCTGCCGAGCGCCTTGACGGCGCCGAGGGCCATCTCGTCGTTCTCGGCGAAGATGCCGGTCACGTCGGGGTGGGACTGGAGCAGGTTGGTGGTGACGTCGAGGCCCTTGGCGCGCTCGAAGTTGGCGGACTGCTTGCCGACGACCTCGATGTCCGGGTACTTCTTGATCGCCGACATGAAGCCCTTGCCGCGCTCACGCGACGCGGAGGTTCCGGGCTGGCCGCGGAGCACGAGGATGTTGCCCTGCTCGCCGAGCTGCTTCGCGAGTTCGCGGGCGGCCTTGGCGCCGCCGGAGACGTTGTCGGAGGCGACCGTCGTGGCGACCTTGGCCTTGTTGACCGTACGGTCGACGGCGACGACGGGAATGCCGGCGTTGTCGGCCGCCTTGACGGCGGGTGCCGCGGCGTCGGAGTCGACGGGGTTGATGATGACGGACTTCACGTTCTGACTGGTGAAGTTCTGGAGCTGGTTGGCCTGTTGGGACGCGTCGTTCTGGGCGTCCTGCACGTTCAGCGTCGCTCCCTGCGCCTTGGCCTCGGCCTCGGCCCCCTTCTTCATCTCGACGAAGAAAGGATTGTCCAGGGTCGAGAGGGCCAGACCCAGCTTGATGTCCTTCTTGTCCCCGGACTTCCCCGAGCCGCTTCCGCACCCGGTGGCGGCCGCGCATATCAGGGCCGCAGCGCTCACTACGGCGATCGTGCTCTTCCTCTTGCTCATTGCTGCATTCCTTGCAGTCGACGGCAGTGAAACGAACGGCGTGTCGTCGCTCCGACGCACAGAGATCATGCGCGACGACGGAGTGTATCGAGCAGGACGGCGAGGGCAATCACTGCCCCGATGACCACCTGCTGCCAGAAGATGGAGACTTCGAGCAGATTGAGTCCATTGCGGAGAACCGCCAGGATGAGGGCGCCCACGAGCGTGCCGGAGGCCTTTCCGACGCCGCCCGCGAGGCTCGCGCCGCCGATCACCACGGCGGCGATGGCGTCCAGTTCGTAACCCGTGGCGGCCTGCGGCTGCGCCGAGGCCAGCCGCGACGCGAGCACGATTCCGGCGACGGCGGCGAAGGCGCCGGAGAGCGCGTAGATGACGAGCTTCTGCCGGCGCACCCGGATCCCGGAGAGCCGTGCGGCCTCCTCGTTGCCGCCGATCGCGTACATCGAACGGCCGCTGTAGGTGCGGGCGAGCACCAGGGACGTGATGCCGCCCATCAGCAGCAGTACGAGCAGCGGCACGGGGAACCAGCCGCCGAGCGTCTCGCCGACCGTGGCGACGGAGGCGGGGAGCGTGATCGGAGTGCCCTCGGAGAGGACCAGCGAGAGGCCCCGTCCCACGGAGAGCATCGCGAGCGTCGCGATGAACGGCGGCAACTTGCCGTAGGCGATGAGACCGCCGCTGACCAGGCCGCACGCCACGCCCGTACCGACCGCGAGCAGCACCGACAGCCAGACCGGCAGCCCCTCCTTCGTCGACGTGTAGCCGAGCATGATGGCGGAGAGGGCGGCGACCGAACCGACGGAGAGGTCGATGCCTCCCGCGACGACGACGAAGGTGACGCCGAAGGCGAGGATCGCCGTGACGGCCGCCTGCACGCCGACGTTCAGCAGGTTCTGGGTGCTGAGGAAGTCCGGTGACATGACCGCCAACGCGACGGTCAGCACGACGAGTCCGCTCAGCGCGCCGTTCTCCAGCAGCACCTTGCGCAGTACCGGCGTCGCGTCGCGCACGGCGCCGCCGGGACCACGGCCGCCCGGCGTCTGCTTGCCCAGGCCGCCCGGTCCGCCCGGCTCGTCCGGGCCCTGCCCCTGACCGTGGCCGCTGCTGCTGTGGATGTCAGTGGCCACGGTGGCCCTCCTTGCTGTCGGTCTTCGTTCCGGACGAGCGCTGCGCGTACGGGCCCCGCCGCCGCGCGCCCCCCTCGGGCGCGTCCCCGTGCGCGCTGCCGCTCCCGTCCCCGCTCCTGCTCGCGCCCCCGTGCGCGGTGCCGACGGCCAGCCGCATCACCGCGTCCTGCGTCGCCTCGTGCGCGCTGAGTTCGCCCGCGATGCGGCCCTGGGCCATCACGAGGACGCGGTCGCTCATGCCCAGCACCTCGGGGAGGTCGCTGGAGATCATCAGTACGGCGTGCCCGGACTCCGTGAGCTCGTTGATGAGTTCGTAGATCTCGACCTTCGCGCCGACGTCGATGCCGCGCGTCGGCTCGTCCAGGATCAGCACCCTGCTCTGTGCGAGCAGCCACTTGCCGATGACGACCTTCTGCTGGTTGCCGCCGGACAGCGTGCCCATGCGCTGATCGAGCCCGGACATACGGACGTTGAGCCTGCTCGCGATGCGGCCCGCGGACTCCTCCTGGCCGGAGAGGTTCACGATGCCGGCACGGCTGGCCTTGCGCAGCGTGACCAGCCCGAGGTTGTCCTGCACGGACGAGTCGGGCAACAGGCCCTGGCCCTTGCGGTCTTCGGGCACGAGGCCGATGCCGGAGGCGAGCGCGGCGTTGATGTCGTGCCGGCGCAGCCGCTTGCCCTGCACCTCCACGGTGCCCGAGTCGTACGGGTCGGCCCCGAAGACGGCCCGTGCCACTTCCGTACGTCCGGCGCCCACCAGCCCCGCGAGGCCCACGACTTCGCCGGGGCGCAGCTCGAAGCCGACGCCCGAGAAGCTGCCCGCGCGCGTCAGCCCGGAGACGCGCAGCAGCGGCGGATCCGCGCCCGCGCCCTCATCCGGGCCGGTACCGGCACCAGAGGTCGCGCCACCAGCGGCGGATGCGCCCGTGTTCCTCGGGTACTGCTGCTCGATGCTGCGCCCCACCATCATCCGTACGAGGTCGTCGCGCGGCGTGGAGGCGGGCGCCTGGCCCACGCTGCGCCCGTCGCGCAGCACCGTGACCCGGTCGCCGAGCGCGGCGATCTCCTCCAGGTGGTGCGTGATGAAGACGATGCCGACGCCGTCCGCACGCAGCCGCCGTACGAGGTCGAAGAGCTTCTCCACCTCGTCGGCGGTGAGCGCGGCCGTCGGCTCGTCCATGATCAGCACGCGGGCGCGCAGGCTCAGCGCCTTGGCGATCTCCACCATCTGCGAGCGTGCGACGCCCAGTTCGCGTACGGGAGTCTCCGGCGCGATGTCCACGCCGACGCGGCCGAGCACCTCGGCGGCGTCCGCCTCCATGCGGCCGCGGTCGAGCAGCCCGAAGCGGCGCGGCTGCCGCCCGAGGAAGATGTTCTCGGCGACGCTGAGCTGCGGCACCAGGTTGAACTCCTGGTGCATGGTGGCGACTCCGAGCCGTTCGGCGTCGCCGGCGTCGTGGATGCGCACGGGCCTGCCGTCGCGCAGCACCCGCCCGGAGTCAGCGCGGTGGACGCCGGAGAGGATCTTGATGAGCGTGCTCTTGCCGGCGCCGTTCTCGCCCAGCAGTACGTGCACTTCGCCCTCGTGCAGGTCGAAGTCGACGCCGTCGAGGGCGACCACACCGGGGAAGGTCTTGCGGATGCCCTCGGTGCGCAGCAACTCCCGTGCCGGTGGGGGGTCGGGCGTGGTCAACGGTTCTTCCCTTCGCTCTCGCCGCAGGAGCGGCGGGTGACAAGTCGGGCGGTGAGGGTCACGGAGGCCGCGCTTCTGCCCTCGACGAGGTTGGTCAGCGCCTCGACCGCGCGGTGCCCCAGCTCGCCGGTCGGCTGCGCGATCGCGGTGATCGGCGGATCGGTGTGCAGGAACCAGGGGATGTCGTCGAAGGCGGCGAGCGCGATGTCGTCCGGGACGCGCAGGCCGCGGCGGCGCAGCTCGTCCATCGCGCCGAGCGCCATCAGGTTGTCGGCGGCGAAGACGACCTCGGGCGGCTCGGGCAGGTCGAGGAAGGCGGCGGTCTCCCGCCTGCCGCTCTCGGTCTGGAAGTCGCCCTGGCCGGTGTACTCCTGAGGCAGCGGCAGCCCGTGCGCGCCGAGCGCCGCCCGGAAGGCGGCCACCCGCTCGTCGCCGGTCGTGGTCTCGCTGGGGCCGCCGATGATGGCGAGGCGCCGGTGGCCGAGCGCGTACAGGTGCGCGACGAGATCGTGCACGGCGGCGCGTCCGTCGGCGTGCACGACGGGCACGTCGACGCCGCGTATCCAGCGGTCGACGAAGACCATGGGGATGCCCGCGGCCGCGGCCTCCCGGATCGCCGCGTTGCCGCCGTCGGTGGGGGAGACCAGCAGCCCGTCGATGCGGCGCTCCAGGAGGGTGCGCACGTGGTGCTCCTGAAGTGCCGCGCGCTCGTCGGCGTTTCCGATGATGACGCTGTAGCCGCGCTCGCGGGCGGCGTCCTCGACGGCACGGGCCAGCTCCGTGAAGAACGGATTGAGCACGTCGCTGATGACGAGGCCGAGGGTGTGCGTGTGATGCGTCCTCAGGGAGCGGGCGACGGCGTTGGGACGGTAGCCGAGCTCGGTGACCGAGGTCAGCACGCGCGAGCGGGTGTCCGGACGCACCGCCGGGTGGTCGTTGAGCACCCGGGAGACGGTGGCGACGGAGACGCCCGCGTGCGATGCGACGTCCTTGATGCTGGTCAACTGCCGTGCCCGCCTTGGTTCCTGGCTCCGTGGTAACGATTACATCCGCCATGAGACGGGACGGTGCCGCCTCTGCACAAGGGTTCGGCATCCGATCGTGACAAGGGCCGGGGCGGGGCCGTCCACAGGCCTGCCGCGATGTCGGCGGCGGGGGTTACGGTCTGTCACATGTCCTTCCAGAACGCCGTGCTCGAAGGGGTCCTCGAACGCATCACCTATGCCAACGAGGACAACGGATACACCGTGGCGAGGGTCGACTCCGGCCGCGGCGGCGAACTGCTCACGGTCGTCGGCTCGTTGCTCGGCGCGCAGGTCGGCGAGTCGCTGCGCATGGAGGGCCGCTGGGGCTCCCACCCGCAGTACGGCCGCCAGTTCACCGTGGAGAACTACACGACGCTCCTCCCGGCGACCGTGCAGGGAATCCGCCGCTATCTGGGCTCCGGCCTGATCAAGGGCATCGGCCCGCGCATCGCCGAGCGCATCGTCGACCATTTCGGTACGGCCACGCTGGAGGTCATCGAGGCCGATCCGCGCAAGCTGATCGATGTGCCGGGCCTGGGCCCGAAGCGCACGGAGAAGATCGCCGCGGCCTGGGAGGAGCAGAAGGCCATCAAGGAGGTGATGGTCTTCCTCCAGGGCGTCGGCGTCTCCACGTCCATCGCGGTGCGGATCTACAAGAAGTACGGGGACGCCTCGATCTCCGTGGTGAAGAACCAGCCGTACAGGCTGGCGGCCGACGTGTGGGGCATCGGCTTCCTCACGGCGGACCGCATCGCGCAGTCCGTCGGCATCCCCCACGACAGCCCGGAGCGCGTCAAGGCCGGGCTCCAGTACGCCCTTTCGCAATCCACCGACCAGGGGCACTGCTATCTGCCGGAGGAGCGGCTGATCTCCGACGCGGTCAAGCTGCTCCAGGTGGACACGGGCCTCGTCATCGACTGCCTGGGCCAACTCGCCGCCGAGGAGGAGGGGGTCGTCAGGGAGACGGTGCCGGGTGAGGACGGGCAGCCGCTCACGGCCGTCTATCTCGTGCCCTTCCACCGGGCGGAGCTCTCGCTGGCGGGCCAGTTGCGCCGGCTGCTGCACGCCACGGAGGACAGGCTTCCCGCGTTCCAGAGCGTCGACTGGGATGCGGCGCTGGGCTGGCTCGCGGGGCGTACGGGGGCGGAGCTGGCACCGGAGCAGCGGCAGGCGGTGCAGCTCGCGCTCAGCGAGAAGGTGGCGGTGCTGACGGGCGGTCCGGGCTGCGGCAAGTCCTTCACCGTGCGGTCCGTTGTGGAGCTGGCCCGGGCCAAGAGGGCGCGGGTGGTGCTCGCGGCGCCCACGGGCAGGGCCGCCAAGCGGCTGGCGGAGCTGACCGGAGCCGAGGCCTCCACGGTGCACCGGCTGCTGGAGCTGAAGCCGGGCGGTGACGCCGCGTACGACCGCGACCGCCCGCTCGACGCGGACCTGGTCGTGGTCGACGAGGCGTCGATGCTCGATCTGCTGCTCGCCAACAAGCTGATCAAGGCCGTGCCGCCGGGCGCACATCTGCTGCTTGTGGGCGATGTCGACCAGCTGCCGTCCGTCGGTGCCGGCGAGGTGCTGCGTGATCTGCTCGCCGAGGGCGGTCCCGTGCCGTCGGTGCGGCTGAAGCGGATCTTCCGGCAGGCCCAGCAGTCCGGAGTGGTGACGAATGCGCACCGCATCAACTCCGGAGCACAGCCCGTCACCCACGGATTGAGTGATTTCTTCCTCTTCGCGGAGGACGATTCGGAGGAGGCCGGGAAGCTCACCGTCGACGTCGTGGCGCGCCGCATCCCCGCGAAGTTCGGCCTCGACCCGCGCCGCGACGTGCAGGTGCTCACGCCCATGCACCGCGGCCCCGCCGGCGCGGGGACGCTCAACGGGCTGCTTCAGCAGGCGGTGTCGCCGTCCCGGCCCGACGTTCCCGAAAAGCGCTTCGGCGGGCGGGTCTTCCGCGTCGGCGACAAGGTCACCCAGATCCGCAACAACTATGAGAAGGGCGCCAACGGCGTCTTCAACGGCACCGTCGGCGTCGTCACCGCGCTCCACACCGAGGACCAGCGCCTGACGGTCCGTACGGACGAGGACGAGGAGGTGGAGTACGACTTCGACGAGCTGGACGAGCTGGCCCACGCCTACGCCGTCACGATCCACCGCTCGCAGGGCAGCGAGTATCCGGCGGTGGTGATTCCCGTCACCACGGGTGCCTGGATGATGCTCCAGCGCAATCTGCTGTATACCGCCGTCACCCGGGCAAAGCGCCTGGTGGTGCTGGTCGGATCACGCAAGGCGATCGGGCAGGCAGTCCGCACGGTCTCCGCGGGCCGCCGGTGCACGGCTCTGGATCACCGGCTCCGGGGCGCCGTGGCGCTCCCGGGCGGCGACGGTGTTCCAGGGGGTGACCGGCGCCGCGTGGAGGGTGCAGGATGTTGAGAAGAAGACGGCACTGCGTGCCATCACAGAGCCCTTTGGCCGACCCCGAGTGCACCGCACAGCGCTCGGTGGGAGACAGTGGAAAGGGTCAGGGCACCTCGAAGAAGAGGCACTACGTCGGTGAGGGAAGACGTGAGCGACAACTCTGTAGTACTTCGGTACGGGGACGACGAGTACAGCTACCCCGTGGTCGACAGCACGGTCGGCGACCGAGGCTTCGACATCGGCAAGCTGCGCGCCGAGACCGGTCTGGTGACCCTGGATTCGGGCTATGGCAACACGGCCGCGTACAAATCGGCCATCACCTACCTCGACGGCGAGGGCGGGGTCCTGCGCTACCGCGGCTACCCGATCGAGCAGCTGGCGGAGCGGGGCACGTTTCTGGAGACGGCCTACCTTCTGATCAACGGCGAACTTCCCACCGTCGACCAGCAGGCGTCCTTCAAGGACGAGATCACCCGCCACACCCTGCTGCACGAGGACGTCAAGCGCTTCTACGACGGATTCCCGCGGGACGCCCACCCGATGGCGATGCTCTCGTCCGTGGTCAGTGCGCTGTCGACCTTCTACCAGGACAGCCACAACCCGTTCGACGAGGAGCAGCGGCACCTGTCGACCATAAGGCTGCTGGCGAAGCTGCCGACGATCGCCGCGTACGCCTACAAGAAGGCCATCGGCCACCCCGTGGTCTATCCGCGCAACGACCTCGGCTATGTCGAGAACTTCCTGCGGATGACCTTCTCCGTCCCCGCCGCGGAGTACGAGCTCGACCCCGTCGTCGTCAACGCCCTCGACAAGCTGCTGATCCTCCACGCCGACCACGAGCAGAACTGCTCCACCTCGACGGTGCGGCTGGTGGGTTCGTCGCAGGCGAACATGTTCGCCTCGATCTCGGCCGGCATCAACGCCCTGTGGGGACCGCTGCACGGCGGCGCCAACCAGAGCGTGCTGGAGATGCTCCAGGGCATCCAGTCGTCGGGCTCCGACGTCGACACCTTCATCCGCAAGGTGAAGGACAAGGAGGACGGCGTCAAGCTGATGGGCTTCGGCCACCGCGTCTACAAGAACTTCGACCCCCGGGCGCAGATCATCAAGGCCGCGGCGCACGACGTTCTCTCCGCGCTGGGCAAGAGCGACGAGCTGCTCGACATCGCCCTGAAGCTCGAGGAACACGCCCTGAGCGACGACTACTTCGTCTCGCGCAAGCTCTACCCGAACGTGGACTTCTACACGGGTCTGATCTACCGGGCCATGGGCTTCCCGACCAGCATGTTCACGGTGCTCTTCGCGCTCGGCCGGCTGCCCGGCTGGATCGCCCAGTGGCACGAGATGATCAAGGAGCCCGGCTCGCGCATCGGGCGCCCGCGCCAGATCTACACCGGCGTCGTCGAGCGGGAGTACGTACCCATCGAATCCCGCTGACCCGCGGGTGACGTTTGCTGTACAGTGCGTGACGCCCCCTAGGGAGACGTCCGCGGAAGGCCCCATCCAAGCGGATCGGGGCCTTCCGTATGAGCAGATCCGTAGAGAGACATAGGTCACAGAAATTGGGGGGTAACCATTGTCGAGGGTCGGACGTCTAACCGGGTGGCAGCGGCCCCCGGCGGAGTCGCCGCCACTGCCGAGTGCGTCTTTGGGGGACGGACCCGGTTGAGCAGAATCGGCAAGCGTGCCCGGGGAGCTTGAGCGGCCCTCCCGTCCGTACGTGCAGCCAGCAAGCACCCGGCCAGGATCCCGTGGGGGGAATCCGTGACCGGGAAACGGAAGCGCCCCGTCGACAGGCCCGTGGGGGGACCTGCTCGGCGGGGCGCTTTTCGGTATCCGGCTGCGGCTGCCGGTATCCCCACAGGGAGCACGGAACGGTGGAGTTGGTAATTCCGGATTTCCCACCTCTAAGAGTGGCGGGTACCGAAATCGACTGGTGTGGCAGTCACACCATCTTCACGAATCCTTCAAATCCCGCCGCTCGCTGCGGAGATCACCGGGGCCCTCCTGGTGCCGCGCGGTCGCCGGTCAGCGGAAGCGGCGCAGCCGCAGGCTGTTGGTGACCACGAAGACCGATGAGAAGGCCATCGCCGCCCCCGCGATCATCGGGTTGAGCAGCCCCGCAGCGGCGAGCGGCAGAGCCGCGACGTTGTAGCCGAAGGCCCACCAGAGGTTGCCCTTGATGGTGCCGAGCGTCCTGCGGGCCAGCCGGATCGCGTCCGCCGCCACCCGCAGATCGCCCCGTACGAGGGTCAGATCCCCGGCCTCGATCGCGGCGTCCGTGCCGGTGCCCATCGCCAGGCCCAGATCGGCGCTCGCCAGAGCCGCCGCGTCGTTGACGCCGTCGCCGACCATCGCGACGGTGCGCCCTTCGGCCTGGAGCCGCCGCACCTCACCCGCCTTGTCCTCCGGCAGCACCCCGGCGATCACGCGGCTGTCGGAGTGCTCAGCGGTTCCGGAGGGCCCGGCGCTTCCGGCAGACAGGATGCCGACCTCACGGGCCACCGCCTCCGCGACCGCCCTGTTGTCGCCCGTCAACAGAACCGGTGTGAGGCCCAGTTCGCGCAGTGCCCGTACGGCCTCGGCGCTGGTGTCCTTCACCGTGTCCGCGACGGTCAGCACGCCGCGCACGGCCCCGTCCCAGCTGACCGTGACCGCCGTCCGGCCGGACGACTCGGCGGCGGCCTTCGACTCGGCCAGGTCCGCGGGGAGTTCACCCGCCGTACGTCCGACCTCGACCGCACGGCCCTCGACGCGCCCGCGCACACCGACGCCCGCGAGGTTCTCGAACTCCTCCGGGGCGGGCAGGGGCAGCGCGTCCGCCGCGGCGCGCTCCCGCGCGCCCCGCGCGATGGCGCGTGCGATGGGGTGCTCGGAGGCATCCTCCAACGACCCGGCCAGCCGCAGCAGTTCGTCCTCATCGACGCCCTCGCCCGGGACGACGTCGTGCAGTTCCATGCGGCCCGTGGTCACGGTGCCGGTCTTGTCGAGTACGACGGTGTCGACGCGGCGTGTGGACTCCAGGACCTCCGGACCCTTGATCAGGATGCCGAGCTGGGCGCCGCGGCCGGTGCCGACCATCAGCGCGGTCGGCGTCGCCAGTCCGAGCGCGCAGGGGCAGGCGATGATGAGCACCGCCACCGCCGCGGTGAAGGCCGCGGCCGCGGCGCCCGTGGCGAGCAGCCAGCCGGCGAGGGTGGCCGCGGCAAGCACCAGCACGACGGGCACGAAGACTGCCGACACCCGGTCCGCGAGGCGCTGCACGTCGGCCTTGCCGCTCTGCGCGTCCTCCACCATCCGTGCCATGCGGGCGAGTTGGGTGTCCGAGCCGACCCGGGTGGCCGTCACGACGAGCCGCCCGGAGACGTTGACCGTCGCGCCCGTCACGGCGTCTCCCTCGCCCACGTCGACCGGCACCGACTCGCCCGTCAGCATCGAGGTGTCGAGCGCCGAGGCGCCCTCGACCACCGTGCCGTCCGTGGCGACCGTCTCTCCGGGACGTACGACGAAGCGGTCGCCGACCGCCAGCCGCGACACGGGGATCCGGTGTTCGGCGCCGTCCCGCAGCACGGCCACGTCCTTCGCGCCGAGCTGCATCAGGGCGCGCAGCGCGGCACCCGCCTTCCGCTTGGCCCGTGCTTCCAGATAGCGGCCCAGCAGCAGGAACGTCGTGACGCCCGCGGCGACTTCGAGATACAGCGCGGACGTCCCGGCGCCGGGGGAGAGGGTGAACTCGAAGCCGTGGCGCATGCCCGGCATTCCCGCGTCCCCGAAGAACAGCGCCCACAGCGACCAGCCGAAGGCCGCGAGCGTGCCGACGCTGATCAGCGTGTCCATGGTGGCGGCGCCGTGCCGCAGATTCGTCCAGGTGGCGCGGTGGAAGGGCAGCCCGCCCCAGACGACCACCGGTGCGGCGAGCACCAGCGAGAGCCACTGCCAGTTGTCGAACTGGAGGGGCGGCACCATCGACAGCAGCACCACCGGCACGGACAGCACGAGCGTGATGAGGAACCGCTGCCAGAGCGCGGCCAGTTCGCCCTGCCCGGGGCCCGCGGCCGCATCGCCGTCATCGGGTCGCGCCGCCCCGTCCAGGGGTTCCCGGTCCGGGCCGGGCGCGGTCTCCGGCTCGGCTGCGCGCGGCTGTGGCGGATGCGCCGAGTAGCCGGTCCGCTCCACAGTGGCGATCAGGTCGTCGACCGACACCGCGTCGGCGTACGAGATCCTCGCCTTCTCCGTGGCGTAGTTGACGCTCGCGGAGACGCCGTCCATCCGGTTCAGCTTCTTCTCGACCCGGGCGGCGCACGACGCGCACGTCATGCCGCCGATGGACAGTTCGACACGCTGGCCGGTGACTGCGGGCGCTTCATGTTCCGTGGTGCTGGTCATCGTGGTGCTCCCGGGAGCGGTGAGATGGTGCCCGGTGACTTGCGGGGGCCGGATATGCCCGGCCGGTCGAGTGGGCGGATCATGCCGGGCCGCTGAGGCGAGGCAGGTCCGGCGAGGCAGCCGGGGCGCGTCAGGCGCGGCCGGTCAGTTCGAAGCCGGCCTCGTCGACCGCGGCGCGTACCGCCTCGTCGTCCGGCTCCGTCGCGGAGGTGACCGTGACCTCGCCGGTGGAGGCGACGGCCTTCACCGAGGTCACGCCCTCGATCGCGGAGATCTCGCCCGAGACGGCTCCTTCGCAGTGCCCGCAGCTCATGCCGCTGACCTTGTACGTGGTGGTGACAGCGCTCATCATCAACTCCCTGGTATCTGGTGCTCCGGTGACTGCGGAGGTGTTAACCACTATACCCCCCCTAGGTATTCCCGCGGGAGCTGGAGGCTGCCGTGCGGGCCGTCCGAATATGACGGAGGCCCCGGCGCCCGCCTCCCGATGATCTTCGGAAGGCGGGCGCCGGGGCCCCTGCTCGCTTGCCCGCTGTTCTGCCGGCCCGGTGTGCCCGCCGGCCCCGCTCGTCTCACCGCCCCCCACGATGACCGGGGCGGCGCGTGACCCAGGCCCGCACGGTGTCCGCGTACCAGAACGGCTTGCCGCCCTCCACGAGATCCGGTGGCGGCAGCAGGCCGTGCTTGCGGTACGAGCGCACAGTGTCCGTACGGACGCCGATGTGCGCGGCGATGTCCTTGTACGACCAGAGTCGTCGATCGGCCAACTCGGCACCTCCCACAGGGCCACGGAAGCGGCTGTTGATCATCAGCCTGTGCCCGGTGAACGACGCTGAGTGACTGACGGAGAGGGCCTGTTGAGAGTCTGTGACGCGGCGACCGGCTAATGGTGACGCTCGTGACAGGGCCCCAACAGCCCCTGCACGGCGCCTCGTGCCGCTCGGGCGGCAGCCGGTGGAGGCGTTCCGGCACGCGTCCTAGGCGCCGCACCCACGCAGAAAACGCCGTGTGCGCTTGGCGATCGGCAGCGGCCGGTCCGGCGGGCACGGGTACATGTCCTGCTCGACGATCGCGAAGAGATCCACGCCCAGCCCCTGCGCGGCGGTGAGCACGGGCTCCATCGCCGGTACGCCCAGGGGCGGTTCGCACATCACGCCCTGCCGCACCGCGGGCCCGAAGGGCGTCCCCTTCTTCACCACGTCGGAGAGGATCGCGGGATCGACCTGCTTGAGATGCAGATAGCCGATCCGCTCGCCGTAGGTCTCGATCAGTTTGACGCTGTCGCCTCCGCAGTACGCGTAATGCCCCGTGTCCAGGCAGAGGTTGACCAGGCCGGAGTCGGTCGCGTCGAGGAAGCGCTCGACGTGCTCCTCGGTGTCGATGTGGGTGTCCGCGTGCGGATGCACCATGATCTCCAGCCCGTACTTCTCACGTACCTCGCGGGCCAGGCGCTCGGTGCCGCTCGCGAGGTGGCGCCACTGCTCGGCGGTCAGTTCGCGCGGCTCGATCTCCTCCGCGGTCTTGTCGTCGCGCCAGAAGGACGGGATGACGACGAGGTTGTCCGCGCCCATCGCCCTTGTGAGTCCGGCGACTTGGCTCACGTGGTCCCATGTGGCGTCCCACACCTGCGGTCCGCGGTGCAGCGACGTGAAGACGGTGCCGGCGGAGACCTTGAGCCCGCGCGCCTCGACCTCGTCGGTGAGGCGTGCGGGATCGGTCGGGAGATAGCCGTACGGACCCAGTTCGATCCACTCGTAACCGGCCTGCGACACCTCGTCGAGGAAGCGCCGCCACGGCACCTGTTCGGGGTCCTCCGGGAACCAGACGCCCCAGGAGTCGGGTGCGGAGCCGACCCGGATGCGGTCGAGGGACGGGGTCGCAGGGGTCACGGAGGGCTCCTCGCTGTACGTACGTGTCACGGTGCGGGGGTCGCGGCCGGAGCGGCGACGGGGCGAGCCAACTCGGTAGGTGCCGCCACTGTCAAGAGTATGTAAGGACAACGTTTCATACGGACGTAGAGGTCCGCCGTCCTGCGGCCACGGTAGTGCGCTGCCGGGGCTTTCGCGCCAGAGGTCGCTCTGGACGT
Source organism: Streptomyces winkii (assembly GCF_032248595.1). Lineage (NCBI taxonomy): Bacteria > Bacillati > Actinomycetota > Actinomycetes > Kitasatosporales > Streptomycetaceae > Streptomyces > Streptomyces winkii. The sequence goes on along the minus strand of NZ_JASTTH010000006.1, from coordinate 314,787 downwards.
CAGTATGTAAGGACAAATCATTGACAGGTTTTGCCGTCAGCACTGACGATGAAGAGGCCGGAAACGAGGGAGCGACCGAGGAAAGAGCATCCATGGCAGTCACGGAAGTGCCGCACGACGTCATCACGATGGGCCGCATCGGCGTCGACATCTACCCGCTCCAGACGGGCGTTCCCCTGCCGGAGGTCGAGACGTTCGGGAAGTTCCTCGGCGGTTCCGCGACCAACGTGGCCGTGGCCGCCGCCCGGCTCGGCCGCTCCAGCGCCGTCATCAGCCGCACCGGCGACGACCCCTTCGGCGAGTACTGCCACCATGCGCTGCGCGGCTTCGGCGTGGACGACCGCTGGGTCACGCCCGTGACGGAGTACCCGACGCCGGTGACCTTCTGCGAGATCTTCCCGCCGGACGACTTCCCGCTGTACTTCTACCGCGAGCCCAAGGCCCCCGACCTCGAACTCGTCCCGGACGGCCTGGACTTGGCCGCGATCCAGGCAGCGCGCGTCTTCTGGGTGACGGGCACCGGGCTGTGCGCCGAGCCGAGCCGCACCACCACCCTCACGGCGCTCGAAGCCCGTACGGCGAGCCGCATGCGCCACCCCGGCGGCGCACCCACCGGGACGGTCTTCGACATGGACTGGCGGCCCATGTTCTGGGGCGGCGGCGCCCGGAAGGGAAGCGCCGGGAACGAAGAGCGGACCGGAAAGCCGACCGAGCAGGAGGTCATGGCCGAGGCCCGCCCGTACTACCGCCAGGCGCTGGCGAACGCGACCGTCGCCGTCGGCAACGTCGACGAGTGCGAGGTCGCCACCGGCACCCGCGACCCGCACGAGTGCGCCGACGCACTGCTCGCGGCGGGCGTCGAACTGGCCGTCGTCAAGCAGGGCCCCAAGGGCGTGCTCGCCGCGCACCGCGACGGCACCCGCGCGGAGGTGCCCCCGCACCCGGTCGAGGTCGTCAACGGCCTCGGCGCCGGCGACGCCTTCGGCGGCTCCCTCTGCCACGGCCTGCTCGCAGGCTGGGATCTGGAGTACGTGATGCGGTACGCGAACGCCGCCGGCGCGCTCGTCGCCTCGCGGCTGGCGTGCTCCAGCGCCATGCCCACGGCCGCCGAGGTCGAGGAACTCCTGCGGGGGTGAAGCCGCCGCCCGCCAGTCCGCGCCCCGCGCCCGCGCCCCAGCGGCGACCACGAAAGCGAGCAACTTCCTTGAGCAGCATCAGCATCGGTGACCTCGTCGCCGTACGGGCACAGCACCCGGAGGCGATCGCGGAGGCCGCGGCCAGACGTGCCAGACGTCCCCTCGTCGGCGAGAGCGGCCGGCTGATGATCGTCGCAGCCGACCACCCGGCCCGCGGCGCCCTGGGCATCGGCGGCAGCGAACTGGCCATGGCCAACCGGGAGGAGCTGCTGGAGAGGCTGACGCTGGCGCTGTCCCGTCCGGGAGTCGACGGCGTGCTGGCCACCTGCGACATCCTGGAGGATCTGCTGCTGCTCGGTGCGCTCGAGAACAAGATCGTCATGGGGTCGATGAACCGCGGGGGGCTGGCGGGCGCCGCGTACGAACTCGACGACCGCTTCACCGGATACCGCGCGCAGGACATCGAGCGGCTGCGCTTCGACGCGGGCAAGGCGCTGCTGCGCATCGACTACGACGACCCCGGCTCCTTGGCCACCATGCACGCGACGGCACGCGCCGTGGACGACATGGCCGCGCGGCGGCTGCCCGTCTTCATCGAGCCGTTCATCTCCAGCCGCGTCGAGGGCAGGGTGCGCAACGACCTCAGCGCGGAGGCCGTCATCCGCTCCGTCGCGATCGCCTCCGGCCTCGGCGGCACCTCCGCCTACACCTGGCTCAAGCTGCCCGTGGCCGAGGACCCGGGCGACATGGGGCGGGTGTGCGAGACCTCCACGCTGCCGGTGGTGCTGCTGGGCGGCGAGACGAACGGCGACCAGGAGGGCGCGTACGAGAAGTGGCGCGCGGCGCTGGGCCTGCCGACCGTGCGCGGGCTGGTCGTCGGGCGGTCCCTGCTCTACCCGGCGGACGGCGATGTGGCGGGCGCCGTGGACACGGCGGTGGGGCTGCTGTGAGCGCCGCGGACAGGGGTACGAGGACGGGCGTGGGCGGCATGGACGGCAAGAGCGGCTGGCCCGGCAGGAGCGAGGGGCCCGGCCGGGGCGGCGGGCTCGGCCATGGCACAGGCACCGCCACGACACAGGCACGGCGACGGCGACGGCGACAAGGACGGCGAGCATGACGAGCACGGCAGGCACCACCGGGGCGGCGGGCGGCACTCGCCCGGCGGGCGCGCACGGGACCTCGGGCGGCCCCGGCGCCGGGCTGCATCTGCGCGCGGGCAGCGCGGCGGCTCGCCCGTACACCCTCGACATCGACCCGGAGCGGGCCGGCTGGGGCTACTCCTCGCTGCGCGTCCTGGAGCTGGAGCCGGGCGGCGTCCACGAGTTCGCCGCGGGGGAGAGCGAGTGGATCGTGCTGCCGCTCAGCGGAGGCTGCACGGTCGCCGCCGAGGGCGCGACGTTCGAACTGCACGGCCGCACAAGCGTCTTCGACGCCGTGAGCGACTTCGCCTACGTGCCGCGCGACGCCGAGGTGAGTGTCAGCAGCGGCGGCGGCGGACGCTTCGCCCTCACCGGCGCCCGCTGCACCCGCCGCATGCCCGCACGTTACGGACCCGCCTCGTCCGTCCCCGTGGAGCTGCGCGGCAGGGGCAACTGCTCGCGACAGGTCAACAACTTCGGCGCGGCAGGGGTCTTCGAGGCCGACCAGCTCATCGCCGTCGAGGTGCTGACGCCGGGCGGCAACTGGTCGTCGTACCCGCCGCACAAGCACGACGAGCACCGGCCCGGTGTGGAGAGCGAGCTGGAGGAGATCTACTACTTCGAGATCGCCCCGCACCACACGGACTCCGGCCCGGTTCCGGGCCTGGGCTATCAGCGGGTGACGCCGTCCGGCCCCCGCAGCGGCACCGACGTGCTGGCCGAAGTGCGCGACGGCGACGCGGTGTTGATCCCCGACGGCTGGCACGGACCGTCCATCGCGGCGCCCGGGCACGACATGTACTACCTGAACGTGATGGCCGGACCGGGCCTGGAGCGTGCGTGGCTTATCTGCGACCATCCAGACCACGCCTGGATCCGAGGCAGCTGGGAGGAGCAGCCTGTCGATCCAAGGCTGCCGCTCTATCACGCACCGAAAGTGGAAGGAGGGACGGGCAAGTGAACTCGGCACCGGGATTCGAGGGCCGCATCGGCGGCCGTACCGACGGCCGTACGGACGGCCACGCTGAACGCCTGGCCGAAGGCGGCCCGCGCACCGTGCGTCTGACCGTCGCTCAGGCGCTGGTGCGCTTCCTCGCCGCCCAGCACACCGAGCGCGACGGGCGCCGCCACCGGCTGATCGGCGCCTGCTGGGGCATCTTCGGACACGGAAACGTCGCCGGCATCGGCCAGGCGCTCGTGGAGAGCGGCCAGGGCGACGACGCGCCGCTGCGCTACCTCCAGGGCCGCAACGAACAGGCCATGGTGCACGCCGCCGTCGGCTACGCCCGCCAGAACAACCGCCTCTCCGCCCACGCCGTGACCACCTCCATCGGGCCCGGGGCGACCAACCTCGTCACCGGCGCCGCGCTGGCCACCGTCAACCGGCTCCCTGTGCTGCTCCTGCCCGGCGACATCTTCGCCACCCGCCCCGCCGACCCCGTTCTCCAGCAGCTCGAAGTCCCGTCCGCGGGCGACGTCTCGGTCAACGACGCGCTCCGGCCCGTCTCCCGCTACTTCGACCGCGTCCACCGCCCCGAGGCGCTGATCCCCGCCGCGCTCCAGGCCATGCGCGTCCTCGCCGACCCCGCCGAGACCGGCGCCGTCACGCTGGCGCTGCCTCAGGACGTGCAGGCGGAGGCGTACGACTGGCCCGAGGAGTTCTTCGCCGACCGCGTGTGGCACGTACGGCGGCCCGCACCGGAGGCCGCCGAGGTCGCGGCGGCGGCCACCGGCGTACTCGACGCCCGCAGGCCCCTGATCGTCGCGGGCGGCGGCATCCACCACAGCGAGGCCGAGGACGCGCTGCGGGCACTGGCCGACGCCACCGGCGTCCCCGTCGCCTCCACCCAGGCCGGCAAGGGGTCGCTGCGCTACGACCACCCCTGCGACGTGGGCGCCCTCGGCCACACCGGCACGGCCGTCGCCGACGACCTCGCGCGCAGCGCCGACCTCGTCATCGGAATCGGCACCCGCTACAGCGACTTCACCACCGCGTCGAACACGCTCTTCGCCGAGCCCGGCGTGCGCTTCCTCAACGTCAACATCGCCCCGTTCGACGCGCACAAGATGAGCGCGCTCACGCTCGTCGCGGACGCCCGCGCCGGACTCGAGGCGCTGACGGGCGCGTTGCTCGGCCACCGCGTCCCGGCCGCGTACGAGGAGGAGTACGCGCGGGGCAAGGCGCTCTGGGAGCGGACCGTCGACTCCGCGTACGCCGCCAAGGACGAGGGCGCACGCCCCACCCAGGCCCAGGTCATCGGTGCCCTCGACGGCGTCGTCGGCGACGACGACGTCGTCATCAACGCCGCCGGCTCCCTCCCCGGCGACCTGCACAAGCTCTGGCGGGCCCGCTCGCCGCGCCAGTACCACCTGGAGTACGGCTACTCGTGCATGGGTTACGAGATCCCGGGCGCCATCGGCGTGCGGCTGGCCGCGCCGGACCGGCCGGTGTGGGCGCTGGTCGGCGACGGCACGTATCTGATGCTGCCCGGCGAGATCGTCACCGCCGTGCAGGAAGGGGTCGGCATCAACGTGGTGCTGGTGCAGAACCACGGCTACGCCTCCATCGGCGGCCTGTCCGAGCAGACCGGGGCTGAGCGCTTCGGCACGGCGTACCGCTACCGCGCGGCCGACGGCACGTACACGGGCGACCCGCTGCCCGTCGACCTCGCCGCCAACGCCGCCTCGCTGGGCATGGACGTGGTGCGCGCGGAGACCGTCGGCGAGCTGCGCACCGCTCTCGCGCAGGCGCGCGCCTCCGACCGTCCTACGTGCGTGTACGTCGAGACCGACACCGGCCCCTCGGCGCCGGCACCGCCCGGAGCCGCCGCCTGGTGGGACGTTCCCGTCGCCGAGACCTCGGACCGTCCCGCCGCACGCAAGGCGCGCGAGGAGTACGAGCGCCACGCGGCGGCCCGGCGCCGTCACCTGTAGCAGCCCAGCCCGAGAAAGCACCGACCCCCGAACCCACCTCGGAAAGAAAGTAGGGCCACCTCATGAAGACCCTCGGACACTGGATCGGCGGCAAGCCTGTCGAGTCCGTCTCCGGCAACGTCGGCCCCGTCTACAACCCCGCCACCGGCGCGCAGCCCACGCACGTCGCGCTCGCCTCGGCGGAGGAGGTCGACGCCGCCGTCGGCGCGGCGCGGCGCGCGTACGAGGAGTGGTCGGTCAGCTCGCTGGCCAGGCGCACCGCCTTCCTGTTCAAGTACCGCGAACTGCTCGACGCGCACCGCGACGAGATCGCCTCGCTGATCACGTCCGAGCACGGCAAGGTGCACTCCGACGCGCTCGGCGAGGTCGCCCGCGGCATGGAGATCCTCGAACTGGCCTGCGGCATCCCGGAGAAGCTCAAGGGGGAGCTGTCCACGCAGGTCTCCACGCGCGTCGACGTCGCCTCCATCCGGCAGCCGCTCGGCGTCGTCGCGGGCATCACGCCGTTCAACTTCCCGGCCATGGTGCCGATGTGGATGTTCCCGCTCGCGATCGCCTGCGGGAACTCCTTCGTGCTCAAGCCGAGCGAGAAGGACCCGTCGGCTCCGTACCGTCTCGCCGAACTCGCCGCGGAGGCGGGCCTGCCGGACGGCGTGCTCAACATCGTCAACGGCGACAAGATCGCGGTGGACCGGCTGCTGTCCCACCCGGACGTCGCGGCCGTCAGCTTCGTCGGGTCGACGCCGATCGCGAAGTACATCCAGTCGGAGGCCGTCGCGCACGGCAAGCGGGTGCAGGCGCTGGGCGGCGCGAAGAACCACATGCTCGTACTGCCGGACGCCGACCTGGACTTCGCCGCCGACAACGCCATCAACGCCGCCTACGGCTCGGCCGGAGAGCGCTGCATGGCCGTCTCCGTCGTCGTGGCCGTCGGCGAGAGCGGCGACGAGCTGGTGGCGAAGATCGCGGACCGCGCGCGCAAGCTCCGCATCGGGCCGGGCGAGGACCCGTCCTCGGAGATGGGTCCGCTGATCACGCGCGAACACCGCGACAAGGTCGCCTCGTACGTGGGCGGGGCGCGCGAACAGGGCGCGGACGTCGTCGTGGACGGCACCGGCTACACCGTCGAGGGCCACCCCGAGTGCGCGGACGGCTTCTTCCTCGGGGTGTCGCTCCTCGACAAGGTCTCCCCTGACATGGACGCCTACCGGGACGAGATCTTCGGCCCGGTGCTGTGCGTCGTACGGGCGGAGACCTACGACGAGGCGATGGCCCTCATCAACGGCAGCCGCTGGGGCAACGGCACCGCCGTCTTCACCCGCGACGGCGGAGCCGCCCGCCGCTTCCAACTCGAGGTCGAGGCGGGCATGGTGGGCGTCAACGTGCCCATCCCGGTGCCCGTCGGCCACCACTCCTTCGGCGGCTGGAAGGACTCCCTCTTCGGAGACCTGCACATCTACGGCAACGACGGCGTGGCCTTCTACACCCGCGGCAAGGTCATCACCACGCGCTGGCCGGACCCGGCGGAGAGCGGCGGCATCAACCTCGGCTTCCCCACGTCGTCGTAGCGAGATCCCTCCGCCCGCTCATGGGCGGGGGCATCGCGGGACCGTCCGGCGGCGCGCGCCGGGCTGTCCCGTCTCTGCCCGCTTCAGGTGCCCGTACGGCGCTCAACGTCCTCCGGCTGGGGCGGTGTTGAATGGGGCCGTACAACTGGCCCGTACACGAAACGGGGACCGGGCACGAGGGGAGCGGCGGGATGGCTGAGGACGAGGACCGGGCCGTGCGGCTCAGCGGGGTGCCCGAGACGCTGCTGTGGAACCTGTGGCAGCGCGCGTACGAGGCGGGGCAGCCCGGCACCGTACTGGAGGACCCGGCGGCCGTGGACCTGGTGCGGCGCATCGACTACCCCTTCGCGGAGACCTTCGGCGAGCCCAACGCCCTGCTCGCACAAGGGCATGCGCTGCGGGTCCGAACCTTCGACACCGCGGTACGCGCGTTCCTCGCGGAGCATCCGGACGGCACGGTCGTCACCCTCGCCGAGGGCCTGGAGACGCAGTACTGGCGGGTGGACAACGGGCGGGCGCGGTGGCTGGCCGTGGAGCTGCCGGAGACCGCCGAGGTGCGCGCCCGCCTGCTCCCGGACGAGGGGCGCCGGCGCACCCTCGCGCAGTCGGCGCTCGATCTGACGTGGCGGGACGAGGTCGACCCGGAACGCGGCGTACTGGTCACGGCCCAGGGCCTGCTGATGTATCTGCGGCCCGAGGAGGTACGGGAGTTGATCGCGGCCTGCGCGGAGCGCTTCCGCGGCGCTGCGCTCGTCTTCGACGCGGTGCCGAAGTGGTTCAGCGCCCGCACGCTGAGCGGCGGCATGCGCACACCGCAGGGCTACCGGCCGCCGCCGATGCCGTGGGGCCTGGACGCGGGCGAGCTGAGCACGGTCCGCGGATTCCATCCGCGCATCCGCGACGTCCGCGAGCTGCCGGTGCCCCGCGGCCGCGGCCTCTACCACGCTGTGCTGGCGCCTGTGTTGCGCCGGCTGCCCGTCGTACGGAACATGCGTCCGACGATGACCGCGGTGGCCCGCTTCGAGTGACGGGACGGGGCCTCGCTCCGTCCGCGGACTGGGGAGAGGGAAACGCGGAGAGGGAAACGATGACGGGTTTGCGTGAGGTGCTGGAGCGGCATGTGGGCCGGGGCTCGGCGCCGGGGGCGGTGGGGATGGTGGCCCGTGGCGACCGCGTCGAGGTGGAGGCCGTCGGCCACGCGGATGCGGGCGGTCGCTCTCCGATGGCCCGGGAGTCGATCTTCCGGATCGCGTCGCTGACGAAGCAGGTCACGGCGGCGGCCGTGATGATGCTCGTCGAGGAGGGCCGCTTCGCGCTGGAGGACCCGGTCGGCGAGTGGCTTCCGGAGCTGGCGTCACCGGTCGTGGTGCGTACGCCGTCCGGTCCGGTCGAGGACGTCGTCCCGGCGGCGCGTCCCATCACGGTGCTCGATCTGCTCACCTTCCGCGCGGGATACGGCTACGCGCCCGACTTCTCCCTGCCGGTGGTCAAGCTGCTCTTCCGCGATCTCAAGGTCGATCCCGTACGCCCCCAGTCCGCTCCCGGCCCGGACGAGTGGATGGCGTCCCTGTCGCGCATTCCGCTGCTGCACCAGCCGGGCGAGGGCTGGCTGTACCACACCTGCTCGGACATTCTGGGTGTGCTGATCGCCCGTGCGTCGGGGATGCCGCTGCCGGAGTTCTTCGCGGAGCGGCTGTTCGAGCCGCTCGGCATGGCCGACACCGGATTCGCGGTCCCGGAGGGTGAGCGCGACCGGTTCACCACCCTCCACCTGCCCGCGCGGCGGAACGGCGACGTAAGGCCGGTCGACGGTCCGGACGGGCAGTGGAGCAGCGTGCCCGCTTTCCCGTCGGGCGGCGGCGGGCTCGTATCGACCCTCGACGACTGGCACTCCTTCGCCCGCATGCTGCTCGCCGAGGGCACGGCAGAGGGCGCGACCGGAACGAGCGCGGGACGGAGCGGCGGCGGCCGGCGGCTGCTCTTGCCCGCGTCCGTACGGCAGATGACGACGGACCGGCTGACGGAGTCCCAACGCCGGGCCGGAAGGCACTTCTTGGAGGGCCAGGGATGGGGCTACGGGGGCTCGGTCGACGTCGAGGCCCTCGAACCCTGGAACGTGCCGGGGCGCTACGGCTGGGTCGGCGGCAGCGGAACGGCGGCCCACGTCGTCCCGTCGACGGGCGCCGTCACCGTCCTGCTCACCCAGCTGCGGCTGTCCGAGGCGTCCTGGCCCGAGCGGATGCGGGACTTCTGGCGCTATGCGGCGGGGGTCTGAGCGCCGGAGCCCTCCGGGGCCGGCCTGCCGCCCCCGCCGGTCCGTCAGTCCGCGATCACGCAGTTGAGTTCCGTACGCAGATCGCGCGGGTCCATGTCCGGGGTGGGCTCGGTGACGTAGAACTCCCACATCACGTCCCCGGGGGTCAGTCCCTGCTCGCGCACCCAGGCGCGGAGCCGTTCCCACGAGTCGCCCAGCCCGTCGAACGAGCCGCGGTGGACCGTACGGGCGACGCGCGCCGCGGGCAGGGCGCTCACGACGACGTCGCCCTCGGGGTGGACGGCCCGGTCGGTGACGAAGCCGACTTCCAGGTCGGTGGTCTCTCCCGGTGGCCGGTGGTAGAGGCCGAACGCCGGGCCGATGAGGGCGACTTGCTGACGGGAGACGGCCCCGGTCAGCTGCCGGAACGACGCGTCGAAGAAGTCCCGCAGCCCGGCGAGCGGCACGACTCCGCGGACGACGGCGGTCACCTGCGGTTCGACCAGAACGATCGCCGGTTCCGCCGATTCCGAGCCGGTGCCGGTGCCGGTGTCCGTGCCCGTGCCGGGCTGCTGTGATGATGCGTTGCCGCTCATGATCCTCCCCAGGTCCGTGGTGTTTGCCTGAGGCGGACCGGCCGCGCCCCCGGAACTCATCGCTTCCGGCGGTGCGGAGCGACGTCCGGGTCGAGGGCCACGAGGATCTCGCCGTTCTCCTCCTTCGAAGGGTGGACCCGGATCGGCTCCGTCGCCGGGGGCGAGAGGGGCTCGCCGGTGGCGAAGTCGAAGACGCTGCCGTGGCACGAGCACAGCAGGCCCTCCCGGGTGACCTTGCCGGAGGAGAGCAGACAGTCCAGGTGCGTGCAGTAGTTGGAGCTGACGTGCACCGCGCCGTCGCGGCGGGCCACGGCGAGTTCGACGTCGTCCACGAAGAAGCGGCGGACGATTCCCTCCGGGACCTGGCCGGACCGGGCCACGCGGATGTACGGGACGCCCGGGGCGGCTTCGGGGGGCGCGGGCCTGCGCGCCGACGGCGGAAGCGGTCGCGAGTCCGAGCCCGGAGAGTCCTCGTCCCGCGCCCCCGCCTCCCGCGCTTCCGCCAACCCGCCCGTGTCCGCGGCGAGTCCGGCCAGGTCGGTGTCCTCGTCGCACAGGACCTCCGGTTCCGGGGCGGCGCGCCGGGCGATGAGGTCCTTGGCGGCGAGGACGTCTCCTCCGCGTCCGATGGTGAACGCCGCCCGCAGCACGCCGTCCGCGAGATAGAACGCCGTGAAGTCGGCGGCCTCTGCGGAGCCGCGGACCACCACCCGGTCGGTGCCCTCGGTGTGGCCGCACTGCTGGAGGTTCAGCTCGAACTGGTCGGACCAGAACCAGTGCGGGTCGTCGTGCACGACGGCCTCACCGAGCATGTTCCTGGCCGCGGTCGCCGCCTGCCTGCTGGCGTTGTCGAAGTGCTCGACTCTCAACCGCCGCCCGTAGAGCGGGTGTTGCTGGTTCGCCACGTCGCCCGCCGCGTAGACGCCGGGGACGTTCGTACGGCAGTACTCGTCGACGAGGACGCCGTCGGAGACCGCGATGCCCGAACGCTCGGCGATCCCGGTCTCCGGCACCGCGCCCGCGGCGACCACGACCACGTCGCCCTCGACGCGCAGGCCCTCGGCGGTGGAGACGACGGCGCCCCCGGCCGTCTCCTCGTACGAGGTCACTGTCTGCCCGGTGTGCAGTTCGACGCCCGCCTTGCGCTGAACGCGGGCGCAGACCTCGCCCATGCGTGCGCCCAGGGCGCGTTCGAGCGGCACCCGGCCCTGCTCCAGCACCACCACGCCGGCCCCGGCCGCGAGCGCCGTCGAGGCGACCTCGGAGCCGACGAAGCCCGCGCCGATGACGACGACGCGCGCACCGGGGCGGATGTGGGCGCGGAGCCTCTCCGCGTCCTCCAGTCGCCGCAGGTGTACGACGCGCTCGCCCTCGATGCCCGGCAGCCGTCGCGCCCGCGCGCCCGTCGCCAGCAGGAACGCGTCCGCGTGCAGACGGCTGCCGTCCTCCAGTTCGGCGAAGCCGCCCGACGCGTCTCCGCTTCCCGGGGCGCCGTCTCCCGGGTGGATGCGCCGTACGGCCGTGCCGAGCCGCAGCTCGACGTCGTGCTCCTCGCACCACTCCCGGGTCAGCAGGGCGAGGTCCGTGCGGCCCTCGCGCCCGGCGAGGAACTCCTTTGTCAGCGGGGGCCGTTGGTACGGCGCGTGCGGCTCCTCGCCGACCAGCACGATGCCGCCGCCGAAGCCGTGCCGGCGCAGCGTGCGCGCGGCGACGGCCCCGGTCTGCCCGGCGCCGGCGATGAGGATCCGTTCCGGTACGCGCCGTTCACCGGTGGGACGGGGCACGGGGGCGGCGGCGGTTGCCGCGACCGTCGCGGCCGCCGCGGCGGAGGACCGCCGGGGCTCCGGGCGGACCCACACCTGGCCGTTCTCCGTCTTCACGGGATACGTGGGCTGGCACTCGTCACGGCCGTCCGCCTGTCCCGTGCTCAAGTCGAAGGCCCACTGATGTCCCGGGCAGACGACCCTGCCGCCGAGCAGCGTCCCGTCGGACAGCCGGCGCTCCTTGTGGACGCATGTGTCGCGCAGGGCGAAGACCTCGCCCCCGGCGAAGAACAGGGCGATGCGCTCCTCCCCGACCTGCACCAGCTTCTTCTTGCGGCGGCTCAGCTCCGTGAGCTCCGCGACACGTACCCAATCCGACATCCGGGCCCTCCGCCGGCCTGCTCGATCCGTCAACGGCACCTGCACCGCGGCAATTCAGCGGCTGCGCACTGCGGCTGCACCGCGGGCCGCCCTGCGGCTGCACTGCGACCGCGATGCCACCGCTCCGCGGCTGTCCTGCGGCGGGTGCGGCGCCCGTGCTCGGGCCGGCGCCGCACCCGTACCGCCGCACCGCGCGAGCACACGGCGCACCGCGCCGCTCGTCACGCGTTACGCGGCGGCGGCCGGTTCGAGGTCGGGCCGTACGTAGTGGTCGTAGAGCGCCTGCGTGTAGGAGAAGCGCATCTCCGCGGCCCACCTCACGAACTTCAGGCAGCGCTGCTGCAGTTCGGGGGTGTCGGCGTGGTCCAGCACGATCTGGTAGCCGCGTTCGCCGTGGACGACGTCGGAGGTGATGTGCAGATCGAAGAACTCGATCTCGTCCTCGGTGAATCCGTAGGACTCCCGCAGCGACACGATCTGCTTCTTGTAGATGCTCGGCACCTGCGACTCCAGGCCCACGACGAGGGCCGCCGTGGCGACGACGAAGTGCTCGCGCATGGCGACGGCGTAGCACCACGACTGGAGGCCGCGGGTCACCGGATTCATGTTGGAGGGGTCCTCGACGCGTTCGCGGGTGGTGCCGCAGGCCTCCGCGAAGCGGATCAGGAGGTCGGTGTGGCGGATGTCGGCCAGCTCCTCCTCGTACATGTTCTGGAGGGTGAAGTCCTTGGCCCCGGCGAACTCTTCGGGCGTGTTCGCGTAGACGTACGCGAGGTAGTCCGCGAACGGCCCGACGTAGTGGTAGTGGTTCTCCGCCCAGCGTGCGAAGTGCTCGCGCTTGAGACTTCCCGCCGCCCAGGCCTCGCTGAAGGAGGCGTTCTTCGCCTCGCGGCCCTTGATGGCCTCCTGGAGCGCACTGCGGAATTCGTCTTTCGACAGGATCTGGGTCACTGCTGGTTGTCCTTCCGTGCCTCAGGTCGACTTCGGATTTTCACCGTAGGGCTGAGCGGACTCGGGAATGGACGGCGATCCTGCACAGGAAATCTCTGTTTCACAGTGCAGGTCGTCCAACGGAAACAAAGGGCGTGCAGAAGCGCGCCGCCGCGCTCGGCTCGGGCGGGCGCGGCGGCGCAGATCATCGGTGAAAAGGCGCAGAAATCAAGGGAGTCGGGGTTCCGGTACGGGTTCAGTACGGGCTACGGGCCCCGGTGCCGCCTCAATACAGCACCACGGACACCGCCGTCGCGACCACGAGTCCGATCACGACGGGCATGAAGCACTTGCGGACCAGATCCTGCACCGGCACCCGGGCCACGCCCGCGACCGCCAGCAGCGAGGACCATGCGATGAGCACGCCGCCTCCCGTCCAGACCGACCCCATCTGCCCCACGGCCGCCAGCGTCGACGGGTCGACACCGGACGCCGGGCCGAGCGCGCCGGAGAGCGAACCGACCAGCGGCAGACCGGAGAAGCCGGAACCTTCCAGACCCGTGATCATGCCGACGAGGAGGATGGCGAAGGAGAGGATGAACTCGTTGTGCGGGATGTACTCCTGCCCCGACGCGACGAGGTCGAAGAGGAGCGCGGGCGGCTTCCCCTCGCCGAGGCCCAGGATCTCCCCGGCGAACTCCTCGTTGCCGATGAAGAAGAAGCCCGCGATGGGCACGACGACGCCCATGGCGCGGAACGCGAAGACCAGCCCGTCGACGACGTGCTGGGCGGACGTCGTCAGGCCCTGCACACCGTCCAGAGCCAGCGTTGCGGCGAGCAGCAGAAGCAGTGCCACCCCGCCGACGAGCGCCGCGCCGTCGTTCTCCTCCACCGGCGGCACCAGCGACGTGAACTTGCCGAGCAGCATGTAGAGCACCAGCGCGAGGAACGCCAGCGGGACGAGGGCCGCGAACACCTTGGAGCGCAGGACGGGTTCGCCCGGTCCGGACGGTACGGAGGGCTGCTCCGCCGCCCAGTCGTGGCCGGTCGAGGACGGCGGCGCCGGAGGCGCGAGCACCTTCGTGGCGCCGCCCTCGCCGCCCTCACCGCCCTCGCCGCTGTCGCCGCCGGCGCCCGCCGAGCCGCCGGACGAGGTCGCTGCCACGGCCTCCTTGGCGCCGGAGGCTCCGCCCTCTGCGCCTGCGGCCCCCTCGCTTCCGGCGCCGGAAGCTCCGGGCCCGGTGCCCGTGCCTCCGCCGTCACCGGCGAGCGTCCGGGCCTCGGCCACGACGAGGTTCTGGTCCTCGCCCTCCAGCAGTCCGCCGGTGGCCGTCTCCTCCCAGCGCGTGAGGTTCTCGGCGCTGGGAGCGGTGATGGTCTTCCTCGTACGCCAGTAGACGAGGGCGACGGCGACGGCGCCGATGATCAGCGAGAGCACCATGGCCCGGTCGGCGACCGCGCCCGTGGAGGTGCCGGCCGCCTTGGCGGACAGGCCCGGCGCGACCTGGATGACGTAGTCGCTGGAGAGCGCCATGCCCTGCCCGGCGACGGCGATGGCCGCCGCCCCGCCGATCGCGGGCAGCCCCGCCCGTATCGCGGCGGGCAGGAGGATGGCGCCGATCAGCGGCACCGCGGGGGTCGGCCAGAAGAAGAGGCTGATGACGTAGGTGACGCCGACGAGCGCGAAGAACGCGATCCTGCCGTTGCGCATCAGCGCCTGGAACGGCTTGACCATGCGGCGCTCCGCGCCCATCGCGCGCAACGCCCCGAGCAGCGCCGTGACCAGCGCGATGATCAGGAAGATGCTGAAGAGTTCGGACGCGGCGGTGAGGCTCGCGGAGAAGACGGACGTGAGGCCCTTCACCATGCTTCCGGTGAAGACCCAGGCGGTGACGAGCGTGGCCACGACGGCGGGCACCACGACGTTCTTGCGGGCGATCATCACACCGATGATCACGACTATTCCGGCGAGATAGATCCAGTGCGCAGCAGTCAATTCCACGTCCGCACTCCCTACTCGGCGTTCGAAGGCTTCGGCAGCCGGCTCTTTGTGGATGAATGGATGCGCGGCATGCTCGCGAGGTCAGGGGTTTCGGCCAAGAGGCAATCGTGCACAGGCTGAAGCACATTATTTGTGCACCCTGTGTCCTTCGCAGTGGAGGTGCACCGACGGTATGGCCTGGTGAATTACCTGCCAAGCGATCGAGGCGCATCGGCCGTTCACCGCGCAGGCCGCAGCGCGCGTGTGCGCAATGCCCATCGGATGTCCGATACGCAGTGAATTCTGCACATGGCGGCGGAATCAGCCTCTCTCGCATAGTGCGGTGGTGACCGAGAACGTGACCCCCGCGCAGTCCCCGCCCTCCACTCCGGCCGCTCCGGCCCGGCCGCCCGGCCCGCGGGAGTTCGTCCCGCCCCGGCCCCAGGGCCGGTACGCCGCGGCCGTCGTCGACGGCGGGCTGGCGGTGAGCGCCGGAATGACGCCGCGCTCCGGCGGCAGGCTCACGGTGCGCGGGCTGGTCGGCTCCGACGTCGGCACGGACGCGGCACGGCAGGCCGCCGGCCTCGCCGCGCGCAACGCGCTCGCGGCCATCACCGAGGCGCTGCCGGGGAGTTCGCGCCTGCGGCGCTGCCTGCGCATGACCGTCTACGTCGCGTGCGCCGAGGGCTTCACCGAGCTGTCGGCCGTGGCGGACGGCGCCTCCGACGCGCTCGCGGACGCCCTCGCGGCGGCCACGGGACGTCACGCGGCCCTTCCGGCGCGCAGCGCGATCGGCGTACGGTCGCTGCCGTCGGGAGCGCCCGTGGAGGTCGAGTTGACCGCGTCGGTGGACGAACGTGAGTGAGGCGGGGAGACGCCCGCGCGGCGGTGTCCCGCCCGCCGTCATACCGCTGCTGACAGCCACGACCACGACCACGATGGCCAACACGGTCGTCAACGTCCCGATGGCCGAGATCCTTCGCGGCCTGGACGCGCCGCTGTCCGCCGGGGTGCTCGTCGCCACCGCCTTCACCGTCGTCTTCGCGACGCTGATGCCCGTCTCCGGCTGGCTCGGCGAACGCTTCGGATACCGCAGGGTCTTCTGCGCCGCGATGCTCGGGATGGCCGTGGGCTCCGCCGGTGCGGCCTTCGCCGGATCGCTGCCCGTACTCGTCGCGTTCCGCCTGGTGCAGGGCGTGTCGGCGGCTCCGGTGCTGCCCGCCGTGATGGTCCTCGTCGTACGGGCGATGGGCTCGGAACGCCGCGGCCGTGCCCTCGGTCTGTGGGCCGCCGCGAACGGCGCGGGCCAGACCCTGGGCCCGGTCACGGGCGGGCTGCTCGCCGAATGGGCGGGCTGGCGGGCCGTGTTCTGGCCGATCGTGCCGCTGTCGCTGCTCGCCGTCCTCGCGGGAGTACGGCTCCTGCCGCGCGAACGGGGCGGCGCCGCGCGCCTGGAGTGGCGCGGCGCCGCGCTGCTCACCTGCGGCGCGGGGCTGCTGCTCGGCGCGCTCTCCTCGATCCCCGCGCTGGGCGCGGGTTCACCGGTGGTGTGGGTGGCGGCTGCGGCCGGGCTCGGCACGCTCGCCGCCTTCGTACGGGTGGAGATCCGCCGCCGCGACGCGTTCCTGCCTCCGCGCGACCTGCTCGACGGCCGGTATCTGCGCTCGGCGTTCGCCGTGGCGGTGCAGATGTTCGCCCTCGGTGCGACTCTGCTGGCGGCACCGCTGTATCTGGTGCGGATGTGCGGCCTGTCGACCGGCTCCGCCGGGCTGATGGTGCTCGCGCTGCCGCTCGCGATGGCGCTGCTGGCGCCGGTCGCCGGCATCGGCTCGGAGCGCCTCGGCGGAAGGCCGGTCATGCTCGGAGGTCTACTGGCCCTGATGGCGGGCCAGTTGGGGCTCGCGGTCGCCGTGGGCGCGGGACGCGGCCCGGGCGCGGTGCTCGGAGCGCTGCTGGTCGTCGGCTGCGGCGTGGCCTGTGTGCAGACCCCGGCGGCGACCGGGGCGTCCCGCTCCCGCGGCGGGGCGTCCGGCGCCGGCCTCGGCCTGTTCAACCTGGTGCGCTTCGGCGGTTCGGCCATGGGGTCGGCGTGCGTGGCGCTGCTCGGGGTGCGGCAGGGGGACCTGGTGGAGCTGTTCTCCGTGTGCGCGGCGGTGGTCGCCGTCGCCGCGGTCGGCGCCTGCGCGGGGGCCACGTCGCCGGGCAGGACCGTACGGAACGCCGCCGGCGACACCCGGCAGGCGACGCTCAGCCAGTGACGGCCCCCGGCTGGTGACGCCCCCGGCTGCCCTGGTGTCTACTCGCCCGGCACCGGCGGCGCCAGCTCCACGTCGAGCACGCGCAGCGAGTCGTTGAGCGTGTGGATGCAGTGCGCGAGCCACACCGTGAACTGCGTCTCCGACGAGCGCATGTCCATCTGGAGCGCGCGCGAGGCGCGTTCGAGCTTGTAGAGCATCGTGTTGCGGTGCAGCTGGAGGCGGCGCGCGGCGGCGTTGAGATTGCCGGACTCCGCGATGTACGCGAGCACGACCTGCTCCAGGTTCCCCGTCTGCCCGTCCGCCCGACGCAGCGGGCCGAGGATCTCCTCGGCGAAGGCCCGCCCCTGCTCGCCCGAGGCCGCCGCCTCGATCGCGGCGAAGACCCGCAGCCTGTCGTAGCCGCACACGATCGGCACGTCCACGCGGCGGGAGAGCTCCAGTGCGATGCGCGCCTCGCGGTAGCTCTCCGCCACGCCCGCCGCGCCGACCGCGCCGCGCCCGTGCGCCACCTGCACCTCGCTGCCCAGATGGTCGCGCACCGCCCTGTGCACCGCCTCGCCGAAGGCCTTGATCTCCTCCTGCTGCGCCGGTGCGTCGAAGTGCTTGGAGGAGCCGGGCTGCGCCAACTGCCGTACGACGACAAGGAGTTTGCCGACGTACGCGGCGAGCGTGAGACGGGCGGGTGCGGCGCCGCGCAGCCCTCCCACGACGCGCAGCAGGCTCTGCGCGCGGGCGCCGTCCGGCTGCGGAACCGAGGCGGCGAAGACCGCGTGCCGGGCGCGCATGTCGAACCGGTAGTGGCGGGAGCGCGCCTCCAGCTCGTGTACGTCGGTGAAGCGGCCGTGCACGAGGGTGTCGAGGAAGTCGTCCCGCGCGCGCTCCTCCGCCTCGGTCACCGACCGCTGCCGCAGCAGCTCCGACGCGATCAGCGGCGCGCCCTGCTCGACGATCACGCGGTGCTGCGCCAGGTCGTGCGGATCGGCCGGCACGACGGGCTCGACGACGGCGACGGTGCCGTACACGTCCCCGGCCACGCCGAACGGCGCGACCACGGCGTGCACGGGAGTGCCCTGCGGCGTGTGGAACGCCACGTCACGCGCCTCGACATGCTGCCCGCCGGAGCCGCTCGTACGTACGCCCTGCTCCCTCGCGTTCCGGTGCAGCTGTGCCGCGGGCCAGCGCGGCGCGCCCGCGTCCTCGTCGGCCGGCTCCCCGTGGTCCGCCGACGCGAGCACCTCGCCGTCGGCGTCGAGTATCAGCAGCCTCGCCTGCGCGAGACCGGCCATGGCGTGAGCGAGCGCGGGCATCCCCGTACCGGCGGTGAAGACCTCGCTGAGCGTGCGGTGCACTCGCACGCTGTACTCCAGCACGTGCGCGGAGCCCGCGATCGTCTTGACCGCGACCAGACGGCCGATGCTGCGGTAGTCGGCCTCCGACGCCAGCCCCACCAGGGGAAGCCCCGCACCGTCGGCCGCGCGGACAGCGCCCGCCAGATCCGGGCCCTCGCCGTTGCCGCCGGCCGTGACGGTGCTGCCGCTGCGCGGCCGTACGAGCAGTGCCGCCGCTCCGCGCCGGGCGAGCTCCTCCACCACGGCGCTCGCGTGCCGCGCCGAACCCAGCCGGGCCGCCGGAGCGTGCACGGCCACGCCGCGCAGATCGCCGCGGCCCTGCTGCTCGCCGTGTCCGGCGTCCTCGACCTCGGAGAGCGGCAGGCACCAGGTCACCACGTGGTGCACCCCGGCCCTGCCGCCGAGCAGCCGGCCGCGCAGCACGGGTTCGCCGAGCAGCGCCTCGACGGTCAGCCGGTCACCGAGCGGACCGGCGGTGCCGGTGTCCGCTCCGGCCCCGTTCTCGGTCTCTGTCTCCGTCCCTGTCTCGGCCGCGGTCTCGCGGAGGTCCGTGCCGGTTTCCGTGCTGGGGTCCGTGCCCGTCTTCGTGCCGGTTTCCGTGCGGGCGGGTGCCGGGTCCGGGGTGTGTGCCATGTGCCTACATCCTTCGGCGGCGTGGGTGCGGAATGTACGAAGCCGTCCCTGCCCGGCGGGGCAAAGACTGCGGGGGTACGGCTGGCGGATGCGCCCCACGGCGCCGGCGGATGCTGCGGCCACAGCGACCGTCACCGGTGCCGTTCACGGATGTCAACGCTGTCATCGCTGTCACTGCACACAATGCGGAACAGGAGGCCGACTTGTCGAGGTTGCAGGAGAGCCCGGTCCGGGAGGACGGCGCCGGTCCCGAGCCGGACCCGGGCACCGTCGTCTCCACGGATCCCGCCGAACCGTCCGATGTCGTCGCCACGTTCCCGGCCGCCACACCCGCCTCCGCCGCGGAGGCAGTCGCCGCGGCCGACGAGGCAGCGCGGGCCTGGTCCGCCCTTCCGGCGGGCCGCCGTGCCGGCGTGCTGGGCGCCGCCGCCGACGTACTGGAGGGCGAGGCCGACACCCTGGCCCGCCTGATAACCCGCGAGCAGGGCAAGCCGCTGAGCGCCGCCAAGGGCGAAGTGGGCAAGACCGTCGAGCAGTTCCGGCTGTCGGCGCAGCTCGCCTTCATGGTCGAGGGCGTCACCTATCCCCGGGAGTCCGCGTCCCTGTCCGCGTGGACGATGCGCGTACCGCTCGGTGCCGTCGTGGCGATCACGCCCTGGAACTTCCCCGTGTCGCTCGCCGCGCGCAAGATCGCCCCGGCGCTCGCGGCGGGCAACGCCGTCGTCTTCAAGCCCTCGCCCGTCGCCGCCGCCTGCGGCGAGTTCCTGGCCGGGGCCCTTCACCGTGCTGGGGTGCCGGGGGAGGTGCTGCCGGTGCTGCACGGCGACTCGAAGGAGGCCATGGCGGCCCTCGTCGGCGCGCCGCAGGTGCGTGCCGTCACCTTCACCGGGTCCGACGCCGTGGGCGCGCTGCTCCAGCGCACCGCGAACCCGCCGGCCCGCCGCCAGTTCGAACTCGGCGGCCACAACGCGGCGTTGGTCTGTGCCGACGCGGATCTTCCGCGGGCCGCGGCGGCCGTCGCGGGCGGCGCCTTCGGTCTCTCCGGCCAGGTGTGCACGGCCACGGACCGGGTGCTCGTCGACCGTTCCGTGCTGGCTGAGTTCACCGCTCTGCTCCGCGAAGAGGTCTCGCGGCTGCGCGTCGGACGGGGCGACGACGCCGACGCGGACCTCGGCCCGGTCGCCACCCGCGCCCAGCGCGAACGGCTCACCGCCCTCGTCGACTCCGCCCGCGAGCAGGGCGCCGACGTGATCGGCGAGGGCACGCTGCTGCCGGGCCTCGACCCGGAGGGCCACTGGGTCCCGCCGGTGCTGCTGGCCGGCGTTCCGGAGGACCACCCCGTCAACACCGCGGAGATCTTCGGGCCGTTGCTCGGCATCGTCCCCGTCGACGGCCCCGACGAAGGCGTCGCCGTCGTCAACTCCACCCCGCACCGCCTTGTGACCGCCGTACACACCCGAGACCTGGGCACCGCCGGACGCTTCATGCGCGAGGCACGCTGCGGCGTCGTGAAGATCAACGACCGTACGACGGGCAACGGCGTGGCACCGCCCTTCGGCGGCTGGGGCGCCTCAAGCTCCGGCGCGTTCCCCGAAGGAGGCCGCGGGGCCCTGGAGTTCGTCACCGACACCAAGACCGTCTACTGCGACTACCTGGAGCGCTGATGTTCACCGTGCACCGCCTGACCCTCGAGGACGCCTTGATCATGCTGGAGGCCGCCGAGGCCGAGGCCGAACGGATCGGCGTGAAGCAGACGATCTGCATCGCCGACGACGGCGCCCACCCCGTCGCGCTGCACCGGATGACCGGAGCGCGGCTGACCGGAGTGGAGATCGCCATCGCCAAGGCCTTCACCGCCGCCGGACACCAGCGCGCCACGCACCTGTTCAACGAGGAGCCCAAGGGCCCCGCCCTTCCGGGCAACGAGGCCTTCGGCATCCAGCACATGCACCCGGGGCGCTTCGCCGCCTTCGTCGGCGGCTTCCCCATCGTCCACGAGGGCGAGGTGGTCGGCGCGGTCGGCGTGAGCGGCGGCAACGGCGACCAGGACAAGGCGGTGGGCGCGGCGGCGCTCGCCGCGTTCGACCAGAAGGTGGCGAACCAAACGCGGTGACCCCCTGCCGGGCCGCGGCAACGGCCCGCCGCCCCCGCCCCGGTGGTCTGACCTCGGCCGTCCTGCGGTCGTCCCGGCGCTCCCCCGTAAGCTCGGCCGCATGAAGGTCCTGCCGTGGTTCCGGGCGATCGGTGAGACCGCGCGGTCCGGGCTGTCCGTCGAGCGGGCCAAGTTGACACCGCTCATCGCGCTGCGGGCCGCGGCCGGTGTCGCGGTGATCGTCCTGGTGACGCTGTGGGCGGGCTCGCCGAAGCTGGCCGTCGCCTCGGCGTTCGGCGCGTTCGCCTCCGGCGTGGCGACGTTCCAGCGCAGCTGGCGTCCCCGGCCGGTGCTGGCGCTGTGCGCCGGTGCGGCCCTGGCGGTGTCGACCTTCACCGGCTACCTGGTCGTCGCGCACCCCGCCGCCTTCGTACTGCTGCTCGCCGCCTGGGCGTTCGCCTCCGGCCTCGCCTGGGGCGTGGGCCCCACCGCCGGCGTCGTGGCGTCCTTGACGGTGGCCTGCATGCTGGTGACGGTCACCCTGCCCACGACCGTTCTCGGCGCTCTCGTGCAGGCCGCGCTCATCGCGGCGGGTGGATGTGTGCAGGCGGCGCTGATCGTGCTCTTTCCCGTACGGCCGTGGGGCGAGCGGCGGGACGCCCTGGCCGACGCGCTCGCCGCCGTCGCCGACTACGCGCGCCGCCTGCGCCACGACCCCAGCAGCTCGTTCGACCCCAAGCCGCTGATGGAGGCCCGCAGCGCCGCAGCGATCACGCCGCGCCAGGCCCGTCGCCGCCCCCGCCAGCTCGGCGGCTACCGGGGTCTGGCGGAACGGTTCCGCCCGGTGCTCGCGTCCCTCGCCGACCCGGTCGTGGGCGCCCCGATGGTGGGCCGGGAGCGCGAGCGCGTACGGGAGTTGCTCCAGGCCGCGGCGACCGTACTGGACGCGACGGCACGCGCGGTGCGGCGCGGCGAGCGCGTGCGGCTGCCGCAGGACGCCCTTGAGGTGCTCCAAGTCCCGGAGACCGGGCCCGTGTTGCAGGGCCCTGCCCGCAAGTCCGCGATGCGGCTGATCGCCCTGACGCAGGACGCGGTGGACGCCGCGCAGGAACCCGTCGAGGTCACCCGCGAGGTACCGCTGATCCCGCGCGCCACCTGGCAGATGCCCGCCCGGGCCGACAGCGCAGAGGACAGCGACGTCTACGTCGACCCCGAGGCCGATGCGCCGCCCGTACGCCCCGTGCAGCCGCGGCACTTGAACCAGCCGTCCCTCGCCGTGCTCGTCCCCACGGCCGTGCGCACCTTCCGCCGCGAACTGCGCTGGTCCTCGCCGGTGTGCCGGCACGCGCTGCGCGTCGCCGGCGTCGTGGCCGCCGGCTATCTGCTGGGCAAGACGCTGGCACCCGCGCACGGCTACTGGGCGCCGCTCACCGCCGTGATGGTGATGCGCCCGGACTTCTCCCGTACGTACGAGCGCGGCGTGGCCCGCATCGTCGGGACGCTCTTCGGCGTGGGCATCGCCGGTTCGGTGACGGTGCTGGCCCATCCGCCGCCCTACGCGAGCGCCGCGCTCGCGGTGGGCAGCGTCGGGTGCATGTATCTGCTGATGCGCACCGGTTACGCCATCACCTCGGCGTGCATCAGCGCGTACGTCGTTTTCCTGCTGAGCATCGCCGGCTCGATGTTCTCGCAGACCGTGCTGGAGAGGATCTGGCTGACGGCGCTCGGCGGTGCGCTCGCCATGCTGAGTTACGCGCTCTTCCCGGCCTGGGAGACACCGCAGTTGAGAGACCGGCTCGCCGACTGGCTTGCCGCGACGGGCAGTTACACCGTCGCGGTGCTCGACCGCTTCGCCGATCCGGCGGCCCGCGCGGCGGGCGCCGTCGGCACGCCCGCGCAGGGGCACCCCGACCGCGCCGTGCGCGAGGCGCTGCTCGACACCCGCGCCGCGCGCCAGGAGTGGGACCAGACGGCGACGCGGGCTGGCGCGGAGCCCGTGCGCCACCGCGGCGGGCTCTCGCGCCGCTCGGCGTCCGCGGCGCAGTCCGCGATGGTCACCCTCGGCCGCGTCACGATGCTGCTGGAGGCACACCTCCCGGACCGCGACGCCCGGCCGAACCCCGGCGCGCGGGACTACTCCGAGGCGCTCGCGGCCGCCCTGCCCGGCGCCGTGACGGCGCTCCGCGAGGGACGCGCCCCGGACTGGGGCCCCGTGCACGACGCGCTGTCCCGGTGGTGGGAGCTGGAGGCGGACCGCCCGTCGTCCTCGGTGGCGCTGCGCACGGCGGACCTGCTCGCCGACGCGCTGGAGGACCTGACGGAGGCGGTGGCGCCGAAGTGACGGACGAGTCGACGGCCGGTCCGCGAGCCCGCGGCACGATCCTCACGTGACGAAGACGCCGGCCGAGCCGGATGAGGCGCTCGGTGCCGGGCGACCAGGACCGGACGGCCGGGCTCCGCGCGGTCAGACGTCCGCGCGGTCAGACGTCCGCGCGGTCAGACGTCCGCGCGCACGCGCACGTACCGCACCAGCGGGACGCGGCCGGTGCGCACCGTGACCTCGACTGTGAGCGGTGCGGCGGTGCCGGTCAACGGCCGCCACCGTACGTCCAGTTCGTCGTCGGCGACCGTCTCGCCGAGGAGCCCCTCGACGGCGCGGCCGAGCCCGGACGCGGCGACGGGCGCCAGCCGCGGCGTCGTGACGGCCCGTCGCCCGTCGGGGAGTTCGACGACGGCTCCCCACGGGCGCCGCTCCGGGCCGGTGACGCCCACGAGCCGTGCGTCGACGGTGTCCGCGGAGCGCACCTTCCGCCAAGCGGTCCGCGCACGGCCGGGCCGGTAGGGGGAGTCCCAGCGCTTGGAGACGATGCCCTCCACGCCCTGGGGTCTCATCTCCCGCATCCAGTCGCGGGCTTGGCCCGCGTCGTCCGTCGCGAGGACCAACTGGATCTCCGGGCCCGCCTGTTCGACGACGCTCCGCAGCCGCGGCCACCGCACGCTGAGCGGTTCGGACCGCAGATCCGTGTACGGCGCGGCCAGCACGTCGAAGGCGACGAGAACGACCCCGGGAGTGGACCGGGGCCGCTTCGCGAGGCCGCGTGACTGCAACGCCTCGAAGTCGAAGCGCCGTTGCTGCCCGCTCCAGACGACGACCTCTCCGTCGATGACGGTCCCGGCGCCCAACTCTCGGGCCGCCGCGACGAGTTCGGGGAACTGGCGGGTGATCTCCCGCTTGCTGCGGGAGTGGATCCGTACGCCGTCATCGGTGACGGCGAGCGAGACGCGCCAGCCGTCGAGCTTGATGGAATGGTGCCAGCCGGGCCCGTCGGGCACGGCCTCGACCGGCTTCGGCCGCACCAGCTCGACGGGCAGCGGCACAACGAGTGCGGCGCCCGCGCCGTCGTCGTCCGTACCGTCCGCGCCGTCCGCGCCCTTCGAGCCGTTCACGGCGCCCAGCCTCACGGGGCGCGAGGGTGCGGCCCGGTGGCCACGCCGCGGCCGTGCGCGGACGCCACCGCTGTGGCGGAGCCGGTGAACGGCCCGAACCGACGGGTCTCCCGGGAGCGATGAGTTGTGACCGCCGCGCCGGTCGGCACTCCGACCCGTACTCCGTACGCGACGACCGGAAGGGAGCCACGCGTGGCCGACGACGAGACGCACATCCGCGAACTGATCGAACGCTGGGCGAAGGCGGTGCACGAGGGCGACATGGACGCCGTGCTTGCCGCACACGCCGACGACATCGTGATGTTCGACGTGCCGCCGCCGGAGGACGGCGTGCGCGGCATCGACCGCTACCGCGCGACCTGGCCGCCCTTCTTCGACTGGCAGCGCCAGGGCGCCTGCTTCGAGATCGTCTCCCTGGACGTCACGGCCGGGGACGACGTCGCCTTCGCGCACGCCTTGCTGCGCTGCGGCACCGGGAAGGAGCTGGGGGCCGACCCGGAAAGGCGCCTGCGGCTGACGATCGGGCTGCGCAAGCAGGACGGGCACTGGACCGTCTGCCACGAGCACCACTCGTTCACCCACAAGGACTGACACCACCCGAGGACGCCGGCACATGAGAAGAATCATCCTGTTCATGCAGGTCTCCCTGGACGGCTTCTTCGAGGGACCGGACCGCGAGATCGACTGGCACATGGTCGACGACGAACTCCACGGGCACATGAACGAAGAGACCGGGAAGATGGGCGCCTTCCTGATGGGACGCGTCACCTACGAGCTCATGGAGTCGGTCTGGCCGGACGCCGGCTCCGACCCGTCGATCTCGGGCCCCATGAAGGACTTCGCCGGGATCTGGCGGCGCACCCCCAAGGTCGTCTACTCCAGGACGCTGGAGCACGCCGGGGAGAACGCGACCCTCATGCGAGAGGTCGACCCGGAGGGGATCCGGGCGCTGAAGGCGCAGCCCGGCGGCGACATGTCCGTCGGCGGAGCCGATCTCGCGGCGGACTTCCGCCGGCACGACCTGATCGACGAGTACCGCGTCTACGTTCACCCCGTCCTGATCGGCCGGGGCAGGCCGCTGTTCCGGGAGCCGGACGGCGCGAAGACCCCGCTGAGCCTGATGGAGACCCGTACGTTCGGCAACGGCGTCGTCCTGCTGCGCTACGAACGGCCGCAGTAGAACCACCCTTGAGGCCCCCTCAGCCGGAGGACGCGCCTGAACCGCCGCCGGCCGCGCTCCCTACCTCCCTCGGAGAAGCTCGTCCAGCAGATGCGAGGCGGTGATGACGCCGAGCAGCCGCGTGCCGGCCTCCGACCTGCCGCCGTCCCCGGCGGCGACCGCCACCAGCGGGCTGCGCACCCGCGCCATCAGCGCGGCGACCTCCAGCGCGGTGTCGTCGGCGTCCGCGACCGGCGGCGGACCGGCGTCGGCGGGCAGGCAGTCGCCGACGCGGCGGCCCGACAGCCCCTCGCAGAGCCGGTCGGCGTGCTGCTCGTCGACGACGGCGGCGAGGTTCGGGTCCTCCAGCACGTAACCGGGGACCAGGATCTTGACCATCTGCGAGGCGGGCAGGATCGCCTTCGGCTCGCCGCGCCCGTCGAGCACCAGCAGTCCGGGGAGCCGGTGCCCGGCCATGAGCCGGGCGGCGTCCAGCGCGTCGCTGTCGACGGTCACCGATTCGTATCCGACGGCCAAGTCACGTGCGCGCATTGCCGGTTCCTCTCAGGGCGGTCGCTGTCTCGGGACGGGTGCAGGATCGGTTCACGCCAGGGCGAAGTACCGCAGCCATACGTACAGCGCCGAGATCCCGACCGTCACGGCGGTGACGACGAGACCGTACTTGGTGAACTGCCAGAAGCTGATCGGCGTTCGGTTGCGTTCGGCGATGCCGAGGACCACGACGTTGGCGCTCGCGCCGATGGCGGTGGCGTTCCCGCCCAGATCCGCGCCGAGCGTCAGCGCCCACCACATGACATGGTCGCTGCCGCCGCCCATGCTCTGCACGAGGTCGCTCGTGATGGGCGCCATCGTGGCGACGTACGGGATGTTGTCCACCACTCCCGACAGTACGGCCGAGCCGCCCAGCATCAGCATCGAGCCGCCGAGTTCCCGCCCGCCCACGGCGCCCGCCAGCGCCCGGGACGCCTCTGCGACCGCGCCCGTCCCGATGAGCCCGCCGATCATGACGAACAGCCCCGCGAAGAAGGCGAGCGTGGGCCACTCGACGTCGGCGAGGACTTCGCCCGTACGCACCGAGCTGACGGCGACGAGCAGCCCGGCACCGAGGAGCGCGACGACGCTCGGCTCGTAGTGCAGCACGGGATGCAGTACGAAGCCCGCGATGACCAGGACGAGAACGATCAGGCCCTGCACCAGCAGCCGCGGATCGCGGATCGCCTCCCGCTCCTCCAGCGCCATCACCTCGGCCGCGCGCTTCTCGTCGTGGACGAAGGCCGAACGGAACAGCACCCGGCACACGGCGACCAGCACGAGCGTCAGGAGCGCCGCCAGCGGCGTCAGATGGACGATGAAGTCGTTGAAGGTCAGTCCGGCGCGGCTCGCGATGATGATGTTGGGCGGGTCGCCGACGAGCGTGGCCGTCCCGCCGATGTTGGAGGCCAGGACCTCGGCGATCAGGAACGGGGCGGCGGGCAGCGCGAGACGCTCGCAGACGAGCAGCGTGACGGGCGCGATCAGCAGCACGGTCGTGACGTTGTCCAGCAGCGCGGAGGCCGTCGAGGTGATCAGGACGAGCATCGCCATGACCCGGAACGGCCTGCCCCGAGCCCGCTTCACCGACCAGATCGCCAGATACTCGAAGACGCCGGTCTTCCGCAGAACGCCGACGATCACCATCATCCCGAGCAGCAGGAAGACGACGTTCCAGTCGATGCCGGTCTTCTGCGAGTAGAACGCCGCCTTGTCGTCGGTCGCTCCGATCGCCAGCATCAGCGCCGCACCGCCCAGCGCCGCCGCGACCCGGTGGATCTTCTCGCTGATGATCAGCGCGTACGCCCCGGTGAAGACGGCGATCGCCGCCCAGCTCTGCCAGTCGCTCATCCGGCCACCTCGCTGTGCGGGGCATCCTGGCGCCCGCCGCCCGCGGCGGACCTGTAGCGCGCGTCGCGGAATCTCAGCACCGCGCAGGCCACCGCCGCCGAGAGCAGCGAGCCCGCCAGCACCGCCGCCTTCACATGCTCGACGGTCGCGGCGTCCGTGAACGCCAGCTCCGTGACGAGCAGCGACACCGTGAACCCGATGCCGGCGAGCATCGAGAGCCCCGCCATGTCGGGCCAGGCGAGCGACGGATCGAGCCGTGCGCGCGTGAAGCGCGCCGCGAGATACGTGCCGCCGAAGACGCCCGCGAACTTGCCCAGGAACAGGCCCAGAAGGACGCCCAGTGACTCCGGGTGCCGGAACATCTCGGCGAGCGCCGGACCCGAGACGGTCACGCCCGCCGTGAAGAGCGCGAAGACGGGAACGGCGACGCCCGCCGAGAGCGGACGCAGCAGATGCTCGACGCGCTCCGCCGGAGACGTCGTCTCCTCCGGCTTCCGGCCGGGTCCCGTACGGGGGCGGCTGCGCAGCAGCATTCCCATGGCGACTCCGGCGATGGTCGCGTGGATGCCGCTGCTGTACGTCAGGGCCCACACGGCGAGAGCCAGCGGCACGTACACGTACCAGCCGCGCACGCCCAGCCGGCGGTGCAGCACCCCGAAGAGCACCAGACCCGCCGCCGCGCCCGCGAGCGCGGCCCAGTTGAGCGTGGAGGTGAAGAAGACGGCGATGACGAGGATGGCGCCGAGGTCGTCGACGACGGCGAGCGTCAGCAGGAAGGCGCGGACACCGGACGGCAGATGGGACCCGATGACGGCCAGGACGCCGAGGGCGAAGGCGATGTCCGTCGCCATCGGCACGGCCCAGCCGCCGAGTCGCCCGCCCCCCACGTAATTGGCGGCGAGGTAGACGGCCGCCGGCACCACCGTCCCGGCGGCGGCCGCGACGACCGGAAGGGCGGCGGCAGCGGGCTTGCGCAGCTCACCCGAGACCAGCTCGCGCTTCAGCTCCGTACCGGCGACGAAGAAGAAGACGGTGAGCAGGCCCTCGGACGCCCAGTGCCGCACGGACAGGTCGAGGCCGAGGGCGGGGAGGCCGAAGTGAAAGGAGCCCACGGCCTCGTACGAATCGCTCAGGGCGTTGGCCCAGATCAGCGCCGCCAGCGTGGCCGCCAGCAGGATCATGCCGCCGGTGGTCTCGGTGCGCAGCACCTCGGTCAGGCGCCGGGAGGGAGAGGCGAACCGCGGGAACATCGGTGCGGGCTCCTGGGGGTCGACGGCGGGCGGTGACGCCCGTAGGCGACGCCGACCAGACTTCCCGGCACACCAGCACCGCGCCGATCACGGCGCGATGGTGCGTCCACCGTACCCGGCCGCCTCTCCACG
Source organism: Streptomyces winkii (assembly GCF_032248595.1). Taxonomy (NCBI): domain Bacteria; kingdom Bacillati; phylum Actinomycetota; class Actinomycetes; order Kitasatosporales; family Streptomycetaceae; genus Streptomyces; species Streptomyces winkii. The sequence goes on along the minus strand of NZ_JASTTH010000006.1, from coordinate 285,883 downwards.
CCGTCCGGGTGTCCGGCACCCGGACGGCCGCGGACTGACACCGCGGCCCGCGCCCCGGGGGGAGGGGCGCGGGCCGCGACTGCCTGGGGCGGCGGGGCCGCGGGTCAGCCGACCCGCAGCTTCTGACCCGGGTGGATCAGATCGACGTCGCCGCCGATGACGGACTTGTTGGCCTCGTACAGCTGCTTCAGGCCGACGCCGTGGGAGGAGGCGACGGAGGCGAGCGTGTCACCGGCCTTCACCGTGTAGTTGCCCTTGTCCGCCTGCTGCGGCCTGTGCTGCGGCCGGCTCTGCGGACCGCTCTGCTGGGAGCCGGTGGAGCCGCCGGAGCCGGTGGAGCCGCCCGTGTCGACGTCCGCTGACGGGCCGCCGGCGCTCAGTCCCGCCTGACCGGCGCACGCCCAGGCCCCGGCGCCCTGCCGGTCGAGCAACTTCTCCGCGGTGGCGATCTGTTGCGCCTTGGTGGCCTGGTCGGCGCGCGGCGCGTACTTCGTACCGCCTGCCGCCTTCCAGCTGCTGTCGGAGAACTGGAGGCCGCCGTAGTAGCCGTTGCCGGTGTTCGCCTGCCAGTTGCCGCTGGACTCGCACTCGGCGACCTTCTCCCAGGTGCCGACGGAGGCGGCCTGGGCCCCGGGAGCGGTGACCATCGGGAGGGCGACTGCGGCGCCCGCGACGCCGGTGAGCACGGCGAGGCGGGTGGTCTTCACTGGCCCGTGGTTGCGGCCGTTGCCGGAGAACAGCATGGTGAATGTTTCCTAACGATCGCGGAGTTCGCCACATGTGGTGGCGAACGTGTCGAGCGGTGGCGACCGTAAGCACACTGGCGCGGACGGGCAAAAAACGCCACGAGTGATCCATCAGGCCACGGAAGCCGCCAGGAACCATCATTACCGCAGGTCGTCCTCTCAGGTGTGAACCGGACAACCGCGCCTCGGCGGGCACTTGCGGAGAGAAGGGTCACATCGCGGCCCGCCCCGCCCCGGCTCTCAGCCCGCGCGCTCCCGTACGACACGCGCCACGTCCAGGCGCCGCACCGCCCGAACGGCGGGGACCTGGGAGAGCAATGACGCACCGAGAACGGCTGCCACCGCAGCCACGGCGAAGGGCCAGCCGATCTCCAGCCGCAGGGAGAACATGTCGCCCGTGAAGGAGTCGAGGGACTCGCGCGCGGCGGCGTATCCCGCGGCGAGGCCGATCGGCAGGGCGAGCGCCGTCGCGGTCAGATTCTCGGCGGCCAGCAGCCCCGCGATGCGCCGCAACGGCACTCCGGCGGCGCGCAAGGTGGCCAGCTCATGGGTGCGTTCCGCGATGTTCACCGTCATCGTGACGTGGATGACGGTGAGCGCCAGGGCCCCGCCGAGCAGCATCATCGCCCAGACGAACACCCAGAACAACGCCATGTACCGGTCGATCTGCCGCTTGATCGCCTGGGAGTCCGCGTAGGCGACGATGCCGTCCAGCGAGGTGACCTCCGCGCGCACCCGGTCGCGTTCGGGCGCGGAGAGGCCGGAGGCGAAGCGCAGCCCGAACCCGTCGGTCGCCGAGCCCGTGGCCGCTTCGACAGTGGCCCGGGTCCCGTAGAGCGCGGAGCCCATCGGCTCGTCGACGAGCCCGGCCAGGCGCACTCGTTCCGCGCCGCCCTCCGCGGTGCGCAGCGTGAACCGGTCACCGGGGGAGAGGCGGAGTCTGCCGGCGAGGGCCTTCCCCGCCAGGACCGAGCCGTCTGCGGGCAGCCGGCGCTCTCCACCGCCCGGGGCGCGGAAGCCGTGCATGGTGGTGTGCGGGCGGTAGCCCGTCAAGGACGTGCTGTACGACTCCCCGCCGGCGGACGCGGAGACCTGAGCCGTCGTCATCCGCTCCACGGCGCTCACCCCGTCGATGCCGCGCAGCGCCCGCTGCTGGTCGGGTGCGCGCGGATCGGCGGTGACGGTGGCGTCCTCGCGCTGCACCGTTCCGAACTGCACGTCCATGGCCGATTTCATGCTCGTGGCCATCCCCGCGGACGAGAGCACGAGTATCAGTGCGAGCACGCCGCCCAGCATGGTCGCCAGTGTGCGACGCCGGCTGCGCCCGAGTTCGCGCAGCGCGAGCCGCATCGCCAGCGGGAGCCACCGCGCCTTCGACAGCCTCCTTCCCCAGCGCCCGGGCGAAGGCAGGGTGCCGCCGTCGCCGCGCATGGACTCGGCCGGGGCGGTCCGCGTCGTCGCCCATGCCGGGGCCGCGCCGCCCACCAGCCCCACCAGGACGCCGAAGAGCACACCGGCCAGCATGACCGCGGGACGGCGTTCGACGAGCGTGTACGGGATGCCGAGTTCGGAGGTGTAGGCGTGCGTCATCGCCGTGGTCGCCACCGCTCCCAGGGCGACACCCAGCACGGCGCCGCCCGCGCCCGCGAGTACCCCGTGACCCAGGTAGTGCCGCGCCACGGTGCCGCGACCGGCCCCGGCGGCCAGGAAGGTCGCGATCACCTTCCGCTCGGACAGGACGAGCCGTGTGATCAGTACGTACGCCGCCACCGCCGCCGCCGACAGGAACAACGCCGGGAAGGCGACGGAGAGTTGGGAGAAGCCCTTCAGGTCCTCGTGCAGCGTGGCGTCGGACGGCTGCTCCGAACGCGGCTCCACCTCCGCAGCCCCCGCTGCCCGGAGACGGTTCGCGACGCGGGCGGTGACCTGGCCGTCGGCGTCGTCGTCCCGGGCGCCGTCACCGAGCCTCACAAGGACCTGCCGAGTGCCGCCGGCGCTGTGGGTGAGGGCCCGCGCGGTCGTCTCGGGTGCGAAGAGCACCGCGAAGTTGTGCGGATCGCCGAGGGCCTGCTGGCGGCTGAGGGCCGGCCACAGATATTCGGGCGAATCGGCGACGCCGCGTACGGTCACCGTCCGCCAGCGCGAACCGTCGTGGATCTTCGAGGTGTCGCCGGGGGAGAGGCCGAAGGTCTTCGCCGTGTGACGTTCGACGAGTACGCCGCCGGCGTCGCCTTTCTCCGGGTAGCGACCGGAGACGACGTCGACCTTGTTCACGTCCGGCTGCGTGCCGGCGGGCAACCCCACGACGCGGCCGAGGAGTTCGTCACGGCCGAAGCGCATCGGCAGCCGCCCCTGGGTGCGGGTGGCGACCTCGTCGACGCCGTGCGACGAGCGGGCCGCCGCCGCGACCTTCGCGGTGTCGCCGCCGGACGCCGTCAGATCGGCGAAGTGCATGCGGGAGTAGGTGTGTTCGTAGCTGGAGCCCAGGTTGCGATAGGCGTCGTAGCTCGCGACGAAGAGGAGCACGCCGACCATGACGGTGACCCCGATGGCCGCGAACTGCGGGAGGCGGCGGCGCAGATCACGCCGCGTCTTGGCGAGCAGGATCCGGTTCACGCGGCTCACCAGTCCACGTCGTCGGAGTCGGCCGGGTCGGCGTTCAGCTCGACCGACTCGACACGTCCGTCTCGCATGGTCACCACCCGGTGGGCCATCCGTGCGACGGCGGCGTTATGTGTGACCAACAGGACGCCGCGGCCCTCGCGGTTGGTCCGCTGGAGCCGCCGCAGCACCGACTTGCCGGTCGCCACGTCCAGGGCGCCGGTGGGTTCGTCGGCGAGCAGCAGATCGGGGTCGGTGGCGAGAGCGCGGGCGATCGCCACCCGCTGCTGCTGACCGCCGGAGAGCTGCGCGGGGAAGGAGTCAAGCCGGTCGCCGAGCCCGACGGACTCCAGCAGCTCTGCCGCACAGCGCCGCTCGCCGCGGCCCGTGAGCTCGACCATCACCTCGACGTTCTCGCGGGCCGTCAGCGTGGGCACCAGGTTGAAGAACTGGAAGACGAAGCCGACGTGATCCCGGCGGAAGTCGGCGAGTTCGCGCGGGCGCCGGCCGCTCAGATCCACGCCGGCGACCTCCGTCGAGCCGCTGTCCGCGGCCTCGATGCCGCCGAGCACGTTCAGCAGCGTCGTCTTGCCCGAGCCGCTGGGACCGAGCACGACGACCAACTCGCCCGCCTCCACGTCCAGATCCACGCCGTCGAGAGCGGTGACGGCCGCCTCCCCGGACCCGTACGTCTTCGACAGGCCGCGCAGCCTCGCGCCGCCCCGTCGTGTGGTTCCGGCAGAGGCCTGTGCTGTGCTCGTGTGCGCCATGGAAGTCCTCCCTGATTCCCGGGGCTTGAGCGGGTGGGCCTGCCGGACCGGCCGCTCCTCGAACGGGCCCGGCCCGCAAGGGAGTCGGCCCGCGTCTCCATGCCTCAACCCGCGACCGGCGCCACCCGGACCAGACGCACCAGCGGCGCCGCCACGGAGATCCGCGCCGTCGATGGGTCGATGAGCCGGTGCAGTACGAGCCCGTCGATCGCGGCGCCCAGCAGGAGCGCGGTGGCCTCCGCGTCGTCCTGCGAGGCGCTCGCGTCCCCCGAGCCCTCCTCGGCGTGCGAACCGGCCGCGCCCGCTGCGGTGTTGGCGGCCCGCAGCCACTCGGCGACACCCGTGCGCCACTCCGACAGCAGCTCGGCCAGTTGCGTGCGCAGCCGGTCCAGCCGCGTCGAGGCCAGCAGCATCTCGCTGAACAGCACCGTCGTCGGATCCGTCGCCGTGTAATCCGACACCGTCTCCAGCATCTGGTGCACGCCCAGCGAGGGGTCGTCCGCCTGCGACATCGCCTCGGCCGCCTTCGCCATCTCCCGGCGGGCCGCGGACAGTGCGGCCTCGATCAGCAGGTCGGTGACCGTGGAGAAGTGGTAGTGGACGAGCCCCGGCCGCAGCCCTGCCCGATCCGCCACGCGGCGTGTGGTCACCGCGCCCCAGCCGTCCTCGACGATCAGCTGCGCCGCGGCGTCGAGCAGCCGCTGCCGGGTCTCGTGACCGCGTTCCGCGGACGTCGGGGTCATGCGCGCTCCACTCGTGTTCGGGCCGCGGCCCGGACGGGTTTGCCGGCAGTCGGCCGCGGGGTGTGTGCCTGGACGACTTGCCTGGACGAATGCCTTGGACGAGCGACTTGGACGTTTGGCTTGGTCGTTTGGCTTGGTCGTACGCCCAATTCGCGGCCCACGGTACGCCCTGCCCGGCGCCTTGGCCAGCCCCCTTTCGCACCGGCGCCGGCACGGTGGGGGTGCATGATGAGAAGACGAGGCCGGCCGGGAGGTGCGCCCGGCGCCGCGGGCGGCAGCGAGTCGGCAAGGCAGCAAGAGCGGCAAGAGCTGTGAGAGCGGCAAGGGCTGTGAGAGCGGCGACGGGACCGGGGAGCGTGCGTTCGGCGTGACGGAGATCCGTACTTTCGCGGAGGGCGACCGCCGCGAGCTGCGCGAACTGTTCGGCAAGGCGGGCGAGGGCTCGCCCACCGCTTCCATGTGGGGCCACGAGGAGTCGGAAGCGGCGATCTACCTCCAGGCGTACATGGATCTGGAGCCGGAGTCCCTCTTCGTGGCGGTGGTCGACGGAGCCCTGGTCGGCTATCTGGCGGGGTGCCTGCGCCACTCGGAGTTCCCCCGCGAAAGCGAGCGCATCGCGAGGGCGATCAGGAAGTACCGGCTCGTGCTGCGGCCCCGGCCCGCGGCCTTCCTCGCCCGCAGCGTGCTCGACATGGGCCGGGCCGCGGTCCGCCGCGAGCCGACGGCCACGGACTTCACGGACGAACGGTGGCCCGCGCATCTGCACATCAACGTCATGTCGGCGGCGCGCGGCACGGGCGCCTCCGACGGGCTCATGAACGCGTGGTTCGAGCGGCTCAGGGAGAACGGCTCACCGGGATGCCATCTGCTGACCCTCGAAGAGAACACGCGCGCGGTGCGGTTCTTCGAGCGCATGGGCTTCGTCAAGCACGGCGGCACTCCGCTGGTTCCCGGACTCCGCCACGACGGCGGGCGGGTGCACCAGCGGACGATGGTCTGGAGCCCCTGACCGCCGCACGGCCTTGAGCGGTGGAGGCCGCCGTCGCAGCCGAAGTGGCCTTCGCCCGCGCGGAGTCGGCCGTCGTCTCAGCCGAAGTTGCCGCGCACCTCGCGTACTTCGGCGGCGCTCGGATACGAGTTGGTGCAGGACGCCCCCGCGGACTTGCCCGACATCACGCTGGAGCAGGCCCCGGCCTGGCTGTCCTTCAGCCCGAGCAGATGGCCGAACTCGTGGGCCACGAGGCGTATCGCGTCGTGGCCCTGGGCGAGCGCCCTGCGGCCGATGCTCACGGTGCCCTTGCCGAGGACGGCCCCCTGCGGGGCGGCGCCGGGCCAGCCCTTGGTGACGACGACGCGGATGTCCGGCTCGGCTCCCGGGCGCGCGGGCCGCAGTTCGATCTCGGGCACCCTCTCGTTCCACGAGGAGGCGGCGGCGCGTACGGCGGCGCCGAACCCGTCCGCGGCGCCCGCGTCGTAGGTCAGGAGCACGGCGTCCCGGCGGCCCGTGCCGGGCCGCACCCGGGGTATCGCTCCGTACACGTCGTTGTCCGGCCACTCCGCGGCGACCGGTCCGTCGTCGGGGCCCCGTTCGCCGGGACCGGCGCTCTCGCCCACGATCCCCGTGTCGCGCGAGCCGCGCGAGGGGATCTCGCCGGAGCCCCGCCCGGAGGAGTCCCTGGACGAGTCGTCGGTCGCGGAGACGGCCCGCTCGTCCACGGGCGACGCCCCACCGGAGTCGTCCGTGGCTCCGCAGGCGGTCACCGCGAACAGAGTCAGGGGCACACAGGCCGCAGCCGACCGTCTCCCGAAGCCGATGCGCATCGTCCGTCTCCCTGCTTGGTGATGAGTCCGTCGTGAAGCGGCGCCACTGCGGGCGTGCGAGGGCGCCCGTTTCGGCCTGCGAAGGGCCCGTACGGGCGTACGGCATCGTGCCCGATTCCGGACGGCGCCGCAGACGTTTCTCACCGACATGCGGGGACTGGTTGCTCACACCCGGGAGACCGGAGCCCGGCTCCCGGCCTTCGGCCCCTGGCTCGCGTGCCCGGCTCCCGCATCGCGGCGCCGGCCGGGATGCGCGGGCTCCGCCTCAGTGCCTGCTGGCGGGCCGCCGCCCCGGCGGCTGCTTCGGCTCCGGCCGCTGGGGAGCCCGCCGCACCTTGCGGGTACGGGGCTCCTGGCTTTGCAGGGTGAAGTGCTCGCCGTAGTGGCAGATCTCCATCGGCGAACCGTGCACGAGGGTGTACGTGGCCGTGGAGTCCCTCATCTCGACGCGCAGCCGCCTCCCCAGCATCTGGACGGTGAAGGCGAGCCGGCTGAGGCGCTCCGGCAGCTTGGGCGCGAACTCCAGCGTGCCGTGGCTGTGCCGCATCCCGCCGAAGCCGGCGACGAGCGCCGTCCACGTCCCGGCGAGGGAGGCGATGTGCAGGCCGTCCCGGGTGTTGTTCTCCAAGTCGGCCAGGTCCATCAGCGCGGCCTCGCCCAAGTAGTCGTAGGCCAGGCGCAGATGGCCGACCTCGGCCGCCATGACGGCCTGCCAGCTCGCGGAGAGCGAGGAGTCCCGCACCGTCAGCTGCTCGTAGTACTCGAAGTTGCGGGCCTTCTGCTCGTCGTCGAACTCCTCGCCGTGCCGGCACATTGCCAGCACCAGGTCCGCCTGCTTGACGACCTGCTTGCGGTACAGCTCGAAGTACGGGAAGTGCAGCATCAGCGGGTACTCGTCCGGGCCGGTGCCCGCGAAGTCCCAGATCTGGTGCCCGGTGAAGTCGGCCGACTGCTCGTGCACGCCGAGGTCTTCGTTGTACGGGAGGGCGACGGCGTCCGCGGCGTCGCGCCAGGCGGCCGTCTCCTCGTCGTCCACGCCGAAGGCGGCGGCCTGGTCCGGGTGCCGGTCGATGGCGTCGGCGGCGTCCCGGAGGTTCGCCCGCGCCATGAGGTTCGTGTAGATGTTGTCGTCCGCGACGGCGCTGTACTCGTCCGGGCCCGTGACCCCGTCGAAGTGGAAGGCGCCCTGGTGGTCGTGGTGGCCGAGGGAGTGCCACAGCCGGGCCGTCTCCACGAGGATCGGCACCCCGGTGTCCCGCTCGAACTCGTCGTCGCCCGTGGCGGCCACGTACCGCACCACCGCGTCGGCGATGTCGGCGTTCACATGGAACGCTGCGGTGCCCGCCGGCCAGTACGCGGAGCACTCCGAGCCGTCGATCGTCCGCCACGGGAACGCGGCGCCGCGCAGCCCCAGTTGCTGCGCGCGGGCGCGCGCGGCGGGCAGCGTGTCGTACCGCCAGCGCAGCGCCTCGGCCACCGACTGCGGCGAGGTGTAAGTCAGCAGCGCCAGCACGAAGGTCTCGGTGTCCCAGAAGGAGTGCCCGTCGTAGCCGGAGCCGGTGAGGCCCTTCGCGGGGATGGCGCGCTGCTCGGCGCGCGCACCGGCCTGGAGTACGTGGAAGAGGCCGAAGCGCACGGCCTGCTGGATCTCCGCGTCGCCGTCGACCTCGACGTCCGAGCGGGCCCAGAACTCGTCGAGATAGGAGCGCTGTTGCGCGGCGAGCCCGTCCCAGCCGGTGCTGCACGCGCCGGCGAGGGCCGCGTCGACCTGGTCCCGCACGGCGGGCAGGGAGCGCACGCTCGACCAGCCGTAGGCGACCGTCTTCTCGATGCGCAGCGGCACGCCCGGCTGAAGCACCGCCGTCACCGTGAGGCGGCTGACGTCCTCGCCGCTCTCGCTCGAAGTACGCGTGGAATCGGGGCCGTTCACCTCGTGGTCGGCCGCCGCGGCGACGCGCAGTCCGCTGCCGCGGGTGCTGTGCACGAGGCGCAGCCGGTGCCCGGAGGCGAGATTCTCCTCCGGCTCCAGCGGCGATTCGAGCGCGGCGGCGGCGCGCGGATCGCCCTTGAGATGGGGCAGTTGCTCGTTGGCGACGAGCTCGGACTGGATGACGACGCGCACCTCGTCGTCCAGCGGCTCCACCTCGAACGCGACGGCGGCGATGGCGCGTTGGGTGAAGGAGACCAGCCGCGTCGAGCGCACCCGCACGGTGCTGCCGGCGGGCGAGGTCCACTCGCAGGTGCGGCGCAGCAGCCCGCTGCGCAGATCCAGTACGCGCTCGTGGGAGCGCAGCCGCCCGTAGCGCACGTCGAACGGCTCGTCGTCCACGAGCAGCCTGATCACCTTGCCGTTGGTGACGTTGATGACCGTCTGGCCCGACTCGGGGTAGCCGTACCCGGCCTCGGCGTACGGCAGCGGGTGCAGCTCGTGGACGCCGTTGAGGTAGGAGCCGGGCAGGCCGTGCGGTTCGCCTTCGTCGAGGTTGCCGCGCCAGCCGACGTGGCCGTTGGAGAGCGCGAAGACGGACTCGCTCTGCGGCAGCACGTCCAGGTTGAGGCCGGTCTCCCGGAGCTTCCAGGGCTCGCAGGCGTACGCACGGTGGGTGATCATGCGTGCTCCTCGGAATCGGTGAGGTCGGCGAGATCCGTCACGACGACGTCCGCGCCGTGCCGCCGCAGCTCCCCGGCCTGCCCGACGCGGTCCACGCCCACGACGTACCCGAAGTGCCCGGCGCGCCCGGCGTCCATTCCGGCCAGGGCGTCCTCGAAGACGGCGGAGGCGGCGGCGTCCGTCCCGAGGTCCCGGGCGGCGGCGAGGAACGTGTCGGGAGCGGGCTTGCCCGGCAGCCCGCGCTCGGCGGCCACGAGCCCGTCGATCCGTACGTCGAAGAGCCCCTCGATGCCGACGGAGACGAGGATGTCGCGGCAGTTCTTGCTGGACGAGACGACGGCCGTGCGCAGCCCGGCCTCCCGCACCGCGTTCACATAGCGGATCGAGCCCGGGTACGCCTCGACGCCCTCCTTGTGGATCTTCTCCAGCAGCAGGTCGTTCTTGCGGTTGCCCAGACCCTGCACGCTCTCCCGGCCGGGGGGATCGTCCGGGGAGCCCTCGGGCAGCTCGATGCCCCGGGACGCGAGGAAGGAGCGTACGCCGTCGGCGCGCGGCAGCCCGTCGACGTACGTGTCGTAGTCGCCGTCGCTGAACGGGCGCAGGTCCTCGTCCGCGCCGCCACTGCCGTCCTCCCCGCCCCGGCCGCGCAGGAAGTCGTCGAACATCTCCTTCCAGGCGGCCGCGTGCACGACGGCCGTCTTGGTGATCACTCCGTCGAGGTCGAAGAGACAGGCACGGACGGACTGCGGCAGACCCAGAGACTTCACACGCGGCGGGTCCCCCGCTGCGGCCGGGGCATGCCTGGCCCGCTGGGGCGGGAATCACGAACGCGGTCTCCCTCTGGGCCTCCCGGCCCGCGGGCCCGGGGTTCTCGACCATGCTGCCGGACCCTCTTGGGGGCACCCCCGGGCCGCGAGGCCCAGGGGACCGCACGTTCGACGGAGACTGCCGGACACGGCCCCGGTCAGCCGAGCAGTTCGATCTCCGAGAGCGTCGCGCTCCTGCCCGCGGGCACGAGCCTGTACTGGCGGTACGCGCCGGGCCGGGCGACGTCGAAGACGCGGGTCTGCTTGTCCCAGGCGAAGGACTCGTCGCGGCGGCGGTCCACGGCCCTCCACTTCTCGCCGTCCTTCGAGCCCTCCAGCACCCAGCCCTCCGGGGCGTCGGCCCGGTCCGCGGAGGTCAGCGTGTAGGACTTCACGGGCTTGTTCCGGGAGCCGGGCCTCACCTCCAGCGCGGCCTTCGAGAAGACGCCCCGGGTGGCGGAGGTGTCGTCCAGCAGCGGCTGGTTCTTCGACGGCACTGTCACGTCGCCCGGCGGTGACGGCACCTTGCCGTCCTTGGTGATGGAGGACGGCGCGTTCTTCTCGCCGGTGCCCCACCTCGACGGCTTCGGCCCCATGTCGAACTCCAGGGTGCCGCCGCGGGCGAGCAGCTTGTGCGGCAGCGAAGTGGAGTGCCACGGCTTGCCGTTGACGCGCAGCCCCTGCACGTAGACGTTGCGCTCGCTGTTGCGCGGCGCCTTCACCACCAGCTCCCGTCCGCCTTCGAGATGGACGGTCGCCTTGGTGAACAGCGGTGAGCCGACGGCGTATTCGGGCGATCCCATCACCAGCGGATAGAAGCCGAGCGCGCTGAAGACGTACCACGCGGACATCTCGCCGTTGTCCTCGTCGCCCGGGTAGCCCTGGCCGATCTCGCTGCCGAGGTAGAGCCGGGAGAGCACGTCGCGGACCTTCCGCTGCGTCTTCCAGGGCTGCCCCGCGGCGTCGTAGGTGTACGCGATGTGGTGCGAGGGCTGGTTGCTGTGCCCGTACATGCCCATGCGCACGTCGCGGGCCTCGGTCATCTCGTGGATGACGTCTCCGTAGGAGCCCGCGTACTCCTTCGACGCGGTCTCCGGGGTGGAGAAGTACGTGTCGAGCTTCTTCGCCAGGCCCGCGCGGCCCCCGTAGAGGTTCGCGAGGCCCCTGGTGTCCTGGGGCGCGGTGAAGGCGAAGCTCCACGCGTTCGTCTCGGTGTAGTCGTGGCCCCACACCCGGGGGTCGAACTCCCCTGGCGGCAGGCGCCAGTTGCCGTCCCCGTCCTTGCCCTGGAAGAAGCCGACGCGTCGGTCGAAGTGCTTGACGTAGTTGCGGGCGCGGCCGAGGAAGTACTCCGACTCCGCCTTGTAGCGGGGCTTGTGGGTCTTGCGGTACAGGGCCTTGCCCATGCGCGCGATGCCGAAGTCGTTGAGGTAGCCCTCCAGCGCCCACGACATGCCCTCGCCCGTCGCGGTGCTGGTGTAGCCGAGGAACGGGGACGTGGCCATGCCCTTGCGCCCCACGCCGGACTGCGGCGGTGCGACCGTGGCGTTCTTGACCGCCGCCTCGTAGGCGGACTCGGCGTCGAACTTCACGCCCTTTCCGTACGCGTCGGCGAAGGCCACGTCCGAACTGGTGCCGGTCATCAGGTCCGCATAGCCCGGCGAGGACCATCGCGATATCCAGCCGCCGTCCTTGTACTGCTGCACGAAGCCGTCGGCCATCCTGCCCGCGCGCTTCGGCGTGAGAAGGGAGTAGGCGGGCCAGGTCGTCCGATAGGTGTCCCAGAAGCCGTTGTTGACGTACACGTCACCGTCGACGATCTTCGCGCCGGTGTGCGTCGGGGTGTCCTCGCCCGTGGGCTTCGAGAACGGACTGGCGTAGCGCGTACGCGAACCCACCCGCTCCGCACCGGAGTTGGGGTAGAGGTAGAGCCGGTACAGGCTGGAGTAGAGCGTGGTGAGCCGGTCGCGGCTCGCGCCCTCGACCTCGATGCGGCCGAGCAGGTCGTCCCACTTGCTCTGCGCGCGGTGGCGCACGTCGCCGAAGGAGTCGTCCGCGGGGATCTCGCGCTCCAGGTTGGCCTTCGCCTGGCCGACGCCGATGAGGGACGTGGCGATGCGCATCGTGACCGTACGGTCCGAGCCCGGCTTGAAGCGCATATAGCCGGTGACGTCCTTGCCTCCGCCGCCCTCCAGCGGGCCGCCCGCCGTCACGGGCGAGTCGAAGCGGGCGTAGACGAACATGCGGGTGGCGCCCACCGACAGCTTGCTCTTGACGTCCGAGTAGCCGGTGACGGTGCCCTTCTCCTTGTCGAGCGTGAGGCCGCCGTGGTTGTCGACGTTGTCGAAGATCAGGTTCGCGTCGTCGCCGGGGAAGGTGAAGCGCATCATCGCGGCGTGGTCGGCCGGGGCGATCTGCGTGCGCAGGCCGCTGTCGGAGGTGACGCCGTAATAGTGCGGCCTGGCCGTCTCGTTGCTGTGGTGGAAGGGCAGGGCGCGGGCCTTGCGGGACGCGTCGGGCTTGCCGCCGGCGGCCGACGGCATGACCTGGAAGGTCTGCCGGTCGCCCATCCACGGGCTGGGCTCGTGGCTGGCGCTGAAGGCCTGAAGGGTGGGCAGGTTGTCGTCGTTGTTCTTGCGCGCGTACTCGTAGAGCCAGTCCGAGGAGCCCGCGTCGGTCACCGGGGTCCAGAAGTTGAAGCCGCCGGGGAGCGCCGTGGAGGGAAAGGTGTTGCCGCGGGAGAAGTCACCGCTGGAGAGCGTGCCGCGCGTGGTCCTGACGTAGTCGGAGGGGTGCGCGAGGCGCTTCTCGGGCGCTTTGGGCGCGATCGAGACGTCGTCCACCCAGCCGCGGAAGGCGCTGGCGCCCTTGGGGGAGTCGTACGCCACGAGGATGCGGTCGACGGTCTTGCCCGCCGCCACCGAACCGATCCGCGACTCCCGGTTGTTCCACTGGTTCGCGTACATCGTCTTCGCGGCGGCCTGGCCCTGCGGTGTCAGCGCCGAACCGTGCTGGTCCCTGGCGCCCAGATCGCTCAGATAGGTGCCGTCGGTGAAGGCGAGGTCGAGGGAGGCGTGGGTGGCGGGATAGTCGAGGTCGGTCTTCGGCATCTCGGGGAAGATCTTGTACGAGAGCGAAGTGCGGGCGCCGACAGGGATGTTGACGTCGAAGACGCGGTTGTACGAGTAGCCGTGGCCGCTCGCGGTGTGCTCGCCCGCGAAGCGCAGCGAGTGCCCGCCGCTGAAGCCCGCGCCGTCCTTCGATGTGGGGGTGGACTCGGGGCCGGTGCCCGTATGGCTGCTCATGCCGGGAGTGCCGGGCGCGGAGTCGCGGTGGACGCCGTGGGTCTTCTTCTCGCCGTCGGGCGCGGTCTCGACGCTGTCCTTCCAGTCGGGCGCCGGGTCGTCCGCCTCGAAGGAGGAGCTGAAGGAGCCGCCCGGGCCGCCGGGCGCGTGCGGCTGCCGGGGAGGGCCGGCCGACGCCGTGCCCTGCGCCGTCATCACCAGCAGCGCCGATACGAGGAGGGCGGCGCAGGATCTGCCGGCGCCGCCGCGTCTGACGCGTCTTCGGGATGCCGTCCGTCCGCCGGGGCCGCCCCGTGAGATGTGTGGCTGACTGTGCCGCACGTGACCGCTCCCCGAAGTGTGTTGACATCGTTGTCCGTCGATGGCGCAGAGAACAAGTAATGTCCGTGCGCCCGGTGGTGTCAAGGGTGCGCCTGGTTACGGCTGGTCACGGCTGGTCAGGAGTTCACGGTTGGAATCCGGACGGCCCGGCCGGAGGGCTTCACGGCCGGGCCGTCCGGAAGTTCAGAGCCAGCCCCGCTTGGAGGCGATGCAGGCCGCGTCGAAGCGGTTGCGGCCGCCCAGCTTCTTGATCGCGCTGGAGGTCACATTCCGTACCGTGCCGGGGGAGAGGAAGAGTTCCGCGGCGATTTCCCGCACGGGAGCGCCGCCGGCGGTGAGCCGGAGCACTTCCTTTTCTCTCGTGCTGAGCGACCTTCCGCTGCACGGCCGCTGGCGGATCAGCGCCGTGTCGAGCGGGCCGCCGGCCGCATTGGCGGCTCCTGCCGCGCCGGCCGGATTGGCCGTTCTCGCCGCATTCGGTGCGCTGCGCGCATTGCTCGCGACGAGTCCCCGTATCGCATTCACCAGCTGCGGCAGGGCCGCATTGTCGGGCACGACGCTCAGTAATCCCGGGGCCGCCGACTCCTGGCGTCTGGCGGGCGCGCCGGGGCTAGAGCCGATGACCGCGATACGGCACCGGGGGATTGCGGTACGCAATTCGTCCGCCAGGCAGCGCCCGGCGCGTCCCGTCGTGTTCGTGCCCAGTACGGTCACCGCGGGAAGCATCCGGAGAACAGTGGGAACTATTTCCCTGCTGTTGTTCACGGTCGCCACGACTTCGAAATCGTGGATGAGATTGAGTGTCGCCGCGATGGCTTCCGAGTAAAGACGCCTCTCGTCGCCGATCACAATACGAGTATGCATTTTGACAAAGCCCCCGCTTCGGCTTCACAGGTCATCGCCCAGTGGTCGTAGAGTTCCATGCCCCAACTGGCGAGGTCAATGGCCGCATGGCCCGTCAACTGCCCGAGTGGGGCGTGGTTCTGTGCGTATGACCGATTTGGAGAAGAAGTTTTGAGCAGCCGTTGAGGTTTCAGTTGTCAATACCACTGAAACTCGCGGAAGTTCGCGGAAGTCCCACGGAAGCAGAATTGTGAAGATCGAAAGCGGGCGGCGGCGGTACGGGAAACTGCATTCCCCGTACCGCCGCCGTCAATCCGAATAGGGCGCCGGGCCCCCGCGGAGCCGGCCCCCGCGGAGCCGGGCCGTCAGCGTGCGGGCTCCCGGTCGCCGGTGCCGGCGCCCTGGGGCGTCCCTTCGGCCGTCTCGCTCCGCGTCCGCCCCTGCGACGGCCTCGGCTTGCGCAGGAAGAGGTAGAGCACCGGCACGACGTACAGCACCCACACGCACGCCTGCACGACGGTCGGGTCCGGCTGGAAGTTGACCGTGCCTTTGAGGAGGATGCCGTACCAACTGTCCACGGGCACCGCGGAACTGACGTCGAACGCCTTGTTCTCCAGGCCGCCGAGGAACCGGGCCTCCTGAAGATCGTGCACGCCGTAGGCGAGGACTCCCGCCGCGACGACGATGAGCAGTCCGCCCGTCCACGTGAAGAACCGGGCCAGGTTGATCCGCAGCGCGCCCCGGTAGAACAGCCAGCCCATCACGACCGCCGTGACGATGCCCAGCAGGGCGCCCGCCAGAGGCTTCGCCCCGTCGTCCGCGGCGTCCACGGACCGCCACACGAACAGGGACGTCTCGATGCCCTCGCGCCCCACCGCGAGCAGCGCGGTCGCCACCAGCGCACCGTTGCCCATCGCGAGAGCCGCGTCGAGCTTGCCCTCCAGCTCCGCCTTGAGATGCCGCGCGGTGCGCCGCATCCAGAAGACCATCCACGTCACCAGGCCCACCGCGGCGATCGACAGCGAGCCGCCGATCGCCTCCTGAGCGGTGAACGTCAGCTCCTGCGTGCCGAATTGGAGCCCCGCGCCGAAGGCCAGGCTCACCCCGACGGCGATGCCCACGCCCGTCCAGACGGGCGGCAGCTTCGCCCGGTTGTCCGTCTTGACGAGATAGGCGACGAGGATGCACACGACCAGGCTGGCCTCCAGCCCCTCGCGCAGACCGATCAAGTAGTTGCCGAACACGCGTGTTTCCTCCCGTGTGCGAGACGGATGCGGGGTCAGGAGAAGAGCTGCCGGGCCCACCAGTCGGCGGAGTCGCGGACACCGGGCGGCACCGCGAAAACCGCCGAACCGACGTGCTGGATGTACTCGTTGAGCTCGGTGTCGTCGCGGGCGAGGTGCCGCTGAAGCGGGATGAAGCCCTCCCGCACGTCACGCTGGTACGCGAGGAAGAACAGCCCCGCCTCCAGACGGCCCAGACCGTCCGTGCCGTCCGTGAAGTTGTAGCCCCGGCGCAGAATGCGAATGCCGTTGTTGGAGTCCGGGTGCGCCAGCCTCACGTGCGCCACGGGCGCCATCGCGGAGAGCCGCACCGGGTCGCGCTCGCGGCGGCGGCCCGCCGGTGCGCCCTCGCCCTTGCTGCGGCCGAAGATCATCTCCTGCTCGGCCAGCGGTGTACGGTCCCAGATCTCGATGTTCATGCGGATGCGGCGGGCCACGAGGTACGAGCCGCCCGCCATCCACTCCGGGCCGTCCTTCTTCCCCGCCCACACGTGCCGCCTCAGCGCCGCGGCGTCGTCGCCGGAGATGTTGCGCGTGCCGTCCTTGAACCCGAAGAGGTTGCGCGGCGTCTGCTCGCTGGGCGTCGTCGAGGAGGTCTTGCCGAAGCCGAGCTGCGACCAGCGCACGGACACCTTGCCGAAGCCGATGCGCGCCAGATTGCGCACGGCGTGCACCGCGACCTGGGGGTCGTCCGCGCACGCCTGCACGCACAGGTCGCCGCCGCTGCGCTTCTCGTCGAGGTCGTCGCCGGGGAAGTGCGGCAGATCGGGGAGGGCGTCGGGCCGCCTCTTCCGGATGCCGAAGCGGTCCTTGCCCTTGTCGTCCTCGAAGAGGGACGGGCCGACTCCGAAGGTGAGCGTGAGCCGCGACGGCGGCAGCCCCAGCGCCTCGCCGGTGTCGTCCGGCGGCGCCTCGGCCGGACCGCCGACCGCGCCCGTGCCGATCGTGTCTCCCGCGGTCATCCGGGCCGCCGCGCGCGTCCAGCGCTGCAACAGGTCGATCAGCGCGGCACGGTCGTCGGTGAGGACGTCGAACGCGGCGAAGTGCAGCCTGTCCTGCACGGCGGTGGCGATTCCGGCCTGGTGCTCGCCGTGGAAGGGCACCGCGCCGGACGAGCCGGCCGCGACGGTCCCGGCGTCGTTCCCGTAGCCGAGCGCGGCGGCCGTGCCGCCGGCCGTCGCCGCGCCGAGCGCGATGCCGGCGCCGCCCCAGCCGAGCAGCGCGCGGCGCCCGGGACGCGCGGTGCCGCGCCGGGTTTCGCCGCCCGCCTCGCCCGTCTCGCGGGCCTCCCCGGCGTGGTCCCCGGCGCCGTCCCCGGAGGTCTTCACCGCGTGGCCCTCGGAGGCCTCGGAGGCCTCGGAGTGTTCGGAACGTTGTTTCCCGGTGTCGTCAGCCGTCACTGCCGCCCCCTTACGACGCGACCGACGCGGCGAGCCGCGACAGCGGTTCGGCCAGTGAATTCACGCCGTCCGAGAGCTTCTTGCGCTCGCCCTTGCTGACCGTGTCGTACGCGACGAAGCCGTCACCTTCCCGGTGCTTGTCCAGGAGCTTGCCGATCGAGGCGAACTCCGCGTCCAGGTCCTTCGCCAGCTGCGCGTCCTTCTTGGACGTCACCGGCTTGAGCAGTTCGTACGCCTTCTGCGCGCCCTCGACGTTGGCCTGGAAGTCGACCAGGTCGGTGTGGCTGTAGCGCTCCTCCTCGCCGGTGACCTTGCCGGTGGCCACCTCGTCGAGGAGCTCCTTGGCGCCGTTGGCCATGCTGGTGGGGGTGATCTGGGCCTTGCCGACGCGGTCGCGCCAGTCCTTGAGGTCCTTCATCAGCCGGCGGCCCAGCTCCTTGTCCTCCGCGGAGATCTTCTTCTTCTCCCACAGGGACTTCTCCAGCTTGTGCCAGCCCGTCCACTTCTGGCCCTCCTCCAGGCCGTCCTCGCGGACGTCGACCTTGGGGTCGATGTCGCCGAAGGACTCCGCGACGGGCTCGGTGCGCTCCCAGCCGATGCGGGAGCCGGCGTACTTCTTCTTCGCTTCGGCGACGTCGCCGTCCTCGACGGCGTCAACGAACTTCTGCGCCTTGGGCAGCGTCTCGTCGGCCTGCTGCTGTACGTACTTGCGGTACGCGGCGACCGCGGCGTCCAGCTTCGGATCGCGCTTCGCGGCCGCTCCCTTGCCGCTCGCGGTGACCTTCTGGCGGATGCCGTCGCCCTTCATGCCGGGCTTGCAGGCGATCTCGTACTTGCCCGCCTCGACCTCGGCGGTGATCTCGGCCTTCGTGCCGGGGCCGATGTTCTCCCGCTCGGTGACGATGCGGTCCCCGGGCGCGTAGATGTAGACCTCGGTGACCTTGGTGCCCTTGTTCTCGACGTGGAGCCGTACGTGCCCGGCGGGGAACTCCTTGTCCGAGACCTTGCACGCGGAGTCCTCCGCGGTGACCTGGACGCCGCCGTCCCCGCCGGACTTCGACTTCTCCGCGCAGCCGGTCAGCGCCGCGGCGGCGAGAAGGGGAACGGCCGCTCCGGCTATGAGAGTTCGGCTTCGGGCGGAGGCGGACATGCGATCTCCCGGTGGCTGACGGAACGGACGGTGTGCGGACGCGGACAGTGCCATAAGGGCGTATTTAAGCAAGGCTTACCTAAGTCGTGAAGGTAGCACGGAGCCCTTTCCCCGCAGTACGGGGGTCCGCACCCGTACGCGGATCGGCCCCCGTGGAATGGCCGGACGCCGGCACCTCGGCTCTAGTGAGTAGGTGGACAGCCGCGCACGGGAGGCCCGATGAGAAACGGCGTCAGAAAGGCAGCGTCCGCGGCGGTCGCGGCGGTGCTGCTCGTCCTCGTCAGCGCCTGCGGAGGCGGGGACGGCGGCGGAGGGGGAGCCTCGAAGTCGCCGAGAGAGCACCCGGAGAGCTCCGCGAAGGCCAAGACGGTGGCGGCCCGTTCGAGCGATCTCGGGAAGGTGCTCACGGGCGGGCAGCACAAGACCCTCTATCTCTTCGAGAAGGACAAGACCGCCAAGTCGACGTGCTCCGGCGGCTGTGCGCAGGCGTGGCCGCCGATGATCGTCAAGGGCCGGCCGGTCGCGGGAGGCGGCGGCGTGGAGGAGAACCTGCTCGGCACCTCCAAGCGCAGCGACGGCAAGACCCAGGTCACCTACAGGGGACGCCCGTTGTACTTCTTCCAGGCCGACCAGAAGGCCGGGCAGACCAACGGCCAGGGCCTCGACCAGTTCGGGGCCAAGTGGTTCGCGCTCGCCCCCGACGGCAAGGCGGTCAGGAAGAAACCGCAGGACGGCGCCGGTGGCGGCCACTGACCACCGGCGTCCCGCGCGCCCCTCGCACAGGTTCTCGCGGCTGGCGGCCAGGCTGGTGGCCGCCGCCGGGCTCGCGGTGAACGCCTCTGTGCACGCGGGCCTCGCCCCGACGTACGACGGCGTCGCCGCGTCCGTCAGCCAGGGCGACCTCTTCCGCCTGGAGGCGGCACTCGGGGCGCTCGCCGCGCTTCTCGTCCTGGTGTGGCGCCGGCTCCCGGCGGACGTCTTCGCCTTCGTCGTCGCGGGCGGCGGCCTGGCGCTGCTGCTGATCTACCGGTACGCCGACGTCGGCCAACTCGGGCCGTTCCCCGACATGTACGAGCCGCTGTGGAACAACGACAAGAGGGTCGCGGTCATCTCGCAGGCCTTCACCGTCGTCGCCGCGGCTCTGCTGATCCTCACCGCTCCGCGCCGGCGGAGGCGCCGGGCCGGGTGACGTCCCCGATGACGTCCTCGATCGTGATGGGCATCTTGCGGATGCGCCGGCCGATCGCGTGGTGAACGGCGTTGGCGATGGCGGCGTTCGCACCGACCTGCCCGATCTCGCCGACGCCCTTCACCCCGAGCGGATTGACGATCCGGTCCTCGACCTCGACGAGTTCGACCGCGACGTCCGGGGCGTCGGCGTTCACCGGGATCAGGTAGTCGCCCAGGCTGCCCGCGACCCAGCGGCCCGTGCGCGGGTCCATGTGGTTGGTCTCCAGCAGCGCCTGCCCGAGCCCCCAGAGCATGCCGCCCATCAACTGGCTCCGCGCAGTACGGGCGTTGAGCACCCGGCCCGGCGCGAAGGCCCCCGCCATGCGCCTCACCCGTACCAGGCCCAGCTCCGGGTCGACGGCGACCTCCGCGAACTGCGCGCCGAACGTGAGCATCCCGTACGGGGTGTCCATGCCCGGCGGGGTCCAGGTGCCCGGGGCCTCGGCGTCCGGGCGGTGGTTGCGCCGCAGCAGCTCCGCGTACGACTCGGAGGCGGTGCCCGACGTCATCGTCCCGTCCCGCACGACGACGCCGGACGGGTCCGCGCCGTGCAGCGGCGAGCCGCCGTCCGCAACGGCCTCCCCGATGAGCTGGTCTCGGAGCGCCGTCGCCGCGGTGTGCACCGCGGCGCTGATCATCCCGGCGCCGGCCGAGCCGACGGCCGCCGCGATCCCGGGGAAGTCCGTGTCGCCCTTCTCGAACCGGCAGCGCTCCACGGGCACGCCGAGGGCGTCCGCGGCCACCTGCGCCATCGCGGTCGCGACCCCGGTGCCGAACTCGGGGGTGGCGGCCTGCACGAGGACGCTGCCGTCCGCGTAGATGCGCGCCCTGGCACGCTGCGGCGCACCGGGCGGCGTCGCCGGGTACCCGGCCGCGGCCATGCCCGTGCCGATCAGCCAGTTCCCCTCGCGGCGGGAGCGGGGCTCGGGGTCGCGGTCGTACCAGCCGAAGCGGGCCGCCCCGCGCTCGTAGCACTCCTTGAGGCCGTTGCTGGACCACGGGCTGCCGGAGACGGGGTCGGTCTCCGCGAAGTTGCGCAGCCGCAGCTCGATCGGGTCCAGGCCGGTCCTGTGGGCGAGTTCGTCCATCGCGCCCTCAAGCGCGAACATGCCGGACGAGTCGCCGGGCGCGCGCATGAACGTCGGCGTCATGGTGTTGGCGCGGAAGAGGCGGTAGACGCCCTCGTAGTTCTCGCACGCGTACATCTGCGAGGCCGTGGCCAGGGAGGGCTCGGCCCAGTCGTCGAAGTGCGAGGTGGGGGAGATCTTGTGGTGGCGCAGCGCGGTGATCCGGCCGTCGCGCGTGGCGCCGAGCGTGATGCGCTGCTCCTGCTCCTCGCGGTGCCCGCAGGACGTGAACATCTGCTCGCGTGTCAGGGCCAGTTTGACGGGGCGTCCGACCTCCCGCGCGGCCAGCGCCGCCAGCGTGGGGTGGTGCCAGATCATCGCCTTGCAGCCGAAGCTTCCGCCGACGTACTCGCCGGCGACGCGGACCTTCGAGACCGGGATGCCGAGGAGCGTGGCCACCGTGAGCTGGGTGGCGTTGACGCCCTGGGTGCCGTCGTGGAGGAGCAACTCGTCGCCGTCCCACATCGCCGTGGTGCCCGAAGTCTCCAGCGGATTGTGGTTGTTGGCGGCGCACCGGAACGTCGCGTCCACCACGGTCTCGGCCTTCTCCAGGCCGGAGTCGACGTCGCCGCGTGTGCTGCGTCCGGGCATGAACCCCCCGAAGATCGCCTCCGGCTCGTACGCGTGGCCGCGGCCCTGCTCGACGGTCGTCAGCGGTTCGGACTCCTCGTACTCGACGCGCACGAGCGCCGCCGCGTGCTGGGCGCGCTCGTGGGTGTCGGCGACGACGAGGGCGATGTGCTGCCCCGCGTAGTGCACGACGTCGTCCTGCATCGGGAAGAAGGTCTCGCCGGGCGCCGGTCCGCCGAAGAGGGACGGGACGAGCGGCGGCTGCTCGGCGATCCGCGGCAGGTTCTCGTGGGTGAGCACCGCGAGCACGCCGGGCTCCTCCCAGGCGGCCGACGCGTCGACGGCGGTGACGTGGCCGCCGGCGATGCGGGCGCCGACGAGGCACGCGTGGGCCATGGCGGGCGCCGGGATCTCGGTGGGGTAGCGGGCGGAGCCGGTGACCTTGGCGCGGCCGTCGACGCGTTCGAGCGGCTGTCCGATGGCCGTCGTCATGAGGTTCTCCCGTTCGCCGTCAGGGTTTCCAGGACGCGTACGATCACCCGCTGCGCGAGCTCGGTCTTGAACGCGTTGTGCGCGGTGGGCCGCGCGTCGGACAGCTCCACGCGGGCCGCCTCGGTGAAGCTCTCCGTCTCCGCGGCCGCACCGAGCAGGACGCCTTCGGCCCGGTGGGCCCGCCAGGGCTTGGTGGCCACGCCGCCCAGGGCCAGCCGTACGTCCGCGATGGTGCCGTCCACGAGGGAGAGCGCGCAGGCGGCGGAGACCAGCGCGAACTCGTAGCTCTCGCGGTCACGCACCTTCAGATAGAGGGAGCGCCGGGCGACCGGCGATGACGGCACCTCGATCGCGGTGATCAGCTCGCCGTGCTCCAACGGGTGCTCGCGGTGCGGAGTGTGGCCGGGCGTCAGGAAGAAGTCGTCGATGCCGTAGGCCTGTTCGCCCTTCGTGCCGTACGTGTGCACGCGTGCGTCGAGAGCGGCGAGGGCCACCGCGACGTCGGAGGGGTGGGTGGCGATGCAGTGCTCGCTCGTGCCGAGTACGGCGTGGCCGCGGCTGAAGCCCTCGATCGCGGAGCATCCGGTGCCGGGCTCGCGCCGGTTGCAGGGGGAGACGGCGTCGCGGTAATAGGGGCAGCGCACCCGCTGCATCAGATTGCCGCCCATGGAGGCCATGTTGCGCAGCTGCGGCGACGCACCGGCCTCCAGCGCCTGGGCGACGACGGGGAGCCTCTCCCGTACGAGCGGGGAGGCGGCCACCTCGCTCATCCGGGCCAGGGCGCCGATGCGCAGGCCGCCGTCGGGCGCCTCGTCGACGCCTGTCAGCGGCAGCTCGTTGATGTCGACGAGACGGCGCGGGGTGAGGACGTTCTGCCGGAGAAGGTCGATCTCCGTGGTGCCTCCGGCGAGGAAGTCGCTCGTCGGATCGGCGCTGACGGTCGTGACCGCGCCGTCGGCGTCGGCGGCGCGGGAGTAGGTGATGAGCCGCACGGGACGTACTCCGTTTCTCGGGCTGCGTGGTGCCGGGCTGTGCCGGAGCCGGGGGCGGAGGCGGGGTCAGAGGCGTTTTCAGGAGCCGTCGCGGACGGCGCGGACGGCGGCCCGGATGTGGGGATAGGCGGCGCAGCGGCAGAGGTTGCCGCTCATCCATTCCTTGATCTCGTCGTCGTCCGAGGTGTGGCCCTCGGCGGTGAGCGCGACCGCGGACATGATCTGGCCGGGGGTGCAGTAGCCGCACTGGAAGGCGTCCTCGGCGATGAACGCCCGCTGCATCGGGTGGAGTTGACCGTCCGGCCCGGCCAGCCCCTCGATGGTGGTGATCTCACGGCCCTCGCAGGACAGCGCGAGGGTGAGGCACGCCAGGACGCGGCGTCCGTCGATCCAGACCGTGCAGGCGCCGCAAGCGCCTTGGTCGCAGCCCTTCTTGGGGCCGGTCAGGTCGAGGCGCTCGCGCAGCGCGTCGAGCAGGCTGACCCGGGGCTCGATCTCCAGTGACCGCTCGGCCCCGTTGACCGAAAGGGTGACGGGCACCGGCCCGGGACCGCGTTCCCCGAGGCCCGGACCGCGCTCGGTGAGCGAGGGGCCGCGTACGGACATGTGCACCTCCGGTAGATCACTGAGCGATCGCAACGAAGGGTTCATACTAGGCCAATACCGTATGAATCAGCCCGAGTCGCGGCTCCGGACGGATGCACCAGGGGAAGCCGGTGGCAGTGACGAGCGAGGTCACCCCGGGCAGGGAAGCGGAGTTCGAGGAGTGGGCGCACGGCGTCGAGGCGGCGGCCGCGGCGCCCCCCGGCCAGCGGGAAGTCACCTGGCTCCGGCCCGAGGGCGGCAGCCGGCGCTACCGGGCGGTCGTGCGGTTCGCCGACACGGCGGGCGGTTCGCCGACACGGCGAGCCTCCAGCAGTGGATGGAGTCGCCCGAGAGGGCCGCATGGCAGGAACGTGTGAAGGGGCGCCCGCGACGTGCGGCCGCAGGCCGCCACGACCGGGCTGGAGGCCTGGTTCGACGTCCCGGGCGTCGCGGCGAGGCCGCCGGCCCGCTGGAACATGTCGCTGGTGACGATTCTGGGCGTCTACCGTTCGCCCTGCTCTACGACGCCCTCGTCGCCGGGTACTTCCGCGGCTGGCCGCTTCCGGCGGCCACGGCCGTCTTCCCCGTCTTCCTCGCGCCGCTGCTCACGTACGCCGTGATGCCCGGGCTCAGCCGGGTGCTGCGGCGCTGGCTGTATCCGCAGGCATGACCCCGCGGTGACGGGGGCTCAGCCGCCGGTCAGCCGCTGAAGTCTGGCGGCGGTCGCGCGCAGCAGCCTCAGATGTGCGCGGGCCCGGTCGTCGTCGCAGCGGAAGGCGGGCATCGACACCGACATCGCGGCGACCGTCTCGCCGTCGCGGGCGCGCACGGGCACGGCCACGCAGCGGCAGCCCTCGACGTACTCCTCGTGGTCCTCGGCGAATCCGGCCTCGCGGACCTTCTCCAGTACGTCCATCAACTCGTCGACGTCCGTCACGGTGCGGTCGGTCAGCCGGGGCAGTTCCTGCGCGGAGAGGCGGCGTCTGGCCTCCTCGGGGGAGAGGCCGGCCAGCAGCATCTTGCCGACGCCGGTCGCGTGCGCGTGCAGCCGGGAGCCGACGTGGGAGACGAGCTTCATGGGCCGGGGCGAGTGGGCGATGGCGATGTAGACGTTGTGGATGCCGTCGAGACGGGCGAGTTGGACGGTCTCCCCGCTCTCCGTCGCCAGCTCCTCCATCAGCGGGCGCGCATGCCGTTCGAGATCGCCGTGGCCGGAGTAGGCCTGGCTGAGCCGCCATGCGCTCAGGCCGAGGCCGTAGCGCCGCGTCTCCTCGTCGAACTCCAGGTAGTTGCGCGCGGCGAGCGTCGCGAGCAGGCCGTGCGCGCTGGAGCGGGGCAGGCCCAGCCCCGACGTGACGTCGGTGAAGCGGACCGGGCCGCGGTCGGCGACGAGGTCGAGGATGGCCAGCACTCTGTCCGCGGACTTCACGGCATTCGTCTGCTGCTCCGCCATGGCAGCCCTTCCTCGGTATTGACACCGCGGGGTGCCGTCGCGTCACATGACAGATGTTCTTGGACGAGAACGCTAGTTCATATGGGAGAACTTCACAAGCCCGAGGGGGCACACATGAGTGACACTCCCGTGCGGGGCACCGGGCCCGCGGCCGCCGCCGAGGAGGCGCGGCAGGACCACGACGGAGCCGTGGAGTCGGCGGTGTCCAAGGCCGTACGCCGCCTGGTGCCGTTCCTGCTGCTGATGTACGTGCTGGCCTTCCTGGACCGGGTCAACATCGGCTTCGCCCAGGAGTCCTTCCAGGCGGACACCCGACTCGGCGACGCCGCCTACGCGTTCGGCGCCGGGATCTTCTTCCTCGGCTACGTGCTGCTGGAGGTCCCCAGCAATCTGCTGCTGCGGCGCTTCGGCGCGCGTGTGTGGATGGCCCGCATCATGATCACGTGGGGCGTGATCTCGGCCGCGCTGATGACGGCGCACACGGCGGGCGTCTTCTACGTGCTGCGGTTCCTGCTCGGCGTCGCCGAAGCCGGCTTCTTCCCCGGCGTGATCTATTTCCTGACGCTGTGGGTGCCCGCCGGTCACCGGGCCCGCGTGATGTCGCTGTTCTACTTCGGCGCCCCGCTCGCGTTCATCTTCGGCAGCCCCCTGTCCGGACTGCTGCTGGAGATGGACGGCCTGAGCGGCCTGCACGGCTGGCAGTGGCTCTTCCTCGTGCAGGGTCTGGTCACCGTCGTCGTCGGCGTGATCGCGCTGCGCGTCCTGCCCGACTCCCCGGAGTCCGCCAGCTGGCTGACGCCGCATGAGAAGGGCGCCCTCGCCGCGGCGGCAGGCGCCGAAGACGCCCGCGGGGAGGAGAGCAGCGTGCTGCGGGCCCTGCGCAGCGGCCGGGTGCTCTACCTCTCGCTGATCTACTTCGTCATCCAGGTCTCCGTCTACGGCGTCACGTTCTTCCTCCCCACCCAGGTCGGTGCCCTGCTCGGCACGGACGTCGGCGTCGAGGTCAGCCTGGTGACGGCCGTGCCGTGGGTCTGCGCGATCGTCGGATGCGTCGTCGCCGGCCGCGTCAGCGACCGTACGGGCCGCCGCCTGTCCGTCGCGGTCTGCTGCCTGGTCGCCGGCGCCGCCGGGATCGCGGGCTCGGCCGCCGCCGGGTCGCCGGGCCTCGCGCTGGCCGCGCTGTGCGTCGCCGCCGCCGGATTCATCGCCGTACAACCGGTGTTCTGGACCCAGCCCACCGCGTTCCTCACCGGAGCCGCGGCCGCGGGCGGGATCGCGCTGATCAACTCCCTCGGCTCGGTGGGCGGGTTCGTCGCGCCCAACGTGAAGACCTGGGCGGACGGCGTCGCCGGCTCGCAGACCGCGGGGCTTCACGTGATCGCCGGCTTCACGCTCGCCGGCGCATGTCTGCTGGCCGGACTCGGCGCATGGCAGCGCCGGACCCGCCGCATGGAGACGGCGCACGGCGCCGCCGAAGCACGGGGCGCCGAGGTGGAGGGGGCCGTCTGATGCGGGCGCTCGTACTGAAGGGGGACTGGCAGCTGGAGGTCGAGGACCTTCCCGACCCGGAAGCCGCCGCGGGAGAGGTGGCGATCTCGGTCCTCGCCACCGGCATCTGCGGATCCGACGTCCACGGCTTCACCGGCGAGAACGGCCGCCGCTTCCCCGGCCAGGTCATGGGCCACGAGACGGTCGGACGCATCGCCGGACTAGGTGCCGGAGCGGCCGAGACCGTCGAACACGGCCTGCACGAGGGGCAGTTGGTGACGGTCAACCCCGTCATCGCGTGCGGCGGCTGCGAGGCCTGCCGGGCCGGCGCCGAGCAGCTGTGCCCGGCGCGCCGCGTCATCGGCGTGGACCCCGCGATCCGTTCGGCCTTCGCCGAGACGATGACCGCGCCCGCCGGGAACGCGGTCGCACTCCCCGAGAGCATGCCCGCCGAGTACGGGGCGCTCGTCGAGCCCCTCGCGGTCGGTTACCACGCCGCCGTACGAGGGCAGTGCGGCCCCGGCGACCGCGTCCTCGTCATCGGCGGCGGGCCCATCGGGCAGGCCGCGGCCCTCGGCGCCCTCCGTCTCGGCGCCCGGCGGGTCGTGGTCAGCGAGCCCCACCCCGGGCGGCGGGCCCTGCTGGGCAGGCTCGGCATCGCCGCCGTCGACCCCGGCGCCGGTGAACTCGGCGCGCTCGCACGGGAGATGCTCGGCGACCGGCCGACGGCGACCCTGGACGCCGTCGGCACCGAGGGCACCGTCGGCGACGCCCTGACCGTCACCGCCCTGGGAGGACGGGTGGTCCTGGTCGGCATGCACGCCCCGCGGCTGGGGTTGCCCGCGTACGCGGTGAGCACCCAGGAGCGCTCCCTCATCGGCAGCTTCTGCTACTCCGCCGCAGAGTTCGCACAGACCGCGCGCTGGGTCGCCGGGACGGACACCGACCTGTCCGTGCTCATCGAGGGCCGCGTCGGCCTGGACGGCGCGGCCGGAAGCTTCACCGCCCTCGCACAAGGCGGGGACCACGCCGGCAAGGTGCTGGTCTGCCCGCACGATCCGCAGGACTCCGCCCCCGGGAGCACCGGCTCCGCGGAGACGTCCCCGACGACGACCAGGGAGGCCCCCGAGTGAGCGCCCGCGCCCCGCGAATCCGTCATCTGCGCGCCTTCACCGTCGAGGCACAGGGCGGCGCCGACTACCACGACCAGCCGGCCGGCCACTGGATCGACGACCACATCGCCACGCCCATGTCCGTCTACCCCGAGTACCGCGACAGCCGCCGGAGCTTCGGCCTGGACGTGCTCGGCTCGCTCGTCGTCGAGGCGGAGGCCGAGGACGGCACGACCGGCTTCGCCGTCACCACCGGAGGGGAGCCCGCCGCCTGGATCGTCGAGAACCACCTCGCCCGCTTCGTCGAGGGCGCGCCCGCCTGCGAGTTGGAGCGGATCTGGGACCAGATGTACCGGTCCACCCTCTTCTACGGGCGCAAGGGCCTCGTGCTCAACGCCGTCAGCGGCGTCGACCTCGCCCTGTGGGACCTGCTGGGGAAGCTGCGGGAGGAACCCGTGTACGCGCTGCTCGGCGGCCCGGTCCGCGACGAGCAGGTCTTCTACGCGACGGGCGCACGCCCCGACCTCGCCGAGGCGATGGGCTTCATCGGCGGGAAGATGCCGCTCCGGCACGCCCCCGCCGAGGGCCCCGAAGGGCTGCGCGCCAACGTCGAGGCGATGCGGGCCATGCGCGAGCGGGTCGGTGACGACTTCTTCCTCGCCTACGACTGCTGGATGTCGCTCGACGTCCCGTACGCCACCCGGCTCGGCCACGAACTCGACGGCCTGGGCGTGCGCTGGATCGAGGAGGCGCTGCCCCCGGACGACTACTGGGGCTACGCCGAGCTGCGCCGCAACCTCCCCGCGGGGATGCTCACTTCGACCGGCGAGCACGAGGCGGGGCGGCTCGGGTTCCGGCTGCTGCTGGAGATGGGCTGCGCCGACATCGTCCAGCCCGACGTGGGCTGGTGCGGCGGTCTCACCGAGCTGCTGAAGATCTCCGCACTCGCCGACGCGCACGGCAAGCTGGTCGTGCCGCACGGGTCGAGCGTGTACTCGTACCACTTCGTGATCACCCGTCACAACAGCCCGTTCGCGGAGTTCCTGATGATGGCGCCGGGGGCGGACGAGGTGGTGCCGATGTTCAGCCCGCTGCTCGTGGACGAGCCCGTGCCGGCCGGCGGCCGGCTGCGGCTGCCGGAGACCCCCGGATTCGGCGTCGGCCTCAACCCCGAGTGCGCGCTGCGCCGTCCCTTCCCCCACTGACGACCCTCAGCCGGAGATCTCCCAACAGGCGTGCCGACAGCAGCTGTTGGGCAAGGCGTGACGCAGGGAAACCGCTGATCGGAGGCCGGACGGCGGTTCCGCGCGGGCGGTGTGCGGCGCTCCCGGGCGGGGGAGAAATGGGGGGTGCGGCGCACCGTGCGCCGTCTAAGGAGCCTCTGGATGGCGGACGAGGGCACGGCCGGGCCTGCGAGCCCGCTCGACCTGGAGATGGACAAACCCCACTCGTCCCGCGTCTACGACTACTACCTCGGCGGCAAGACCAACTACGCGGCCGACCGCGAGGCGGGCGACCAGGTGCTCGCGGTCTGGCCCGGCGCGCGGACCGCCGCCCGCACCAACAGGGCGTTCATGCACCGCGCGGCCGGGGTGCTCGCCGGCGAGCTGGGGCTCGGCCAGTTCCTCGACATCGGCACGGGCATACCGACCGAGCCGAACCTCCATCAGGTCGTCCAGGGCGAGAACCCGCGCGCCCGCGTCGTCTACGTCGACAACGACCCGCTCGTACTCGCGCACGCGCGCGCCCTCATGAACAGCTCACCGGAGGGCCGTACGGCCTATCTGCACGCCGACTTCACCGAGCCGGACTCCGTCCTGAAGGCTCCGGAGCTGGAGCGGACGCTGGATCTGACCCGTCCCGTGGCGCTGAGCGTGCTGGCGCTGCTGCACTTCGTGCCCGACGAGTACGGCGCGTACGACCTGCTCCGGCGCTACGTCGGGGCGCTGCCGTCCGGTTCCGCGCTCGTCCTCTCGCACGGTACGAGCGACTTCGCGCCCGAGACGATGGGGCGGGCCGGGGCGGTCTACACGCAGCGGGTGGTGCGGGCGCAGTCGCGCAGCAGGGAGGAGTTCGCCCGCTTCTTCGACGGTCTCGACCTCGTCGAGCCGGGCATCGCGGTGCCGCACCGGTGGCGGCCGTACCGGCGGACGGGCGCGTGCATCGGCAGCGAACAGGACGTCGCGGACGCCGAGGTGGCGCTCTGGGCCGGGCTGGCCGTCAAGCCGTGAACCGGGCGGCGGCCGGGGGCCTGTGCGCTTCCGGTCTTGCGGCCCGTCCTTGCATGCGTCCCCGCGTGGCACCCCGCCGGGCCGGGCCCCCGACCGGCTCAGCCCGGCGGGCCGGACCGGCCCGAAGCCCGTAGGTTCGCGGCAGAAGGGCCATCCGCGACCGCCGCCGGGAGGGCGCTGACAGATGTCGCTGCACAAGGGCCGGAGCGACCCCGGCACCCGCACCGGCCGCGGCGACGGCAGACGAGCCGGAGACGGCCACCGTGGCGCGGACGGCAGGCGGGCCGGAGACGGCCACTCCCGCCCCCGTCCCCGTACGGAGCACGGCGCGATCTCCGTCAACCCCTTCTACGGCGAGGCCGACCCCGTCAGCGGAATGACCACGGAGCCGCCCCGCCACCGGCTGCCCGACAGCCCCATGGCCGCGGAGGCGGCCCGCCAGCTCGTGCACGACGAGCTGATGCTGGACGGCAACTCCCGCCTCAACCTTGCGACTTTCGTCACCACGTGGATGGAGCCGCAGGCGGGCGAGCTGATGGCCCAGTGCCGGGACAAGAACATGGTCGACAAGGACGAATACCCGCGCACCGCCGAACTGGAGCGGCGCTGCGTGGCGATGCTCGCCGACCTGTGGAACGCCCCGGACCCCTCCGCGGCCGTCGGCTGCTCCACCACCGGCTCCAGCGAGGCGTGCATGCTCACGGGCCTGGCGCTCAAGCGCCGCTGGGCCCGCCGGGTCGGCGACCGCTACCCCTCGACCGCGAGGCCGAACCTGGTCATGGGCGCCAACGTGCAGGTGTGCTGGGAGAAGTTCTGCAACTTCTGGGAGGTGGAGGCCCGCCAAGTCCCCATGGAGGGCGAGCGGTTCCACATCGACCCGCAGGCCGCGGCGGCGCTGTGCGACGAGAACACCGTCGGCGTCGTGGCGGTGCTCGGCTCGACGTTCGACGGGTCGTACGAGCCGGTCGCCGAGGTGTGCGAGGCGCTCGACGGCCTCCAGGAGCGCACGGGAATCGACGTGCCGGTGCACGTCGACGGAGCGTCCGGCGCGATGATCGCGCCCTTCCTCGACGAGGACCTGCTGTGGGACTTCCGGCTGCCGCGCGTGGCCTCCATCAACACCTCGGGCCACAAGTACGGCCTGGTCTACCCCGGCGTCGGCTGGGCGCTGTGGCGTTCGCCGGATGCGCTGCCGGAGGAGCTGGTCTTCCGCGTGAACTACCTCGGCGGCGACATGCCCACCTTCGCGCTGAACTTCTCCCGGCCCGGAGCGCAGGTCGCCGCGCAGTACTACACGTTTCTGCGGCTGGGCCGCGGCGGCTTCCGCGCCGTACAGCAGGCGGCGCGCGACGTGGCGCGCTCGCTCGCCGCACGGATCGGGGAGACGGGCGACTTCCGCATGCTGACCCGCGGCGACGAGCTGCCCGTCTTCGCCTTCACCACCGGCCCGGACGTCACGAGCTTCGACGTCTTCGACGTCTCGCGGCGGCTGCGCGAGCGGGGCTGGCTGGTGCCCGCGTACACCTTCCCGCCGAACCGCGAGGACCTGGCCGTGCTCCGGATCGTGTGCCGCAACGGCTTCACGGCGGACCTCTCCGACCTGTTCATGGACGATCTGACGGGGCTGCTGCCCGAACTGCGCAGCCAGAGCGGCCCGTTGCAGCGCCCGGCCTCCGTCGCGACGGCCTTCCACCACTGAGGGCATGCGCGCGGCCGTACGCGCGGGCCGCTGTTTGAGCGCGGCCCCGGCGGATACACCGGCCCGATCCCCGGCAAAGCTCGCAGACTTCCTCATGGAGGACCCGTGGCAGACTCTCGGCGCGCGCAGGACGGCAGGGACCGCACCGCACGGAACTCGGAGATCCCGGGACGTCCGGCGCCCGAGGCCCCGCACCTTGAGGAGCCCACCGAACCCCGCGAGCCGCTGCCGCCCAAACCCGACCAGACCGGGCCCGGAACGTACTCGCCCACGGGCGAGGCCTCCGGGGCGGACTCCGCCGTACTGGCGCAGAGCGGGGCGCGGCTGACCACCGCCCAGGGGCTGAGGCTGCCCGACAGCGACCACTCCCTGAAGGCCGGCGAGCGCGGTCCCGTACTGCTCCAGGACCACCATCTGCGGGAGAAGATCACCCACTTCGACCACGAGAGGATTCCGGAGCGGGTGGTGCACGCGCGGGGCGCCGCCGCGCACGGCGTCTTCCGCGGTTACGGCACGGCCGCCACCGTCACCAGGGCGGCATTCCTCGGCGAGGGCGCGGAGACACCCGTCTTCGTGCGCTTCTCCACGGTGCTGGGCTCGCGCGGCTCGGCGGACACGGTGCGGGACACCCGCGGATTCGCCACGAAGTTCTACACCTCCGAGGGGACCTTCGACCTCGTCGGCAACAACATCCCGGTCTTCTTCATCCAGGACGCGATCAAGTTCCCTGACGTCATCCACGCCGCCAAGCCGCACCCCGACCGGGAGATCCCGCAGGCGCAGAGCGCGCACGACACCTTCTGGGACTTCGTCTCGCTGCACACGGAGGCCACGCACCACACCATCTGGAACATGTCCGACCGGGCACTGCCGCGCTCCTTCCGCATGATGGAGGGCTTCGGCGTGCACACCTTCCGCCTCGTGGACGCCGAGGGGAAGACGACGCTGGCGAAGTTCCACTGGAAGCCGAAGGCCGGTGTGCACTCCCTGCTGTGGGAGGAGGCCCAGATCGTGAACGGCGTCGACCCCGACTTCCACCGCAGGGACCTGGCCGATGCGATCGAGGCGGGCGCGTACCCGGAGTGGGAGCTGGGCATCCAGACCTTCCCGGACACCCCGGAGCAGGCCTTCGCGGGCATCGATCTGCTGGACCCGACGAAGATCGTTCCGGAGGAGACGGCTCCCGTACAGCCGATCGGTCTGCTGACGCTCAACGCGAATCCGTCCAACTACTTCGCGGAGACCGAGCAGGTCGCCTTCCACCCGGGCCATCTCGTGCCCGGCATCGACGTCACCGACGACCCGCTGCTCGCCGGGCGCCTCTTCTCCT
This sequence comes from Streptomyces winkii, assembly GCF_032248595.1. NCBI lineage: Bacteria > Bacillati > Actinomycetota > Actinomycetes > Kitasatosporales > Streptomycetaceae > Streptomyces > Streptomyces winkii. The sequence goes on along the minus strand of NZ_JASTTH010000006.1, from coordinate 253,174 downwards.
ATCTCGACACGCAGATCAGCAGGCTGGGCGGGCCGAACTTCGCGCAGATCCCCGTCAACCGCACGCACGCTCCGGTCAACGACATGCTGCGCGACGGCATGCACCAGACGGCCGTCCACGCCGGCGTCGCGCCGTTCCGGCCCAACTCGCTCGACGGTGGCTGCCCGTTCCTCGCGGGCGCGGGCGAGCGCGGCTACGTCGAGACGCCGGTGCGCGTGCCAGAGGGCGCGGCGAAGGTACGCGAGGCGCCCGCCTCGTTCGACGACCACACCAGCCAGCCGCGCCGCTTCTATCTGTCGCTCTCCCCGGTGGAGCGCGAGCACGTGATCGCCGCGTACACCTTCGAGCTGAGCAAGTGCTACGAGAACACCGTCAAGGAGCGCAATCTGCGTGTGCTCGCCGAGATCGACCCGGGCCTGTGCGCGCAGGTCGCCGCCGGGCTCGGGCTGCCCGCGCCCGCCGCCCCGGGGCCGCTCGCGGACGTCGCGCCCAGCCCGGCGCTCTCGCAGATCGGGGGGAGCTGGCCGGTCACCGGCCGCGTCGTCGGCATCGTCGCCGACGGCGAGAGCGACCTCGACGCCCTGCGCACGCTGCGCCGCTCCGCGCTGGACGCCGGGATGGTGCCGCTGGTGATCGCGCCGAAGGGCGGGCACATCGCGGACGGGATCACCGTTCAGCGCACGTTCGCCAACGCCCGGTCCGTCGAGTTCGACGCGATCCTGCTGGCCGGTGTGCCCGCGCGCGGCGAGGACGCGTACGGGGCCCGCGACGCGAAGGCCGCACTGGACGGCCCCGACGGCCTGGGCACCGATCCGCGGGTGCTGAATCTGCTCTCCGAGGCGTACCGGCACGCCAAGGCGCTGGGCGGTCTCAAGGGCAGCGGCGACGTCCTGGCCGCTGCGGGCTGCGACGAGCTGGCACCCGGAGTCGTGCTCGACAGCGACCCGCGGACGCTGTTCGAGCAGATCGTGGCCCTGTTGCAGACCCACAGGGTGTGGGAGCGGTTCCCCACGGGGCGCCACGCGGCCTGACCGACCGTGAGTGGACCGCTGCGAGCGGCGAGCGCCCCCCCCCGCGAGCGAACCGGGCGGCGTGAACCGCACCGACGGGGTTACCCGCCGCCCCAGGCATCCCGCGCAGGAGAGGAGGCCGAGGACATGGCCCGCCCGATATGGAGCGGAGTGATCACCTTCGGTCTTGTGACCGTGCCCGTGCAGCTCTACGCCGCCGTACAGGACCACGCGGTCCACTTCCACCAGCTGCAACGCGGCACGGGCGACCGAGTGCGCAACCGGCGGGTCAACGAGCGCACCGGCAAGCGCGTCGACTACGAGGACGTCGTCAAGGGCTACGACGCAGGAGGAGGGGAGTACGTCGTCGTCGAGCCGGAGGAACTGGCGGAGATCGCGCCGGGCAGGTCCCAGGCCATCGAGATCAGCGGCTTCGTCGACCTGGAAGAGGTGGAGCCGGCCTTCTTCAGCAGCACCTACTACCTGGCCCCCAGGAGCGACGAGTACGCCAGGGTCTACCGGCTGCTGACCACGGCCCTCGCGGAGTCCGGCAAGGCGGGCGTCGCGACCTTCGTGATGCACGCGAGGGAGTACCTCGTCGCGCTCCGCGCACAGGCCGACGTGCTCGAACTGCACACCCTGCACTGGGCCGACGAGGTCCGCGACCCGCGGCGGGAGCTTCCCCGGCTGCCCGGACGCGAGCGGGCGGAGAGCAAGGAGCTGCGCAGCGCGCGGCAGCTCATCGACACCATGTCGGTGGAGTGGCGTCCGGAGGAGTACGAGGACAGCTACGAGAGGAAGGTCTGGCAGCTCGTCGAGGCCAAGCGCGACGGCCGCGAGGTCGCCGCCGAGGAGGAGCCGCCCCCGCCCACCAACGTCGTGGACCTGGAGGACGCGCTGCGGCGCAGCGTCGACCAGGCCGGCTCGCGCAGGGAGTCCCGCGCCTCCCGCTCCCGCCCCAGGTCCCGGCCTGAGGCCGGCGACGGCAGCCGGCGGCTGTCCGAGCTGAGCAAGCGCGACCTGTACGAGCGCGCCACGGAGCAGGACGTCCAGGGCCGCTCCCGCATGAACCGGCAGCAGCTCATCCGGGCCCTCGGCGAGGGCCGTACCAGGCGGGCGGCGTCCTGACCGGGACACGCATCTGAACCGGGACTTCGCTCGATGCCGGTGCCCCGGCCGGTGCCCCGGCGCGCTGCGCGACCGCCCGTCCGGGCCGCCTGAGATGCACCTTTCATCACCTGATGCGAAGCTCTGGGGAGAACCCCGCCGTGCATCTGCCGGGGGGCTGATCCGGCCGAGCACGCGAGGTGGTCCCGCGATGAACACTCCCGCCGCCTACTTCGAGCAGCTCTACAGCGACTCGGCGGACCCGTGGAGCCTCACGGAGCGGTGGTACGTACAGCGCAAGTACGACCACACCCTCGCCGCCCTGCCGCAGCGCCGCTACCGCAGCGCCTTCGAGCCCGGCTGCTCGGTGGGCGTCCTCACGACCGCGCTCGCGGAGCGCTGCGACAGCGTGCTGGCCACGGACCGTGTGGCCGCGGCGGCCGAGCACACCTCGGCCCGCACCCGCCACCTTCCGCACGTACGGGTGCGGCAGCTGGCGATACCCGACGAGTGGCCGGAGGGACGCTTCGACCTGATCGTGCTCTCCGAGCTCCTCTACTACTTCGACGACCGGACGCTGCGCGATGTGCTGGCCCGCACCGTCGAGGCCCTCGACCCCGGCGGCACGCTCGTCACCGTGCACTGGAACCACCCCGCGCCCGAACACCACCGCACGGGCCGCACCCTCGCGCCCGTCCTCAGCGCCGTTCCCGGTCTGACGCTGCTGACCGACTGCCGCGACCCCGACTTCACGCTGCACGTGCTGGGGCGGCCCGACGGCGTCGGGCGCGGCCCGTACTCGACCGCGGCCCGCGAAGGGCTCGTGTGAGGGAGCGTCACTCCACGCGGTCGCCGAGGTACCAGCGGCTCAGCGCGGTGCGCAGCCGCTGCGCCCGGCCGCGGGCGTGCCCGTTGGCGTGGCCGTCGGCCTCGCGTCCCCGCGCCGGTTCGAGGGGGCGGGGCACCTCCCGCATGAGCAGCGTGTAGCGCTTGGCCGCGGACAGGGGGCGGTGCCCGGGCTCCATGCCGCCCTCGATGGTCTGCCGCACCTCTCCCGTCTCCTCGCCCTTGCGGATGCGTTCGAAGTCGTGCGCGCGCAGCGCCACGCACAGCCGCCGCGTGAGCATGAACGCGATCACCGGAGCCAGTACGAGGGCCGCGCGGAAGGTCCAGGTCAGACCGTTGAGGGAGACCCCGAAGAGCTTGGCGATCACGTCGTTTCCGCCGGCCAGCAGCAGTACGACGTAGAAGGTGATGCCGGCGACGCCCAGCGCCGTGCGCGCGGGACGCTCGCGGGGCCTGTCGCACACGTGGTGCTCCCGGTCGTCGCCCGTCAGCCACTTCTCCAGGAACGGATACAGGTAGATGCCCATGAAGAGCAGCGCGGGGAGGATCACGGTGGGGACCAGGATGTTCCACATGAAGGTATGGCCCCACACCGTCGTCTCGAACGGCGGCATCAGGCGCAGCGACCCTTCGAGGAACCCCACGTACCAGTCCGGCTGGGAGCCGGTGCTGACCTGGTCGGTGCGGTAAGGGCCGTAATTCCAGACGGGGTTGATCTGCGCCACGCCCGCCAGGACCGTGATCACTCCGAACACCATCAGCTGGAGGCCCGTCGACTTGGCCGCGAACTGGGGGAACATCGGCTGGCCCACGACGTTCTTCTCCGTCCTGCCCGGCCCGCCCCACTGCGTGTGCTTGAGATAGACGACCAGGATCAGATGCACCACGACGAGCCCGACGATGAGCGCCGGAATGAGGAGGATGTGCACGGTGAAGAGCCGCGGGATGATCTCCGTGCCCGGATACTCGCCGCCGAAGAGGAAGAGGCTCAGATACGTGCCGACGACGGGGATCGACAGCAGCAGGCTCTGCACGACCCGCAGCCCGGTGCCGGAGAGCAGGTCGTCGGGGAGCGAGTAGCCGCAGAAGCCCTCGGCGATCGCCAGCACGAACAGGGTGACGCCGACGACCCAGTTGATCTCGCGGGGCTTGCGGAAGGCCCCGGTGAAGAACACCCGCAGCATGTGCACGCCGATGGCCGTGACGAACACCAGCGCCGCCCAGTGGTGCACCTGACGGATCAGCAGCCCGCCGCGCACGTCGAAGCTGATGTGCAGCGTGGAGTCGTACGCCTCGGAGACCAGCCGCCCCCTCATCGGCACGTACGAGCCCGTGTAGCGCAGCTCGGTCCCGCTCGGGTGGAAGAAGAAGGTGAGGAAGACGCCCGTCAGGATGAGCAGGACGAGGCTGTAGAGCGCCAGTTCGCCGAGCAGGAACGACCAGTGGTCGGGGAACGCCTTGCGCACCAGCGATCCGCCCTCGCCGGCCGACAGCCGGTCGTCGAGGTACTTGAAGCCGCTCCTCGCGGCACGGCCCGCCCTGGCACCGGGTTGCACCCTCTTCCGCTGCGGGAGCATGCGCCGTCCTCTCTTCTCGTACGCGCGGGTCTTCTCGTACGCGCGGGTCAGCGGTCGTTGTGCTGGAAGACGAATCCGGCGACGCCGGGTGCGACGACCCCGATCCCGATGAGGAAGAGCCACATCCCGTAGATCACTCCGAGGCCGGCCACCGCCGTGCCCAGGGCGGTGAGGACGGGGTAGTAGCTGCGCGGCGAGAAGAACGCGAGCGGGCCGGCGCCCTCGCGTACGGCCGCGTCGGGGCGGTCCTGCGCGCGGGAGCCGTGCCGCAGGTACTGCACCCACAGGAAGAAGGCGACGAGGGAGGACATCAGGAAGGAGACCAGCAGCGCCGCGTTGCCCGCTGCGTCCTCCGAGAAGGGCACGTAACTGGCGGAGACGACGGCGAAGAACGTGGCCACGCCGGTGAAGAGAAGCGCCTCGACCTTCATCGCCGCGTCCCCTCCGTCCCCTCGGCTCCCTCCGCTTCCTCTGCTCCCCGCGGTCGCCGCGTTCCCTGCCTCGTCCGCACGCCCGGCGCCACCCCGGAGATCTCCGGGTGGTGCAGGTCGAACGCGGGCGACTCGGAGCGGATGCGCGGCAGCGCCTCGAAGTTGTGCCGCGGGGGCGGGCAGGACGTCGCCCACTCCAGGGAGCGCCCCCAGCCCCAGGGGTCGTCCTCGGTGACGCGAGTGCCGTATCTGGACGTGTGCCACACGTTGTAGAGGAACGGCAGCGTGGACAAGCCGAGGAGGAAGGCGCCGGCGGACGAGACCGTGTTGAGGGTGGTGAAGCCGTCGGCCGCCAGATAGTCCGCGTAACGGCGGGGCATCCCCTCCTCGCCGAGCCAGTGCTGGACGAGGAACGTGGTCTGGAAGCCGATGAAGAGCATCCAGAAGTGGACCTTCCCGAGGCGCTCGTCGAGCATCTTCCCGGTCATCTTCGGCCACCAGAAGTAGAAGCCGCCGAAGGTCGCGAAGACGATGGTGCCGAAGAGCACGTAGTGCAGGTGCGCGACGATGAAATAGCTGTCGGTGAGATGGAAGTCCAGCGGCGGCGACGCGATGAGGACCCCCGTCATGCCGCCCAGCAGGAACGTCACGAGGAAGCCGACGGCCCACAGCATCGGCGTCTCGAACGACAGCGACCCGTGGCGCATCGTCCCGATCCAGTTGAAGAACTTCACGCCCGTCGGCACCGCGATGAAGAACGACATCAGCGAGAAGAACGGCAGCAGCACCGCGTGCGTCGCGAACATGTGGTGGGCCCAGACGGTCGCGGAGAGGCCGGTGATGGTGCAGGTCGCGGCGATCAGGCCGATGTAGCCGAAGATCGGCTTGCGGCTGAAGACGGGGATGATCTCGGTGACGATGCCGAAGAACGGCAGCGCCACGATGTAGACCTCGGGATGCCCGAAGAACCAGAACAGGTGCTGCCAGAGGATCGCACCGCCGTTGGCGGCGTCGAAGATGTGCGCCCCGTACTTGCGGTCCGCCTCCAGCGCCAGCAGCGCCGCCGTCAGCACCGGGAAGGCGAGCAGCGCCAGGATCGAGGTGAACAGCACGTTCCAGGTGAACAGCGGCATCCGGAAGACGGTCATGCCGGGAGCGCGCAGGCAGACGATCGTCGTGATGAAGTTGACCGAGCCGAGGATCGTGCTGAGCCCCGCCACCGCCAGTCCCATCGTCCACAGGTCGCCGCCCGAACCGGGCGTGAACGTCGAGCTGTTGAGCGGCGCGTACGCGAACCAGCCGAAGGACGCCGAGCCCTCCGGGGTCAGGAAGCCGCTGAGGACGATCAGCCCGCCGAAGAGGAACACCCAGTAGGTGAAGGCGTTCAGACGGGGGAAGGCCACGTCCGGTGCGCCGATCTGCAACGGCATGAGGACGTTGGCGAATCCCGTGAACGTGGGCGTCGCGAACAGCAGCATCATGATCGTGCCGTGCGTCGTGAACAGCTCGTTGTACTGCTGCGCCGAGACCACTTCGAGCCCGGGGCGGGCCAGTTCGGCCCGCATCACCATCGCCATCAGACCGGCCACGAGGAAGAACCCGAACGACGTGGCCAGATACATGTTCCCGATCACCTTGTGATCGGTGGTGCTGAGATAGCCGAGGAGTCTCTTCCCGAGTGTCAGCCGGCGGCTCTCCGCGGACTCCTGTGCGTCCGGATGCCCGCTCCGTACGGCCTCGTCCTCAGCTGTCGTGTCCACCGGGTGGCCTCCCCGCCCGACTGCAACGACGCCGGGTCCCCGAAGCGGTGCGGTCCATGCTGGACCACCCTGAAGAAGGCGCGAGGGGAGGAGCGGCTGCCACGCCGGTGGGCGGGGCGGTGGTCACCCGGACGGCATGGCTCAGCTCAGGCTGACGGTGAACTCCGGGCGCTGGACGCGCAGAACCGTACGGCCGCCCTCGCGCGAGGACCGCGCACCCGGGCACCTGGCGTCCCCCTCGACGGCGACGACGGAGTCCCCGCCGCCCACCGCGCGGAACGCCACCCTGCTCTTCGCGACGCCGGTGATCTCGGCGGTGGCGTACGCGATGCGCCCCCCGCCCGCCTCCAGGCCGAGCGGCAGGATCGCGCCGCTGCGCCCGGGGACGCGCAGCTTCTCGCCGCCGAAGAGCGCCTTGCCCTTCTCGGAGACGGTGAACTCCTGGTCCAGGCCCGATGTCACGTTCAGGGCGTGCAGGAGACGGCCGCCGCCCTCCGCGGCCCGGGTGGTGAGCAGGAAGAGCCCCGGGTCGGTCGCGCTGTGGGTGAGAGCCGGCGTCGCACCGAGCGCCTTCAGCGCCCGCAGCCAGAAGTCCAGGTCGCAGCGGTAGTCGGTGGTGACGACGACCGCGCGGCCCTTGCCCACCGGGACGTCGAAGCCGCAGCCCTTCCCGGTCGATACCTCCCGCAGCACCGTCGAGCCCTTGCTCGGGGTGCACAACTGGGCCTTGGCGACGCGGATTTCGGCGCGCGGCGCCGCCCAGCCGTGCGAAGTGGCCGACAGCCAGAAGCGGTCGGCGTCGGTGAGGGTCTTGCCCGGCTTCAGGCCCAGCGCGTCGCCCAGCTCCGTGCTCTTGCCGCCCGCCATGTCCTCCTGGGGGATCCGGCCCGAGAGCAGCAGCCTGCCGCCCGCCTCGAGGTAGCGGACGAGCTCGCGCTGCACCTTCGTCGCGAGGTTCTTGCCGGTCGCCAGCGCCAGTACGGGCGTACGGTCCGGGTCGAGCCGCCCGGACTGCACGTCGACGGCACGGTAGCGGAAGCCGCCCAGCAGCATGGCGCGGGACAGCGCGCCGCGCGGCCCGAAGCCGCGGGTGTCCTCGATGTCCGCGAGGATCGCGTCGACGCTCTCGCGGCCCGGCGGGTGGTACTCCGTCAGATAGTGGTCCGGCACGAATCCCAGGGCCACTTCGTCGTACTCGGGCACCATGCCGGCCAGCGTCTGCGCGAGGCCGCCGACGGTGTGCAGGGTCTGCTTCAGCGGCTCGTAGCTGAGGTTGCGCCGCCCCTCCGGGTCCACGGGGGCGGAGAAGCCGTGGCGTTCGCCGGTGATGCCGATGCGGTCGTTGCCGTCGCCCACGGGCTTGTCCAGCTTCGGGTTGAAACCGCCCGCGAACAGGTAGTAGTTGATCATCTTGACGCCCTGCGCGAGGCAGAGCCGCGTCTTCAGGTCCCCGCTCTCGGCGTCCTCCTGGTTGTCCAGGTTGTCGCCGTAGTCGGCGTGCCCGGCGTCGAACTCCAGGGCGCTCAGCGGCTGGTCGGCGTCCTGCACCGACTCGGTGAAGGCGTTGACGAGATAGAGGTCCGTGACGTTCTTGACGGTGAGGCCGCCGAGGTAGAAGTCCGAGCCGGCGAAGATCCCGGGCTCTTGGGACCAGGTCTCCATCAACTGGCTGATGCCGATGGGGAATTTCTTCGCCCCGCCGTCGGACGTGCCGTGGATGTTGATGAGGAAGGGGACGCCCTTGAGCCCGTTGTTCTCGGCGGACTTGCGCAGCGTGCTCACGTAGCGGGCGAACCGGCCCCGTGTGAACGCACCGAGGTCGTGCATCAGGGCGGGAGCGTAGGCGTCCTCGGGGGCGCGAATGGCGGCGTCGCGCTCGTCCGCGGGCTTGTCCGCGAAGGGGTAGCGCCCGCCGAGATCCGCGCCGTACGTCTCGTCCAGCCAGGAGTTGAACGCCTTGAGGGTTCCGTCCGTGAGGGCCGGGTGGTTGCTGACCCAGGGCAGCATGCCGATCTCGTTGTCGAGCTGGCAGGCGATGACGCCGTGTCCGCCCTTGCGGTGCCTGCGCTTCGCGATCACCGGGATCACCGCGTCGTACCAGCGCCGCACCTCCTTGAGGTAGGCGGGCGCCAGGTAGTCGACGGTCTGCGCGGTGTCCTTCTGGCCGTCCCAGCCCTTCGGCACGATCTCCGGGTGCTCCTCGCGTACGCGGTGCGGAACCCCCTCGCCCTTGAGCTCGGCCATCGTGAACGGGCCGGGACGTGCGATCACATGGAAGCCCTCGGCGACGCACAGGTCGAGGAAGGCGCCGAGGTCGCGCTCCGGGCGGGTGCGGCCGGTGACGTCGATGGAGCCGTCCGCGGTCTCGTGCCACATCCACGGGATGTAGGTCGCGATGGTGTTGAGCCCGGCCTCCTTGGCCAGGTCCAGACGTGACTGCCAGTCGGAGCGCTTGAGGCGGAAGTAGTGGATCTCGCCCGCCAGTACGAGAACCGGGTCGCCGTCGATCAGCAGCCGTTTGCGGTCGTACGACACGGACGGGCCGGTGCCCGTCCGCTCGTACGGCTGCGCGCCGCCGGTCCAGGCGGACGCCGCCGACGCGGGCGTGGCGCCGGGACCGGTTCCTCCTGCGGCGGCGACGGCGATCGCCCCGGCGCCGCCGAGCACGGCGCGACGGCGCATGTCTGCCGGATGTGACGTCATGGCTGGCTCTCCGGTACGGGGCGAGGGGTCGGTGCGCCGAGACTGTATGCGCTTACAGGAAGCGCATACAAGAGGCCGGAGCCAAGCTGTTGCGGGGCTTGTCGGCGGGCGGTTCCCCGCGTCACCGGCCGGAGCCGGACGCGACCCGGAATCCTGTGTTCCCGGAGGAGGAGTCGGGCGTGTTCGCCATGCGCGCCGAGGTGCGGTAGCGCAGGCAGTACGACTCGTGGCACAGGTGCGAACCGCCGCGCAGCGCACGGGAGTCGGAGCCGGCGGCGAAGAGGTCCGCCGACCACTCCCACACGTTGCCCGTCATGTTGAACAGCCCGTGGCCGTTCGCCGGGAACGCGTCCACGGGGCAGGTCCCGGCGTAGCCGTCGGCGGCGGTGTTGCGGTCCGGGAACGAGCCGCGCCAGATGTTCATCCTGTACGTGCCTCCCGGGTCGCGCTCCCGGCCCCACGGGTACGGCTCTCCGCTCAGCCCGCCGCGCGCTCCGTACTCCCACTCGGCCTCCGTGGGCAGCCGGGTGCCGGCCCAAGTGCAGTACGCCAGCGCGTCGTTGTGCGACACGTGGACCACGGGATGGTCCTCACGCCCGTCCAGATCCGAGCCCGGGCCCTCCGGATGCCGCCAGTCCGCCCCGTGCACCTGCCGCCACCATGGCGCCGCGGCGGCGGCGCGCGTGGGCGGGAAGCCGGGAGGCAGGAACCCGCCGAAGACGAACGACCAGCCGAAGCGCTCCGCGTCGGTGCGGTGGCCCGTCGCGGCCACGAAGTCCGCGAACTCGGCTGCGGTGACGGCGGTCGCGGCGAGCCGCAGCGGGGCGAGCGTCACCTCGCGCACCGGGCCCTCGCCGTCCGCCGGGTACGGGGCGTCGTCGCACCCCATCAGGAAGGCGCCGCCGGGCAGTTCGCACCAGCCGCCGTGCGGGGTGTGGGGGCCCTCCGTTGCGGAGCCGGGGGCGGAGCCGGACGCCGATCCCGACTGGGCGGTGCCTGGCCCCGGTTCGGCGCCGGCCGTGCCGCCGGCCCCGGCGGCGGACCCGCGAGAGGGCGCACAGCATGCCCGCGGCGCCCGGCTGTTCCGTGTGCCGGTCAACGGACGGCCCTCCCTCCGCTCAGTGTTCGGGGAGCACACCCTCGGGGGTGTCTCCGCAGCTCTCCTGGAGCCGCGCCAGCTGCTCGGTCAACTCCCTTGCCACGTCCGCGTATTCGGGGTCGCCGTAGCGGCTGTGCAGCTCGTCCGGGTCGTCCGTCAGGTCGAACAGCTCCCACTCCGGCTCGCGCCGCTTCCCGCTCGCACCCGAGGCGCCGGAGCCGTGCCCCGGGTAGTGGATCAGCTTGTGTGTGCGGGTGCGGATGCCGTAGCAGGCCTGCACGTTGTGGTCGCGGTCGAGATGCATGTAGTAGCGGTAGTAGACGCCCGTGCGCCAGTCGCCGGGCTTCTCACCTCGCAGCAGCGGCAGCAGGCTGCGGCCCTGCATGCGCTCCGGCGGCTCGATGCCGGCGATGTCCAGCAGCGTCGGCGCGAAGTCCACGTTCGCCACGAGGTCTTCGTTGACGGACCCGGGCGCGACGACCCCCGGCCAGCGCATCACGAGCGGAATGCGCATCGACGGTTCGTACATGAACCGCTTGTCGAACCAGCCGTGTTCACCGAGGAAGAAGCCGTGGTCGGAGGTGTAGGCGACGGCGGTGTCCTCCGCGAGCCCGGAGACGGAGAGGAAGTGCAGTACGCGGCCCACGTTCTCGTCGAGCGCCGCGACCACCCGCAGGTACTCCTTGATGTAGCGCTGATAGCGCCACTCGCGCTCCTCGCGCTCCGAAAGCCCCTCCGGCACCGGCTCCTTGAGGTCCTCACGCACGAGGTCTTCCATGCGCAGCCGCGCCTCGCGGGCGGCGGTGGAGCGCTCGCTCAGATCGTCGTGGAGGGTCGGGGGAGCGGGGACGTCCTCGTCCTCGTAGAGATGCCGGTGGCGTTCGGCGGCCTCGAAGTGCCGGTGCGGTGCCTTGTGCTGGACGAGCAGCGCGAAGGGGCGCCCGCGGTCGCGCCCGTCCAGCCAGTTCAGGGCGAGGTCGGTGATGACGTCGGTGACGTAGCCGGTGTACGTGCGCTCGCCGTCGGCGGTGAGGAACGTCGGATCGTGGTAGACGCCGTGCTCGGGAAGGATCTCCCAGTGGTCGAAGCCGCGGGGGTCGCTCCGCCCGCCGTGGCCCAGGTGCCACTTGCCGATGAGGGCGGTCTGGTAGCCGGCCTCGCGCAGCATCTCGGGGAAGCCCGGCTGGGTCGCGTCGAAGGTGTGGTCCGGCCCTTCGAGCGAGGTCATGCCGTTGACGTGGCTGTAGGTGCCGGTCAGCAGGGTCGCGCGGGCGGGCGAGCAGATCGCGTTGGTGCAGAAGGTGTTGTCGAACCGCATTCCCTCCGCGGCGAGTCCGTCGACCGCGGGCGTCCGGTTGATCACGCTGCCGTACGCGCCGATGGCGGGCACGGCGTGGTCGTCCGTCATGAACAGCACGATGTTGGGGCGCACTTGCTGCTCGGGCGGCGGCTGCGCGTGCTGCGTCACGGAATCCTTCCCGGTGGTGCGTGGTGCGTGGTGCGTGGTGCGGTAGCGCGGTGTTGCGGCGGTGCTCTCGTGCGGCGGTGGGTGGCCGGGACAGCGCCGGGGATCAGCCTGCGGCGCTGCCCCGGCGGTACGGGGCGGCGGGCAGCCGCGTGAGCTGCCGCCGTGGATCAGACTATGCCGAAGTCCTCCTTGGCCAGCAGCGGCCGGACGTTCCTGGCGAACCCGCCCGAGCGGAAGGCGCCCTGGAGCAGCCCCGGGCTGAGCACCTGCGCGAGCCCCGCGGCGACCATGCCCTGGTCCAGGGCGAGCATGAAGTCGCTGACCGTGCCTTCCTTGACGTCGACGGAGTCGCGGAAGCCCAGCCCGTCGTGGTAAGCGCCGAAGTCGCGGTCGATCTTCACCAGGTTGGCGACGGACGCGGCCGGCTCGAACTGCATGGCCAGGAAGGACGCGTGCGGCGTGACGACGCCCTTGGAGAAGTAGCCGTCCACGGTCATGCCGATCTCGTCGACGCCGTACTCGCTGTAGCCGCCGGCCGGGATGTTGGCGGGGGAGAAGCCCCAGTATCCGTACTTCTCCTCCTCCAGCCCGTGCTCGATCTGGCTGCGGATGTAGCGCTTGTGCGTCACGCCCCACGCGTTCGGCGCCCACTCGCCCTCGGGCACGAAGAGCGGCACCATCAGCGCCTCGAACATCGAGCCGCCCCAGGTGGGGATCAGCTTCCGGCCGCGGTAGGTGTAGTGGCCGCGCCAGAGCCGTACGCCGTCGACCGTCACGTACTCGCCCTCGGGCACCTGCTCCTGCTCGTTCTCCGGCACCATCGTGCGGAACGTGCGCCAGTAGTGCTCGCCGGGCAGGCTGCCGTCCGCGATGCCGAGGTAACTGGCCATGCGGGGCTCGGTGTTGAGGGCGCCGTACCAGTGCCCGGTGAAGGTGTCGTCGTCCGTCCAGTAGCCGCCCTTGATCTGGCCGGGGTGCTGTGCCGGGTCGCTCTCGTCGTACGGGGTGAAGTAGAAGGACCAGTCGGCGTCCTTGAGCAGGCTCTTCACGCGCGGGGCCAGCGACGGGTCGGCCTGTGCCGCGATCCGCAGCCCCGTGATCAGCCAGGCGTTGTCGACGGAGGAGAGGAACGGCCGCACCTCGTCGCCCGTCTCCGGCCACTTCGTCAGCACCTTGCCCGTGCCGGCGTCGTACCAGTTGAGCCAGAAGCCCTTCGCGCGCTCCAGCTTCTCCACCGCCGAGACGGTGCCCGCGAGCCGCTTGCGCATGGTCGCCTGGCTGATCACGCCGAGCCCGGCCGCGGCCACCGTCGACCAGATCCCGCAGCCGATGTTGGTGGGCGAGGTCTGCACGCTGCGCTTCGGCTTGGCGCCGCTCACGTCGATCTTGTCGGCGGCGAGGCCGAGTTCGGAGTGCATGGCCTCGATCGAGGCGTAGGTGTCGCGGAACCAGCGGTGCAGCAGCGAGGTCGTGGCGCGGCTGCGTGCCGAGGCGGGGGTGGCCGTGACACCGAGGGCGAGCGCGGCCGACGCACCCGCTCCGGCCGTGAGGATGGTCCGTCGTTTCATGGTGGTGCGGCTCCTTCGTCGTTCGGTGGACGTGCGGTCGTCGGGGACCCGTTCAGGCCCTGGTGAGGCGAAGCGCGCGGATGCCGGGCATCGGCAGGTCGACGGTGAGGGAGAGCGATCCGGCGGCGTCGGCGGTCACGGTGCCGAGCGACTCCTCGAAGAGCTCGTCGGCGGCGCGGAGTTCGGACCACTGGCGCTCGTTCGGCCAGTCGTTGTGGCCGGCGTCCATGGCGTCCCACACGGCCTTGATGTTGGAGTGGGTCTCGTCCACGCGGCGCAGCACGACCGAGTAACTCGCGTCCGGCGTCAGCCCGTTCACCTCGACGCGGGCCTCGCGGTCCAGCGCGGCGGCGCCGCCGGTCTTCGTCTGGTCCAGCGTGCCGTTCCAGCAGAGGACGTCGATGCCGGCTCCGTCGTCCGTACGCGTCGCGAGGGACTCCACCAGCGCCTCGGCGCCGTCGCCGCCGACCGTCGACGGGACGCGGCCGCCCTCCAGCTGCGAGAGCATGCGCAGCGCCCAGAAGCGTGGCTTGCGCAGATTGCCCACGGTCAGCAGCCCGAAGCCGCCGTGGAAGAGCTTCGGCGGCCGGCCCAGCTCCTCGAAGTGGTCGGTGGCGACCCAGTACGCGAGGGCGTCCGCCGACTTCCCCTGGCTCGCCGGGGATACCCCCAGCACGCTCTTCATGCCGCGCAGCACGAACGGCGCGGAGAAGACGGAGTCGTTGACGCGGTGGAAGTGGGTGGGCGTCACGCCCCACTCCGTCCAGAGGATCTCCGGTTCGGGCAGGCCCGTGGCCTCCGCGAAGGAGCGCGTCTCGGGGCGGAAGTCCAGCGGCGCGTTGCCGTAGGTGTGCGTCGAGACGAAGTCGATGGGCACGTCGTGCTCGCGGCAGTACTCCAGCAGCGGGCCGACCCACTTGGCCGCGGCCGAGCCGGGGCCGCCGACCCTGATGCGTGCGTCGACGCCCTTCACGGCGCGTACGGCGGTCTCGTACAGCAGGTGGTACTGGGCCTGGTTGCCGTTCCAGAAGACCTCCAGATTGGCCTCGTTCCAGACCTCGAACTCCCAGGTGGCGACCTCCTCCGCGCCGTAGCGCTCCCGCAGGTGCACCGTGAGCGCGCGGCACAGCTCGCCCCACCGCTCCCAGCTGCGCGGTACGGAGGCGATGCCCTTGTACTCGAAGATGGTGTATTCGGGGTCGAGCGCCAACTCGGCGGGCATGAAGGAGAGTTCGACCACGGGCTTGAGACCCGTGGCGAGGAAGCGGTCGTAGACCGTGTCGAGGCCGTAGAAGTCGAAGGAGCCGTCGTCCAGTACGCGCACGCACTCGGGCAGGAACGTGCCGTGCGCCCGTACGGTGCGCACCCCGAGCTCGTCGCGGACGATGCCGAGCGCGTCGCCGTACTCCTTCGCAACGTCTGCGCCGCCGGGACCGGGTTCGCTCCACAGCAGCATCGACAGATGCTCCGCGCCGATCATCCGGTTCCACACGGGCGGCAGCGGCACCGGCTCGGCCCCCGCGTCGACCTCGACGGTGACGGCCGGCGGCCGGGTGCCCCGCGCCTTCGGGCAGCCGCGGACGGGCTCGGCGGGGAGCGCGCCGGGGCCCGCGTCCGTCCAGGAGGCGACCTTGTACCAGTAGCCCTGACCGGGCTCGACGAGGGTGTCCGCGTACGGCGGCGAGGGCACCGCCAGCACGTCGCCGCCCCGGTGGTCGAGCGGCTCGTACGGGCCGTCGACGGTGTCCGCCCGGTGCACGAGATACCCCAACGCGCCCTCCACCGGCTCCCAGTCGAGCAGCACATGGCCGGTGCCGTCCTCGGAGCACAGCCCCAAGGGCGCGGGCAGGCGGGCGGTGCCGGTCAGCTTGGGGGCACCACCCGGCTCAGCCAGGGGGAGGTCGCTCGGGAGGCCGATGCGCTGCTCCCAGTCGAGGCGAGCGGCGTTCTTCTCGGTCATGTCGGGGTCACCTCTCGATGGATGCGCATACACTCGGGGTCTTTCTCCCCCGCCGTCGGTCGTACGGGGGCGGTACGGAACGCGCGGTCGTACGGGCCTACTTGAGGCCCGCGGTGGCGATGCCCTGCGTGAAGTAGCGCTGGAGCAGGATGAAGACCAGCAGGACGGGCAGTACCACCAGGAAGGCGCCCGCCATCAGGACCCCGTTGGAGCCGTTGGTCTTCGTGGGGTCGATGGCGAAGGTGGCCAGCGCCACCGGAAGCGTGTACTTATCCGGGTCGTTGGTGGCCACGAGCGGCCAGAGGAAGTTGTTCCAGGACTGGAGGAACGTGAAGATGGCCAGCGTCGCCAGCGCGGGCTTGACCAGCGGCATCGCGATCCGCCAGAAGATGAACCACTCGCCGGCGCCGTCGATGCGGGCCGCCTCCAGCAGCTCGTCCGGAATGGCGGTCATGAACTGGCGCATCAGGAAGACCCCGAACGCGCCCGCCGCGAACGGCAGGATGAGCGCGGCGTAGGAGTCGATCAGGCCCATCTTGCTGACCATCACGAACATCGGCATCAGCATCAGGTTGCCCGGCACCATCAGCGCGCACATCACGAGCGCGAACACGGGCCGCTTCCCCATGAACTTCAGCTTCGCCAGCGCGTAGCCGAGCATCGAGCAGAAGACGAGATTGCAGACCGTGACGACGACGGCGACCAGCGTGGAGTTGAAGAAGTGGGCGCCCACGTCGAGCAGCTTGACCAGCTTCTCGAAGTGGATCAGCGTCCAGTCGTCCGGTATCCACACCGTCGGCGTCGCGCCGAGGTCGCGCTCCGACTTGAACGCGGACAGCGCCATCCACAGGAACGGCGCGATCATCACGACCATGCCGGCCCACAGCACGGCCAGCAGGAGCCTGCGGCGCGTGGCCTCGCGCCGGTGCGGACGCGGCGCCGGTTCGGTTGCGCGGGCTGCGCCGTCCAAGGTCGCCGTCATCTCGTCTTGTCCTTCAGCAGACGGAGCTGGAGCAGGGTGACCGCGAGGATGACCGTGAACAGCACGTACGCCATCGCGCTCGCGTAGCCCATGTGGAAGAAGCTGAAGCCCTCGCGGTACATGTCGAGCGAGACGGTCAGCGTGGAGTTGTCCGGCCCGCCCTCGGTCATCACGAACGGCTCCTCGAAGACGTTGAGGAAGCCGATCGTCGTCATGACGCTGACGTAGAGCATCGTCGGGCGCAGCAGCGGCACCGTGATGGTCCGGAACTCCTGCCAGACGCCGGCGCCGTCCAGCCGCGCCGCCTCCCGCACCTCGGCGGGGATGCCCTGGAGCCCGGCGAGGAAGAGGACCATCGCCGTGCCGAGGTTGCGCCAGACGGCCATCACGATCAGCGAGGGCATCGCGAGGACCTTCGAGCCGAGGAAGTCCGGTGAGGTCAGGCCCACTTCGGACGCGAGCCCGGAGATGAGCCCGTCCGCCGGGTCCAGGACGAAGCGCCACACGACCGCCACGGCGACGATGCTGGTGACCACGGGTGCGTAGAAGCCGACCCGGAAGACCGTACGCAGCCGGCCGACGCCCCGGTTGAGCAGCACGGCTGCGAACAGTCCCGCTCCGACGGTGAGCGGCACGCCCAGGACCACGAAGTAGCCCGTGTTGAACAAGGACGTCAGGAAGCGCTCGTCGTCGAAGAGCCGTGTGTAGTTCTCCACGCCGATGAACTCGGTGGAGAACGGGTCTGCGACGTTCCGCAGCCCGAAGTCGGTGAAGCTCATGACGAACGTCGCGACGATCGGCACCGCCATGAACGTCAGGAACAGCACCAGGAACGGAGTGGAGAACATCCACCCCGGGAGGTTCTGCATGCTGAGCCGGTCCCGGCGGCGCCCGGCGGGCCCCTGTCCGCGGCCCGTCCCAGCGCCGGCCCCGGCCCCGGACCGCACCGCCTGGGTGCGGCCCGGGACCCCCCGCCGGGATGGGGTCGTGGTCGCCATCGAGTCAGCCCACCAGGCCCTCGGTGGCCTTCTGCAGCCAGGCAGCCGTCTTCTTCGGGGACTCGCCCTTCTGGGAGACGCGCGCCACGCCCTCGTCGAGCTTGGCGGAGAACTCCTCCCACTTGGCGAGCGGCGGGACGGTCTTCGCGGTCTTGAGCTGCTTCTCGAAGGCGTCCAGCTGCTCCGGCGCGTTCTTCAGCGCGGGCTCGTCCCAGGCGTCCTCCTTCGCGGGCAGCGACTTGGCGATCTCGTACCAGTGCGCCTGCTGCTCGGTGCTGGTGAGGTACTCCGTGAACTCCTTCGCCGCGGCCTTGTGCGCGCTGTCCTTGAACGTGACGAGGCTCGCGCCGCCCACCCAGGAGGTGCTCGATGTGCCGGCGGGCAGCGGGGCGGTGGCGTACTTGCCCTTGAGCTGCGGCTGCTGGTCCTGGATGTTCTGCACGATCCAGGGCCCGGAGATGAACATCGGGGCGTCGCCCGAGCCGAAGTCCTTCACCACGTCGTAGTCGGGCGGCGAGCTCTTCCGGGAGAGGCCCTCGTCGAAGTAGCGGGCGTACTCGGTCAGCGCCTCGACGGACTCGGGGGAGTCCAGGGCGGGCTTGCCGGAGTCGTCGACCAGCTTGCCGCCGGCCGAGTAGAGGAAGGGGAGCCAGGTCTGCCAGGCGCCGATGTTGGCGGGCTGGTTGTACGTGCCCCACTTCGCGCCGGCCTTGTCCTTGTAGGCCTTGGCGAGGGCGCGCTGGTCCTTCCACGTGGCCGGGGGCTTGTCGACGCCGGCCTTCTTCGCCAGGTCCGTGCGGTAGTACAGCGCCCGGGTGTCGACGTACCAGGGAACGCCATAGGCCTCGCCGTCCTTCACGCCGCCGTCCCACGCGGCCGGGAAGTAGTCGTCCTTCTTGAAGGCCTTCGTGTCCACCGGCTCCAGCGCGTCGAGTTCGATGAACTCGCCGAGCATCGTGCTGCCCATCTGGGCCATGTCGGGAAGCTCCCCAGCGGCGACGGCCGACACCAGCTTCTGGTGGACGACGTCCCAGCCGACCGGGGTGACCTTGACCTTGATGTTGGGGTGCTTCTTGTTGAACTCCTTGCCCAGCTTGGCCAGGTGCTTGCCCTCCTCACCCATGCCCCAGACGGTGAGGGTCTGCTTGTCCTTCGCGGAGGACTGCTCGCTGTCGCCGCTGCCGCAGGCGGAGAGCAGCAGCGCGAGGGCGGTCGTTGCCGCGGTCGCGGCGGCGATGCGTGAAATGTGCTGCATGGAGGGGCTCCTCCTCAGTGCGGAGCGATGCGTCGAAGCGTTCATGTGGCCGGTGGCCTCAAGGAGGAGACGGCCAGGCTGTAAGCGCATACATACTCTGTGAGCGACTGCCCGGGCGTGCAAGAGCCGAGTTGATTACGACTGTGTAACGGAAGAGGTCGCGTCCTGCCGGCACCCGCAACTGGCCCGGCGGACCACCGAGACCGGCAGCACCTGGGAGACCGGTTCCCGCGTGCGGTCCTCCAGCCTCGCGACCAGCAGCTCCACGGCCTCCTCGCCGATACGCCGCATCGGCTGCCGTACGGTCGTCAGCGCCGGGGAGACCATGCGGCCGAGCGGGATCCCGTCGAAGCCCACCACCGCGAGATCCTCCGGTACGCGCACCCCGCGCCGCCGCAGCTCCGAGAGCGCACCGACCGCCATCTGGTCGTTGGCGAACGCCACTCCGTGGGGCAACTCGCCCCCGCGGTCGAGCAGTTGGGCGATCGCACGCCCGCCCTCGGCCTGCGTCAGCATGGACCGTGCGTCGGGGCGGTCGGGGACCGGCAGGCCCGCCTCAAGATGTGCCGCCTGGAATCCGCGGAAGCGGGCCTCGCCGTCGGGGGAGTCCTCCGTGCCGCCGGCGAAGGCGAGCCGGGTCAGGCCGTGATCGGCGATGAGGTGCCTGGTCAGGGCGAGTTCGCCGTCGAAGTTGGCCACCTCGACGTGGTCGAGATGATCGAGCGGTGCGTCCTCGCGCGGGCCCGCGACCATCACCACCGGCAGCCGCCGCGAGATCACTTCGAGCTCCTCGGTGGGGACCGTACGGGCGAGCACGGCGAAGCCGTCCACGCGCCCCGCGACGTCGGCGACGAGGCTCTTCGGGCCCTCCGCGAGGGAGGCGGCGATCAGCAGGGCGTAGCCGTGGCGCCGGGCCGCGCGCTCCATGCCGCGGATTATCTCGTCGGAGTAGAGCATCAGCTCGGCGTCGTCGCCGTAGTCGGAGTCCGGGTCCTCGGCGTCGGGATCGGCGTAGTCGGGGAAGCACAGGCCCAGCACGCGGGTGTTGCGGCTGGCCAGGCCCCGTGCGTTGCCGCTCGGCACATAGCCGAGCTCGCGGGCGGCCTCCAGGACCTTCTCCCTCGTACCGGCGCGCACCGAATCGGGGGCCCGATACACTCGCGAGACCGTCGCGATCGAGACGCCGGCCTGGCCGGCGACGTCGTACACGGTGGGAGCATTCACGCGACCACGCTCTCCTGCTTGATCAGGCCGCGGAGGCCGCTGGGTTGAAAGCGCATTCATGGTACGCCGCCCGCAGAAGCCCCGGCAAGAAGGCCCCCGGTCACCGCTCCGTTCGGTCCCAAGTGCCTCTCATCGGGCCTGATTTCGGCCACTTCCCGCCGGCCGACGCGCCTCTCTGACCACGCTCCGGCCGCATCCGGTTCCCGCGGGCGACGCGAAAGACAGCGCAATCTACCGGCTGCCAGGGGGCTACTAGAGGTAACGCCAGCTCGTGCGGTGCTGCTCAGGGGGTGTCCGGCTCCCGGGGCGGCGGTGGGGTCCAGAGCCGGGACGCGGTGCCGCAGCTCCAAGAGCGGGTGTTCGGCGGAAAGTTGTCTGCGCGAAACCTTGCCGTCCACGTCCGGTGTCCATAACCTGACTCGCCAGTAACTCTTCCGCACAGCAGGGTCTCCTTCTGTGCGCTCCCCCCTCGCACCACGCATGTGCTTCACATCCCCCACACAACGGTCACCACGCCATTTTTCTCACAAGGGGACACACCATGAAGGATGCGCACGGCAGAAAGCTGACGGGACGCACGAGCTGGCGGAGATTCGCCGTCCTGTGCGTGCCGGGCTGTGCGGCGACCGCCGCGCTGGCGATCGCACTGGCCAACGGCGCGCTCGCGGCGTCTTTCGCCGTATCGGGACAGCAGTTCAAGGTGTCGGCGTCCAGCCTGGACGGTGACGGCTTCGCGCAGTACGGCAGCGTGGACCGCAACGCCAGGGACAAGCTGATACCCGTGGCCGTCACCGCGATCAAGACGGCCGAGATGAACGACCTGTGCCAGTCCGTCGTCACGGACCTGCCCGTCATCGGCAGCATCTCGCTGAACCTCACCGCCGGTACGGGCAAGAAGCCGGTACAGGCGAGCGACCTGTTCGTCGACGCCACGCAGCTGTCCGGCAACGCATCCTTCAACAAGATCGAGATCGGGCGCGACGCCTCGACTCTCGACAAGGGCCCGAAGGGCGGGCGCGGACTCCAGGACCTGTTCGGGCAGCAGGCCGACGACGTCCACATCACCAAGCTCAAGCAGACCGCATGGGCCACCAACGCCGGCAAGTTCAGGCTCAACAACCTGAGCATGAAAGTGAACAAGGGCACCAAGGAATGCTTCTGATCTGGCGCCGGTGGCGCGGATGGCGCCGTGGCCGGCCGTTCTGGGGCGGTCTGTTCACCGTCCTCGCGGGTGTGGAGATCGGCGTGCTGCCGCTCGCTCCCATGAAGGTGATGCTGCACGAGGGGACCGCCGGCATCCCGGCCGTCGTCCTCGCGGCGATCATGGTCGTGCTGGGGTTCAGCGGCTGGTTCACGCCCCAGTACCGCGGGCTCGCGGGCATCATCACGGTCATGCTCGCGGCGTCGGCCCTCGTGCTGTCGAACCTGGGCGGGTTCATGATCGGCACGCTTCTGGGCGTCGTCGGGGGAGCCCTGATGTTCGCGTGGCGGCCGGTGCCGCCGCCCGACGATGCGGGAGTCGGTGACGGTACGGCGGCCGAGGGCGGCGAGCCCGCGGCCTTCCACGCGGAGGCGGTGCCGGTGGCCGCCGCGGTGCCCGCGTCCGCCGAAGCGGCCGGTGCTCCGGAGGGGGACTCGGCCTCCGCACGGTCCGGAGCCGCCGACGGGCCGCCGGCCGCCGGAGGGGCAGGCGTCTCCGGGGCGTCCGGGGAGCGCGGCGCGTCCGGTCCGGCCGACCCGTCCGGGCCGAACCCCGCCGAGCCGTCCCCCAACCCGCCCGGTACTTCCGGCACTTCGCGTGCCTCCGGTACCGGGGGCGCACCCAGCAGGTTCGAGTCCGCCGACTCCTCCCTCGCGGCCGCGTTCGGGGTCGACGACGACCCCTTCCCGCCCCGCCGCGGCGACACCTCGCGCCCGAAAGGGCAGGACTGAGCGCACGAGTGCCATCGCATCCCCTGCACCACCCCCATGTATGCAGTGAAGGAGCCGCATGATGAGCACGCGTCCGCCGTACGCCTCGTCTTCACGAGCCGCAGTCTTACGAGGAGCGGTGGCCGCGGCCACCGCTGCCGCCGCGCTTCTCCTGGCCGGGCCGGCGAGCGCCGCCGGCCCGGCCGGAGCGTCCGCCCAGCAGTCCGCCGCCGGGTCGACCACCGTCACCCCCGCCGGTCACGAGTACGCCGCGAAGCTCTCCGGCGACGCGACGTTCACCGCCGGGTCGGTGACGGTGACCTGCACTGTCTCCGAGGCGTCGGGCGGCATTCCGGCCGCACCGGACAACCACGACGACGCCGGGCCGGTGGAGTCCGCCGTGTCCGCGCCGACGTACGACTCGTGCACGACGAGCCTGCCGGGCGTCGAGGCGTCGGTGACGACCAGCGGCGACTGGACCGTCTCCATGCAGCACGGCGACCCGAGCACCGCCGGACTCACCATGCCCCCGGGCGGTTTCGTCCTGAAGACCAGCGGGCTCGCCGAGTGCACGGTGACCGCCGCGCCCGACGGCGCGGCCACCGCGACCGGCGACTGGGCCAACGGCTCGCCGTCGACGCTGACTTTCGAGGCCGCTGAGGTGCCCGTGAAGGTCGAGGGCGGCTTCGGCTGCCCGACGAGCGCCACCACCTCGGAGTTCGGAGCCGTCTACGAGATCACCGACACGACCGACGCGGGCGCGGACGTGGCCGTCGGCTCCTGAGCACCTTCCGGCGGTCGACCGGGCTCCGGCGGTTCAGCCGGTTCCCCAGCCGTGCGGCCACGCGGAAAGCCTCACCGCGTGGCCGCCGTCCGGGCTCTCTGGTCCTCGGCGTGCTGCCGGGCGCCGAGGACCAGAGGCGTCTCACGGGCCCGCCCCGGCCCGGCCTGGTGTTCTCCGTCTTCGTCAGGCCGCCTCGTCCTCCTCGTCCTCGTCGATCTCCTCGTCCTCTTCCCCGGCTTCGCCCCGGCTCTCCGGGTCCTCGTCCGAGCCCTCTTCCGCGCGCTCGTCCTCGTCCTCGTCGTCTGCGAGCACGTCCTCGTGGCTGCGTACGAGTTCGCCCTCGCGGATCTCGCCGCGCCAGCCCTCCGGCACCTCCTGGACGCCCAGCGTCACGTACCGCAGGAAGTGCTTGAGATCGAGGCGGAGCCGGCGGCCCTGGGCGCGCCAGAGGTTGGCCGTCTTCTCCAGGAAACCGCCGGGGGTGTACTCGACGACGACCACGATCCGGGTGAGGCTCGGGGCCAGTTCGTGGAACGAGATGGCGCCGTGCGTCTTGGTCTCGCCCTTGGTCTCCCAGACGATGCGCTCGTCGGGCACCTGCTCCAGCACCGTGGCCTGCCAACTCCGCTTGGACGGCCCGACCTTGAGCGTCCAGTCGGAAGTGACCTCGTCGTCCTCCGAGCGTGAGGCCTCGACGACGCCCTTCATGAAGCCCGTGAACTCCTCGAACTCCGTCCAGTGGTCGTACACGCGGCGCAGCGGCAGACCCACGTCGATCGCCTCGACGATGTTGGTGACCTTCTTCTCGCCGGCCTTGCCGCCCCCGCCGAAGAGCTCCTTCGTCTTCTCGGCGACCTTGTCCTTGGCGCCCTTCACGGCCTGCTCCCCGGCGGCCTTCGCGGGTGACTCGCCGCCGAGCACCTTCGCGACGGGCTTGGCCAGCCCGCCGCCGTCACCGGCGCCGGACAGGGCCTTCTCCGCGAGTTCGCCGGTCTTCTTCCCGGCCGAGCTGACCACCGTGTTGGCCTTCGCGAGCAGGTAGTTGGAGAGCTCCTCGCGCACCCTGTCGAGGCCCGAGCCCGAGGAGTCCTCCGTGTTCGCCTTCTTCTTGGTGTCCGGCATGCGCTCTACCTCCGGCGGCGGGACGACTCGGCAGGCGGCTTCTTCCGTGCGGCGGTCTTCTTGGCCGCCTTGGTCGGGGGAGCCTTCTTCGCCGTCTTCTTGGCGGCGGCCTGTGGGCCCTCGGCATCGCGGCGCGGCCTGCGGGGTCTGGCGCGCCGTTCGGCCGTACGGGGCCGGTCGCGCTCGTCCTCCTCCGCCGCGCCCCGGTCTCTCTGGCCTCCCTCGCCGGCCTCGGCAGCGCGCTCTTCGTCCGTGCGCTCCTCGTCCGTGCGCCCCTCGGCCTCGCCTTCGTCCTGCGCCGCTTCCAGGATCTGGTTCAACGATCTCGTCCGGTCCGCCAGCGCGTCCGCGAAGCTGCCGAGCCGCCGGTCCGCCGCCGCCCTCAGCGCCTCACGTCCCACCGTCAGCACCTCGCCGCGCATCTGCTCGGCGAGCTGGGACAGCTGGGGCGAGTCGCCGAGTTTCCCGGCGCCCGCCGCGAGCAGTTCCTGCGGCTTGACCTGGAGTCTCTTGCTCACCAGGAACGCGGCGACGGCCATCGCGAGCTTCGCCTTGCGACGCCTGCCGAGGAGATATCCGGCGGCGACGCTCGCGGCCAGCGCGGCTTTCGTGCTCTCACTCATGCACACCCATCCGTCCTGCCCTGCGCCGTACGTACGGTGCGTGCCCGGCTGTGGGCTGTGACCTGCGGCGGAGTCCTGACTCCATGTAGGCACAGCGGACCGCCCGGCGCCCGGCCGGCTGGGCTGTGCGGGTGGCGGGCGCGGCGCGGGCGCGGGTGAGGGGGAGGGGCGAGGGGAGAGGGGCGAGGGGAGACGCGGGCACGGGCCACGGGCACGCGGACGCGGACGGACGTGCCCCTCTGGGCCGTACCGCCCGGCACGGGCAGGCGGCAGACAGCAGCGCAACTCCTGCTTCTCCGGGGGGAGTTCGAGAGCCCCCCCGCCCCCGTTGCGGCACCGCTCGGAAAGCCGGCGAGGGTCCGCATCCCATCGGGCCCCGCCGTCTCCTCGAACGGTGCACGTCTGCCGCCCCCGACCGGCGCGGTCGGTTCGGGCGCCGTCAGGCCCGTGAAGGCCGTCAGGCTGTCAAAACGTTCAGGTCGGTGAGGTCAGTGCCTGCTCCTTTCGCCGCGCCTCGGCGTGACGAGCTCGCACCAGACGGTCCTGCCGCCGTACGCGGGCGCGTAGTGCCCCCACGAGCGGCTCAGGGTGTCGACCAACTGGAGCCCGCGGCCCACCTCGTCGTGCGGCGCCGCCGCGCGCACTCGGGGGTGCAGCCCCTTGGAGCCCGGATCCCAGACCTCGATGAACAGCCCGGCGTGGTGGCGCACGGTCAGCACGATCTGCTGAGCACCGGCGCCCGTGGGGGCTTCGGCGGCGGGACTCCCGTGCTTGACGGCATTCGAGACCAACTCGCACGCCAGAAGTGAGGCGGTCTCGGTCAGTGTGCTCAAGCCCCATTCGTGCAGAACGCCCACCACATGACGGCGGGCGACGGGGACCGCTTCGGGAATGGGCGACAGGAATTCCACCAGTTCGATGGGCTTGTCCTCGGGTCGTTGCAGTTCCTCGGGTCGTGGCAGTTCGTCAGGTCGTCGTGTCAGTTCCTCACGTCGTGGCACCAAGCTGGAGACGGAATGCGGCAGGCGCTCGGTGAAAGTAGTGGTCGTACGCCGATGGTCAGTCGGCCCGGGTGAATCTTCCCCTGCGACGTCGACGGGGCGGCGGCAAGCGGCCATGGGGGTGCTCCGTGACTTTCGTTGCAGCAGGATCCTTTCCTGCCAAAGCCCTACCGTAAGCACGCTCGGCGCCTTGAGGAAGTGGTCACACTGCACACACCCGTCCCGTGGGGCGGCACTGTGCATGACGTACTCCGCCGCAGGCCGGCACTGCCCGGCCCGCCTGGCGCGACGGTGGCGTGCACCCTGCACGGGCGGGCGGACAGGCCCTGGCACATTGCCCATTCCCTGGGCCGTATCTTGCCTCTATTGTTCGGGAGTTCACGTGCGGCCCGTCAAAGACGGCTCCATCCCATCGCAGTCCGGACATTTCGCGGGAACGGAGCGAGGTTCGATTTGAACACGGGGAGTCGGTTTCCGGTACAAGACCCGGCACGGCGATACGGCATCGCAATCGATTTGTTTCCCGGGCCGTTCACAGGACTGCTCGAAGCGTCCTTCTCAAAGCCGTTCACAGAGCGGTTGGCGCCGGACCTCTCCCGGCACTTCTCAGCCGAATCGGCCGATTCGGCTGAATCGCGACTGCACTCCGCTGATTCCCCTCCGCCGGCGCCGTCGGCCGGCGGCCGGAATGCGTATGCCGTCCCGTTGGAGATCGTGAACTTCGCCCGTACGGTGGCCTTCCTGCTCGCCGCCACCACGGCGCGTCAATGATCGAGGAGTTCTCACCACATGCGGATCGGTATCGACGTCGGCGGTACGAACACGGACGCCGTCCTGATGGACGGCGACTCCGTGCTGGCCGACGCGAAGGTCACCACGACCCCCGACGTGACCGATGGAATCGTGAAGGCGGTTCAAGCGCTGCGCGAACGGCGGGACTTCGACCCGGGCGCGGTCACCGGCGTGATGCTCGGGACGACGCACTTCATCAACGCGATCGTCGAGGCGCGCGATCTGGCACCCACCGCGGCCGTACGTCTCGGGCTGCCCGCCACGCAGTCGCTGCCCCCGCTGGTCGGCTGGCCCGGCAACCTGGTGAGCGCCATCGGCGGCCACACATATCTGTGCCACGGCGGCCACGAGTACGACGGACGCGTCATCTCCGACCTCGTCCCCGACGAACTGCACAAGATCGCCGACGATCTCGCCGCCAAGGAGGTCCGGTCGGTCGCCGTCACATCCGTCTTCTCCCTCGTCAACGCCGAGTTCGAGCTGCGGGCGGCGGAGATCCTCGCCGAGCGGCTGCCCGGGCTGCGGGTGAGCCTCTCCCACGAAGTGGGCCGTACGGGCCTGCTGGAGCGCGAGAACGCCACGGTCATCAACGCCGCGCTCGGCGAACTCGCGGAGCGGATCTGCGACGGCATGGTGGCGACGCTGCGCGGTATCGGACTGCACGCGCCGCTGTATCTCAGCCAGAACGACGGCACGCTCATGGGCGTCGACTACGCCCGCCAGTACCCCGTCATGACGTTCGCCTCCGGGCCGACCAACTCGATGCGCGGTGCCGCGTATCTCTCCGGCGTGGACGACTGCGCGGTCGTGGACGTCGGAGGCACGACGACGGACGTCGGCATGCTGCACCACGGCTTCCCGCGGGAGGCCAGCACCGAGGTGAGCGTGGGCGGCATCCGCACCAACTTCCGCATGCCCGACGTGCTGTCCTTCGGCATCGGCGGAGGAAGCCTCGTCCGGCAGGACGACGCGGACGTGAAGGTCGGGCCGGACAGCGTGGGTTACCGCCTTCAGGACGAGGCGCTCGTCTTCGGCGGGAAGACGCTGACCGCCACCGACCTCGTCGTGGCCGCGGGCCGCGCGGACATCGGCGACCCGGAGCAAGTAGCGTCCCTGGACCGGGACTTGGTGACCGCCGGGCTCGGCTACGTCACGGAGCGGATCACCGGGACGATCGACCGGATGCGCACCAGCAGGGCGCTCGTCCCCGTGGTCCTGGTGGGCGGCGGTAGCGTGCTGCTGCCCGAGGAGTTTCCGCTGGCGTCCTCGGTGCTGCGGCCGGAGCAGTTCGCCGTCGCCAACGCCGTCGGCGCCGCGATCGCCCAGATCAGCGGAGACGTGGACCGGATCTACGCCGTCCAGCCGGGGCAGCGGGACGCCGCGCTGGACACGGCCAAGCAGGAGGCCACCGACCGCGCCCTCATCGCCGGCGCCAGACCCGGCACGGTGGAGATCGTCGAAGTGGAGGAGATTCCCCTGGCGTACCTCCCGGGCAATGCGACGCGCATCCGCGTCAAGGCCGTGGGGGATCTGGCCCGGGACGCCTCCGCGCCCTCCCCCGTCGCGCACGGGCCGGGGATCGCCTGATGCCCTGGAACCTCGCCTCCGGCGATCTGGCGGACCTCGCCTGGGGAGCCGCACTGCTCGGCGCGGGCGGCGGCGGCGACCCGTATCTGGGGATGTCACTGGCCGCCGACGCCCTCGCGGCGGCCGGGGAGCCCGTCCGGTTCCTCGACCCCGACGAGCTCGACGAGGACGCTCTCGTCGTCACCGCGGCCATGCTGGGCGCGCCGACCGTCGTCGTGGAGAAGCTTCCCAACGGGGCCGAAGCGGGCCTCGCTGTACGCGCATTGGAGCGTCACCTCGGCCGCCCCGTCACCGCCACGATGCCCGCCGAGTGCGGCGGAATGAACTCGATGGTCCCGTTGGTGGCCGCGGCGAAGCTCGGGCTGCCCGTCGTCGACGCCGACGGCATGGGCCGGGCGTTCCCCGAGCTGTCGATGACGACGTTCGCCGCCTGCGGCCTGCCCGGGTCGCCGATGGCGATCGCGGACGAGCAGGGCAGCGTGGCCGTGGTGGACACAGGATCCGACAACCGGCGGCTGGAGTCGCTGGCCCGCGCCCTCGCCGTCAGCATGGGCGCCTCGGCGTGGATGGCGATCTACGCCATGAGCGGCGCCGACGTCCGCCGTACGGCGGTGCCGCGCACCGTGAGCACGGCGCTCCGGCTCGGACGGGCCGTACGGGAGGCACGCGAGAGCCACCGGGACCCGTTCGCGGCGCTCGGCGAGACGCTGTCGCGCACGGTGTACCGGCACGGGAGGGCCGTCTTCTCGGGCAAGGTCGTCGATGTGGAGCGCCGCACCGCCGAGGGGTTCGCGCGGGGCCGTGCCGCCGTCGCCGCGGACGACTCCGACGCCGCGTGCGAACTCGTCTTCCAGAACGAGAATCTCGTGGCGCGGATCGACGGCAGGACCGTCGCGATCGTGCCCGATCTCGTCACCGTGCTCCACGCGGAGACCGGGCAGCCGATCACCACCGAGGGGCTGGCCTTCGGGCAGCGTGTGCGGGTGTTCATGATCTCCGCCCCGGACCGGTTGTGCACCCCCGAGGCGCTCGCGGCGTTCGGACCGCGCGTCTTCGGCATCGAGGAGGACTACCGCCGCGCAGAACCGGCTTCCTGAGGCATATGTCATTTTCGGTCGTTGACCGATTCCGCTTGGTGAGCGCCAGCACAATGGTGGCATGTGGCAGTTCACACTCGAGGACGTGCCGGCGCTCTCCAAGGCCGCGATGCTTCTCGGCGCGGGCGGCGGGGGCGGCACCGGCACGGAACTCGTGGAGCCGATACTCCGGCGGGCGTTACGCGAGCACGGCCCCGTCGAAGTGATGGACCCCGGCGAACTGCCGCCCGAGAGCCTCGCGGTGCCGGTCGGCTTCGTCGGCTCCGGCACGGTCATGCACGAGAAGCCGTACGAGGGCAGCGAGATCGTCCGCGCGATACGCGGAGTCGAAGGGCACACCGGCGTGACGGTGCAGGCCGTGGTCGGCGTCGCCATGACCGGCATCATGGCCGTGGTCCCGGTCATCGCGGCCGCACAGCTCGGACTTCCGCTTGTGGACGCGGACGGCACCGGACGCGGCGTCACCAAGCTCAGCCAGACCACCCTGACGCTCGCCGGGATCGATCTCACCCCGGCGGCGTTCACCGCCGACAAGGGGTCCAACCTCCTGGTGGACGGGGTGAACAGCGCCGACGCCGAGTCGGTGATCCGGTTGTCGATGCCCGCGATGGGCGGCTGGGCCGGCATGGCCTGGCGGCCGCTGTCCATGGACGAGATCGCCAAGGGCATGCTGGTCGGCTCGTACTCCACGGCGATCGAGATGGGGCGCCTGCTCGAAGAGCGCGACCGGGACGGCCTGGCGGAGCGCTACGGAGCGCGGACTCTCTTCGAAGGCAAGGTAGTCGAAGTGCCCCGGCGTCATCTCGGCCAGTTCCCGACCGGCACCGTCGTCGTCGAGCACGCCGAACAGCCCGACCGTGCGCTGCGCATCGAGATGCAGAACGAGTACCTCGTCGCGCTGGAGGACGGCCGGATCGTGGCCTGCGTACCCGACTTGATCTGTGTGCTGGATCAGGAGACGGGTACGTGTCTGACGGCCGAGCGTGTGCGCTACGGACTGTGGGTCGAAGTGCTGGCCATCCCCTGCCATCCCCAGTGGCGCAGCGCGGCCGGGCTGGAGCTGCTCGGGCCCCGGGCCTTCGGCTACGACATGGACTACGTGCCCCTGGAGGGAACGGCCGGATGACGGTGTCGTCCTGGCAGCCCGTCACGGTCCGCATGCTGTGCGGGCTGGAGGGCCTGGTGGGCGCGCATCTCGCCGCCGGACAGGCCGGCCTCGACCAGGAGGTGCGCTCCATCGAGGTCGTATCGACCCTGGCCAGCGCGGAGTCGGTCACTCAGGGCGCGCTCGTCATCGCGGCCCCGGGGGAGACGGAGCTGGTCGTCCTCGACATGATGCTCAGCGCCGTACGGGCGGCGGGTGCGGTCGGGTTCGTGGTGACCAAGGGCCCGCACCTGGTCGGATCGGCCACGCGGCTGGCGGCCAAGCTGGGCATGCCGCTGCTCGTCGCCACGTTCAAGGACCCTCTTCAGCTGGCGCGGCAGCTCGACCGCGTCGTGCACGCGCCCGAGTTGGTACGGGCGGACGTGCTGAGCCAGCTCGGACGGCAGCTGCGCCGCCGCCACACAGAGCCGGGTCCGGTGCTGGAGACCCTGGCACGCATGCTGAGCGGACGGGCGAGCCTGGTCTCCCCGGTCGGCACCGTGCTCTCCGGGTCCGCCCTGGAGCTGCCTGAGGACGCCCTGGCCGACCCCGCACCGCACACCGTGCCGGGTGCCGCCGACGGCCGGGACGGCGACCTCGTGCTGGTTCCCGTCGTCCTCGACGCCCAGGCGGGGCCCGATGTGTGGCTCGCGGTGAAACTGCCGCCGGGCCCCCGGAGTTGGACGACCACCGCCGAGGAGGCCGCAGCGATCGCCGCGTCCGCGATCACCGGCTGGGCGGCGCGGCGGCGGCTCGAAGGGGAACGCGATCTGCGCGAACGCCGCGATCTGCTCTCCGAGTTGCTGAAGAAGCCGGGGCACGTCAAGCGCGAGGTCGCGGAGAACGGCCTGAAGCTCGGCTGGCAGGTGCACGGCTGGCACACCGGCGTACACCTCCGCTCGATGCGCCACACCCCGAACCGGCGGCGCACGACGGACGTACTGAACGCCGCGCTGTCCGAGCAGGGCCTGAACGGCCACCTCGTGGAGCGCGGAGAGGGCTGGGCGTTCTGGGTCACCGCCGAGCGCGAGCCGTCGCACGCCTCCTCCAAGGACGTGGTCAAGCCGCTGCGGGCCGCGCTGACTTCGCTGTCCGAGGAGGCTCCGGTGATCGCCGGCGTGGGGCGGCCCCGGGAGGGGCCGGAGGGTCTGGCCAGGACCCTCACCGAGGCGCGGCAGGCGTGCCTGCTGGCCTGCACGGGAGCCCGCGGGGTGCGGGTCGCGCACATCGACGAGCTGGACCTGCAACGGCTGCTCGCCGACTGGTACAGCCTGGAGTCGTTCCAGACGTACTCCCGGCAGATCCTCAAGCCGCTCTCCGACCGCGGCGAGACGGAGCTGATCCGTACGGTCGAGGCGTACCTCGAACACGAGTCGTCCGCGTCGTCGACTGCCGCCTATCTGGGCATTCACCGCAATACCGTCGCGGAGCGGATCGCACGCGTCGAGAGCCTGCTCGAAGTGAACCTCGCGCTGCCCGACCACCGGCTCGTGATGCAACTGGCCTGCCGCACGCTGCGGTTCGGCGACCGGCGGGCGTCGTGAGCGGCGTGCTCTCCGCCGCGGCGGCGCCGCCGGGCACCTGACCTGTGCCCCACGTCCCGGCGGTCGCCGTGCCGGTGCACGTGCGGACACGCGGACGCGACGCGCGCCCGGCCGCGCTTCCCCTCGGCGGTGCGACCGGGACGGCCTCGCGTCCGCTACCCCCTCTTCTCGCTACTTCTCCCTACTTCTCCTTTGTCAGGTCGTAGACGGTCGTCCCGTCGACCGTCTCCTTGGCGTAGTGCTTCGCGACCCAGTCGGCGATGCCGGACGAGCCTCCGCTCCGCCCGCCCTTTCCGGGGCCGCCCCCTCCGGCCGGGCCGTCGCCGCCGAGGAAGTAGTGGATCTCGCCGTCGCGCA
Organism: Streptomyces winkii; assembly: GCF_032248595.1. Taxonomy (NCBI): domain Bacteria; kingdom Bacillati; phylum Actinomycetota; class Actinomycetes; order Kitasatosporales; family Streptomycetaceae; genus Streptomyces; species Streptomyces winkii. The sequence goes on along the minus strand of NZ_JASTTH010000006.1, from coordinate 221,224 downwards.
CGTACTCCTTGAACTGCCCCAACGTCGGAGCGGGGTCGGTGCCGTTGAAGCCGCCGATGGACATCACGGGCCGTTCCGCGGCGAGTTGGTAGCCGGCGCCGCTCATCGCGCCGACGGTCGCCGCGGTCCAGGTGTAGTCGCCGGCGTCCTGCGCCAGCTTCGCCTTGAGCGCCTTGCCGACCTTCTGGCCGTTGAGCAGCCCGCCCATGGGGCCGCCCGCGGTCATGCGCTCCGCGCCCTCGCCGCCGAAGCCCCCGCCGGGCGGTGCGTTGCCCGGCATGCCGCGCTGGGCCTGCCCGCCCCCGGGGAAGCCGGGCGGCAACTGCCCTTGGCGGCCGGACTGTTGGCCGCCCCTGCCGCCGTCCGTACCGCCGGGCTGCCCCGGGCGCTCCTGACCGCCGCCGAGGCGGACGAAGCCGGGGCCGCCGCCAGGTCCGGAGCGCGCCACGGCGGGGCCCGCCGTCACGATCGCGCCGCTGTGCGCCGTGTTCACGGTGCTCAGGGTGTACGCGAGGGGCCCGGCCACCGACGCCGCCAAGCCCAGCCCCGCCAGCGCCAGCCCTGCCCGAGCCGCCCCTGCCCGAGCCGCCCCTGTCCGGGTCGGTCCTGCCGGGCGCGCGGCGTCCGTCTCAACTCGCCGCGGCAGCACGGCCGTCGCCGCCAGCCCGAGCGCGGCCGGCACCCCCGCCGCGAGGACCGCCCACTTGAGCCATGGCAGCCAGCCGGGCGTCCGCGCCAGCAGCACGTACGACCACACCACCGTGACCGCGACCGCGCACGCGAGCACCACCGCCGCGGCGCGCTCCGTACGACGCCGCCACAGCAGCACCGCACCGATCGCCACGACCGCGGCGACATAGGGCGCGAGCGCGACGGTGTAGTACTCGTGGAAGATCCCCGACATCAGGCTGAAGACGGCGCAGGTGATCAGCAGCGAGCCGCCCCAGGCCGCGAGTGCCGCGCGCTGTACGTCCGTACGGGCCGCCTTGCGGGTCAGCACGAGCGCCGCGACGAGCAGGAGGAGCGCGGCGGGCAGAAGCCAGGAGATCTGGCCGCCCGTCATCTCGTTGAACATCCGCCCGATGCCGCTGTTCCCGAACGGCCCGCCGCCGGGCCCGCCACCCGGTCCGCCGCCGGGTCCGCCGCCCGGTCCGCCGCCCGCGCGACCGGCCCCGGGGCCGACGCTGCCGGGCTCGTTCCCCGTGATGCGGCCCAATCCGTTGTAGCCGAGGGTCAGTTCGAGGAAGCTGTCGTGCTGCGAGCCGCCGACGTACGGACGCGAACCGGCCGGCCACAGCTCCACGAGCGCGACCCACCAGCCGGCGCTCGTCACCATCGCGAGCCCCGCGAGCAGCAGCCGCCCGATACGGCGCCGCAAGGGCGCGGCCGCGCACACGAGATAGACCACGGCCAGCGGCGGCACGATCAGCCACGCCTGAAGTGTCTTGACCAGGAAGGCGAATCCGAAACAGACGCCGCACAGCAGCAGCCACCTGCCGCGCGTGTCCTCGAGTGCGCGCAGCAGGCAGTACACGGCGCACACGCTCAGCAGACACAGCAGCGCGTCCGGGTTGTTGAACCGGAACATCAGCGCCGCGACCGGCGTGAGCGCCGTCAGCGCGCCCGCGAGGAGTCCCGCCGCCGGCCCGAACCAGCGCCGTACGGATGCGTACAGGACGGCGACGGTGGCGACGCCCGCCAGCGCCTGCGGCACCAGGATCTGCCACGCGCCCAGCCCGAACAGCCGCACGGAGAGGGCCATCGGCCAGAGCGCGGCCGGCGGCTTGTCGACGGTGATGACGTTGCCGGAGTCGAGGGAGCCGAAGAGGAACGCCTTCCAGCTCTCGCTGCCGGCCTGAGCGGCCGCGGAGTAGAAGGAGTTGGCGTATCCGGAGGCGCCCAGCCCGTACAGGAAGAGAACAGCCGTCAGGGCGAGCAGCGTCCAGTAGGCGGGCCGCTCCCAGCCGGGGCGGGAGCGGTCGCGGGCCGCGGTCCGGCCGGTGAGGAGGCCGAAGGGCCGGGAACGGGCAAGGGCGGTCATGGGGTGGTCCGTTCGGTAGAGGTGTCGTCGTCACCGGCGTCGTCGAGGCGCTCGCCCTCGACGCCGCCGTGGTCCAACGGGGCGCCGGCGCCGCCCGGTCGGGCCTCCGCGGCCGGAGACGCCCCGCGGTCGCGCCGGTCGTCGGTTTGTGCGCCGTGGGCATGTGCGTCATGGCCTTCCCCCGCGAAGACCCATGTGCGGAAGAGCAGGAAGCGCAGCAGCGTCGCGGCCAGATTGGCGACGACCAGCACGGCCAGCTCCGCCGAGTGCGCGGCATGCGGGTCGGCCGCATCGAGCCCGGCGAGCGACCCGCTGGTGAGCGCCAGCCCGATCCCGAAGACCAGCAGCCCTTGCGCCTGGTGCCGTACGACGCCCGCGCGCCCGCGGACCCTGAAGGTATGACGCCTGTTGGCGGCCGTGTTGGCGAGAGCGGTCAGAAGCAGCGCGAGCCCGTTGGCGTACTGCGGGCCCAGTCCGAGACGCAGCAGCGAGTAGAGCGCGAGATACGCGAGGGTGCTGAGCGCGCCGACCACGCAGAAGCCGACCAGCTGGCGGGCGAGGCCGTTCGGCACTCCGCGCAGGGCGCGATCGCGCGGGTCGTCCCCGAAGGGGCGGCGCAGCCGTGCGAGGGGCAGCGCGCCCGAGGCCAGCGCCCGCCCCACCCGCCATACGCCGCGCAGGTCGGCCAGTGCTGTGCGCACGAGGTCGACCCGGCTGTCGGGGTCGTCGACCCAGTCGACCGGCACCTCGTGGATGCGCAGCCCGGCGCGTTCGGCGAGCACCAGCAGCTCCGTGTCGAAGAACCACCCGGTGTCCTCGACGAGCGGGAGCAGCCGGTCGGCCACATCGCCGCGGACCGCCTTGAAGCCGCACTGCGCGTCGGAGAAGCGCGTGGAGAGCGAGCCGCGGAGGATCAAGTTGTAGGCGCGGGAGATCAGTTCGCGCTTCGGGCCCCGTACCACCCGTGAACCGCCCGCCAGCCGGGTCCCGATGGCGAGGTCGGAGTGCCCCGATATCAGCGGTGCGACCAGCGGCAGCAGGGCGTTGAGGTCGGTGGACAAGTCGACGTCCAGATAGGCGCGCACGGGCGCGTCCGAACGGCTCCACACCGTGTGCAGCGCCCGGCCGCGGCCCTTCTTCTCCAGTCGTACGGCGACCACGTCGCTCAGCTCGACCGCCAGCCTCGTGGCGATCCGCTGGGTGCGGTCGGTGCTGGCGTTGTCGGCGATGGTGATGCGGAATTCGTACGGGAAGTGGCGGCTGAGGTATCCGTGCAGGCGCCGCACGGAAGTCTCCAGGGCGGCCTCCTCGTTGTGGACGGGCACGACGACGTCCAGCACGGTCGTGTCCGGGCTCTTCGCGGGGGCCGCTGTCGCATGCGCCGCTGTGGCGTTCGCTGTGGCTGTGGCCGTCGTCGCTGCCGTCGGCGGTGCCGTCCCCGGCGCGGGGGGCCGTGGCAGCGGGCTCCGGGCCGGCAGGGATTCCGCGGAGGGTTCCGTCGGCGGGGTGTCTGTTCGCATGTCCCGAACAGTTGCCAACTGCCCTGTCAGGAGCGTGTGCTGAGGCTGTGTGTGGCCTGTGAATCGTCTTGTGCCGCGTGTTGCTCCTGAGCCGTCTGTTCCTGCCGGTCCGGGTGCGCGGCGCGTTCCGCCCGGCCCGCGGACGGCAGCCGCACGGCGAAGACCGTACGTCCCGGCGCGCTGTCCACCGTGACGTGCCCGCCGTGTGCGGCGACGACGGCGCTCACGATGGCCAGGCCGAGGCCCGTGCTGCCGTGTGCGCGGGAGCGCGCGGCGTCGCCGCGGGTGAAGCGCTCGAAGATGTGCGGCAGTACGTCCGCGGGGATGCCGGGGCCGTCGTCCTCCACCTCGACGACGACCTCGCCGGTACCGGTGCCGGGGCGCACGCGTGCCGTGACGGTGGCGCCGGTGGGTGTGTGCGTACGCGCGTTGGCGAGCAGATTGACGAGCACCTGCTGCAACCGCGTGCCGTCGCCCCGGACTTCGACCGGTTCGGCAGGCAGCTCCAGCCGCCACACATGGCCTGGCCCGGCCGCCCGGGCGTCGCTGACCGCGTCCACGACGAGCGACGACAGGCTCACGTCCGTACGCTCCAGCGGTCTGCCCGCGTCGAGCCGGGCCAGCAGCAGCAGATCCTCCACCAGGCCCGTCATCCTGGCCGCCTCCGCCTCGATCCGGTCGAGGGCGTGCCGGGTGTCCTGCTCCGGCGCGAGGTCCGCGGCCGGGTGGGCACGGCGGGCGGACGGGCCGTCGCCGTTACCGGAACCGGAACCGGGACCGGTACCGGGAGCGCCGGCGACGCCGTGGTCCGTGCCCTCGGAGACCCGCCGGGTCAGCTCCGCGTAGCCGCGGATGGAGGCCAGCGGCGTGCGCAGTTCGTGGCTGGCGTCCGCGACGAACCGGCGCACCCGCGTCTCGCTCTCCTGCCGGGCCTCCAGCGCGGCACCGACGTGCTCCAGCATCCTGTTGAGGGCGGCGCCGACCTGCCCGACCTCGGTACGGGGATCGGTGTCGCGCTCCGAGACCCGGTGGGGCAGCTCCACATCGCCGCTGTGCAGGGGCAGTTGAGTGACGCGGGTCGCCGTCGCCGCGACCCGGCGCAGGGGCCGCAGCGCGATCCGTACCATCGCGGCGCTCGCGATGCCCGCGGCGACCAGCCCGCCCGCGGAGACGCAGATCTCGACCACGACGAGGGTCTTCACGGTCGACTGGACGCCGCTCATCGGCAGACCGACCAGCAGCCCCTGGTCCTCTCCCGGAAGTCCACCGGACTGGACACGGTAGTCACCGAGGCCCGGCAGCGACACCGTGTGCGGACGGCCGTCGCGCGGCACCCCGTCGAGCGACTTGAGCTGGTCGGCCGTCATGCCGGTCAGCCGGTCCGACAGGTCCGTGCCGGGGCCGCCGCCCGGGTCCGTACTGCGCGCGGCACCGGTCAGTCCGCCACCGTCGGTGCGCGCGCCCACGGTTCCGATGGGCTGGCCGGGGATCGCGACGAAGCGCATGTCGTCGGGGCTCGGTTCGGGCCCGCGCGGAGGCCCGTACGAACGCTGCACCGAGGCGCGCAACTCGTCGTCCAGGCGCGACTTCAGGGAGGAGTCGACCGCGATCGCGGTGACCGTGCCGATCACCGCGCACACGACGGCGATCAGCGCGACCGCCGAGACGACGAGCCGGGTGCGCAACGACCGTCGTCTGGGCGGGCGGGGGCCCTGCCGCCGCCTCACGGCCCGCTCTCCGCCAAACCGGCCGGCTCTCCGCCCGGCGCCTCGGGCGGTGCCTTGATGAGATATCCGGCCCCGCGGCGGGTGTGGATCAACGGCGGGCGCCCGGCGTCGATCTTGCGCCGCAGATACGAGATGTACAGCTCGACGACGTTGGCCCGGCCGCCGAAGTCGTAGCTCCACACCCGGTCCAGGATCTGCGTCTTGCTCAGCACCCGGCGCGGATTGCGCATGAGATAGCGCAGCAGCTCGAACTCCGTCGCCGTCAGCTCGATCTCGGCGCCGCCGCGCGTCACTTCGTGGCTGTCCTCGTCGAGCCGCAGATCGCCGACCACGAGCACCGACTCCGTACGTACGGTCAGCGCCCCCGAGCGGCGCAGCAGCCCGCGCAGCCGCGCGACCAGTTCTTCGAGGGAGAACGGCTTGGTGACGTAGTCGTCTCCGCCCGCCGTCAGCCCGGCGAGGCGGTCCTCCAGCGCGTCCTTGGCCGTGAGGAACAGCACCGGGACCTCGGGTAGTTCCCTGCGCAGCCCGCTGAGCACGGACAGCCCGTCCATGTCCGGCAGCATCACATCCAGCACGACGGCGTCCGGCCGCCAGCCCCGTGCGGTGCGCAGCGCCGAGGCGCCGTCGCCCTCGGCCCGGGTCTCCCACCCCTCGTAGCGCAGCGCCATCGACAGCAGGTCGGTGAGCGCGTCCTCGTCGTCGACGACGAGGACCCGGGACGGACGGTGCCGGGAGGGTGCGGCGGCGGCAGCGGCGGCAGCGTCGTTCATACGCACAGATTGGCCGCCCTTCCTGAGAGCAGCCTTTGGGTTTCCTGTGAGAACGCTGAGAACGCTGAGAACGCGGCGACCCGGGCCCCACAGGGCGGGCGCCGGGCGGGGAAGCGGTCGTGCCGATCGCGGGGGAGTGGCCCACGCCACAACCTCCCCGCGTCTGCTTTCCGCCCACATCCGGCCGAATCAGCCCGAGTTGACATTCGGTAAAGTGTCGGTAAAGGTCACCTCGCCCGGGGTGATCGAAGCAGCGCCACGGGCGCCGAGCCGGCCGGCCGGGTCGGCCTCCGTCCGATACCGCCGCGCACGACCAGGGGGACACCCTTCCATGGCCTCTCCGCGTCTGAGCCAGACACCGCTCCCAGGGATCGGGGTCCGCTACGACCTGACCACCCGCGAGCACGACCGGATCTCCGTCGTCGCGCACCGGGACGGCGGGCGGACCGTGAACGCGTACCGCGAGGACGATCCCGACGAGTGCGCGCTGTCGCTGAGGCTCACCGAGAGCGAGACGACCGCGCTTATCGACGCGCTGATGCCCGCCCACCACAGCCCGACCCTGCTGCACACCACCGACCTGGGCCTGGTCGCCGAGCGCATCGAGCTGTCGGCGACCTCGTACTGGAACGGGCGGGTGCTCGGCGAGACGTGCATGCGCACCGAGACCGGGGTGTCGATCGTGGCGGTGCTCCGCCGGGCGGACGCGATCCCCTCACCCGGCCCGGAGTTCCGTCTGGCGGGCGGGGACACGCTGATCGTCATCGGCACCCGCGAGGGCGTCGACGCGGCCGCCGAGATCCTCGGGCGGGGATAGGGCATGCACTCCTCCGCCGTCTTCCTGATCGAGTTCGGGGCGATCATCCTCGGCCTCGGGCTTCTCGGCCGGCTCGCCGGGCGCTTCCAGTTCTCCCCGATCCCGCTGTATCTGCTGGCCGGACTCGCCTTCGGCGAGGGCGGGTTGCTGCCGCTGGGGGCGAGCGAGGAGTTCGTCGCCATCGGCGCCGAGATCGGCGTCATCCTCCTGCTGCTGATGCTCGGCCTCGAATACACCGCCAGTGACCTGGTCTCCAACCTCAAGACCCAGTATCCGGCGGGCCTCGTCGACTGCGCGCTCAACGCCCTGCCGGGTGCCGCTCTCGCGCTGCTGCTGGGCTGGGGCCCGGTGGCCGCGGTGGTGCTGGCAGGGGTCACCTGGATCTCCTCCTCCGGTGTCATCGCCAAGGTGCTGGGGGACCTCGGGCGGCTGGGCAACCGGGAGACTCCGGTGATCTTGAGCGTCCTGGTCCTCGAAGACCTTGCGATGGCGGTCTACCTGCCGATCATCACCGCGCTGCTTGCGGGCGCCGGACTGGCCGCGGGCAGCATCACGCTGGCCATCGCCCTCGGGGTGGCGGGGCTGGTCCTCTTCATCGCGGTGCGCTACGGGCGGCTCATCTCCCGGTTCGTCTCCAGCGACGACGCGGAGAAGCTGCTGCTGGTCGTTCTCGGCCTCACGCTGCTGGTCGCCGGCATCGCCCAGCAGTTGCAGGTCTCCGCCGCGGTCGGGGCGTTCCTGGTGGGCATCGCGCTGTCCGGCGAGGTCGCCGAGGGCGCGCACAACCTGCTGAGCCCGCTGCGCGATCTGTTCGCCGCGGTCTTCTTCGTCTTCTTCGGGCTGCACACCGATCCGGTCAGCATCCCCGCGGTGCTGCTGCCCGCGCTCGGACTGGCGGTGGTCACCGCGGGCACGAAGATCGCCACCGGGTACTGGGCGGCGAAGCGCGCCGGGGTCTCGGTCAAGGGCCGCTGGCGCGCGGGCGGCACCCTGGTCGCGCGGGGCGAGTTCTCCATCGTCATCGCGGGGCTCGCGGTCAGCGCCGGAATCGAGCCGTCCCTGGGCCCGCTGGCCACCGCGTACGTGCTGATCCTGGTCGTCCTCGGGCCGCTCACCGCCCGCTACACCCAGCCGGTCGCGGCCCGCCTCACCCGTCGCCGCTCCGCGCGCACCGCCCCCGACGGGGCTTCCGCGGTTCCGGTACGGAGCAACTCCGCCCGGGAGTCGGCGGATTCAGCCGAGTCCGCGGAGTCGGTGGGCAAGTAGGACGATCTCCGGCGGTCGCGAGCGGGCGGAGTGCTCGGCGCCGCCGGAGGACGTGTCATTCCGTTCCCTCCTCCACCGCCGAGGAGAGGCCGAGGGCCGCGAAGAGGCACGACGGGTCTTCACGGAGCAACTCCTGTGCCGGGAAAGGTGCGTACGGGCCCGGCCGCCTCAACGGGCGGCGGCGGGCGGCCCGTTGCGCTCCCGGCAGGCGACAGAGCCGGTTCGCCTCAAGTACGCGGCGGTGTCCGCGTTCGCGGCGGGGGCCGTCAGGAGCGGCCACGCGACCGCTCCCGGTCTGTCGGATCTGTGGTCCGGCGGTTCTCTTCACCGGGGCTGCGGGGCGGCGGACGGGGCGTCGTCAGGCCGGAACGCCGTCTGCCGATCGAGCCTCAACCCCGGGTCCCTGCCTGCGCCGTGGGCTCGTCGGCCGCGGCGGCCTTCGCTCCGTACGAGCCGCCGCCGTCCCCTCCTCGGCTGCCCCGGTCGCCCCGGTCGACCCGGCCGCGCTCCAGCGCACCGGAGACGACCGCGAGGACGAGCGCCGAGGCGGCCAGCGCCGCGCCCACCCAGTTCGGCGCGGTATAGCCCAGGCCCGCCGCGATGACGACGCCGCCGAGCCAGGCGGACAGCGCGTTCCCGAGGTTGAAGGCGCCGATGTTGACCGCGGAGGCCAGAGTCGGCGCACCGTGCGCCTGGTCGAGCACGCGCTTCTGGAGCGGCGGTACGGTCGCGAAGCCCAGCGCCCCGATCAGGGTGATGGTCACCGCGGCCGCGGCCTTGTCGTGCGCGGTGAGCGTGAAGAGCGCCAGTACGAGGGCGAGCGCGCCCAGCGACACGTAGAGCATGGGCATCAGCGCCCGGTCGGCGAACCGCCCGCCGAGCAGGTTCCCGCCGACCATGCCGAGCCCGAAGAGGACGAGAAGCGGCGTGATGGACGAGTCGGCGAACCCGGCGACGTGCGTCATCATCGGCGTGATGTAGGTGATGGCGGCGAAGACCCCTCCGAAGCCGAGCACGGTCATCGCCATGGCGAGGAGCACCTGCGCGTTCTTGAACGCGGCCGCTTCGTGGCGCAGCCGTACGCCCTCGGGGCGGGGCATGTCCGGCACGAGCGCGGCGACTCCGGCCAGGCCCAGCACGCCGAGTCCGGCCACGACGAGGAAGGTGACCCGCCAGCCGGCGGCCTGGCCGAGGAAGGTGCCGAGGGGCACTCCGGCGACGTTGGCGACGGTGAGGCCGGTGAACATCATCGAGATCGCGGCCGCTCGCCGCTCCGGCGCGACCAGTTCGGCGGCGACCACCGAGCCGATCCCGAAGAAGGCGCCGTGTGCGAGGGACGCCACGACCCGGCCGGTGAGCATCAGCCCGAAGCCGGGGGCGAGCGCGGAGAGCGCGTTGCCGACGATGAACAGGCCCATCAGCAGCATGAGCATCCGCTTGCGCGGCACCTTGGTGCCGAGGACCGACATGAGCGGTGCACCGATGACGACCCCGAGGGCGTAGCCCGTCACCAGATGGCCCGCGGTGGGGATCGAGACATTCAGGTCGCCGGCCACCTGCGGGAGCAGGCCCATGATGACGAATTCGGTGGTTCCGATTCCGAAGGCCCCGACGGCGAGAGCGAGGAGCGCGAGAGGCAAGGCGAGCCCTTCCGGGAGGAGTTGAGGATGCGCGTTACTGGCGCACACAATAGTTGCGTACGCATGTAGTTGCAAGCGCGGGCTACGCGCGCATTAGCTGTGCCACGCTCGGCGCCCGAGACGCGACCGGACACCCGCATCCGGACGGCGGAGTCCGGACAGCGACGAGGCGCCGCCCTCGGGGGAACAGGGCGGCGCCTCTCGGATGCCGCGCCGCCGTCACGTCATGGGACGGCGGCCGCGCGGCAGTACGTCAGTTGAGCTTGTCGGGGTCGGGGCCGATGCGGGTGCCCTCGTCGAGCGAGCCGATGGCCGCGACGTCATCGTCGGAGAGCGCGAAGTCGAAGACGTCGAAGTTCTGCCGTACGCGCTCGGGCGTGACCGACTTGGGGATGACGACGTTCCCGATCTGGATGTGCCAGCGGAGGATCACCTGGGCCGGAGTCTTGCCGTGTGTCTCCGCGATGGCGGTGATGGCCGGGTTCTGGAGCAGCGCGCCCTGGGCCAGCGGGCTCCAGGCCTCCGTGGCGATGCCGTGCTCGGCGTGGAAGGCGCGCAACTCGCCCTGCTGGAGCTGGGGATGCAGCTCGATCTGGTTGACGGCGGGTACGACGTCCGAGTTCTCCAGCAGCCGGGTCAGGTGGGCGGGCTGGAAGTTGGAGACGCCGATGGCCCTCGCGCGGCCGTCGGCGTGGATCTTCTCCAGCGCCCGCCAGGAGTCGAGGTACCGGTCGCGCGCCGGCAGCGGCCAGTGGATGAGGTAGAGGTCGACGTGATCGAGGCCCAGCTTCTCCAGCGAGGCGTCGAAGGCGCGGAGCGCCTCGTCGTAGCCCTGATCGTCGTTCCACAGCTTGGTGGTGACGAACAGCTCGTCGCGGGGGACGCCGGAGGCGGCGATCGCGCGTCCGACGCCCTCCTCGTTGCCGTAGACGGCGGCGGTGTCGATGCTGCGGTAGCCGGCTTCGAGTGCCGTGCCGACCGCCGCGGCGGTCTCGTCGGCCGGGACCTGGAAGACGCCGAAGCCCAACTGCGGGATGTCGACACCGTTGTTGAGGGCGATCCGGGGGGTGGTGGTCATCGTGTGTATTCCTTTCCTGCCCGGGGTGCCGGGCCCGGGCTCGTGATCAAGGTATGAGGGTCGGAGCCACGCCGCCGTCGACGCGCAGAGCGGCCCCGGTGGTCGCCGAAGCCTGCTCGGACGCCGCGTAGAGGACGAGCGATGCGACCTCGTGCGGACGGATCAGCCTGCCCAGCAGCGACGTCGGACGCTCCTGCTTGATGAACGCCCGCTCGGCCTCCTCGAACGGAACGCCAGGTCCGACGCGGTCGGTGATGAACTCCTCGACACCGGGGGTGAGGGTCGGGCCCGGCAGTACGGAGTTCACGGTGACACCAGTGCCCGCCACCTCCTGGGCCATGCCGCGGGAGAGCGCGAGCTGCGCCGTCTTCGTCATGCCGTAATGGACCATCTCGGTCGGCGTCATGACGGCCGATTCGCTGCTGATGAAGAGGACCCGCCCCCAGCCGCGCCGGACCATCCGCGGAGTGTGGTGCCGCGCCAGCCGCACCCCGCTGAGGACGTTGACGTCGAAGAAGCGCTGCCACTCCTCGTCCGGGATCTCGAAGACCGGGGCGGCCGAGAAGATGCCGGTGTTGTTCACCAGGACGTCGCAGTCGGGCACGGCTTCGATGAGCCGGCGCGTGCCCTCCGCGGTCGACACGTCCGCAGCCACGGGGCGTACGGAATTCGCGGCCGTCTCCTCGGCGACGGCACGAGCCGCCGCCGCGGTGCGTGCCGCGTCGCGTCCGTTGACCACGACGTCGGCGCCGGCAGCCGCCAGCGCGACGGCGACGGCCTTGCCGATCCCGGCGGTGGAGCCGGTGACGACGGCGGTACGGCCGGACAGGTCGATCTGCATGGGGTCCTTCCTTCGTGGCGGCTTCCCTCCCGTCCCCCGGGGCAGGAGCGACCGCCAGTCGTTACAGGCGCGGGGACGCAGGCGTGCAGGGGTGCGGGCTCCCGGTGCGCGGAAGCCCGCATCCCGGAACCTACTTGCGGGCGCGGCTAGTTGCAAACGCGCTATATGGCTCCCCGCCGGTAACGACTGAGCGATGCCCGTCTCGGATGTGCACGCGGTCGCGGACCCCGCGGACCTCGCGGAGGTAATTGCAGACGAGCCATAACGGCGTTAGCGGGATATTGTGCCGCTGCTCTACCCTTGGCACCGGCAGGTTCCTGCTTCGAGGAGGAAGACGGAGATGACCGCGACGGACCCGGCGATGACCGCCCTCGCCCAGAGCTGGTGCGCACTGTCCCTGCTGCACGGCCGCATCGAGACGCACATCGAGCGTGCCTTGCAGTCCGGGCACCGCCTCAGCGTCCGCGAGTTCTCGCTCCTCGACGTACTGAGCCGTCAGCACTCCGGTCCCGGCGGCCATCTCCAGATGAAGCAGGTCGCGGACGCGGTCGTGCTCAGCCAGAGCGCCACAACCCGTCTGGTGACGCGCCTGGAGGACCGCGGCCTGCTGTCGCGCTATCTCTGCCCGACGGACAGGCGGGGCATCTACACCGACGTCACCGACGCCGGCCTCACTCTCCTCGCCGAGGCCAGGCCCACCAACGACACCGCGGTCCGCGAAGCGCTCGACGAGGCGGCCAAGGACGCCGAACTCGCGCCCCTGGTCAGGGCAGTCGAGTCCCTCGGCGCACCGGCCTGAGCCGGACCCGGCTTCGAAGGTCGGTTCCATACGCGCTGCCTGCTCCTGAGGGTTCGTCGGAGAGTTCCGTCGGAGAGTGCCGGGACGGGCCGGAATCCAGCCGCGTCCTCTGACAGCGCGGGGCGCCCTCGGCACCGTCGACTCCGCGAAGCAGGCGCCGGGTGGAGCGGCCAGGGCGGATGAAGTCCCTGCCGCATCAGGGCTACCGTGACCGGAATGATCCACACCCGAACGGGGTTGGAGCGCCCATGAAAGCAATCGCACTGGAGAAGTACGGGTCACCGGACGACCTGAAGCTCGTCGACCTTCCGGAGCCGAAGGTGGCACCGGGGGAGGTGCTGGTCCGGGTGAAGGCGGCCGGGGTCAATCCGGTCGACTGGAAGCTCGCCGCCGGAGGGCTCGACCCGGTCATGGAGTACGGGTTCCCGCTGATCCCCGGGTGGGACGTCGCCGGGGTCGTGGAACGTACGGGCTTCGACGCGGGGGAGTTCGCACCGGGCGACGAGGTCTACGGATACGTCCGCAAGGACTGGGCGCAGAACGGCACATACGCGGAGTTGGTCTCCGCGCCCGTGCGCACGCTGGCCAGAAAGCCCGCCTCGCTGAACTGGCAGGAGGCGGCGGGCGTGCCGCTGGCCGGGCTCACCGCGTACCGGACCCTGAAGCGCGTCGCCGCCGGGAGCGGGGACACGGTGCTGATCCATGCCGCGGCGGGCGGCGTCGGCTCCCTCGGCGTGCAGATCGCGGTCGCCCTCGGGGCGCGGGTCATCGGCACGGCGAGCGAACGGAACCACGAGTTCCTGCGCTCACTCGGGGCGGAACCGGTCACGTACGGGGACGGACTGGCCGACCGCGTACGGCAGTTGACGCCCGACGGCGTCGACGCGGCCCTCGACTTCGTGGGCGGCGGCGCCGTCGACGTCTCGCTGTCCCTCGTCGAGCGGGCCGACCGCGTGGCGTCGATCGCCGAGGGCGAGGTCACGCAGAAGGGCGGACACTACGTCTGGGTGCGCCCGGACGCGGACGACCTGGCGTTCCTCGCGGAACTCGCGGACAGCGGCAAGCTGAAGGTGCACGTGGAAGAGTCCCTTCCGCTGGCCGAGGCGGCGCGGGCATGGCGCCTGAGCCAGGCGGGACGCACCCGCGGGAAGATCGTCCTCACGGTCTGACATCTGACACGGCGACGGGCCCCGGCTGGTCCGCGGATCAGCCGGGGCCCGGAGTGCCCTCCCGATGGATCTCGGCGATGAGCGCCTCGACACGGATCTTGATCTGTTCCCGGATGGGCCGCACGGCTTCAACTCCCTTGCCGGCGGGGTCGTCGAGCTCCCAGTCCAGATACCTCTTGCCGGGAAAGACCGGGCAGGCGTCGCCGCAGCCCATGGTGATGACGTAGTCGGAAGCCCGGACGGCGTCGGTGGTGAGGACCTTGGGTCTGCTGTCGGAGATGTCGATGCCCACCTCCTTCATGGCCTCGACGGCGGCAGGGTTGACGTCCTCGGCGGGCAGGGATCCGGCCGATCGGACGTCCACCTGGTCACCTGCGAGGTGGGAGAGAAAGCCGGCTGCCATCTGGGAGCGCCCGGCGTTGTGCACGCAGACGAACAGCACGGACGCGATGGGAGTGGGCATGAGGTCGGACCCTCTTCCGGAAGTTCTACGAGTCGGCGGGCGCTGGTGTCAGCGCTGACTGATGTGAAAGTATCAGCACATGCTGACGTCAGTCGACACTGACCTGATCCGCGTTCTCGCGGACCCGCTCAGGCTCCGGATCGTGACCCTGCTGGCCCACGAGACCCTCTGCACGACGCACCTGGTGGAGGAGACCGGTGCCCGTCAGACCAACCTCTCCAACCACTTGAAGGTGCTGCGGGACGCGGGGGTCGTCGATACCGAACCGTGCGGCCGCTTCACGTACTACAAGCTGCGGCCCGACGTCATCGAGGCCGTGGCCGGCTCCTTCTCGGACCTCGCTGCGACTGCTCGTGCCACTGCCGCCGCCGACAAGAAGAGGGCATGTCAGTGACACGCACCGAACCTTCGACGTCCACGGCTACGACTACGTCCACGGCCACGACCCCGGAGTCTGAGCCCGGGGTCGTCGCCCAACTGTCCACGCTGGACCGCTTCCTCGCGGTGTGGATCGTGATCGCCATGGGCCTCGGGCTCGGTCTCGGACGGCTCGTCCCCGGCCTGGACAGCGCGCTCAGCCAGGTCGAGATCGGCGGCATCTCGCTGCCGATCGCCGTGGGGCTGCTGGTGATGATGTATCCGGTGCTGGCCAAGGTCCGCTACGACAAGCTGGACGCGGTCACCGGCGACCGGAGGCTCATGCTCTCCTCACTGGTCGTCAACTGGATCCTCGGGCCGGCAGTGATGTTCGCCCTGGCCTGGAGCTTCCTGCCGGACCTGCCCGAGTACCGCACGGGCCTGATCATCGTGGGCCTGGCCCGCTGCATCGCCATGGTCGTCATCTGGAACGACCTGGCATACGGCGACCGCGAGGCCGCCGCCGTCCTCGTCGCCCTCAACTCGCTCTTCCAGGTGCTGGCGTTCGGCCTGCTCGGCTGGCTCTACCTGGGCCTGCTGCCCGGCCTGCTCGGCCTCGGAGAGGGCGAGCAACTGGACATCTCCATGTGGAAGATCGCCTGGAACGTCGTCATCTTCCTCGGCATCCCGCTGCTGGCGGGCTTCCTCACCCGCCGCATCGGCGAGAAGAAGATGGGCCGCGAGTCCTACGAGAACCGGTTCCTGCCGAAGATCGGGCCGTTCGCCCTGTACGGGCTGCTGTTCACCATCGTCATCCTCTTCGCCCTGCAAGGGAAGACGATCACCTCGCAGCCCCTGGACGTCGCCCGTATCGCGCTGCCGCTGCTCGCCTACTTCGCGCTGATGTGGTTCGGCTCGTTCGTCCTCGGCAAGAGCCTCGGCATCCGCTACGACCGCACCGCCACCCTCGCCTTCACCGCGGCGGGCAACAACTTCGAGCTGGCCATCGCGGTGGCCATCGCCACCTTCGGCGTCACTTCGGGCCAGGCGCTCTCCGGCGTCGTCGGCCCGCTGATCGAGGTGCCGGTTCTGGTGGCCCTGGTGTACGTATCGCTGGCCTGGCGACGGAAGTTCGCGCCGTCCGACGCGCTGTCAGCCCGATGACACGACCGCACCTCGTTCACTCGTGTTGATCACCGGCTCCCGAGGCGACGGGCGCAGGGCGGGACCCACTCTCGGGTCCCGCCCTGCGGCTCACTTGCGGGGCTTGATGTCGTCGGAACGCGGGGGGAGTTGAGAGGACGGCGGTGTGGCGGTGGTGCCGGTGGGGTTGGTGCAGCCGGGGACGCTGCCTTCGGGGGTGCAGTTGTCGGGGGTGTTGCGGATGACCTTGCTGGCGGTGAGCGTGACCTGGCCGTTGGCCACGTTGGCGATGCCGCCGCCGGCTGTGATCGCCGTGTTGTGCGTCACCAGGCTCCGTACGAGCGTGGCGGTGCTGGCGTTGTTCGAAAGGCCCGCGCCGGTGACAGCGATGTTGTCCCGGACCGTGGTCGACGTCAGACGAAGGGTGGACCCGTTCGCGTTGCGCAGGCCTCCGCCCTCGATGGCGGTGTTGCCGCGGACCGATACGGACTCCAGGGAGGCGGGACCGTTCCGGTTCTCCAGTCCGCCACCCAGGCTCGTGACCGCCCGGTTCTTGAGCAGGGCCCCGTGCTTCATCGTCAACGTGCCGTCGTTGAGGATGCCGCCGCCGAATTCGTTCGCCGTATTGCGAACGGCGGTGCTGCGGTCGAGGTTGAGCCGTCCTCCGGTGTTGACGAGGCCGCCGCCTTCGAGGGCGTTGTTGTTCCTGACGACCGTACGGTTCAGGTTCAGCGTGCCGCTGGTGTTGGCGATGCCGCCCCCGGTCGTATCGGCGAGGCGACCGCCGCTGACCGTCAGGGAGTTCAGGGTGAGGTCGCCGCCGGAGACGACATGGAGGATGCGGAAGTCCTGGGTCGCGTTCGGGGCACGACGGATGGTGGTGTCGCGGCCGGAGATGGTGACGTTCCCGGTGATCTCCGGAAGGCCGTCGTCCGCGTTGTCGGGTGTGGTGAGGGTGTAGGTGCAGTGGGACGCCAGCGTGATGCGACCACCGCTGGTGTTGGCCTTGTTGATCGCGTTCTTGAGACCGGTGATGTCGTTGCACCGCACGTGAGTTCCTCCGGCGGCATCGGCCGGGCCGGCGGGCAGGACCGCAAGGGACAGGCCCACGCCGACCGCGGCGGCCAGGGAGCCGGATCGCAAGGTGATCTTCATCGCTTCGCCCTCCTCAGGGTGGGGGAGTGAGACGGCACGTAACGCCCGGCGTCCAGCTGCCGTGCTGGTCAGCCGGAGTGATCAGATGGCGCTTCATCCGTAGCCGTGGGAGAGCGCGGCTTCACTTGGCCTACCGCCGAACGGCTCCGGCCCTCGCAGCCGCCGTCCCGAGGACAGGCGCGTATGCGTTTGCGTTCAAGACGCGGTTCTCATGGAGCCCTGAGCGCCGGTCAGCGGCACCAGGAACGAAGTCCGTGCCGCCGCCCGCCAGAAGCCGCTGTCAGCCGGAGGCGGAGAAGCTGCGTGCCATGGAGGCCATCACGCTCGGGGCGACCCGGTAGTACACCCACGTACCGCGCCTTTCGGAGGTCAGGAGTCCGGCCTCGCGCAGCTTCTTGAGGTGGTGGCTGACGGTCGGCTGCGAGACCCCGACGTCAGAGATGTCGCACACGCACGCCTCGCCGCCGGCGTGCGAGGCGATCTGCGAGAACAGCCGCAGCCGCACCGGGTCGCCGAGGGCCTTGAACATCGCGGCCGCCCGCTCCGCCTCCTCGGGCGTCAACGGCCGCTCGTCCAGCGGCGGGCAGCACGGCGCCGCGTCCGTCTCGATCAGCGGCAGGGCCTTGGCATTCGGCATGCGTCTATTTTGACATACGTCGAACAAGGACGGATGTGGTGCGAGTGCCTCGCCACGTGAACGGAACGGGGTCGAGCGAGGACGGGGGACACTGATTCGACTGATTCGATGAGTGTCTATGTTGACAGGTGTCGAAACAGGTGTGACCCTGGCAGCACAAGCCATAGACAGATGTCGAAACAACTTGGGGAGCCGCCGTGAACGAGCCCACCGCCGCACTGCCCACCGTGGTCATCGGAGCCGGCCCGATCGGCCTGGCCGCCGCTGCTCACCTCGTCGCGCGGGACCAGGATCCGCTGGTCCTGGAGGCCGGCCCCACCGCGGGTACTGCCGTGCGGGAGTGGAGCCACGTGCGGCTGTTCTCCCCGTGGGCCGAGGTCGTCGACCCGGCAGCGGAGAAGCTCCTGGCTCCGACCGGATGGGTCCGCCCTGACGGGGCCGCCTACCCCTCCGGCGGCGACTGGGCCGAGTCCTACCTCCAGCCACTCGCGGACGCACTCGGAGACCGCGTCCGCTACGGGGCCCGCGTCACCGGAGTCTCACGCGAAGGCCGGGACAGAGTGGTCGACGGCGACCGTGAGGAGCAGCCCTTCACCGTCCACCTCGTGACGGCAGGCGGTCGCGAGGAGCGTCTGACAGCACGCGCCGTCATCGACGCGTCCGGCACATGGGCGACCCCGAACCCCCTCGGCGGCGACGGTCTGCCCGCCCTCGGTGAGCGCGCCGCCGCCGACCGGATCACCTACCGCGTCCCGGACCTCAACGACCCCGCCGAACGGGCCCGTTACGCGGGCAAGCGCACAGCCGTGATCGGCTCCGGCGCCTCGGCGTTCACCGCGCTCGCCGGACTCGCGGGCCTCGCGAAGGAACACCCGGGCACCCACACCTCGTGGGTGCTGAGGCGAGGTGTCGGCGCGAGCACTTTCGGCGGCGGCGAGGCCGACCAGCTGCCCGCCCGCGGTGCCCTGGGGCTGCGCGCCAAAGCGGCAGTCGACGAGGGGTACGCCGAGGCCGTCACCGGGTTCCGTACGACCGCGGTCGAGAGGGAGAACGGGCGCCTCGTGCTCGTCGCCGCGGAGGGCCGGCGACTCGGACCCGTCGACGAAGTGATCGTCCTGACCGGTCTCCGCCCTGACCTGTCCTTCCTCGGCGAGGTGCGTCTCGGGCTGGACGTACGGCTGCAAGCGCCTGTGGAACTGGCCCCGTTGATCGACCCCAACGTCCACTCCTGCGGCACCGTCTACCCTCATGGCGCGAAGGAGCTGGCCCACCCCGAGGAGAACCTCTACCTCGCCGGGATGAAGAGCTACGGCCGCGCCCCGACCTTCCTCGCGATGACCGGCTACGACCAGGTCCGCTCCATCGCGGCCGCACTCGCCGGAGACCGCGAGGCCGCCGAACGCGTCGAGCTGTCACTGCCGGAGACGGGAGTGTGCGGCGGCGCCGGACTCTTCGACGAGCCGGACAGCCGGCAGGGAGAATCCGGCAGTGAAGGCGGGGGCTGCTGCGCCCCACCGTCCACCGTGCGGACCGGGACCTCGAATCCCCGGCCGTACGCCGCGGCTGCTGACATACCGCTCGGATGAAATACCGCGCAGAGAGGTGCACCATGTGAGGCGTGCAACTCGCGCTACGCGTCCCCCACTTGGAGGCGGCCGTGGCCTTCTGCAGCAGGCTGTCCGGGACGGAACCGGCGAAGCCGGGTGACGGGCTGCCGACGTGCGGCTGACCGGCTCTCGCACCAGCGGGGACACCAGCAGTGCCGCGACCGGAGCGGGGGCCGCCCGGCCGCAGCCCCGGCTCGCCCTGCCCGCCCTCTGCGCCACGCAGATCACCAGCTGGGGCGTCCTCTACTACGCCTTTCCCGTGCTCCTGCCCCGACTGACCGCCCAGACGGGATGGTCGGGCACCGCGGCGACGGGCGCCTTCTCGGCCGCCCTGCTGGTCAGCGCCCTCGTGGGCATTCCCGTGGGGCGCGTACTGGACCGGCGCGGCCCGCGCACCGTGATGACGGCCGGGTCCGTCCTGGGCACGGCGTCGGTGCTCGCCATCGCCGTGGCACCCGACTTCCTTGTGTTCACCGGGGCCTGGCTGTGCGCGGGAGCGGCCATGGCCGGGACGCTCTACCCTCCCGCCTTCGCCGCCGTCACCCGCTGGTGGGGCGAGAACCGCGTCCGCGGGCTGACGATCCTGACCCTCGCCGGCGGCTTGGCCAGTACCGTCTTCGCACCGATCACGGCCGCGCTCAGCGAGCATCTGAGCTGGCGCGCCACCTACGCCACCCTGGCCGTGATCCTCGCGGCGGTCACCGTCCCCGCCCACGCGCTCGCCCTGCGGGCCCCGTGGCCACCAGCGCCCGAGGTGCCACACGCGGCCCAGCGGCCCGGAGCGGAGGCGACTCCCAGCAGGCCGGTCGCCCGGACGCGGCCCTTCCTGCTGCTGGCCGTCGCGCTGACGTTGTCCGCGTGCTCGTCCTTCGCCGTGGTCATCGGCATCGTCCCGCTGCTGATCGAACGCGGCGCCACGTCCACGCAGGCGGCCTGGGCGCTCGGGCTCGGCGGCCTCGGCCAGACAGTGGGCCGCATCTTCTACGCGCCCGTCGCGCGCCGCACCGGGGTCACGACCCGTACCAGCGTCCTCATCGCGGCCGGTGGCCTCACCACGGCTGCGCTCGCGGTCGTCCCCGGACCGGTGCCCCTCCTGATCGCCCTCTCGATCGGCGTCGGCATGGTCCGCGGCAACCTGACCCTGCTGCAAGCCACCGCCGTCACCGACCGCTGGGGTGCCCGGCACTACGGCAGGCTCAGCGGCATCCTCACCGCCCCCGTCACCATCGCCACGGGCCTCGCCCCCTTCACCGGAGCCGCCCTCGCCGGCCCCCTCGGCGGATATTCCGGCCTGTTCCTGGCCCTCGCAGGGGTCTCGGTACTCAGCGCCGTACTCGCCCTCGGCGGAACGCCGGGCACCCGCGGTCCCAAGTGACCCTGCGCCGACGGGACTTCACCGGACGGGACGGCGGGAAGGGCACCGCCCGCAGGACACCGCCCGCGAGAAGGCCGAACCGCCGGCCTCGCCGGTGGCCGCACAATGGACGACGTGGCCCGTGTACCGATCGCTCGTCATCTGCTCCGCGCCAGGGACCTCGCGGACGCTCACTACGCCGAGGAGCTCAGCGTGGCCGACATGGCCGCCGCCGCCGCGCTGTCCCCCGCCCACTTCAGCCGCTCCTTCAAGGCCGCGTTCGGAGAGTCGCCGCGCCAGTACCTGCTGACCCGTCGCCTGGAGCGGGCCGCCACGCTGCTGCTCGCGACCGACTGGACGGTGGCCGCTGTCGGCGTCGCCGTCGGGCTGCGGAGCATCGGCTCGTTCACCACGAGCTTCCGCAGGATGTACGGGACGACCCCGCAGGCCTACCGCGCGGCGCACCCGCCCACCGCACGGCATGTGCGCATCCCCCGCTGTGTGGCGATGACCTACGGACGGCCACGGAACCGCACGTTTCGAGAAGACGCGGCGCTGCCGCCTGCTTAGCGTCGATTCCAGGCAATCGACCAAGGAGCGGCCATGACGACGACCAAGATCGCCAACGCCCAGTTCTGGGTGCACGACCAGGACGAGGCGCTCGACTTCTACACCCGGAAGCTCGGCTGGGAGGTGCGGGCGGACGTGACGATGGAGGCGTGGAGCTTCCGCTGGCTGTGCGTCGCCCCGCCCGGCGGGGACGGTCCGGCGCTGGTGCTGATGCCGGTACCGGGGCAGCCGATGCTGGACGAGCCGGACAGCGCTCATCTGTCGGACCTGGTGGCCAAGGGCGCGGGCGGCACGCTGTTCCTGGAGACCGACGACTGCAAGGCCGCGTACGACGAACTGTCCGCCCGCGGCGTGGAGTTCAACGACCCGCCGACGGCGCAGCCGTACGGGATCGACACGTCGTTCCGGGACCCGTCGGGCAACAACATCCGGCTCACACAGGTGCTGGAGTTCGACCCGGAACGGCACTGAGCCTCTGCGGGTGCCCGGGCCGCGGCGCGCGGTCAGTGTCGAAGCCCGCCGTGGGAGCGGGCCTGCGGGTCCGCGTCGGCGTGGGTGCCCTGAGCATCGACGACACAGCGGTGGTAGTCCGCGTCTGCGAGCCGGAACGCCGCCTGGAACCGGAGGCGAGAGCGAACCCCTTCGGAGCGGCTCGCATCGCCACAGCAGTCCAACAGGGACCTGTTCGGCGCAGCCGGGGTCACGTCCGGGAGTACAGGTCCGTGGGTCAGCTGCCGCACCACCCGTCGAACAGGTGGCGGTAGATCTCCACCGCTGCCTCGACCTTGGACGCCGAGCACCACTCGTCGACGACATGGCACTGGTCGGGCTCACCCGGCCCGAGCACGACGGTCGGAGCCGGGCCGCCGTCCTCGGGCAGCGACAGCAGCTGCGCCAGGACCGAGGCGTCCGTGAAGTACCGGGCGGGCGGGTGCGGTTGGTCGTCCTCGCCTGCGGCGGCCAGAGCCTCGCGTACGAGACCGACGAACGGGTCGTGCACGTCCGTGTCGACGACGGGCAGGACCACGTGGTCCTCGACCCGGACGCCGTCGCCGCCCAGCCCGGCGACGACGGAGCGCACGTCGTCGCCGTCCACGCCCGGGACGGTGCGGACGTCGAGGAGCATCTCCGCGGAGTCGGGCACGACGTTGGGCTGGACGCCGCCGCGCAGCAGACCCACGTTCGCGGTCACCGGGCCGAACGCCGCGTGGGACGGCCAGGCGTCGTGGTCGTGCAGCGCACTGGCGGCACGGGCCAGCCGCACGACGGCGTTGTCGCCGAGCTCGGGCGCGGACCCGTGCGCGGCGCGGCCCGCCGCGGTCAGGCGCATCCAGTGCGCGCCCTTGTGGCCGGGCACGAGGCGGTTGGCCGTCGGCTCGGTCACGAGCAGCGGGCCTCCGGCCGCGAGCGACGACCGCCGCAGACGGAGGGCTCCGGTGCAGCCGGTCTCCTCGCCCGCGGTCAGGACGACTTGCAGGCCACGGCACCGGTGCGGCCGCGCGGCGTGGTCGACGGCCGCGACGAGCGCGGTGGCGACCCCCGACTTCATGTCGCTGGTGCCGCGTCCGACCACGCGGTCGCCGTCCCGTTCCGCGGCCCACGGATCGACGGTCCACTGGGCGGGGTCGGCGGGCACCGTGTCCAGATGACCGGTCACCGTGAGAGGGGCGGAGCCCGAGCCGGTGCGGGCGACGAGCTGCTCTCGCCCCTCCTCCCAGCCGGGCGTGGCCACTTCGAAGCCGTTGTCGCGCAACAGGTCCGCGCACAGCGCTGCCAGCACACCCTCGTCCGACGCCACCGTCCGCCTCCGTACCAGTTCGGTGAGGAGGTGGAGGGCGGCGGTCACCGGAGTTCCTCGTGGGCTGTCTCGCGCAGCGTCAAGATCGTCAGGAACGCGATGGCCGCGCCCGCGGTGACGTAGACGAAGAACAGGCCTGGGTGGCCCGCGTCGGACAGGGCGGTGATCACCAGCGGCGCCGTCCCGCCGAACGTCGCGACCGTGATGTTGTACCAGGTACCGATGCCCACACCGCGCAGTTCGGTCGGGAACAGCTCGCTCATGATGGCCGGTGCGATGGAGGACTGGAGGGCGTACAGGCCGAGGCCCGTGCAGAAGACCACCAGCAGTTGCGGCAGCCCGGCCCCGGGGCTGATCAGCTTGGACAGCGGGATCACGAGGCAGGTCAGCGCACCGGACCAGATCAGCAGCTGCCGCTTGCGCCCGAACCGGTCCGACAGCACGCCGAACGGATACTGCAGCGCGATGAAGAGCGCCGTTCCGACCGAGAGGGCGACGAACACGTCGTTGTCGTCCGCCCCTTGGGACTTCACGGCATACGGCGTGAGCGCGCTGAAGAACACGTAGTAGTTGAGCGTGGCCAGCAGCGTGATGCCGACCAGCTGTCCGACCGCCTTGGGGTGCTGCGTGATCGTGGTGAGCAGGGGCCGCTTCGTGCGTACGGCCTTGCCCTTGTTCTGCTCGAACTGCTCGGTCTCCGAGATGGTGCGCCGCAGATACATGCCGACGACGGCGAGGAGGCCGCCGATGACGAACGGGATGCGCCATCCGTAAGAGCGCAGTTGGTCGTCGCTGAGCACGGCCGAGAGGAAGACCCCCAGCAGCGAGGCGAGGAGCAGCGCCGAGCCGGTCGAGATGTAGAAGAAGGACGAGTACCGGCCCCGGCGGCCCAGGGGAGCGATCTCGGCCAGATACGCGGAGGCGTTGGAGACCTCACCGCCGAGCGACATGCCCTGGGAGATGCGGGCCAGCAGGAGCAGGATCGGGGCCAGCCAGCCGACCTGTTCGTAGGTGGGCAGCACTCCTATCGCCAGCGAACCGCCCGCCATCATCAGGATGGTGAGGATCATGGCCGCCTTGCGGCCGCGGACGTCGGCCATGCGACCGAGCAGCCACCCGCCGACGGGGCGGAAGAAGAAGGCGACCGCGTACGTCGCCGTCGTGTTCACCAGAGCGAGTTCGGGGTTGTCGGAGGGGAAGAACTGCGTCGCGAAGTAGATGAGGAACGTCGCGTAGACCGTCCAGTCGTACCACTCGATGGCGTTGCCGATGCTGGCCGCGACGAGGGTTCTGACCGGCAGCTTGTGAGGGGTCGAGTCGGCTGTGGTCCCTGCCGCGTCCGGCTTGATATCGCTCATGTGGTGCTCCGTATAAGTGAGAGCCCCCGGTTGACTGGTCGAATGGCCGAGCCAATTTAGCAGCGCCGTCACGTCTCGGCCAGGGTCCTGTCACGGTGGACTTTGCCCACCAGGAGGCCCATCGAGGCCTCGTGTCCTCCTAGTTGGAGGCGGGCATGCGGCGGGCGCTGCCGGAGCGCGCTCAGGGCGACCCGTCCGACCTGGTCCCGGCCATCGATCCGCGGGCTCGGCAGCGGGCGCGTACGGACTGGATGCGGGAGCGCGAGGCGTGCTCGAACGCCCGGGCCGCTACCCGGAGTCGGCGCTTGCTGTGTGAGCCGGCGGGCTCTCCCGGAGCGTCGAGGACCTCACCGCCGGCACCTCGGCGCTGCCGGGGGAGGGGGGCCACGGCGCCATCTCGCGGGAATCTCTCAACAATTCGCCCAAATCTGCCACGACGCCATTCAATCCTCTCGGCGGTGCACTCAGAAGAAAGAAGGCGGCCACACGGGAGAGTTCAACAGCCATGACAAAAACTTGTGCCATCAGCAAGAGAGCGCCGTCCTGGGGGACGGGCTGCGCTAGGCTCACGGCCGTCTTGAGGCCTTGCAGGCCTAGGCCATGTACGCGATCAGATCCGCAATTCAATGGTGTTGTCGTTCGCGACGACCCGGGCCAACGCCATTTTCCTCGATCAACTCACAGCCCTGGAGGACCACCGGGTTCGTGAATTCGGGGCGCGAATGACGCGAAATGAGTGGAGTGAAGTCAATATGGGAAGAAAAGGCCACAGACGGTCGCGCACGGCTAACAGAAGTGTAGCGATCGTCGCAGCGCTGGTGGTTGGCGGTGGTGGCGCAGCGGCGATAGGTGTGAGCGCCTTCGCGGGGGCGGACCAGGACCCCACCCCGGCCGCGAGCACGATCGACTGTCCCGATGTGAGCCTTGCACTGGGCCAGGTACCCAAGGGCGCCAGGGAGTCCGTGGGTCAGAAGCTCGCCACTCTGGACCAGCAGGTCGCGCAGGCTTACGGCCAGTGGAACTCGCAGGAGGAGAGCTCCCAGGAGGCCCTCGGGCAGTTGAAGCAGGAGCGCTCGGAGACCATCCAGAGCATGGGTCAGGACATCCAGAACGCGGGCGGCCAGGCCCCCGGTGACATGGAGTCCATGGCCCAGTGCCAGATGATGCAGGACCAGGCCACCCAGGAGGGCCAGGACGGCGGCGGCGAGGACGGCAAGCAGGTCCAGGGCCCGGTCGCCGAGGACTTCGTCAACATCGAAGACGTCCAGCCCAACGAGTCGAAGGCCGACGACCCGGGCGGCAGCTTCGAGACGAAGTGCGGCAACAACGAGGACGAGCACTTCAATTCGGACAACGTGATCGCCGCTCCCGGTGTTCTGAACGGCGCCCACCACGTGCACGACTACGTGGGCAACGAGGACACCAACTCGCAGTCCAGCGACGAGTCCCTGGCCGCGGCCAACACCACGTGCGCCAAGGGTGACCAGTCGACGCACTACTGGCCCGTGATCCGTTCACTGGACGGGAACGAGGACCAGCGGGGCGCCGTGCAGGAGGGCGACGTCCAGAAGCAGGACGACAAGGCCCAGCAGAAGCCGCAGGGCCAGCGGGCCGGTGACGACGCCGGTCAGGACCAGGACCAGGGCCAGGACCCGGCCGATGAGCAGGATCAGGGCCAGGACCAGGGTCAGGAGCAGCCCCCGGCCGACGAGCAGGACCAAGGCCAGGACCAGGGTCAGGATCAGGGTCAGGACCAGGGCCAGGAGCAGCCCCCGGCCGACGAGCAGGACCAGGGTCAGGATCAGGGCCAGAACCAGGGTCAGGAGCAGCCCCCGGCCGAAGGCCAGGACCAGGGCCAGGACCAGGGCCAGGACCAGGGCCAGGACCAGGGCCAGGATCAGGGTCAGGGTGAGGGCGACCAGGACCAGGTCGGCGGCGGCCAGGGTGCCGAGGCCCAGCCTGGCGACGGCGGTGCCAACGACCTCAACGTCGGCAGCATCCTGGAGCCCGACCCCACGATCAAACTGA
The DNA here is from genome assembly GCF_032248595.1 of Streptomyces winkii. Classification (NCBI taxonomy): domain Bacteria; kingdom Bacillati; phylum Actinomycetota; class Actinomycetes; order Kitasatosporales; family Streptomycetaceae; genus Streptomyces; species Streptomyces winkii. The sequence continues at coordinate 195,083 of NZ_JASTTH010000006.1, read as the reverse complement.
CCTCGGGCGGTGCCGACCAGGTCATCGAGATGCCGCGCTTCCTGCGGATCATCACCGGTGACGCCAAGTCCTTCACCAACGGCGACGAGAACGCCAACGCGTCATGGAGCTGCGAGGGCTTCGAGGACCGTCAGCTGAAGGACAAGTACCCGATCTGCCCCGAGGGCAAGAAGATGATCCGTACGTTCAAGTTCCAGAACTGCTGGGACGGTCAGAACACGGACAGCGGCAACCACCGCGACCACATGGAGTTCTCGGACGACGAGGGCAACTGCCCCGAGGGCTTCCAGAACATCCCGCAGGTGCAGCAGACGATCAAGTACGACATCCCGCAGCAGAACTTGCTCAACGCTGACACCCCGTTCGCGGTGGACTCCTTCCCGGAGCAGCTGCACAAGCCCATCACCGACCACAGCGACTTCATCAACGTCATGCCCGAGAAGCTGATGAAGGAGGCCGTGGACTGCATCAACGACAACAAGGACTGCCCGAGTGACGAGGGCAAGGACACGGGCAGCGGCAAGGGAACGGACGACGACAAGGGCACGGACGACGGCAAGGGAACCGGCGGCGGAAAGGGTTCGGACTCGAAGCCTGAGTCGCCGTCGAAGCCGGACGACTCCGCCCCGTCGGACTCGAAGCCGGACAAGCCGTCCTCGGGTTCGGACTCGAAGCCTGACTCGCCGTCGAAGCCGGACGACTCGGCCGCGTCGGACTCGAAGCCGGACAACTCGTCGTCGGCGTCGGACTCCAAGCGGGACGACTCGGCTCCGTCGGATTCGAAGCCGGACAACTCGTCGTCGGCGTCGGACTCCAAGCGGGACGACTCGGCCCCGTCGGCCGTGAACGGGGACGAGCCGTCCTCGAAGCCGGACTCGGAGTCGGTCGACTCGACCCCGGAAGCCGTGAACCGGGATGAGCCGTCCTCGGCGCCGAACCAGTCGACCGAGTTGGCGAACGACCAGGACGGTGACCTTCCCGTCACCGGCTCCGACACCCGGATCGGCCTGATCCTCGGGATCGCCGCCGCAGTCGTGGCTGCCGGCAGCGCCCAGGTGTGGTGGCTGCGCCGCAGGAACGCGGGCAGGAACTGACATGCCCTGATCCAGCGGCTCTCCAAGGAGACAGCCCCCTACCGGCGATGAACGCGCCGGTGGGGGGCTTCTCGTTGCCCGGAGGTGACTGCGTTCTCCGGGCGTCAGGATGGCCCCGGGAAAATGCGTAACCGACGTGTTACGCTTTCCTCTCATGAAGGCCCCAGCAGCTCTGGCTGACCCGGTGCGGCGGGAGATCCTCGTGCTGCTGAGCACGCGGCCGCGCAATGTCAGCGACATCACCGGTCACTTCGACGTCAGCCGTCCCGCGGTCAGCCGGCATCTGCGGGTGCTGCGCGAAGCGGGGATCGTCATCGCCGAGGACCGTGGCCGCGAGCGGATCTACCGGCTGGAGACGGCTCCGCTGATCGAACTGCGGCAGTGGCTGGAGCAGTTCTCGAACCGCTGGGAGCACCGGCTCGACGCCCTCGAAACCGAGGTCCACCGCACCCGAAGGGAGCGGCGCCGGCAGGGCCGCTCCCGGGCAGAAGCCCCCGAGGCCACCGAAGCCACAGAGGCACCAGAGGCACCAGAGACCACAGAAGCCAAGGAGAAGCCCGCATGACACCGGAGCCCAACGGGTCCCTCACCCGCACCGCGGACGGCAGCGATCTCGTCCTGGTCCGTACGTTCCGCGCACCCATCGACGACGTATGGGACTCGCTCACCGAATCCGAACGCACCAGCCGCTGGTTCGGTCCGTGGACGGGCAGCCCCGGCGCCGGGGAGACGATCACCGTGACCATGACCGCGGAAGAGGGCAGCCCCGAGAGCCAGATGAAGATCGAGGCTTGCGAGCCACCGCACCACCTCGCCATGTCGTCCGTCGACGACTACGGCACATGGCACCTGGAAGCGCACCTCACGGAGCGCGACGGCATCACCGAACTGCGCTTCGTGCAGCACCTCACCGACACCTCGATGGTGGGCGAGATGGGCCCTGGCTGGGAGTTCTACCTCGACCGGCTCGCCGCGTCGCGCACGGACGAGCCGATGCCCGACTTCGACGACTACTACCCGGCGCAGAAGGGCTATTACGAGGCGCTGGTCAGCGAATCGGGCACCGGCTGAGCCCGGCGATCCGTCCCGTACGGGCCCGCAACCCGGCCCCGAACCGGCCCATGGGCGCTGTCACTTGTGCCAGTCGGCGGTCCGCGCCGGCCGTACGGTGATGCGGTGCGGGCGCTCGTTGCGGAGCAGAAGGCGGTAGAGGGTCCTCTTGATGTCCGCGGCCAGCGCCGGACTCGGGTAGTCCACGTACACGTCGAGCTCGTAGCGGTGGTCGCCGTCCTCCGCGTGCACCCGGCTCGTCGACCGGCGCACGCCCGGGATGGCCTCGGCGGCGGCGCGGACCGAAGGGAGCCAGACCTTCTCGCCGTTGACGATGACGGAGTCGGAGAGCCTGCCCTGGATGTAGTGGTATCCGTCCTCGTCGATGGTGAAGAGGTCGCCGGTGGCGATGGTCCCCGGTGCGACCAGCGGACTGCTCTGGTCGTCCGGCACCCTGCGGCGGAGCACCGTGCTGGATTCCACCAGCAGTTCCTGGGAGCCGTCGGCGAGGCCGGACGGCCGCAGCCGCGTACGGACTCCGTGCAGCGGAAGGCCGCTGGACGCGTACCGGTGGGGCGGCTCGCGGTGCGCCGCCAGCGTGGTGACCCGAGGGCCGGCCTCGGTGAGGCCGTACGTGAGGTAGAGCTCGAGTCCGGGACGGGACGCCAGCAGCCTCGGCACGTGGGCCGGTGGCAGTCGGTCGCCGCCCACGGTCAGGGTGCGCAGTGTGCCCGGCAGGGCGAGGTCCTGCTCGATGAAGCGTGCGACCCCGGCCGGGGTCAGGGACGAGAGAGCGACCTGGTGGGTGCGCAGCGCCTCGACATAGGTCCGCGGAGTGAACGGCGGACCCGTGATGACGAGGCGTGAGCCGCGGACCAGCGCGGCGAGGGCCTGCGCCACGAGAGCGTACGAGTAGTGCAGCGGAAGGTTGAGCAGCACCGTGTCGCCCTCCCGCTGGCCGACGGCGTTCGCGTGCCGTGCCGCGTTCTCCAGCAGCGAGCCGAAGGCGTGCAGGCACCCGCTGGCGATACCGGAGGTGCCCGAGGTCATCAGGATGACCTCACCGGGGGAGTGCTGCCGCCGTTCGCTCGACGGCAGGAGCAGCAGATCGGCGTCCCCGAACGGGCGCGGGGGCGCCGCGCCGTAGCGCCGTGCGTCAACTCTCGGCGCGATCAGGGCACTTGCACCGAGCCGGCGGGCCACTTCGGTGATGCGGGCGGAACTCGACGCCGGTGCCAGGGGAACGGGCACGCCACCGTGGAGGAGCACCGCGAAGAAGGCCGTCAGGAGGGACGTGCCGTTGGGCATGGCGATCAGGACGGGGTCCCCCGCGCCCACGACCGTCCCGGCGAGGTCGTCGAGCGCGGCCGCCAGAGGCCGGGGCGGGCCGTGCCCGTGCACGTCCACCGTGCTGCTGAGGAACGTCTCGATCACATCCGCGTCCGGAAGGGAGTCCGCCGGCATGGCGCTCACTCCCGGCCTGCCGCGGCGCGCGCATCCCCGGCGTGCGTGACGCCGACCGCGGGGGCCAGCACGGCACAGCGCACCAAGTGCCCCTGTTCCCCGTGCCTCTGGTGTGCGCAGAGCACCACGTAGGGGGCGTCACCGGAGCGCAGCCATGAACGGGCGACCGTACGCGCGGCGGGCAGACCGTCCTCGGGCGTCATCGAGAACGTCAGGGACGATCCCTTGAAGCCGTGCAGCAGACAGAGCAGACTCCCCGCGCTGCCCGGGCTCGCGCCCGCGAAGCGCAGCGGGGACACGCGTGGTGCGGGAAGGGAACGCGCCACCGCGTCCATGGTGTGCAGCGTGCAGTGCGCGCTCACGAGGATCACGGCGACGTCTTCGCGGCGGTCCAGGACATCGGCGGGGCACTCCGGCAGCGCGTTCTCGACCGCGTCCGCGACCAGCCAGGCCAGCGGATCGGCGTACAGGGACGGGATACGGCTGCGGACAGCCGTCAACTGCTCCCGGGAGGCGTCCCCGTGGCCCACGACGGCGACGTCCGCCGTGTCCGGCGGGCAGATGGCGTGCGGCCCGGAGGCCGGGAAGGCGTTCATGCTGTTCCCTCGAAAGCCAGGCAGGTGTTGAAGCCGCCGAAGCCGAGGGTCACGCTCAGCCCGAGTCGGCCGGTGAACGCGGCGGGCCGGCTTTTCGGCACCGGCAGCGGGAAGTCCGGACGGAGCGTGGTGAGGCCGTGGACCGGTGGCACCGTGCGGTCACGGAGAGCCAGCAGCACGGTGATGGCCTCGATCGCACCGGTCGCTCCGAGGGTGTGGCCGAACGCCCCCTTGGTGGCGAACACCGTGGGAGCGCCGGGCGCCTGGCCGCCGGTGCCGAACAGCCTTGTGTAACTGACGGATTCGACCGCGTCGTTCGTGGGAGTGCCGGAGCCGTGGGCGTTGACCACGTTCACGTCCGCCGCACGACGGGCCGCGCCGCGCAGTGCCTTGCCGACAGCCCGTACGACGCTGTCACCGGTCGCGTCGGGGGCCGCGGGGCTCACCGCGTCATTGGCCGAGCCGGTGCCGACGAGGAAACCGTGCGCCCGAGCCCCGCGCGTACGGGCCGACCGGCCGGATTCCAGGACGAGGAACGCCGCGCCTTCCCCCAGGATCGTGCCGTCGTTGCCGGCGTCGAAGGCGCGGAGCGAGGTGGGCGACATGGTGCCGAGCGCCGAGTGCCCGAGTCTCTTGGCCGGGGTGAGGACGTCCGATCCTCCGCAGACGCAGAGGTCCTCCGCGCCGCTGCGGATGAGCTCCGCGCCGACCAGGAGGCTGTCGGAGCCGGAGGAGCAGGCGGTCGTCACGGAGAGCGGGGCCTTGGCGATGCCGAGTGCCCGTACGGCATCGGCGGCCCAGCGGTCGAGGGCCGGTACGCCGGTGGTGTCCAGGTGCGGTCCGTAGCTGGTGCCCAGCACGGGCCGCAGGCGCGCGTCGGTGAGTTCGAGCCCGGCGTCGCGTACCGCGGCGGCCAGGGCGTCGCGGGTGAGGAGGTGCTGGCGCTCGACCGGGGGCATGGACAGCGGAGGGTCGGCGACGGCCGCGGCGTCGCCGTTGCGCAGCCGGTGCTCGGAGGGGACGGAGCCGACACCGGTACGGCCGTGCAGCAGAGCGCTCCAGACCTCCTCCAGCCCGCATCCGAGCGCGGTCACCCACCCCATGCCCGTGACCCACACGTCCGCGTTCTCCTGTGCCGGCGCGGGAGTTGACGCCGGAGCCGGAGGTGAGCCGGACGTCACCACAACTGCTCGCCCAAGTCCGCGATCTTGGACCGCACCAGCGTGCCCTTGAACGCCGCGACGCGGTGATCGTCCACGGTCGCGTTGCAGGAGAAGCTGAAGGTGTCGCCCCTGAGGCGGTCACTGCGCACATCGAAGATCACGCGGTCGCCCGGGACCACGACGCGGGTGAACCGCGCCTTCACCGAGCCGATGAGGGTGATCTCGTCGTCGGTGAGGGGGGAGGTGCTGAGCTGGTAGAGGATGATGCCCGACTGGGCGAACGCCTGGGTCAGATGGCTGGCGGGGAAGACGGCCCGGTCCGGGAAGTGTCCCGCGATCACGTCCATGGTCCCGGAGACCGACAGGCTGCTCTGGAGCCGGACCCCGGCCTCGTAGTCGAGGATCCGGTCCAGATACACCATCGGGTGGCGGTGGCGAAGCCAGCTCTTGAGCTCCGTGAAGCCCATGCTCCGCTTCGCCGTCGGCTCTGTCGCCTGGGCGGAATCAACCCTCTGCACGGACAACGCACTCCTTCAGTGTCGTTCTGACGTTTTCGGGGAGCAGGGAGGGTGCTCCGGTGGAGAGGTCCACCGCGCCGAGCAGCAGGCTCCCGGACGCGCACCGCGTCACGTCGCCGGGGTTCTCCCGCGAGATCTCACCGGAGACCTGGACGCGCGCGGGCCCGACTCGTTCGACACGGGCTCTGACGCAGACGTGGTCCAGGAAGCGGGCCGGTGCGTGATAGAGCATGCGCAGTTCCACGACGGCCAGTTCGAGGTTCGCGCGAGCCAGGGCGCCGAGCCCGGCGCCGAGGCGATCCAGGTTCTCCAGCGCGGCGGTCTCGAGCCAGGAGGAGTACCGGGAGAAGTGCACGACACCGGACGCGTCGGTGTCGACGTGCTCCACGCGTCGACGGACCTCCGCCCACTCCCGCGATACGGGTTCTGCCGCGGTCACGCGGATACCTCGAGAAAGCAGCGGGAACCTGCCGCCAGGCGCTCCACGATCGCGTCCGCGTCCGCGAGGGTGGAGACGACGGGCGGGGCGACCCGCATGGTCGGGAAGACGTAGCGGAGGCCGTCCGAGCGCCGGCCCGCGCCGGCCATGAATTCGACGAACACACCGCTGCGGATCATCGTCTCGCGGAATTCGGCCAACCGGTCGGCCGAGCGTTGCGTCAGCTCGACGCCGTGCATGACGCCGGATCCTCGGCTCTCCGTGTAGAGCTCCGGGAAGGCGGTGACGAGTTCCTCGTCCAGACGCTTGGCCAGGTGCTCACCCAGATCCCGTGACTTCTCCAGCAGGCCCTCGGCCTGGATGTGTTCGAGGCCCGCCCGGATCACCGCGCAGGTGAGGGGGCGAAGATCCGAGGTGGAGATGGCGCCGGTGGCCCGTACGGTCAGGTTCCGGCGGGCGATGACCATGGACGTGGACAGCGCGCCCATGCCGAGGCTCTTGCCCACCACGGAGACATCGGTCGGAATCGGCCCGTTCTCGTCGGCCATGCCGAAGAACTGGCCCGTCTTGGCAAAGGTGAGGACCTCGTCCGCCACGAGGAGGGCCCCGCTGTCCGTGCACAACCGGGCGACTTCGCGCAGATAGCCTGCGGGCGGCACGATGATTCCGGCGTCGCCCTGAACGGGCTCGATCACCACCGCGAGTACGCGGTCACCGTGGCGTGCGAAGAAATCGCGTGCCGCGTCGAACTGCCCGAACGGGATGTGCCGGACGGTGAAGCCGTACGGCTCCGGCGCCACGGAGGGCAGTCCGATCCGGTAGTGCCTCTTGTTCAGCAGCGGGAGCAACCCACCGGTCCAGCCGTGCCACGCGCCCTCGAAGGCGAGAACGATGTCCCGGCCTTCCCGCCCTTCCGCGGGCCGTAGTCGACGGCGGTCGAAGCGGGACTCCAGCGCCAGCCGCAGGGCCATCTCCACTCCCTCGGACCCGGAATTGCGACCGGCGACGTGGTACTCGTCGGCCGGAAACTGCTCGGCCCACAACCCGTTCCCGCTGAAGAGGAGTTCGAGCAGTTTCGAGCGTTCCCACGAGTGGATCTCGTCGGTGACGTAGCCCGCCTCCTCCACGGCGCGGGAGAGAGCCGCGCCGACGACCGGTGAGCCGGCCCCCAGACACGCGCTGGCGTAACCACCGCTCGCATCGAGGACGTTCAGCTCCCGCCCCCGGTCGGCACCGCTCAGCTCCACGAAGCGGTGAGTCAGCCCCTTGGCACCGAGGCTGCCGAACGGAAGCCGCGTTCCGTACTGGTCCATGTGCATCGTGCGGTCGAACCAGGACTCGACCGTGTCGCTGTCATGTCCGTGACTCATATCAGGCAGCTCGCTTCGCGGGTGGTCCTCTGCGGACGCCATGGGCTCAGGTCGTTTCGAGCTGGGTCTCACGCAGGCGGAGAACCAGGTCGGAGATGGACCGGATGCTGGTGAAGTTCTCGGGAGTGAAGTCGTCCTCGGAGATCTCGATGCCGAACTGCTGCTCGCAGGTGACGCGCAATTCGAGGAAGCCGAGTGAGTCGAGTGCCAGTACGGTCCGCAGGCCGTCGTCGACTCCTATCTCGGATTCGGGGATCTCGCAGAACAAGTCGTTCACGATGATCGACCTGATGGCAGCCTGAATTTCCTTCATCGCGCACTCCCTTCGTAGTCACACATAGGGCCCCTGGACGGTCAGGGCGCGTTCGGCCTCGGTGAGCCGTTCGTGGACCTGATCGGCGTGGGTGCCCTCCGCGATCACCCACCCGGCCCGGCCGAAGCAGTCCTCGGGCGGCGGCTCCACCACGGCACCGCGTTCGGGCAGTTCACCGACCTCGTGGAGCCACGGCTGTGCTCTCAACTCCGGTGCCTCGGCCAGCCCTTCGAAGCGCTGCCGGCGGGCGGGGTAGAGGAACTTGACGCCGGCGGCGCGGTCCGGAGCGGGCTCGGCGCGCAGCGGGCGCCCGAGAGCCGCGTCCGCCAGCAGGCCGCCGATGCTCAGACCGGTGCCGAGGTGGGCGATCACGGAGGCCAGGTCCCCGGCGGGGCGCCCGTTGATCTCCATGACGCGGGGGCCGCGGGGCGACAGCACGACGTCCAGGTTGGCGATCGTGCGGTCGATGCCGGCGGCCAGGACGGCGTCCCGGGCAAGGGCGAGGCCGGCGGCGTACTCCGCTGCCGGGAGCGCGCCCTCGCCCATGATGTGGCCGGTGTCGATCGGGTACGGGTCGCGCGCCATGTACTTCCGGGCGCAGTAGACGACCTCGGCCGTTCCCCCGCTGCTCCAGACGTCGACCCAGAACTCCGTCCCCGTCACGTACTCCTCGACGAGGACGCCGTCGCTGGCCAGGCCCATCTTGTCGACTCCCGCGGCCAGTTCGAAGAACCGGGTGAAGTCCGCCGGGTCGGCGACGACGCCGACACCGAGGCTTCCGGACAGGCCGCGCGGCTTGACCACGACGGGGTAGCCGATGTCGGCGGCGGCCCGCAGCCCCTCGTGGACGTCGTGTACGGGGACGGACGCGGTGGGCGAGAGACCCGTGCGGTCGAGCAGCTCGCGCTGCCGGTGCTTGTCCCTGCTGATCCGCGCCGCCTCGACGGGCAGGCCGGGCAGCCCGAGCGTCGCGGCGAGTTCGGCCGCCAGGAGGATCTCCGACTCGTTGTAGGTGACGACGGCCCGCACGTCGTGATCCCGGCACAGCCGGCGGGCCTGCTCCACGGGGAACGGCGTTTCCCGTGGGTCGTACGCCTCCGCGTCCTTGAGCCAGGGCTTCTGCCAGGTCGGTGCCACCGTGTCGAGGAGGACCACGTCAGCGGCGGCGGCCAGATGGGACAGCAGGTGTCCCTGGCGGAGGCGGGAACCGGATCCGACCAGAAGCAGGGTGGACGAGGTCGCGGGCGGTTCGGACGGAGGCAGCTTCACGGCGCGAACTCCTTGCCGAGGGCGGGACGTTGTCCGGGCGTTTCCACTGCGGGATGCGTCTCGACGGCGTCGCGTGCGGCCGAGGGTCCCGCACATCTCCTGGTGCCGGTCCCCGGCAGTACGTGCTTGCCCAACTTCAGGGCGGTGGAGGCGAGTCGGGCGTGCCGGGCGTGGTCGACGGCGATGGAGACGGCGTCCACGTCCGCGTCGTGCGGTACGTCGCGGGGGTCGTCGGGGGCCACTCGGCCGCAGCCTATGACGGCGTGCGTGAAGGCTGGCATCGGGACTCTCCCAGGTGCGGCGGGGCAGCGGAAATTCCTCGGTCCGGAGACGAGTGAAACCGAGCGTTCCGAGGGGTGTCAATACACACCGGAATGCACCGGCGAAACATAGTGAATTTCGGTCGCTTCGGTCGCTGAACGACGCCGTGCACATGCTCTGAGCTGGGTCTTCTTGTGCTTCATTGTCTCAGCTACCGAAATTCTCTCGGTCGCTGATAAACGCTTGCGCGGAGTCGGTATTGCACTTCTTCGACTTCTCGGATAATCATTGATCGAGTGATCCGGCACGCCTCGGCATGCCTATCACGAAGCCCGCCCGGACTCCCATTCGGCGCGTGTGCGCCGCATTGACTTTCCAGCCGCAGAATCCGCGGGCCCGTGTGCGCCCCGCGCTGGTCTGTTTCTCCTAGGAGGCCCGCTTGCCACTGGACAGGCCGATCACATCCGCGGGACCTCCCGGCACCGCGGCGGCCGGGCCTCCCGACCCCCGCCTCCTCGCGGCGGGGGCCCGCCGCCGGCTGCTGCGGCTCGCGGCCGGCAAGGCGCTGCACATCGGCGCCGCCCTGTCGATGCTGGAGCTGCTGGCGGCCCTGCACACCGACGTGCTGCGCGGACGGTGGCAGGCCCGGCCGCCCGGGGACGCCACCCGCGACCGGCTCGTACTGAGCAAGGGCCACGGCGCGTACGGGCTCTACTGCCTGCTCGCCGAACTCGGCGTCATCACCGGGGACATCGCCGCGCTCCCGGGCCACCCCTCGGACGGCATCCCCGGCATCGACGCCGCGACCGGAGCGCTCGGACACGGGCTGGCGCTCGGCGCCGGGATGGCCCTGGGCGACCGCATGTCGGGGACGGACCGGCGGGTCGCCGTGGTCACCGGCGACGGCGAGCTGGACGAGGGCACCAACTGGGAGGCCGCGCAGTTCGCCGCCCATCACCGGCTGGGCAATCTGCTGCTGGTCGTCGACCGCAACGGCCTTCAGCAGGAGGGCCGTACGGAGGAGATCTCCGCGCTGGAACCGCTCGCCGGCAAGTGGCGGGCCTTCGGCTGGCGGGTGGCCGGTGCCGACGGGCACGACACCGCCGAAGTCGCTTCCGCCGCACGGGAGTTGCTGGACGGCGAGGGCCCTTCGGTGCTGATCGCCCGTACGGTCAAGGGCAGGGGCGTCTCCTTCCTGGAGGACGATCCCGCCTGGCACATGGGGCAGTTGGGCCCGGAACAGCTGCGGGCGGCGCTCGCCGAGACGGCCGGGCCGCCCGGGGCCGAGGCCCCGCTCGCGTCCCGCGGCGCACACCCCGGGGCGGGCCACGACACCCCTGCGACCGGCGGCCCCGCATGACGGCGGCTCCGACGATGCGCGCCACCTGCGCCCCCGTCATCGCCGACGCCGTCGCCGGCGACGAGCGTGTGATCACCCTCGGGGCCGACGGCCAGGCCCTCTTCACGGGCGTGCTGCGCGACCACCCCGGGCGCTATGTGGAGACCGGCATCGCCGAGAGCAACCTCGTGGGCGTCGCCGCGGGCCTGGCCCGCACCGGACGGATTCCCGTCGTCGGCGCCATGGCCCCCTTCCTCGTGCGCCGCGCCTACGAGCAGATCTGCCTCGACGTGTGCGTACCGCGGCTGCCCGTCGTACTGCTCGGTGTCGGCGGCGGCGTCGGATACGGGCATCTCGGCCCGAGCCATCACGCGCCCGACGACGTCGCGTTGATGTCGGCGCTGCCGCACATGCGCGTCCACCTGCCCGCGGACGCCGAGGACGCCGCGGACCTGCTGCGGTGGCTGCTGCCGCCGACGGGGTCCGTCCCGGGGCCCGCCTATGTGCGGCTCGCGGCACGCCCCGACCCGGCCGCGCCGGCGGCGCCCGCGGACGGGACGGACCACGACGCGCGTCACGGAGCGGAGCAGCGGCCCGGGCACGACCCGGAGCGCGGGCCGGGGCACTGGCCGGGGCACGACCCCGGCCCCGCGTCGGGCGAGGACCCGCGCGCGGTGCGCCTGCTGCGCACCGGTACGGACGCCCTGATCGTGGCGGCGGGCCGCTGCGTCCCCGAGGCGCTGGACGCCGCGCACCAGCTGGCCGCCGGCGGAGTGCGGGCGGCGGTCGCCGCCGTGCGCTGCCTGCGTCCGTTCCCGGCGGCACGGCTGCGGGCGCTGGCCGCCGGCGTCCCGCTCGTGGTCACGGCGTGCGAGGCGCTGGAGCCCGGCGGTCTGGGACAGCGCACCGAGAGCGCGCTGTCGGGAGAGCCGGCCCGGGTCGTACGTCTCGAACTCGACCACCGCTACCCGCCGGTGGCCTCGCACGAAGAGCTGCTCCGGTTCTACGGGGTCGACGCCACGGTCATCCGGACCACCCTCCTCCAGCACCTCACGACTGAAGGATCATGATGAGGATTCTCTCCAGCGCCCAGGCATGCGGCTTCGGACCGGTCTCCAAACTCACCGCGATCACCGCGCTGTTCCCCGACGACGACGTCGACTTCATCGGCCAGGAGCTCTCGCTCGACTTCGCCCACCGGCACCGGCACCGGTTCGGAGAGATCACCCACGGGGACACCTCGCGCTGGGAGGACCTGGACGAAGGGTTGCGCTCGGCCGACCTCGTACTGAGCGTCATGGACGCCGAGTTGGTGTTCTGGGCGGTGCGGGCCCGGGTGCCCGTGCTGTTCTTCGACAGCCTGCTGGCCTTCTGGCTGTGCGGGCGGAGCATGCGCGAACTGGCGGCGCGTGCCGAACTCGTACGGTCCGCGAGCCTGGAGACCGCGCGGGTGGTCTACGAGGAACTGGCCCCGCACGAGCGGATCATGCTGGCCCATCTGCTGGCGCGGCGCTCCTACGCGCAGAACTTCCCCGGAGTGCCCGAGCGCATCGCGGAGTTCACGGCCGTGGGCGCCGACCACGTCGAACTGTGCGGCCCCATCATCGACTTCACGGAGCTGCGCGCCTCGCTGGACAGCGCGCCGCCCGAGCGGCCCGCCGGACTCCTCGTCAATCTGGGCGGGTTCCAGAACTTCTTCCTCGACTACGACTCGCACAACGCCTACCTCGCGATGCTGGAGCGCTGGGTGCGGGACGTGGCCGCGCGAAACCCGGACCTCGGCCGGATCCTGGTCTGCTGCGGCGCGTACGGGGAGGCCGTCACGGAGCGGGTGGGCGAGGTGGACGTCGAGTTCACGTTCCTGCCGCACGGGGACTTCCTGCGGCATCTGGCCCACACGCCGCTGTACGCGGTGCCGCCGTCCCTCACCTCGCTCCACGAGGCGGTCGTCGTCGGCCGGATGCCGCTGCTGCTGCCCGAGCAGCACTACGGGCACATCGCCAACCAGCGGGCTCTGGGCGACACCACCGTCGGCCGGATGTCGGCGAGTCTCCAGCTTCTCGACGAGCGCTTCGACGTGCCCGAGGACGACTTGGAGGGGACCAGGGAGCTGGACCGGCAGACCCGTGAACTCCTCGGCGACGAGGGCGGATACGCCACCGTGCGCGGCCATATGGACGCCCGGCTCGACACGTACCGGAACCTGACCGCGGCGGCGCGCGGCACCGCCATCCGGGAGGTGGGGGAGCTGCTCGGCGGGCCGTCGCTCGCCGATCTGCTCGACGCGTCGGCGGTCGACGGACTGCTGGCCGCGCCCGGTGCGGCGTTCCCGTCGCTGGCGGGCCGGGTGAACGACTGATGGCGCGGGCAGCGCGCGCGGAGCTGCCCGAGGCCTTCGAGGTCGCGGACGCGGGGGCGATGCCGGGCGCGGTCGGTGCGAGCGCGGCGTACGGCTCGGACGGAACGGGCGCGGCGCCCGGAGCGGAAGGAGCGGAAGAAGCGGAAGGAGCGGAAGGAGCGGACGGCGCCCGCCCGGCGGAGGCCGAGCGCACCGTCGACCCCGGCGAGGCCGCCGGCGCCCTGCTCGCCGCGTACTTCGCACGTACGGGCCGGGAGCGGCCCGCGCCCGACCGCGTCGCGGTGCGGAGCTGGACGCCGAACAGCGCCCGCAAGGTCCGCCGCCGCACCTTCGTACAGGTCGACGTCGACGGGCGCCCGTTCGCCGTCGCCAAGATCCCGCTCTCGGCCGAAGACCCCAAGCTGGCACGGGAGTTGAGGGTGCTGCGCGGGTTCGGCGACCGCCTCCCGGTGGGCAGTCCGCGCCCCATGGACGCCTGCTGCGGCGGCTTCTCGATGAGCCATCTGCCGGGCACCGACCTGCCCTCCGCGATCGATCCGGAAGCGGGACCGGACGCGCTGTGGCGGCTGCTGCGCCCCGCCGTCGACCGCGTCGTCGAACTGCACCGCACCCCGCCGCCGCGGCCGGAGAAGACGCGGCCGGACCAGAAGGACGCGCCCCGCGATCCCGTCGAGGCGGCGGCCCAGTACGTACGCGAGCCGCTGTTCGGTGTGGCACACGCGGACGCGGCGCTGCGGCGCGCGCTGCTCGCCCCGACCCACGGCGACCTCGGACCGTGGAACGTGCGCTGCGAACCGGATACGGAGCGCGCGCGAGTGCTGGACTTCGAGGACTACCGCGAGAGCGGCGTCGCCGCCATGGACGCGGTCAACCTGCTGGTGACCTGCGCGCTGCCCGTCTTCCCCGACTACACCGAGCGCGGCTTCGACTGGCTGTACGAGCGGGTGTTCTCGGGGGACCACTGGTTCTCCTCCGTACTGCTGCGCGGCGTCGCGCACTACGCCCGCGGTACCGACCAGCCCGCCGCCCCGGTGCTCGACCTGCTGCCGCTGACCTGCCAGTGGCTGATCGAGCGCATCGAGGCCGAGGGGCGGCAGACCGCGCACCTCTTCTACGGACCTTTCAAAGACCGCTACCTGGACCGCCGACCGAGCCTCGTGGGGAGCCTCGATGACTGAACCGGCAGCGCAGAAAGCCGACGTTGTGGTGATCGGCGGCGGCCCCGCGGGCCTGTTCGCCGCGCTCACCACCGCACGCGCGGGCCGCCGCGCCGTCCTGCTCGAAGCGGGCGGCGACATGGCGCAGAGTCTGTGCCCCCGGGTCGTGGCCCGGCTGAAGGGGCGGAACGTACGGGACGCGGAGAAGTTCCGCATCCAGTGCGCGCGCTGCGACTGCCTGACCGGACTCGGCGGCGCGGCCTTCCACTTCGACACCGATCTGGGCTACATCTCCGCGCTGACCCGGTCCAAGATCGAGGCGACCGCGACCGGCGAGGTCCGCACCTACAGCGGACTGGAACGCGCGCTGGGCTCCTTCGAACGCGCCCAGGGCCTGGTCGCCGAGTGCTACGAGACGCTGTACGGGCTCGGGCTGCCGCCCGCGGACACGGGCGCGGACCACGGGCCCGCCCTGAACGGCGACGGCTCCTTCGAGCACGTGGACACCGCGCCCTCCCAGTCCGTCACCGTCGACGCCGCGCTGGTGGTCATCGACAACCTCGTACGCGAGCTGGAGGAGGCCGGAAGCAGCGTCCTGCTGCGGCACACCGCCACCGACGTACGGACGCTGCCCGGCGGCGGCTTCGCGGTGGACGCCGAAACCCCGGGCGGCCAGGCCGAGTTCACCGCCGGCTCCGTGATCGTCGGCGTCGGCAAGCTGGGCCTGCCGTGGGTGCGCGAGGTGGCCGGGCGGCTCGGCGTGCGCCACCGCCCCTCGCGGCGCGTGGACGTCGGCGTACGGCTGGAGACGCGGCGCGAGGCCCTGGCGCCGCTGCTCGACGGGTGCCACAACCCGAAGCTGTCGTTCCTCAACGAGGAGGGGCACTCGGTGCGCACCTTCTGCGTGTGCGAGGGCGGCCGCGTGATGCAGTACGGATTCCTCGGCGCGGTGGCCCTGGACGGGCAGCACTGTCTGACGCAGCCCACGGGCAAGTCCAACCTGGGGGTCGTCGTCAGCGTCGACCTGCCCGAGGGCGAGGACGGCACGGACTACGCGCAGCGGTACGCGGCCAGGGTCGCCGACTTCGGCGACGGCCGCCCCGTGGTGTGCACGCTCGGCGAACTCGCGGGAGGACCGCCGCCCGACGGCCCGCCGCGCACCAGCCTCATCGACTACCGGCACGGGGATCTGCGTGAGTGCCTGCCCGCGTCCGTCGTACGGGACGTACGGGAGATGGCGCGGCGGCTCAACTCGCTGCACGAGGGGCTGGTCACGGACGACGCGACGGTCGCGGCGCCCGTCGTGGAGCGGCTGTTCCCGGATCTGGAGCTGACCGAGGACATGGAGTCCTCCGTGCCGGGCCTGTACTTCGTCGGTGACTCCTCGTCGAAGATCATCGGTATCACCTACGGCGCGGCCACCGGCACCGCGGCGGCCCGTTCCCTTCTGGCCCGCCGTGCGGAGACCACCGTCGGCGGGAGGGCCTGATGCTCCAACTGCCGCGCCACACGGGCGAGCTGAGGGACGAGGCGAGGACGAAGGGCCCGGCGGAGCCGGCGGGCACGGCGGACGAAGGGCCCAGCGGAGCCGCCGGGCACGGCACCGCGGCCCGCACCGCGGGCACCCGAACCGGCACCGTGGACGTGCCGCTCTCCCCGGGCGCCGTCCGCGCGCTGGACACCGCCGCCGACCCGCAGACGCTGCTCGCCGCCCTGCTGACGCTGCTGCTGCACCGGTACGGCACCACGTGGCCGGTGCTGGGCCACCGGGAGGGCACGCTCTGCCGGTGCGCACCGGCCGCTGATCCCGAGACGGGAACGCTCGCCGCCCTCTGCGGCCTCCGGGACGAGCACGGTGCCGGTTCCGGAGCGGCGGCGTGGCGTCCCGTGCCGCCGCCTCCGGGGGACACCGTGCGTCTCGCCGTGGCGCCGACCGGGAGCGAGCCGCCGTCCGCGCCTTGGACGGTCACGCCCGAAGGGCCCCTGCTGCGCGTCGAGTTCGACACCGGGACCTTCGAGGCGGGCACCGCCGGGCGGATCGGCGAGCATCTCGCCGCGCTGGTGGAGACCGCGGCGGAGCGCCCCGACGAGCGTTCGGGCGCCGTCGACATACTGCTGCCGGGGGAGCGCGCGCTGCTGCTCGGCGACTGGAACGCTCCACCGCCCGGCCATCCGGACACCACGCTGCACGCGCTCGTGGCGAAGCAGGCGGCGCGCACGCCGGACGCCGTCGCCCTGCGGCACGGCGAGGCGGAACTGACGTACGGGGCCCTGGAGGAGCGCGCCGAACGGTTCGCCGGGCGGCTCGCTCCCCGCGTGTCACTGCCCGGTGCCCTCGTCGTGCTCTCCGGCCTGCCCAGCCTCGATCTGTACGCGGCCGTGCTCGGCATCTGGAAGGCGGGCGGCGGATACGTCTACCTCGACCCGGCGCTGCCGACCGCCCGCGCGGAGACCATGCTGCGGCTGACGGACCCGGCCGCCGTACTGGCCACCCTCTCGGGGCATCCGGCCTGCGGGCCGGAGGCCGTCTCCGTCGAACGGCTGCTGGAAGCGGACGGGGACGTGGACGACGGGCCGGTCCCGTCCGGCACGTCGCAGCCCCGCCGGACGGCCGGGCCGGAAAGTACCGCGTACGTGCTCTTCACCTCAGGCAGCACCGGCGAGCCCAAGGGCGTCGTGCGTCCGCACCGGATGCACACCTCGCGTATCCATCTGGAACAGGGCATGTACCCGCTGGGCCCCGGCGACCGGGTGCTGCTCAAATCCCCCATCAGCTTCCGCGAGTTCGCGTGGCCGCTGGCGGCCGGTGCCGCCTGTGTCCTCGCGGAGCCGGGCCGCGACCGCGACGACCGGTATCTCGCCGACCTGATCGACGCCGAGGCCGTCACGACCGTCAGCTTCGTACCGTCGATGCTGCGGCTGCTCGCCGCCCAGCCCTCCTTCCGCGACGCCTCCGCGCTGCGGCACGTCTTCGTCGGCGGCGAGGCGCTGGGCGCCGACTTGGAGGCCGAACTGCGCGCGCAGGGACGGCTGGTGCACAACACGTACACGCTCAGCGAGGCCGACTACGTCTGCCACCGCGGCGGCCCGCTCCCCGAGGTGCCCGGGCGGCGCAGGGCCGGCACCGTCGTCGGCCGCCCCCTCGACATGCGGGTGTACCTGTGCGACGACGCGGGCCGTCTGGTGCCGCCCGGCGTACCGGGCGAGATCCGGACCGGAGGGCCGGGGCTGGCCGACGGCTATCTCGGCCGTCCGGAGCTGACCGCCGAACGCTTCGTCCCCAACGACGTCGACCCCGGCGGACCCGGCGTGCTCTTCCGTACGGGCGACCTCGCCCGGTTCGGCGTCGACGGCCAGGTCGAGTACGTGGGCCGTGCCGACACCCAGGTCAAGGTGCGCGGCCAGCGGGTCGAACCGGGCGAGGTGGAGCGGGTGTTGCGGGCGCATCCGGCGGTCTCCGACGCCGCCGTGGTGGGCGTGGCCGACGCCGGCCAGGGCGCGGTGCTCGCCGCGTACGTCGTGCCCGGCGGCGAGGAGCCCACCGTGCCGTCGCTGCGCGCGTTCGTCGGCGAGCGGCTGCCCGACTTCATGGTGCCCAGCTACACCGCCGTCGTGCCCGCGCTCCCGCTGCTGGACAGCGGCAAGGTCGACCGGGCCGTCCTGCGTACGCCGCCCCGCGGCCGGCCCGATCTGGACGTGCCGTTCACTTCCCCCCGTACGGACGAACAGCGGTGCACGGCCCGGCTGTTCGGCCAGGTCCTCGGGCTCGACTCGGTGGGTCTTGACGACGGCTTCTTCGCGCTCGGCGGCGACTCGCTGCGGCTGATGCTGCTGCGCGGGGCGCTGGAGAGCGAGGCGGGCCGGGAGCTGTCCGTCGCGAAGGTGCTGGAGGCGTCGACGCCGCGCCGCTGTGCCGAACTCCTGCTGTCCGGCGGGGAGTCGGGCGACGCGTTCGCCGGCGTCGGCGCCGCGGCCGGTGACGGGCACGGTCACGTGGACAGGGCACCGGAGCGGCGGCCGGAGCAGCCAGAGCGGTCCGGGGCCGCCGCCGGAGGGCGCCGCGGCGCGCTGCTGGGACGCACCGCCCGGTTGCGGCGGCGGCGCTGGGGAGCGGCGGGCGGCGGAGCCGGGACGGCGAACGGCGGCGCGGGAGGCACCGGTGAGTGAACCGCAGGAACCCGGGACGCCCGGCGCGCCCTCACCCGGCGGGCCCCTGCCCGGCGAACCCGTCGACGACCTCGCGGTGGCCGTGGTCGGCGCGGCACTGCGGGTGCCCGGCAGCGAGACCACCGAGGGCTTCTGGCGGAACCTGACGGACGGCGGCGACCGCATCACGCGCGGCGGCGCCTCCACCGGCCCCCATGTCGTACGTGCCTACGGCAGCGTCCCGCACCCCGCGCACTTCGACCCCGCCCGCTACGGCATCTCCGAGGCGGAGGCGGTCGTCATCGACCCGCAGCAGCGGCTGCTGCTCGACGTCGCCGACGAGGCCCTGGCGTCCGCCAACGTCGACACCGGCGCGGGTCCGGCGGTGGCCGTGTACGCGGGCGTCGGACGCAACGACTACGAGCACTGGCTGCGCTCCGCGCTCACGGGGCGGCCCGGGTTCGACGAGATGGCCCTGGAGATCGGCACGGGCGGCGACTACGCGGCCACCCGCGTCGCCTACCGGCTCGGGCTGCGCGGTGCCGCCGTCAACGTGCAGTCGGCGTGCTCGACGGGGCTGCTGGCCGTCCATCTCGCCGCGCAGGACCTGCTCGGCTTCGGCTGCGAGACGGCGGTGGCGGCCGTCTCGGCGGTACGGGTCCCGGGGCCGGGCGGCTACACGGCGCCGCCCGGCGGCATCGGGTCGCCCGACGGCGTGTGCCGCCCGTTCGATCTGAACGCGGGCGGCTCCGTTCCCGGCGACGGCGCCTGCGCGGTCGTGCTGAAGCGGCTGGAGGACGCGGTGCGCGACGGCGACGAGGTGTGGGCGGTGCTGCGCGGCTCGGCCGTGAACAACGACGGCGCGGCCAAGTCCGGCTTCGCGGGCGTCAATCCGGCCGCGCAGCGGGACGTGGTGCGCGCCGCGCTCGGCGCGGCGGGCCTCGTCCCCGGGGATATCGACTACGTGGAGGCGCACGGCAGCGGCACCCGGCTCGGCGACGCCGCCGAGTGGTCGGCGCTCTCCGAGGTCTTCGCGGGCACGCGGCACCCCGTCCGGGTCGGCGCGGTCAAGAGCAACCTCGGGCATCTGCGGGAGGCGGCGGGCCTCGCCGGGCTCCTGAAGACCGTGCTGGCGCTGCGGCACGAACTGCTGCCGCCCACGGCGCACTTCGAGCGGCTGCCCGCCGATCTGCGGGGGATGTCACGGGAGTTGGCTCCGGTGGGTGAGGTGACACCGTGGCCACGCCGCGAGGAGCGCGTACGCAGGGCGGGCGTGAGCGCCTTCGGCCTCGGCGGGACCAACGTCCACGTCGTCCTGGAGGAGGCGTCGCCGCCCGCTGCCGTGCCTCCCGCGGAGGGCGGCCGGGAGGGCAGCCAGCTCCTGCTGGTCTCCAGCCACCGGGAGGAGACCCTGGCCGAAGACACCGCGGCGCTGCGGGAGTTCGCCTCCCGGCACCCGGAGCGGCTGGGCGACATCGCGTGGACGACGCAGACGGCGCGCACGCGGCACGCCCGGCGCGGCTATGTGGTGACCGGGCCCGACGGCGCGGGAGGCGCCGCCGAGGACGCCGGTGCCGGGCCCGCCCCGGCACCGGCACGTCCCGAGGGCCGGGGCCGCAATGAGGGCCCGAGCCGGAGCCGGCCGCAACTCTCCCGGAAGCAGCCGGAGTTCGCCTTCGTCCTGCCGGGCATCGGCAGCCACTACCCGGGCATGGGCAGCGAACTCGCCCGTACCGACCCGGTGTTCGCCGCCCATCTGCGGACCGTCACGGAGATCGCCGACCGGCTCACCGACGGCTCCGTGGGCCGCGGTTTCGCGGCGGAGCAGCCGGGACGGGCGGAACGCGGCCGTGGCGGCGCGAAGATCGACGTACGGGCCATGCTGCGCCGGGACGGCGGACGACCACGGGACGGCGAACGCCCACCGGGCGCCGGAAGTCCCCGTCACGACGCTCGTCCTCGTGACGACGCCCGTCCACGGGAGGACGGCCCTCCGCCCGAGGGCGCCCCGTCCGTCCCGCAGACCCCGGACGGCTCCGCCCGGCCGCCGCTGCGCCACCTGCATCTGTCGCTGTTCTGCCTCGAACACGCCATGGCGCGCACCCTGATGGACCTCGGACTGCGCCCGGCGGCACTGCTCGGGCACAGCCTCGGCGAGTGGGTCTCGGCGGTGCTCGCGGGCATCATCACGCTCCCGGACGCCATGGAGGCGGTCGCCCGACGGGCCGACCTGGTCACCCTGGCCGGGCAGGGCGCGATGCTCGCGGTGCTGGCACCGGCGTCCGACGTGGCGCACTTCGAGACGGACGGCGCCTGGCTCGCGGCGGACAACTCGGCGCAGCACTGCGTGCTCTCCGGACGCCCCGGCCCCATGCGGGAGACGGAGACGAAGCTGCGCGAGCACGGCTTCACCGTGCTGCCGGTCGGGGCCCATCACCCCTTCCACACCCCGCAGTTGGCGTCGGCGGCCGAGGCGCTGGGCGACGACATGGGCGGGGTGCTGCTGCGGCCCGCCACCATCCCCATCGCCTCCAGCGTGCTCGGCACCTGGCTGGAGGGAACGGTGCCGGGCCCCGGCTACTGGAACGCCCATATGACCAGTCCCGTGCGGTTCCGCGAGGCCGCCGGGCTGGTGCTGGACCGGCACCGGCTGCTGATCGAGATCGGTCCCGGCACGGCCCGTCCCTGGCTCTCCCACGCCGACCCGGACGCGGTGTGCGTGCGCACCGTGCGGCAGTCCTACGAGAACGCCCCCGACCAGGAGGTGTTCCTCGAAGCCCTCGGCGAACTGTGGACGCACGGCGTCGAGCCGGACTGGCGAGGGCTGCACCACCGTCCCCGGCGCCGGGTGACGCTTCCGGCCGGGCGGCAGGAGCGGCGGCGCCAACTGCCCGACACACCGCCGCCGGAGGGCCCGGGCGCGGCCGTACCGCGTACGGGGCCGGGCACCGAGGCGGCGGACACGGCTGCGACGGACACAAAGGCGACGGACACCCGGAGGGACACCGGCACGGCGAACGGCACGGCCCCGGACGCGCCCGCCGGGGAGCCCCGGCCCTTGCCGGCCGCCGAGGCGGACGGCTCGCTGGACTCCCATCTCGCCCGGCAGTGGCGGACGTTGCTGGGGCTGTGCGAGGTCCACCGGAACGACCACTTCTTCCACCTCGGCGGCGACTCCCTGATGGGCGTCCATCTCATCGCGGGCCTGAGCAGGCTGACGGGCCGGAACGTGCCGTCGTCCGTGGTCTTCGCCGAAGCGACGCTCGGCGGCATGACCGAGCACGTACGGACATGGCTCGAAGAGCACGACGGCGACGCGGAGCCCGGCGACGGGACCGCCGCCGCGGAGTCCCCGCCCCCGGCGCGGAACGGCCAAGAGGGCGAGCGGACCGGGCAGTTCGGCCACGCCGGAGAGCCGGGCCACGACGGAGAGCACAACGGGGAGCAGGACCACGTCAGGGAGGAAGCCCGACCGGCATGAGCGACGAGACCACAGGCCGCACGGCCACCCCGCGGATCGCCACCCTCGGCGTGCTGGGCGCGGGCACGATCGGTTCGAGCGTGGCGCACGCAGCCCTCGCCTCGGGGCTCGACGTCACCCTCGTCGACACCGACCCCGACGCGCTGGAGGCCGCCTGCCGCGGCATCGAACGGCATCGGCGCACCGAACTGCTCGGCGGCCGCCGCCGGAGCGGTACGCATGGCGAGTTGAGCACGGCGACGGACCTCCTCGCGCTCGGCGCCGCGGATCTGGTGGTGGAGAACATCACCGAGTCCGAGACGGCGAAGCGCGCTCTGTACCCGGAGCTGGAGAAGGTGCTGCGTCCCGGGACGGTGATCGCCGCCAACACCTCGGCGGTGCCCATCGGGCGCCTCGCCGAGCCGCTGCGCGCACCGGAACGCGTCGTCGGCGTGCACTTCATGAACCCGGTGGCCAGGATCGGGACGGTGGAGGTGATCCGTGCGAAGACCACCTCCGAGGCGGCGATGGACGCCGTCGGCGCGCTCCTGGACCGGATGGGCAAGGAGTCCGTCGTCGTGGCCGACGCGCCGGGCTTCGTCATCAACCGGATCCTCATGGTGGTCTGCAACCTCGCGGCCGCCGTCGTCGACGACGGCACGGCCACCCCCGCTCAGGTCGACGCCCTCTTCAAGGGCTGTCTCGGACACAGCTCGGGGCCGCTGCGCACGGCCGACCTCATCGGCCTGGACACGGTGGCGCGCACGCTCGACGTGCTGCACGAGCACTACGGATCGGCCGAGTTCGTCACCCACCCCCGCCTGCGGCGCATGGTCGAGCAGGGCCTGCTCGGAGTGAAGAGCGGCCGCGGGTTCTTCTCCTACGACGGGAGCTGAGCGATGTCCGGATGGCAGTCAGCGACGCACGACGAGATCACCGAGGAGATCCGGCAGTACCTCGCCAGGCTCTCGGGACTGCCCGAGGTCTCCGACGACATGCCGCTGATCTCGGGCCGGGTGCTGGACTCCCTCGCCGCCGTGCAGATCGTCGTGTACGTCGAGCGCACCTTCGGCATCGAGATCGCCGACGAGGACCTGGAACTGGTCAACTTCGACACGGTGAACGGGCTCGTGGCCCTCGTGCACCGCAATCTGGAGCGCGTGTGACGACGGCATGGCAGACCTCCGGCACGGTGCCGGAACCGCTCGCCGCACTGGTACGGGACCCCGGTCTCCGTACCCGGTCGGACGGCTGGGAACGCCAGGGCACCGTGCCCCGCGCGGACATCGGCGAGCTGGCCGCCGCGGGCCTGCTCGGCCTGACGGTCGCGCCGGAGCACGGCGGCACGGGCGTACCCCTGCCCGAGGTGACCGCGGTGCACCGCGCCGTGGCCGGCCTCTCGCCCAGCCTGCACAGCCTGCTCGTGGTCCACTCCATGGTCTGCCAGGCCCTGGGCCGGTGGGCGAAGGGCCCGCTGCGGGAGGAGTTCCTGCCCGGACTGGCCGCGGGCGGCCGCGTCGCGGCCTTCGCCCTCACGGAGAGCGCCTCGGGCAGCGACATCTCGGGGCTGCGGACCGAACTGCGGCGCGCGGCGGACGGGTCGCTGCGCGTGACGGGCGCCAAGCGCTGGCTGTCGTTCGGGCAGACGGCCGACGTCTTCCTGGTCTTCGGGCACACCGGCGGCGCCGGAGCCTGCGCCCTGGTCTCCTGCGGCCCCGGTGTGACGGTCTCGCCCGAGCCCGCGACGACGGGGCTGGGCGCCGCCGGTCTCGCCGCCCTCACCCTCGACGAGGCTCCCGTCGCGGCCGAACGGATGGTCTCGCGGCCGGGGTTCGGGCTGCCGCACGTGGCCACGGACTGCCTCACGCTCGGCCGCGTCCTGGTCGCCGCGGGGGCGGTCGGCGTCGCGGAGGAGGCGTTGCGCCTCGCCTCCCGGCGGGCGGCGGCCTGCTCCCGGGGCGGCGCCCGGCTCGGCGACCGGCAGCTCGTACGGGGGCTGCTCGCGGACGCCGCCGTCGCCGCCGACTCCGCACGCTGCTACGTCGAGCACGCCGCGGCGCATGTCGAGGAGGGCGCACCCGACGCACCGCAGACGGCGGTCCGCGCCAAGCTGCTGGCCTCCAGGGCGGCGGGCCTGTGCACGGCGAACGCGGTGCGCCTGCTGGGCGCCGAGGGCCTGGACCGTACGCATCCGGTCAACAGGCTCGAACAGGCCGCCCGCGTCTACCAGGTCATCGAGGGGCCCACCGAGGTGCTCCAGGACCTCGTCGCCGCCGCCCTGTTGCGCACGCACGCGGCCGGCGTCGAGGAGCCGCACGGGAGAGGAGCGCGGGATGAACCAGCCGCATGAGCCGGTGAAGTGCGTCGTCTGGGACCTCGACGAGACCCTGTGGGACGGCACCCTGCTGGAGGGCGACGAGGTCCAAGTCCCGGAGCGGAACGCCACGTTGGTGCGGGTCCTGGACGAGCACGGCGTCCTCCAGTCCGTCGCGAGCCGCAACGACCACGACGACGCCATGGCCCGGCTGCGCGCCCTCGGCCTGGACGCGTACTTCCTGCATCCCCGCATCGGGTTCGACGCCAAGTCGGCGTCGCTGCGCGAGCTGACGCAGCTGCTGAACATCGGCCCCGAGAGCGTGGTCTTCGTCGACGACTCCGCCTTCGAGCGCGCGGAGGTCGCCAGCGGGCTCCCCAGGGTGCGCGCCATGACGCGGGAGGAGCTGCACCGCGCCGTCGCCGAGGGCGGGGTACTGCCCGCGCGGATCACCCCGGAGGCCCGGGAACGCCGCGCGATGTACCTCGCCGAGCAGCGGCGCCGCACCCATGAGGAGTCCTTCACGGGCCCCGCCGAGGAGTTCCTGCGCTCGCTGCGGATGCGGCTGACCGTACGGCGGGCAGGACCGGGCGACCTGGTACGGGCGGCCGAACTCACCCGGCGCACACACCAGTTGAACACCACCGGGGTCACCTTCGACGAGGAGGAGCTGTCCGCGCTGCTGCACGGCAGCGGGCACCTGGTGCTGGTGTGCGAGCTGGAGGACACCTTCGGCGGCTACGGCACCATCGGCCTCGGCGTCGTACGCACCGATCCCGGACGCTGGACCATCCGGCTGCTGCTGATGTCGTGCCGCGTGATGGGGCGCAACATCGGCACCGCCGTCGTCGCCGCGGTCGCCGGGCTCGCCGAACGGGAGAACGCCGTGCTGGCGGCGCACTTCCGGGCCACCGACCGCAACCGGCAGATGCTCGTCACCTACCGGTTCATGGGCTTCCGCACCGAACGGAACAGCGGCGGCCTGACCGAACTCGTCCTGCCGGACGGGGCGGCCCCGGCTCCGCCGCCGTATGTGGAGCTGACCGTCGACGTGCCGCGGGAGGGCTGATCCCGCGCGGAGGAGCCGCGGAAGCCCGCCCTCCGCCTCTCAGAGCCGTCACACCTCTCAGACCCGTCACACCTCTCAGATCTCTCGGACCTCTCAGGAGAGCACCCATGACCACAGCGTTCACCGTCAGCTGGAACGAGACGTTCGGCAACGTCTACGCCGACCAGCCACTCGCCCAGTTGTCCTGGTTCACCGGCGCCCCCGGGATACAGCTCATCGAGCGTGTCATCGACGGCCGCCTGAGGGCCGGACAGCGCCTGATCGACCTGGGCAGCGGTCCGGGCGTGGACGCCGTCTTCCTCTCCCTCCAGGGGCTCGACGTGACGGGCGTCGACATCTCGCCGGACGCGGTGCGCCGCGCCCGGAGCTGGGCCGAACTGGCCGGTGCGCCCGCCGAGTTCGTCGAGGGCGACGTGCTGGACGTACCGCTCCCCGGCTCCTCGGCCGACGTCGTCAACGACTCCTTCGTCTTCCACAACATGCGGGACGAGGCGCGCGAGCCGTTCGCGGCGGAGGTCCACCGGCTGCTCAAACCAGGCGGCACGTTCCTGCTGAACTCCTTCTCCGACCACATGGTGGAGGGCACCGGTCCGCGCCGTATCACCAGTGCCGAGATCCTGGAGACCTTCGCTGCGGACCGCTTCGAGTGCGTCGGCCTGCGCACCTACCGCAACATCCCGACGCGGAAGAAGCCCGACCAGATCCACTGGATCGGCGAGTTCAGGGCCCGCCCGTGACGGCCGCCGAGGAGCCCGCCGCCGGCGGCGCCCCCGCTCCGCTCCGCGTCGTCGTCACCGGCGGCGGACGCGGCATCGGACGGGCCGTCGCCCTCGGCTTCGCCCGCGACGGCGCCAGGGTCGCGCTGCTCTCCCGTACGCAGGCGCAGGTGCGCTCGGTGAGCGCCGAGGTGGCCGAACTGGGCGGCGAGGGGCTCGCGTTGCCCTGTGACGTCTCCGACGAGGACGCGGTGGACCGGGCCGCCGAAAGCGTGCTCGACGCCTTCGGCGGCGTGGACGTCGTGGTCAACGCCGCCGGTGTCTTCGCGCTCGCCCCCACCACGGAACAGGACCTCGCCGGGGCGCGGGCGCTGCTGGAGACCAACGTCATCGGCACGTTCCTCAGCTGCCGGGCCTTCGGCACGCATCTGCTCGCCCAGGGCAGCGGGAAGATCGTCAACTTCGCCTCGCTGCTGTCCTTCACGGCCTTCCCGGAGCGGGCGCTGTACGCGGCCAGCAAGGGCGGCGTCCTCCAACTGACGCGCAGTCTCGGCGTGGAGTGGGCGGCGCGCGGCGTGAACGTGAACGCCGTCGCCCCCGGCATGGTCCGCATCGAGACGCCGCACCCGGCGGCCCTGGCCGAGGACGCCATCACCGCCCGCATCCCCGCGGGCCGCCGCGGCAGGCCCGAGGACATCGTGGGACCCGTGAAGTTCCTGGCATCCGAGGCGGCCGAGTACATCTACGGACAGACGGTCGTCGTGGACGGGGGCTGGCTGAGCTACGGATACCTTTGACGGCCGTACCGCACGACCGCGCGGCCCGGCAGCCCCGACGGGGGCGTGCCGGGCCGGTTCCGTCCCCGGGCGGGGCCTCGCGCCCTCATCGATCCTCGACAAGGTAAACAGCACGTGAGTTCACGCAACAACCGGTCGCTTCCCCTGCTCCCCGGCTTCCTGGTGGGATGGGGGACGACGACGTTCGGCTGCGGCCTGGCCCAGCCCCTGCTGGCGGTCTATCTCAAAGAGACGGTCGGCCTCTCCGCCTCGGGTGTGTCCTTCTACTTCGGTCTCTTCGCCGTCGCCGGTCTCGCCGTCAACCCGCTCATCGGAACCTTCGGCGCCCGCTGGGACCCGGGCCGCGTCGCCGTGTTCGCGACCGTGCCGCAGACGGCGGGGGCGCTGCTGCTCGTCCAGGCGGAGTCGATGAGCACGGTGATGCTCGCCGCCTTACTCTCCGGCACCGGCACGGGCACGTACTACGCCGTCCAGACTCCCGTGCTCAGCGGCGCCTTCGGCGAGTCCGCGCTCAGCCGGGTGCTGTCGGCGCAGAACCAGATCACCGCCGCCACCATGGCACTTGGCGCCGTGGTGGGCGGCCAGCTCGCCGACCGGCTGGGCACCGCGGGCTTCCAACTGGGCATCGCGGGCAACGGCGTCAGCTATCTGCTGTACGGGATAGCGCTCGCCCGTGTGCTGAGGCTGCGGCACGGCGCGGGCGCGCGACCGCGCGCGTTCCCGGGCGGACTGGAGGACGGCGGCCGGCGGGAGCGCGGGGCGTCCCCCCGCCGTACACCGTTCACGAACACCACGTTCCTGCTGCTGCTGTTGCTCCAGAGCACACTGGTGACCTTCGGCCTCGGGCAACTGGACACCGTCCTGCCGGTGGTGCTGCGGGACGCCGCGAAGCTGTCGGTCTCGGCGGGCAGCCTCGTCCTGGCGGTGAACTCTCTCTCGGTGCTGCTGATCCAGCCGCTCGCGCTGCGCCTCGTACACCGGATCGGGTATGTGGGCGCGCTGCGGGCCGCCGTCGCGGTGTGGGCGGTGAGCCTCCTCGCGCTCTACGGAGCGGTCCATGCCACGGGCCAGTGGCTCCAGTTGACGCTCGCGGCCCTGTTCGGGCTGGTCTTCTCGGCGGGCCAGTGCCTGATCGCGCCGAGCGTGCAGCCGCTCGTCGTGGCGCTCGCGCCACCCGGCAGGATGCCGGCGTACGCCGCCGCGACCTCGCTCGTGCACGGGCTCGGCGGCTTCCTCGCGCCCATGATGTGCCTGCCCGTCTTCACCGCGGGCGGCATCCAGGGCTACCTGATACTCCAGCTCGTCGGCTACGCCGTCGCGGCCGGGGCGCTGCTGCCCCTGGGCAGGCGCACGCGGCATCTGCGGCAGGAGCGCGAGGACGGGGAACAGCTCGTCGGCGCCGTGCCGGACGGCGGGAGGTGACGCCGCCCGGCCCGCCACCACACGGAAAACTGGTACAGACTAATGCGAATTCCTACGTATCCTGGGAAAGCCCGCACAACGCCGATCCCCCAACTCTTCGAAACCGCACCGGCATCGGCGAACTTCCGCGAACTTCCCGCGCTTTCCCGTCGCCCCGAGCAATTCGCCCGCCAAAGGGGCCATCACGCCTGTGAGTTCAGAATCCGGCGGGGTGCCGGGAAGTACGAGGGGCGCCACGGCGTGGAGAATATCCGGTCGGCCGGTTTTTCCCTCGTCGGCACGTCCCAGGGCCGGCAGCCGCAGCAGGGACTCGTCGCCGGGGCGGCACCGCGCCAAGTCGCCCGCCGACAGGCTGAGTTCAGACTCGCGGGAGGTACGCGTACGGGCAGCGGAGCCGTCCGGTCCCGCCTTCAGCCGGCGGAGCCGGAGGAAGTCCCCGCGGTCAACGCCCCGCCCGGGGCGCCATGTTCCTCTGCCGTGTGGCACCGGGCACTTCGACGGCTCGCGGACACGGGCATGCTGCGGGCGCAGCCACGGGTGGCACGGACAGGAACGCGAGCTGACCGTGACGGGCCCGCCCCTGTGAGGGCCGGTCCATCCACCGTGCCCGTACGGACAGCGCCAGGACCGCCCAACTTCCCATTACCGAAAGGTAATCCGGTCCCAATGCGGACATGATCCGGCGGAACTCAGACATTGACAGCGGGCAATTCACCGCCGCGTTCCCAAACCCTCGGTGAAAGCTGGAGAAACCCGCCTCCGGTCTGAGTGCGAACGTGCTACACAGGGGTTCTCGGGGGCATCTCGTGCCGACGAAAGGGAACTTTCGAGAATGCGTGTGCACCAGCCGTCTCACCGCGGTATTCCCTCGAACTCCCCTGCGGCGTACGCGTCCTGGAAGCACGCGGTGCGGCAGCTGCCGACGAGACCCGGGCAGGAGGCCGGTCCGCAGCCCGCGGGTGGCGACCGCCGGTGACACACTCCGCACCCGTGCCGAGCACCGTCACCGACCGCGGCTCCGCCCAGGAGCCCCCGCGCCCGCCGTACCCGCTCCCCGCTCCGGCGACGTCCCGCCCGCGCCGGCCCGGCCCCGCGCCCGTACGACGGCCTTCGCCGCCGCCCGGCGGCCTCGTGCCCGACAGCCTCACCGACCGTGGCAACGCCAAGCTCTTCGTCAGCCTCTACGGGCGGGAGTTCCGGCATGTGACGGGGCTCGGCTGGCACCGCTGGACCGGCTACCGCTGGGAGCTGGACGAGGACGAGGCCGTCCTGTGGGCGGCGGGCGAGATGGCGGAGGCCCTCGGCGACACCGACCCCGCCGGCAGGTTCTCCGACGGCGCGCTGCGCCGCCACCGCCGCCGGGCACTGTCGACGGCCGGGATGAAGTCCATGCTCATGCAGGCCAGGGCAGCCCCCGGCATGGTGCTCAACGCCGCCCGCCTGGACGCCGATCCGTACGCCCTGTGCACCCCGGGCGGCGTCGTCGACCTGCGCAGCGGGGACCTCGCCCCGCCGGACCCCCGGCACCATCTGCACTGCCGGGCGACGGCCGTGACGCCGGAGCCCACGCCGATACCGCGCTGGCGGCGCACCCTCAGCGACGCCTTCGGCGACGACGACCAGGGCCACCGGATCATCGCCTACCTCCACGAGTTACTCGGCTACTCCATCACCGGGGAGGCCGGTGCCCGCGTCCTGCCCTTCCCGCACGGGGCGCTCGACGGCGACCGGAGCGTGCTGCTCGACGTCGTGACCAGGCTCCTCGGCGAATACGCGGACACCGTCCCGCCCGCGCTCCTCACCTCCCGCTCCTCCGCCGCACGCCCCGCCGACCTCGCCGAACTGCACGGCCGCCGGGTCCTGGTCTGCTCGATGCCCGAACCGGGCACCGGGCTCGACGAGGCACGCGTACGGCTGCTGACGGGCACGGACCGCATCAAGGCCCGGCGGCTGCGCCAGGACTTCTTCAGCTTCCGGCCGACGCACAAGCTGTGGCTGCTGGGCGCAGCCCGTCCGGACGCGGTCCCCAGCGGACGGCTGCTCGCCCGCCGCACCAAGCACGTACCGTCGGCGGACTTCCCCCGCGGCGCCCGCGAGGCCGCCCGGCTCTCCGACGTCCTCGTCGGCGAAGAGGGCCCGGGCATCCTGAACTGGCTCATCGCGGGCGCCCGCCGCTACCTCTCGGGACCGACGAACCTCCCCGGCCCGCCCGGGCTCTCCCCGCCGCCGGTGCAGGCGGCGGGCAGCGGTGCCGCGTGGCTGGACCCCACCACGCGCTTCCTGGCCGAGTGCTGCACGCTCGGCCCCGGCAGGCGCTCCGAACAGACCCGCCTCTACAGCCGCTACCGGCGGTGGTGCGAGGAGCAGGGTCTGGGCCCGGAGTCGTCACGGGCGTTCGCGGCGAAGGTACGCAAGGCCGTGGGCATCTCCACGCCGAAGCAGATGGTGCTCTCCAACCAGCGCAAGTACTACCCCGGGATCGGCATGGACGGCCAGGACGAGGAGGCGGCACGGACGACGGCACCAGGGCGGCCACCGGCCTGCTGACGGATTCGGGAAAGGAGGCATGCCGAGGCGTGCCGGATCACTCGATCAATGATTGTCCGAGAAGTCGAAGAAGTGCAATACCGACTCCGCACAAGCGTTTATCAGCGACCGAGAGAATTTCGGTAGCTGAGACAATGCAACACAAGAAGGCCCAGCTCAGACCGTGTGCGCGGCGCTGCTCAGCGACCGAAGCGACCGAAATTCCGCATGTTTCTCCGGTGCATTCCGGTGTGTATTGACACCCCTCGGAACGCTCGGCTTCACTCGTCTACGGACCGAGGAATTTCCGCTGCCCCGCCGCACCTGGGAGAGTCCCGATGCCAGCCTTCACGCACGCCGTCATAGGCTGCGGCCGAGTGGCCCCCAACCACGTCGACGGTTTCTCCGTGCTACCCGACACCACCGTCGCCTGGGCCTGCGACCGCGACATCGAACGGGCCCGCGCCCTCGCCCAGCAGTGCGGCATCCCCCACGTCACCGACGACCCGCGCGACGTACTGCACGACGCGGACGTGGACGCCGTCTCCATCGCCGTCGACCACGCCCAGCACGCCCGACTCGCCTCCACCGCCCTGAAGTCCGGCAAGCACGTACTGCTGGAGAAGCCGCTGGCGCTGGACGTCGCCGACGGCACGGCACTTGTCGAACTCGCCCAGCAGACCGGGAAGTTGCTCTCCGTCGTCTCCCAGCACCGCTACGACCCGGTGGTCCGCGCCGTACGGCGGTGGATCGACGACGGGCTGCTCGGGCGGCTCGTCTCCTCGACCGTCGACCTCCAGTGCGCCCGTACGCACGACTACTACGGCGACAGCTACTGGCGCGGAAGCTGGGCGGGCGAGGGCGGCTCCGCCGTGATCAACCAGGGCTACCACGCGCTCGACGTCACCCGCTGGCTCCACCGGGACCTGGACGTGGTCGCCGCCGCCGCGCGCACCGCCGCCATGCGCGAGGTGATGGAGACCGAGGACACCCTGGCCGCCGTGCTGCGCAGCCCCGACGGCGCGCTGGTCACGTACAACGTCACCGTCGCCGGGGTGGTCACCTGGCGCACCCGCATCGGCGTCGTGGGCACCGAAGGGTCAGTGCTCTTCGACCTCGACCACCCCGGCACGCTCCATCTCGCCGAGGGCGGCGCGGAGTTGAGGCGCGCGGCGGACGCCCTACGGGAGCGCGGCGAGCCACCGGCCCCGCCCGGCAAGGGCTACTACGGCATCTCGCACCGCCGCCAGATCGCCGAGTTCCGCGAAGCGGCATGCGGCGGCGTCCGGATGAGCGCCGGCGCCCAGGAGGGACTGGGAACGCTGCGGCTGCTGAACCGGCTCTACGAGCACGCCCGTACGGGCCTTCCCGTCCCGGACGGCGACCCGGCGGACGCGGCTTTGCGCGCATAGACATCCCCCGTTCCCTGTCCCGTCCTTTCCGGAAAGGAACACTCATGTCTGCTGGCTACGGGCGGCTGATCTGGCGCAACGGCGTCCTCATGCCGTGGGAGGAGGCCACCGTCCACGTCAGCTCAGTGGGCCACGCCTCGGTCTCGGCCGCGTTCGAAGGGGTGCACTCGTACTGGAGCAGCACCCGGGAGGCGCTGCACGGCTTCCGGCTGCGCGACCACATGCAACGCCTGCTCGATTCGCTGCGCATGAGCTGGATGGAGCCCGAGTTCGACGCGGACGCGCTCGTCGCCGCGACGGTCGAACTCCTCGCGTCCTGGCAGACCACGGGCAAGGACCTGCACGTCCGCCCGTGGGGCTTCGCCGCCGGGACGCATCGCCAGCAGATGGTGCCGCGCGGCACCCCGGCCGAAATCGCCATCGAGACCTGGGAGTTCGAGAGCAAGCTGGGCCAGGGCCACACCTGCACGCTCGCAGTCAGCTCATGGCCGCGGTTCAACCACGGCGCCTCACCGGCGTCGATGAAGGTGTTCTCCAACTACCACAACGGCCGGCTGGGCAACATCGACGCCAGAGCACGCGGGGCCGACTGGCCGGTCTTCCTCAACACCAACGGCCACGTCACCGAGTCGTCGGGGTCGTGCATCGCCCTGGTCAGACGCGGCCGGCTGGTCACCCCGAGCCTGTCCGACGGTGTACTGGACAGCATCACCCGGCGCACGCTCATCCAGCTGGCGCAAGAGGAGCTGGGCCTCGTGGTGGAGACCAGGCCGGTGGAACGCACCGAGCTGTACCTCGCCGACGAGATCTTCCTCATGGGCACCTCGGCCGAGGTGCTGCCCGCCGTCGAGGTGGACGGCTTCCCGATCGGCGACGGCAAGACCGCGGGTGAGATCACGCAGGCGGTCGAGGCCTGCTACCACGACACCGTGCGAGCCGTGACCGGCGAGCACGACGAATGGCTGACCCCGGTGCACCTCGACGGGGCTCCTGGCGCGCCGTCGTCCCTCTCCTCCACTGGTCCGGGCGATGCCCGGAGTTCGAAGTGAAGCGTCCCGCCCTCACCTTCGAGGACGGCTCGCTGTGTTCAGCACTCCCGCAGACGACAGAGGGGCAGGCCACAACGCATGTCACAGACAACCCACCACACCGCGGCCACCCACGTCGTCACCGATGTCGCCGACGCCACGCGCCGGTTGATCGGTTCGCTGGACGCCGGCCAACGCGAACACGCGATTCGCGCGGTCGACGACGACGATCTCAGGCACCGCTGGGCGTATGAACCCGGCACACGACCCGGCCTGGAGCTCGGCGATCTCCGGCGAGACCAGCGCAAGGCCGTGCACGGCATGCTCACAACGGTGCTCAGCCCTCACGCCTACGCGCAGGCCGCGGCGGTCATGGCGCTGGAAGACGTCCTCGACCACCGGGAGGGCGGGCACCGCGACCGTCACAGCGGCGACTACTGGACGATCCTCTTCGGCAGCCCGGACGGCGACGAACCGTGGGGATGGCGAATCGAAGGCCACCACTTGTCGGTGAACGTCGTCGTCGCCGACGGCCGCGTCTCGGCCACACCGTTCTTCCTCGGCGTGAACCCGGCCCGTGTCACCTACCGCGGCCGCGTCGTCGGCCAGCCGATGCTGCTCGAAGAAGAACTCCCACGCGAACTCCTCGACCGCATGGACCCGGCCGCCCGACGCCTGGCCGTCGTGTCGGACCTCACGCCACACGACATCCGCAGCAGCGACTCCCCGCGCATCGCCCCGTCAGAACCGGTCGGCGTGACGCCGGCCCAACTCGGCAGGCCCGCCCGCGAGCTACTGCTCGACGTCGTCCGCCTCTACCTCGACCGGATCAGGCACGAACTCGCCGACAAGGAGTTCGCGCGGATCGACCAGGAACGTCTGCACTTCTCGTGGGAGGGCTCGCAGCGTCGCGGCGAAGGCCACTACTACCGCGTCCAGGGCCCCGAACTGCTCATCGAGTACGACAACACATTCAACGAGGCCAACCACATCCACAGCGTCTGGCGTCGTCCTTCGGGTGACTTCGGCGACGACCTTCTTGCCGCCCACTGCGACGCGTCGCGGCACACCGCCGCCGTTGGTACGGCCCAGAACGGTTGACGACGCCGTCGTCACCACGGCAGGGGAGGAAAACCGATGGATGTCCGCCTGGACGGCCGCAGAGCCGTCATCACAGGTGGCAGCAAGGGTCTTGGGCTCGCGATGGCCAAGGAATTCGCCGCCTCCGGCGCCGATGTGGCGATCCTGGCCCGCAATCCCGATTCGCTGGCAGAAGCCAAGGCCGTCGCGTCGGCCGGTGCCCGTGGACGGGTCGAGACCTTCCGCTGCGACGTTTCCAGGGCCGCCGACATCCAGGAAGCCCATGACGCGGTCGTCGGCACGTTCGGGCAGGTCGACATCCTGATCAACAATGCCGGCCAGACCCGGTCCATGCCGTCGGACCAGATCACCGATGACATCTGGCAGGAAGACCTGGATCTGAAGCTTTTCGCGGCGATCCGCCTTACCCGGCTTGTCTGGCCGGGCATGAAGCGACGCAAATGGGGCCGGATCATCAACGTGCTCAACACGGGGGCCAAGACACCGCAGGCCAATGGCGCCCCCACGGTGGTGTCGCGTGCGGCCGGCATGGCGCTGATGAAGGTCCTCGCCGGTGAGGGCGCCCCGCACGGAATCCTGGTCAACGCCATGCTCGTCGGCCAGATCGTGTCGGACCAGATCGCGCGCCGTCACAGGGCCGAGGGCACGAACGTCTCATTCGAGGACTATGTCGCCGAGGCCGGCGCCGGTATCCCGGTCGGCCGCATGGGCAAGGCCGAGGAGTTCGCCGCCATGGCCTGCTTCCTGTGCTCGGATCACGCAGGCTTCACCGCCGGCACGGCGATCAACATGGACGGCGGCGCCTCGCCCGTGGTTTGACCCCGCCGGGGCGCAGCGGCTGTGGCAGGCCGGCGCTGCTGCTGCGCGTGACCAGCGAAAACGCCTTGCTCTACGGGCGTAGAGCAAGGCGTTCGTCTGCGCCCCCGGCAGGACTCGAACCTGCGGCCAAGCGCTTGGAAGGCGCCTGCCTCGTTGCTTGACGCCCATCCCTTGACCTGCAGCGATGCGTCTCCTGTGCTCTTCCCGTCTAGGGCTGTGGGACGTATGTGGGATCTGCAAGGAGTTGGTCTCCTCGCAGGGGGAGCGCGCGGTCATGGGCACACGGCTTCGGTGGACGTTCGAGTCCCAGGAGTTTCCGCAAATCAGAGTGTTAGGTGAAGGGGTGTCAGCCACTCTGGCCCACAAATAGCCCACAGCCCAGCCGCCGCCGACCGCCGGGAAGGGGAAGACCTTGGCGTCTGTGCCGATCTCCGCGTCGGTGTCGTTCTTGATGTTGGTGGCAACGAAGTTGCCCTGCGGCGCGCCTGGGTCAGGCGATGAGCACTCCGATTCTGCACGCGCATGCCAGCTGACGCTATGCTGGATCTGTGCATCTTTCGTCGTGTCTGAGCTGGTGGCGCTCCTTGTAGGAGCGGCCAACTCTCGTGCATGACCGGGCCGTTCGGATGAACGGCCCTCATGTGCTCCTGGCCTTGGGTCGTGTCGTCCTGACGGCGATACCCGACCCACCAGGAGACACTCATGAACACCACCGTCCCCGCCGCGGACCCCCAGGCTCTCGCCGACGCCCCCACCGACGCGCCTGGGAAGCGTGCCGCGCAGGCTCGCAGCACGGCCTTGGACGAGCTAATCCATAAAGACCCGGGGCAGTTCAGGGTGCTGACCGGAGACCGCCCCACTGGTCGGCTGCATCTGGGCCACTACTTCGGCACGCTCCACAACCGGGTCCGTCTCCAGAATCTCGGCGTGGAGATGTTCGTGCTCATCGCGGATTACCAGGTCCTGACCGACCGCGATGTGGCGGACAACCTTACCGAGTACGCCGAGGAGCTCTTGCTGGACTACCTCGCCATCGGCCTGGACCCGGCACGCAGCACGATCTTCACGCACAGCTCGGTTCCCGCTCTCAACCAGCTCCTGCTGCCCTTCCTCAGCCTCGTTTCGACCGCCGAGCTGAGCCGCAACCCCACGGTCAAAGACGAGATCGCCCACTCGCGACAGTCCTCCGTAAACGCACTGATGTTCACCTACCCCGCCCACCAGGCCGCCGACATCCTCTTCTGCAAAGCCGACCTGGTCCCAGTCGGTCAGGACCAGCTCCCGCACCTGGAAATCACGCGCACCATCGCCCGCCGCTTCAACGACCGCTACGGAGCGGGCGCCGCTGTGTTCCCTCAGCCCGACGCCCTGCTCTCGAACGCACCGCTGCTGCTGGGCACGGACGGTACCAAGATGAGCAAGAGCCGTGGCAATTCCATCACCCTGGCCGCCGGCGCCGATGAGACCGCCCGCCTGATCAAGGGAGCCAAGACCGACGCCGAGCGTCACATCACCTACGAACCGACCACTCGCCCGGAGGTGTCCTCGCTGCTGTTGCTGGCGGCCCTGTGCCAGAACCGGACTCCCCAACAAGTGGCCGCCGACATCGGCTCCGCGGGCGCCGCCGCACTGAAGAAGACCGTGACCGAGGCCGTCAACGAATACCTGGCGCCGATCCGCGCCCGCCGAACTGAGTACACGCACGATCGCACCCACCTCCGCCAAATCCTTCACGAGGGCAACGAACGAGCCAGAGCCGTGGCTGACGCCACCCTCACCGAGGTGCAAAACGCTATGCACAGCCACTACTGACGAGCGCGCGCCGACCCGCACCTTTCCCCCCGGAGCATCCCGATGCCGCCCTGGCAAGAAGTCCGGCGCCTTCCATCAACGTCACCCGACCTTGAATCGGGGTGCCTTCCAATCCCATCGACAGTTGACATCGCTACTGCTCGATTAGGCCACGGCGGCCCCTCCCCGGCGCCCTCGGCCCCCGATCAAGATCCGGCTACTTGGGCAGCTTCGGGGGGCTTTGCGGCGGTCATGCGGAAGGTCAGCGCCGTGCCGTCCGCGCTGGCGCATAGTGCTTCCTCTCATCGACCGCCATCCCCTGTTCGCATGCTGGCGAGCTCGTCCAGCCCGTCTTTGCGCCCCGCCGCCCGGCGGCTGGATGGCGTCACATACCCGTACCACACGTACGGAGTGCTACCACTTGCACACTCAGTGTGACTTATTTAGGTTCGTCATCGGCGAGCGCTTACTCGTCTTTCGGCTTGCGTAACCGGTGAATTCCGGCAGACGCAAGGTAATTCCACGGGTGCGGCTACCGGCTTATGTGCGATCCCCGGTGCCGACTGTATTGACGCGCGGCAGGTTACGGTCCACACCGAGGAGCCAAGGAGAAGGCCATGAAGAAGTCAATTCTTGTCGCAGCATGCGTGGCAGCGGCTACGGCGTTCCCGACGGTGCCCAGTCAGGCGGCTCAGACCACTCTCGTTGTTGATGACAATGGAGCGCAATGTCCCGGTGCGCAATTCACCACGATCCAGGCGGCGATCAATGCGGCCTCGTCTGGAAGTACGATCAGGGTTTGCGCCGGAACTTACAACGAGACTGTCAGC
Organism: Streptomyces winkii; assembly: GCF_032248595.1. Classification (NCBI taxonomy): domain Bacteria; kingdom Bacillati; phylum Actinomycetota; class Actinomycetes; order Kitasatosporales; family Streptomycetaceae; genus Streptomyces; species Streptomyces winkii. The sequence continues at coordinate 157,260 of NZ_JASTTH010000006.1, read as the reverse complement.
ATCAACAAGGCGAATTTGCAATTGGTCGGACCGGCCGTCGCCCCCAGAAGCACGGCGTGCCGTCAAGCCGGAGCCCCGGATCCATCCAAGCAGGCGATCATTCAGTCGACGGGCGGTTCAGGCACCGTCCGCCTGCTGGAGAACGGCATTGGATTCTCCCGCTTCACCGTCCAGAACAACACGTCCAGCTATGGCATTTCCACGAGTGCGGCACACTCAGGTCACCGAGTCCAGCAGAATCTGATTCAGGACAACGTCTTCGGGGTCTACTTCGGTTCCAACGGAACGAATCAATCAGAGGCTGAACAGAACTGTATCCGCCGAAATAATAAACCCGGTTCGGCGAGCGGCAACGGAATCTACACGGATACAACCCTGAAGAACGCAGGCATCGAAACCAACACCTTTTCCCGCAATGAAAACTCTGGTCTCCTTCTGGACCCGGTGACACCCGGAGGAGTCGAGAACGTCAGAGTGAAAACGAACACCTCTCTGGAAGACAGAGCCTTCGCGTTCATCTTCAGGTCCCAAAACGTCGACGTAGGCGCTAACAACATCCAGAACAACACGGACGCCCCAGGGATCTTCTTCGGCGACAACAACACGAACTTGAGGATCACCTCGAACACCATCAACAGGGGTTTCCTAGGTGTACGCGGTAACGCCTTCGGTCTTACGCCCAGCACCAACGTCACCATCGCCAGCAATTCGATCACCAATTCCGAATCAAGCGCTGTCGGCCACGGAATCAGCGTGGCACCGAACTCCCTCACGAACTCCGCCATCCACGGGAACATCACCAGCGACAACGCCGGCGACGGCATCCGCATCGACGCCGGCGGCAACGGAGGCAACACCATCACCACCAACGCCGCCCGCAACAACCGCATGCTGGACTGCCGAGACGACACCACGGGCACCGGTACCGCCGGCACGGCTAACACCTGGAGCGGCAATGCTGGTCCGAAAGCATCGCCCGCCGGCATTTGCCGCTAGTGCTGTGACCGCGTAGGTTCGCCGGGTTCGTGGTCGTGGCGGTTGGATGTGCGGTGACGTCCGTTCGACCGGTGGAGGCGCGGTGGCTGAGCCTGTCCGTGTGCGCAGACTGACCGACCAGGAGGGGCAGAAGCTGCAGCGGATCGTGCGCCGCGGCAGCACCAACTCGGTGCGCTACCGGCGGGCGATGGTGCTGCTGACCTCGGCCGGCGGGAACCGGGTGCCGGTGATCGCCACAGCTGGTGCAGGCCGACGAGGACACGGTGCGAAAGGTGATCCACTGGTTCAACGAGATCGGCCTGGCCTGTCCGGACCCTCGGTGGGCGGGAGGCCGTCCCCGCCTGCTCAAGCCTGACGACGAGGACTTCGTCGTGGCGACGGCCACCACCCGCCCGACCAGGCTCGGTCAGCCCTTCACCCGCTGGTCGATCCACAAACTCGCCGCCTACCTGCGCCGCGTGCACGGGCGCGTCATCCGGATCGGCCGGGAAGCCTTACGGTGCCTGCTCCTGCGCCGCGACATCACCTTCCAGCGCACCAAGACCTGGAAGGAATCGCCCGACCCTGATCGCGACACGAAGCTCGACCGGATCGAGCAGGTGCTGGGGCGCTTCCCTGACCGGGTGTGCGCCTTCGACGAGTTCGGGCCGCTGGGGATCCGGCCCACCGCGGGCTCTTGCTGGGCGAAGCAGGGCAAGCCCGACCGGCTTCCGGCGACCTACCGTCGCACCCACGGCGTCACCTACTTCCACGGCTGCTACTCGGTCGGCGACGACCGGCTGTCCACGGCAGCCGGATCATCCTGGAGCCGATACGCCCCAGATCACAGCCGCTGACAACTGGTGCCTCATCAGACCATCAGCCCGAGGGAACACCGATTGTCCGATCACCAGGGCCTACCAATCTGGGACCCCAATCTGCCGTGCACACAATGACCAAAACAGTGACACCGGTCACAGGCTCCGCCAAGCTCCCCTCTGCGCTGAGGCCGCACGAAGGACACCCTCCGGTGAACCGGCCGACGCGTACCTCCAAGGAGCCGCATGCCTGTCTCTCTTCGTTTGCGCATCTCTGCCCTTGCGACTGCCGTTGGCGTGGCCCTCGGACTGATGGCCACGCCGACCTCGGCTGCATCACGCCCTTCACCCGTCGTGAAGACGGAGACCGGTGCCATCCGGGGGGCGTCCAAACAGATCCCTGCAACGTCACTCAACGCCGATGCCTTCCTGGGCATCCCCTATGCGGCGCCTCCGCGGGGCGCCTTGCGGTGGAAGCCTCCGACGCGGGCGGCCTCTTGGCGGGGAGTGCGCGATGGCACCGTCGCGCCTCCCATCTGCCCTCAGGGCACCACTGGCACCGAGGACTGCCTGTACCTGAATCTGCATCGGCCCGCCCACACCGCACGCAACGCATCGCTGCCGGTCATGGTGTACGCCCATGGGGGCGGCAACACGGGCGGGAGTGCCAACGGCTTTGATGGCGGGCGGATCGCCGCCGTCAACGGCGTCATCGTCGTCACCTTCAACTATCGGCTCGGCGCCCTGGGCTTCTTGGATCATCCGGCCATTGCCAAGGAATCCCCCACGGGGCAGGCGGGCAACTACGGCCTCATGGACTCCAAGGCGGCGCTTGAGTGGGTGCAGCGCAACATCACCGCGTTCGGGGGCGACCCGACCAGGGTGACGTTGGCCTCCCAGTCGGCCGGGGCGACGAACACCTGCCAGCTGATCACCGACCCCACGACCAAAGGGCTGTACAGTGCCGCCATCTTGAGCAGCGATGATTGCCTCCACGACGTCGACACCCCGAGTCAGGCCGTTGCCCGTGCGGAGGATTTGGCCAAGAAGGTGGGGTGCACCGAGTCGGCGAAGGTGGGGGAGTGCCTGCGGTCGAAGACGCCGGCCGAACTCACCGCGGCGGGAGGCAACTGGAACCCTGTCGCCACACGGCCGGCCAACGAGAAGATCGCAGCGGGTGACTGGAACCGTGTCCCGATCATGAACGGCAGCACCCGGAACGAGGGCCGGTCGGCGGGGACGGAATTCACCAAATTCACCGCTGCCGACTACAGGGCCTGGGTCACACGACTCGTTGGCCCCGACAACACCGACGCCGTGTTGAAGGCCTACCCGGCCGACAAGTACAGCGGAGAGTATGCGATCCCCTACGTGATCGGCGACCTCATCACCGACAGCGGAATGCGAGGCCTGGGCGGCTGCACGAACGTTGCTCTGGCGAAGAGCTTCGCGTCGCAGACACGAACCTACTACTACCAGTTCGATGATCCGAACGTGCCGGCACCGAGCACCCCTGCCGGCTACGAGTACCTCGCATCGCACGGATACGACGTGGCCTACTGGTTCCCGGACAGCCGCGAAGATGTCTCTTCCCGCTTCACACGGGCACAGTGGCAACTGTCCGCCGAGCTGATCAGGTACTGGGGTGAATTCACCAAGACCCACCGCCCTTCTGGCCCGGGGCAGACATCCTGGCCTCGGCTGACGGACACCATGATGACGCTCCAGCCGGGCGGCAGCCGTGTCAGTCCGGTACGCGAATTCATGGCGGAGCACGCATGTTCGTTCTGGTCGACCATGCCAGTCATTCTCGATCGCGGTGAAATCTGAACCGCACAGGCTGCGAGCGCGGGCTCATCCCATGAACGAGTCCCGACATCATGGGATGAGCCCGGCCCGCCGACGTCACCCGCGACACCGTCTGCGACGGCCTGCGCTCGCGCGGCATCGAGCCCACTGACCGCACCGCAGCCGCAGAACGGCCGCCCCCGCCCTACGAACCGTTGCACGGGCGCGGCCGTGCATGGACTCGCCAGGGAAGAACTCCAATGTGAGACGTGACCTTTCCGCCCTCCTCCAGCAAATCTTCGACGTTCAACCGCTCGCCGATCTCCCGCCGGTCATCGAGTACCCGTACCACAACGAGCGCGGCGACATGGCGACGGTGCCGAGGCAGGACTTGCCGTACCGGCTCGCGGCAGTCGGTGGCGGCATGACCTGGCGTCCGTCTTCAAAGGGATCTTGCTCTGAGCAGGAACGACGCGAATGTGACTGCCGCTTCGCAGGAGGTGACGTCCAGTCAGATCTGGTCGCGATGCCGCGGAAGTTCTCGAGCCGGTTCAAGCAGCGTTGGTTGCTGTTGCACTTGGCGGTAAGCTTCCCGGTCGAACTGGGCTGGTCTGCCGCCGCGGCGGCCGCGGTTGTGGCGGTTGCGCTGCTGGTCGGTCTTCTCCCTGATGGTGTGCGCGATCCCGCGCCAGCGGAAGTATGCGCGGAATCCGCGGGAGCTGCAGGCCATGTCCGCGATCACGTGGTGAGGGCGGCAGCGTGGTCGGCCAAGGCCGGTGCGGGGAACCCGGCGGCCCCTATCGAGCACACCGAACTCCGCACCTAGGAGCCCACCTTCAGCGTCAGCGTCACCGGCCAGTTCCTCGGCATCAGGGCCGTGGCTCTGTCGATGCGCAGGGGCGGTGGCGGAACCATCGTCAACATCGCCTCGACCATGGCCCACGTCGGCAAGGCCTTCTACGCCCCTACACCGCCAGCAAGTGGGCCGTGCGCGGGCTGACCAAGACGGCCGCGCTGGAGCTGGGGCGGGACAACATCCGGGCAGATTCCCTCCACCCCGGCGTCGTCTCCACACCGCTGATCAACGAACCCACCGTCGCGGGCCAGCCGGCCGTCGCCGACTTCTACTCGCCCGATCCCTTCGCCATCCCCCGCCTCGCTGAACCCTCTGAGATCACCCGCCTGTTGTTCTTCATCACCTCCCAGGACGCATCTTTCGCTACGGGCTCGGAATTCGTCCTGGACGGGCCCTGCTGCTCGGCCCTGCACCCCAGCACGAGGCCGACATCGCAGCTTGAGCAGGCAGGGCAGTAGGGAGCGTGCACGCGGGCGCCCATCTTGTTCAAGGTGAAGCGATCTGCCTTGCGATGATGACGGGCTGTGGCAGCGGATCTCGGCGCAGGAGCGGTTGATCACCATCGAGGACACCCCTCGAACTCGGCCTGGACGCCTATACCCAGACGCACCCGGACACCGTCGCCCTGCAAGCACGTGAGGCCGCCAAGCTCGAAGGCCAAGGCGCCGTGACCCAGGCCGAGTTGGTGCGCTGGGCACTGCGGATGTCCCCGGACCGCGTCATCGTCGGCGAGGTCCGCGGCAGCGACGTCGTCGGGCAACGCCGCGACCGTGATACGCGGTCCGCACGGGCCCCTGCCGTAGTCGTGGCAGGGGCCCGTGCGGACGGTGGATTGTCCGGTCAAGCTCTCAGACGGCCATGCCTCCCATCTTCCAGACCGTCAAGGACGTGACAGTGCTGCCTTCTCCGAAGAGCTGTATGCCGAGGGAGTCCCTGCGGGAGGGGTAGGCCCTAGTGGTGACGGAGCGGTGGGAGTTCGCGTATGCCTCGATGATCGAGCGGTCGACAAACACGTCGAGTGTCAGCGTGCCGTCGATGAGGGCGAGGGGACCCTTCTGGATGCCGAGGTCTGGCACGGCGCTGGAGACGTTTCCGGACCGGGTCCGGTCCACTCCCAGTTCTTTGGCCGAAGTGTCGTAGAAGAAGCGGGTGCGTTCCTCGTCTCCCGGGCTGCGCAGTACATGGAGGCCGAAGTCGGCAGCGCTGCCCGCCTCCATCGTCAGCTTGATGTGGAGCAGGTCTCCCTTGACCGAGGCGAGCTTAGCGTCGCGTCGGATACGGAGGTGGGGCTGCTGATGTTCACGAGTGCCGCGCCATCGTGGAGGTTGGCCACCTCGGCCACGGGCGTGAAGGCGAGGTCGCCGTCCTCCCGCTGGGACAGCACGATGGGAAGTCCGGCGTTGTGCGCCCATCCGGAGTCGTAGTGACCCTGTTCGGAGCGGCGGTCTTGGGCGATGGTGAAAGCCAGAGAGCGTCCCTTGTCGTCGACCATGCCGCTGGGGCCGGTGAAGCGTTCGCCGTAGTCGAGCAGGCGCGGTTCTGTGTCGTCGGGTGTCCATTTGCGGGAGCTGCCATCCCAGACGCCGACCCAGTAGAAGGTGTACTTGCTGCTGTACTCGCCGGGACCGGCGGGGAAGGCGGGATTGACGAGCAGCGCGCGGCGCTCGCGGCCCTGTGCGTCCTTGCCGATCGGCAGGAAGGTCGGCAGCTCCCACACCTGCCCCGTCTTCGGGTGGGCTGCCACGTCCCCGACCATCAACGGCCCGCGTAGGTCCAGTCGGTGAGGTTCGTGGAGGTGTAGAGGAATGCCGTGCCGCCCAGGTCGGTGCCTGAGGAGGTCTGGACGCCCGATCCCACCAGCTGGAACCAGGTGCCGTCCTGCTTCCAGACGAACGGGTCGCGGAAGTCCCCGAAGCGGACCTTGCGGTCCGCGCCGACGTCGAGATCCTCCTTCTGGCTGATCACGAGCGTGGGGTGCATCTTCCACTTCGCGAAGTCGGAGTCGCTCGGGTCGGCGGGGCGGGCGAGGCCGACTGCCTAGTTGGGCTTGAGGGAGTCGTTGCCGGCTGTGAACAGGAGGGCGGGGACGCCCTTCTCGTCGAGGGTCGAGGCCCCGGACCAGACGCCGTTGGGTGCCACGCTGTCGGCGGTGGGTGCGAGTGCGACAGGCAGGTCGCACGGGGCTCCTGACGCGCGATCAGGCATGCGGAGCGCCACCGTCCGCTGCCAGGCGGGTGAGCCACTCGCGCAGCAGGTGTTGCTCGGCGTCGCTCAGGACATCGGCATCGTCGGGGAGGGCGGCGCGCAGTGCGCGGGCCGCCGCGGCGGGGCCGGTCTCCGCGGCGGGGACCGTCGGTTCGGCGCGGGTGATGGCGGCGACCATGGCCTCGCGGAGGGTGGTCAGCAGCGCCGGATTGCGTCGTTCTTCCGGGGTGGAGTGCCAGGTGGTCACCGCGCCCTGGCCGGTTGCATGGATGATCTGGGCGGCCAGCTCCTCATCGACCCGCAGCCACCCCCCGGCCGCCAGTCGGCGCACCCGGCCGTGGAGGATCTCCAAGCCCGCGCGGTGTGCCATGTCCGCCCCCCGGCCGGTGGCCCTGTTCATCACCGCGAACAACTCGGGGCGGGAGACCCCGAACTCCACCACCATGTCCCAGCCGCGGCGCAGCTCCTCCACCGCGTCCTGCGGTTCGGGATCGTGCAGCGCGCGCTTGCTCTCCAGGAACTGTGCGTAGCCGTGCTCCGCGACGGCCTCAAGGAGCCCCTCCTTGTCGCCAAAGAAGCGGTAGATCGCCGGCGGCTGCATTCCGGCCGCGGCGGCGACCGCGCGGGTGCTCACCGCGTCCGGGCCGCCGTTCTCCAGCAGGTCGACGGCGGCCTCGACGATGCGGCGCCGAGGGCTGTCGGTTGAGTCGCGCGTAACCATGAACCGATGGTACCGATGATTTGATTCCATCGGAATTTCCAGTGTTATCGTTTACCTGATTCCATCGAAAACAAGGAGAACCCATGATCATCGTGACCGGAGCCACGGGAAAGCTCGGCCGTCGCACCGTCGAACGCCTTTTGGAGCGCGTTCCCGCCGACCGCGTCGGCGTCAGCGTCCGCGATCCCCGCAAGGCCCAGGAGCTCGCCGACCGCGGCGTCCGTGTCCGGCAGGGCAGCTTCGACGATCCCGCCTCGCTCGTGCATGCCTTCGAGGGGGCCGAGCAGTTGCTCCTCGTCTCCCTCGACCGCGCGGGCGAGGAGTGCGTCAGCGGCCACCGAGCCGCCATCGACGCCGCCGTGAAGGCCGACGTCGGCCGCATCCTCTACACCAGCCAGATGGGCGCCGCCCACGACGCCCGCTTCCAGGCATGCCGGGACCACGCCCAGACCGAGGACCTGCTGCACGCCACCGGCCTGCCCTGGACCGCGCTGCGCAACGGCTTCTACGCCTCCAGCGCCTTGCAGTTCCTGGAGTCCGCTCGCCACACCGGCGACATCGCCCTCCCCGCCGACGGCCCCGTCGCGTGGACCGGCCACGACGACCTCGCCGAGGCCACTGCGGTGATCCTCGCCGAGGAGGGCCGCTTCGAGGGGCCCACTCCGCCGCTCACAGGCCCGGCGGCGCTCGACTTCGGCACCATCGCCGCGATCGCGTCCGAGACCACCGGGCGGCCTTTCACCCGCACCATTGTCCCCGACGACGCCTTCCGAGAGCAGGTCCTAGCGCACGGCGCTCCGGCCCCGATTGCCGACCTGATGCTGAGCATCTTCGCCGCGGCGCGGAATGGCGAGTTCACCGCGGTCGGCTCGACGCTGGCCGAGCTGATTGGGCGAAAGCCCGCCACCTTCCGTACCCACCTGGTGCGTGCCTGGGCCGAGTAGATCCAGTGGGGCGCGCAGACAGGCCCGGCCTGACTCGCCGCCCACTACGCAGTGTCCTAGCACCAGTTGCCTCGGTGGCTCGCGGTTCCTGGCCCATTCCGGTGTGCCTGCAACCGGGTACGCGATCAACGGCATCGTGGTAGCCATGAAGACCGATCTCTACAAGCGGCGCACCCGGGCGAGCCACATGCGCAACGTCCGCCGCTGGGGAACACGCACGCTGTTACTGCTTGCTGCGCTAGTGCTGTTCGTCGTGCTGCCTGTGGGGGTGTGGAAGGGCCCCTATTTGCTCGACGGGCAGTACCTCGACACTGAGTCCATCGGCGAGGGGGCTGGTTCCGCGGCCCTTGTCACTGGGTTACGGACGGCGATGGTCACGTGTGTGGCTTCGATAGGCGCCGGCATCGCGCTCTTCTACACCGCCCGCAACTACCGACTGAACCACCGAGGCCAGGTCACCGACCGCTTCACGAAGGCACTCGAACGTCTCGACTCCGAGCACATCTACGTACGGACAGGCGGCATCCTCGCCTTGGAACAGATCGTGCAGGACGCTCCCGAACAAGCCGCCCACGCAGCCCGCGTGCTGGGGCACTTCGTCCGACACATGCGTCTACCCAGCTCGTTGGACCGTCCGGACGCCGACGTACAGGCCGCGCTGTCGGCGCTCACCCGTCCGCAATCACGTACACATATCAACCCAGCCGAGACCCCCGACCTGCAAGACCTCTGGTTGTCCGGCGCCCAGCTGAGCGGAGCGGACCTGACCGGCGCCAGGATTGGCGGGGCGAACCTGACCAACACCCAGCTGCACGGGGCGGATCTCACCCGCGCATGGCTACGCGGGGCGGATCTCACCCGCGCCGGTCTGGGCAACGCGGATCTCACCGGCGCCTGGCTGGGCGGGGCGGATCTCACCCACGCTCAACTGCGTGGGGCGGATCTCACCCTCGCCTCGCTGTACCGCGCGAACCTCAAGGGCGCCTCGCTGGAGGGAGCGAAACTCAGGGGCGCCTCGCTGGAGGGAGCAAACCTCAATGGCGCCAGGCTAAGGGGAGCGGATCTCACCGGCGCCCACTTGGGTGGGGTGGACTTCACCTATGCCCGGGTGAGCGGGGCGGACCTGCACGTCGAGTCGTCCGCCCGGCTGCGGGGGGCGGACCTCTCGACCGCCAAATCATTGACCGTCGAGCAGGTCTTGTCGGCTGCATCACTCAAGGGCGCTCGGCTGCCGCCAACCATCGCTGAAGATCCCCGGATCGCAGCCCAAATGGAGTGCGAATCAGGAGGGGGAGAGCGAGACGCAGACGAGGCAACGCCTGGAGACGATGTTGGATGAGATTCGTTGAGTACGAACGGGGGTGCCCTGCCTCGAGACAGGTTCTCGCTAGTCTACATGTCGGGAGACCCTTCGCATGTGTGAGTGAATGACTTCCTCCACCGAATGGGTCGCCGTCGGTGACGAACTCGCGACCTTCCCTGCGGGTGCCAGCGGCGCTCGGATCGGGTACGCCCGCGTCTCCACCGAGGGGCAGACGCTCGACGGCCAGATCGCCGCACTCGAAGCGGCGGGCTGCGCGGGTCTTCGCCCGGCACGACGGGGCCGCGGCCCTACAGGGGAGAAGACACTGACTGTGCCGGGCTGCTCGGATCCATGTGCCCCGCGGCCACCGGGCGCCCAGCGGAGGTGAATGCACCGTTCCCCTCGGCGACTGGATCCACGAAATGCGCGGGAGTACCCGAGCAACTCACGGAAGAAGAGCGGCGCGCCCAGGAGAGTGTGTTCATGGTGTGCGATGTGAACCTCGCCCGCTCAGGCAACCCGGCGGAGGAAGGGCCAACGGCGCAGCCAGAACAAGCAGGTTGAGAGTCGGCCACATGAGAACCGCCTGGCGCCGCTGAGTGATCATTCGAGGTATGGGGTCGAGACGGCCGAACTCCACCTCGATTTCACCCCGTCCTACGTCCGCGGCGGGCTCCGCCCAGGCGACCACCCTGCGCACCGCACACGGAACGCGGCTACGGCCCTACCAGAACGGGCTACAAAGCCGAGTGGCTCCACCTGGCCGACCTCGCCACCTGAGCCGTAACTCCCCGCCACGGTCTCGCCGATCTCTTGGCCGACCTCGCCTTCGCCACCGATCTGGCCGCGCTAGCGGGCACGTGCTGCAGCAGGATGGGGCATCGCGTGACCCTCTCGGTACACCTCGACCCCGCTGTGGCCGCCCGCGACGTCCACGGGACGCTGGCCAGTCTGCCCCAGCTGTTTCAGCTCCCCCCGGGACCGGCCGACGTCATCGCGCTCGGCGGATCTGAATGGTCGCGACAGCTGGAGTCGGGACACTCGCCCGCGTGTCGTGCTCCCCACCGACATGCAGCCGACCTGCCTTGATGCCGTACACCGGCTGGCCACATACGCCGACAGCCTCGCCATCCCCGATAGACCTAGTGCCGCATCAGGCAACGTTCGCCCTGTTCACGACTTCGCGGAGGGATTGTTCGGCGGCGTGGCGGTTTCGCCAGATGATGTAGCGGCGGATCATGCTGCCCTGCTCCTTGTGGCTGGCGTGGTCGGTGCCGTCGAGGGTGAAGTAGCGCAGGGCGGTGAACTGGGCCTCGATCCGGTTGAGCCAGGAGCTGGTGGTCGGTGTGTAGGCGATCTCCACGTTGTTCGCCGCAGCCCACATCGCGACCCGCTGGCACCGTTTCGTGCTCAGGTGCGGTGAGTAGTTGTCGCAGACGATCGCAATGCGTACGTGCATCGGGTGCAGCGTGCGTAGGTAGCGGCAGAACTCCAGGAACTTCGAGCGGTTCTTGGTTTTCTTGATGTGCCCGTAGAGCTGGTCCTTGGCGAGGTCGTAGGCGGCGAACAAGTGCCGGATCCCGTGGGGGCGTGTGTAGGTCGCTCGGCGTCGGGGCCTGGGCTCGCGGTCGGGATCCTTGTGCCGGCCGCCGCGTTCGGTCTATTGCCGGCCTCGTGGCTGATGTCGTCGACCACCCCTCGGCGACCAGGAAGTCGGCCAGTTTGGCCAGACTCCAGGTCGAAAACGGCAGGCCGTGCTCGACCGGCCTGGACTTGGCGATCTTCTTGATCTCCAGGCGTTCCGGGAGGGTTAAGGTCTTCGGTCGCCCGCCCTTGTATTTCGGGTAGAGCGAGTCGAAGCCGTCCGCGTTGAAGTTGTGGATCACATCTCGGACCCGGTCCGGGCTGGTGAATGTCACCTCGGCGATCTTCGCCACGGGCATGCCCTGTGCGGATAACAGAACCATCTGAGCCCGCCGCCAGGTCACCACCGAACCGGTGCCCCTGCAGATGATCCGCAGCAACCGCCTGCCCTCGTCGTCATCAATCTCCCGGACCCGCACACGTTCAGCCACGTGATCATTCTGGCCATCCGGTGCTGCCGTGCACAGGCAACCCAGCGATGCGTCACGACAGGGCGAACGTTGCCTGATGCGGCACTAGCGCACAACCTGCGGGATCTCGTCGAGTTCCTGCGCCGACGCACAGTATTTTCCTCGAGCTCGGCATCCCACGCCGGGGCGCACAGGATGCCTCAGCTTCTTGTCCTGCGGTGGAAGGTCTGAAGCAGCGCTGCACATTCTCGACCCCGAGTACCGGACTGGGAATGGGCAGTTGAGCCATTCTCAGCCGTACGCAGGCGTGGGAATGAGCGCCGGGCGGGCCTCCCCGATGCACTCCCCGCCGAACGGTCCTGGTGAGTGCCTGGACCAGGACAGCGAGGCGCAACCGGAGGTCGGCAGCCAGTGGACGGATACAGGCGAAGTCCACGAGGAACGGGATCTCAAGGGCCGGGCTGAAGGCGACACGCGGCCCGTGCCCGTCCACCCTTCCCTGGTGGCGCTACTCCGCGACATCATCGCGCGGTACAAGCTCAAGCCGACCGATCTCCTCTTCCCCGGCGAAGGTGGCGGCATGCTCGCCGGCTCGGTGTTCCGGCGCGTTTGGGGCAAGGCGCGCAAGGAAGTGCTACCGGCACATGAGTACGAATCGCCCATGGGTAAGAAGCCATATGACCTACGTCATACCTGCCTCACTACCTGGCTGAACAACGGCGTTCCCCCGGCGCAGGTTGATGAATGGGCAGGCAACAGCGTTCCTATCCTCCTGGCCATCTACGCTCGCTGCATCGCTGGCCAGACTCCCGATCTGCTCAAGCGCGTCGAAGGCGTCCAAGACCTCCCGTCGGCCAGCTCGTGAGGGGGTTCAGGTTCCGCCCCTCAACCCGCTCGACAGTTGCGCCTCGCGGCAACTATCGGGTCCCGGCAGCAGGGGTGCGGCAGGGGGATTCTGTGGGACGCATGTGGGACGACCAGCCGTAGATACCCGGTTCCAGCCGGAGTCAGCCGGACATCCGCCTCCGGTGGAACCGTCGGATCCGTTTCACCCGGAAAGCCCCGCCATAGCGTCTGAACTGCGAAAACGCCTTGCTCTACGGGCGTAGAGCAAGGCGTTCGTCTGCGCCCCCGGCAGGACTCGAACCTGCGGCCAAGCGCTTAGAAGGCGCCTGCTCTATCCACTGAGCTACGGGGGCCGGTCTCGGTCGCGGAGGAGTGGGCGTGCCTCCGGGTGACCGTGGCGCGGTCAAGGATAGGGGTCCCCGTGGCTGGCGCTGTGTGCTTCACGTCCGCGACGCCATGTGGAGGTTCAGTGAAGCGCTCCCGATAATCGCAGGCTGGTGCGATTCGTGCAGCGGTTTTGGCCGTGAGCCGCACGGGTGTTGCTCGTTCGTTATGGCTGTGCCGACGGGGGTGCAGTCGGCCCGTGGGGCACATGGTGCGAATGGCTCTATTGGCGCCCGAAACCGACTGTTTTCGCCCCGCAGAGACGTGGATACGCTTCAAAAACCGCCTGAATTTGGGCATTCTTCGCGTGTGGCGATCTTGAACGTACGGCCTGAACTGCTTGACGCACTGTCGGCGCTTCGCGATGGCGTCGCCGCCGCACGCTTTCCCCTGCCGCTGCCCGGCGCCGAGCGGGCCCGCCGCTCACGTGACGAACTCCTCGCCCAGCTCGACGACTACCTCATGCCCCGGCTGCGCGCCCCGAGGGCGCCGCTGCTCGCGGTGGTCGGGGGATCGACGGGCGCCGGAAAGTCGACGCTCGTCAACTCGCTTGTGGGGCGCAGGGTCAGCGAGGCCGGGGTGCTGCGACCCACGACGCGTACGCCCGTACTGGTGTGTCATCCCGAGGACGAGCAGTGGTTCGCGGGGCAGCGCGTACTGCCCCGTCTCGGCCGCGTATGGATGCCGCGTCAGGACGTTCCCGCCCAGGGGCCCGACGACGCTGTGCACGGGTGCGCCGCCGAGGAACTCCTCGGCACCGAGGACGGCCAGGACGAGGAGGACGGCGAGCGCACCCTGCGCATCGAGACCGACACCGCGCTCTCGCCCGGCCTCGCACTGCTCGACGCCCCGGACATCGACTCCCTCGTCGCCGCCAACCGCGATCTCGCTGCCGAACTGCTCTGCGCTGCCGACATCTGGGTGCTCGTGACGACCGCCGCGCGCTACGCGGACGCCGTGCCCTGGCATCTGCTGCGTACGGCGCGGGAGTACGACGTCACGCTCGTCACCGTCCTGGACCGGGTGCCGCACCAGATCGCCTCCGACGTGGCGCGGCAGTACGGATCGCTGCTGATCCGCGAGGGACTGGCCGACGTGCCGCGCTTCACCGTCCCCGAACTGCCGGAGTCCGCAGGGGGATCGGGGCTGCTTCCGGCAACGGCCGTTGCGGGGCTGCGCAATTGGCTGACCCAGCGGGCGCTCGATCCAGCGGCGCGCGCGGTGGCGGGCCGCCGTACCGCCGCGGGGGCTCTGGCGTCCTTGCGCTCCCGCGTCGCCTCGCTCGCGAACGCCTCGGCGGCGCAGCACGCCGCCGCGCTGCGCCTGACGGGGCACATCGAGGAGGCGTACGAGGAGGCGCGTGTACGCGTGCGGCGGCACATCGCGGTCGGTGAACTCCTCGCCGGCGACGCCGCCGCGCTCTGGCACGGGTTCCCCGTCGACAGCCGGGGCGAAGAAGTGCTGGACGCCTTCGAGGCCGGACTGACCACGCTGCTCGCCTCCTCCGTCGCCGCCGCCGACGAACGCGTGGCCGAGGCGTGGCGCCGCGACCCCGCGTCGCCCGGCGCTGAGATCACGGAGATCGCCACCGGGCAGGCGGGGCAGGGCGGCCGCGTGGCCCATGACGCCGGCGACGGCCGGGGACGCATGAACCTGCTCGTACGGCGCTGGCGGCGCTGCCTCGAAGAGCTGACCGAGGAGGAAGCGCGCGCCGTGGACCACGGGTTCGGACGGGACGCCGAGGAGGCCGCTGCGATGCTCGCGACGGCTCTGCTGGGCGGCGGGCACGCCGCCGGCGCGTACCGCACCCTGGCCGGCGCCTTCGGCGAGCCGAGCGCGCGGCGGTTGCGGGAGTGCGGCATCCGGCTGCTGGCCACGTACGTCGAGCGGGCGCTGTACGGGGAGCGCGACAGGCGGCTGGCGCCCCTGGACGCCCTGGAGACCGCGCCGGACCCGCAGGTCGACCTGATCGCCGCGCTGTCGGTGCTGCGCAAGGCGGAGGCGGCGACGCTGTCGGGGCCTGGAGCACGGAAGTTGTCGCAGTCGCAGACGGAGAGGTGACCGCAGTGTCCACAGCGGATGTTCGTACTGATGGCGCGCGCGATGAGGAGCACGCCGCTCCGGCTTCGTACGGCTCGGAGCACGGCTCGGAGCACGGCTCGGAGCACGGCGCCGATCAGGCGGCGGAGCCCGACCCGTCGGCGGCGAGCGGCGCGGCAGGCGCCGATGGCGGAGAGCGTGGGGACGCGGCCGAGGCCGGCGAGGAGAGCGCCTGGGACGACGGCCTGATCGCACGCCGCGCCCGCGGAGACGCGGCCTCCGGCGACCGCCTCGGAAGGTCGCGGGCCGCCGCGCTGTGGGGCCCCGAGCCAGAGGCGGACGACGACCTGGCGGGCGCATCGGGCGCCGCCGGGCACGGGAGCGAGCCGGGTGCCGGTGCCGACGGCGGCGCGGCCGTCGACCGCCAAGGAGCGTCACTGCGGGGCAAGTTGCCCGACCAGTCGCTGACGGGGTGGCCCCCGATGAGCGACGCGCACTCCCGGGGGCTGTACGAGAGCGAGACGTTCCGCGAGGAGAGCGCACTGGGCCGCCGCGTGGTCGCACTGCGGAGACTTGTCGACCTGTCGAGAACGCGTCTTCCGAGGCGCGTGCTCGCGGAGGCCGACCGCGTACTGGACGCCGCGGACGCGCGCGAGCGCCTCTCCCGCCGGTACACGACCGTGGCGATCGCGGGAGCCACCGGAAGCGGCAAGTCCTCGCTCTTCAACGCCCTCGCCGGTACGCGGCTCTCGCAGGCGGGCATGCGCAGGCCGACGACCGCCACGCCCGTCGCCTGCTCCTGGGAGGTGCCGGGAGCGGGCCCCGCCGACGGGCTCCTGGACCGGCTCGGCATCCCGGAGTCCACGCGGCGGCTGATGCGTCCGGAGTCCGACTGGCGGGGACGCATCGACGAGGGCGCGCGCAACGAGCTCGAGGGGCTCATCCTCATCGACATGCCCGACCACGACTCGGCGGCGGCGGGCCACCGCGAACAGGTCGAGCGGCTGCTGCGGCTCGTCGACGCGGTCGTGTGGGTGCTCGACCCGGAGAAGTACGCCGACGCCGTGCTGCACGAGCGCTATCTGCGTCCGCTGGCCGGCTACGCCGAGGTGACGTTCATCGTCCTCAACCAGACCGACAGGCTGCCGGGTGATGCGACGGGCGCCGTCCTCAACGACCTGCGCAGGCTCCTCGACGAGGACGGGATGGCGCTGGGCGAGCACGGGGAGCCGGGTGCGCGCGTACTGGCGACGTCGGCGCTCGTGGGGGAGGGGATCGACGAACTCCGCACCGAGCTGGCCGGGTTCGTGGCCGAGCGGCGGGCCGCGTCGCTGCGGCTGAGCGCCGACCTCGACGTGGTGGTGGAGCGGCTGCGCCCGGCGTACGCGCCCCCGGGTCCGGTGACGGCCGCGAACGCCCCGACGGGGCTCACCGAGGAGGTGCGTGAGGACTTCTCGGGACGCCTGGCGCGCGCGGCGGGGGCCGTGGCCGCCGGACAGGCCGCCGAGCGTGCGTGGCTGCGGCACGCGGAGCGGGCGTGCGGAACTCCGTGGGCGCAGTTGCAGCACTGGTACGAGGAGCGGCGCTCGCGCAAGGAGGCAGCGGCGGGTACGGCGGGACGGAGCGCGGCCGGGAGCGCCGAGCCGGGGGACGCCTGGGTGCCAGGCGCCGGGTCCGGCCCCGACGGCTCCGGCGGTGACGGGACGGGCGACGTGCCGGGCCGGCGGCCGGACGGCGCTGCGGCCGAGGTGCGCGTCGAGGCGGCGCAGGGCGAGACCGTCGACGCGGGCGGCGTCGAGTACAGCGAGTACGGCGTGGAGGACACTGCGGCGCCCGTGGTCGCGCCCGGGCGTTGCGGTGTCGCCCGTCCGCGGGTGGCGCGCCCGGCGGTGGCGCACGCGGTGCGCACCGTGGTGGATCAGGCGGCCGCGGGACTTCCCGACGAGTGGCGCAGATCCGTACGGGACGCCGCATGGCGCGGCGCCGCGGGACTTCCGGAGGCGCTGGACGAGGTGCTGAGCGAGGGTGCGGAAGCGGCCGTGGACGGATCCGGCGGCGAGGGCCGCAGGGGTCGCGGGGGCAGGGCCGCACACGGGGAGCCGTCCGCCGCGGGGGCGGGCCGCACGGGGGCCGCCCCGCGCCGCCCGTTCTGGTGGAGCCTCGCGCTGGCGGGTCAACTCGTCCTGCTCGTACTTCAGTTGACCGGAACGGCCTGCGTGCTCGGCGCGGCGCTCGGAGTGCGGCTGGTTCCGGAGTGGGCCGGTGTGGCCCTCCTCATCGGAGGCGTGCTCGGAGGCTCGCTGCTGGCCTGGGGGTGCAGGTTCGCGGCTCGCGGGCCGGCGGCGGAGTACGGGCGGCGTGAGGAGTGGCGGCTGCGGCGCCTGGTCGCGGGGTGCGGCCAGGTGCATGTGCTGGAGCCGGTGGCCGCCGAGCTGCTGCGCTACCGCGAGGTGCGTGAGCAGTTCGTGATCGCGACGGGGGACACGTCCTCGTTGTAGCGCGCGTACGCGGGCCGGTGCGCGCGGAGCCTCTCGAATCCCCCTCCTGTGTGGCGGAGTTGTCCACAACCGCCCGGTACTCCCCAGCCTGAAGCGGCATTTCCGGAATCGGTGCAGGCTGTGGTCACACGGCGCGCAGGGTGCCGGTCATGGAGATCCGGTCATGGAGATCAGGGGGCGTGATGAACGAGACGCATGTGACGGTCGTGGGGAACGTCGCGACGCGGGTCGAGTTCAGGACGACGGCGTCCGGGGTGCCGCTCGCGCGGTTCCGGCTCGCCAGCACGGTGCGGCGCTTCGACGCGCAGGAGCGCGCCTGGTCGGACGTCGGCACGAGCTTCTACACGGTGTGGGCCCGGCGCGGCCTCGCGGAGAACGTGGCGTCGTCGGTGACGCTCGGCGAACCGGTCATCGTGACGGGCCAGTTCCGTATCCAGGAGACCGACCGGGACGGGCAGCACTACGTCTCCGCGGAGCTCAGCGCCTCGTCCATCGGGCACGATCTCTCGCGCGGCACCTCGGCGTTCGTCCGGGTGTCGCCGGCGCGGCGGGGCCTGGTGGGCGCGCGCGACGGGGACGGCGGCGGGAGCGACCGCGCGCCCGGTACGCCGGAGCCCGCCGGGGCGGTTGCGGAGCCCAAGATTCCAGGTCAGTCGGCCGGGCCTTGATCGTCCCGGTCCGCCGGATTCGCCATAACGATTGTGAGTCGGAACGCTTGCACGTCCGGATCAGCGGGGATCAGGGCGCATTCGCTCCCTACGATCCCCTCGACCCCCGCGTGGCTGACGGGGGTTCAGTGCTTGGCGGCGGGACAGCGCGACACGACCGTCCGGTCACTCCTGTGACCGCCCAACTGTCGTGCCTGTGCCGCCCGGAGGGGAATTTCATGAGGTTTGTCCGCGCGGCCGTGACCGTCATGGACCGGCGCATGGCCGCACGTGCGGGGCGACGTCTCGCCGCCGCCCTGTCCGGCGCCGTTCTGCTCGCGGCCGGCGTGACGGCCATGGCCGGACCGGCCGCCGCCGCGTCCGATGACGAGCCGTCACGGCAGGGCGGTGCCACCGCCACGCTGGAAGGGCTGAAGACCTACGGGCAGGCCGTCGTCCACGAGGGCGGCGAGGAACTGACCACCGGCGCGGGGCTGTTCGAGATGGCCGTCGACGGGGGCGGCAGGCTCCAGACCTATGGGCTCGATGTGGACAACCCCACGCAGCAGCAGGCGCGTTACGGGGAGACGGACTGGGGCCGTACGTCGCTGTACGACAACCCGGACGCGGGCAAGATCGTCTGGATACTCAAGCACTCGTACCCGCTGGTGAACGACCTGCGGGCGCTCGCGAAGACCGCACACTCGGGGGAGCTCTCGGCGAAGACGGCCGCCGCTGGCACGCAGGTCGCCATCTGGCGCTTCACGGACGGGCGCGCCGGGCGGACCGGCCGTGCCGGAGACCACGGTGACAGCGGTGTGCGCATCGATGCCGTGGACCCCGCCGCGGAGCGGCTCGCCGACTATCTCCAGCGCTCCGCGCGGCGGATGGCGGAGCCGAAGGCGTCGCTGTCCCTCGACCCGGCCGCGCTCTCCCGCAGGAGCGGCAGCCGGCTCGGCCCCTTCACGGTGCGTACGGGGGCGCCGAGCGCGGCGGTCTCCCGTACGCCCGGTTCCGCGTCGAGCGGCACGCGAGTAGTGGGAAGCGACGGCAAGCCGGTGACGTCGGTACGGGACGGCGCTCGCCTCTACCTCGACGTGCGGCGTGAGCATCCGGCCGGGGCGGGCTCGCTCACCGTGCAGGCCGCCACCACGGTCCCGGTGGGGCGTGCCTTCACCGGAGTGGGAGGCCACGCCAGGAGCCAGGCGCAGATACTCGCCGGGTCCAGCAGGTCGATGGTCTCCGCGACGGCGTCCGCCGACTGGGCCGAGAAGGGGGCGATCCCCGCCGTCAAGGCGGAGGAGAGCTGCTCCCGCGAGGGCGTCGACGTCGCGGTCGCCAACGCCGGTGACCGGCCGTTCCGGTTCCGGCTGGCCGGCAGGGAGCGCATCGTGGGGGCGGCGCACAGCCGGACATTCACGGTGCCGGTGCGGGAGGACCAGGCCTACCGCATACCGCTCACGGGTCCGCACGGCCGCACGAAGTCCTTCACCGGCGTGCTGGACTGCGCGACGAAGAGCGCGGTGCCGGTCACCGCCGCCGCGGAGGAAGCCGATGCGGCGTCCCAGTTGCGCACGGCCACCGTGGGCGGCGAGGCGGGCGACGCCGGCGGTGACACCGGGGCCAGCGGCGATCTCGCCGACACCGGGTCCAGCAGCATGCCGCTGATCGCGGGCACGGCGGTCGGCCTGGTGGTGCTGGGCGCGATGGCCGTGCTGGTGGTGCGCAGGAAGAATCCGGACGACGGCGGCGTTGCACAGGGGTGAGACGGCTCTGCGCCCTCCGCACGCGTACGTGACGGGCAGCGCGCAGGCCGTGCCTGGCCTCTGCTCCCCGTTTCGGAGTGCGGGTCCGTGTGCGGCAAGATGGGTGTCGTCTGTCCACGCGGCCGTCTGTCTACGCGGCAGGGCCGCGCTCCGAAAACCTACTGACTGCCGGACGGTTCCTCTTGGCTGAGTACATCTACACCCTTCGCAAGGCGCGCAAGGCGCACGGAGACAAGGTGATCCTCGACGACGTCACCTTGAGCTTCCTGCCCGGCGCGAAGATCGGTGTCGTGGGACCGAACGGCGCCGGCAAGTCGACGGTGCTGCGCATCATGGCGGGGCTCGACCAGCCCTCCAACGGCGACGCGCAGCTCGCCCCCGGCTACAGCGTCGGCATCCTGCTCCAGGAGCCGCCGCTGGACGAGTCGAAGACCGTGCTGGAGAACGTCGAGGCCGGTGTCGCGGAGACCAAGGGAAAGCTCGACCGGTTCAACGAGATCGCCGAGCAGATGGCGACCGACTACACCGACGAGCTGATGGAGGAGATGGGCAAGCTCCAGGAGCAGCTCGACCACGCCGGTGCCTGGGACCTGGAGTCGCAGCTCGAACAGGCCATGGACGCGCTGGGCTGCCCGCCCGGCGACTGGCCCGTCACCAATCTCTCCGGCGGTGAGAAGCGCCGCGTCGCGCTGTGCAAGCTGCTGCTGGAGCAGCCCGACCTGCTCCTCCTCGACGAGCCCACCAACCACCTGGACGCCGAGTCCGTCCAGTGGCTGGAGCAGCACCTCGCGCAGTACCCCGGCACCGTCGTCGCGATCACCCACGACAGGTACTTCCTCGACAACGTCGCCGGCTGGATCATGGAGCTCGACCGCGGCCGTGCCATCGGCTACGAGGGCAACTACTCCACGTACCTGGAGAAGAAGCAGTCCCGGCTGAAGGTCGAGGGCCAGAAGGACGCCAAGCGCGCGAAGCGGCTCAAGGACGAGCTGGAGTGGGTCCGCTCCAACGCCAAGGGCCGGCAGGCCAAGTCCCGTGCCAGGCTGACGCGTTACGAGGAGATGGCGGCCGAGGCCGAGAAGACGCGGAAGCTGGACTTCGAGGAGATCCAGATCCCGCCGGGGCCGCGCCTGGGCAACGTCGTCGTCGAAGTCGAGCACCTCAGCAAGGCGTTCGGCGACAAGGTCCTCATCGACGACCTCTCCTTCACGCTCCCGCGCAACGGCATCGTCGGCGTGATCGGGCCGAACGGCGCGGGCAAGACCACCCTGTTCAAGATGATCCAGGGCATGGAGGAGCCGGACTCCGGCGTCATCAAGGTCGGCGACTCCGTCAAGATCTCCTACGTCGACCAGACCAGGGCGAACATCGACGGGAAGAAGTCGCTGTGGGCCGTCGTCTCCGACGAGCTGGACTACATCAACGTCGGCCAGGTCGAGATGCCTTCGCGCGCGTACGTCTCGGCGTTCGGCTTCAAGGGGCCGGACCAGCAGAAGCCCGCGGGCGTGCTCTCCGGCGGTGAGCGCAACCGGCTGAACCTGGCGCTCACGCTCAAGCAGGGCGGCAATCTGCTCCTGCTCGACGAGCCGACCAACGACCTCGACGTCGAGACGCTCTCCTCGCTGGAGAACGCGCTGCTGGACTTCCCCGGCTGCGCCGTGGTCGTCTCCCACGACCGCTGGTTCCTGGACCGCGTCGCGACGCACATCCTCGCCTACGAGGGCGAGTCCAAGTGGTTCTGGTTCGAGGGCAACTTCGAGTCCTACGAGAAGAACAAGATCGAGCGGCTGGGTCCGGACGCCGCGCGCCCGCACCGCGCCACGTACAAGAAGCTCACCCGAGGCTGAGGCAGGCTGATCGGTTCACGTGCGTCACACATACCGGTGTCCCCTGCGCTGGTCGGACATGGACGCCTACGGGCACGTCAACAACGTCGTCCACCTCCGCTATCTGGAGGAGGCGCGGATCGACTTCATGTTCCGGCTCGCGGGGGAGTCCGTGGCCGCCTCGTCCGCGTCGTCCTCTTCGTCCTCCGCTGAGTCCCCGGAGGAGCCGCCGCCGTTCAAGGCGGGATGCGTGGTGGCCCGGCATGAGATCGACTACCTGCGTCCGCTCTTCCACCGGTACGAGCCGGTCACGGTCGAGACCTGGGTGACGAAGCTGAACGCGGCCTCGGCCACGCTGGCGTACGAGATCAAGGACGCGGGGACCGTGTACGTACGGGCCGAGACCGTCCTCGTCCCCTACGACCTGGAGAAGGAGCGCCCGCGGCGGCTCACCCCCGGCGAACGGGCGTTCCTGGAGGACTACTTCGATGACAGCGCGGCAGCGCCTCGTATTCGCTGACCCGGGAGAGGCCGCGGGGCTCGACGCCTTCCTTCAGCGGCTGCTGCGCTGGGAGAAGGCCGCCGCCGTGCGCATCCAGTCCGGCGGCGGCGTGATCGGCTTCTTCGCGAAGCCCGCCCGCTTCGAGGTGCTGGCCGTGCGTACGGCGCGGCTGCTGGAGCCCGCGGACGTGGACGTCACGGTCTCGGCGGGCGAACTCCTGGAGGGCATCGAGGAGTCGGCCGAGGCGTTCACCGTGCCGAGGGCGGTGACGGGCCCGCCCTGGGCGGGTCTGCTGCCGCCGCGCGGAGGCTGGGAGGCCTTCGGCGAGGTTCCGGCGGACGCGGTGCGGGCGGTGGCCGCGGCGGCCGTCGGCGAATTCCGCGAGCGCGCCGAGAAGTTGGGCCGGCAGGAGCGTACCCGCGAGAAGCTCGACGCGCTCGCCGAGGAGATCTGGTCCCGGCCGCTGGGCCAAACCCGGCTGCCGCTGCGCGCCGCGCACGCCGCGCACGCGCTGGGCTTCCTGGCGGGCGAGGGGCAGCTGAAGCTGCTCCGGTCCGGCTCCTGGCTGCGGCTGCGCACACCCGCCGGTTCGGTGGTGGTGCGCGGCGGCGACAAGGGGCCGGGGCTGAGCGTCACTCCGGTCTGACCGGCTTGACCGGCCTGACGGGTCCCACCCCTCAGGCCGGGTGGGCGTCGCGCCCGTCCGGAGCCAACCGCCCGCTCAGTCCGGGGAGTTGACCATGGAGCCGGCCGCGTACACGAGGTAGTCCCAGAGCTGGCGCTCGTGTTCGGGTGCGAGGCCGAGGCTGTCGACGGCCTCCCGCATGTGCTTGAGCCATGCGTCGTGCGCGGCTCGGTCGACCTTGAACGGCACGTGCCGCATGCGAAGCCGCGGATGACCGCGCTGGTCGCTGTAGGTGCGGGGGCCGCCCCAGTACTGGATGAGGAAGAGCGTCAGGCGCTCCTCGGCCGGGCCGAGGTCCTCCTCCGGGTACATGGGCCGCAGCAGCGGGTCCTCGGCGACACCCTGGTAGAAGCGGTGCACGAGCCGCCGGAAGGTCTCCTCGCCCCCGACCTGCTCGTAGAAGGTCTGCGTCTGCAAGCTGCCGCGTGGAATCTCCATCACGTCCCCCATGGTCGCAGATGCCTCCGCGGGGCCATCAGGCCTCGTACCGGGTAAGGGGCCGCGAGGCCCGGCGAGGCCGCGGTGGGAGTGCCGCGCACAGGCGCGCGCACCTGCCCCACCAAGCCCCTGCCCGGGCCTCGGGCCGCAGGCCCTACGCGTCGTCCCAGCGGAAGAGCCGCGAGGCGATGAGCGTCACCACCGCCGCGAACAGCAGCAGCCCGCCCATCACGGGGAGCGCAGCGCCCCAGCCCTCGCCTCTGCTCACCACGGCCTGCATCGCCTCGGCGAGGTGCGTCAGCGGCAGATAGCCGG
This sequence comes from Streptomyces winkii, assembly GCF_032248595.1. NCBI lineage: Bacteria > Bacillati > Actinomycetota > Actinomycetes > Kitasatosporales > Streptomycetaceae > Streptomyces > Streptomyces winkii. The sequence continues at coordinate 133,649 of NZ_JASTTH010000006.1, read as the reverse complement.
AGACGGTGCGCACCCAGCCCGGCGCGAGCTCCAGCGGGAAGAATGACCCCGACAGGAAGGCCATGGGCAGCACGATGATCTGGGCGAGACCGTTCGCGGCCTCTTCCGTCTTCGCCCACGAGCCGATGAGCAGGCCGATCGACATGAACGCGAGCGTTCCGCAGGCGACCAGGGGCAGGCACATCCACCAGTTCCCGGACAGCTGGAGACCGTAGTACGGGAGCCTCGCGAGGCCGATGAAGATGCCGGTCTGCGCGAACGCCAGGGCCAGATTCACCCCGACCCGCGCCCCGATCACCGAGCCGGGCCCCACGGGCGCCAGCCACAGCCGCCGCAGGATGCGCTTCTTGCGCCAGCTGACGAGGTTGAACGCCGACCCGAACACGCCGCCCATCGCGACGGCCCAGCTCAGCAGCCCGGGGGTCAGGAACTGTATGGGCTTGACGGACTTGTCCTCGACGCGCTTCGCGGTCAGCCGGTATGCGGGCGGCTGCCCCGTCGCCTCCTGGTTCGCCTGCTGGACCACGGAGTCGACGACGCCGCGCACGTTGCCGGAGCGCACCGAGTCGGCGGCCGAGTAGCGCAGCGCGATCTCGCCCTTGCCGTCCTGGAAGACGGCGGCGTCCGTGTCGCCCTCGCGCACCTTCTTCAGCGCCTCGGCGCGCGCGGCGGCCGAGCCGTCCGTCTTCTCGATGCTCAACACGTCGCGCAGCTGAGCGCGTTCCTTGTCCGGGATGCTGTCGAGGATCTTGACGTTTCCGACCTGGACGATCTTCGCCTGCGCCGTGGAGTCGTTGCCGAACAGTGCGCCGAAGAGCGCGAGGAACATCAGCGGGAAGACGAGCATGAAGAAGACGGCGGCCCGGTCCCTCAGCAGTCCGAGCGCCATGGCCTTGGAGAGGCTGACGAAGGTCTTCATTCCCGGTACTCCCTCCCCGTGAGCTGGAGGAAGACGTCCTCCAGCGACCGCACCCCGAGCTCCTCGATCAGCTGCGCGGGGGCGCCCACGCGCAGGATCCGGCCGTCGTCCATGACGGCCACCCGGTCGCACAGCGTCTCGGCCTCGTCCATGTAGTGCGTCGTGAGGACGACCGTGCGGCCTTCGGAGTTGATGGTGCGGAGCAGGTCCCACAGGTTCCGCCGGGCCTGAGGGTCCAGGCCGGTGGTGGGCTCGTCGAGGAAGAGCAGTTCGGGGTCGTGCACGAGCGCGCAGGCTATGGAGAGCCGCTGCGCCTGCCCGCCGGAGAGCTTGTTCTCGCGGGTGCCCCGCTTGTCGGTGAGCCCGACGGTCTCGAGCATCTCGTCCGCGCGGGCACCGGAGACGCCGTAGAGGGAGGCGAAGGTGTGTATCTGCTCGCGGGCGCTGAGCCGCTCGAAGAACGCGGAGGCCTGAAGCTGCACGCCTATCCGGTGCAGGAGCGCCGGGTTGCGCGGCCAGGAGGCCTCGCCCAGCAGACGGGCAGTGCCCTCGTCGGGCTCCCTGAGGCCCTCGACGATCTCGAGGGTGGTGGTCTTGCCTGCCCCGTTCGGGCCGAGGATGCCGTAGAACTCGCCTCGTTCCACCTCGAAGGAGACGCCGTCGACGGCCTGAGTCTCCCCGTATCGCTTGCGCAGCCCCTCGGCAGTGATTGCTTTCTCGGTCATGGACGGAGGCTAGTGGCGGAAGGTCACCTTCAGGCCTCGCGCGTACGGCTTCCTCGCAGCACAGTGGAGGCATGCCAGCTGCTCCGGATCTTGTGCGGCAGATCGTCGCCGGCGGTGGACTCGCCGATCCCGCGTGGCAGGCCGCCTTCGGCGAGGTGCCGCGCGAGCTCTTCGTGCCGTACTACTACGTGACCGTCTCCGGCGGCGGCCGGGAGCGGCTGTGGCGGGACGACCCCGACCCCGAGCGCCGGCAGCGCTGGCTCGAGGGCGTCTACGACGACGTGCCGCTGGCCACGCGCGTGCGCGACGGCGAGCTGATCTCCTCCAGCAGCCAGCCCTCCCTGATGGCGCGCATGCTGGAGGCGCTGGACGTACGCGACGGCATGCGCGTCCTGGAGATCGGCACCGGCTCCGGCTACAACGCGGCGCTGCTCGCGCACCGGCTGGGCGACGCGCGGGTCGCCAGCGTGGACCTCGATCCCGCCATCACCGACGCCGCACGGGAGCATCTGGCGGCGGCCGGGTACCGGCCCCGGGTCGTCACGGGCGACGGTGTGCTGGGCGTCCCGGCGTACGCCCCGTACGACCGCGTCATCGCCACATGTGCGCTGCCCGCCGTGCCGCACGCATGGCTCGGGCAGTGCGTGCCGGGTGCGCTGCTGCTCGCGCCGGTGGGAACGGGGCTCGTGCCGCTGCGCGTGGACGGGCCGCGCGACGGGGAGGGCCGCTTCCTCCCGACTCCCGCCTTCTTCGTGCCGCTGCGCGGCGGCACCGGGCCGGGGGCGCAGGCGCGGGCGGCGATGCGGCGGAGCGCCCAGGGGATCCCGCGGCACGCACAACGGCACGACTCCTTCCAGTTCCTCTTCAGCCTCACCGGGGGCTCGGTCGAGCCGTTGGACGCGTACGAACTGTGGCGCGGCGCCGGCCGTCCCGAGCGGGAGCGCTACGGCGTGACGGTCCGGGACGGAGTCCAGTGGGCGTGGCTCGACGATCCGGACGGGCCGCACACCTGGCCGCTCGACGGTGGGTTGTGAACCCGCGGTGGTGAACTCCTCGGTGCGGCCCGGCATATGAGCGCTTCCGGATCGACTCCGGGTAGTGGAGGGCGGGTTGCGGACCGCGGATCGCGAACCGGGCCGCCGGCTTCGGCTTCGGTGCCCGGATGTGAACTTCCGCACCCCGGAAGGATTTCCGCGCTCTGCCCCTCCAGTCTTCCCTGAGCGGCCTCTACTTTCGGAGAATGCTCAGCGGCCTGCCCTTCTTCACCCTGCTCGGCGGCGCGGTGCTGCTGGGCTCGTCGGTGCAGCGGCTGACCGGCATCGGCTTCGGACTGCTCGCCTCACCCGGGCTGGTGCTGCTCATGGGGCCGGTGCAGGGCGTCGCGCTGGTCAACTGCGCGGGCGTCGTCATCGGCGTCGCCGGACTCGCGTCGAGCTGGCGGGAGGTACGGCTGCGCACCATGGTTCCGCTCGTGGCGGCCGCCGCCCTCACGGTGCCGCTGGGGGCGTGGCTCGCGCTGCGCCTTCCGGAACCGGTGCTGCTGACCGGGTTCGGGACGCTCATCACCGCCGCGGTGCTGCTGGTGGCCTGCGGCGCCCGGGTCAGGGCCCTGCACGGCAGGGGCGGCGCCGTGGCGGCCGGAGCGGCCAGCGGATTCATGAACTCGGCCGCGGGAACGGGCGGTCCGGCGGTCTCCCTCTACGCCGTCAACGCGGGCTGGACGGCGGGTGAGTTCGTCCCGAACGCGCAGTTCTACGGGCTCGTCGTCAACCTCATGTCCGTCGCCGCCAAGGGCCTGCCCCAACTGACGCGTCCCGCCTGGCTGCTGGTCGCCGCGACGATGGGCGCGGGCATCGCGCTGGGGCACCTGCTGGCCGCCCGCACGCCGGAGGAGGGGGCGCGCCGCATCATTCTGGGGCTCGCGCTCGCGGGCGGAGTGGCCACCGCCGTGAAGGGGCTGTGGCTGCTGGTGTGACGGGAACCGCCGCTGTACGGGCCGCGTGTTCCTTCCGGGGAGCCGCCCGGGGCGTGGCCGCGCGGCGGGTGCCTGAGCGGTTCCGCAGGTCCCGATCCGAACAAGATCCCGGTGGAAACAGTGTGGTTGGTGTTCCGCATGGCCATACTCTGGCTCTGGGCCCCCAACCCGTTGCGACAGACACATCGCACAACGTAGGCGGGGGCCGCGACGGGCAACGACCAGGGGGAGGACGACGAGCCGTGAACCAGGCGTACGCGAGGCGGACGCGGCCTTCGGCGTCCGCGCTTCTCCCGCGCCCTTCGCGCCGCCGCCCGGCGGGGAACTGTCGCCCCGCGCGGAAGTGCCGCCCGGCGAGTGCGGGTAGCGACTACGGAACGGGTAGCGAGTACGGGACGGGTAGCGACTACGGGACGGCTGGCGGGGACCGTTCGGGATCGCGGGACAGTCCCGGCCCGTGACCGTCCGTACCGTGCGGGCGGATTCGTTCCGCTCCGACCCGAACCGACCAGCAGAACCACGACAGAAGCAGCGAGGTGATCGATGGGCCCCGCGGGACCCACCGGACCGGTGATGAGCCGGGAGGAGGCCGACCGTGCGCTGGAACGGCTCACCGCCGAACACGAGGCGGTCGAGTCGTCGTTGCTCGCCCTCCAGGACCACGCGGGCCGCCGCCTCCTCGAAGGCGCGGAGCTCACCGGCACGACCGCCCGGCGCTGGGCGCGGGCCGAGGCGGCCATCACCAGGCTGTGGACCGTCTTCGAGCACTACAGCGGCGCGCTCGCCAAGGCCCAGGAGGTGCGCGAGCGCAGGCGCTGGCCCAGCCGCGAGGATCTCGTCGAGCTGACCCGGTTGCTGCGCGGACCGCGCACCCTCCCCGGCAGCCTGCTCGGCGAGGACGCCGCCGCGGCCGGAGGGGGCGGAGGGCCGCGGCTCACGGAGGAAGTCACCCTCGGCGGGCTCGTCGAGTGGATGAACAGCTGGTACGCCCAGGCCCTCGACGTGGTCGCGGCGGCCGACTCCGTATGGTCCGCGCTGCCCGCCCGCATAGACATGCTCGCCGCCGAACTGCGGCGCGTGCGCTCCCTCGCGCACTCCGTGGGCGTGCGCCCGGGGGAGCACCCCTCCGGCGACGATCTGGAACGTACGACGGAGGAACTCACCGCGCTCCGCGCCGAAGTGGTCTCCGACCCCCTCGCGTTCTGGACCTCCGCGGGCGGCAGCAGCGCGCCCGGCGGCGGCAGGCCCGACACGTCCCGCTACGACCGGGCGGCCCGTCAACTCGAGGACATCCGGCGGGAGATCGACGCCGTGCTCAACGTCCGCCAGGACTCCGAGCAGCGCCTGATGCGCCTGCGCGACGTGCTCTCGCGCGCGGACCGTACGCTCGCCGAGGCGCGCGAGGCGCGCGGCGAAGTGCTGGCGAAGATCGCGGCGTCCGAGGTCCCCGCGGTGAGCGGGCCCGCGACCGCCCTGCACGAAGACCTGTCGGCCGCCGCCGAGTACAGGCGCCACTCCCAGTGGCACCGGCTCTCGCCCCTGCTGGAGAGCCTGGAGCAGCGCGCGGAGGACGAACTCGACCGGGCGCGCGCCCAACTCTCCGCCGTCACCGCCCCGTTGGCCGTCCGGGCGGAACTGCGCGGGCGTCTGGACGCGTACAAGGCGAAGGTGGCACAGCAGGGCATGGCGGAGGACCGGATGCTGATCGAGCGTTACGACGCGGCGCGGCGCATGCTCTGGAGCGCGCCGTGCGATCTGCGGGCGGCGGAGGACGCGGTGCTGCGCTATCAGCACGCGGCGCAGGACGTCCTCACGGCGCGGCAGGGGCGCGGCAGCGGCGGCCCCGCGCGCGCCGAGGGGGTGGCGGACTCGTGACCGCCGCGGCAGGGGCGGGCGGCCCGGCCCCGGAGCACGTTGCCGCACGTGTACGGCTCGCGCGAGCCGGCACCGAGAGGATCGAACCGGCGGGACGGGGCTGCCCGTTCCGCCCCAGGACGTGGGTGTGACCATGCTTGATCAAGTGTCCGCGTGCCCGAGCTGCTCCGAGCCGCCGGCGGCGGGTGACCGCTTCTGCGGCGTCTGCGGCGCCGACCTCGCGGCGGCCGTGCGCCCGGCGCCCGGCACGGCCGCCGGCACCGTCCCCGGCGCCGCGACCGGCGCGGTGTGGCCGGCCGCACCGGAGAGCGGGGCGGCACGGACCCCGGCGCAGACGCCGCCGCCCGCACCCGAACAGCTCGCGGGCGAGCCGGACTTCACGCTGGCGCCCGCCGGGGAGCCCGTCGCGGACGCGGGCCACGACCGTACGCTGCCGGACGGCGTGACGGCCCAGCCTCATCTCCCGTCACCGGCGGCGGAGTCGCCGGGCTTCGACGAACCGGCCTCCGGCGCACCGGACTTCGGGGGCCAGGGCTTCGAAGCGCCGGGCTTCGGGGGACCCGCGTTCGGCGCACCCTCCGCCCCAAGCCCCCCCGCTCCAGGGCCCGTTCAGGGGCGCAGGGTTCCGGGGCTGGACGTCCAGGGGCCGCCCGTACCCCCGCCGTCGCCCGCGCCTCCGCTGTCCCCGCCGCCGCTCCCGGCGTCGTCGAGGCAGGAGCAACCGCCGCCCGGGGCGCCCGGCGGCCCGGCCGGGCAGCCGGCGTCACCCGTGCCGCCCCCGCCCCCGCCGCCGCTGCCGTCCGCGCCGCCGCCTCCGCAGCCTCCGCCACCGCTGGCCGCTCCGGGTCCGCCTCCTGCTCCGGAGGCTCCCGTGGCGCCTCCCGCTCCGGACCCGCGCGCCGCCGACCCCCGCCTGACGCTGGACGACTCGCCGTCCGAGGTGCCGCCCGGCGGGGCGTCGCCGCAGCCGCCGGGCACGGAGGCCGCGGGAGGGCCCGCCGCGCGCTGCGTCGCGTGCGGCACCGGCGCCGTGGACGGCGACGGCTACTGCGACCACTGCGGCCACAAGCAGCCGCGCGAACGTGACCACATGGAGAGCGCGTTGGCGACGGTGGCCGCCGCCAGCGACCGAGGGCTGCGCCATCACCGCAACGAGGACTTCTATTCGCTCCACGAGGCGGTGACCCCGGCGGGGGCCTCGGCGACCATCGCCGTCGTCTGCGACGGCGTCTCCTCGGCCACCCGTCCCGACGACGCCTCCGCCGCAGCGGCCCGCGCCGCCGGTGCGGCGATGTGCGAGGCCGTGCCGGCCGGCACACCGCCGCAGCAGGCCATGCACGACGCCCTCATCGCCGCCTCCGAGGCGGTCACCGCCCTCGCCGCCGAGGGCCCCAACGAGCCCTCGAAGAACGCCCCCGCCTGCACCATCGTCGGAGCGCTCACGGCGGAGGGCATCCTGACCGTGGGCTGGATCGGGGACAGCCGCGCCTACTGGGTGCCCGAAGAGCACGGCGCACCGCCCGCGCGGCTGACCGAGGACGACTCGTGGGCGGCGCAGATGGTCGCGGCCGGCCTGATGACGGAGGACGAGGCCTACGCCGACGCCCGCGCGCACGCCATCACGGGATGGCTCGGGGCGGACGCGTACGAGATCGAGCCGCACACCGCGTCGTACAAGCCGGAGGGCGCGGGCGTCGTGATCGTGTGCACCGACGGGCTGTGGAACTACGCGGAGTCCGCTGAGCAGATGGCGGCGGCCGTGCCGGCCGACGGCCGGACGCGTCCGCTGCTCGCGGCGCAGCGACTGGTGGGCTTCGCGCTCGACGGCGGCGGACACGACAACGCGACGGTGGCCGTCATCCCGTTCCCGCTTCCGGCTGAAGTCGCCGATCCGGCCTGACGGGACGCGGCGGAGGCAGCGGAAGGGACGACGCCGGGCCGGAGAGGCGGCCCGCGACGACGGGGGAGCGTGGCAGTGGTGCGCCGGCACGGGCGCGGAGCGCGGCTTTCCGGAACCGCCGCCGTCTTCCGTTCCGTCCCCGTCTCACGACGACCCTTTCGCCACGGAGCAGGAGCGGAACATGACCGATTTCGCCGAGCTGCACGCACCGCGGTTCTCCATCGACGTGTACCAGAACGAGTATCTGCCGGAGGGCGGGCGGGAGATCGACGCGATCCTCACCGTCACCTCGGCCGCCGGATCAGCAGCCGGTGCCGCCCCGGGGGATCGACCGCGGCGGAGCGGGCCCGCGCCGTCCGGTCCCCTCCGTACGGACGCCGCGGTCGTCATCATGATCGACTGCTCCGGCTCGATGGACGACCCGCCCTCGAAGATGCGCAACGCGCGCGACGCCACCGCCGCCGCCGTCGAGACGCTCCACGACGGCGTCTCCTTCGCGGTCGTCGCCGGCACGCACCACGCCAGGGAGATCTACCCCGGCGACGGCGGCCTGGCCGTCGCCGGCCCGGAGACGCGCGAGGAGGCCCGGAACGCGCTGCGCAGGCTCCGCTCGGACGGCGGCACGGCCATCGGCACATGGCTCCGGCTCGCCCGCCGGCTGCTCTCCACCCACCAAGGCCCGATACGGCATGCCGTCCTCCTCACCGACGGCCGCAACGAGCACGAGAGTCCGGAGGACCTCCGGGAGGTGCTCGACGAGTGCGCCGGCCGCTTCACATGCGACGCGCGCGGCGTGGGTACCGACTGGGAGGTGAAAGAGGTCACAGGAATCGCCTCGGCGCTCCTCGGCTCCGCCGACATCGTCGCCGAACCGGAGGGCCTGGCCGCGGACTTCACGGAGATCATGGCGAACGCGATGCGCAAGGAGGTCGCGGATGTGGCGCTGCGCCTGTGGACGCCGCGGGGCTCGGAGATCAAGTTCGTCAAGCAGGTGGCGCCGTCCGTCGAGGATCTGACCGGCCGGCGGACGGACGCAGGCCCGCACTCCGGCGACTATCCGACGGGCTCCTGGGGCGAGGAGTCCCGCGACTACCACGTGTGCGTCCAGGTGCCGCCGGCCGAGGTGGGGCAGGAGATGCTGGCGGCCCGCGCCGCGCTGATGCTGCCGCCGGAGGACGGCGGACTCCCGCGTACGCTCGCGCAGGGCCTGATCCGCGCGGTGTGGACGGACGATGTGGCCTCCACCACCGGCATCGACGTGCAAGTCGCGCACTACACCGGCCAGGAGGAACTGGCGGATGCGATCCGGCAGGGGCTGGAGCTGCGCAAGGCGGGGGACGAAGAGGGTGCGACGGTGCAACTCGGGCGTGCGGTGCGGCTGGCCGCCGCCTCCGGCAACGCCGATACGTCGAAGCTGCTTTCGAAGGTGGTCGACGTCATCGACGCCGCGAACGGTACTGTTCGGCTGAAGGCGAAGGTTGCCGACGCCGACGAGATGACGCTGGAGACGCGTTCCACGAAGACGGTACGCGTGAAGAGGTAACAGAGCCCGCGAGGACGTACGCAGTACGGAAGTCCAGGAGTACGAGGGGGAGGCAGTCACCATGCCGACTTGCCCGAATGGACACCAGTCGGCGGTCGACGACTGGTGCGAGGTGTGCGGTCACCGCATCGCCGACGCGTCGTCCGGCGCACCCGCCGGTTCGGTCCCGCCGTCGCCCTCACCGCCGGCCCCCGGAGGCGGATACGGCTACCCCGGCCCGCCCGGCGGGCCTGTGCCCTCCGGCCCCCCGTCTCAGGGTTACGGCTATCCCGGGCCGGGCAGCGCCGGGCCGGGAGGGCCCGGAAGCCCGGGCGGTCCGGGCGGTCCGGGGCCGGACGCTCCGGGCGGCGCTCCCGGAGGCCAGGGCCCTCCGCCCCAGCAGTCGCAGGGGGAGACGTGCCCCCAGTGCGGCAGGCCCCGCGAGGGGCAGACGCCGTTCTGCGACGGCTGCCACTACAACTTCCTGACCAACTCCCCGATGACGTACGTACCGCCGGAGCAGTCGCCGCAGCCGGGCGGCTTTCCCCAGCCGGGCGGCCCGGGCGGTCCGGGCGCCCCGGGCCCGCAGGGGCAGCCGGGTCCGCCTCCGCCGCCTCCCGGGATCCAGGGTCAGCCGGGCGGTCCGGGGCAGCCGGGTCCGCCCCCGCCTCCTCCCGGATTTCCGGGGCAGCCGGGCCAGCAGAGCCAGCCGGGCGTGCCGGGCCAGCCGGGTCCGCCGCCGCCCTTCCCCAGCGCTCCGTCCTCCGGCTCCGATCAGCAGTACGGATACGACAGTTCGGACCGTCCGTCCCAAGTCAACCGGCCCGCGGAGCCCCTGGCTCCGGAGCCGGGCGGGCAGGGCCCCGGCGGGTATCCGGGCCAGGGACCCGGACAGGGGCCGGGCCCCGGTCCCGGCGGTCCAGGCTCGGGCGGTCCCGGAGGTCCCGGCTCCGGCATCGGCCAGAACCAGAGCCAGGGTGCGGGCGGCCCCATGGCCCCGCCGGCCCCCGGCGGACCGCAGCAGCCCTCACCGCCGAGCGGCGACTGGGCCATCTCCCCGCCGGTCGCCCCGCAGCAGGACCAGCCCCAGCCGCCCGGCCCGCCGCCCTTCCAGGGGACGGGCCAAGGGCCGGGGCAGGGACCGGGCCAGGGGCAGGCGCCGGGGGGCCAGGCCGGTCCGCCTCCGCCGCCCCAGCATCCGTATCCGCAGCAGCCCGGCCCGGGCGGGCCGGACCAGGGCGGCCAGCAGATGCAGCAGCCCGTGCCGTCGGGGTCGTGGGTGGCCGTGGTCGCGCCCGACCGCGAGTACTTCGCCGCGATGATGGACCGCAGCGGTCCCGAGGCGGGAAGCCTCAACCTGCCCGCCTACTCGCCCGAGCAGCAACTGCCCCTCACCGGCAACCAGATCACCATCGGCCGCCGCCGGCACTCCACCGGCGAGGCGCCCGACATCGATCTGGCCCGTACACCGGAGGACCCGGGCGTCTCGCACCAGCACGCCGTGCTGGTGCAGCAGCCCGACGGCAGCTGGTCGGTGGTCGATCAGGACTCCACGAACGGCACCACCATCAACGGAGCCGAGGACCCGATCCAGCCGTTCGTCCCGGTGCCCCTCAAGAGCGGCGACCGGGTCCACGTCGGCGCCTGGACGACGATCACGCTGCACCTCACGTAGGCCTGTCCGGCGGCCGGGCCGGGATCCGGCCGCGCCTGCGCGCTCACTCGTAGTGGGCGCGCAGGCGCGCGTGTGCCTGCGGCGGTGCGCCCGCCTCGTCCAGGCCCAGGAGGGCCGACCCCAGGACCGGCGGCGCCGTGACGATCTGGGGTGCGGCCTTCGGCGCCTGTACGGCCAGTTGGCGCGTGAGGTGGTCGTGCAGGAGCGGATGGCGTGCCGCCACGACGCTGCCTCCGAGGAACACCGGCGTCGGGGTCTCCAGCAGGTCGAGGCGCTTCAGGCTGACCTTGACCATCGAGACCAGCTCGTCGGCCTGCCGCAGTACGAGGTCCCGCGCGATCTCGTCTCCCGCCGAGGCGATCTTGAAGAGGACCGGGGTGATCTCGTGCATGCGGCTGCGCGGCAGGTCTCCCAGGTGCAGGGCCTCGATCAGCGCGTACATCGACGTGAGCCCGTAGTGCCAGGGCAGTTCGCGGGCGAGCTCGGTGTCCTCCCCGCGGCCGTCCTCCGCGCGTGCCGCGTGCCAGACGGCCTCCGCCGCGAGACCGCCGCCGCCGCCGAAGTCGCCCGAGAGCCGGCCGAGGGCGGGGAAGCGGTGCGTGCGCCCTTCGCCGTCCTGGCCCGCGCAGTTGACGCCCGCGCCGCAGACGACCGCGACCCCGTGCCGTACGGAGCCGTCGTCGGGCAGCCCGGCGCGCAGGATCGCGAAGGTGTCGTTGGCGACGTACGTGGTGCGGCCCCAGCCGCGTGCCGCGAGGGCCGCGGTCAACGCCCGCTCCTCGCGCGGCAGATCGGCGTTGGCCAGACATGCCGAGACGTGCGCCGCCGGCTGCCCGGGCGCCGCTCCCGCCTCGGCGAGCGCCTTGCCGACGGGGCCGGCGAGCGCGTCCACCGCGGCCCGTACGCCGATGCCGTGCGGCTGGAACCCCCCGCCGCGCGCTCTGCCCAGTACGGCGCCGCCCACGTCGACAACGGCCACGTCCGTCTTCGTGTTGCCGGCGTCGATCGCCAGGCAGGCCGAGGTCGTCAGGCCCACGCGAGGTGTTCCCGGTTGTTGGCGAGGAGCCGGTCGGTGAGCGCGTCCGCGCGGTCGTACTGCCCGACCAGCGGGTGCGCCAGCAGCGCCTTGAAGACCCGCTCGCGGCCGCCGCGCAGCGCCGCGTCGAGCGCCAGGTCCTCATAGGCCGTGACATGCGCCATCAGCCCGGCCTCTAGCGGGCCGACCCGCGGCGCGGGCAGCGGAGCCGCGCCCTCACGGCCCACCTCTGTCGGGGCCTCGATCACCGCGTCGTCGGGGAGGAAGGGCAGTGTGCCGTCATTGCGTACGTTGACGACCTGGACGCTCGTGCTCCGGCCGCCGTTTTCTCGGGCTGTGCCAGCTGTGCCAGGCGTGCCAGCCGTGCCCGACGAGCCCGCCGTGCCCAGCAGCGCCGCCGCGAGCGCCACCGCCGCCTCCGAGTAGAGTGCGCCGCCGCGGCCGTTCAGCAGCGGGGGCTTCTCCACGAGGCCGGGGTCGCCGTACATCTTCAGCAACTCCCGTTCCATGGCCGCGACTTCCTCCGCGCGTGTGGGCTTCGTACGCAGCTCCTGGACGGTCTCGTCGTGCGCGTAGTAGTAGCGCAGGTAGTACGAGGGGAAGACGCCGAGGGCCTCCAGCACGTGGCGCGGCATCCGCAGCTCCAGCGCGAATCCGTCGGCGTGCTCCTCGAGCAGCCGAGGGAGGACGTCCGTGCCGCCGGGACCGCCGAGCCGTACGCCCAGCTCCCATGTGAGGTGGTTGAGCCCGCAGTGGTCGAGGTGGACCTCCTCCGGGGCGACGTCCAGCAGCCTCGCGAACTTGCGCTGGAGGTTGACCGCCACGTTGCACAGCCCGACGGCCTTGTGCCCGGCCTGGAGCAGGGCGCGGGTGACGATGCCGACGGGGTTGGTGAAGTCGATGATCCAGGCGTCCGGGTTGGTGCGGCGGACCCGTTCGGCGATGTCCAGCACGACGGGGATGGTCCGCAGGGCCTTGGCGAGTCCCCCCGCACCGGTCGTCTCCTGCCCGACGCAGCCGCACTCCAGCGGCCATGTCTCATCGCGCCGGCGCGCCGCCTGGCCCCCCACGCGCAGCTGGAGCAGCACGGCGTCGGCACCGGCGATCCCCGCGTCGAGGTCCTGTGTGGCGGTCACGGTCGCGTCGTGGCCCTGGTGCGCGAAGATGCGGCGGGCGAGGCCGGCCACCGGCTCCAGCCGGTCCGCGGCCGGGTCGATCAGCACCAGTTCGTCGACGGGGAGCGTGTCGCGCAACCGCGCGAAGCCGTCGACGAGTTCAGGGGTGTAGGTGGAGCCGCCACCGACCACTGCGAGTCTCATGTCGTCCGTTCAGTTCCTTCCGCTTCAGCGTGAGGTGTCGAAGACCTCGTCGCGGGTCGTGGCCAGCGCACTCTCCAGGGCCCCGTGCAGCACGGGGTTCCCGGTGACGGTGCCCAGCTTCAACTCGGGCCTCGGTACGGCCAGTTCGCTCAGCTCGGCCCGTACGAGCCGTCGCAGGCGCTCGCCGCCGGCCGCCAGCACGCCCCCGGAGAGCACGATCAGCTGCGGGTCGAGCACGGCGACCACGGACGCCAGCCCGACGGCCGTTCCCGTGGCGAGCCGGCGCAGCAGTTCGGCGTGCGGGCCCGCGGCCTCCTGGCCCGGTCCGGCGGACTCCGTGGACTCCGCGGCGCGCGCCACCAGGGCGACGGCGTTCCCGTGCAGCGAGGCGTCCGGGTCGTACGGCAGCCCGAGTTCGTGTGCCCAGCGCAACACGGCCCCGGCGCCCGCGAGTTCCTGGAAGCCGCCGCTGCCCAGCTGGGCGGGGTCCCGTACGAGGGGAGTGCCGGGCACCGGCAGGAACCCGAGTTCGCCCGCTCCGCCCGTACGGCCGCGGTGCAGCCGCCCGCCGATGACGATCGCGGCGCCGATGCCCTCCTGGTTCCAGAACAGGACGAAGTCGTCGTGCCCGGCGGCCGCGCCCAGCCGCTGCTCGGCGACGGCGACGAGGTTCACGTCGTTGCCGTATTCGAGGGGCATCGGCAGCGTGGCGGCCATCTCTTCCAGCAGCGCGGGGGAGTGCCAGCCCGGCAGGTGCGAGGCGTAGCGCAGCCGGCCCGTGCCGGGGTCGAAGGCGCCCGGGGTGCCGATGACGGCGCGGTGCAGGCCCGAGACGCGGACGCCCGCCGCCTCGGCCGCGCCTTCGACGGCCCGCAGGACCAGCTCCGGCGGGCTCTGCCGCGGGCGGCCCGGCGGCGACGCGGGAGTGGGCACCTCGCAGGTCCCGGCGACGCGTCCGGTGATGTCGGCGACGCCCGCGAGAACGCGGGCCGTGGTGACGTCGACCCCGGCGACGTGGGCCGCCTCCCCGTTGACGGCGTACAGCTGTGCGTTGGGACCTGGACGGCCCTCGCTCGTCCCCGTGGCGAGGACCAGGCCCGCCGCCTCCAGGCGGGCGAGCAGCTGCGAGGCGGTCGGCTTGGACAGGCCCGTCAGCTCGCCGATGCGGCCGCGCGAGAGGGGGCCCTCCGCGAGCAGAAGATCGAGGGCGGCACGGTCGTTCATCGCGCGCAGCACCCGGGGGGTCCCCGGCGTCGTACCGGCCATCCGTGCTCCGCCTCCGGCCATCGGCCACCACTGTTAGGAAGCCTTCCAGTCACTGGACGGTAGAGCCCGGGACTCCGCGGCGTCAATCGGATCGCGGTACGGAGCAGCACGGTACGCGCCCGGAGCGGGTCCGCGCAGTGCGCCGTCGAAGCCGCCGAAGCGGCGAGGGAGCCGGGAGCGGCCGCTACTTGGGGCTCTTCTGAAGCGGGACCTCGGCGCTCTTCGGACGGCTGCGCACGGCCGCGCCCGCCTCGGAGCCCGTGCCCGCGTTCGCGCCGTCCTGCGTGCCCTGCGTGCCCGCCGCGTCCAGCGGGAGCGGCTCCTGGTCGGTGCTCTCGATGCCCCTGCGGTCCAGCGCGCGCTTGATCCGCCAGCGCAGCTCGCGCTCCACGGTGAGCGACTTGCCGGGCATCGTCTTGGCCGAGACCCGTACGACCATCTCTTCGAGCGTCACCGAGTCCAGGCCGAGCACCTCGACCGGCTCCCACAGCAGCTCGTCCCAGGGCTCGCTGTTGCCGAGCTCCTCGCCGACGGCCACGATGGCGGCCCGCACCTCGTCCAGGTTCTCGCTCGGGGCCACCTGGACGTCCACGGCCGCCGTCGCCCAGCCCTGGCTGAGGTTGCCGACCCGCTTGATCTCGCCGTTGCGGATGTACCAGATCTCGCCGCTGTCGCCGCGCAGCTGCGTCACGCGCAGTCCGATCTCCAGAACGGTGCCGGAGATCTCACCGACGTCGACGCGGTCGCCGACCCCGTACTGGTCCTCCAGCAGCATGAAGATCCCGGCCAGCAGGTCCGTGACGACGTCGCGCGCGCCGAAGCCCAGCGCGACACCGGCCACACCGGCGCTGGCCAGCAGCGGAGCCAGATTGATGCCGAGGTCGGACAGGACCATCAGCAGCGCGGTGCCGATGATCACGAAGGAGGAGATGCTGCGCAGCACCGAGCCGATCGCCTGCGAGCGCTGCCGCCGCCGTTCGCCGCTGACCAGCAGCCCGCGCAGCGCGTTGGCGCTGTCGGCGGCCTCCGCGCGGCGGTTCACGCGCTTGATCAGCCTGCTGATCGCGCGCCGTATCACGTGCCGCAGCAGGATCGCGATGACCGCGATGAGCAGAATGCGCAGACCGGCCGAGACCAGATCCGACCAGTTCTGCTGGATCCATCCGGCGGCGTTCTCCGCCGACTTGTGCGCGTCCTCCAGGGTCGCGGTGCCGTCCTGCCCGCCGTCCGCCGTCCCGGCTCCCGCGGTGTGCGGACCCGCGAGCATGGACGGAGGGGCGGCGCCGATCAGCCAGAACACAGCAGAACCTTCCGAGCGGGGAGTGCCAGGATCAACCAGCGCCCGGGGCTCGACGGCGCGGACCCCGAACGCGGCAACCACACTAACGGCGCACGGCCTTCACAAGCGGCGGCCGCGTTCGGCGGAGGCGGTATCCGGCCGTCACGGGACTCGGTTCGCGTCACGATTCGTGACGTCTTGACTGCTCGGAAGCGGGGCAGGAGTTCAAGGGGGAAACCGGGGGTGTGGTTGAAAACACGCTCAGGGCGTTACCCGGTCGTGGTGGCGGAATGACCAGGGCGCGGGACACACTGAGTACGGATCGTCCCGGCGCGAGCCACGCGCCGCAGACGTACAAGGAGGCACCGTGCCGCATGTCCTGGTCCTCAACGCGTCGTACGAGCCGCTCGGTGTCGTACCGCTACGTCGCGCCCTCATCCTCGTGCTCAACGACAAGGCGGTCAGCCTCGAGGAGTCCGGCGCCCTGATGCACAGCGCGACCCGCGTCATACCCGCTCCCAGCGTGGTCCGGCTGAAGCGCTTCGTGCGGGTGCCCTTTCGGGGCACTGTGCCGCTGACCCGGCGGGCGCTCTTCGCCCGTGACGGCGGCCGCTGCGCGTACTGCGGTGGCGTCGCAACCAGCGTCGACCACGTCATTCCGCGCAGCCGCGGCGGACAGCACACCTGGGAGAACGTGGTGGCCGCCTGCCGCCGCTGCAACCATGTGAAAGCCGACCGCCACGTCGCCGAGATCGGCTGGCGGCTCCGCCATCAACCCGCGCCGCCGTCGGGCCTGGCCTGGCGGATCATCGGCACGGGACACCGAGACCCGCGCTGGATGCCGTACCTACAGCCATACGGCGCGGACGACGCCCTCGCCCGGATCGAAGGCAGAGCTACTGCCTGAGACCGGGCGTCGTTGTTCTCACGGCCACGCCGTGCCGTGAGAAGGCGGGCGTGCACGGTGCCGTACCCCGGACGCGGCCGCGTCCGGCCCGAGAGCCGCGTGCGGGCCCCGTGGGGTCTGCCGCGCGCGGGGTCAGCGGCCCCGCGTGGACTGCTCCTGCACGGCGTACGCCTCCAGCGCCCAGAGCGAGTACCCGAAGCGCGTGGCCCGCTCGCCGCCCTGCACGCGGACGTACCGGGTGTCGTCGGGAGCATCCATGCGGACGCTCTCCCTGCCGCCCTTGCCGTCCCGCACGGTCGCCGCCTCGCGCCACCGCTTCCCGTCCGGCGAGACCTGCACGCGGTACTGCTTCGCGTACGCCTCCTGCCAGTGCAGCACCAGCTCGCCCAGGCGTGCCGGCTGCCGGAGCCGCAGCTGCACCCACTCGCCGTCCTTCGCCGGTGAGGACCAACGTGTGTCCCCGCGGCCGTCGTTGACCGCCGACGCCGGGAACTCGTCCGTCTCGTCGCCGGAGGACGAGGCCTCCGCGTCGCGCGCCAGATCGGGGCCGCCGGTGCGGGGGAAGGCGCGCACGGTCAGCGTCCGCCGCTCGCCCGCGAAGGAGAGCGGGATGCGGTAACTGCCGGGCTTCACGGACGAGTCGGCCTCGATCTCGACGGGGACCCCGGCCGTTCCCCCTCGGGGGACGACCGTGCGCTTCGGGGTGCGGACGGTGAAGCCGTCGGGGGCGTCGGCGGTCACCCTGCCGCGCACGTCCGAGGGGCGGTGGCCGCGGAGTTCGGCCGTCACCTCTCCCTTGCCGCCGCCGATCGGCGCGTAGATGTCGTCCTTGGACAGGGAGAGCGAGGCGTCCGGCCGGTCTGCGTACCACGGCGTGATCTCGTGCACGACCGGTTGGTCCGAGCCGGGGGACCAGACGAGGCGCAGCGCGTCGGCCCGCAGCCCGTGGGCGTCGCGCTGTGTCCAGCCGTTTCCGGAGAGCGGGCCGAGACGCCGCCAGCCCTCGCCGGGCACATGTGCCTCGACGCGGGCGCGCGTCCCGGAGCCGGGCCCGGTCTGCACGGTGACCGCCTCCAGGGGGCGCCGGTCGGGCAGCCGGACGGTGAGCGCGGGGGCGTCCGGGGCGGTGCCGTCGGGGCCCTGCCCGTCGCCGCCCGGCGGGTCGCCCTCGGGGCCGCCGCCCGTGTCCCCGTTCGCGCCTCCGCGCCGGTCGAGTCCGCCCGGCAGCGAGGCGCCCGGCAGCGCGCCGCGCGGGGCGAAGTACCCGGTGGCCGGGGCGGCTTCGGCGCGGTACGCGGTGTCCGGGTCGCCGTCGACGGCGGCCTCCGCGGGGGAGTCGGGACGTGCCGCGGGGGCGCCCTGCGCCGTGGCCCTGTGGCGTCCGGTGGGCTTGCGGCCGGCACCCGTCCAGCCGTCGGACGTCTTCAGGGCACGCTTCACGAACTCCGGGAGCACGCCCTTGCCGACGGTCGCCGCCTGTCCCTCGCCGCGTCCGCCGTCCTGCGCGTGCAGCCGCTCGACCGCGAGCCGCGCGTCCCAGGCGCGTCCGCCGTCGCCCCGCGCCTGCGCGACGAGCATCCGTACGGCCTTCTCGCCGGCTTCGCCGTGCCGCGCCAACTCCTCCAGCCACGGGCGTACTTCGGCCCCGAGCGCGTCCGGCACGTGATCCTGCGCGGTGCGCATCGCGTGGAAGGCGGCGCGCAGCCGGTCCGCCGCGACGCGCAGCCGCTTCACGGCGGCGCCGTCCTCGGGGTCGGCCGCGTCGTAGGCGTCCCAGAAGTCCTTCAGCAGCGGCCGCAGATACGCCGACTCCTCGCCGCCCAGGAGCGAGGACGCGTCGTTGCCCGCCAGGGCGTGCACGGCCTCGCGCGCCCGCGGCGAGCCGCCCGCCACCTCGTCGATCGCGGCCTGCCAGGACTCCTGCGGGCGGTAGTTCTTCGGATTCCAGGCGTAGTCGGCGGCGGTGAAGAGCGGGATGCGCGACGCCGTCGGCTGCTTCATCGCGTTGGTCAGTACGGCGGCGGAGCGCGCGGCGACGGCCGGCTCGCGGCCGCGGTAGGGCCCGAGGAAGATCCGGTCCTGCGCGTAGTCGTTGACCGGGTAGTTGTCCATCGTGACCAGCGGATGCTCGCGGAACGCCGAACGTACCGCGGTCAGTTCGCCGCCGGTGATGGTGCGCGGCACCACGCCGACGCCCGTCCAGGCGACCTGCACTGCCGGCGTCAGCTTCTCCGACAGCTCGGTGCGGTAGTCGGTGTCGCCGCCCTGGTAGAACTCGGTCGGCATGACGGACAGCGGCTCGGCGCCCGGGTGGCGAGCCGCGAGATGGCGGGCCACGTCGTTGGCCAGCTCCGCGTGGGCGCGCGCGGCGGCCTTCGGGCCCGAGCCGTACGCCTGCGCGTCCTCGTCGCAGTGCCACTCGCTGTAACTGACGTCCTCGAAACGGAGTTGGAACGCCTCGAAACCCAGCGCGCGCATCGCGTCCAGCTTCCGCAGCAGCGCCCGGCGGTCCGAGGGTGAGGAGAAACACAGCCCCTGGCCGGGCGCCACGGCCCAGCCGAGCTTCACGTGGTTGCGGCGCGCCCGCTCGGCCAGAGCGCGGAACTCGTCGCGCTGCGCCGCCGGATAGGGGTCGCGCCAGTGAGCCGACTGCCGGTACGGGTCGTCGGTGGAGGCGTAGAGATAGCGGTTCTGCTTCGTACGCCCGAGGAAGTCCAGCTGTTCCAGGCGCTGTTGCTGCGTCCAGGAGCTGCCGTAGAAGCCCTCGGTGACGCCGCGCACGGGTGCGGTCGGCCAGTCCCGTACGGTCACGCCGGCGAAGCCGCGGCGGCCGTCCTCCTCGGTGACCAGCTGCCGCAGGGTCTGCGCGGCGTGGAACAGGCCGTCGGCGTCGGCCCCTTCGAGGGCCACGGTGGCGCGCGAGTCCGCCCGGCCGACGGCGAGCCGGTAGCCCCCGCGGGGCAGGTCGCCGCGAGCGGGTGCGTGCAGCGCGCGGAGTGCCTCGGGGGCCGACGCGGCGTCCGCCCGTACGAGCAGGCCGTCCCCGGTGGGCAACTGCTGCCCGGGGCGCACCTCGTGGATGTCGCGCGCGCCCGCGTCGCGCAGCGCGGACTTGAGGGCGTCGAGAGCGGGGGCGTCGGTGTCCTCGTCCGCGACGAGCGTCACTTCACGGCCCACCGGCACGGCCTGGCCGCGCTGCCGCATCGCCTGCGGCCGGGGCCACACCGGCGGTACGGACGAGCTCCGGGCCTTGGTGGCCCCGTTGTCCGGCTCGTGGTCCGCGGTGCCCGCGGAGTGACCGCCGGGGCCCGGTGCGGGCGCGGCCTGCGCCGCGGGTACGCCGAGAAGCCCGCCGATGACGGCCGCGGTGAGCGCTGTGGCTCCCGCCCGCCGCCGTGCTCTGTCCCCCTGGGCCGCTGCGCCCACGACGTCCTCCCGTCCTCCCCGTTCCGGAATCCGCCGGCGGCTGACCGGTCTGCCGGCTGCGCGGCCTCTCGGTCCGGCCGCGCGCCGCGTCACCCGCGCCGCCCGTGAGGCCACGTTGCCTCACCGTTCAGGTCGCTCACATCGGTCACATTGTTCACCAGAGCTGAACACTCGGCCCACGAGGCCCACTTCGAAAGGCCGAGCCCATCACCGTCGCGTCTGGCGTGTCAACGCGACTGGAAGCGGGGGCCGTTCGCGGAGCATCGGGTTCCACCATGGCTGGACGCACGGCGGCGCCGCACCGGTTCCTGGGCCGCCCGGGGGCGGGTCATGCGGGCGCAGTGAGCGCCTGGTCGCGGCCCGGCCGGGGGCGGATCTCCCGCCACGCAGCGGTGCGTTGCAGTGCGTTGCGGCGCGTTGCCGTGCGGGGCTTCACCACGGTGTGGCGCGGACCGTGACGGTGAGTCGCGGTGCGTGTCACGCGGCACGACCCGGCCGCGTACGCACAGTGACCCGTGAGAGTCGCCACCCGTGGACGGGCCCGGCTCGCAGCAGGCGAAGTGCCGCATCTCGGGCGCCAGGTGGTGACCTTCGGTGAGTGCCCTGTAAAATTTCGTGCGAGATGACCTGGAATCCTGCCGTCCGTTCGCCCCTCGCGGGCGCAGACAGGCAAATCGCCTGCGGAAGGAAACGTGACCTCGGCCACGTTCCGCCCGCGATTACGTCTGCGTGCGGCCCGGCTGGGTAGGGCCATCCACCTGACCATCCGACGTCAACGAACGGAGGCCCGCCGTGGCTGCGTCCGCTGAACTCCTCTCCGTGCTCACGCCGCTTCCGCGACAGGTGCTCTCGAAACAGCAGGTGCTCTCCAAACAGGGGCACGAGCCGGTAGACCTGTCCGGTGTTTCCGACCCCGACTCCGGACTTGACGGCTCGTGCTCATGCGGCTGCTTCGAGGCGCCGCTCACCAGCGAACCGCCCCTCGCCGACGTCGCTCCTCTCACGAGCGAACCGCCCCTCGCCGAGCTGCCGCTCACGAGCGAGCCCACCGGCAACGGCTTCGGCGCGGACATCACCGAGATCTGATCCCGGCCTTCCGGCCGCCCAGCCGCCGCGGGCCCCCGGCAGACCCGGGAGCGTGCCCCCGAGAGCGGTCGGCTATGTTGACGGTGTGAGCGACAAGGGCATTGCGAAGGTCAACAAGAACGTGCTGCGAGCCGGCACCGTCACCGCCGTCTCGGCGCTGATGCTGCTGGTGTCGTCCCCCGCGTTCGCGGTCTCTCCCGACGACGGCGACGACCCGGGCCCCGGCCTCAGCGTCGTCGAGACCCTCGGGCTCTTCGTCGCCGCGCCGGTCGGCATCTTCCTCGTGATCGCTGCTCTGGTGATGCTGGGCGGCAGGTCCGGCAACGGCAAGCAGCAGTCCTGAGCCGGTCGTACCCCAGGGCCGTTCCCCGCGGCCGTGCTGCCAACTTCCTTGCTCTGTACGGGCGTTGACCGTGCATGCGCACAATGCGACGAGTGTGCGAGTCTGATCGACACTCGAACGTTCGTACTTTAGGGCAGAGTTGTCCGGCTTTGTCGACGAGCTCGTAACAGAGGTTGGAAGGCGGGCCGTGGCAGGGAATCGGCCCGGCATGACGCACAACACCCCGCTCTCCCCTCGTCCGCTCAGCCACCTCACCCAGGCCCCGCAGCACCGCGTGCTGACCGCCGACGCCCTCCGCGAGCACGGCGTCACCTCGGCCGTCGCCAACGAGCGCTGCCGGCCCGGCGGTCCCTGGCAACTGCTGCTCCCGGGCGTCTATCTGCTCCACCCCGGCCCGCCGACCAGCGACGAGCGGCTGCACGCCGCGCTGCTCTACGCCGGCGGCGAATGCCCGCAGATCCCCGCGCAGCAGGGGTACGCGACCCGTGCGGGCCGCCCTGCGTCCACCGGGGGCGCGGCTCCCGCCCCCGCTGCGCTTCCGGCCGTGATGCCGGCGGGCGCCTCCGCCATGGGCCACTGCCCGCCGCCGCAGCCGCCGGAGGCGATGATCACCGGCCTGGCCGCGCTCACCCTGCACGGCTTCACGGGTGCGCCCTCGCTGCGCGCCCTCGACCGCATCGACGTGCTCGTACCGCGTACGAAGCGGCTGCGCTCGACGGGATGCGTCCACATCGTCCGCGGCCACAGCCTGCCCGAGCCCGAAGAGGTCACCGGCCTGCCTGTCGCGCCCGTCGCGCGCGCACTCGCCGACACAGTCGGGCAGTTGACGGACGCCGGCGTGGTGCGCCGGCTGCTCGTGGAGTCGGTGCGCGGCGGGCACTGCGAAGCGGGCGCCGTGGTGGGCGAGTTGCTCAGGGCGAGACTCCTCGGAAGGCCCCATGTCAGGGACGCCGTCGACACGCTGGTCGCGGAGAGCCGCGCCATCGCCGAGGGCATGCTCTACGAGATGGTCTTCCGGCACCGGCTTCCCGACCCCTGCTGGAACGTCGACCTCCGTCTCCCGGGCGGCCCGCACCTGGGCGGCGTCGACGCGTACTGGCCGGACCAGGCCGTCGCCCTCGAACTCGACACCCGCGCGCCCCGTCCGCAACTCGACCAGGACGCCGAGTGGTCGGAGTACGCCCGCAAGCGCGAGGCGCTGGAGGGGCTCGGCATCACGGTCGTCCACCTCACGCCGGCGAAGCTGCGCGAATCGCTGGAGCAGCAGGCCGCGATCGTGCGTACGGCCCTGATGACCGCCGTCGAACGGGAGCCCGCCGAGTATGTGATCGTGACGCCGCGCTAGGGGATGCGGGCGAGCAGGAGCCGAACGCCGCGGATCAGCCCGCGAGTCGGGCGTTCTGCGCGGCTCAGCCGCAGAACTCCGCCTCGACCAGCGAGGCCGTCCCGTCCGTCCAGTCGCCGTTCACGTTGAACGCCGCGGCGTGCGAGCCGTCCGCCGTGGCGACGGCCGTGGAGACCGACCCCTGGATGGTGCCCTCGTGGCCCCACACGGTGATCCCGCACGAGAGCCGGTGCTCGGTGAGGCCGAGCCCGTAGCGGTCGCCCCCGTCAGCGGGGACGGTGGACTTCATCTCCGCCAGCTGCCGCGACGGCAGTACGTCGCCGGAGAGCAGCGCGCGCATGAAGCGGACCAGGTCGCCGGTGGAGGAGATCATCTCGCCCGAGGCGCCGGCGAGGGAGGGGTCGAGAGCGGTGACGTCGTGGACGTTCGCCTGCGGACCCGTACGGGAGAGCGTGGAGTACGCGCGTCCGTGGGGGCCGGGAATGGCGGGGGAGGTGCCGGGCAGAGAGGTGTCGCGCAGCTTCAGCGGCCGGATGATGCGGCGCTCGATCTCGTACGCGTAGGAGTGACCGGTGACCTTGGCTATGACCATGCCCGCGAGCACGTAGTTGGTGTTGGAGTAACCCCATTCGGTGCCCGGCTCGAAGGAGCGCGGGTGCTCCATGGCCGTACGCACGAGGGACGCCGCCTTGTGCGAGTCGTAGCGGTGGGCGGCGAAGCGCGGGCCGAAGTAGTCGCGCTTGATACGGGAGTCGGCCGTGAAGTCGTACAAGCCGCTGGTGTGGCCGAGGAGTTGGCGGACGGTGGTGACGCGGCCGTCCTGCCCGCCGCCCCGTACGGTGCCCGGCAGCCAGTGCTCGACGGGCGCGTCCAGGTCCACCCTGCCTTCCGCTTGCAGTTGCAGCAGCACGGCGGCGATGAAGGTCTTCGTCAGGCTGCCGATGCGGAACCTGTCCTGAGGCATCATCGGGCGGTCCGACACCCGGTCCGCGTCGCCCGACGTCCCGTGCCATACGCCGCCGCCGTCCCGGGCCTGCCCCAACACCCCCGGTGCGCCCGCCTGTTGGACCTCGGCATCCATCGCGTCCTGCGTCGCGGCGTGTCCCTCGTCGGCGGCGGCCGACGAACTCACGGAGAAGGCCGCGACAGCGGCAGTCACCATGGCCACGAAGGTGGAGCGCACGGACATGCGCCGACTCTAGTGATCCGTACGGGTGGTGCGCCAGACAGCGAGAACGACCAGGACACAGCCCGCGTACTGGGTGGGAGTAGGGCGTTCGGCGAGGAAACCGACACCGAAGAGGAGCGCGAGAATCGGCTGGAGAAGCAGCAGCGTCGCGCCCTTGTCGGCGGCGAGGCGCGGCAGCGCGGGGTTGATGAGGAGCCAGGCCAGCACCTGTCCGAGGAACGCCATCGGTATCAGCCAACCCCACGCGGGCCAGCCCGGGTTGAGGTCGACGCCCGTCCACAGCGCGCCCAGCACGCCGGCCGAGACGGCCGCCCCGAACGTGGCTGTGCAGACGGGCGTCACGGTGTGCCTGCCGGTGCGGGATGCGGGTGCGATGCGGGGCGTGCGCGTTCCGGTTCCGGTGCGCTTGCCGTCCACGGTGCTCTCGGCGGTGCCGTCGGCGGTCTCGCTGGATGTGCCGTCGGATATGTCGTCGGCGGTGGCGCCGATCTCCTCCGGGCAGGCGGCGGACGGCTGTTGGGCGGCGCCGCTCCGGCCGCCCTCGCCGCCGAGCCGGATCAGGAAGAGGTAGCCCGCGAAGGCGACGCCCGCGATCGAGCCGAACAGCACGCCGGAGAGCGGGTCGCTGCCGGGCTCCGCCTGACCGATCGCACCGCCCGCCAGGGCGAGTCCGATCAGCA
Source organism: Streptomyces winkii (assembly GCF_032248595.1). NCBI lineage: Bacteria > Bacillati > Actinomycetota > Actinomycetes > Kitasatosporales > Streptomycetaceae > Streptomyces > Streptomyces winkii. The sequence continues at coordinate 109,182 of NZ_JASTTH010000006.1, read as the reverse complement.
GCACGGCCGCCGTCACCCAGAACCGCCGCGCGAGCCGCGCGCCCGTCAGGAACCGTGCCAGCAGCGGGAAGACGATCAGCTGGACGTTGAGCAGCAGCGTCGCGATGGACGCGCCCAGGTCGTGGATGCTCCGCACCCAGCACACGTAGTCAAGGCCGAGCAGCACGCCCGCGGCGAGGTCCAGAACGAGGAGGCGCATCGGGCGCGGGCCGTTGCGGCGCCACTCGGCGAAGGCCATCGGCGCCAGCACCACGAGCGCGAGCGCGCACCGCAGGAACCCGGCGGTGCCGGCGTTCACTTCGGAGAGCTTGATGAACATGCCCGAGGACGAGGTGCAGGCGGCCCCCGCGACGACCATCAGCGCCGGGCCGCCCGACCCGGCGGCCCGGGTCCGGTCCGGGCCCCGGCTGCGCCCGAAGAAGCGGGCGGAGCTTCCAGCTGGCTCCGCCTTCGCCTCCGCCTTCGCATTCGCCTCCGCCGGTTCCGCCGCGCCGGGCCGCTTCGTACTCGTCATGGCCGCCACTGTGCACCTGCGGAGGCGGGAGCGACAGCGGATTCCTCGCGGCGCCGCGCAGGCGCTGCCGCTGCCCGCTACGGCTTGGGCAGCAGCAGTTCCGTGTTGCGGTCGGCGGGCTTGCCCCCCAGTTCGCGGCGCGCGCCGGGCGAGTTGAGGGCCAGTTCGCGGTAGAGGGAGGCGAGGCCGGTCTGCGAGAGGTCGCGGAAGTCGGTGCGCGCGGGCGCGGAGGACTCGATGAGAGTGGTGAACAGGGAGAGCGTGCCGTCGCCGTTGTCGGCCAGTTCGAGGGTGCGTGCCAGCTGCGGGAAGTCGATGTGCGAAGCCGTGGAGATCTCCCAGAACGTACGGCGCGGTCTGATGCGGTTCTTGTGGCTGTGGCCGTTGATCCAGGCGATGACGTGCGGATTCCGGTGCAGCAGCGACATCAGCTTGTCGCCGCCCTCCGGAATGGTGGTGCTCGTGTGGTGGCTGAAGATCAGCACGTACGTGCCCTTGTCGCGCTCCTCCTTCAACCGGCGCTCCAGCCAGGCGAGTTGGGCGTCGCTCACGCTGCCCGGGTAGCCGCCGTCGTGCCGCGTGGTGTCGAGGCTGATGCCCGTCACGCCCTCCGCGACCCGGAAGGTGTAGTAGAGGCGGTCCTCGGCCAGGTTGGCATCGGTGTAGCCGTGCCCGACGGGGCCCGCTCCCGCGTACTGGCGGCGCATGTGCGCACGCACCCAGTCCTTCCTGGTGAACGGTGCGCGGCCCAGGTCCGCGGTGACGTGCCGCATCTCCTTCGAGTGCAGCTTCGAGCGCAGGACTTCCTGGTACAGCTCGCCCTTCGGGTCGCCGCCGTCCTCCACCGTCTTCCACAGCTTGGCGGCCTCCGCCTCGGACGCCAGCTCCATCAGCTTCCTGCCGCCGACGGCGAAGTCCGCGAAGAAGCCGTTGCCGGCGTAGCAGCCGCCGGGCAGCGAGTCGTGGTTGCCGGACGTGGAGTACCAGGGCAGCGCCAGGCCGGGGCTGTTGACCTCGCGTATCGCGGCGCGCAGATAGCCGTCGATGCGCGGGAAGCCCAGCGCCTTGTCGCGGTCGCGGAGTTCGTCCTCGGGGTGCCAGTACAGCTTCCGGCCGCTGTTCTGCACGCCCTCGTACGCGTCGACGTCGCCGGTGTTGGGCTTGATGCGCCCGCCGCTCATCGCCGTGAGGAACCAGTCGAGTTCGGACCGGCTGTTGTTGTCCGTGTTGTCGCCGGTGGTCACGACGAAGGACAGGGGCTCGCCGGTGGCCGGGCCGCCGCGCAGCGCGTTGACGCGCTCGATCAGGGCGACGGCGCCCGCGACGGAGACCGCCTCCTGCGGACGCCAGGCGCTGGTGGTCTCGGTGCGCAGGAACTCGTAGCGCAGCGGGTGCTGCACGTCGACCAGATGCAGATCGGTGAACTGTACGAAGGCGGCCAGCGTGCGCCGCTTCTCGGTGCGTCCCTGCCGGGCTTCCGCGAGTTCCGTACGTACGAGCCGCTTCCAGCCCGGCCCGTCGCCGAGCCGGCGGTAGCCGTCGGCGTCTCCGCGCGGCGTGGCGACGGCGGCGAGCGTGGTTCCCTCGGGCGAGGGCTCCACCGGTGCGTCACGGGTGACGGGTGCGTGAGCGCGTGCGCGGGCGGCGCGCGAGCGGGCCATGGCTCCGGGTGAGGGTGTCGCCCTCGGCGGCTGACCGGCGTTGGCGGCACGGCCGTTGAACACGGATACGCCTCCGAGAGCGGTGGCCGCTCCGGTGGCACCGAGCGTGAGGAGGGTGCGGCGGTGGGGCAGACGGGTCTGCCGCCGGCTGCTGCGGTCCATGCGGGTTGCCTCTCGTGGGGACGGACGCGAAGCGGAGCACGTGCCGTACCGCGCCGCTCGTGTGGACCGGCCCGGAACGACCCTCTCACCAGGGATGTTTGGCATCGGGAGTGACCTGCGGCTGAACGACGGCAGAACGTCGAACGCCCATCCCCACTCATGGATCACCATCCGGAACCCCCGCCTCCTGCCGGTCGTACGGGACTGCCCGGCCGTCACCCTGCTGCTCACTCGGTGTTCATTTTGGGGGGGTTGTGAGCGGTTCGGAGCGCGGCGGCGGGGTGAGCGGGGGGCGTGGCTTGCGTGCGGCTTGCGGGTGGCTGCGTGGCTTGCGCGCGCGTGGCTTGTGCGTGTGCGGCTTCGCGGGTGCGCGGCTTGCGTGCGCGTGGTGGCCCGTGGTGTCGGCGTCGTGGTGGGTGGCCGCCGGGGGCCCGGTGGCGCGGTGCTGGCCGCTGTCGCACCGCGTGGCCGCGGCGCGTCAACGTCCACCCCCGCTCGGTCGGTGACCGCCGCGCTCCGACGCGGCAGTTGACCGTCGTGGTCCGGGGTTCGCCCCGGCCACTGGGCCTCCGCGCGGCAGCGTGTGGCGTTCCGCTCCCCAGTGGTGCGTGTCAGTTCGCCTTCCGCCGCGGCAGTTGACCGTCGTGGTCCGGGGTTCGCTCCGGTCACTGGGCCTTCCGCGCGGCAGCGCGCTGCCAGTTCGCGTTTCACGGTCCCGGGTCCGTCCTCACTGGCCCGCCTCCCTGGCCGGAGATCGGCTGCAATGGGTGGCCGCGTGCCCGGACGGTGGCGGTTCGGCTTGGCGCGTCGCCCGCGCGCGGCAGCGCGTGGCGCTTCGCGCCCCGCCGGGCGCCCCTCCGTGCAAGGGCACCCCGGCGAGCCCCGCGCCAGCGGAGCCCCGCGCCAGCGGAGGCCCGCGCCAGCGGAAGCCCGCGTCGGCGGGGACCGTCGTGCCGCTTCCGGGGCGGGTCGGGACCGTGGGTGGGGCCACGTGGAAGGATGGCCGAACTACGACATCGTGAGACCGCGAGAGCAGGGGAGAGCACCAGGTGCCTGGCACGAATCTGACACGCGAGGAGGCCCGCGAGCGCGCAGAGCTCCTCAGCGTGGACTCCTACGAGATCGAGCTGGATCTGAGCGGCGCGCAGGACGGGGGCACCTTCCGCTCCCGTACGCTCGTCCGCTTCGAGGCCGCCGAGGCCGCCTCCAGCTTCATCGACCTGGTGGCACCCGCGGTGCACGAGATCACCCTCAACGGACGGTCTCTCGACCCCTCCACGGCGTTCGCCGACTCGCGCATCGCGCTGGACGGCCTGGCGCAGGGCGCCAACGAGCTGCTGGTCGTGGCGGACTGCGCGTACACCAACACCGGTGAGGGCCTCCACCGGTTCGTCGACCCGGTCGACCAGCAGGCGTATCTGTACACCCAGTTCGAGGTGCCCGACGCCCGCCGCGTCTTCGCCAGCTTCGAGCAGCCCGACCTGAAGGCGGCCTTCCAGTTCACGGTGCGCGCTCCCGAGGGCTGGACCGTGATCTCGAACTCGCCCGCGCCGGAGCCGGAGGGCGGGCTGTGGCGCTTCGAGACGACGCCGCGCATCTCCTCGTACATCACCGCCCTGATCGCCGGTCCGTACCACTCGGTGCACAGCACCTGGGAGGGCGGCGGGCGCACGATCCCGCTCGGCATCTACTGCCGTCCGTCACTGGCCGAACACCTCGACTCCGACGCGATCTTCGAGGTGACCCGGCAGGGATTCGACTGGTTCCAGGAGAAGTTCGACTACGCCTACCCCTTCGCGAAGTACGACCAGCTCTTCGTGCCGGAGTTCAACGCGGGCGCGATGGAGAACGTCGGCGCCGTCACCATCCGCGACCAGTACGTCTTCCGCTCCAAGGTGACGGACGCCGCGTACGAGGCGCGGGCGGAGACGATCCTGCACGAACTGGCCCACATGTGGTTCGGCGACCTCGTCACGATGGAGTGGTGGAACGACCTGTGGCTGAACGAGTCGTTCGCCACCTACACCTCCGTGGCGTGCATGGCCGCCGCCCCCGGCTCCCGCTGGCCGCACGCCTGGACGAGCTTCGCCAACCAGATGAAGACCTGGGCCTACCGGCAGGACCAACTGCCGTCCACGCACCCGATCATGGCGGAGATCCGCGATCTGGACGACGTACTGGTCAACTTCGACGGGATCACGTACGCCAAGGGGGCCTCCGTCCTCAAGCAGCTCGTCGCGTACGTCGGCGAGGACGCCTTCTTCAGCGGCGTGCAGCGCTACTTCAAGCGGCACGAGTGGGGCAACACCCGCCTCGGCGACCTGCTCGGCGCGCTGGAGGAGACCTCGGGCCGCGATCTGACGGTGTGGTCGAAGGCGTGGCTGGAGACCGCGGGCATCAACGTGCTGCGCCCGGAGATCGCCACGGACGACTCGGGCACCGTCACCTCCTTCGCCGTACGGCAGACGGCACCGGCCCTTCCGGCCGGCGCCACGGGCACGTCCACGCTGCGCCCGCACCGCGTCGCCGTCGGAGGCTACGAGCTCAAGGACGGCAAGCTCGTCCGTACGGAGAGCGTCGAGCTGGACGTGACCGGCGAACTCACCGAGGTGCCGCAGTGGGTGGGCAGGAAGCGCCCCTCCGTCGTCCTCCTCAACGACCAGGACCTCGCCTACGCGAAGGTCCGGCTCGACGCCGAGTCGCTGGCGACGGTCGAGGCGCACATCGGTGACTTCGAGGAGTCCCTGCCGCGCGCGCTGTGCTGGGCCTCCGCGTGGGACATGACCCGCGACGGCGAACTGCCCGCGCGCGAATACCTGGAGCTCGTCCTCTCCGGCATCGCCAAGGAGTCGGACATCGGCGTCGTCCAGTCGCTCCAGCGGCAGGTCAAGCTCGCCCTCGACCTGTACGCGGACCCGCAGTGGCGCGAGAAGGGCCTCATGCGCTGGGCGGAGGCGGCGCTGGAGCAGCTGCGCGCGGCGCCCCCCGGCGGTGACCACCAGCTCGCGTGGGCGCGCGCGTTCGCGTCGGCCGCACGTACGGACGCCCAACTGGCCCTGCTGGAGGGCCTGCTGGATGGGACCGAGCCGCTGGAGGGCCTCGTCGTCGACACCGAGCTGCGCTGGGCGCTGTTGCAGCGGCTGGCCGCCACGGGCCGGGCGGGAGAGAAGGAGATCGAGGCGGAGCTGGCGCGCGACGCGACCTCGGCCGGCGAGCGGTATGCGGCGATGGCGCGGGCCGCCCGGCCCACGGCGGAGGCCAAGGCCGAGGCGTGGGCGTCGGTGGTCGGCAGCGGTGCCGCGGAGGAGACGGGTCTGCCGAACGCGGTGCAGGAGGCCGTCATCGGCGGATTCCTCCAGACCGACCAGAGGGAACTGCTCGCTCCGTACGCGGAGAAGTACTTCGCCGTGGTCAAGGACATCTGGGAGAGCCGCAGCCACGAGATGGCGCAGCAGATCGCGATCGGGCTCTACCCGGCGCTCCAGATCTCGCAGGAGACCCTCGACGCGACGGACGCATGGCTGGCGAGCGCTCAGCCCGGGGCGGCGCTGCGGCGTCTGGTGACCGAGTCGCGGGCGGGAGTGGAGCGGGCGCTGCGCGCGCAGAAGGCGGACGCGGCGGCGGCCGGCTGAGCCCGGGCCGGTGCCGGGCCGGAGACGTCGCTGCGTCCCCGGCCCGGCATCGGCGTCGGCCGGCGGTGGGCGGGGTGACGGACATCCGGCGGCCCCCCGCGCGGACGGCAGGCCCGTCACTCCGACCCGGCCGCCCGGAGGCGTATGCGTCCGGGGAACCCGAAGGCCCCCGGAACGTGCGCCGGGGGCCTCCGTGGTGGGGGGATGCGGGTGGTGCATCTTTCAGGCGTGGTGCGTACAACTGCGCTGTTCTTCAGGCGTGGTGCGTTGTCGTCGTGCTACGCGCTGTTCCGGCGTGGTGCTGAGTCGGTTCCGCTGTTCTGTTGCGGTGCTCCGTCGTGCCTGAGCGGTTGTGCTGAGTGCTGCGCTGTTCTTCGGACTGCTGAGTTCACCGGCCCGCGGGTCCGTTCTCCGGCCCGGGCCGCACCGTCACTTGGCGAAGGCCGCCTGGTCGAAGGCCGCGCTCGCCACGCCGTTGGCCCACAGGGACTGGACCTGCGCCGCCTCGTTGGCGTCCGGCTTGTCGTTGGTGCAGGAGGGGCCGGGGCCGCCACCGGACATCAGCTCGCTGCACGGACCTTCGTAGTGGTCCGGCAGGCCGAGGACGTGGCCGGTCTCGTGGGCGACGACGCGGTTGGAGTCGTACTCCTGGTTCTGGGCGTAGTCCAGGAAGATGTAGCCGTTGCCGTGACCGTCGGTCGAGGCGTACGAACCGCGCGGGTCGTCGCCCTCCCGGTAGTCGAAGCTCGCGCTGCCGCCCTCGGCGAGCTGCACGTTGGAGACGGCCGAGTTCCACACCGCCGTGCTGTTGGCTATCTGGCCGGCGAACGTGGGGGCGCCGCTGGCGTCGTAGTTGACGGTGACCGCCTGGATACCCGGCTTCGCGGCCTGCTTCTTCAGGGCGTCCTTCACGACGGCGTTGAAGAACGCCTCGGTCGCCTTGTGCGATTCACCGATGTATCCGGAACGGGTTGCGCTGCTCTTCGTGGTACTGGCACTGTCGTCCGGCGTCGCAGCCGAGGCGGGCATCGCACCCAGGCCCAGGGCCAGTCCGAGGCCGAGAGCCGCTGAGATTGCCGTGGTGCGGTGTCTCATGGGGGGTCTCCTTCTGGTCCGTAGCGCCGTGACCGCTGCAAGGTGGGGTGCGGCCACGTGCTTCCGGAAGAACTCCTGCTGACGAAGAGTCTGTTGGAGACTCCGGCGCAGGGGATGATGGCAACTAGTGATAGCTCCGTCGCATCACCCGATACGCAGGACGTTCTCGGGGTCCCTTGATGTCTGGTGTGACGAACGTCCGCTTGGCTATGCTCCGCCGTGTGGAGCTCGAAGTGAGGCATCTGCGCGCCCTGTGTGCGATAGCCGATACGGGCAGTGTGCACAAGGCGGCCCGTCAACTCGGCATGACTCAGCCCTCCTTGACCACGCAGCTCCGCCGCATCGAGCAGGCCGTCGGCGGTCAGCTCTTCTCACGGGAGCGCACGGGCAGCGTCCCCACCCCGCTGGGCAGGTTCGTCCTGTGCCGGGCGCGGCCGCTCGTGGCCGAGATGACCGCGCTGGTGAGCGAGGCGAGGGCCGCGGCGAGCCGTGCGGGCGGCGAGTATCTGCGCATCGGCAGCACCGGCTCGCCCGCCGTGCCGGGATGGCTGCGCCGGCTGCGCGCCCGGCTTCCCGACGCCGACACCACGTTCCACATGGACGCCTCCGCGCACACCCTGCTGCGCATGGTCGCGGCGAACCAGCTCGACGCCGTCTTCGTGCACGAGGTCGAGGGCTCGCCGCTGCGCATTCCGGACGGCGTGGAGCTGCACGTCCTCGTCGAGCGCGAGCCGCAGTTCGTCGCCCTCTCCGCGACGCACCCCGCGGCGGCACGTCCCGTGCTGAGCCTCTCCGAACTCGCGCACGAGAGATGGATGGTCGACCCCACGGCGGACGGCGAATGGACGGGCCTGCGCCGGGTCTTCGCCGAGGCGGGCATCAGCCCCCGCGTCGTGCACGGCGACAATCTCGCCGCCGCCGACCTCGTGGCAGCCGGCGAGGTCGTCGCGCCCTGCCAGCCGACGGCCCCCGCGCGCCCGGGCAGGGTCGTACGGCCGCTGCTGGGCGACCCGTTGGCGGTGCGGCTGCTGCTGGCGACCCGGGAGGCGACGCCCGGCGCGGTTCCGGACACGGCGCCCGCGGTCGAACCGGCCGCCCTCCTCGCGGACCTCGAAGCCGCCTACCGAGAGGTGGCGTGGGCGAGCGAGGCCTACCGGCACTGGTTCCAACGGCACGACGACAGCTCGTCGTTGCCGTTCACGGTCGTGGCGTAGCGGCGGCCGCGTCGCAGCGCTGCGCCCGCAGCGCACGGGCCAGGTCGTCGCGCGCCTCCAGGACGAGCCTGCGCAGCGCGGGAGCAGCGTCCTCGTGCCCGGCCAGCCACGCGTCCGTCGCGTCGAGCGTGGCCTGGTCGCCCTGGAGATCCGGGTAGAGGCCCTTGACGACGGCCATCGCGATCTCGATCGAGCGCGTACGCCACACCTCCTCCAGCGCGTCGAAGTACGGCTGCGCGTACGGTGCCGTCAGCTTCTGCTGACCGGGCTGTGCGAAGCCCGCGATCGTCGCCTCGACCAGGGCGTTGGAGAGCCGGTCGGAGGTCATCACGGCGTCCCACGCCTGGGCCTTGACCTCCGGCGAGGGACGCGCGGCCAGACAGCGCACATGGTGCCGCTTGCCGGACGCCGTGTCGTCGCGGGCGAGTTCGGCGTCGAGGAGCTCCGCGCCGGCCTCGCCGCGTGCGGCCAGCGTCTCCAGGAACGTCCAGCGCAGCTCCTGGTCGATGACGAGCCCGTCGATGCGCGCGGCGCCCTCGCCCCCGGAGCCGCCGGCGCCGGACGGCGCCCCCAACAGCCCCCGCAGCAGCCGCAGATCCTTCTCGTCCGTCGCGACCGCGGCGAAGAAGCGCGCCCACGCCAGCTGGTGCCCGCTGCCGGGCTCCGCGAGCCGCAGCCTGCTCAACGCGCTCTCCGCCAGGGCGCGCAGGCCCTCCTCACGCCACTCCGGCGCGGCGTAGTGCACGACCGCGGAGCGGCTCCACGCGTGCAGCGTCTGGAGCACGCCCACGTCGGACTCGGTGCCCGCGAAGGAGAGCACCAGCGAGACGAAGTCCCGCGCGGGCATCAGGCTGTCACGTGTCAGGTTCCACATCGCGGACCAGCAAAGGGCCCTGGACAGGGACGGGTTGTGACCGCCGTCCGCCTCCGGTGCCGTGGCCCGGGCGGCCGTGGGCCCGGGCGGCGCGAGCTCGCCGAGGTGCGCGCGGAGCGAGGCCAGCGAGCCCTGGTCGAAGCGGATCTTGCAGTACGTGAGGTCGTCGTCGTTGACCAGCACCAGATCCGGCCGCTCCTCACCGGCCAGCTCCTCGACGACCGTACGGGCGCCCGTGACGTCCGTCTCCGCCCGCGCGTAGCGGACGAGCCCGCGCTCCAGGCCCTCGTGCCGGTAGAGCCCGACGGCGACGCGGTGCGGCCGCAGAACGGGATGCTCCTCCGGCGCCTCCTGGACCACGGCCAGCTCCGTGAGCCGCCCGTCGGCGTCGCAAGTGACCCGCGGGCTCAGTGAGTTGACCCCGGCCGTCTGGAGCCACGCGCGGGACCACTCGTCCATGTCGCGGCCCGAGGTCTCCGCGAGCACCGCCAGCAGGTCCGACAGCGTCGTGTTGCCCCACGCGTGCCGCTGGAAGTAGCGCCGCGCGCCCTCCAGGAAGGTGTCCCGCCCGACGTACGCGACGAGTTGCTTGAGCACGGACGCGCCCTTGGCGTACGTGATCCCGTCGAAGTTGAGCTTGGCGTCCTCCAGGTCGCGGATGTCGGCGGTCACGGGGTGCGTCGAGGGCAGCTGGTCGGCCCGGTAGGCCCAGGACTTGCGGCGGTTGGCGAAGGTGATCCAGCCGTCCTTGAACCGCGTCGCCTCCACCAGCGCCAGCGCGCCCATGAAGTCCGCGAACGACTCCTTGAGCCACAGGTCGTCCCACCAGCGCATGGTGACCAGATCGCCGAACCACATGTGCGCCATCTCGTGCAGGATGACGTTCGCCCTGTGCTCGTACGACGCCTCGGTGACCTTGCCGCGGAAGACGAACTCCTCGCGGAACGTGACCAGTCCGGGGTTCTCCATCGCGCCGATGTTGTACTCGGGGACGAAGGCCTGGTCGTACTTGCCGAAGGGGTACGGGAAGCCGAAGTTGTCGTGGAAGAAGTCGAGCCCCTGCTTGGTGACGGTGAAGACGTCGTCCGGGTCGAAGTGCTTGGCCAGCCCCTTGCGGCACAGCGCGCCCAGAGGGATCTCCAGCTCCGTGTCTCCGGAGGAGCGCCGGTAGGTGTCGGTGACGTAGTGGTACGGCCCGGCCACCACGGCGGTGATGTACGTCGAGATGGGCTCGGTGGGCTCGAAGTGCCAGCATGCGGCGGCCCCTTCGTCGAGCCGCTCCGGCTCGCCCCGCTGGGCGCCGTTGCTGAGCACCGTCCAGCGGGCGGGTGCGGTGACGGTGAAGGTGAAGCGCGCCTTGAGGTCGGGCTGCTCGAAGTTGGCGAAGACCCTGCGGGCGTCGGCCGGTTCGTACTGCGTGTAGAGGTAGACCTCGCCGTCCTCGGGGTCGAGGAAGTGGTGCAGGCCCTCGCCGGTACGGCTGTAGGCGCAGGCGGCGTCGACGACCAGCTCGTTCTGCTCCGCCAGCCCGTCGAGGGCGATGCGGGCGCCGTCGAAGACGGTGTCGACGGGCAGGGACCTGCCGTTGAGGGTCACCGAATGGACCCTGGGCGCCACGAGGTCGGCGAAGGTGGAGGCCCCCGGCTCGGAGCAGCGGAAGCGGATCGTCGTCGTCGAGCGGAAGGTACGGGGGCCCTTCGCCGGCGGGGGAGCGGTCGCCGAGCGCAGATCGAGCGCCACGTCGTAGCCGTCCACGGTCAGCAGCCCGGCCCTTCGCTGTGCCTCGTGGTGGGTCAGGTTCTCTCCCGGCACGGCCTGGCTCCTCTTCTCCGTTGTTCTCGACTTCTCGGTTGTTCTCGGCTCTTCTGGATTCCCCGCTCGGCGGCTCTCGTACTGCCGCTGCTGGGGCTCCCGGCTCCGGCGACGCCGCTCAGCATTTCACGCGCCACATGCGCGGCACACTCGGGAATTGCTGTGCGGGCCGATGCGTTGCCGGAGAGGCCCGGACCACCGCCGGAGCGACCTGTCACCCTGCCCAGCAGAACCGAGGAGAGCGTGCCATGACCGAGAAGACCGTCGCCGACTTCTGGTTCGACCCCAGGTGCCCGTGGGCCTGGCTGACCTCCCGCTGGATGCTGGAGGTGGAGAAGGTCCGGCCCGTGGAGGTGCGCTGGCACGTGATGAGCCTGGCCGTGCTCAACGAGGACAAGCTGGACGAGATGCCCGAGCAGTACCGCGAGATGCTCGCTGCCGCCTGGGGCCCCGTACGGGTCTGCATCGCCGCGGAGCAGAAGCACGGCGGTGAGGCGCTCGGCCCCCTCTACACCGCGCTCGGCACCCGCCTGCACAACCGCGGGCAGGAGCAGTCCCGCGAGCTGCTGACCGAGGCCCTCGACGAGGCGGGTCTGCCCACCTCCCTCGTGGACGCCGCGGACTCCACGGAGTACGACGAGGCGGTGCGCGCCTCGCACAAGGAGGGCATCGACCTCGTCGGCCAGGACGTCGGCACCCCCGTCATCGCCGTGCCCGGCGCCGACGGCTCGCGCATCGCGTTCTTCGGCCCCGTCGTCACCCCCGCACCCAAGGGCGAGGCGGCGGCGAAGCTGTGGGACGGCACGCTGATGGTGGCCTCGACGCCCGGCTTCTTCGAGATCAAGCGCACCCGGGACGTCGGCCCCGTCTTCGACGACTGACCTCCGCGCGCCGGCCGGGCCTCCGGGCCGTCGAGCTGCCGGGCCGCCGGAGGTGAGCAGGAGGGCCCCGTACGTCACGTCCGTACGGGGCCCTCCCTCTTTCTCCGCCTGCCCGGTGAAAGGTGAGAAGACGATCACGAGGGCAGGAGGTCCTGGGTGCGGCAGAGCGCTACAGCGCCGGGAGCAGAGTGTTCCCCTTCGCCTTCGCCGCGGAGTAACGCCTGCTCACGTCCTGCCAGTTGACGACGCGCCACATCGCCTCGACGAAGTCCACCTTCTGGTTGCGGTACTGGAGATAGAACGCGTGCTCCCAGGCGTCGAAGACCAGCAGCGGCACGCTTCCCTGGCCGACGTTGCCCTGGTGGTCGTAGACCTGTTCCACGATGAGCCGGCCGGTCACGGGCTCGTAGGCGAGTACGCCCCAGCCGCTGCCTTGCGTGGTGGCAGCCGCCTTGGTCAGCTGCGCCTTGAACCTGCCGAAGGAGCCGAAGGACTCGGCGATGGCGTCCGCGAGTTCGCCCGTGCCGTCCTTCTCCAGTGGCTCGCCGCCGCCGTCGCCGGTCATGTTCTGCCAGTAGATGCTGTGCAGGATGTGCCCCGAGAGGTGGAACGCCAGGCTCTTCTCCAGGCCGTTGACCGCGCCCCACTGGTCGCGCTCGCGGGCCTCGGCCAGCTGCTCCAGGGTGTCGTTGGCACCCTTCACATAACCCGCGTGGTGCTTGTCGTGGTGCAGCTCGATGATCTCGCCGCTGATGACCGGCTCCAGGGAGGAGTAGTCGTACGGCAGCTCAGGCAGCGAATACAGGGCCATGGGCGTCTCTCTCCCTCTGCTTATTGCACATTACTTGCAAGAGGACGCTAGCAGCAACAGCGGCAGAGAGAACGGAGCGGCCCCGCGTGTGCGGGACCGCTCCGCAGTGCCCTCGCGGGCCGTGTCCTGGCCGGGTCGGGGCCGGTGCCGGACGGCGGCCCGCGATTCTGCGACCCGCGACCGGCATCCGCCGTTCCGTCAGTCGGCGCTCTCGCCGGGCTTCGCGTCGCCCGGCTTCCCCTCATGCGCCTTCGCGCCGTCCGGCCCGTCCCCGCCGGCGGTGCGCTCGCGGCCGGAAGGGAGCGCCTTCTGCCGGGCCAGCCCGGTCGCGATCAGCACGACCGTCAGGCAGCCGGTGAAGGCCAGTTGGGTACGGGTGTCGCTCTCGCGCAGCATCAGTACGAACACGGCGAGGATGCCGAGCAGGGCCACGACCGTCAGCACGGGGAAGCCCCACATCCGCACCACGAGCCTCTCCGGCGCCTCGCGCTCCAGACGGCGCCGGGTCACCAGCTGCGAGAGGGCGATGAAGCCCCACACCACGAGCGTCGCGGCACCGACTGTGTTGAGCAGCCACTGGAAGACGGTGTCCGGCCACCAGAAGTTCAGCAGTACCGCGATGAAGCCGAAGACGGACGAGGCGACCACCGCCGGACGCGGCACGCCGCTCGCGCTGACCTTGCCCAGGAAGCCCGGGCCCTGGCCGCGCGCGATCAGGGAGAAGGCCATGCGGGAGGCGCCGTAGATGTTGGCGTTCATCGCCGAGAGCAGGGCGACCATCACCACGATGTTCATGACCTGGGCCGCGGCCGGAATGCCGATGTGGTCCAGCACCGCCGCGTACGGCCCGGCGACGACCGACTTGTCGTTCCACGGGATCAGCGTGACGATCACGAGCATCGAGCCGACGTAGAAGACGGCGATCCGCCACATCGCGGTGCGCACCGCCTTGGCGACGCCCCTGACAGGGTCCTCCGACTCCGCGGCCGCGATGGTCACCGTCTCCAGGCCGCCGTACGCGAAGACGGAGGCGAGCAGGCCGACGACGAGTCCGTCGCCGCCCGCGGGAAGGAAGCCGCCCTCGCCGGTGAGGTTGGCGGTGCCGGGAGCGTCGACCCCGGGCAGCAGTCCGGCCACGGCGATCGCGCCCAGCAGCAGGAAGGCCGTGATCGCGAAGATCTTCAGCGCCGCGAACCAGAACTCGGCCTCGCCGAAGTTGCGTACGGCCACGAGGTTCGTCACGCAGAACAGCGCCATGAAGAGCGCGACCCACATCCAGCCCTCGGTGCCGGGCATCCACTTCGTGGCGATGTCCGCGGCCGCGGTCGCCTCGGTCGCGATCGCGACGCACAGCAGCGTCCAGTAGATCCAGCCCGCGGTGAACCCCGCCCAGGGGCCCAGCGCGCGCTCCGCGTGCACGGAGAAGGAGCCGGACGCCGGGTTCGCGGCCGACATCTCGCCCAGCATGCGCATCACGAGCATGACGAGCAGACCCGAGGCGGCGTAGGCGAGGACGATCGACGGTCCCGCGGCGGCGATCCCCGCCCCGGAGCCCACGAAGAGCCCGGCTCCGATCACTCCGCCGAGAGCGATCATGGACAGATGGCGCTGCTTGAGACCGTGGGACAGTGCCTGCCGTCCCCCGTCGGTTCTGGGACCCCCCGGGCTGGGAGGCGGCGCGTCGGACAGCTCGGTGCGCGTCATGAAAGGCCCGTTCCTGACTGAGACTTCGGTTGGTCGTTGTATCGACAAACCAGTCTCGCAGCGGGGTACGGGGATGGATCAAGCGGTTCGCGGACACCCGGCGGGAGGCGCGCGGCAGTGGACCCGTCGGACGGCCGTACGGCGATGCGCCGCCGATGTCCCCTGTGCCCCAAGGGAGTTGGGAGCACCGCGTCGTCCGAGGTCAGGGCCGGTGCCCTGGGTCGTCGTGCCGCGTCATACACTCGGCGCCATGCGCGTGTACCTCGGCTCCGATCATGCCGGCTACGAACTGAAGAACCGCCTCGCCGAGTGGCTGAGGTCCGCCGGGCACGAGCCCGTCGACTGCGGGCCCCACATCTACGACGCCGCCGACGACTATCCGCCCTTCTGCCTCCGCGCCGCCGAGCGCACCGCGCAGGACGGCGAGGCCCTCGGCATCGTCGTCGGCGGCTCCGGCAACGGCGAGCAGATGGCGGCGAACAAGGTCAAAGGCGTGCGCTGCGCGCTGGCTTGGAGCGAGGAGACGGCGTCGCTGGCACGCGAGCACAACAACGCCAACGTCGTCAGCATCGGCGCGCGGATGCACACCACCGACGAGGCGCTGAAGTTCGTGGAGACCTTCCTCAACACGCCCTTCTCCCAGGGGGAACGGCACGAGCGCCGCATCGAGATGCTCTCGGCGTACGAGACCACAGGGCAGCTGCCTCCCGTCCCCGCACACCACCCGGAGTCCTGACCGCATGCCCGAAGGGCACACGATCCACCGCCTCGCGCGGGACTGCCGAGAGCGCTTCGGCGGGCGCAAGGTGCGGGCCGCCAGCCCGCAGGGCAAGTTCTCCGACGGAGCGGCGCTCGTCGACGGGCAGGTCCTCTCCGACGCCGACGCGCACGGCAAGCACCTCTTCCTCGGCTTCGACGGCACGGGCTGGGTGCACGTACACCTGGGCCTGTACGGCAAGTTCACCTTCGGTACGGGCCCGGCGCCGGCGCCCGTGGGCGCGGTGCGGCTCCGCCTCGTCGCCGACGCGGACGGGGTCGACGCCGACGGGGTCGACGCCGGCGCCGCGTACGCGGATCTGCGCGGCCCGGCCCGCTGCGAGCTGATCACCGAGGCAGAGAAGGACGCCGTCGAGGACAGGCTCGGCCCCGACCCGCTGCGCGCCGACGCCGATCCGGAGGCGGCCTGGTCACGCGTGTCCCGCAGCCGCACCACCATCGCCGCGCTGCTGATGGACCAGAAGATCGTCGCCGGCGTCGGCAACGTCTACCGCGCCGAGGTGCTCTTCCGGCACGGCATCGACCCGTACCGTCCGGGGCGCGGTCTGAGCCGCACGGAGTGGGACGCGATATGGGCGGACCTCGTCGAGTTGATGCACGAGGGCGTGCGCAACAACCGCATCGACACCGTGCGCCCCCACCACACACCGGAAGCCATGGGCCGGGCCCCGCGCGTCGACGACCACGGCGGCGAGGTGTACGTCTACCGGAGGGCGGGCCTGGAGTGCCACGTGTGCGGTGCGCGCGTCCGCACGGCGGATCTCGCGGCGCGCAATCTCTTCTGGTGCCCCGACTGCCAGCCGTCCTGAGCGGAGGATTCCGCTGCGCCGGTACGCCGCGGCGGCATGCAGCGTGGACAGGACCGCCGTAGCTGCGAGAGGCCCCGGGCACGGTCATCCGGAAGGGAATCGTGCCCGCCGAGCCGTCGAGCCGGCCGCCGTCCCACGCTGCGGACGACCGGTCGATATCGGTCAATTCCCGGTACAGTTCCCGATCGACGACTCCGACGTTTCCGGAAGCCCGAAGAATTCTGCCGGACCGGTTGCCGCATTCGAAACCGGTGCAGAGAGCGCGGCTCTGTCGCCATCCGCCTTCCCCAGCAGGGGTTTTGGTAAAGAGCGAAGACAATTCCGTGCCCTGGGAGGCGGGTGCACGTGCATACGCACGTTCCGCCGTTCGTGCACGTCGTGAACGGAATCGACGCACTGGTCAAAGGCTCGATAAGGTCCATCTGCATGGCGGTACGTCGTCCGAGCCTCACACCCCCCAGGGCCCGGTTGCACAAGGCGCGAAGAGCGTTGCACCGGGCCCGTACCGGGCTGCGCCGCTCTGCCGTCGACTATTTCCGTGGCGGCGTCTCGGACTGGCTCGCCTTCGGCGCGCTGCTCCTCACCGTTCCGGCACTGACGGCCCTCACGGTCCTGATGCCGCTGTGGGCCGCCCCCGAAGCGCTCGTGATGCCGCTGATCGCGGGCGGCCTGCTGCTGCGCCCCTCCAGCCTTTTGGCGCTGTACGCGTCGGCGGCGGTGGCCCTCATCATCGAGTCCGCGATGCTGGGCCCGTACCAGGACGGCGCGGGCCGCGTCACCCCCGGCACCATCCTGGTCGTGGCCACCGCGGGGCTCTTCGGCCTGCTCGTCGCCCAGTTCCGCAGCCGCGTGGGCGTACCGTGGCGGCGCGGCGGCACCATGCTCTTCGACCTCCGCGAACGCATCCGCGTCCAGAGCAAGCTGCCCAGACTCCCGCGCGGCTGGCACCGCGAGATGGCCCTCCGGCCGGCCGGAGGGCAGTCCTTCTCGGGGGACTTCGTCGTCGCGGCGCGTACGGGCCCGGGGGAGCGCACCCTCGAAGTCGTGCTGACGGACGTGTCGGGCAAGGGCATGGACGCCGGCTCGCGCGCGCTCCTGCTCTCCGGCGCCTTCGGCGGGCTGCTGGGCTCCCTGCCGCCGCACGCCTTCCTGCCCGCCGCCAACGGCTATCTGCTGCGGCAGGACTGGGAGGAGGGCTTCGCGACGTCCGTACACCTCGTCCTCGATCTGGACAGCGGCGACTACGAGCTCTTCTCCGCCGGGCACGTGCCCGCCCTCCAGCGGGGCGCGGGCACCGGGAAGTGGGAGGAGAAGTCGGGCGAGGGCCCGCTGCTCGGCGTCTACGAGGGCGCCCAATTCGACCCCGTGAAGGGGACGTTGCTCCAGGGCGACGTGCTGATGCTCTTCACGGACGGCCTCGTCGAGACCTCCGAGCGCGACCTCGCGGACGGCATCGACCGGCTCACCGGTGAGGCCGACCGCCACGTCGCCTCGGGCTTCCACGGTGCCGCGTGGCACCTGATAGAGACCGTGGCGCGTGACGTGAACGACGACCGGGCCCTGCTGCTGCTCTGCCGGGCCTGAGCCTCCGGCGTCCGTACGTACGGCATACGCCCGCCATCGGCACGGCCTGCACCACCCGTGAAGACGCCGCAGGGCCGCACCCGCGTGCGGCCCTGCATCTGCTGACGCCCCGGGGGCCGACGCTGCGAACGGCCCTCCCGGCGCTCCTACTTCGCGTGCTTGCCGCCGCCGCTCCCGCCGCGGGAGCCCCGGGCTCCGCCGCGCCCCGGCGACGAACCGGAGTGCGCGTACTCCCCGCGGCCCGGCTGGTCGCCCTCCGGGGCCGGGGCCGCTGGCGCGACCGGCGGAGTCGCCGCCCCGCTCGCCTTGCGTGCGGACGAGCCCTTCTCGCGTGCGCGTGCCTGCTCGCCCGCGTCCTGCCTGAAGAACCACTCCATCTTCGGCTCCATGGCGAAGCGGAAGGCGCGGCGCACGGGCCAGGTGCACAGGACGGTCATCATCGCCGCCGCCATCAACGTGATCACGACGCGGCTGAGGGGATGGTCGACCCAGTCCATGTCGTACCACTCGAACTCACGCGAGATCTTGATCGGGTAGACGTGGATCAGATACGCGTACAGCGTCCCCGCGCCGAGGCTGGTGAACCACATGTGGCGGCGCGGCACCAGCGCGAGGAAGGCCGCCGTCAGCACGAGCCCGCAGCCGAAGGTGGCGAGCGTCATCACGCCGCCCACCCAGGCCGGCGCCCCGAGCTCCTGCGAGGCCTTGTCGTGCAGGAACCAGCCCTTGGACATCCGCGGCACGGCCCAGTAGGCGACGAGCAGCGCACCGGCGAAGACCGGCAGGGCCAGCATCCGGAACCGGCGCCGCGTGATGATCTGGAAGTGCTCGGGCCGCAGTTGGAGACCGAGCACGAAGTACGGCAGGAACGCGGCGACGCGCATCAGGTTCAGGTCGCTGTTGATGCTGGGCGTCACGCCTGCGGCGACGGCGACGGCCAGCGCGACGGGCAGCGGCCAGCGCATGCTCTTCCACAGCGGCGTCGTCAGCCGCCACAGGAAGAGGGCGATGAGGAACCACAGCGCGAAGCCCGGCTCCTGGTAGTGGAACTCCCGGTCCGGGTTGTCGCTCGCCCACCGCATGAAGAAGGTGTAGACCGTCTGGAAGACCACATACGGCACGAGCACGCCGGTGATGAGCCGCTTGATCTGCCGGGGCTTGCCCTCGAAGCTGCGGGAGAGGTAGCCGGAGACGATGATGAACGCCGGCATGTGGAAGGCGTAGAGCACGAAGTAGAGCGCACCGGCCGCGCGGCTGTCGTCGCGCAGCGGGTCCCACACGTGGCCGATCGCGACGAGCACGATCGTGAGGTACTTGGCGTTGTCGAGAAAAGGGTCCCGCTGGTCGGCGGGCTTTTTCTTGACCTTCGCCGGCGGCTCCGCGGACGCGTCGTGCTTCGCGGAGGGGGACTCCTGGCGGACCGGGGGGAGCGGTGCCCGCTCATAACCAGCGTGCAACATCTGTCGCACCTTAGCGGTCAAACATGTGAGGCGTAAATTCTCGGCGAGGTTCCAACACGCCTACCCGGAACAGTTTTCGACACACTTCGACGACCAGGGATTTCGCATGAGGGGACCCTGCGAACGTTCGTTCCGCGGTGACATGTCCTGCCATGACCGGACATTCGGGCGCCACCGCCGTGGCCGGATCTCCGCCGTATCGGGGCTTGTTCTCTGCCCGCTTCTCTGCCCGTGCGGACACCTCCCGGAACACGTTGTGATCGACTCCACAACACCCGGGGATACGCGGCCAATTCACCGGCCGGCGCGCCCTGCGGGCCGTCCGTCCTCTTGCACATGTTGCATTATCGCTGCGCAGCGCATTGATCGGTGCGGAGCATCCCGAATTACCGTACGTATTGCGGTCCGGCCCGCCGTGGGAGATGCGTCACGGGTGTGTCCGGAGCGTGTAGAGGGTGTGCGCACGGGGGAGAACCGCAACGACCGGGGAAGGTCCACGGCCGATGATTCGTCACCCAACTCCACCTGCGCGCGACTTGGTGGCACGATGGTCCGCGGCGGGGGCGGTGGTGGCGACGGGCCCCTCGGCCGGTGAGGCGTTCCGACGGCAAGGGTGTGATGAGTTGTGGCCATTTCACTGTCTGTGGTGCTGCTGTTGGCAGTCATCCTGGTGGTGATGATCAGGGGTGGCTCGATAAAGGCGGGGCCCGCCATCGTGGCTGTGCTCTTCGGCTTCTTCCTGGCCTCGACCGACATAGCGCCGTCCGTCAACCGGTTCATGAACTCGCTTGCGGACATGATCAATCAGATCAACTTCTGACGCGGCGCGCGCGTGCGCGCCCCACACAAGCGCATAGGCACAGCTCTCACCGGGCACGGGTCCCCCGTCGAGCGGGTGCACAGGCACATCGCGCGCCGGACCCGGAGGATCGCCGGAGATCGCCAGAGACAGCGGAACAGCACAGCACGCGAACGAGAACGAGCACGTGCGCGCACGCCGAAGGGCCGGCCCCGCGGGGCCGGCCCCTCGCATCTCCCGAGCGGGCGACGGGAATCGAACCCGCGTAGCTGGTTTGGAAGACCAGGGCTCTACCATTGAGCTACGCCCGCAAGTGCCCCGCTCCATACGCCCGGCGACGTGATCCGGCGCGTGGTTCCGCCGCCGGTACGGCATCGGCCGGACGACGATCAGAGCGGCACGGAGTGCATCGTAGTCCATGTTCATCCACGGCACTATTCTGACCTGCTGCTGACGAGATCGAAGCGGCCGTGACCTGCGAGGACGGGTTGCGGAGGTGGCCTGGAACAGCCAGAGCGAACCGCCCTGATCCGACGCCGATCCGACCGGAGCGGATCATGGCCGCGACTGCTCCGTTGATCTCTCGCCTCGATGAACACGGCCTGCCTCTCCGGGAGTTGCCACCGCCGGGAGATGCCTTCGCGCTTCCCCTCGGCGTCCCGTAACGGGCGATCGCCGCTTCTCCGGCTGGACGTCGGCTACCGCCGAGAACGGCTGAACGCTCCTCCGGCCGGTCGCCGCCCCCCTCCATACGTATGCGCGCAAATCACGGATACTGGGCATACCTCACAAGGCGGGAGCGAGAACAGGATGAAGGCCCCCACCGATCACGTCGGCGATCGGATCTCCTCGTTCGACGACATCGCGGCGGCCGTGCTCGACGCTCAGGGCACCGTGCTGCGCTGGTCCCGCGGAGCCGCGGAGCTGCTGGACCGAACGGCGGCCGAGGTCTGCGGTCACCCCGTCGGTGACCTCGTCGGCGAATCCCGCGAGTGCCGGGGCGAGACGCCCGCGAACGGCATGCCGGCTGCGGGACGGGTCCTGCTGCGCCACCGTTCCGGTACGGCGGTCGAGGTCGCCTTCCACGTGTCACCCCTGGAGGCAGGCTCCGAGTACTTGGTGCTGGCCGCCCCCACACGTTGCGTCGCCGACTGGGAACAAGGCGCGTCCCTCCTCCGGGCTCTGCTCTCGCAGCAGCGCGTCGGGGTCAGCATCCACGATCTGGACCTGCGGTTCGTGCGGACCAACGACGTCACGTTCGGGATGTCCGGCGACTCCGCGCCGCCCGTCGGCGGACGGCTGGCGGACGTCATGTCCGCGGAGGAAGCCGAAGCCACGGAGGCGGAGCTGCGCCGCGTACTGGACACGGGGAAGCCCGTGGTCAGGCACCAGCAGCGGGTGCGCACGCAGCATGCCCCCGGCCGGCAGTGGACCTTCTCGCTGACCGCTGTCCGGCTGGAGGATGCTCAGGGACACCCGACCGGCGTGGCCGCCCTCGGCACGGATGCCACCGGGCGGCAGCGCTCCCGCCGGCATCTGGAGCTGCGCCACGAGGCCTCGGTCAGGATCGGCCGCTCGCTCGACGTGCAGCGCACGACCCAGGACTTGGCGGACGTCCTCGTTCCCGCCCTCGGCGACCTGGCGTGGGTGAATCTGGCCCATGCCGTGCTCGACGGCGACGAGCCTCCCAAGATCCACGGCGGGGGAGAGCTGCACCTGCGCCGTACGGCGGTGGCCTCGGCCACCGGTCCTTGGCCGGCCGAACTCCTCCAGCCCGGTGCGCCGATCCCCCCTTCCCGTGACTGGCCCGGCCTGCGAGCACTTCAGCAGGGTGAGACCTTCATCCTGCGCGACCGGGCAAGCGCCATCGCCTGGTTCGAGCACGCCTTCCCGGGAGCGTTCAAGCTGCATGTGCCCGAGCACGGGCACTCGATGGTGCTGGCTCCGCTGTTCGCCCGCGGCCTGCTGCTCGGCACGGTCACGGTCTGGCGCACCGAGCGGCCCGAGCCCTTCGACCAGCAGGACGCCAATCTGCTGGCGGAGATCACCTCCAGGGCCTCGCTCAGCGTGGACAACGCCCGCCGCTACACCCGCGAGCGCCGGGCGGCCGTGGCCCTCCAGCAGCGCCTGCTCCCGCGTGGCACCACCGACACCCCGGCAGCCGAGACCGCGGCCCTCTACCTGCCCGCCAGTGGCGGGGCCGACATCAGCGGCGACTGGTTCGACGTCATTCCTCTCCCCTCGCTGAGGACCGCGTTCGTCGTCGGCGACGTCATCGGCCACGGACTGCCCGCCACCGCCACCATGGGCCGCCTGCGCACCGCCGTGCAGACACTGGCCGATCTCGAACTGGGACCCGAGGAACTGCTCACCCACCTCGACGATCTCGTCGCCCGCCTCGCCGCCGAGGCCGAGCACGCGGACACCATCGGCGCCACCTGTCTGTACGCCGTCTACGACCCCATCGCCCGGCGCTGCACCTACGCCAGCGCGGGCCATCCGCCTCCCCTCGTGTGCCGGCCCGACGGCACCGCCCGCCGGGGTTCGCTCTCGCCCGGACCGCCGCTCGGCGTCGGCGGGATGCCCTTCGAGGCCACCACCGTCGACATGGAGCCGGGCAGCACCCTCGCTCTCTACACCGACGGCGTCCTCGGCCACCACGAGCGGGACATCGACGCCGGAATCCAGCAGCTGGCCGGCCGCCTCACCACGCTCCTCCGCGCCGGCCATCCCCTGGAGGCCGTCGGCCGGACCCTCCTGGCCGATGCCTCTGCCGCCCCGCCGAGCGACGACATGGCCTTGCTCCTCGCCCGCGTCCGGGCTCTGCCGACGGCCGCCACGGCCAGTTGGGAGTTCCCCGCCGATCGCGCCGTCGTCGCCCGTGCCCGGGACGCGACCATCCACCAACTCGCCGCCTGGGGCCTGGACGAAGCGGCCTTCACCACCGAGCTCATCGTCAGCGAGCTGATCACCAACGCCATTCGTTATGCCGGCGGCCCCATCGGCCTTCGGCTCATCCACGACGCCACTCTCGTCTGCGAGGTCACCGACCCCAGTAACACCCAGCCTCGACTGCGCCGTGCCCGTACCACCGACGAGAGCGGCCGCGGCCTGTTCCTCGTCGCACAGCTCGCCACACGATGGGGCAGCCGCTACGGCGAGTCCGGGAAGACCATCTGGGCCGAGCAACCCCTCCCCGCGACCGCTGCCGCGGCCGCCACCAGTCACACCTGACCGCCATCAAGACGGGGCCGGATGACCCCGGAGGAGGGGCGGAACTCCACGCTCTCCAGGGCCGGTTGGCCACTCGTCCTTGACGCACACCCGGACCCTCATTACGTTCTGCTTCAGCTCTTACCTTGAAATCGATTTCAAGATGAAGCCGCCAACGGGGAGGGTCCATCGATGCAACGACGCGGATTCCACAGGCAGTTCGGCAATGCCCTCAGACGTACGGCCTCGGCCTGCGCCCGTACTCGCCGCAGCGGGATCTCCTCGGTCACCGCGGGCGCCGTCGCCCTGGTGACGGGAGCCGCGCTGCTCACGGCGTACGGAAGCACCGCCACGAACAGCGGGCCCGACGTGTCGCTCGCCGGGAAAAGCGCCGAATCACCGCCTGCCGGCGGCTACTTCTCCACCGTCGACGTTGCCACGCACGCGACCGTCGGCGCCCCGGCCCAGGGCGACAACGTCAACCACGGTGACCTGTGGCCCAGTTGCTGGGCCGGCGATGACAACGTTTACACGGCCTACGGCGACGGCGTCGGCTTCGACGAGACGTTCCACGACATCGGAGTCGCGAGGATCTCCGGCGATCCCGGCGGCCTCCGGGGCGAACAGCTCGCCGAGGGCGACCAGGTGGGCAAGGTCTGGAACGCCGACCACACCCGCAAGCCTACCGGGATGGCCTGCGTCGACGGCACCCTGTACCTCGCCGTGCAGGACCTCGCCCTCGACTTCAACGACGCGCCCTCGGCCACCATCGCCAAGTCCACGGACCAGGGCAGGACTTGGTCCTTCGACAAGACCGCGCCGATGTTCGACAAGGGCGCCTTCACCACCGTGATGTTCCTCGACTACGGCAAGGACTACGCGGAGAGCCCCGACGGCTATGTCTACGCGTACGGCCTCGACCACAACTGGCGGGACTCCTTCAACGACCGCGTGCCCGACCCCGTGGACCTCTACCTCGCCCGCGTACCCAAGGACAAGGTGCAGGACGAGGACGCGTGGCAGTTCGCCGGCGGAACGGACGGCGCGGGCAAGCCGGCCTGGTCGGACCGGATCGAGGACCGCAAGGCGGTGCTGCACGACGACCGCCGCGTCTACCCGGACGTCTTCACCGACGGCCGGCAGGAGAACATGACGACGCTGAGCCAGGGCGGCATCGTCTACAACAAGGGACTGGACCGCTACCTCTACACCTCGTGGACCGAGTACACCTTCGAGTTCTACGAGTCGCCCACCCCGTGGGGCCCGTGGAAGCGGACCGACAGCAGGGACTTCGGCGGCTACCCCTGGACCCATGACAAGCACGGCGGCTACGCCGCCACGATCCCCTCCAAGTTCATCAGCGCGGACGGGAGATCGATGTGGCTCCAGTCCAACGTCTGCCCGTGCGGGGGCGGTTTCCCCGAGAACGACCACTACGCGTACACGTACTCGTTGCGTCCGCTGCGCCTGGAGCCGTACGAGAAGACGGCGCCCGGCAACGACCGCGACCCGCGGCGCAACCTCGCCGCCGAAGACGGCACGGTCGGCGTCGAACGGGCCACGCACTTCGGCAATCCCGGTCACTACAACGACGGCCAGATGACCGGCCAGAGCGAGGACGACTGGAACGACGAGCGCAAGACGGCCAGTTGGTGGGGCTACACATGGCCGCGCTCGTACCGCATGGACAAGGTCGTCTACACCACCGGGAACATGTACGAGGACGGCGGCTGGTTCGAGGATCTGCGCGTGCAGGTGCGCAAGGACCACACATGGACGGATGTGACCGGGCTGCGAGTCTCGCCCGACTACCCGGGCGACGGCAGCGCGGGCCCGCACAAGACCTACGAGCTGTCCTTCGACGCGGCCGAGGGCGACGGCGTACGGATCATCGGCGCACCCGGCGGTACGCGCACCTTCACCTCGATCGCCGAGCTGGAGGTCTACTACGGGCAGAACTGACTGGTCCTGCTCCTGCTCGCCACCACCCCACCACCCGGCGTGTCCGCGCTGAGAGCACGCAACTCGCCCCCCGGCCACGGAAGTCGGCCGGGGGGCGATTGTCGTGAGGGCTGATCCGCGGGTCACCGCGGCTCCTCGCGGGTCCCGAAGCGCTGCGGGTGCGCCCCACCCGGTTCGGTCACTCCTCGTGCAGCGCGGCCGTCAACATGCCCACCAGCGCGGCGCGTTCGGGCATGCGGGCGATGTCCACCCACTCGTGCTCCGCGTGCGCCCCGCCGCCGACCGCCCCGAGCCCGTCCAGCGTCGGCGTGCCGGCGGCGGCGCACAGATTGCCGTCCGAGATGCCGCCCACCCGTGCCGAGCCGGGCCAGGCCAGTCCCAGCCGGTCCAGGCACGAGCGGGCGAGCCGGAGCGGTTCGCGCGCCTGCGCCGCTTCGAGCGGCGGCCGGTTGATGCCGCCCGATATCTCGTACGGCAGCCGGGCGGTGTCGGCCACCAGGCGGCGCAGGGCCGCGTCCACGCCGTGCTGCGCCGCCGCGTCCGGTGCCCGTACGTCCACCGTCACGCGCGCCCGATCCGGGACCGTGTTCTGGGTGGTCCCCGCCGTGCACACGGTGGGGGTCACCGTGATCTCGCCGTCCGCGGAGGCGAGTTGCTCCAGGCGGACCACGATTCGCGCGAGATCGACCAGCGCGTTGCGGCCCGAGTGCGGGTCCAGCCCGGCGTGCGCGGCGCGCCCCGTCACGGTGATGTCGTAGAAGGACCAGCCCTTGCGCGCGTCCTTGAACGCGCCGCCGTCCGCCGCTCCTTCCAGCACGAGCGCGGCGCGCGAGGCCCGCGCCCAGTCGGTGACGACCGGGCCGCCGAGCGGCGAGCCGACCTCTTCGTCGGCGGTGACGAGGAAGGCCACGGCAGGGTACGTACGGTCCGGGCTCGTCGCGCGCAGTTCCGCGAGCGCGTGGAGGCCCTGGACCAGGCCGGCCTTCATGTCGAAGACGCCCGGGCCCAGCGCCTTCGCCCCGCGGACCTCGAAGGGGCGGCGGCGCAGCGTACCGAGCGGCCAGACCGTGTCGAGATGGCCGACCAGCAGCACCGGCGAACGGTCGCCCGGACCGAGCCGCCACACCAGCCCGGCGGCCCCGGGGGAGCGGGCGGTCCCGGCGGAACCGGCAGAACCGTCGAGCAACTCCGGCCGTACGCCGAGCAGTTCCGTGCCGATGCGGGCCAGCACCGACCGGCAGCCGCCCAGCGCCTCGGGGTCGGCGGACGGGGACTCCGCCGTGACCAGCCGCTCCAGGTCGTCGAGCATGGCGGGCTGCCGGGCCGTGAGCCTTTCGAGCAGCGCTCGTGCGTCTGGCATGGGGGGTGGGGCTGCTGGCACCGCGGGTCTCCTTCGACGGTCGGGACGCGACCACAGCATCGCCGCCCGCGGGCATGCGAGAGTCTGTGCCAGGCGCCAAGCTTTGGAGCTGATCCCTGATGGCAGAGCACAAGCCGGCGGAGCCGTACGGCCGCCCCCACCCGGTCACGATCGCGACCGTCGTGGAATCCCTCGGACCGGAAGCCGTCGACGTGCGGGCCGCGCCGGGCGGACTGGACGTGCCCGTGCGCGGGCTGGCCGTACGGGAAGCGGACGAGGACCCGTCACCGGGCGCCGATCTGCTGCTGTGCATAGGCACGGGCAGCGCCGACGCCCTCGACGGACTGGCCTCTCTGCTCGCCGCCGCGTCCGCCGCGGGAGCTGCGGCCGTCCTGGTCAAGCGCCGCGGTGGGGGAGGCTCCGCGCAGGGCGGCTCCGGGCAGGGCGGCGTGGCCGCTCTCGCCGAACGGCACGGCGTCGCGCTGCTGGTGCTCGCCGCCGAGCAGGACTGGGCCGAGGTGATCGGACGGCTGCGGGCACTGCTCGCCGTCGCCGGTACGCCGAGCCCCCGCCACGGCCACCCGTACGCACTCCGGCACGGGCAAGCGGGCGTGCTCGCACGCCAATACGACCTGTCGGGCCTGGCGAACACCCTCGCCGAGCTGGTGCACGGCTCGGTCATGATCTTCACCCCCGGCCAGGAGCTGCTTGCCGCCTCACGGCTGACGAAGGGCGACGACGACATGCGCCGCGCCGCCGTACTGGAGCAGCACGGCCCGCCCGGGTACCGGAGCAGGCTGACGCAGCTGGGCGTCTACCGCAGGCTGTGGTCGGACGAGGGCGTCGTGGAGGTGGCGGCCGTGCCAGAACTGGGCGCCGGGCGCAGGCTCGCCGTCGCGGTGCGCGCGGGCACCGAGAACCTCGGTTCGATCTGGGTGGCGGAGAGCGGCGGCCCGCTCGCCGACGGCGCGGCCGCACTCCTCGCCGAGGCGGCCCCCGTCGCCGCCGTCCGTCTCCTCGGCCTCGATCAGGAGGAGTTGGCCAGACACCGGCTGGACGAGGAACTGGTCGGGCGGCTGCTGCTGGGCGACGCCGACCCGCGGCTGGCCGGCGCTCACCTGGGGATAGCGCCCGATGTTCCGGCGGCGGTGCTGGTGGCCGACTTCGCCGGGGACGAGCCAGGGGAGGCCGGTCCGGCCGTGGCCCATCGCGTACGGGAGGAGTCGCTGCGCCGGCTCGCCGGATACCGCCGCCGCGCGGTGGCCACGACGGGACCGGGCAGGGCCCTCATCGTGCTGCTGGACGCGGCGGACCCGGACGGGGTCCGGCGGGCCGCCGCCGCAATGGCGGCCGCGGTGACCGAGTCGACCGGCGTGCGGCTGCGCGTGGGGACCGGCCCGTGCGTCGCCCACCTCGGCGAGCTGCCCGAGTCGCGGCTGGAGGCGGAGCTGGTGGTACGGGCGCTGAAGCGGCGCGGCGAACACCGCTGCGCCGCGTACGCAGACGTCAGAGGCACCGCGAACCTGCTCGTGCTGAGCGAGAGCGTCGCCGCCGACGAGCGGCTCCAGGCGGGTCCGGTGGCGCGGCTGCGGGCGCACGACCGGAGGCGGGGCACCGACTACACCGCCACGCTCGGCGCGTACCTCGACGCCTTCGGCGACACCCGCACCGCGTCCCAGGTGCTGAACGTGCATGCCAACACGCTGCGTTACCGGCTCCGCCGGGTGCGGGAGCTGACCGGGCTGGATCTGGCCGATCCGGACGAGCGGCTCAGCGCCGGCGTCCAGCTCTTCGCGCTGCGGTGCGGCGGCCGAGACCCGGCCTGGCCCGGTGTGCTTGGAGTCCGGCATGAGTGAACGCCGATAACCTCGTCGGCTGCCACAAAGCCGCGCGGGCCCGCCGCTTGCAGACTGCTGTGCGACATCCGGTGCGCTGCGTGGAGGTGGAGGATGGAAGCGGAGAAGCGGAGCCGGCGGACCGCGCCGGGCCTGGGGGCCGGGCGCCCGACGGCCGCCCGGGTCGCCAGGGTGACCGTCGTCGTGCTGTTCCTCACCTGGCTCGTCGACTACATCGACCGCCTGGTCATCACCCTCGCACTGCCGGAGATCGGCGACGAGTTCGGCCTCGGTGAGACGGGCCAGGGCCTGATCCTCACCGCGTTCTTCATCACCTACGCGGCCTTCCAGATCCCGGGCGGGATCATGGCCGACACCTGGGGCGCCAAGCGCACGATGCTGGTGGCCGCCGCCGGGTGGAGCCTGTTCACGGCGGCCTGCGGGCTCGCTCGCGGGCTGGCCTCGATGGTGGTCATCCGCGCGTTCTTCGGCGCGTTGCAGGGCATCTTCCCGGCAGCGTCGATCAAGGCGATCAGCGAACGTACGACCCCACAGCAGCGGTTGACCGCGAACGGCGCCATGTCCGCCTCCAACCCCTTCGGCGCCGCGATAGCCCCGATGGTCGCCGCGCCGCTGATCGCGGCCTTCGGCTGGCGCGGGGCGTTCTTCGCGGTGGCGCTGCTGGGCGTGGCGATGGTCTTCGTGCTGTGGAAGGGGCTGCCGCGTGCGCTCACCGGCACGGCCGACGGCGAGGCGGCCGCCTCGGATCGGGCCCCGGCCGGGGCCGCGAAGCAGGTGCCGATGCGGGATGCGCTGCGGCTGCTGCGCTCGTCGGTGATGTGGCGCTTCACGCTGATGTTCTGCGGGTTCAACATCATCGGCTGGGGCCTGGTCTCCTGGGTGCCGACGTTCCTGCGGGAGAGCAAGGACGTTTCGCTGGCGGGAGCCGGCGTGCTCGCGGGGATTCCGTGGCTGGGCGCGGCCGTCAGCATGGTGCTCGGCGGGTACGTCTTCGACCGCTACCTGCGCGGTAACCACCGGCGCGTGGTGATCCCCGTCATGCTGGTGACGGCGGTGATGCTCGGGTTCATGGTGCGGGCGGAGACCGCCACGGAGTTCATCCTCTGGGAGACGGGCGGCACGCTGGTGATGTACCTCGCGTACATGCAGATCTTCGGGCTTCCGCTGCGCATGCTGCCCGCCGAGTACGCGGGCGTCGGCGGCGGCATGGTCAACTTCGGCGGCCAGCTGGCCGGCGCCGTCTCGCCGTTCGTGATGGGTTTCCTCGCCGAGCGGTTCTCCTTCGAAGTCGCCTTCTCCTTCCTGGTGTTCGGGGCTCTGCTCGCCGTGATCGGTGCGCTGATCACCCCGCAGACGACACAGGCCTTCCAGGACGGACTCGGCCGCCACCTGCGCACGTCCCCCGACGCGCTTGTCACGGAGCAGCGTTGACCGTACGAGCGGGGGACGGGCCCGCGGTCACGGAGCTCAAGCGGGCGGCGCGGGAGGCGGTCGAGCGCTCCCGGGACCGGGTGCTGGAGGTCAGCGCGGACCTCCAGCGCCACCCCGAGACCGGGTTCCGCGAACACCGCAGCGCGGGCGTCGTGGCCGACTGGTTCACGGAGTTGGGGCTCCCCTTCGAGTCCGGGCTGTCCCGTACGGGTGTCAAGGCGCGCATGACGGGCCGTACTCCGGGTCCTACGGCCGCGGTCCTCGGCGAGCTGGACGCGCTGCCGCTGCCCGGACATCCGCTCGCCGATCCCGGCAGTGGTGCGGCACACGCCTGCGGGCACCACGCCCAGGTGGCCTCGATGCTGGGCGCGGCCCTCGCGCTCGCCGCGGTGCGCGAGCAACTGGACGGCGACGTGGTCTTCTTCGCCGTACCGGCCGAGGAGAGCGCCGAGCTGGCGTGGCGCAGCGAGCTCGTACGGGCCGGTGAGCTGCGCCATCTCGTGGGCAAGGCGGACCTCATCGCGCGCGGCGCCTTCGACGACGTCGACCTGGCGATGCTCTGCCACACCGCGGGCGAGGGAGCACCGCGGCTGTCCGTGGGCGACAGCCACAACGGGTCGGTGGTCAAACGGGTGCGCTTCGAGGGGCGGGCCAGCCACGCCGGGGCCTCGCCGTGGCGCGGCGTGAACGCGCTGAAGTCCGCGACGCTCACCGTCGCCGCCATCGACGCGCAGCGCGACACGTTCCGCGACGAGGACGCCGTGCGCGTCAACGCGGTGCTTCCGCACGGCGGCACGGCTCCCACCGCGGTGCCGGACCGGGCCGAGCTGGAGGTCGTCGTCCGCGCCCGTACGGTCGAGGCGCTGCGCGGCGCCTGCGCGGCGGTGGACCGGGCGGTGCGCGCCGGCGCCGTCGCCCTGGGCACCACGGCCACCACCGAGACGACCCTCAACTACCTGCCGCACCACCAGGATCCGGCGCTCGTCGAGCTGTGCCGCGCGAACGCGTCACTGCTCTTCGGGCCGGAGTCCGTCGTCGGCGGATGGCACCGCGGTGCCTCCACCGACATGGGCGACCTGGGCGAAGTGCTGCCCGTACTGCATCCGTTCACGTCCGGCGCGGTCGGAGACGCGCACAGCGCCGACTACCAGGTGACCGACCACGTCGCCGCCGCGCTCGAACCGGCGGTCCTGCTGGCGTGGTGCGTGATCGACCTGCTGAGCGAGGGTGCGGGCGCGGCACGGGAGCTCGTGGCGGCGCGCGGGCCACGGCGCACGGTCGCCGAGTACGAGGCGCTGCGCGCCCGGTTCGACGCGGTCGCCACGGTCGACGGCGCGGCGGAAGGAGAAACCCGATGAGGGACGTGACGGAGGCGGAGGCCGCGGCGGAACCGGTGCGGGCGCAGCATGCGGCGCGGCCCCGTGCCCTGGTCACCGGAGCGGCGGGCGGCATCGGCGCCGCGATCGCACGCAGGCTGCACCGGGACGGCGCGCGCGTGCTGATCGCGGACCGGCGCGAGGAGCAACTGGAGGAAGTGGCCGCGGAGTTGAGCGCCGGCGGCCCGGTTGATTCCGCGGGCGGCGAGGACGTGCTGCCGCTCGTCCTCGACCTGCGCGACCGGGCGGCGCTGCCGGGCCGCCTCGACGCCGCGTGCGAGGTCTGGGGCGGGCTGGACGTCCTCGTCAACGCGGCCGGGCTGTACCCGAGTTCGCCGCTCCTGGAGATGACGGACTCGACGTGGGACCGCGTCCTGGACGTCAACCTCTCGGGCGTCTTCTCGCTGTCACGGTCGTTCGCCGGGCGGCTGGTCGAGGAAGGCCGTCCGGGGCACATCGTCAACATCGGCTCCGGCGCGTCGACGAGGGCCCGCCGCGGCGCCGCCCACTACTGCGTCTCCAAGGCCGGACTCGACATGCTCACCAAGGCGTTCGCCCTGGAACTCGCCGAGCACGAGATCAGCGTCAACGCCGTCTCGCCGGGGTTCATCGAGGTCGGCAGCGAGGTCAATCCGCTGCGGCCCGAGTACGTACGGTCGATCCGCGGCGCACAGCCCTGGCCGCGTCCCGGCACTCCCGACGACGTCGCCGGGGCCGTGGCCTATCTGTGCGGTCCCGATGCAGGGTGGGTCACCGGTGCGTCGTTGACCGTCGACGGCGGCGCGGGCACCGGCAACGCCACGCTGCCGCTCAGTTGAGCCGAACCGAATCGAACCGCCGCTAGGCCGGAGCCGAGCCGAGCCTATCGATTCCGATGATTCTGGAGGGAAAGCGATGACCGCCGGATACGTCTGCGTCACCTTCGACTTCGACGCGCTGTCCGGCTGGATGGCGCGCGGCCAGCTCTCGGCCACGCCGCGCTCCCGCGGCGAGTTCGCGGCGGTCGGGGCCGAGCGCCTGCTGCACACCCTGGCGCGCAGGGACCTTGTCAGTACGTGGTTCGTTCCGGGGCACACGGCGCTGACCTATCCCGGGCTCACCCGTGAGATCGCCGCGGCCGGCCACGAGGTGGCCGTGCACGGCCACGCGCACGAGAACGTCGCGGCGCTGCCCGTCGAGGAGGAACGCGCGGTGCTCCAGCGTTCGCTGGCGGCCGTCGAGTCGGTCACCGGCCGCCGGCCGCGCGGCTTCCGCGCGCCCGCCTGGGACCTCTCGGACGACTCCGTCGTCCTGCTCGTCGAGCACGGACTCGCCTACGACAGCAGCCTGATGGGGCACGACTACGCCCCGTACCGCTGCCGTACCTCCGACGAAGTGCACCAGGACGGTGTGCGCTGGGGCGAACGCACGGATCTGGTGGAACTCCCGGTCAGCTGGAGCCTGGACGACTACCCGTACTTCGAGTTCCAGCGCACTCCCTCCGGCGTGCTGCCCGGACTGCGCGCCCCGGCCGAGATGTTCGGCAACTGGTCGGACGATCTGGACTACATGCTCCGCGACATCCACCGCGGCGTCCTCACCGTGACCATGCACCCGGAGGTGATCGGCCGGGGCCACCGGCTGCTCGCTCTGGAGCGCTGGCTGGACCGGCTGGCGGAGCTCGACGTCGAGGTCACCACCTGCGAGCGGATCACCGAACTGGTCCGTGCCGGCGAGGAGTTGGGCGGCTACCGGCCTGCCTGAGCGCCGCTGAGGCCCGGTGCTGGAGGCGCGGGACGGCCCGGCACGGTTTACCGGCAGAGGCCCTTGACGGTGCGCGGTCCGGCGGTTCCTGCGTACAGGCGAAACTTTCTTTGCGTGTACACAGAAGTGCGAGAGTCCAATTCCGCTTTACCTTCCGGGTACCTGCTGCGTTCTGCGCGGCGGCGCAGGCCGCAGCAGGGCAACTGAATCAGACTCATCCATGGAGCAATGGCCACAGGGCAGGCCTCCGCATCAGGACAGTCCCTGTGTCAGCGGGTGGCTGCTCCCCATCGACCTTCGAGGACACCGTGATGGCCGGCACTCTTCATCCACGCGCACTCGACCGGTTCCCGCTCCGGCCCGGCACCCACCTGCCCGGCAGAGCCCACGTCGTGACGCCCAGCCTCCAAGAAGACGCGCATGGTTGATATGGGGATGCACGCCGTGGCTCCTTTCCCTGATGCTCCACGATCCGCACTGCACGGTGAGCCGGCCGCCGAGACCCGTCAGGACGCGTTTCAGCTGCCGGCGCTCCACGTCTTCGTCTCCGAGGCACGGCGGTGCGTCGTGGAGCGGCTGCGCGAGTGGGGTGCTCATGAAGACGTCTGCGAGGACGCGGAGTTAGTGATCTCCGAGCTCTTCACCAACGCCCTGCTCCACACCGACAGCGAGGAGATCGGCTACGGACTGCGGCTGACGGGGACGCATCTGCGTGTCGAAGTCTCCGACGAAGGCTGCCGGTCGAAGGAACAGCGTCTCCGGTCCGCCGAGTGCGAAGAGGAGAACGGGCGCGGACTGCTACTGGTCAGAGCCTTCTCGGAAGCATGGGGAGTCCGGGTCTGCGAGAGCGGTCGAGGCAGCGTGACCTGGGCAGACCTCCCCTACAGGCCTGCGCCCTGACGGATCCCGCAGCCCCAGCCGGACAGTCGCACCAGGTGAGGAAGCCAACTCCCTGACAGAGGGGCCACGTTCGGGTTGCCCGGCTTCACCGCGTGAGTCGCCCCTCTCCGCAGCGTCCCGCCCAGGCCAACTCCCTGCCTGGGCGGGGCCCTGCGGTCTTTCCGAGGCGACAGCCGGGCGGCGCGTCGCTCGCCGCCCGGGCCCATGAAGCGGCCGTCACGAAACCACTTCCGTGAGATTCGGCGGACACGGCGGACACGGCCGGAACACAGCACTACGCTGCCGCTGTGATTTTTGCCACGGCCCTGCCCGGCCTTGCCGGGCGGGCGGGCGCTGTGGCGAACACCCCTTCCATCACCGGGTCGACGGCAGTGAGGGAGCGATGAAGGGTGTTTGAGAGGACCGGAGGGACCTACGTCGTCAACTCGTCGTCGATCAGGGACGTGGTGCCGCGTGAGCGCGCCGACTTCTGGACCGACCACGTCTCGTCCGTTCACTGCCGGATGGACCTGAGATTCCCGCAGGGCGACTCCTTCCGTGCGGGGACGATCCGTCAGCAGACGGACACCTATCAGCTCGCGAAGTGCTGGTCGGACAAGCTCGGTTACCTCCGGACCCCGCAGCAGGTACGTCAGTACCCGGATGAGGACTACCGGTTCGTGATCATGCTCTCCGGAAGGGCTGTGCACCGTCAGGACGGCGAGGACGCGGAGATGACGCCCGGGACCGCGGGGCTGATCCCGGTGAACGGGTCGTACCAGACTCTCTACGATCGCTACGAGGGACTCAGCATGACCATCCCTGCTCACGAGGTGGACAGCCGGCTGAACCGGAAATCTCCCGTGACCGCGGGACTTGACCTGGCATCAGGCCTGGGCCGCGTGGTGGGAGACATGGTGAACAGCCTGCACGAGGCCCGCGACACCCTCACCACCAGCCAGTTCGACGCGGTGTCCGACCGGATCGTCGAGCTGCTGTGCATGCTCGTGGCGGGCGACGACCGTCCGGACGCGCCGGAACATCTGGCCGAGGTGGAGGCGATGGTGCGCCGCCACGTGCGCGAGCACGCGGGCGATCCGGGGCTGAACGGCGAGACGATGGCACGCGCCCTGGGGTGGTCGCTGCGGCAGATCCAGCTGGCACTCCAGTGTGCCGGGACCACGCCCCGCGAGCTGATCCGCGAGGAGCGCCTGCGGCTGATACGGGAACGCCTTCAGAACCCCGCCTATCGGCACATGACCATCACGGACCTGGCGTACGCGTCGGGCTTCTCCTCTCCGAGCGCACTCAGCACCGCGTTCCGTAAACGCTTCGGGATAAGCCCACGCGAAATGCGGCATGAGGGAGACGCAGACACCGCGGGCGCTCAGAGGCCGCGCGGATAGGCGCACTCCGGCAGCCTGCGCCGGGAATCTGGCGGCGTGCTCCGGCCGGGGCCGGGGCCGCCCCCGGTTCGGCCCCGTAAGCGCACGTCAGAGTGGTCACCCGCGCTGACCTGGGTCTGAGAAAGTGTCCGGACCAACGGCGTGGAAGTCCATGTACTCTACGTGTCGCACCGACGGGGTGTGGCGCAGCTTGGTAGCGCGTCCGCTTTGGGAGCGGAAGGTCGTCGGTTCGAATCCGGCCACCCCGACCACGTACTATGCAAGACGCGCGTGCCTGTGTCGTGTCCGGATTCCGAGCCGTTTGCGGGGCGCCCGGCAGAGCGTGAATTCCCCAGCAGTCAGCCCCCAAGGAGACCGACCGTGAAGAGCGCCGTGGAGACCCTGAACCCCACCCGGGTTCGGCTCACAGTCGAGGTGCCCTTCGAGGAGCTCAAGGACAGCCTCGACGCGGCGTACAAGAAGATCAACCAGCAGGTCACCGTTCCCGGTTTCCGCAAGGGCAAGATCCCTGCCCGGGTGATCGACCAGCGTTTCGGGCGCGGCGCGGTGCTGGAGGAGGCAGTCAACGACGCACTGCCGAAGCTCTACCAGTCGGCCGTCGAGGAGGGCGAGCTCAACCCGCTCGGCCAGCCCGAGGTCGACATCACCGATCTCAAGGACAACGAGCTGCTGTCGTTCACCGCCGAGGTCGACATCCGGCCCGAGATCACGATCCCCGACTTCTCGGGCATCGAGGTCGAGGTCGAGGCCGCGGAGGTTTCCGACGAGGACGTGGACAAGGCCGTCGAGCAGCTGCGTGAGCGCTTCGCGTCGACCACCGTCGTCGAGCGCGCCGCCGCCGAGGGCGACGTCGTCAAGGTCGACCTGGAGGCGAAGGTCGACGGCGAGGTCCTCGAGGACGGCGTGGCCGAGGGCGTCGACTACACGATCGGCTCGGGAGAGCTGCTCGAAGGCATCGACGACGCGGTCACCGGCCTGGAGGCCGGCGGCACCGCCACCTTCACCTCCGAGCTCAAGGGCGGCTCCGCCGCCGGCAAGGAGGCCGAGGTCTCCGTGAAGGTGCAGACGGTCTCCTCGCGTGAACTGCCCGCGCTGGACGACGACTTCGCCCAGCTGGCCAGCGAGTTCGACACCCTGGAGGAGCTGCGCGAGGACAGCCGCAAGCGCCTGGGCCAGCAGAAGAAGTACGAACAGGCCACGGAGGCGCAGGAGAAGGTGCTGGACGCCCTCCTCGCCCTCGTCGAGGTTCCCGTCCCGGACAAGCTGCTCGCGGAAGAGGTCGGCACCCGCAAGGACAACCTCGTCAACAACCAGCTCGGTCAGATGGGCCTCGACCTCGCGACGTACCTCCAGATGCAGGAGAAGTCGGAGGAGGACTTCGACGCGGAGCTCAAGGAGCAGGCGGAGAAGGGCATTCGCACCCAGTTCGTCCTCGACGAGCTGGTCAGCACGGAGAAGCTCAACGTCAGCCAGGAAGAGCTGACCGAGCATCTGATGCGCCGTGCGCAGTCCTCCGGAATGAGCCCCGACCAGTTCGCCCAGGCCGTCGTCGAGGGCGGCCAGGTGCCGATGCTCGTCGGCGAGGTGGCGCGCGGCAAGGCGCTGGCGACCGTCGTCGAGAAGGCCACCGTCAAGGACAGCAACGGCGAGACGGTCGACCTGGACGACGAGGACGAGACCGCCGAGACGGTCGAGACGGTCGGGGCACCCGGCGAGGGCGCCGAGGGCGCGGCCGAGACCGCCGGCGAGGCCGCCGAGACCCAGGCGGAGGGCTCCGCGGAGGAGCCCGAGGAGGAGAAGAAGTCGGAGGGCTGAGCCCTCCCCTCCCGCCCTCTCACGGCACCCGGCCCAGGCGTACGCGTGGGGCCCGCGCACCTGTTGTGGCGTGCGGGCTTCCGGGCTGCACAGAGGGCCCAAGGGACCTGCGCTGACAGCGAACAGCTCCCGATGCGGGATGGCTCCGCCGGTGCCGCGCGTTAGGGTCCCAAGTGCATGAAGACCCCAGAGACGGCACGCCTTCGGCTACCGTCCGGACACGAGCAGGTGGACACGTGACGCTTCCGATGCCTTCGGCCGCCGGTGAGCAGATTGGTGGTGGCCTCGGCGACCAGGTCTACAACCGGCTGCTCAACGAGCGGATCATCTTCCTCGGCCAGCCCGTCGACGACGAGATCGCCAACCAGATCACCGCTCAGTTGCTGCTCCTGGCGGCAGACCCGGACAAGGACATCTTCCTTTACATCAACAGCCCCGGTGGCTCGATCCAGGCCGGCATGGCGATCTACGACACCATGCAGTACATCAAGAACGACGTGGTCACCATCGCCATGGGTCTCGCCGCCTCGATGGGCCAGTTCCTGCTGAGCGCCGGCACCCACGGCAAGCGTTTCGCGCTGCCCAACGCGGACATCCTGATCCACCAGCCCTCGGCGGGCCTCGCGGGCTCCGCGTCGGACATCAAGATCCACGCCGAGCAGCTGCTCCGTACGAAGAAGAAGATGGCGGAGCTCTCGGCCCAGCACACCGGCCAGTCCGTCGAGCAGTGGACCCGTGACGCCGACCGCGACCGCTGGTTCTCCGCCGAGGAGGCCAAGGAGTACGGCCTGATCGACGAGGTGTACGGCAGGGCGGCACAGCTTCCGGGAGGCGGCGGTACGGGCGCGTGAGCCGCGCCGCAGGACAGCAGGCTCAGCAGCAGCGCAGCGACCGCAGTCAGCCCATCACCAGGAGAAGGCTCCGATGACGAATCTTTCCGGACTCCCCGCCTCCGGCGGGCTCCACGGCGCGGAGGGCACTCACGCCTCCGAGGGCCGCTACACGGGCCCGCAGCCCGAATCCCGCTACATCGTCCCGCGCTTCGTCGAGCGCACCTCCCAGGGCGTGCGCGAGTACGACCCGTACGCGAAGCTCTTCGAGGAGCGCGTGATCTTCCTGGGCGTCCAGATCGACGACGCCTCGGCCAACGACATCATGGCGCAGCTGCTGTGCCTGGAGTCGATGGACCCGGACCGGGACATCTCGCTCTACATCAACTCGCCCGGCGGCTCCTTCACGGCGCTCACGGCGATCTACGACACCATGCAGTTCGTGAAGCCGGACATCCAGACGGTCTGCATGGGTCAGGCGGCCTCCGCCGCCGCGGTGCTGCTCGCCGCCGGCACCCCCGGCAAGCGGATGGCGCTTCCCAACGCACGCATCCTGATCCACCAGCCCTACAGCGAGACGGGCCGCGGCCAGGTCTCGGACCTGGAGATCGCCGCGAACGAGATCCAGCGGATGCGCGTGCAGCTGGAGGAGATGCTCGCGAAGCACTCCACCAAGGAGATCGAGCAGATCCGCGACGACATCGAGCGCGACAAGATCCTCACCGCTGAGGAGTCGCTCGAGTACGGGCTGATCGACCAGATCGTCTCCACGCGCAAGTCGTCCGTCGGCATGGGAGTCTGACTCCGGCGCATGTCACGTTCCCCCTTGGCACGCCTCTACGGAGTCGTCCCAAGGGGGGCCCAAATCGACGGCTCGGCAGGGTACCGTCGTCAGAGCACGTACCTCGGTCCGAAGGCTGATGGACCGGTCCCAGGCGAAGGGGAAGCACCTCGTGGCACGCATCGGTGATGGCGGCGATCTGCTCAAGTGCTCGTTCTGCGGGAAGAGCCAGAAGCAGGTGAAGAAGCTGATCGCAGGGCCAGGCGTGTACATCTGCGACGAGTGCATCGACCTGTGCAACGAGATCATCGAGGAGGAGCTCGCCGAGTCCTCCGAAGTGCGCTGGGACGAGCTGCCCAAGCCCCGCGAGATCTCGGAGTTCCTCGAGGGATACGTGGTCGGTCAGGAGGCGGCCAAGAAGGCCCTCTCGGTCGCGGTCTACAACCACTACAAGCGGGTGCAGGCCGAGGAGAAGGGCGGCCCGCAGGGCCGGGACGACAGCATCGAGCTGGGCAAGTCCAACATCCTGCTGCTCGGCCCCACCGGCTCCGGCAAGACGCTGCTGGCCCAGACGCTCGCCCGCATGCTCAACGTCCCCTTCGCCATCGCGGACGCCACGGCGCTCACCGAGGCGGGCTACGTCGGCGAGGACGTCGAGAACATCCTGCTGAAGCTGATCCAGGCCGCGGACTACGACGTCAAGAAGGCCGAGACCGGGATCATTTACATCGACGAGATCGACAAGGTCGCCCGGAAGAGCGAGAACCCGTCGATCACTCGTGACGTCTCCGGTGAGGGCGTCCAGCAGGCACTGCTGAAGATCCTCGAGGGCACGACGGCCTCGGTGCCGCCGCAGGGCGGGCGGAAACACCCGCACCAGGAGTTCATCCAG
This sequence comes from Streptomyces winkii, assembly GCF_032248595.1. Classification (NCBI taxonomy): domain Bacteria; kingdom Bacillati; phylum Actinomycetota; class Actinomycetes; order Kitasatosporales; family Streptomycetaceae; genus Streptomyces; species Streptomyces winkii. The sequence goes on along the minus strand of NZ_JASTTH010000006.1, from coordinate 69,849 downwards.
ATCGACACCACGAACGTGCTGTTCATCGTCGGCGGCGCCTTCGCCGGGCTGGAGAAGATCATCGAGTCCCGCGCGGGCGCGAAGGGCATCGGCTTCGGCGCCAACATCCGCTCCAAGCGGGAGATCGAGGACAGCAACCAGTTCGAGGACGTCATGCCGGAGGACTTGGTGAAGTTCGGGATGATCCCGGAGTTCATCGGCCGCCTGCCGGTGATGACGAGCGTGCACAACCTCGACCGTGAGGCGCTGCTCCAGATCCTCATGGAGCCGCGCAACGCACTCGTCAAGCAGTACCAGCGCCTCTTCGAACTCGACGGCGTGGAGCTGGACTTCGACCGTCCCGCGCTGGAGGCCATCGCCGATCAGGCGATCCTGCGGGGCACGGGCGCGCGCGGGCTGCGGGCCATCATGGAAGAGGTCCTGATGTCGGTGATGTACGAGGTGCCCTCGCGCAAGGACGTCGAGCGCGTCGTCATCACCGAAGAGGTCGTCCACTCGAATGTGAACCCCACGCTGGTTCCCCGCTCGCGCGGCACGGAGCAGGAGCGGCACGAGAAGAGCGCCTGAGGCTCGATGACGTGATGAAGGGGCGCCCGGCACAGTGCCGGGCGCCCCTTCATCACGTACTGCTACTGCTGCCGTACGCGTCCGCCGTACGGCGCGTCAGTCGGCGGCGACCTCGACGAGGGCGTCCTTGCGCACCTTCGCCGCCAGCCGCGCGGTCTCCTTCAGATCCACGGGCTTCGTCTTGGTGCCGTCGCTGGTGAGGATCATCGACGAGACGGTGCCGACGGTGTCGGAGTCGGCCCAACTGCACATCGCGAGGCTCATGTTGGAGATCTTGTACTCCTGGCATTCGAGCACGTCGCCGTCGAAGGAGGACGGGGAGAACTTCCGCGGGCCGCCCGCGGCCTTGGCCCCCGTCTCGGTCTTCAGCGACTTGCCCGTCTGCTCGAAGACCCAGTCGACGGCCTTCTTCGGATTCTTCACCGAGCCGTAGGCGCCGCCGAGTTGGAGCTTCTTGGTGGCTCCGGCCTTGTACTCGGCGCTGACGTCCGCGTTGGTCGTCATCCCCGGCACCTTCTTGTTGCCGAACGCCTTGCCGTCGCCCCGCTCGCCCTTGCCGTCCCGCTCGTACTCCCCGGCGACGGTCCTGGGCGTGGTCAGCTTGTGCTCCGGTGCGTCGGAGCCGCCGAAGAGCAGATAGCCGCCGGCGAGGGCGGCCACGACGAGGAGTGCGCCGCCCGCGATCGCGGCGTTGCGCCCGGCGTTGCCGCGCCCGCCCGGCTTGCCGGACCGGCCCCGCGCGCCGCCGCCGTCACCGCCACCGCTGCCGCCGCCGTGCGAGGCGGCCGGCGGTGCACCGGGCCCTCCCGACGGCGACCCGGCCCCGTACGCGGCAGGCTGACTGTCACTCATCGCTTGTGTCTCCTCCGGTGGACGAAGGGCGCCCGGCACACCGGCCGGGCGCCCGAATCCCGCTGAGCGCGGGCTACTTGATCGGGACCCGTGCGTCGTCGCGCAGCTTCTTCGACAGCTCCGCCGTCTGGTCGATCGTCATGCTCTTGCCGGTGAGCACGGCCGCGCCGTCCTGCGCGGAGACCATGGCCACCGTGCTGTGGTCGCCCCACATGCACAGCGGAGCCTTCAGCTCCGAGGTGCCGGACGTGGAGGCGCCGAGGGAGACCTTGATGATCTGGCACTTCATGACGGCGTCGTCACCGAGCCCCGTGGGCTGCACCTCCTCGGGGCTGCCCACGAGCTCCGCCCTCCCGCCGTTGCGCTCCGCGTTCTTCTCGCTGTCCTCGGCCATCTTCGCGAAGGCGGCGTCGACCGTGCCCTCGGGGTCCTCGACCTCGCCCCAGACGCCCTGGAAGTTCAGCTGCTTCACGGCCGTGCCGCTGCCCGCCTTGTACGAGCCGTGCTCACTCTTCGGGCCGTCGACCCCCGCCTTCTCGAACTCCGAGAGTTCGGACGGCGTCATCTGGTCCGTGGTGCCCGCGGTGTTCTTCTCGTACTCGCCCGCGACCGTCTGCGGCGACGTGAGCTTGTACTTCTTGCCGTCGCTGGAGACGTCCGAACCACCGCCGCCGCCGATCCCGCTGAACAGGACGATTCCGCCGATGACGGCGCCCACGATCACCAGCGAGCCGATGACGATGGCGATCGTCTTGCCGGCCGAGCCCCCTTGCTTCGGCGGCATGGGCGGACCCGGCTGCCCGTACGGTCCGGGCGGGGGCGTCGGTGCGTACGGCCCCGGCTGCCCGGGCTGCTGCGGGAATCCGTAACCGGGCTGACCAGGCTGGCCGGGCGGCTGCTGCGGATACCCGTATCCCGGCTGTCCCGGCGCCCCTCCCGCGGGACCCTGGGCGTACGGATTCGGGCCCTGCGGCTGCTGTCCGTACGGTCCCGGCGGGGGCGGCTGCTGTCCGTACGGCCCCGGCTGGTTATGACTCATGGCGGCGCTTCCCCTCCGTTGTAGTGCGTCGCGGACGACGCGTCGCGCTCGCGCTCGCGCGGTACGCGTACATCCTGGCGGACACCCGAAGTGCGTGCTGCACCGGTCCCCAAACCGATTCGAGACTGCGACATTGACGCCCGTACACTGCCGTCGTGACCGAGAACTCTCAGCAGCGCCCCGACTCCCGAGGGCCGAACGCAGCAGCCCCCGCAGACCTTCCGACGCAGTACGCGCCGGCCGAGGTGGAGGAGGAGCTGTATGAGCGCTGGGTAGCTCGCGGTTACTTCGAGGCCGACGTCAAGAGCGACAAGCAGCCGTACACCATCGTCATCCCGCCGCCGAACGTCACGGGCTCCCTCCACCTCGGCCACGCTTTCCAGCACACGCTGATGGACGCCCTCACGCGCCGCAAGCGCATGCAGGGTTTCGAGGCGCTGTGGCTGCCGGGCATGGACCACGCGGGCATCGCCACGCAGAACAAGGTCGAGCAGCAGCTCGCCGAAGAGGGCAAGTCCCGGCAGGACTTGGGGCGTGAGGGGTTCGTCGAGCGCGTCTGGCAGTGGAAGGAGGAGTACGGCGGCAAGATCCTCGGCCAGATGCGCCGCCTCGGCGACGGCGTCGACTGGACGCGCGAGCGCTTCACGATGGACGAGGGCCTCTCGCGCGCCGTCCAGACCGTCTTCAAGCAGATGTACGACGACGGGCTGATCTACCGCGCCGAGCGGATCATCAACTGGTGCCCGCGCTGTCTCACCGCGATCTCGGACATCGAGGTCGAATACCAGGAGGACGACGGCGAGTTGGTCTCCATCCGGTACGGCGAGGGCGAGGACTCACTGGTCGTCGCCACGACGCGCGCCGAGACGATGCTCGGTGACACGGCGGTGGCCGTCCACCCCGACGACCGGCGGTACGCGCATCTGCTGGGCCGGCACATCAAGCTTCCGCTGACGGACCGTGCGATCCCCGTCGTCGCCGACGAGCACGTGGACCCGGAGTTCGGCTCCGGCGCCGTCAAGGTGACTCCTGCCCACGACCCGAACGACTTCGCGATCGGCCAGCGCCACGACCTGCCGGCGCTGACGGTCATGGACGAGCGGGGTGTGATCACCGCGCACGGCCCGTACGAGGGGCTGGACCGCTTCGAGGCACGCTCCTCGATCGTCGCCGCTCTGCGCGAACAGGGCCGCATCACGGCCGAGAAGCGTCCGTACACGCACAGCGTGGGCCACTGCTCGCGCTGCAAGACGACGATCGAGCCGCGGCTGTCGATGCAGTGGTGGGTCGGGGTCGGGCCGCTCGCGCAGGCCGCGGGCGACGCCGTGCGCGACGGCCGCGTCAAGATCCACCCCGCGGAGATGTCGGCGCGCTACTTCGACTGGGTCGACAACATGCTCGACTGGTGCATCTCGCGCCAGCTGTGGTGGGGCCACCGCATCCCCGTCTGGTACGGGCCGGACGGCGAGGTCCGCTGCCTCGGCCCGGACGAGCAGCCGCCCTCGGGCGAGGGCTGGACGCAGGACCCGGACGTCCTGGACACCTGGTTCTCCTCGGGCCTGTGGCCCTTCTCGACGCTCGGCTGGCCCGAGCGGACCCAGGACCTGGCGAGGTTCTATCCGACCGACGTGCTGCTGACCGGCCACGACATCATCTTCTTCTGGGTCGCCAGGATGATGATGTTCGGGCTGTACGCGATGGACGGGACCGCTCCGTTCCACACGATCGCGCTGACCGGGCTGGTCCGCGACGATCACGGCAAGAAGATGTCCAAGTCCAACCCCAACTCGGTCGACCCGCTGGACTGGATGAACGAGTACGGCGCCGACGCCGTCCGCTTCACCCTCACCAGCGGCGCCAACCCCGGCGCCGACGTGCCGATCGGCGAGGACTGGGTCAAGGCGTCCCGTAACTTCGCCAACAAGGTCTGGAACGCGACGCGTTTCGCGCTGATGAACGGCGCCACAGTCGAGGGCCCGCTGCCCGACGCGTCCGAACTCGGCGCCACGGACCGGTGGATCCTCTCCCGTCTCAACTCCGTGGTCGCGGAGGTCGACGGCTATTACGACGACTACCAGTTCGCCAAACTCTCCGACGCGCTACGGCACTTCGCGTGGGACGAGGTCTTCGACTGGTACGTCGAGCTGTCCAAGACCACCTTCGGCGCCGGGGGCCGCCCCGCGGAGGTCTCGCGCCGCGTGCTGGGCGAGGTGCTCGACGTCATGCTGCGGCTGCTGCACCCTGTCGTCCCGTTCGTCACCGAGTCGCTGTGGACGACGCTGACGGGCGGCGAGTCCGTCGTCGTCACGGCCTGGCCCTCCGACTCGGGGTTCCGGGACGCGGAGGCAGAGCGGGAGATCGCCACGCTCCAGACCGCGGTCACCGAGGTCCGGCGCTTCCGCGCGGACCAGGGTCTCCAGCCCGGGCAGCGGGTTCCGGCCCGGCTGACCCTCGCCGGCTCGCCGCTGGCCGCTCACGAGGACGCGATCCGGCAGCTGCTGCGGCTCCAGCCGGAGGGCGAGGGCTTCCACGCCACGGCGTCGCTGCCAATCGCGGGAGGCACGGTCGAGCTGGACCTCTCCGGGGTCATCGACGTCGACGCGGAGCGGAAGCGGCTGACGAAGGACCTCGGAGCGGCCGAGAAGGAGCTGCGCCAGACCACGGCGAAGCTGGAGAACGAGGGCTTCCTCGCGAAGGCTCCGGACCACGTCGTCGCGAAGATCCGCGAACGCCGCGCCACCGCCGAATCCGACATCGCCCGCCTCCAACACCAACTGAACCGCCTCCCAGGGGCATAACGCCCCGGCCGCGTCCTCCCGCCGCGACGGCGGGCAACCCCGTCGTCGCGGGTCCGGCGGCTTGTCGACGGCCGAAACCCGTCGAACTGGCCGCCGCCAGGCGGCCCGGCGGCGGCTGCCACACCGGCGCCATCTCCCGCCGCAGCGGCGAGCAACCCCGTAGTTGAGGGTCCGGCGGCTTGTCGACGGCCGAACCGCCGCGCCAGCGGCCCCGCGGTGGCCGGGCGCATCGGCACCGTCTCCCGCCGCGACGGCGGGTAGCCACGTCGTTGAGGGTCCGGCCGCCTGTCGACGGCTGAAACCGTCGACCCGGCGGCCTCTCGACAGCGAACCGTCGTGCCGGTCGCCCGGCGGCGGCTGCCACACCGGCGCCATCTCCCGCCGCAGCGGCGAGCAACCCCGTGGTTGAGGGTCCGGCGGCTTGTCGACGGCGGAACCGTCGACCCGGCGGCCCGCCCGCCCGTCGGCGGCCCGTCGGCCGGGCACGTGCGGATCCGCCCGCCGGAGCCGTGACTCGGAGCCGCCGGGCGACGGCCCGGCACCGCAGGCCCCGGCCCCGCCGCCGGGCAACCGGTAACCGCCTCCGCGGCCCGGCGGCGGCGCAACGGCAACCGGCCCCGCCGCCCGCCGCCCGCCGCCCGGCGGCCGGGCAACCGCAACCGGCATCCACCCCCCACCCGGCGCCTGAAGGCGGCGCAGCCGCCCTACGTAGACTGGGCGCCGTGAGTGACCAGCCCCAGCCCCCCGAGCACGGCCCCGGCGAAGACCCGGACGGAGAGAACGGGAACGGCGCACCCTCCGAGTTCGAGGAGATCGTCGGCGCGGAGACCGAGCGCGACCCGGATCTCGCGGTCATCGAGGCGGGCAGCCGCACCCTCCGCGCCCAGGCGGGAGCGCCGCAGGCCGACGTCGTGCCGGCCCGCCCGGAGGACCCGGAGACCGACCGCGCCCTGCGGGCCGTGGAGTCGGAGCTGATGGACCGCTGGCCCGAGACCAAGCTGGACCCGTCCCTGGACCGCATAAGGGCGCTGATGGACGTCATGGGCGAGCCGCAGCGCGCGTACCCGTCCATCCACATCACCGGCACGAACGGCAAGACCAGCACCGCCCGCATGATCGAGGCACTGCTGAGCGCCCTCGAACTGCGCACCGGCCGCTACACCTCGCCGCACGTCCAGTCCATCACCGAGCGGATCAGCGTGGACGGCGCACCCGTCCCCGCGGAGCGCTTCATCGAGACGTACGAGGACGTCAAGCCGTTCGCGGAGATGGTCGACGCCCGGCAGCCCCACCGCCTCTCGTTCTTCGAAATGCTCACGGGCATGGCGTACGCGGCGTTCGCCGACGCCCCCGTGGACGTGGCCGTCGTCGAGGTCGGCATGGGCGGAAGCTGGGACGCCACCAACGTGATCGACGCCGGAGTCTCCGTCGTCACGCCCATCTCGCTGGACCACGTCGCCCGGCTCGGAGACACCCCCGAGAAGATCGCCCGCGAGAAGGCGGGGATCGTGAAGAAGGACGCGATCGTCGTACTCGCCCAGCAGCCCGTCGAGGCGGCGTCCGTCGTGCTGAAGCGGGCGTCCGAGGAGGACGCCACGGTGGCGCGGGAGGGCCTGGAGTTCGGCGTGGTCGCCCGAGAAGTCGCCGTCGGCGGGCAGTTGCTGACCCTGCGCGGGCTGGGCGGTGAGTATCCGGAGATCTTCCTGCCCATGCACGGCGCGCACATGGCGCACAACGCCGCCGTCGCGCTCGCCGCCGTCGAGGCGTTCCTCGGCATCGGCGCCCGGCAGACCGACAGGGGCCGCACCCTCGATGCCGACGTCGTACGGCAGGCCTTCGCCTCCGTCTCCTCGCCGGGCCGGCTGGAGCTCGTGCGCACCAGCCCCGCCGTCCTCCTCGACGCCGCGCACAACCCGGCCGGGGCCGGCGCCACCGCGGAGGCGATCGCCGAGGCGTTCAGTTTCAGCCGCCTCGTGGGCGTCGTCGGCCCCAGCAGCGACAAGGACGTACGGGGCCTGCTCGAAGCCTTCGAACCGATCTTCGCGGAGGTCGTGCTCACCCGTAACTCCACGTCCCGCGCGATGGACGTCGACGCCCTCGCGGCCATCGCCGTCGAGGTCTTCGGCGAGGACCGCGTCCAGGTCGAGCCCCGTCTCGACAGTGCGCTGGAGGAGGCCATCACGCTCGCCGAGGAGGAAGGCGAGTACGCGGGAGCGGGCGTCCTCGTCACCGGCTCCGTCATCACCGCCGGCGAGGCCCGGCTGCTGCTGGGAAGGGAGCGGTAGTGCGCACCCTCTGCGCGAGCACCCTGCTCGGCGAGTTCTTCGTGATCGGCTTCGCCGGCCTCGTCGCGATGCGTACGAGCGACCTGCCGGCGAGCACCGTCTGGGCGGTGTGCGGAGCGGCCATGGCCCTGTGCCTGCTGCTGTGCGGAACGCTCACGCGCAGGGGCGGCGTGCCGCTGGGCTGGGCGCTCCAACTGGCGCTGATCGCCGCCGGTTCGGTGGTCCCCGCCATGTACTTCCTCGGCGCCTGCTTCGCCGGACTGTGGTGGGCGTCCGTCCACTTCGGGCGGAAGGTGGACGAGGCGAAGGCCGAGCGTGCCCGCCTGGAGACCGAGCCTGACACTGCGTGAGGAGAGCGGTCTACTTCCCGTGTAACCTCTGGGCACCACAGTCAGCCACACGGTCCCCGACGTCCCCGGACGTCCCCGACGCCTCCCGCGTCCTGACGCATCCACCCCCGAGGAGTCCCCACCATGAGCGAGCGCACCCTGGTACTGCTCAAGCCCGACGCCGTACGCCGCGGTCTGATCGGTGAGATCACCCGCCGCATCGAGAGCAAGGCGGACTGGGCTGTCAAAGCAATGGAGTTGCGCACGCTGGACCGCTCCACCCTGGAACAGCACTACGCCGAGCACGTGGGCAAGCCGTTCTACGAACCGCTGGTGGAGTTCATGGCGTCGGGCCCGTCCGTGGTGATGGTCGTCGAGGGCGAGCGCGTCATCGAGGGCGTGCGGGCGCTCGCAGGGCCCACGGACCCGATTGCCGCACCACCGGGCTCCATTCGGGGGGACTTCGGCACGGTTGTGCGGGAAAACCTGATTCACGCGTCGGACTCACAAGAGTCCGCAGAGCGGGAGTTGAAGATTTTTTTCCCCGACTTCAGCTAATGTCCCACTGACGCGTCATCAGTCGTCAGGGCCTTGATGACCTGGGGCGACCGACAATTTCCGGTCGCCCCTCGGCATATGCGCCGAGGTTCGGGGGAACGCATCACCCCGACACGACGTCACTGATTACAGGGACGACGGCTGTTGCGCCGACAATGGCGGGACACCCTCGCTACGTGTTCGAGTCCGCGTCTACGATGGAACCTCGCGTCTCCACAGCGTTAGCGCGGATCACCCTCTCCTGCCGTCCTCCCACACACATCGCTCCAGTTGGAAGGCCAGACGCATCCTATGGCGAACAACATGTCGTTCATCGGCCGTGATATGGCTGTCGACCTCGGGACCGCCAACACGCTGGTGTACGTCAGGGGTCGCGGGATCGTCCTCAACGAGCCGTCGGTCGTCGCCATCAACACCAACACCGGCGGCATTCTGGCGGTCGGCGCCGAGGCGAAGAAGATGATCGGCCGCACCCCGGGCAACATCGTGGCCGTGCGTCCGCTGAAGGACGGCGTCATCGCCGACTTCGAGATCACAGAGCGGATGCTCCGCTACTTCATCCTCAAGATCCACAAGCGACGTTATCTCGCCCGGCCGCGCGTGGTGATCTGTGTTCCTTCCGGAATCACCGGAGTCGAGCGACGTGCCGTCATCGAGGCGTCGACGCAGGCCGGCGCCCGCCAGGTGCACATCATCGAGGAGCCGATGGCCGCCGCGATCGGCTCGGGGCTCCCCGTCCACGAGGCCACCGGCAACATGGTCGTCGACATCGGCGGCGGCACCACCGAGGTGGCCGTGATCTCGCTCGGCGGGATCGTCACGGCACAGTCGATCCGCGTCGCCGGCGACGAGTTGGACAACGCGATCATCCAGCACATCAAGAAGGAGTACAGCCTGCTTCTCGGCGAGCGCACGGCCGAGAGCATCAAGATCACGATCGGCTCGGCGCACTCCCTCGACAAGGACGAGCACACCGAGATCCGCGGCCGTGACCTGGTCAGCGGCCTCCCCAAGACCGTCGTCATCTCGGCGGCGGAGGTCCGCAGGGCCATGGAGGAGCCGGTCAACGCGATCGTCGACGCGGTGAAGACCACGCTCGACAAGTGCCCGCCCGAGCTGTCCGGCGACGTGATGGACCGTGGGATCGTCCTCACCGGCGGCGGTGCGCTGCTGCGCGGCCTGGACGAACGGCTGCGCAGCGAGACGGGCATGCCGATCCACATCGCCGAGGATCCGCTGGACTCCGTGGCGTTGGGCTCCGGCAAGTGCGTGGAGGAGTTCGAGGCGTTGCAGCAGGTCCTCGACTCCCAGCCCAGGCGATGATCTGAACGTAACGATCTGCCGTGCGGTCTGCCGTAAAGGACCACCAGTCCGCCCCGGGGATCGTTGAGTGTTCCGGAGCACGGCAGCAGTGCTCCGGAACGGACACCGGTCCGACCGACTGAGGAAAGGCACGGCCGCCGCACGTGAGGGACACACGAGAGAGCCGGCTGCTGCTCGTCCTTCTGATCGCCATCGCGTTCGCGCTGATCACGGTGGACATCAGGAAGGGCGAGCAGTCCCCGATGGACAGTGCGCGGCACGTCGCCGCATCCGCCTTCGGGCCTGTGGAGAACGGGGTTTCGGCGGCCGTCGACCCCGTGGGGAACTCCATCGCCGCCGTACGTGACTCCGGTGTGCGGCACGACCGTATAAGCCGTCTCGAGGCCGAGAACGCGAAGCTGAAGCAGCGGCTGGGCTCCAGCGACCGGCACCGCTCAAGGTCCAAGGAGCTGGACAAGCTGCTGAAGACCGCCGGCGCCGGCGGCTACGGCCTCAAGGGCGCCCAGGTCATCGGAATCGGCTCCGCGCAGGGCTTCTCCTGGACGGTCACCATCGACGCCGGTTCGCGGGACGGCATCGCGCGGGACATGACGGTCATCAACGGGGACGGCCTCGTCGGCCGTGTCACCACCGTCAGCTCCTCGACGGCGACCGTGCTTCTCGCCAACGACCCCGACTTCTCCGTCGGCACCCGCATGGAGAAGAGCAGCGAACTGGGCTTCGCCACCGGCCACGGCGGCGACGCCATGACGGTGCAGCTCCTCAACGGCAAGGCGGAGGTGAAGAAGGGCGACCGGATAGTGACTTTCGGCTCCCGCAACAACAAGCCCTTCGTGCCGGGTGTGCCCGTAGGAAGGGTCGCCAAGGTCGACAGGACCGCGGGCGACCTCACCCGAAGCGTCGACGTCCGCCCGTACGTCAGCTTCAGCAAGCTCGACATCGTCGGCGTGGTCGTCAAGCCGCCCCGGACCGACCCCCGGGACGAGGTGCTGCGCGTCAAGAAGCCGCCGAAGCCGAAGCCCGCGCCCACGGTGACCGTGACCAAGACGCCGAAGCCGAACGCTTCGGAATCCAGGAGCTGACCGATGTACCTCAACCGGATCCTGCTCTCGGCCGTCCTCATCGTCGGCGCGCTGATCGCGCAGGTGAGCGTGCTGGCGCGGCTTCAACTGCCGGGCGCCGTCCCGGATCTGCTGCTGCTCGTGCTGCTCGGCCTCGCCATGGTCTACGGCCACACGGCCGGCGCTCTCACCGGGTTCCTCGGCGGGCTCCTCGCGGATCTGGCACCGCCCGCCGAGCACGCCGTGGGCCGGTACGCGCTGGTGCTGTGCGTCATCGGCTACGTCGCGGGCCTGACCAAGCCCGAGGGTTCGCAGCACCGTTCGGCGACTGTGCCGATGCTCGTCGTCGCCAGCGCCGCCGTCGGTTCCACGCTGATGTACGCGGGTGTCGGCACGCTCGTGGGCGACACCGCGGCGGGCGAAGTGGGGCTTCTGCCGCTGCTGTTCACCGCCACTCTGTACGACCTGCTGCTGGCGCCGTTCGTCGTGCCGTTGATCATGTGGAGCGCGCGCCGCACCGAGCGCGGCGTGATCACCTCCGACGCGTCCGGCGTCGGAAGTATGGGCCGGAGTGACAAAGGCGCCTACGGCTGGCTCAGTTCGGGTACGGGACTTCAAGTCGGCGGCGGCAGCGGCCTCTTCGGCAAGGGCCGCAACGGTTCCACCGTCCGCAACGCGCGTAACGGCAAGGCCGTCCGGATGGGCATCCAGCGGGGGCTGCTGGACAGGCCGGGCCGGAAGGGCAGGACCGGGAAGATCAAGGGGGTCAAGCGGCTGTGAGCAACATCCCTGAGACCGGACGCACTCACCGGGTGAACATCCGCCTCGTCGCCATCCAGATCCTGGTGATGTCGCTGCTGCTCACCCTCGGCGGACGCCTGTGGTATCTCCAGGTCCGCAACGGCGACCAGTACCAGAAGGAGGCCGCCGGCAACCACGTACAGCAGGTCGTGCAGCCCGCGACCCGCGGTGCGATCCTCGACGCACGGGGCGTGCCCATCGCCGACAACGAGACCCGCCTGGTCGTCTCCGCCTCCCGCACCGAGCTGATGAAGATGGACGACGGTGGCAAGGCCGTGCTCACCCGGCTCGCCGACATCCTCGACATGAGCCCGAAGACCGTGCGGGAGAAGGTCCGGCTCTGCGACGCGAAGACCCCGCAGCCGTGCTGGAACGGATCGCCGTACCAGCCGATCCCGGTCACCGACGACGCGACCACGCAGCAGGCCCTTCAGATCCGCGAGCGTGCGGAGGACTTCCCGGGCATCACCGCGGAGCCCACCGCCGTGCGCCGCTACCCCGCTCCCTACGGCTCCCGCACCTCCCAGGTGCTCGGCTATCTCTCGCCCGTGACGGACGAGGAGATCAGGAAGACCAAGAACACCGACTCGCCCTTCCTCTCCTCCGACGAGATCGGGCGGTCCGGTCTGGAGCGTACGTACGACGCCATACTGCGCGGCAGTTCGGGCGTGACGCGCTACGAGGTGGACAACCTGGGGCGCGTGATGGGCCGGGCCAAGGGCGACAAGGCCGAGCCGGGCTCCAGCCTCGTGACGAGCATCGACTCGCGTGTGCAGGCCGTCACCGAGAACGAGCTGCTCACGGCGATGAAGAACGCCCGCAAGGAGCACGACAGGAACACCAACAGGAACTACAAGGCGGACGCCGGTGCCGCCGTGGTCATGGAGAACAAGACCGGCCGTGTCGTGGCCATGGCCTCAAACCCGGAGTACGACCCGAACGAGTGGGTGGGCGGCATCTCCGGCAAGAAGTACACGCAGCTCACCGGGAAGAAGTCCAACTACCCGCTGCTGAACCGCTCGATCCAGGGGCTCTCGGCACCTGGTTCGGTCTTCAAGGTGATCTCCACCGCGGCGGCGCTGAAGGCCGGCAACAAGTTCGACGGCGACTACAACTGCTCGTCCTCGTACAACGTCGGCGGGCAGACCTTCAAGAACTTCGAGTCGGAGAGCCACGGCAACATCAGCCTCGGCCAGGCGCTGGAGGTCTCCTGCGACACCGTCTTCTACGACCTCGCGTACAAGCAGTGGCTCAAGGACGGCGGCAACCACCCGAAGAAGGACGCCAAGGACTACTTCTACAAGGCCGCCCACAAGTTCGGCCTCGGCAGGAAGACCAGCATCGACCTGCCCAACGAGGTCGAGGGCCGCGTCCCGGACCGCCAGTGGAAGAAGGACTACTGGAAGGCCAACAAGGACGCCTGGTGCAAGCAGGCCAAGAACCCCAAGTCCTACGCCGACAAGATCGCCAAGGAGAACTGCGTCTCCGGCATGAAGATGCGCGCCGGTGACAGCGTCAACTACTCCATCGGACAGGGCGACACCCTCGTCACGCCGATCCAGATGGCGACGATCTACTCGGCGATCGCCAACGGCGGCACCATGTACGACCCCACCCTCGGCAAGGCGACCATAGGGCCCAAGGGCAAGACGATAAAGGAGATCAAGCCGAATCCGCACGGCAAGCTGCCGGTGAAGAAGGCCGACCTGAAGGAGATGGACAAGGCGCTCGCAGGTGTGGCCGAACGAGGCACGGCGGCCTGGCGGTTCGGCGACGCGGGCTGGCCCCAGGACAAGATCAAGATGCACGCCAAGACCGGTACGGCCGAGGTGGCGGGCAAGCAGACCACGTCCTGGTTCTCGACGTACACCAAGGACTACACGGTCGTCATGACGATCTCCCAGGGCGGTACGGGTTCCGGTGCGTCCGGGCCCGCCGTGCGCAACATCTACAACGCGATCTACGGGGTCAACTCCGACGGCGAGGTTGATGAGAAGGCGGCTCTGCTGCCGCACCCCGAGGAGGGTCTCCCGAAGGTCGACGGCCACGGCAACATCGAGTCGAGGGACGACAAGGACTTCAAGAAGCGCGTCGAGCGTGCCGTGAAGGGCGCACCTGCCGGCGGAGCGGCCGGATGAGCACCCACTCCTACACCCTCAGCGGCTACGGGCCGCAGAAGAAGTCGGCGTGGGGCAGGCTCACCGCGCGGGACTCGGCGGTCTGGCGGCTCGACTGGGTCATGGTGTCGGCCGGCGTGGGTCTCTCCATCGTCGGTTCGCTCCTCGTCTGGTCCGCGACGCGCAACCGCACCGACCTCAACCAGGGCGATCCGTACTACTTCCTGACGCGCCATGTGCTCAGCCTCCTCGTGGGGCTGCTGCTCATGGCCGGGATGGTGTGGCTCGGGCACCGCAGGGTGCGCGGTGCGGTGCCGTTCCTGTACGGGGCCTCGGTGCTGCTCGCGCTGCTCGTCCTCACGCCGCTGGGCGCGACCATCAACGGGCAGCGGGCGTGGCTCCACCTCGGCGGCGGATTTTCGCTCCAGCCCGCCGAGTTCATCAAGATCACGGTGATCCTCGGCATGGCGATGCTGCTGGCCGCGCGCGTGGACGCGGGGGACCGGGAGTATCCCGACCACCGCACCGTGCTCCAGGCCCTGGGCCTGGCGGCGGCTCCGATCGTGGTCATCATGCTGATGCCCGACCTCGGCTCCGTGATGGTCATGGTCATAATCGTTCTGGGAGTGCTGCTCGCCTCCGGCGCATCGAACCGCTGGATCGTCGGGCTGTGTACCGCGGGGACCGTCGGTGCCGTGCTGGTCTGGGCGCTCGGGCTGCTCGACGAGTACCAGATCAACCGCTTCGCCGCCTTCGCCAACCCCGCTCTCGACCCGGCCGGTGTCGGCTACAACACCAACCAGGCGCGGATCGCGATCGGTTCGGGCGGGCTGGCAGGCAAGGGGCTCTTCAAGGGGTCGCAGACCACGGGGCAGTTCGTCCCCGAGCAGCAGACGGACTTCGTCTTCACCGTCGCCGGCGAGGAACTGGGCTTCCTGGGCGGCGCGTTGATCATCCTGCTGCTGGGCGTGGTGATCTGGCGTGCCTGCCGCATCGCGCGCGAGTCCTCCGAGCTCTACAGCACGGTCGTCGCCGCGGGCGTGATCGCCTGGTTCGCGTTCCAGTCGTTCGAGAACATCGGGATGACGCTGGGCATCATGCCCGTCGCGGGTCTGCCGCTGCCGTTCGTCTCGTACGGCGGTACTTCGATGTTCGCGGTGTGGATCGCGCTGGGCCTGTTGCAGTCGATCAGAGTGCAGCGGCCGGTCTCCGCGTAGACCGCGCTCCCCGACGGTCGCCGTGGGGCGCGGCCTTCGGGGGTGGGCGGGGGTGCCCCGCGGCTTACGTGCCCTCTCCGCGTCCGCGTTACGCTGAAGGGTCACCTTGCACCGCGAACGCGCCCGATACGAGGAACCCCCATGCCAGTCGAGTCGGTCTTCCCGCGCCTGGAGGCCCTCCTTCCGCACGTCCAGAAGCCGATCCAGTACGTGGGCGGTGAGCTGAACTCCACCGTCAAGGACTGGGACTCCTGCGACGTCCGCTGGGCGCTGATGTATCCGGACGCGTACGAGGTCGGGCTGCCCAACCAGGGCGTCATGATCCTCTACGAGGTGCTGAACGAGCGCGAGGGCGTGCTGGCCGAACGCACCTACAGCGTCTGGCCGGATCTGGAGAAGCTCATGCGGGAGCACGGCGTCCCGCAGTTCACCGTCGACGCGCACCGCCCCGTCGGCGCCTTCGACGTGCTCGGCGTCTCCTTCGCCACCGAACTCGGCTACACGAATCTCCTCACCGCGCTCGACCTCTCCGGCGTCCCGCTGGAGGCGAAGGACCGCGGCGACGACGACCCGATCGTCATGGCGGGCGGCCACGCGGCCTTCAACCCCGAGCCCGTGGCCGACTTCCTCGACTGCGCCGTCGTCGGCGACGGCGAGCAGGCCGTGCTGGAGATCAGCGAGATCATCCGCGCCTGGAAGGCGGAAGGCCGTCCGGGAGGCCGCGACGAACTGCTGTTCCGTCTCGCGAAGACGGGCGAGGTCTACGTCCCGAAGTTCTACGAAGTGGAGTACCTGCCGGACGGGCGCATCTCCCGCGTCGTCCCCAACCGCACCGGCGTCCCCTGGCGCGTCGCCAAGCGCACCGTCATGGACCTGGACGAATGGCCTTACCCCAAGCAGCCGTTGGTGCCGCTGGCCGAGACCGTGCACGAGCGGATGTCCGTGGAGATCTTCCGCGGCTGCACGCGCGGCTGCCGCTTCTGCCAGGCGGGCATGATCACCAGGCCGGTCCGCGAGCGCTCCATCACCGGAATCGGCGACATGGTGGAGAAGGGCCTGAAGAGCACCGGCTTCGAGGAGGTCGGGCTGCTCTCCCTCTCCTCCGCCGACCATAGCGAGATCGGCGACGTCGCCAAGGGCCTCGCCGACCGGTACGAGGACGACAAGATCGGCCTCTCCCTGCCCTCGACCCGCGTCGACGCCTTCAACATCGACCTCGCCAACGAGCTGACCCGCAACGGCCGCCGCTCCGGCCTCACTTTCGCCCCCGAGGGCGGCAGCGAGCGCATCCGCAAGGTCATCAACAAGATGGTCTCGGAGGAGGATCTGATCCGTACCGTCGCCACCGCCTACGGGAACGGCTGGCGGCAGGTGAAGCTGTACTTCATGTGCGGGCTGCCCACGGAGACCGACGAGGACGTGCTCCAGATCGGCGACATGGCCGTCGACGTCATCGCCAAGGGCCGCGAGGTCGCGAAGTCCAACGACATCCGCTGCACCGTCTCCATCGGCGGCTTCGTGCCGAAGCCGCACACCCCCTTCCAGTGGGCACCGCAGCTCTCGGCGGAGGAGACCGACGAACGGCTCGGCAAGCTGCGGGAGAAGATCCGCGGCGACAAGAAGTACGGCCGCTCGATCGGCTTCCGCTACCACGACGGCAAGCCCGGCATCGTCGAGGGCCTGCTCTCCCGCGGCGACCGTCGCGTGGGCGCCGTGATCCGCGAGGTCTACGACCGGGGCGGCCGATTCGACGGCTGGCGCGAGTACTTCAGCTACCAGCTGTGGATGGACGCCGCCGCCCGTACGCTTCCGGCCTTCGGCGTGGACGTCGACTGGTACACGACGCGGGAGCGCACGTACGAAGAGGTCCTGCCCTGGGACCACTTGGACTCCGGGCTCGACAAGGACTGGCTCTGGGAGGACTGGCAGGACGCCCTCGACGAGACGGAGGTCGAGGACTGCCGCTGGACGCCGTGCTTCGACTGCGGAGTGTGCCCCCAGATGCAGACCGACATCCAGATCGGGCCGACCGGCAAGAAGCTGCTGCCGCTGACCGTCGTCAACTAGGCCGCCGAGTAGGTCCGTTCGGGCAACCGTACGGTGTGCTCGGGCGTCTTCGCCGGTGTGAGCGACAGCCAGCCCGGACACGCCCCCGACGCGGCGGACCCCGCGGGCCCCGCGGCTTCCGGACCCGCGCCCCGCGTCTCCCTGGAGAAGACCGCCCGCACCCCGGACGCGGGCGCGCACGCCGCCGCCGGCGAGGCGCCCTTCGAGGGGTGCCTCGTGAGGGTGGTCCGGATGCCCGTGCGGATCGTGACGCTGCTGCTGATCGTGCCTGTGCGGATGGTCTGGGACGCCCTCACCGTCTGCGGACGGGCGCTCAGGCGCACCCTGTGGGTGCCGTTCGCGCGGGCGATGGGGTGGCTGTGGCGCTCGGTTCTCGCGCCCGTCCTCTTCGCGCTGTTCGTCTGGCCGTGGCTCGCGCTGTGGCGGTACGTGCTCGCGCCGGTGGGCCGCGGACTGCTGTGGCTCGCGAGGACCGCCGGAGCCGGGATCGCCTGGGCCGCGAGCGGTCTGTGGGCCGGGCTGACATGGCTCGGCCGGACCCTCGTCGTCGCGCCGCTGAACTTCGTGTACCGGTACGTGCTGACCCCGCTCGGGCAGGGCGCGCTGGCGCTCGCGCGGGCGGTGGGCGCGGGGCTGGCATGGCTCGGGCGCACCCTGGTCCGCACTCCGCTGAGCTTCCTGTACCGGTACGTGCTGACTCCCGTGGGGCATGCGGTGGTTGCCGTGGTGCTGGGTTTCGGTGCGGGGCTTGCGTGGTTGTGGCGGTACGTGGTGGTGGCGCCGTGCGAGCTGCTGTACCGGTACGTGCTGACTCCCGTGGGTCACGGGGTGGTTGCCGTGGTGCTGGGTTTCGGTGCGGGGCTTGCGTGGTTGTGGCGGTATCTGGTGGTGGCGCCGTGCGGGTTCCTGTACCGGTACGTGCTGGCGCCGGTGGGGCGCGGCATCGCCGTCGTCGCGCGCGAGATCGCGGACGCGCTCGCGCATGCCTGGCGCGTGGCCGGATATGTCTCGCGCGCCGTGTTCCGGTTCTTCGGGCGCGTGCTGCGGTTCCTCGTCGCCGATCCCGTCGTATGGCTGTGGCGACACGTGGTGCGGCCCGTCGGCCGGGGCCTGCGGGACGGGGTGTGGCGCCCGGCCGCGCGCGCGGTTCGGGAGGCCGGGCGCGGCGTCCGTGCCGCCCTGGCCTCGGCCCGCGCCACCGTACGGGAGACGAGGGCGGAGCTCCGGCGGGCGCTGTTCGGCGGGCCGCGCGCGGGGAGGCCGGCCAAGGCGGAGGCGACTCCTGTCTCCGAGCGGAGGGCGCTGGCCGAGAGCGGGCGCGTACCCTGGGTCGCAGGATCACCGCACAACAGCGCGACGGCACCAGGCACATTCGGGCCGAAGCACGACGATGCGGATTTCCGCACCCTTTGAAGCACCCGCAGCACCCGCGGGCGGCACCCGTACCGCCCGCACATGACGCCAGAACCATACGAAGCACGAAGCAGAGCAGTGGTGCGGCACAGCCGCACCTTGAATCCGTACGTACGCGGAGGGCGGTCGACACCCCACGCGTCGCCGCCCTGCATCAGGCACTGAGGAGAGAACCACTGGGCAAGCGACAGCCCGAAGGCCCGCCGCCCGCACCCGCCGTGCAGCGCGTGCGACTGCGATACACCAAGCGCGGCCGCCTCCGGTTCACCAGTCATCGGGACTTCCAGCGCGCCTTCGAGAGAGCGCTGCGCAGGGCGGGGGTGCCCATGGCGTACTCCGCCGGCTTCACCCCGCACCCGAAGGTCTCCTACGCCAATGCCGCACCCACCGGCACGGGCAGTGAGGCCGAGTATCTGGAGATCGCCCTCGTCGAGCGGCGTGATCCGGAGGAGCTTCGGACGCGGCTCGATGAGTCCATGCCGCCGGGGCTCGACATCGTCGAGGCGGCCGAGGTCCGTACGTCCGACTTCACCGACCGGCTGGAGGCCTCCGAGTGGGAGCTCCGGCTGGACGGGGTCGCCCCGGCCGAGGCGGAACGAGCCGCGGCGGCGTTCCTCGCGGCGGAGTCCGTCGAGGTGGAGCGCCAGACCAAGAAGGGTCTGCGCACCTTCGACGCACGGGCCGCCGTCGCCTCGCTGACCTCGGCGGAGGCGATGCCCGGACCAGGGGGCGATGGTCGCGGGGAGGGACCCTGTGCGATACTGCGCCTGGTGGTACGGCACCTGACACCTGCTGTACGACCCGACGACGTCCTGTCCGGCCTCCGAGCTACGGCCGACCTGGCGCCGCCGGTCCCCGCAGCGGTGACCAGGCTGGCGCAGGGGCCGCTCGATGAGGAGACCGGCACGGTGACCGACCCGTTGGCGCCCGACCGCGACGCACCCCTCGTCGCGACGGCGCCGGGCGGCAGCGCGTAGGCCGAGGGCCTGGAGGATCAGCGTTGAAAGCGCCACCGCCGATGCAGGCACCAGGGAGCCACCCGGGTCCGTGTCGTGGCAGGCAGGCGCAGTGACCAGAAGACTTTCGCCGTAGCCGGGCCGTCTGTACGGAAGACAGACCGGAACCGGCGAGTGAGACAGAAGCTCCCGTGTGGCGCCCGCGCCCTGGAGCACGGCCCGCCCCGAGCGTGGGCCGTGGCCGTACGGATGAGGCGCGGCGCCCGGGAGCGTGACGGGAGAAACGCCCGCATGCTCGAACCGAACAACGAGAATGAAAGCGCAGCCGCGGAGAGCGCTGAGAACGCCTTGAACGCGGAGGGCGCGCAGCAGACAGGAAGCGCGGAGCCTCCACAGCCCGCGGAGACGGAGACTGGGGCGCGGGACTGGGCTCCGGCCGGGTCGCCCTGGCAGGCGCCTGCACAGTCCTACGTCCAGGCTGAGACTCAGCCTCAGGCCGAGGCGGCGCAGCCAGAGCCGGCGCAGGAGCAGGAGCAGCGCGAGGCCGCCGGGTCCGCCTCTCCGAGCGACACCCTGCCGCCGCGGCGCCGTCGCGCGGTGAGCAGGCCCGCTGGCCCGCCGTCCGAGTCGTCGACGCCCCCCGAGGTGATCGCGGCGAGCGACACGTCGGTCTCCGCAGGTGCGGCGGCGGCCTCGGAGCCGGTTGGATTCGCAGGTCAGGCCGGTTCCGGCGAGACCGCGGACACCGGTGAGGCCGGAGGGTTCTCGGCCACCGCTGAGCTCCCGGCCGAGGAACCCGCCCCGGTCTCCGCCCCGCCCCGGCGCCGGGCGACCCGCAGCGCCGGTGCCCCCGTGGGCAGCCCGAGCGTGAGTGAGCCCGCGGCGGCCGAGCAGGTCGTCCCGGCCGGTGCGGACCAGCCGGACGAGGCCGTTGCGGCTGGTGACGCCGGTTCAGGCTCCGAGGCCGTGGCGGACCCCGCGCCCCCGGCTCGTCCGCGGCGCAGGGCTGCTGCCCCGGAGGGCGCCCCGGTCGTCTCCGAGCCCCGGGCCGACGAGACCCCGGAGGCCGAAACGGCCACCCCGGAGACCGCTGCGGCCGGTACGGCCGATGCTGCCGGAACGGCGGACGCGGACGACGAGCCCGCCCCGCCCGCACGCACCCGGCGCAGGTCCAGACGCAGAACGGCCGCGGCGGAGAGCGAGAGCCCCGCGGAGGCAGACGCGCAGGACGGCCGGACCACGGGCGAGGCCGAAGAGGCCGCAGAGTCCGACGCGGCCGAAGACACGGACAAGGGCAAGGACGGCGACACGCGTACAGCAGACAGGGAAGACAAGGGAGACAAGGCGGACAAGGGCAAGGTGCGGGCCGCCGGCACGGCCAAGAGCGCCGCCGAAGGCAAGGACGCGGACAAGGATGCGAACAAGGGCGCCGCGGCCGAGGAGCCCGCGCGTACGTCGCGCCGCTCCACGACCCGGAAGGTGAGCGCGTCGGCCCGTACATCGTCGAAGGCGCCGGCGGAGGCCGAAACCGGAACCCGCTCGGAGGCCGAGGCCCCCGAGCCCGCCGCCGCCGAGTCGTCCGCACCCGCCGCATCCGGCGACGCCGCGGAGTCCGGCGCCCGTACGCGACGCCGCACCCCCACCCGTAAGTCCGCGGCGTCCGCCGCCCGCGAGGCCGCCCGGCCCGAGACGGAGGGGGAGGCCGAGCAGGCACCCGCGTCGCGCAAGAAGGCCGGGGCGCCGATGGCCCTCTTCCAGGCACCGGTCTTCACGGAGCCCGCGTTCCAGACCCCGCAGAGCGCGGCGGCCGCGGCCGCCGCCGACGCCGCGGCCGAAGAGGCCGACGAGCTGGACGAAGAGGAAGAGGAAGAGGAGGCTCCGCCCGTCGCCGAGTCTCCGCGCCGTCGCCGTCGCCGTGGCGACTCCTCGGGCAACGGCCGCCGCCAGGGTGCGGAGGCCGACGCCGACGGGGAGAGCGACGAGGACGCGAAGGAGCAGGAGGCCGAGAGCGAGTCCGACGCCGAGGTTGAGGGCGAGGAGGACCAGGAGGAGCGTCCGGCCCGCCGCCGTCGCCGCGGTGGACGTCGCCGCCGCCGGGGTGAGAGCCCCGATTCCTCGGACGAGGCCGCTGCCGAGAGCGGCGGCGACGGCCGGGAGCAGCGGCAGCGCCGCGAGGACACCGGGAAGGGCGAGGGCGAAGGCGACGCCGCGTCCGGCTCCGACGCGTCCGACGAGGCGGACGCAGCCGACGACGAGGCCGAGGAGACCAGGGCCGGAGGCTCCGGCGGCGCCTCGGGCTCTTCGAGCAGTTCACGTCGCCGCCGTCGTCGCCGTCGCCGCGGCAGCGACTCCGGTGACTCGGCCGCCGCGCGCGAGGGCGAGGACGACCCGGAGCGCACGGTCGTCAAGATCCGCGAGCCGCGCAAGCGCAAGGACGAGCCCACCGACGAGGTCCAGGCGATCAAGGGATCGACGCGCCTGGAGGCGAAGAAGCAGCGCCGCCGCGAGGGCCGCGAGCAGGGCCGCCGCCGGGTGCCGATCATCACCGAGGCCGAGTTCCTTGCCCGCCGCGAGGCGGTGAAGCGGGAGATGATCGTCCGGCAGAGCGGCGAGCGTACGCAGATCGGCGTGCTGGAGGACGACGTGCTCGTGGAGCACTTCGTCAACAAGGAGCAGTCGACTTCGTACGTCGGCAACGTCTACCTCGGCAAGGTGCAGAACGTGCTGCCGTCGATGGAGGCCGCCTTCGTCGACATCGGCAAGGGGCGCAACGCCGTCCTCTACGCCGGCGAGGTCAACTTCGAGTCGCTGGGCATGGCCAACGGCCCCCGCCGCATCGAGACCGCGCTGAAGTCCGGCCAGTCGGTGCTCGTGCAGGTCACGAAGGATCCGATGGGCCACAAGGGCGCGCGGCTGACCAGCCAGGTCTCGCTGCCCGGCCGCTACCTGGTCTACGTCCCCGAGGGGTCGATGACGGGCATCAGCCGCAAGCTGCCCGACACCGAGCGTTCGCGTCTGAAGCAGATCCTGAAGAAGGTCGTCCCGGAGGACGCGGGCGTCATCGTCCGTACGGCCGCCGAGGGCGCCAGCGAGGACGAACTGCGCCGCGACGTCGAGCGGTTGCAGGCGCAGTGGGAGGACATCCAGCGCAAGGCGCAGAAGGGCAACGCCCCGTCGCTGCTGTACGGCGAGCCGGACATGACCGTGCGCGTCGTGCGCGACATCTTCAACGAGGACTTCTCCAAGGTCATCGTCAGCGGCGACGAGGCGTGGGAGACCATCCACGGCTACGTCTCCCACGTGGCGCCGGACCTCGCGGAGCGTCTCCAGAAGTGGACGTCCGACGTGGACGTCTTCGCCACGTACCGCATCGACGAGCAGCTGATGAAGGCGCTGGACCGCAAGGTGTGGCTGCCGAGCGGCGGTTCGCTGGTGATCGACCGTACGGAGGCGATGGTCGTCGTCGACGTCAACACCGGGAAGTTCACGGGCCAGGGCGGCAACCTGGAGGAGACGGTCACCAGGAACAACCTGGAGGCGGCCGAGGAGATCGTGCGGCAGCTGCGGCTCCGCGACCTCGGCGGCATCATCGTGATCGACTTCATCGACATGGTGCTGGAGTCCAACCGGGATCTGGTGCTGAGGCGTCTGCTGGAGTGCCTGGGCAGGGACCGTACGAAGCACCAGGTCGCCGAGGTGACGTCGCTCGGGCTCGTGCAGATGACGCGGAAGCGGGTCGGGCAGGGGCTGCTGGAGTCCTTCTCCGAGCCGTGCGTGCACTGCAACGGGCGGGGCGTGCTCGTACACATGGAGCAGCCCGCGGCCGGTGGCGGCAAGAAGGCCAAGAAGCGGGGCGGCCGGGGCGGCGCGCAGGCGAAGGCCGCGGCCGAGCCCGCGACCGAGGCCGTTGAGACTCCGGAGGTCGCGGAGACCGAGGACGCGCAGGCCGGGAAGGCGGAGAAGGCCGGGAAGGCCGCCAAGGCGCCGCCTGCCGAGGAGTTCACGCCGGACGAGGAGCTGTACGGCTCGGTGGCGGAGGCGGAGGCCTCGGTCACGTCCGGGCGCACCGGCCGAACCCGGCGCCGGGGCAGCCGCAAGGCGACGGCACCGCAGGGTGCGCCCGCGTCCGAATCGGCGTCCGCGGCGCAGGAGTCCGGGCCCGCGGAGCGGAAGCAGGAGCCGGTACCGGCCGGCGCGCAGGCACAGGCCACCGCGCAGGCCGAGCCGGAGGTCGCCGGGCAGCGGGTTCCCGAGCCCGAGCCCGTCGGCGCCGAGCCCGGGCCGGCTGGGCGCGATAGTACGGAGCGCGAGAAATCCCCGCAGCCCAGAACGGCCCGTGCGGATACCGGCGATGCGAGCACCCCGAAGGGGGCCGCCGGCCCGGGAAACGGACGAGGCCGCTCGCGGGAAGGCTCCGAAGCTGGTGGCGAGGTCGCCGCTAGTGACGTGAGCGACGCGGGCGGCGTGCAGCAGGACGCCGGTCACGCAGGTACGCGCACACGCCGCCGGGCGGCGAGGAAGGTGTCGGCACCAGCCGGGTCGCCGCCCGCCGCGGAGGAAGCGGTGGTCACGGTCGTGGCGCCGAAGGCGGCCGGGCAGCCCGCGGAGGCGGCCCAGGCGGAGCAGCAGCCGGAGGAGTCACCGCAGCCACAGCCCGTGGCGGAGGCGGCGCCCCCGGCGCGGCCCCGGCGCCGCGTGAGCCGCAGCGTCTCCGCTCCCGCGGGGCCGCCGTCGGTGTCGGACGAGGCCGGTGAGATCGTGCTGCCCGTCTCGGAACGTTCGGCGCCGGTGCAGGAGCCCTTGCAGGCGCCGGCGGCGGACACCGCACCCGAGGCACCCGCCCCGGACGCCGCTCCTCCGGTACGTGCGCGGCGCAGGGTCACGCGGAGCGTCTCGGCTCCGGCGGGCCCGCCGCCGGCGGCGGACGACCGGGTCGCGGCGGGGGTGGTGCCGAGCGATGACTCGGTGGGTCCGGCAGCCCGAGTCGATGCCGGCGACGGCACGGGCGGCCCGGACAGCGGCGACGGCGGCGCGGGCGAGGACGACGCGGCGGACGTTCCCGCCGCCAAGTCCACCGCCAGGAAGTCGGCGGCCAAGAAGACGGCCGCCCGGAAGGCGACGGCCAAGAAGGCCGCCACCGCCAAGAAGCAGGCCACGTCCAGGAAGACGGCCGCGGCCGAACAGGACGCACCGTCCTCCGTGTCCGCACCCGCCGACGAGGAGTGACCTCCGCGCCGAGCGCGCCGAGCGCGCCGAGCGCGCCGACCGGGCCGACCGGACTGCCGATCTGGTCGGCCCGGTCGCCCCGGGTCGGCGTCCGGGTCCGCCCGGCTGCCTTGCCCCGTACGGGAGTTGCACGGGATGTGCACGGAAGCTGCGAGGTCCGTCCGCGCTCAGGGGCGGCCGGGGCCGGTTTGACCAGCGTGTGCGGGGCCCCGTAGCCTTGACCGCTGGCGTGTCGATCAGGATGCGCCATGCTCCTGAGCAACTCCCTCCCGCGGCGTCAGCCGGGGAGAGGCCGCTCAATCCACTCGGATCAGACGGTCCACCGGATCAGATCGTGGAGCCGGGCGGCGGTGCGTCTTCTCACCGCCAGCCGGATCCGCGCCGGGCGGCTGGCGTCAGGAGCTCCGTGACGAGCGAGAGAGAGTTCCGCGTGTACGCAATCGTGCGCACCGGCGGCCGCCAGCAGAAGGTGTCTGTCGGCGACGTCATCGAGGTCGACCGAATTTCCGAGAGCAAGGCGGGCGAGCGCGTCGAGCTCTCCACACTGCTCGTCGTGGACGGTGACACGGTCACCAGCGACCCGTGGGTGCTGGACGGGGTCAAGGTCGCGGCCGAGGTCGTGGACCACCACAAGGGCGACAAGATCCGCATTCAGAAGTACAAGAACAAGACCGGTTACAAGAAGCGGATCGGCCACCGCCAGCTGCACACCGCGCTGAAGATCACCGACATCCCGACGCCGGCCAAGAAGAAGTAAGGACTGAGCAGAGATGGCACACAAGAAGGGCGCATCGTCCACTCGGAACGGCCGCGACTCCAACCCTCAGTACCTGGGTGTGAAGCGCTTCGGCGGTCAGCTCGTCAACGCCGGTGAGATCCTCGTCCGCCAGCGCGGCACGCACTTCCACCCGGGCGCGGGCGTCGGCCGCGGCGGCGACGACACGCTGTTCGCGCTGGACGCCGGTGCCGTGCAGTTCGGCACGCTCCGCGGCCGCAGGGTCGTGAACATCGTTCCCGCCGCTGAGTAGTCAGCCGCGCGGGTAGCGCATCGCAGCACGCATCACCATCGAGGGCGGACGGCCGCTCCTGTGCGTACGCATCGCTCGTACGTACGGGAAGCGGGTCCGCCCTCGGTGCGTCAGGACCCTCTGAACGGTGTGCGCTCCCGCACGCACGCCGGGCGGCACGTTCCGACGCACACTCCGGTACGGACTCAGACACACGCTCACAGACACACGCTCACAGACACACGCAACGATCCTCAGCCTGGAGGCACTTCGCATGACCACCTTCGTGGACCGCGTCGAGCTGTTCGTCGCCGCGGGTAACGGAGGCCACGGCTGTGCCTCCGTGCACCGGGAGAAGTTCAAGCCGCTCGGCGGCCCCGACGGCGGCAACGGCGGCCGTGGCGGAGACGTCGCCCTCGTCGTCGACCCGGACGTGACGACGCTCCTCGACTATCACCACAGCCCGCACCGCAAGGCCACCAACGGCAAGCCGGGGGAGGGCGGTCACCGTTCCGGCGCCGACGGCAAGGACCTGGTGCTGCCCGTCCCGGACGGCACGGTCGTCCTCGACAAGAAGGGCGAGGTGCTGGCCGACCTGGTCGGCAAGGGCACCGTCTTCGTCGCCGGGCAGGGCGGTCGCGGCGGCCTCGGCAACGCGGCGCTCGCCTCGCCCCGCCGGAAGGCTCCCGGGTTCGCGCTGCTCGGCGAGCCGGGCGAGGCGCGCGAGATCGTGCTGGAGCTGAAGACCGTCGCGGACGTGGCGCTCGTCGGCTTTCCCTCGGCGGGCAAGTCGTCGCTCATCTCCGTGCTCTCCGCGGCGAAGCCGAAGATCGCCGACTATCCCTTCACCACGCTCGTGCCCAACCTCGGTGTGGTCACGGCCGGTTCGACGGTCTTCACCATCGCCGACGTCCCGGGCCTCATCCCCGGGGCGAGCGAGGGCAAGGGGCTGGGCCTGGACTTCCTGCGGCACGTCGAGCGCTGCTCCGTGCTCGTACACGTACTTGACTGCGCGACGCTCGAATCCGACCGCGACCCGGTCACCGACCTGGACGTCATCGAGGCCGAACTGGCGCAGTACGGCGGCCTGGAGGGGCGCCCCCGCATCGTCGTCCTCAACAAGGTCGACATCCCCGACGGGCAGGATCTCGCCGACATCATCCGTCCCGACCTCCAGGCCCGCGGCTACCAGGTCTTCGAGGTCTCCGCCGTCTCGCGGCAGGGCCTCAGGGAGCTGTCGTTCGCGCTCGCCAAGGTCGTCGACGAGGCGCGTGCCGCGAGGCCTCAGGCGGAGACGACGCGGGTCGTCATCCGCCCCAAGGCCGTGGACGACGCGGGCTTCACGGTCAGCAAGGAGGCAGACGGCTTCTTCCGCGTACGCGGTGAGAAGCCCGAACGCTGGGTCCACCAGACCGACTTCAACAACGACGAGGCGGTGGGCTATCTCGCCGACCGGCTCAACCGCCTCGGCGTGGAGGACGAGTTGGTGAAGGCGGGCGCCCGCGAGGGAGACGGCGTCGCGATCGGCGCCGAGGACGACGCGGTCGTCTTCGACTGGGAGCCGACGGTGATGGCGGGCGCGGAGATGCTCGGCCGACGCGGCGAGGATCACCGCATGGAGGGCCCGCGTCCTGCCGCCCAGCGCCGCCGCGACCGCCAGGCGGAGCGCGACGAAGCGCTGGGCGAGTACGAGGACTTCGACCCGTTCGAGGAGTAGGAGAGGCCCTCACCGGGGCCGGTGCCTATCGGTGCGCGCCCGTCGGGCGGACCACGAGCGTGTTGACGTCCACGCCGCTCGGCTGACTGATCGCCCACACGATGGACGAGGCGAGCTGGTCGGCGGTCATGGAGACGCGCTCCTTCGGGAGGCCGCCGGCCGGGTCGAAGAACGCCGTCTCCGTGGCGCCGGGGGCGATCAGCGTCACGCCGATGCCGTCCTCGGCCACCATGAGCCGGGTGTTCTCGGCGAGCCCGGTGACGGCCCACTTGGTCGCCCCGTAGATGTTGCCCGGGGTGTGGATGACGCCCGCGACGCTTCCGACGAGGACGATCCGGCCGCGCGTCTCCTTGAGGGCGGGCAGGGCGGCGCGGATCAGCAGCGCCGGGCCCAGCACGTTCGTGAGGACCATCGAGCGCCAGCCGGCGGGATCGCCGTCGGCGAGGGTGTCGTGCGTGGCGAAGCCCGCGTTGGCGACGGCGGCGTCCAGCCGTCCGAACCGTTCGGTCGTCGCCTCGACCGCCGCGAAGACGGCCTTGTCGTCGGACGCGTCACCGGGGATCGTCAACAGGCCGTCGGGAGCGCCGGCTTCGTCGGCGAACCGCGCGAGGCGGCCGCTGTCGCGGCCTGTGACGGCGACGCGGTGGCCCCGGTCCAGCAGCTGCCGCGCGGCTGCCGCTCCGATTCCGCTGGATCCGCCGGTGATCAGTGTGACGGGGGATTCACGAGACTGAGTCATGTGCCGCACGGTACGAATTCGAGTGCGCTCCAAGGCAAGCCTTCCGGCGCCGGACGGCACCGGCGGGCACCGGCCGGAATTGCGATGCGGTGCGGCGCGGTAGCGGTATAGCGTGCGCGCTCATGACTCCTCCCCGCGTACGTCCACGGTTCGACGCCGACGAGCGGACACAGCTCGTCGGGTGGCTCGACATGCAGCGCGCGATCATCCACTGGAAGTGCGAGGGCCTGTCGGAGGCGGACGCCCACCGGTCCGTGCTCCCCACATCCCCGTACATGACGATCGCCGGGATCGTCTCCCACATGCGGTGGGTCGAGCACAGCTGGTTCGAGGTGCTGCTGCTCGGACGGCCCGCCGTGGGGCCGCAGTTCGACGAAGGTCCCGAGGACGCGGACATGATGGTCGAGGGCGTTCCCCTGGAGCGCCTTCTCGGCGAGTACGAGCGGCAGTGCGAGGTGTCGAACGAGATCACCGCCGCGCACGCGCTGGAGGACGTGGGCCGCCACCCGGGGTACAAGGCCGACCAGACGTCGCTGCGGTGGATCCTCCTCCACATGATCGAGGAGACCGCCCGCCATGCGGGGCACATGGACATCGTCCGGGAGCTGCTCGACGGCGGGAAGGGCTACTACTGACGCCTGCCGGATTCCCGCGCCTGCGGTCTGCGACGGGCCTGGGGTCTCTGAGGCCCGCGGTGCGCGATGCGTCAACGCCGGGGCGCCCTCAGGCCGTTGATGAGCGCGCGTAACACCGCGAGGCGGTGGGCGCGAAGCCGGTCGGCAGCCTTGGACTCGTCCGACGGCCCGAGCGCCTTGCGTGCGGCATGGGCCGCGACCAGGGCCAGGATCAGCCGGACCAGAGCGCCGCTGACCACGACGGACGCCAGCACCCAGGCCGCGACCGCGTCCCCCGCCATCTGTGTTGTGAGCATCGTCGATCACCTTCACCGGTCGGAGGACCCAGGTGTACCGCGGCACCGCCTGCCGCCGCTGCGGCGCAGCCGCGCGGTAACGGGGGACGGGGGACGGGGGACGGGGGTACGGGACCCTTCGACTTCGGCGCCGGTACGACTTCAGCGCAGCTGCGCCCTTTCCGTGCCGCGAGGCCCGGAGAAGCATGTGCGCATGCGGAGAAAGAGAGCACCACGAGTCCCCCTGCTGGAGAACGCGAAGGCTCGCACGCAGTCGAGGCGGAGCCTTCCCCACCCGTACGACCTGGACAGGTCCGAGGTGCTGCACAACGTCGGGCGCACCACCCGCGCGAGGGAGAGGTCCCGCGTCCGGCTGGCCAACGACCCCCTCACCGCGGCGTTCCTGAAGGCCGGCATGAGGCTGCTGAACCAGCACCTCGGGCCCGGTGCTCAGCACGGCTCGCGCGGAGAGCGTCCGCTCCTGAACTTCCTCTCGCTGCGCAACGTCACCAAGGAAGTCGGTAACAATCCGCAGCCCTTCCTGCGGCAGGGCAGCCAGTCGGCGCTGCGCGACCGCTGGCCCGCGCAGGAGCAGTTCGTCGCCGACCTCATCAACTTCGCCGTATGGGGCGAGAATTACCGCCCCGAATACCGCGAGCAGCGCGAGGCGAACACCGAAAAGCTCGTGAACGGACCGGACTTCGTGCGGGCCATTCACAAGATGGCCTACCAGCACACCGCCGACGGCGTCGACAAGCCCTCCGTACGCCTCGCCCTGGCCCTGATGACCGTCCCCGACGGGGACCAGGAGGTGAAGCAGGCCATCTCCGCCATGTACGAGGACTACCTCGGGTCGTGGAAGAAGCTGTACTCCGACGTCTTACGCCAGCGCGGGCTGCGGCTGCGTCCGGGCCTGACCCTCGACGACCTGGCCAATGCGCTGTCCACGGCCACCGACGGGGTCATTCTGCGGGCCATCGGGGATCCGGGCTCCGGCGTCGTCGACTACGGTAAGCAGCGCTCCATCATGGGTACGGTCGCGCTCGCCATCGTCCACGCCTTCCTCGAACCGGAGGACGAGGCGAGCGGCGTCTCGCTGGAGCAGGCCGTCGCGTGGAGGTTCGACAAGCGGTCGTACTGAGCGTCGCCGGTGTCACCACGGGTAACGGGGCCGCGAGCGCTTTGTCAGGTCCGGACGAAGCTTCGACCATGGCCTCACGCACACCATTAGTCTCGATCACCGTCGAGGACATGTGTGGAGAAGGGGGCAGGCGCATGCGGTTCGCTCCGACGTCGGCACGGGCGGCCGGTACCGTCATGGTCGTCATCGGGCTGGTGGCAACGCTTTCCGCGCTGCTGGTGCCCATCTACTTCTTCGACGGCAACCGGTCGGTCGCGCTGTCGAGATCCGGGTGGCAGGACGACGGCAAGGGCACCTGGAAGACGGAGTACGGGCCGCTCACCTCCCTCGACCGCGACTTCCTGCGGCATGTGCGCACCGACGGCCTCTGGGAGCTGCCCGTCGGTCGCGCCGCGCGGGAGCGGAGCGACCGCAGGTCGGTACGGACCGTGGGCGACCATCTCGTCAGCGGCGACACGGAGTTGGACAAGCGGGTCATCAAGGCCGGCCGCACGCTGAAGGTGTGGCTGCCGAACAAGCCGACGAGCATCCAGCAGAAGTACATGGAGGAGATCCAGAAGGCCCGGGGCGAGGAGTTCGACCGGCTCCTCGTGAATCATGTGCGGAAGCAGAACGGCGTGGCCTTCAGCCTCGTGAGCCTCGTACGCGACCAGACCCGCAACTCGATGGTGCGGTCGCTGGCGACGAGGGCCAACACCATCGTCCTCGACCACATCACGGCCCTGGAGGACACGGGGCTGGTGGACTACAAGGCGCTGCAACACACCTAGCGGTCGAGGGCACCGAGGTACCGCGACGCCCCGGACGCGGGACGGCGGTACCGCGGCGGTGGCGCACGGATATCCGGGTGCGAACTGCCGCCGGGCGGCGCTATGTTGCGATCATGGCAGTAGGCAGTCTCTTCCTCTGACGGGTCCGTCGGCACCCGCACCGCACCGCGCCGCATGCGCGCCGGAGCCCAGAAGCTCAGGAGCCCGGCGCCGGTCGCGTGCGTGTACGTCCGGCCGGTCCGCGCGCAGCCGAGGTCCGCCGCACAAGCGGCGGTCCGGCACCCGGCCCGAGCCCGGAAAGCCCGGAAACTCCGGACCCCGAACTCCGCATCCCGAGCTGAGAATTGAGCCCGCCCATGCCCGAACAGCCCTCGCACAGCAGCGTGCTCGCCGACTGGTTCCGCGAGCACAGCACTACACTGACCACCCTCGATCCCGATCTGCCCCTCGACGATCTCGAACCGCTGCGGGACATCGCGGGCGACGCCCGCGTACTCGCCCTGGGCGAGAACGCCCACTTCGTCGAGGAGTTCTCCCTCGCACGCCGGCGGGTGCTGCGCTTCCTCGCGGAGCGCTGCGGATTCACCGTCTTCGCCTTCGAGTTCGGCTTCAGCGAGGCCTTCACCCTCGACCCGTGGCTGCGGGGCGAGGGCGACGACGGCGATCTGGAAGAGCTGAGCGACACCTCGGCGGTGTGGCTCGCGGCGGACCTCATGCACTGGCTGCGCCGCCACAACCGTACGAGCGGCCACCCCGTGCGCTTCGCGGGCATCGACCTGCCCATGGCCGGGGGAGCCCTGCGGCCCGCACTGGACCCGGTGGCCGGCTATCTGCGCGAGGTCGACCCCGACGCGCTGCCCCCACTCGAACAGGCCCTGGAGATCAGCGACCGGTTCCTCGCCGGGGCCGCCTCCGGCGCCGCCGCGGCTCCCGCGTGGGCGGCGCTCGGCACCGCCGAACAGGACGCGCTGACCGCCGCGCTGGCCCGTGTGCTGCTGCGGCTGCGGGCCGTCGAGCCGCTGCTCGTCACCCGCGGTGGCCAGCGCCGTTTCGGCATCGCCCGCCGCAGGGTCGAGGCGGCCTGCCACACCGACCACATGTTCCGGGCCATGAACTCCCTGATGTCCGGCGGGGGTTCGGGCGCGGACCTGTCGGTACGGGAGATCTACATGGCCGAGTCGGTGCGCTGGCACCTGGAGAACGCCGGCCCCGGGGACCGGATCGTACTCATGGCGCACAACAACCACATCCAGCGGACGCCGCTGGAGTTCGGCGGCGCCCTCACCACGCTGCCGATGGGGCAGCACCTTCGCCGGATGCTCGGCGAGGACTACCGCTCGGTGGCCCTCGTCCACACCGGCGGCCACGTTCCGGAGATGTATCCCGACCCGGACGCCGACGTCGGCTTCCGCGTCGCCGACGCCGCTCTCGAACCACCGCAGCCAGGAAGCGTCGAGGCCGCACTCGCCGACGCCGGGCTCGGCGACCGGATCACCCTCACCGACCTGCGCCGGTCACCGCGCGACGAGCAGCGGGAGCCTCTGCTCCGGGAGATCCGGACGCAGAGTTCCAGCCTGTCCACGGCGATCCCGGACGCGTTCGACGCCGTGCTGTCGGTTCCGACCGTCACCCGGGAGTCAGGGACGGGTTCCTGAGGGAGCGGGATGCCGACTGCGCCTCCGGATCGACTGCGGTTGCCGGAGGCGCAGTTCAGGCGCGGGCGGCTCCGTCCAGCCGCTTGGCCATGACGAGTTCGCGCCGCCCGTCGGGGAGCGGGGCGCCCGGCACTCCCGTCTCCTCGAACCCGTGCCGCCGGTAGAGGGCGATCGCGTGGTCGTTGCCGGGCATGACGGCGAGGCGCAGCAGACCGGCCCCCGAGCGGACCGCCTCCTCTTCCACGCTCCGCATCAGCCGGTCCGCCACGCCGCGCCCGCGTGCCCGCTCGCTCACCCACATCGAGATCAGACGGACCTCGCGGGCCTTCTCGCCGGGAACACCGCTGGCCAGGCCCACAGGTTCGCCGTCGAGCTCGGCGAGCAGGTCGTACGCGCCGGGGATGCTCAGCCGGGCCCGCCATCGCTCCTCGCGGTCGCCGTCGCCCTGCCAGTCCGCGAGGCGGGTCTTGAAGGCATACGGGGCGTCCGCGAGCGCGGCGAGGCGCACGGCGCGCCAGCTCCGCCAGTCGTCAGGTGTCAGTACGCGCAGCTCGATCACACCCGGAGCGTGCCGCCCGCACGAGGCGGGCGGCAACCAAAATTTCTCCCTGCGCCCCGGGTCGGCCGCGCCCCCCGGTCAGCGGCCCGCTCCTCCATGGGACTTGGGCAGCTCAGCCCGGGCGCGGTCGAACGCCGAGTCGCGGTCGTGGGCGAACTCCTCGTCCGTGAAGACCGGTTCGGCGATGTGCGGCGGAACGCCCGTACCGTCGAAGGTGCGTCCGTCACGGGTACGGAACTCCTCGTTCGGGAGCGTGAAGCTCCAGCCGTTCGGCAGGCGCCGCTCCAGCGTGTCCGAGAAGACCCCCTGCGTGGGCTGCCCGATGCGGACCGTCCGCCCGGGTCGCTCCATCAGCGCCTGCGTGAAGGTCTCCCCGGCGCTGACCGTCGATCCGCCCGTCAGCACGGCGACGGGACCGGTGAAGTGGGGCCGCCCGCCGGCCGGTTGGATGTACGAGGGCTGCGGCCGGGTGAAGCGTGACGGGTCGGACGGGTCGTTGCGTGCCGCCTTGGCGTACGCGAAGTGCGGGCGGCCGGTGAGGCGGGCGGCCAGCTCCAGGCCCAGGCTGTCCGAACCGCCCCCGTTCACCCGCAGATCCACGATCAGCCCCTTGAGGCGCGCGGTGCGCTCCCGCGTCAGGACGGCGTCCAGCGCGCGTCGCAACTCGGCGCGGTCGGCCGCGTAGTCGCCGTCCTCCGTGTAGCCGGTGAAGCCCGAGACGCGCAGATAGCCCTGGCCGCCGGGCAGGTCGGCATAGCCGATGCGGCCGCCGGCGAACTCCCGCAGCGCGTGGCCGCCGAGGTCGCGCTTCTCGATGAACTTCCGGACCTTGGCGTCCAGTTGGGGCGTGGGCATCTCGGTGCCCGGGCGCACCTGGCCGAAGGAGCCGGCGTCGCCCGCGAGTACGGCCACGTGCGCGTCGTAGAGCGGTGTGACCATCTTGCGGAAGACGGCGAAGAGTTCGGCCGGGGTCGTGTCCGAGTCGATCCGCGGACGGTAGCGGTCGCGGACGGCGTGCCAGTCGACGCCCTTGGCCTCGAAGAACGGGTAGTTCTCCTCGAAGGTCTGCCAGAAGACGTCGAAGGTCTTCACCGGGTCCTTGGAGGCGGGGCGGCCGCACGCGCCGGGCAGGGCGTCCACGCGCCGCAGCCGGCGGTCGCCGGGCGAGCCCTCCACGTGCATCGCCGCCCGGTCCCGGCCCGCGGTGCGGCGCAGGGTGAAGCTCTCGCCGTCCTCGGTGGTGTAACGGTCGGCCGTGCCGTGCCCGCCCGTCCGCTTGGCCGAAGTGCCCTTCAGGCAGCTGGTGTCGGTGGTCTCGTACTGCCGCACGCTGCCGTGCTTCACGGTCAGCACCGTGCCGTAGCCGTCCATGCGCCACACGCCCGCCGCCGGGCCCGCGGCGTGCCGGGACGCCGGCGCCGGTCGCTCGCCGTCCTGCGCGGAGGCGACGCTGAGGGCGGCGCTGCCGGTGATGGCCAGCGCCACGACGGCGGTGCCGAGCACCTTGGCCTTGCTGCTGAAGGAGCGTCCGCTGTCGAAGGAGCTTCCGGTCTCCATGATCGATATCCCCCGTGGGTCGGTCGTCGATTGCTCCTGCATGATCGCGAGGACGACGCCGTCCCCGACATCCGGCTGCCCGCCCGCCTCGGAGTGGGGGCAGCCCCCCGGCGTCGCTGCGGGAGGTGTGAAGCCGCTACTGCCAGGTCGCCGTATCGGGGTCGATCCCGTGAGCGCGGGCAGCCTCGTCGACGATCTGCCGGAACCAGGAGGCCAGCCCGGCGCGAACGCCGTCGTAGTGGGCCGCGAAGCCCCGGTCGGACTCGTACATTCGCCCCAGACACACCTGCATCTGCCGCGTGAGCGGGAAGAAGTCCGAGAAGACCTCGCGGTGGCGCTCGACGAGCGCGTTCGCCTCCGGACTGCCCGGAGCGACGCCTTGGTCCAGCGCGTCGCCCAGATCACGCTGGAGCGTGGACATCGCCTCGGAGAGAGACCGCCACTGTTCGCGCGTGCGGGAAGCGGAGCGTTCGGCGAACTGCGCCCACTGCGGGAAGTCCCCCCAGACGACGCGGGCTTGCTCCGATCCGCGCGGGTCCCAGTCCGGGCCGAACGTCGCCGACTGCTCTTCGTCGCTCAGGAGCATTCCGCGTTCGTGCGCCTCGGCCATCCGTTCCAGGCGTTCGTCCAGCTGTTGCAGGTCGCGGATCCGCTCGGCGAGACGGGAGCGTTGCTCACGCAAGGTGGCGGCGATCTCGGTGGTCGCGTCGTCGAGAATCCCGCGGATCGCATCCAGTCCGAGGCCGGTCTCCCGATAGGCGACGATCCGGTGCAGTCGCTGCTGGTCCGCCTCGGTGTAGCGGCGGTACCCGGCCGTGGTGCGGACGGACGGCGACGCCAGGCCGATCTCGTCCCAGTGGTGCAGCGTGCGGACGGTCACCCCCAGGAGCTCGGCGGTCGCGCCCACCGTGAGACCGCCGTCGAGCTCGGGATCAACCATGAACGCCATTGTCGCCCTCGCCCGTTGACTTCGGGGCGACGA
This sequence comes from Streptomyces winkii, assembly GCF_032248595.1. Taxonomy (NCBI): domain Bacteria; kingdom Bacillati; phylum Actinomycetota; class Actinomycetes; order Kitasatosporales; family Streptomycetaceae; genus Streptomyces; species Streptomyces winkii. The sequence continues at coordinate 34,203 of NZ_JASTTH010000006.1, read as the reverse complement.
TCCCGACCGCTTCGAGATCGCGCGCCTCCCGGCTGCCGGGATCGAGCCGCTTCGCCGCGGTGAACACGATCCGCGCCCGCTCGGGCGTGATCACTTCGACGTCGCGAGTGTTCCACGGAGTGTCACGCGGGCCGGTAACGCCGTCGGCGACGAGTCCACGACACGCCTCGGCGAGCTGATCGACCTCGCTCAGGACGCACGCGAAGCTCACGCTCATCGTCGGCACCCCCGTCTGCTCGGAACCACCCTCTGCCGGGACGAGCAGCACGTCCTGGAACGCCCACCGGCGGAGGTGTACGACCTGGCCGGGAATGCCGAACAGCTCGAAGAATCCGAGGCCTTGCACCCAGAAGTCCGTGGACGCCGCCAGATCGGACGTGGGAATCGTCACGAACACCGGCATTCCGTAGATGCCACGAAAGGGCTCAGGCGCACGCGCGTCCGGCCCCGGGGCGGGCACGGGACTCATCTCGAACGCATTGAAGAAGTCACTCATGCACGGCACCGTCCACCCTCACGCAGCGTGAGGGTCAACCCCGGCTCAGGACCCGTCCGTCAGCGTGCGCGCTCCTCGACGAGCACGGCCAGGCCGTCCAGGATGCGCTGGAGCCCGAACTCCCAGGCCTGGTCGCGTCCTTCGGGCTCCGCGGCCGTCGAGGCGAGGGCCGCCGCGAGGGCCGGGTAGCGCTCGCCGCGCTCCTTGAGCACCTCCGACAGTACGACGCTCAGCTCGCCCTCCTGGCTCTCTCCCGGGCTCGTCGCGCGCGCCTGCTGGGCGATGCCGCGCACGTGGCTGCCCAACAGCACGGCGGCGTCCATTCGTTCCGCACCGCTCAGCCTCGTGCCGTCCAGCGCGGCGACCGCGTGCTCGATCCAGTCGAGCTCCGACGGGCCCACGACGCGGGGCCCGGCGGTGGCGTCCAGCACCCACGGGTGACGCAGATACGCGGTGAGCAGCTCCTCGGCCCATGCGGCGAGTCGGCCCCGCCAGCCGTCGCGCCGCCCCTGGCCCTGCTGCCGCTGCTCCGGATACGGGCCCATCGCGTCGTCCACCATCAGCGCCACCAGCTCGGCCTTGCCGGGCACATAGCGGTAGAGCGCCATCTTGGTGACGCCGAGGCGCGCCGCGACGCGGTGCATGGACACGGCCGACATGCCCTCGGCGTCGGCGAGTTCGACACCGGCCCGTGCGACGCGGCCGAGGTCCAGCGTCGGACGGGGGCCGCGCGCGGGCAGGGAGCGCGGGCCGCCCCACAGCAGCCGCGCCGTCTCCGCGTGCCTCGTGCCGCTGCCCTTGCCGCCGCCGGTCCTGCCGCCGAACCGGCCGCGGCTCCCGCCGCCCGGGGCGCTGCCGCCCTCGTCGCCGCTTCCGCTCATGACCTCACGACCTCATGCCCTCATGCCCTCATACGCCCTTGCACCCGTCCACTGGCCCTCGTGCCCTCACCGCTGTTCCCGCGGCAGCAAAACTGCGTCTATGGTACACAGTAATCAGCCGTGTCCCGTGGACACGGTTTCATCCGGAGGGGGAGACCGTGAACAAGACCGTCCTCATCTCGGGCGCGAGCATCGCCGGCCCGGCACTCGCGTACTGGCTGCGGCAGTACGGCTACGAGCCCACCGTCGTCGAGCTGGCGCCGGCCCTGCGCGGCGGCGGCCAGGCCGTCGACTTCCGCGGCGAGACGCACTTCACCGTGCTGGAACGCATGGGCGTACTGCCCGAGTTGCGCAAGCTCCGCACGGGCGGCAGCCGGATCCGCTTCGTCGACGAGGACGGCCGGACGCGACTCGACCTGCCCGCCGACTTCACGGGCGGCGAACTGGAGGTGCTCCGCGGCGATCTCGCCCGGGTGCTCTACGAACACAGCCTCCCCGGCACGGAGTACGTCTTCGGTGACTCGGTCACCGGCCTCACCGAGACCGCCACGGGCGTGCGGGCCGACTTCCGGCACGGCGCACCGCGCGAATTCGGCCTGGTGATCGGCGCGGACGGCCTGCACTCCCAGGTCCGGCGGCTCGCCTTCGGCCCGGAGGAGAGCTATGTGAGCCACCTCGGCTACTACGCCGCCATCTGGCAGTTCCCCGCGGACGAACTCGGCCCGGTGCGCGGCCCCGCCGCATACAACGAGCCGGGCCTCGTCGCGGCCGTCGGCCCCGACGCGCGCGATCCCGAACTGGCCGCCGCCATGCTCCTGTTCGCCTCACCCCGGCTGGAGTACGACCGCCACGACGCCGAGCAGCACAAGCAGATCCTCAACGAGGCGTTCTCCGGCGCCGGTTGGGAGGTGCCCCGGCTGCTGCGCACACTGCGCGGCACCCGCGAGCTGTACTTCGACTCCATCAGCCGGGCGGACGTGCCCACATGGTCCAAGGGCCGGATCGCGCTCGCCGGCGACGCGGCCTGCGGAGCGACCGTCGGCGGCGGGGGCACGGGCTGCGCGGTCGTCGGCGCGTACGTCCTGGCGGGCGAACTGGCCCGCGCGCAGGGCGACTTCGGTGCGGCCTTCGCCGCGTACGAGAGCCGGCTGCGTCCGTATGCCCGGGTCTGCCAGCAGGGAGGCGACCGGGTGGGCAAGTTCTTCGCTCCGCGCACCCGCGCGGGCCTGCGCTTCCGCAACGCCCTCTTCTCCAACCGCCTCTTCGTGAAGGCGATGATCGGCATGGGGAAGAAGGTCAGCAGCACCGTGGAGCTGCCGGACTACGCGAGCGAGGCGGCCGGTTCGGGCACCGCCCGCCACTGAGCGCCCCGGCCGAGCGCACATACGGCGAAGGTCCCGGGAGGCGGGTGAGCCTCCCGGGACCTTCGGACCTTCGGATCCATGGACGTACCGACGTACGGACGGGTGCGGCGGCCGTCAGGCCGTGACCTGATCCGCCTCCTCCGGGTCGGCGGGCGCGCCGCCGTTCGCCCCGGCCTCCAACTCGGCTTCCTCCGCCGCCTCCTGGGCCTCCGTCTCGCGCTGCCCGGGAATCTCGTTCGTACGGCGCGCGACCCGCTCGTTACGGGCGGCCGTTGCCTCGCACAGCTCCGCCACGGCCTGGTTGAAGCGAGTGATCGACGGCGGGTCCGAGGGCCCGAGGAGGTGCACCTTCAGCTCCGCACGGGCCTTGGCGAGGGTGTCCTTGGACGGCTCGCGCACCGACTCCAGCAGCGCCGGGATCTCCTCCGCCTCGGGGGAGAGGATCGCGGCGGCACGCACGGTCGGGAAGCCGGCCCGGAACTCGTCCTCGGTCAGGCCGCTCGTGTTGGCGACAGCGTACGGCTTCTCGCTCGTCAGATAGTCCGAGACGACGGACGAGACGTCGGAGATGAGCAGGTCGGACTGGTTGAAGCAGGTGTAGATCGTCGGCCGCGGGCCGGTGATGATCTGGTGCTCCCACTCCGGGAACGAGGCCCAGTTGGCGGCCTCCCACGCGGCGGTCGCCGCCGCGACGCGCTCCGCCCTGTCCGCCTCGGGCGTGGACTGGAGCATCATCCTCTCCACCTCGTCCGCGCCGCGGCGGAACGCGGTGGTCGTCAGCTCGTCCAACTCGCGTGCGCGGCGCTCCAGTTCGGCCGCGGCCTCAGCACCCGGACGCTCGCCGGAGCGCTTCGCGTTCGCCTCGACGATCATCTCCTGGATGCGCGCGTCGGCGGCGCCCGCGCGGGGGTCGACGGAGCCCGTCATCGGGTGCGGCTTGTACAGCAGCCGCACGCCCGGGTCCGCGAGCAGGGCCCGGACGATGTTCTCCCCGGCCAGGATGATCGAGGTGTTGCCGGGGTCGTTCGTCCAGCCCTCCCAGGTGGGGGCGTACAGAACGGTGGTGTACGTGCCCTGCGGCGGACCCGCGTACGGCTCGATGGGCGACAGCTGCGGGCGGCCGACCTCGACCACGTCGCGGTCGTCCACGCCGATGTCGGCGAGCTGGTAGCGCTCGCGGGCGGCGGGCCCGGCGACCCAGACCTCGTCGTAGGCCTTGGCGTACGGGTTGCAGGAGGAGAGCTTGTCGCTCTCGCCGTGGTTGATGAACGCGTGCTTGATGGTGGGGATGCGCAGCACCTGCGAGGTCTTGCCGGAGTTCGCCGGGTGCAGCATCACCTTCAGCGTCGAGTGCTCCAGGTGCATCAGGTGAGCGACCTTCGGGATGCAGATGATCGGCACGTCCGTCGCGTCGATCTTCTGCACCATGAAGCGCTCGCGCAGCACGATGACCGGGTTGCCGTCGAGCTCGGCGAGCGTGGAGAGCCACATGTTCGCCTGGTACGCGGAGGTCGTGCCCCCCGAGAAGTACATGCCGACGGTGGGCCGGTACTTCGCGAGCCAGCGGTCGAGCCACTCCAGGGCCTGCTGCTCGTTCGCGTGCCGCTTCTTCGGCAGCATCCACGTGCCCAGGTAGACGGCGCCGCCCAGCGACAGCGCGACGCTCAGGCCGAGGCCGAGGATGCCCCAGACCTCGTCGTTGAGCCCGGCGCTCAGCATCAGGCCGATGGTGCTCGGGATCGAGAAGCGCAGCAGGCGGCGGCTGGGCTGCCGGGCCAGCAGCCGCGGCGGGGCGATGGTCAGGCGCAGGTCGGAGGCGTCGATGTTGCGCGTGAGGATCGGCAGCGTACGGCTGCGGCGTACGAACTGTGCGACGGCCTGGCACAGGAAGTGCGAGGCGTAGGCGACGAGCAGCAGCAGCGTCAGGGGGCGCTCGATGTCCGGGGGGACGTCGGGGATGCGGACCAGACCGATGACGATGAGCATGTCGCGCAGCAGTTGGCGCGTGGTGACGTCGAAGCGGACCTTGCCGAGCAGGGCCAGCAGGCCGGGCTGCTTGTGCGTGAGATAGATGTCGAGCGTGATCCCCGCCAACGAGGCGACGATGAAGACGGGCACGTTCGGCAGCAGCGCGCCCGCGAGCTGAGCCGCGTAGAAGACCGTCAGCGCGAGCAGCGCCGTCAGCTGGACGGCGCGTCGGGTGGAGAGACCGGCAGAGGGCACGGGACTGGACTCCTGGCAGGAGGTCGAGGGTCGGGATGGAACCGGCCGGTGGGGGTGGCGGCCGTGGTCGACCACTGACCGTATGCCGGGCACGGGGCCGGTGACAATCTGCGTCGGAGTGTCCTGTGTGAATACGCGGACAAAGGTCGTTATCCCCACCCGTCCACTGGTCGGAACGGGCGAGCGGTCCCGATCTGCGCTCCCGTAGATTGCGGAGACGGGCGCTCACGGCGTTCACCGGCACTGCTCGCGCCGCGGGCGGTCGCACAGGAGACCGCCGCCGGGTGGCGGCGACAAGCCGGACCGTACCGGACGTACGGAACAGAAGTGAACGAACAGGAACGTGAGCAAGAACGTGAGCGGGAACGTGAAGCGGAACGGGAACGCACGGTCGTGACAGAGGGAACAGACGGGCAGCGGGACGTGAGCAGCGATACGGCAGCGGGCGCGGGCGACCCGGGCGCGGGCGGTACGGGCTCCGGCGCGGGCGCACGCGGGGCGGTGCGCGACGCCGGGAGCACGGTGCGCGCCGATGTGGCCGGTGCGCGGCGCATCGTCGTCAAGGTCGGCTCCTCCTCGCTCACCACGGCCTCCGGCGGCCTGGACGCCGACCGCGTCGACGCCCTCGTCGACGTCCTGGCCAAGCACGCGGGTCCCGCGAACGGGGCGCCGGACGGCGCCGCCGGCGGCCCGCAGCGGGAGATCGTCCTCGTCTCCTCCGGCGCCATCGCCGCGGGTCTCGCGCCGCTCGCTCTGCCGAAGCGCCCCCGCGACCTGGCGCGGCAGCAGGCGGCCGCGAGCGTCGGGCAGGGGCTGCTGGTCGCCCGCTACACGGCGTCGTTCGCGCGGTACGGCCGCCGCGTCGGGCAGGTGCTGCTCACCTCCGACGACACCAGCCGCCGCGCTCACTACCGCAACGCCTACCGCACGCTGGAGCAGCTGCTGGCGATGGGCGCCGTGCCCGTCGTCAACGAGAACGACACCGTCGCCACGGAGGAGATCCGCTTCGGCGACAACGACCGCCTCGCCGCGCTCGTCGCCCATCTCGTACGGGCGGACCTGCTGGTCCTGCTCTCCGACGTGGACGGGCTCTACGACGGCGACCCAGCCTCTCCCGGCAGCTCCCGCATCGGCGAGGTCACCGGCCCGAAGGATCTGGAGGGCGTCGAGATCGGCAGCGCGGGCAGCGCGGGCGTCGGCAGCGGCGGCATGGTGACGAAGGTCGAGGCCGCCCGGATCGCCGCGGCGGCGGGCGTGCCGGTCGTCCTCGCCTCCGCCACGCACGCGGCGGACGCGCTGGCGGGCCGCCGCACCGGCACGTACTTCCACCGCACCGGCCGCCGCGCGGCGGGACGGCTGCTGTGGCTCGCGCACGCCTCGACTCCGCGCGGTGCCCTCACGCTGGACGACGGCGCGGTGCGGGCGGTCGTGCAGCGGCGCACCTCGCTGCTGGCGGCCGGAATCGCCGGAGTCGAGGGCGAGTTCGCGGCCGGCGACCCGGTCGAACTCCGCGACGAGCGCGGCGTCGCGGTGGCCCGAGGTCTGGTCAACTTCGACGCGAAGGAGATCCCGCAGCTGCTGGGCCGCTCGACCCCGGAGCTGGCACGGGAGCTGGGACCGGCGTACGAGCGGGAGATCGTGCACCGGGACGATCTGGTGCTGCTGGACTCCTGAGGGGGTCGGCTTCCGGACGCCTCGGCGGCCTGGGCCGCCCCGGACGTCCCGGACAGCCCGGCAGAGTGCGCCCCCGTACCGGCGTGAACGGTTCGTGTAAAGGGCGGGGGAGTGGTGTCCGAACCGTCAGCGGCCGAGGGAGAAGACCAGCCTTTCCACGGACACCTTCCGGAAAACGGCCACGCGGCCGGTCCCGGGCTGGTCAACTTTGTATCGGGGGTCGTGCGGCAGGGAGCGACGCCCGTGAGTCAGAGCATCCCACCGGACGAGGAGGCCATCCGTGAGACGGCTGGTCAGCGTTGACAGAGAGCAGCGGGCCGAATCACGTGCGGGCGCGGGTGCGGAGAGCCTCGAACACACCCGGCTGTGGCACATCACGCTGAGCGTCGCCGGCAAGGAGGCGCCTCTCAAGGAGGTGCGCCGCGCGCTGGAGCAGCTCGCCTACGATCACCCCTTTCTGCTGAACAGCCGGTATGCGAACGACCATGCCGAGATCCGCTATTGGGAAGAGGCACGCGACCTGCACGACGCCGCGGCGGTCGCGCTGCGGCTGTGGGGAGAGCACCGCACCTCGGCGAAGCTTCCGCCGTGGGAGATCGTCGGCCTGGAGGTCATCGGCCGCGAGACGTACCAGCAGCGCGTGGCCGAGGGGTACGGCCCGCCGCCCGCGGCCTCCATGGGCGTCCACCCCTTCTAGTCCGCCGGTTCCAGCCCGCTTCCAGCCCGCCGGCTCCAGCCCGGCTCCAGTCCGCCGGTTCCGGCCTCTCCGCCTTCCGGGCCCCGGCCGGGCTCTCCGGCTTCTCCGCGGCCGTCCCGCACGGTGGGACGGCGCGACGCCTCCGCATCCGCCGTGACTAAGCTCGGAGCCATGAGCGCACCGCAGACCTCGCCCGTCACCGAGACCGCCCGCCGTGCGAAGGAGGCCGCCGCCGAGCTCGCCCCGCTGCCGCGCACGGTGCGGGACGCGGCGCTGCTCGCCGTCGCCGCCGCGCTCACCGCCCGTACGGACGAGATCGTGGCCGCCAACGCCGTCGACGTCGGCAAGGCGCGCGAGGCCGGAACCCCGGACGCCATCGTCGACCGGCTGACCCTCACGCCGGAGCGCATCGAGGCCATCGCCTCCGACGTACGCGACGTGGTCGCCCTCCCCGACCCCGTCGGCGAGGTCGTGCGCGGCTCGACGCTGCCCAACGGCCTCGAACTGCGCCAGGTGCGAGTCCCCCTCGGCGTCGTCGGCATCATCTACGAGGCACGCCCCAACGTCACCGTCGACGCCGCCGCGCTCTGCCTCAAGTCCGGCAACGCGGTGCTGCTGCGCGGCTCTTCGTCCGCGTACGCCTCCAACAGCGCCCTCGTCGAAGTGCTGCGCGACGCCGTCGCCGGTGCCGGAGTGCCCGCCGACGCCGTGCAGCTCGTGCCGGGCGAGAGCAGGGACAGCGTCCGCGAACTGATGCGCGCCCGCGGCCTGGTGGACGTGCTGATTCCGCGCGGCGGCGCGTCGCTCATCCGCTCCGTGGTCGAGGAGTCCACCGTCCCCGTCATCGAGACCGGCGTGGGCAACTGCCACGTGTACGTCGACGAGGCCGCCGACATCGACACGGCCATCGCGATCCTGGTCAACTCCAAGGCGCAGCGGCCCAGCGTGTGCAACGCCGCCGAGACCGTCCTCGTACACGAGGCGGTGGCGGGGGAGTTCCTGCCGCGGGCCGTCGAGGCGCTCAAGGGGGCGGGCGTGACGGTGCACGGCGACGAGGCGTGGCAGAAGGCGAGCGCGGACGTCGTCCCGGCCACCGAGGAGGACTGGGGCACGGAGTACCTCTCGTACGACATCGCCGCCGCCGTCGTCCCCTCGCTGGACGCCGCCGTGCGGCACATCCGCGAGTGGACATCCGGGCACACAGAGGCGATCGTCACGCGGGACACCGCCGCCGCGCGCCGCTTCACCGCCCTCGTCGACTCGACGGCCGTGATGGTCAACGCGTCCACGCGTTTCACCGACGGCGGCCAGTTCGGATTCGGCGCGGAGATCGGCATCTCCACGCAGAAGCTGCACGCGCGCGGGCCCATGGGTCTGCCCGAGCTGACGTCGACGAAGTACGTCGTCACGGGCGACGGCCACACCCGTGGCTAGTGCGCGGCTAGGGCATGCGCGGGCGCCGCGTGGCCTGTTCTGCCTGATCTGACGGAATCCCGCTTCTCCCTGCCCTTATTGACCGCAAAGGTCTACGCTGACAGCGTGCCGGACGACGTGGGGAGCCAGCCGTTCCCGGACGGTGAGGAGCCCGAGTACCACCACGGGGCCGCGGACGAGGAGTTCGCCGCCCTGGTGCTCGACGAGGACTTCGTCCGGTCCGCCGTCATCCACGAGCCCACCGCCGTCGAACGCATATTGGCCGCCGCGCAGTCGCACGCCGAGAGCGAGACTGTCCGCGGCTTCGAGGACGGCTACGTCTACGGGCCGGGCGCCGACGGCGAGTTCGGCCTCGACGACGACCCGGACCGGGACGGTGCCGACCCTGACGGCCTCGCCGACCCGGAGGAGCTGGACGATCCGGACGACGACGAAGGCCGGTTCGACCGCTCCGACTACACCGAATACCTGGAGCCGGCCGACGGAGACGAATACGACCACTACGAGTCGTACGGCCCGTATGAGTCGTACGGCCCGTACGACTTCAACTCCCTCGGCGACAGCGGCCATTACGGCCCGTACCAGTACGGGCGGTTCGCGCACTTCGACCAGTACGACCAGTACGGGCAGTACATCCGCTTCGGCATCAACCGCCGCTACGACCCCCGCTTCGACTTGGGCGAGGAGCACGGCTCCGACTACCGCCGCCGTCCCACGCACGGCAAGCACGGCGCCGCCCCGCGCCGCCGCCGCCCGTACCGCGGCCACGCCCGATGGCAGCGGCCCGTGGCCTGGCTGCTGGCGCTCATGATGGGCATCGGCATGGTCGCCCTCGCCCTCGGCGCCGTCTACCGCGGTACGTCGCAGCAGCGCCAGGACCCTTCGCCGCCGCCCGCGACGACCGGCGTCGACTCCTCCGGCAAGGACCACGACGGGGCGCAGCGGACGCCGGACATACCCGCGCAGTCACGCCCCGGCTGAGACGGGCTCGTCCGGTACACATCCACGCGTACACATCCACGCGTTCAGAACCTCCCGTACAGAACCGCCCGTACGGAGCCTCCCGTACAAAACCTCCCGCACGGACCGTCAGGCCCCTGCTCCTGCCGGAGCGGACCGTGAGACGGCCCGCATGGCCCGCATGGTCACCGGCTCGTCACGCCAGGGCGACGAGGTGTTCACGAACACGGGGATCCGCCGGGTTGTCGGCGCACAGAAGCGTTTACGTAGCGCCGGGCGGACCTACTCTGTTGGTATGGCCGGGCGAGGCAATCCCCCAGAGGGAACACCCGACGACGCCTCCGGGGGCGACGACGAATACCGCGACGACTACCGATCCGTCGTCTTCGACGAGTCCTTCATCAAGGCTGCCCGGCTCCAGGAGTTCTCGGCGCAGGAGCGGATGGAGGACGAGGGCCACGCCGCCGTGCGCAACCGTGCCTTCTCGCCTGCCGGCGACGGCACCGACGCGGAGCTGAACACGGCGTACGGACGTGGCTCCATCACCGCGTCCCGGCAGGGCATCGTCCTGGTCCTGCTGATCGTCCTCGCCTTCGGCACCGCGATCTACATGGGCATCCGCAACCCCTACCAGGCCCCGCCGGAGCCGCCCGCCGAGCCGATGCGCAACTCGCTGCTTCCGCTGGCGCCGCGCGACGAGGTGCCGGGCGCCACGCCCGCCGACCTCTACCAGCACAGCCCGGCCGCCCAGTTCCGTGCCGGGGCCGACGGCGTGACGCTGCCGCCGGTGCGCCGCACACGGCACTTCTCCGAGAGCCAGGTGCTCTCCGCTCTGACGGCCGCCAAGGAGTACATCGTCACCACGTCGCTCGATCCGGCCGTGCTCAGCGGGAACTCCGTCCGTGACGTACGGATCATGCTCGACCCCGCGCAGCAGGAGCAGTTCGACCAGAGCATGGACCACCCGCGCAACGACGGGCGGCACTCCTCGACGGCATGGATGGTCCGCTTCGACCCGTCGAAGACGACGCTCGCCGACCACCGGATCCGCGTCAACGGCACGATGACGGTGCAGGAGTCGGGCGCGGACGCGCTGGAGGTCGTCGCGGACCACGTCTTCGTCTACGCGGTGCGCGCGACGGAGGAGGGCGAGGGGAAGCGGGCCCAGGAGAATTCGTCCCTGTTCACGGTGCGGCGCGAAGTGCGCTTCCAGATCGACCGTGAGGACCTGAGGCGCCAGCAACTCAGCGTGCAGCAGGTCTCGATGAGGGCCGGACCGCTGCCGTGCTCCGCCGACATGTCGGACGCGCTGACGCCGCTGCTGGCCGGGGAGAAGGCCAAGGACGACGGTGCGGCGGGCACCGACCCGTACGCGCGCGGACGGTCCTCGGCCTCGCTGTGCGGCGTGCTCTCCACCAGCTCACAGCCGAGCCCGGCCGCGCAGAAGGACGGTTAGTCCCGAACTCCCGCGTGCCGGGCCCTTGCTGACGGCTGACGTTGACGGCGGCTGGTCTCAGGCGGTGCCGCCGCTCCCCGAACTGCCGTTGCTGCCGCCCCCGTTGTCGTCCCCACCGCTGCCGCCGCTGCTCCGGCCGGTGAAGGTGTCGCGCAGCTTGCCGCCCAAGTCGCCCGCGCCGCCCGCGATATCGCGTACGAGACCCATCAGCGGGTCCTTGCTGTTCTTGAACGACTCGGTGTAGTGGTCGGCCGACTGCTTGAACGAGTCCGAGACGGACGTCTGCTTGTCGTCCTCGCGCCGGTCGTAGTGGCCGTCCACGATGCGCTGGTAGTCGCGGCTCTCGGCCCACTTCTTCAACTCGGCCGCACGCACCGCCACGAAGGGGTGGCTGCGCGGCAGCACGTTCATGATCTTCAGTACGGAGTCGCGGATGTCGCCGCCCGACTCGTACTCCTCGGCCTGCGCGAGGAAGGAGTCGACGTTCATCTCGTGCAGGTGGTTGCCGCCCGCGAGCTTCATCAGTCCGCGCAGCGACGCCTGGAGGTCCTGCCCGACAAGCAGCCCCGCACGGTCCGCCGACAGCTCCGACTTGCGGAACCACTCGCGCAGCGCCGTCACTATCGCCATGATCGCCATGTTCCCGAGCGGGATCCAGGCGACCTTGAGCGCGAGGTTGGTGAGGAAGAGCAGGATGGTGCGGTAGACGGCGTGGCCCGACAGGGCGTGGCCCACCTCGTGGCCGATGACCGTCCGCATCTCCTCCTCGTCCAGCAGCTCGACGAGACCCGTGGTGAGGACGATGACCGGAGCGTCGAGCCCGATGCACATGGCGTTCGGGTTCGGGTCCTGACTGACGTACATCGGCGGGACCTTCTCCAGGTCCAGTATGTAACAGGCGTCCCGCAGCATCGAGTTGAGGTGCGCGAACTGCTCGTCGTTGACGCGCACCGAGTTGGCGAGGAAGAGCAGGCGCAGGCTGCGCTCGGTCACCAGCCCGCTCAGTGCCTTGAAGACCGAGTCGAATCCGCTCAGTTTGCGCAGCGCGACGAGCGCCGAGCGGTCGGAGGGATGTTCGTAGGCCCGGGAGGAGATCCCCGGGAAGCGGCGCCGGTTGCGGCCGGGCAGCCGCTCGGTGCCTGTGGTGTCGCTCATCGCGTTCCCCCTGTCCATTGGCCACCGTTCGCGGTGGATTGAGGTCAGCCTAGGCGCTCGGAACCGGAATGCCCGGGGCGAACGCGTCCGGTGAAATCCCGGACGTGGGGAGGAGACGTCGTACGGCCCTCGGAAGGTTGCGTCGCCGGGACGAGCCGAGGAGATCGGGCAGATCGGGCAGGACGGGCAGGTCGGGCAAGAGGGGACGCGGACCGGGCGGAGAGCCGGGAGGGAAGCGGAGCAGCAGCGCGGGCGCGGAACCGAGAGGTGGCGTCGGCGGGCCGCGGGCGGCCGCTTACGATGTGCAGCACACGACGTACTGTCCGGCCCACTCGTGGATAGGTCCCGCCGACGATGACGCTTCTCAGCACCACTCACAACGCCCTCACCGTCCTGGCCGCCGAGGGCGGCGAGCACAGCGGCGATCACGACCCCGCGCTTCCCTTCATCACCGGCGGCGGCGCGCTGCTGGCCCTGCTCCTGCTGCTGTGGATCACGACCCGCTTCAACCGGGACCGCTGACCCTCCCTGCTCCGCGGCCCTGCTCCGCGTACGGTCCCGGGTGATCGCGCGTCCGTCGCCGCGTCGCCGTCCCGTCACCGCCCCGTCGCCGTCCCTTCGCGCGGGCGGCCGGGCGTCGTACGGGCGGAGCAGCGAAGCGGGCATAGAGGGGATAAGGTCGGCTCGCATGGGAGAGGACATAGTGCCCGGCACCGGCAAGCGGCGGCTGGGGGTGATGGGCGGGACGTTCGATCCGATCCATCACGGGCACCTCGTCGCCGCGAGCGAGGTGGCCACGCGCTTCCACCTCGACGAGGTCGTCTTCGTGCCGACTGGGCAGCCGTGGCAGAAGAGCCAGCAGGAGGTCTCGCCGGCCGAGGACCGCTATCTGATGACGGTCATCGCGACGGCCTCCAACCCGCAGTTCTCCGTCAGCCGCATCGACATCGACCGCGGCGGCCGTACGTACACGATCGACACGCTCCGTGATCTGAGGGCGGCCAACCCGGAGAGCGACCTCTTCTTCATCACCGGCGCCGACGCCCTCGCCCAGATCCTCGGCTGGCGCGACGCCGACGAACTCTTCTCCCTCTCCCACTTCATCGGGGTCACCCGGCCCGGCCACGCGCTGACCGACCCGGGCCTGCCGGACGGCGGGGTGTCGCTGGTGGAGGTTCCGGCCCTGTCCATCTCCTCGACGGACTGCCGGGCGCGGGTGCGGCGGGGCGATCCCGTCTGGTATCTGGTCCCGGACGGCGTCGTGCGCTACATCAACAAGCGGGGGCTGTACGGGGAGGAGGCGCCCCAGACATGAACGAGCGCTACGGGTACGACCCGTACGGGCAGCAGCAGGGCCCGCAGCAGTCCGAGCAGCCCCGGTTCCTCGGGTACGACGAGTACGGGCAGCCCGTCTACGGTTACGACGAGAGCGGGCCGTACGGAACGGGCGGCCGGCAGCAGCCGCCCCAGCAGCCCGGCCCCTCCGAACCGCAGGGTTACGGCTACGGCGGGAGTGGCGGCCAGGGGTACGAGGGCTACGGAACCGGCGGCGCCCAGGAGGGCTACGGAACCGGCGGAACTCAGGAGGGCTACGGCGGCTACGGGCAGCAGGCACCGCCGCAGCCGTACCCCCAGAGCCCCGGGCAGCAGACCCAGCAGGAGTGGATCCCGCAGCAGCAGCACCAGCAGGCGCCGCCGTCCGCGGGCGCGCCCCCGCCCGACGCCGGCGCGAGGACGGGCGCCCCCGGCCGGGACGCCGACGGCGGATACCGCACGCAGCAGTTCTCCTTCGTCGAGGAGCAGACGGACGACTCCGAGGACGTCATCGACTGGCTCAAGTTCAGCGAGAGCCGGACCGAGCGCCGCGAGGAGGCGAGGCGGCGGGGCCGCAACCGCGTCGTCACCCTCGTCGTCGCCCTCGTCCTGGTGGCGGCCGGCGGCCTCGGATACCTCTTCTACGCGGGCAAGCTGCCCGGCCTCACGGACGACCAGGGCGGGCCCGCCACGGCGGCCGGCCAGCAGCGCGACGTGATCGTGGTGCATCTGCGCTCGCTGAACGGCGGCGGCAGTTCGACCGCGCTCCTCGTGGACAACGCCGACGCCAAGCGGGGCGACACCGTCCTGCTCCCGAACTCCCTCGCGGTCTCCGGCGAGAACGGCACGACGACCACCCTCGGCAAGGCCGTCGAGGACGAGGGCACCGCCCCGACCAGGGAGGCCCTCGGCACACTGCTGGGCGCGGACATCAAGGGCAGCTGGCGCCTGGACACCCCGTATCTGGAGAACCTCGTCGAGCTGGTCGGCGGCATCAAGATCGACGCGAACGCGACAGTCCCCGGGGAGAAGAAGGGCGACAAGCCGCTGGTCGAGCGCGGCAAGGCGCAGACCCTCGACGGGCGCGGAGCGGTCGCCTACGCCACGTACCGGGGCCGGGGCGAGCCGCAGACGCGGCAGCTGGAGCGCTTCGGCGAGGTCATGCACCAGACGCTCCGGAAGCTCTCCAGCGATTCGAAGTCGGCGACGAAGACCGTCGAGACTCTCGGCCAGATTCCGGACCCGTCCCTGCCCGAGCCCGAGCTGGGCGCCTCGCTGGCGAAGCTGGCGGACCAGGCCAAGGGCGGCGCGTACAAGACGCAGGTGCTGCCCGTCAGGGCCAACGGCACCCTCAGCGCACGTACGAGTGACGGCCTGGTGAAACAGGTGCTCGGCGGCACCGTGAAGAACACCGACCCGAACGCGGCACCCAGGGTGAAGATCGTCAACGCGAGCGGCAACCGCGGCAGCGACGACGCGGCCTCCGCGGCGCTGGTCAACAGCGGCTACACGGTGGTCAAGGGCGGCGCGGGCAGCAAGGCACAGGCCCGCTCCCAGGTGACGTACGCCGACGGCAAGTTCAAGCCCAAGGCGGAGGAAGTCGCCAAGACCCTCGGGCTCCCCGGAAACGCGGTCCGCAAGGGCAAGAGCGCGGCGAACGCCGATGTGACGGTCGTGCTGGGCAAGGACTACAAGGAGTGAGAGCCCCCGGCAGGTCGTGAGATCCTGGTTCCGGATACGCACACATGACCGCCGCTCCCGACGAAAGCTCTGCCTGTGACCGCCACGGACCGTTCCATCGAGCTGGTCGACGCCGCCGCCCAGGCTGCCGCCGACAAGCTCGCGCACGACATCGTCGCCTATGACGTCAGCGACGTCCTCGCCATCACCGACGCCTTCCTGCTCGCCTCCGCGCCCAACGACCGGCAGGTCAAGGCGATCGTCGACGAGATCGAGGAACGACTGCTGAAGGAGCAGGGCGCCAAGCCGGCCCGCCGCGAGGGCGAGCGCGACGGGCGCTGGGTGCTCCTGGACTTCATCGACATCGTGGTGCACGTGCAGCACAGCGAGGAGCGGGTCTTCTACGCGCTGGAGCGGCTCTGGAAGGACTGCCCCGAGCTGGAGCTCCCGGAGGACGCCAAGGCGACCCGCGGCAAGGCCCGCGAGCACGCCGTGCAGGAGGCGGCCTCCGGCGGCGACGGCGACGGTGCGGGCGGCAACGGGGTCTCGGGAGCGTACGAACCCGCGTCCGAGCGGAGCGGAAGTGACGGCCCCCGGTGACGGCGCGGCCCACCGTCACCCCCACTCCCGCGCCGCCCGTGCGCCGAGACCGCAGGGTCGTGCTCTGGCGGCACGGCCAGACCGCCTGGAACCTGGAACGCCGCTTCCAGGGCTCCACCGACATCGAGCTGACCCCGGCAGGGCTGGAGCAGGCGCGCCGTTCGGCCCGTCTCCTGGCCGCGCTGCGCCCCGACGCGATCCTCGCCTCGGATCTGCAACGTACGGTCGCGACTGCCGCCGAGCTCGCCGCCATCACCGGGCTCGACGTCACGCACGACGAAGCGCTGCGTGAGACGTACGCGGGAGCGTGGCAGGGCCTCACGCACGAGGAGATCGTCGAGCGGTACGGCGAGGAGTACGCGGCGTGGAAGCGCGGCGAGCCCGTGCGGCGCGGCGGCGGCGAACTGGAGACGGAGGTCGCCGACCGGGCCGCGCCCGTCGTGGAGCGGAACGTGGAGAAGCTGCCGCCCGGCGGCACGCTGGTCGTCGTCAGCCACGGCGGCACCATCCGCACGACCATCGGACGCCTGCTGGGCCTGGTGCCGCACACGTGGGAGGCGCTCGGCGGGCTCTCCAACTGCTGCTGGTCCGTGCTGGGGGAGGGCCTGCGCGGCTGGCGGCTCCTGGAACACAACGCGGGCACGCTTCCGCAGCCGGTGCTCGGCGACGACGACTGAGACGACGACTGACTCGGCCCGACTGCGGCTGCACGTCCGCCCGTTGGCTTCGTCTGTGGCTGATTTCCCATCCGGCCTGGTCGCCGGTTAGGCTTCCTCCCGTTCACGAGGCAGGGCTGCGGCCTCCGCGCCGGCCGGTACGTGAACTGCCCGGGGCTATAGCTCAGTTGGTAGAGCGCTTGCATGGCATGCAAGAGGTCAGGAGTTCGATTCTCCTTAGCTCCACCAGGTTTGTCATTGCACGTGCACCTTCCCTGGTGAGTGATCCCGATTCGGCGCTGCACGTCGTGCAACGGCTGGCGTCGGGTGACATGAACATGGTTCGCAACCGGGGAAGGGCCCGGTGACCACCTCTATAGTCGCGTTATGAGCAACAGGTCTCGGGAGACGTCCGCAACCTTCACCGTGCAGGCGGTCGACCGCGCCGTCGACGTGCTCGAGTTCCTGGCCCGCAAGCAGAGAGCGGGCGTCACGCAGATCGCCGAGGCCCTGGGCGTGCATAAGTCGACGGCCTTCCGGCTGGTCAACGCGCTGGCCGCGCGGGGCCTGGTGGAGCAGCGGGAGTTGCGCGGAAAGTACTGCCTCGGTTTTGAGCTGATCCGCCTCGGCGGCGCGAAGCGCCTTCAGCCGGACACGATCACGCTGGCGAACCCGATCTGCGAGGCCCTGGCGGAAGAGGTGGGCGAGACCGTCAACATCGCCGTGTCCGACGACGGCATGGCGGTGAACATCGCGCAGGTGCGTGGTCTCGCCGGGGTCATCACGCAGAACTGGATGGGCCGCCGTACGCCACTGCACGCGACCGCGAGCGGCAAGGTGCTGCTCGCGTTCACGCCGTCGCGCGAGCGTGACGACCTGTACGCGGCGGGGCTCGACGAGTTCACGCCCGCAACGGTGACGGATGTGGCGGCGCTGGAAGAGGAGTTGGCCCTGATCGCCTCACAGGGTTACGGCCTGGCTTCGGAGGAGCTGGAGGTGGGGCTGAACGCGGCGGCCGCCCCCGTGCGTGCGGCGGACGGGACCGTGGTCTTCGCCGTGAGCGCCTCGGGACCCTCGTACCGGCTCACCCCAGAGCGGCTGCCGGACGTCGCCAAGTCGGTGATCGACGCAGCGACGGAGATCTCCTGGCTGCTGGGGTTCCTGCCGGAGTGACCATGCCGGCGTGATGGGCCGGAGTGCTCGCCCCGGGCGGTCCGCGCTGGTGCTCCATGACGATTCCTCCGTACGCGGGCGGACACCTGACAGCAGCCGCGGATACGACAAGGGACGTGAACGGGCATGCAGAACACGGGTGTTGACGAGTCGCCACTCGGGAGAGTTGCGTATTGCACAGCCTGACTGGCGATGCGCAACAACCAGACAATGCAGGCGCCGGGGAAGCAGTGTCAAGCAGAAGTTCGAGCCAGCCGATATACCGTTCGGCCATGGCCAACGAGACGCAGAACAACGCCGCCTCCGGAGGCAGGCCCGCGGGCTCGCTCGTGCAGTCGGTGGACCGCGCGGTCACCGTGCTGGAGATCCTCGCCCGGCACGGCGAGGTCGGAGTGACCGAGATCGCCGAGGAGCTGGGCGTGCACAAGTCCACCGCCTTCCGGCTCGTCGGTGCGCTGGAACAGCGCGATCTCGTCGAACAGACCGCGGACCGCGGCAAGTACGAGTTGGCCCACGGCATCGTGCGGCTCGCCGGCGCCGCCAGCGCCCAGCTGGAGATCACACGGGAGAGCCGCGCCGTGTGCCAGCACCTCGCCGAGGAGTCTGGCGAGGGGGTCAACATCGCCGTCCTCGACCGCGACGAGGCCATCAATGTCAGCCAGATCCGCGCGCTCCGCTCCGTGAGCGCCTACAACTGGGTGGGCCAGCGCACCCCGCTCCACGCCACGTCCAGCGGGAAGGTGCTGCTGGCCTACGAACCTCCCGAGCGCGGCGAGGAGTTGCTCGCCGACGGGCTGGAGCGGTTCACGGACCACACGATCTGCGACGTACGCGAGTTGCAGGGCGAGCTCGCAGAGGTGCGCCGGCGGGGCTGGAGCAGCACGTCGGAGGAGCTGGAGATCGGGCTCAACGCCATCGCGTGCCCGATCTACGGCGCGGAGGGCGCCGTCGTCGCCTCGCTGAGCATCTCCGGTCCCTCGTACCGGCTGTCGACGGACGTCTTTCCGCAGCTCGCGGAGATGGTGAGCACTGCGGCGGCCGAGATCAGCGCGCGCATCGAACGCCGCGGTTAGGGCGTGTGGTTCGACGCGAGGGCGCGCGGTGGCGCGACTGCTCCGACGGGCCGTCGAAGTGGCCTGGAAATTCCCTGAAAGGGGTTGACGCACGGCCATGACCCTCCATACTCGTGCCGCGGAACCGTTTCTCATAAAGAAGCGAGTTGTGTAATGCGAAACAGCGTCCCGCTGTTCTCGCTCTGTATCACCCTCCGTCTCTGTCACCATCCGTCTCTGCCTGGACCTGTCCCGCGCTGACAGAAGGGTCCGCCCATGGCATCTGTGGTGCCCGAACACCCCCCAGCACTGTGGCGTAACCCGCGCCCACGGCGTACCTACGACGTGGTGATCGTGGGCGCCGGCGGACACGGTCTGGCCACCGCCTACTACCTGGCCCGGAACCACGGGATCACCGACGTCGCCGTGCTGGAACGCGGCTGGCTCGCGGGCGGCAACATGGCCCGGAACACCGCGATCATCCGCTCCAACTACCTCTGGGAGGAGAGCGCCGCGCTCTACGAGCACGCGCTGAAGCTCTGGGAGGGACTGTCCGAAGAGCTGGACTACGACGTGCTGTTCAGCCAGCGCGGGGTCCTCAACCTCGCCCACACCCTCCAGGACGTACGCGACAGCGTGCGGCGGGTCGAGGCGAACCGGTTGCAGGGCATCGACGCCGAGTGGCTCGATCCCGCGCAGGTCGAGGAGTTCTGCCCGATCGTCAACGTCTCCGAGGAGGCGCGGTACCCGGTGCTGGGCGCCACCCTGCAACGGCGCGCGGGAATCGCCGATCACGACCGGGTCGCCTGGGCGTACGCCCGGGCCGCCGACGCCCTCGGCGTCGACCTGATCCAGAACTGCGAGGTCACCGGCATCACCGTGCGGGACGGACGCGTGACCGGAGTGGAGACGAACCAGGGTGCGATCTCCGCGGGCAGGGTGGCCCTTGCCGCCGCGGGCCACACCTCGGTGCTGGCCGGGATGGCGGGGCTGCGGCTGCCGGTTCAGAGTCACCCGCTCCAGGCACTCGTCTCCGAGCTGTTCGAACCCCTGCATCCGTGCGTGGTCATGTCCAACGCCGTCCACGTGTACGTGAGCCAGGCACACAAGGGTGAGCTGGTCCTCGGCGCCGGGGTGGACCGGTACAACTCGTACGGCCAGCGCGGCGGTTTCCACGTGATCCAGCAACAGATCGCGGCGGCGCTGGAGTTGTTCCCCGCCTTCGCGCGGGCCCGGGTGCTGCGTACCTGGGCCGGTGTCGTGGACGTCTCACCGGACGCCTCGCCCATCGTCGGCCGCACGCCCGTCGACGGGCTGTACCTCAACTGCGGCTGGGGAACCGGCGGTTTCAAGGCCACTCCCGGGGCGGGCTGGGTGTTCGCCCACACCATCGCCGAAGACCGGCCCCACGCGCTGAACGAGCCGTTCTCGCTGGAGCGGTTCACCACCGGCGCGCTGATCGACGAGCACGGCGCGGCGGCCGTCGCCCACTGACGCCGTACACGGCCGACAACCGCAGACAGTCGCAGCCCCGCAAGCGGAACGGAACACAGGAGGCGCCATGCTGCTGATCCCCTGCCCCTGGTGTGGTGACCGAGACGAAGTGGAGTTCCACTACGGCGGTCAGGCACACGTCGTGCACCCGGCGGCTCCCGACGCGCTCAGCGACGAGGCATGGGCCGACTACCTGTTCGTGCGGGACAACCCGAAGGGCTGGTTCGCCGAGCGGTGGCAGCATTCGGCCGGCTGCCGGCGCTGGTTCAACGTCCTCCGGCACACGGTCACCCACGAGGTGGGCGGCAGCTACCTCCCCGGCGAGACGGCACCGGTGATGGCGTCATGAGCGGCCGCCGGCTGCGCTCGGGAGGCCGCATCGACCGCGAACGGCCGCTCTCCTTCACCTTCGACGGCGTCGCGTACGCCGGCTGCCACGGCGACACCCTCGCCTCGGCACTGATCGCCAACGGCGTGCGCACCGTGGCCGAGAGCGCCGTGCACGGCAGGCCGCGCGGCGTGTACGCCGCCGGGGTGGAGGAGCCCAACGCCCTGGTGCGGGTGCACTCGGACGGCTTCGCCTCTCCCGTCGAGCCGATGGCGCAGGCCACGGTGGTCCCGCTGTACGACGGACTGCGCGCCACCTCCCTCCGCGGCGGCAAGGGGCGGCTCGATCCCGGCGACCCTGCCGACCGCGGGGCCCACGACACGATGCACGCCCACTGCGACGTACTCGTCGTCGGCGGCGGCCCGGCCGGACTGGCCGCCGCCCGTACGGCCGCCGCCACCGGTGCGCGGGTCGTACTCCTCGACGAGCAGCCGGAGTGGGGCGGCAGCGTCCTCGGCACCCGCGAACGCATCGCGGACCGGCCCGCCCTGGAGTGGGTCCGGCGCACCGCCGCCGAACTGGAGGGGCGCGCCGAGACCACGCTCCTCAACAGCACCACCGCGCTTGGCCGTTACGACCACGACTACGTGGTGGCCGCGGAACGGCGCGGGGGCGCGGGCGACAGGCTGTGGCACATCCGGGCACGCCGCATGGTGCTGGCCACGGGCGCGCACGAGCGGCCGCTGCTCTTCGCCGGCAACGACCGGCCCGGCGTCATGCTGGCCGGAGCGGCACGCACGTACGCCAACCGCTACGGCACCCTGCCCGGCCGCCGGGCAGTGGTCTGCACGAACAACGACAGCGCGTACGCCGCCGCCGTCGAACTGGCCGAGGCGGGCCTGGAGATCGCCCGGCTCGTGGACGCCCGCGACCGGGTGCCCTCGTACTGGGCCCGGATGTGCGCGGACCGGGACATCCCCGTGTCCGCCGGGCACATGGTGATCGGCAGCAGCGGGAGCCATGAGGACGGCGGGGTCACCGCCGCGCGCGTGGCGCCGCGGCCCGGCGGAGGCCCGGCGGACGCGGCGTCGGCGACCGGCGCGGCCACCGGTGTCGACTGCGATCTGCTGCTGGTCAGCGGGGGCTGGGACCCGGTCGTCCACCTGCACACGCAGCCCGGCGGACGCATGCGCTACGACGAACGGCTGTGCGCGCACGTGCCGTTGGAGCCGGATCCGCGCCGCCGGGTCGCCGGGGCCGCTCGGGGCCTCCAGCGGCTGGGCGAGTGCCTGGCCGACGGCGTCGCGGCCGGAGCGGACGCCGCCGCCGACCTGGGGCTGACCGCCGGTCAGGTGCCGAGGCCCCCGGGCGCCTGGGAGCCCGAACCGGCGCCGCCGCTGTGGCCGTTGCCCGCACACCCGGCGGCGGACCCCGCGGCCCAGTACGTCGACCTCCAGCGGGACTCCACGCTCGCGGACGTCGAGCGCGCGGTCGGC
This sequence comes from Streptomyces winkii, assembly GCF_032248595.1. NCBI lineage: Bacteria > Bacillati > Actinomycetota > Actinomycetes > Kitasatosporales > Streptomycetaceae > Streptomyces > Streptomyces winkii. The sequence goes on along the minus strand of NZ_JASTTH010000006.1, from coordinate 12,070 downwards.
GCGGGCATGCGCTCCGTCGAGCACGTCAAGCGCTACACGACCATCGGCACCGCGCACGACCAGGGCAGGACGTCCGGTGTGACGACCGCGGCGGCGACCGCCGGCGCCCTCGGTGTGCGGGCCGGCGCGCTGGGCCCGACCACGCACCGGCCGCCGTACACGCCCGTGCCGTTCGCCCTGCTGGCGGGGCGTGCGCGGGGGCGGCTGTACGACCCGGTGCGTACGACTCCCATGCACAGCTGGCACGTCGGAGAGGGAGCCGTCTTCGAGAACGTCGGGCAGTGGAAGCGCCCCCGCTACTATCCGCGGCCCGGCGAGGACATGGCGGCGGCGGTGCTGCGGGAGTGCCGGGCCGCACGGGAGGGCGTGGCGGCGATGGACGTCTCCACCCTGGGCAAGATCGAGATTCAGGGCCCGGACGCCGCCGAATTCCTGAACCGCGTCTACACCAACGGATTCGCCAAGCTCCGTGTGGGCTCCTCCCGTTACGGCGTCATGTGCAGGGCCGACGGCATGGTCTTCGACGACGGCGTGTCCCTGCGGCTCGCCGAGGACCGGTTCCTGATGAGCACCACCACCGGCAACGCCGCGGCCGTACTGGACTGGCTGGAGGAGTGGCTGCAAACGGAGTGGCCCGAGCTGCGGGTGTTCTGCACCTCGGTCACCGAGCAGTGGGCGTCGGTCGCGGTGGCCGGCCCGCGGGCTCGCACCGTGCTCTCGCGTCTCGCTCCCGAACTGCCGCTCGCAGGCGCCGACTTCCCCTTCATGGCCTGGCGGGACGCACAGGTGGCGGGCCTGGACGCACGGGTTGCGCGGATCAGCTTCTCCGGCGAGCTGGCCTTCGAGATCAACGTCTCCGGCTGGTACGGCCTGGCCCTGTGGGAGGCCGTCATGGCCGCCGGAGCGGACGAGGGCATCACGCCGTACGGCACCGAGACGATGCACGTACTGCGCGCGGAGAAGGGCTTCGTGATCGTCGGCCAGGACACCGACGGCACCGTGACACCGCAGGACCTGGGGATGGACTGGGTGGTCTCCAAGCGCAAGGAGTTCATCGGCAGGCGGTCCCACGAGCGCGCGGACATGCGACGGCCGGACCGCAAGCACCTGGTCGGGCTGCTGCCGTGGAACGCGCACGAACTGCTCCCCGAAGGCGGCCACATCACGGACGGCGAGGCCGCCCTCGGAGCCCGGGGGCCGGACCGGCAGGCGGTGCCCGTCCCCTCGCTGGGTCACGTCACCTCCAGCTACCGCAGCGCGGCGCTCGGCCGCACGTTCGCGCTCGCCCTGCTCAAGGGGGGCCGGGGCCGGATCGGCAGCACGGTCCACGTGCCCCTCGACGGCCGGACCGTGGCCGCACAGGTCACCGAGCCCGTCTTCTACGACAAGGAAGGGAGCCGCAGGGATGGCTGAATCGACCGCGACGCTGTCCCGGCCGCTGACCGGGGCACCGCCTGTCCGGCGCTCGCCGTTGCAGCACCGGGCGGACGAGTTGGAGCGAGCGGGACGGGCGGACGTCGTCGCGCTCCGGGAGGTCCCGTTCCTCACGCAGTTCAACATCCGGATCCGGTACGCCGCCGGGCAGCCCGTACCGCCCGAGACCGCGCTTCCCCTGCCGTCGCCGCTCGGCCTGCCCCGGACGCCGAACACCGTGCACCGCGCGGGCGGCCGGTCCGCGGTCTGGCTCGGGCCCGACGAATGGCTGGTCGTCGGGCCGCCGGGTACGGCCACCGAGGCCGAGGGCGCGATCGCGACCGCGCTGCGGGAGGTGGCGGCGGCGACCGCCTGCGCGGCGTACACGGACGTCTCGGCGCACAGCACCGCGCTCCGGCTGAGCGGCCGGCGATCGCGGGACGTGCTGCGCAAGGTCTGCTCGATCGACGTCCACCCACGGGTGTTCGGCGGCGGAGCGTGCGCGCAGACGCTCCTGGCACGCGCCGCCCGCGTGCTGCTGGTGGCCGACGGCGAACCGGACACCTTCCTGATCTTCGTACGGGCGTCGTTCGCCGACTACGTCGCCGACTGGCTCCTTGACGCGATGGCCGAGTACGCGGGCGGCCCCGACTCCGGTGCGGACGGCGGCCCTTGGACTCTCACGAACGAGAAGAGGTGACTGATGATGCAGCGAGTCCCAGGGGGGCATCGCTTCCGGCAAGGGCGAGCGTTCGGTGGTGATGCTGCGATGCCGGCAAGTACCGCACGCACCGCACGCACCGCACGTATCGAACGGCTCGTCACCTCCGGCGTGTTCGCCCTGGACGGCGGCGAGTGGCAGGTGGACAACAACGTATGGCTCGTCGGCGACGACCACGAGGTCGTGGTCATCGACCCGGCCCACGACGCCGAAGCCGTCACGGACGCGGTGGCCGGACGGACCGTCCGGGCGATCATCTGCACCCACGGACACAGCGACCACATCGACGCCGCCCCGGCGGTCTCCGCCGCCACCGGCGCCGGGATCCGCCTCCATCCACGCGACCACGTGCTCTGGGAGCTCACTCACCCGGCCTTCCCACCGGGACGTCACCTGTCGGACGGCGACGAACTCACCGTCGCCGGAGTCGATCTCAAGGTGATCCACACGCCCGGGCACACACCCGGTGCCGTCTGCCTCTACACCGCCGCGCTGGGCACCGTCTTCACCGGAGACACGCTCTTCAACGGCGGTCCGGGCGCGACCGGCCGCTCGTACAGCGACTTCGACACCCTGATCACTTCCATCCGCGACCGTCTGCTGACCCTGCCGAGCCGTACGGCGGTGCTTCCCGGCCACGGCGACAACACCATCATCGAGGCCGAGGCGAAGGCGGTCGACGAACTGCTCACACAGGGCCGCTGACCGGGGCGGGCCGACCCGCTCCGGTCCCGGCTCCCGGCGACCGCGGGGCCGGATCCGAACGCGGCCACCCAGGCACACGCATGTCCCGCAGTCGTTGCGTATTACGAACTCCACATCTCTTAGCGAAACAAGGAGGTCGACCATGGCGGCACAACCCCGCATCGTGATCATCGGAGCCGGCATCGTCGGCTGCGGGCTCGCCGATGAGATCACCGAACGCGGTCTCACCGACGTCACCGTGCTCGACCAGGGCCCGCTGTACGCCACCGGCGGGTCCAGCTCGCACGCCCCCGGCCTCGTCTTCCAGACCAACCCCTCGAAGGCGATGACCGAGTTCGCCCAGTACACCGTGCGCAAGTTCGCCCGGCTGTCGCTCGACGGCGCCTGGTGCTTCCGGCAGTCGGGGTCGCTCGAAGTGGCCGGCTCCCCGGCACGCTGGGCCGACCTCAAGCGCAAGCACGGCTGGGCGACTTCGTGGGGCACCCGGGCGGAGCTCCTCGCTCCCGAGGAGTGCGCGAAGCTGCACCCGCTGCTGGATCCGGACCATGTGTACGGGGGCCTGCACGTCCCAAGTGACGGGCTCGCCAAGGCGGTTCGCGCGGGCGAGGCGCAGGCACGGCGTGCGGGCGCCCGGGGCGCACGCTTCCTCGCACACCAGGAAGTGACGGGCATCGAGCAGGAGCACGGCCGGGTGACCGCGGTCCGCACCGCCGATTCCCGGTTCCCGGCCGACATCGTGGTCTCCGCCGCCGGCTTCTGGGGGCCGAAGATCGGCCGGATGGTGGGCCTGACGGTGCCGCTGACACCGCTGGCGCACCAGTACGCCAAGACCGGCCCGCTCGAATCGCTCGCCGGGGTCAACGGCGACCAGGACGAGGCGGGCATGCCGATCCTGCGCCACCAGGACCACGACCTGTACTTCCGCGAGCACGGGGACCGTATCGGCATCGGCTACTACGGGCACCGGCCGATGCCGGTCGCCGTGGACGACGTACTCGCCCCGGACGAGGCGCCGCAGATGCCGTCGATGCTGCCCTTCACCCCGGACGACTTCGCGCCCGCCTGGGAGGAGAGCGTCCGGCTGCTGCCCCAACTGGCAGGCACCAGCGTGCAGGAGGGCATGAACGGGCTGTTCTCCTTCACGCCCGACGGCATGCCGCTGCTCGGCGAACACCCGGAACTGAGCGGCTTCTGGCTCGCCGAGGCGGTCTGGGTGACCCACTCCGCGGGCGTCGCGCACGCCGTCGCGGAGTGGCTGGCCGACGGCAGGCCCTCCACCGACGTGCACGAGTGCGATCTGAACCGCTTCGAGGAGACACAGCTGACGCCCGACTACATCCGCGAGCGCGGCTGCCAGAACTTCGTCGAGGTCTACGACATCATCCACCCGCTCCAGCCGATGGAGCGCCCGCGCCCGCTGCGCCTCAGCCCGTTCCACACCCGGCAACGCGAACTCGGCGCGTACTTCCTGGAGGCGGCGGGCTGGGAGCGACCGCACTGGTACGAGGCGAACGCGGCCCTGCTCGACGGCGTCCAGGTCCCGGAACGCGACGAGTGGTCGGCCCGGTACTGGTCGCCGATCGCCGCCGCCGAGTCCAAGGCGACGCGTGAGCGCGTGGCGCTCTACGACATGACCCCGCTCAGGCGGATCGAGGTCACCGGCCCCGGCGCCGCCGCCTTCCTCCAGTACCTGACCACCAACAACGTCGCGAAGAAGCCGGGAGCCGTCACGTACACGCTGCTGCTCGATCCGTCCGGCGGCATCCGCAGCGATCTGACGGTGGCACGGCTGTCCCGGGACCGCTTCCAGGTCGGCGCGAACAGCAACCTGGACCTGGACTGGTTCCGCCGCCACCTGCCGGGGGACGGGAGTGTCCAGCTCCGCGACATCACGCCAGGCACCTGCTGCGTCGGCGTGTGGGGGCCGCTCGCGCGCGAACTGGTACAGCCGCTGACCCGCGACGACTTCGGCCACAAGGCCTTCGGCTACTTCCGCAACCGGCTCACCTCGATCGGGAACGTGCCCGTCGTCGCGATGCGGCTCTCGTACGTCGGCGAGCTGGGCTGGGAGCTGTACACGACGGCCGACACGGGACTGAAGCTGTGGGACGCCCTGTGGGAGGCGGGCCAGCAGCACGGCGTGATCGCGGGCGGGCGGAGCGCCTTCAACAGCCTGCGGCTGGAGAAGGGCTACCGCTCGTGGGGCACCGACATGACCGACGAGCACGACCCGTACGAGGCGGGTCTCGGCTTCGCCGTGCGCATGGACAAGGAAGGCGGCTTCATCGGGCGCGAGGCGCTGGAGGGCCGCAGCGAGGAGACAGCCCGCCGCCGCCTGACGTGCCTCACCGTCGACGACCCCGCGCAGACCGTGCTCGGCAAGGAGCCGGTGCATGTGGACGGCGCCCCCGCCGGCTACGTCACCAGCGCGTCCTTCGGCTACACGGTCGGCACGACGGTGGCCTACGCCTGGCTGCCCGCCGCCGCGGCCGTGCCCGGAAGGGGGGTGATCATCGAGTACTTCGGCGAGAAGGTGCCCGCCACCGTGGCGGCTGAGCCGCTCTTCGACGCCGCGATGGACCGCATCCGCCGCTGAGCGCCGGCCCATCGCCACCAGCACACCAGCACACCAGCACACCACTGATCTCACTGATCCAGTGATCCACTGATCCGCGAAGGAGCATCTGTCATGACCGTGAATCCGAACCCCGGAATCCTCCAGTACACCCGCCTGCGCAAGTCGCCCTTCTTCCACGCCTCCCGGCAGCACGGGGTGGGGCTCTACAGCGTCTACAACCACACCTACCACCCACGGCACTACGGAGACCCGGTCGGCGAGTACTGGGCGCTGCTGGAGGGGGTGACGCTCTGGGACGTCGGGGTGGAGCGGCAGGTGGAGATCACCGGCCCGGACGCCTTCGAGTTCACCAACATGCTCGTCCCGCGCGACCTGAACAAGTGCCGCGTCGGCCAGTGCAAGTACGTGTTCGTGACCAACGAGGACGGCGGGATCATCAACGACCCGGTGCTCCTGCGGCTGGGCGAGAACCACTTCTGGCTGTCGCTGGCCGACAGCGACGTGCTGCTGTGGGCCAAGGGCCTGGCGCACGGGCTGGGGATGGACGTGCAGATCCGCGAGCCCGACGTGGGCCCGGTGCAGGTCCAGGGACCCAAGTCCCAGGAGGTGATGGTCGATCTGTTCGGCGAGTCCATCAGGGACGTGCCCTACTACTACGCGGTCGACCGCGAGCTGAACGGGATGCAGGTGGTGGTCTCCCGCACCGGGTACACCGCCGAACTGGGCTACGAGATCTACCTGCACGACGCCTCCCGTGACGGCGTCAAGCTGTGGGAGACGATCTGGGAGGCCGGCCGGCCGCACGGGATGCGGGTGATCGGCCCGTGCCACATCCGGCGCATCGAGGCCGGAATCCTCTCCTGGGGCTGCGACATCACGTACGAGACCAATCCGTTCGAGGTCGGCTACGGCTTCGAGAAGACGTGGATGGTCGACCTGGACCAGGAGGCCGACTTCCTGGGCAAGGAGGCGCTGACCCGGATCAAGTCCGAGGGCGTCACGCGCAAGCTGGTCGGGGTGCACATGGACGGCCCCTCGGTGGGCTCGTTCAACGACGGCCGGATGATCGAGCCGTTCGCCGTGCACGACCCCCACGGGCTGCGCATCGGCGAGGTCACCTCCGCCTGCCACTCGCCGCGCCTGGACCGCAACATCGGCTTCGCGATGGTGCCGGTGGCCTACCAGGAGCTGGGCACCGAGCTGGTGGTGCACACCCAGCACGGCCCGCAGCAGGCCGAAGTGGTCGAGAAGCCCTTCCTCGACCCGCAGAAGGCCATCCCCAAGACCGCCCAGCGCACCGCGACGGCCTAGCTGCGAAGGGGGGCTGGAGCATGGACACCGCTACCCGACGGCTGCACGAGATGCTGTGCGGCGCCCGGTTCGAGGTGCTGCCGGTGCGCGGCGCCGTGGAGCAGTGCGAGCAGCTGCCGCCCGGCACCGCCGTCACCGTCACCTCGTCGGCGGCCAAGGGGCAGGACGCGACGATGCGCACGGCGGAAGAGCTCGCCGGGCTCGGGATGCGCGTCGTGCCGCACCTGGCCGCGCGGTCCGTCGCGAGCCGGGCGCACCTGGCCGAACTGCTCGACCGCGGCGCGGCGATCGGTTCCGACGTATTCGTGGTCGCGGGCGATTCCCCGGAACCCGTCGGGGAGTTCCCCGACGCGCTCGGTGTGCTGCGCGCGATGGAGGAGCTCGGCCGCCGGCCGTGGCGGGTGGGCATCACCGGCTACCCGGAGCGGCACGCGTTCCTGTCCGACGAGGCCACCGTGCGTGCCATGACCGACAAGGCCCGGCACGCCGACTACGTGGTCTCGCAGATCTGTTACGACCCGCAGCGCATCGCGAACTGGCTCGGCGAGGTCCGGGCCCGTGGGGTCGATCTGCCCGTCCACATCGGCCTCCCGGGGGCGGTGGACGCGGCACGGCTGCTGCGGGTGTCGATGAAGATCGGCCTCGGCGGATCGCTGCGCTTCCTGCGCAAGCAGCACGGCATGGTCGGCAAGCTGCTGGCGCCGTACACCCCGGACGCGCTGATCGACGGGCTGCGCCCGGAGTTCGGGCAGCCCGGAGGCGTCGCCGGCTGGCACCTGTTCACCTTCAACGAGGTCATCCGCACAGCGCAGTGGCGCGACGCGGCGATCGCCCGGCTCCAGGAGGTTCCCGCATGAGCATCCCGTCCGATCTGGACATCTCCCGGGCCACGCAGCTGAAGCCGATCGACGAGATCGGCGCCCGACTCGGGCTCGGCAGCCACCTGCTGGAGCCGTACGGCGGACACGTCGCCAAAGTCTCCACGGCCGCTGTCGACGAGCTCGCCGCCCGGCCTCCGGCGAAGTACGTGCTGGTCTCGGCCGTCACGCCCACCCCGCTGGGGGAGGGCAAGACGACCACGACGGTCGGGCTCGGGCAGGCGCTGCAATACCTCGGGCACCGCTCGGCGGTGACCGTCCGGCAGCCGTCGATGGGGCCGACGTTCGGCATCAAGGGCGGCGCGGCCGGCGGTGGTTACAGCCAGGTGGTGCCGATGGAGTCGCTGAACCTGCACCTGACCGGGGACATGCACGCGGTGACCTCGGCGCACAACCTGCTCGCGGCGATGGTGGACAACCACCTGCACAAGGGCAACGAACTGGACATCGACCCGCAGCGGATCACCTGGCGGCGGGTGCTGGACGTCAACGACCGGGACCTGCGCTCGATCGTGACCGGGCTCGGCGGCCCGGCCGACGGCAGCCCGCGGCAGACCGGCTTCGACATCACCGCGGCGAGCGAGGTGATGGCGGTGCTCGCGCTGGCGAACTCGCTGCACGACATGCGGGAGCGGATGGGCCGCATCGTGGTCGGCTACTCCCGCTCCGGCGCGCCGGTCACCGCCGAACAGCTGCGGGCGGCCGGGGCGATGACGGTGCTGATGCGGGAGGCGATCAAGCCGAACCTGATGCAGACCACGGAGAACACTCCGGTGTTCGTGCACGCGGGCCCGTTCGGCAACATCGCGCACGGCAACTCCTCGGTGATCGCCGACCGGATCGCGGCACGCTGCGCCGACTACGTGGTCACCGAGGCCGGGTTCGGCGCGGACATGGGCGCCGAGCGGTTCTTCAACATCAAGTGCCGTACGTCCGGGCTGCGTCCGGACGCCGCGGTGCTGGTGGCGACGGTGCGCGCGCTGAAGGCGCACTCCGGCAACCACCGCATCGTGGCCGGCAAGCCGCTGCCGCCGGAGCTGCTGGCGGAGAACCCGGACGATGTGCTGGCCGGGGCCGCGAACCTGACCAAGCAGATCGAGAACATCCGGATACACGGCGTCTCGCCGGTGGTGGCGGTCAACGCGTTCCCCGGCGACTACCCCTCCGAACACGCCGCGATCCGGGAGATCGCCGAGGCCGCCGGTGCCCGCGTGGCGGTCAGCGACCACTACCTCGGCGGCGGCAAGGGCGCCAAGGACCTCGCGGAGGCCGTGGTCGAGGCCTCCGAGGAACCCAGCCGGTTCGAGCCGCTCTACCCGGATTCGGCCACCTTGGAGGAGAAGATCGAGACGGTCGCCCGCCGCGTCTACGGCGCCGACGGGGTCTCGTACTCCGCCGCGGCGGCGAAGGCGCTGAAGGGCTACACGGCGAACGGCTTCGGCTCGCTGCCGGTGTGCATCGCCAAGACGCACCTCTCGCTGAGCTCCGATCCGGCGCTCAAGGGGGCGCCGACCGGCTGGACGCTGCCGGTGCGGGAGGTCCGCGCCTCGGTCGGGGCAGGGTTCGTCTACCCGGTCTGCGGGGAGATGCGGACGATGCCGGGCCTCGGGTCGCACGCGGCGGCCGAGCACATCGACATCGACGAGAACGGGCAGGTGGTCGGGCTGAGTTGACGCTCCGGGACTCGGCCGTCCGGGACTTCCCGTACGAGGTGGCCGCGCCGGCGCCCACCGCCACCGGCGGCGTGGCCGGCGCGGCCACTCTCGCGTTCGACGGTGCGAAGGCGGCGTCGCGCGGCGACCGTGGGTCTCCGGCGGAGCTTGGCCTGCGGCCCTTCGTCCTGCTGCGACGCGGAGCCGTGCCGCACCAACCGGGCGGCCGGTACGGGCCCGTTCGCGGGCCGCGCCGGGTGCGGGACCGGGGCGCTCGGCCCGGGACATCGGTCGCCGGGCGCCAACTGGCGTCCCTGCGCCGGATAGTGGCCCGCCCCGGGGCCGGCCCGCCGCCGCGTGCGCGGCCGGCACACCACATGTCCGGAACCGGAACGCGTCCGCGCCCGTCGATTCTGCGAGGCTTCGCCTCGCGAACGCCTCGCGAACCCCGGACGGACACATCGCGACGCGGTCCGCGCCCCTATCGCCGACCAGGCCTCCTGTGCAATGGGAGAACGTGGCAGAATCGTGACGGCCGGAAGGGGGGTACGGCCGAGGGGAGGGACGTGTGCGATGTCGGCAGTGGTCCTCACCGAGGGCGGTCGGCAGTCGGCCGGTCCGCGCACATGTCCAGCCACGGGGCCCGCAGCGGTGTCGTCAGGGACGTTGCTGTGTCCGGCATGCGGTTCATCGAACGTTGCCCAGATGCTCGGCGACAATGGAGGAGTTTCCTACGTGTGCACGACCTGCGGCCACAGCTGGGGCTGATGACTGATGGGTGCACACAGCCGGAAGTGCGACTGGTGCGGCAGCGGAACGCCCATCGTCCGCGACATGGAGCCCGTCAACCCGGAGTTCCAGTACTGGTGTGAGGACTGCGCGCGGGCGTTGATCATAAAGGGCGACCCGATCGAGACGTACCGCGAACTGGACGGCGAGCCCATCTACGGGCGTCTGCTCGACGAGCACTGCACCCTCAAGCGGTTCTACTCCTTCGCGACGGCCTGACCCGCGCCCGTAGCGACAGCGCGGCGGCCACCGCGAGAAAGCACAGTCCGGCCGCGGGGTAGAGCGCCGAGAGCACCATCTGGCCGCCGGTCTGGTGGAGTTCGGGCTTGACCGGGCCGGTCGCGCCGTGCGGGACCCACCACACCGCGTACGAGCAGAACAGCAGCATCGCCGCCCCCGCCGACACTCGCCACCGCAGGGCGCGTCGACGCTCCAGCGCCTCCGCGCCGAGCAGCATCACCAGCGGCACGCACCACACCCAGTGATGCGACCACGAGACGGGGCTCACCAGCAGCGCCGTGACGGCGCACGCCATGGCCGCGCACGCCGGCGCGTACGGCAGCCGCTTGCGGTCCGCGAGAGCCGCCGCCACGGCGACCGCCAGGCCGAACAGGGCCACCACGGCGGCCAGTACGAGCCACGGCCACCCCGGGTCGCCCACGTGCGCCAGCCGGGCCACGACGCCACGCAGCGACTGGTTGTCGGTGATCTCCGCGTGCCCGACGCGCTCCGACTGGAAGAGCGCGCCGAACCAGAAGCGCCGCGAGTCGGACGGCAGTGTCAGCGCGCCCAGCAGCACCGTCCCCGCGAACGCCCCGGCAGCGACGGCGGCTTGGCGCAGCTCACCGTTCGGGGTGCTCGGGGTGCTCGGGGTGCTCGGGGTGCCTGGTGCCGCGGCGCCGCTTCCCGCGCCACGCAGCCGCCGTACGGCCCGTACGGTGCCGCACAGCGCGAGGAAGACCGCGAACAGCGCCGGTGTCAGCTTGATGCCCGCGGCGACGCCGATGCCCACACCCGCGAAGCGGTGACCGGGACGGCGAGAGAGGTCCCACAGCACAAGTGCGGTCAGCAGCAGGTTGATCTGCCCGTAGCGCAGCGTCGTCCACAGCGGTTCGCACCACACGGCGACGGACGAGATCAGCAGCGTGGCAGCGGGCTGCGGCAGTCGTGGGAGGAAGGAGAGGTCGGAGGACGGGGACGAGGACGAGCGAGACGGGCGCCCGATCAACTGAAGGGAGAGATGGACGACCGCCACGAGCAGAACGAGGTTCCCCGCGGTCGCCAACGTCCGCATGTCCGCGACGTCCAGCAGCGTCAACGGCATGAACAGCAGTGCCGCGAAAGGCGGATAGGTCGTCGGGAGGTCGGCGTAGGTGGCGCGCATCGCGTACAGATCGCCACCGTTGCGTACGGTCCAGCCCTCCGCCCGGTAGACCATGAGGTCGATCATGGAGACGTCCGTCACGCGCTGCGCCGTCCAGAACGCGGCGAAGGAGAACAGGCAGACGCCCGAGGCGATCAGCACCGGGCGCGCCAGGAGCCGGGCCATGAGCGGGCTTCGGGCGCGGGCCCGGCTCTGTGCGTACTGCTGGAGGGCGCTCACGGCGGTGCGGACTCCGGAGTCGTGATCGTGGGGGAGATGGTCGGACGGTCGGATCTGGGGCGGACGGGATACGGGATACGGACGGGCCGTCGACAGTACCTGCCGGTGCCGCGGGCCGGGCCGGGCTCCCGCCAAGGGGCGGGAAACCGATTTGGCGGAAGACGGCAGCGGCCGTGTAAGGTTGGCGACGCCGCCGCGGAGCACACCTCCCGGCGGACCAGAGTTGGGGCTATAGCTCAGTTGGTAGAGCGCTTGCATGGCATGCAAGAGGTCAGGAGTTCGATTCTCCTTAGCTCCACGAGTTCGAGGGTGATCTGTGTCCGCGGAAAGCGCGGACCGGGTCGCCCTCGTTGTTTTTGCGCGGCTGGCGCCGCGCGGGGCGGGGGCTCCGCCACCCGCACCCCCGGCGGGGGGCTTCGC
>NZ_JASTTH010000005.1:0-747792 GCF_032248595.1 Streptomyces winkii | reverse complement strand
ACTGCGCCGATGGTACTGCATGCGGGAGCGTGTGGGAGAGTAGGACACCGCCGAACTCCTTTTGAAGGGCCCGTGGTTCACAGCGTGCTTGCGCTGTAGGCCACGGGCCCTTTTCTGTATTCAAGAGAGCTACGTGCACGGGCCGGACCGAAGCCTCGTCGGGAGTGGGGGCCAACACCCCACCCGGCGGGGCCTCTTCATGTCGTCACAAGCCTCGGTGCGCAGGCATGCATGTGCGGGGCCGCTGGGGGAAGGCGGTGGGTCTGGGAGTGCACAAGGCGGGGTCGGCGTGGGGCGCCGACCCCGCCGCTTCGTGTCTCAAGTGCAGCGCAAATCGCTACTGCTGTCCTGTGTCCTGCGGCAGTATCGGGTTATGACGTACAAGATCCGGGCGGTGCTGGCGGAAGACTGGGAGTTGCTGCGTGAGTTGCGGCTCGCAGGGCTCGCGGATCCTGTGGCGTCGGTGGCCTTCAACGAGACGTACGAGAACGCGGCCGCGCAAGGCGACGAGTTCTGGCGCCGGCGTGCCGCGCAGGGTTCGCAGGGGCTGCTTGCCGAGACGTTCATCGGCGAGGACGAAGAGGACGGCGGGCGTTGGGTCGGCAGTGCGACGGTGCTGGACGAAGGTGAGAGTGCGCACGTCGTGGGCGTCTACGTCCGCCCCGAGCACCGGGGAACTGGGCTGGCGGACGAGCTTTTCCGTGCGGTGGAGGAGTGGGCGTGTGAACGTCCGTACGTGACGCGGATGTTGCTGCACGTCCACGAGCACAATCCGCGGGCCGAGGCCTTCTATCGGAGGATCGGGTACGTGCACACCGGGGCCTTCGTGAGTGATCCGAAGGCGCCGGTGCTGAAGGAGTACGAGATGGTGCGGGAGCTGTCGCGCCGTTCCGGCTGAGGGGCCGTCCCTATACGGGGAGTTGAAGCACTGACGTGAGTGGTGGGTCGAGCCGGCCGGGGGATGACCGTGCGGCCACGCGGCGGCCGTGCTCGACCACGCTCTGGGCGAGCGCATTCAGGATCGGCATCAACTCGGGGTCTTCGCCCACGACATAGAGCGTGCCCGTTTCGTCGATGAAGGATTCCAGGGCGATGCGGTCCGCGCGGGCGGCGGTACACGCGTTGCGTACGTGGAGCTGGGAGAGCGGGGAGAGGGCCCGGCGCACGAGTTCCGTGGCGTCCTTGCGGCGTTCGGGGTGGCCCGTGAGCGTGGCCTCCAGCTCGCCGGCGGCTCCGGACGACGCCTTGGGATGGGTGCGGAGCGTCTGGACGGGATCCGTGGGGGCGGTCTTGGCGAGTGCCCAGCGGTGCACTTCGCGGAACGGGCGGTCGTCGAGGGCCGCGGCGTGGAGCCAGGAGCTCAGAAGCGTCTCCGCCGCCGAGTGCGTCTCGGCGTCGAGGGGGCGGGACGAACGCAGCGGTGCGAGGAGCGCCGCGGCGCGTGCCGCTGCGGTGGCCCGGTCGGCACAGCCCTGGTGAGGCGACCAGCGCAAGCGGTCCGGTGTGTCGCACAGTTGGCCCGGGTCGAAGAGGTGGACGGGGCCGAGCTTCGCCCGGGAGTCCTTGGTCGCCGCCCAGAGTTCGGTGTCGGACGTCGCGACGAGGACGGCCCCCGGGGCGTCCCGCACACGGGTGTACGGGGTTGCCGCGTCGTGTGAGGCGTCGTCGCGCTCCGGTTCTTGGACGCGTTCGGCAACGGGCGCGGAGACGGGTGCGGGGGTGGGCGCCGGGGAGGGCTCGGGGGCGCGGACGGGCGGTGTCTGTGGCTCCGGCTCATCTGCCGGAACCGGGGTTCGGGCAGGCGGCGTGGTCCGTACGTCCTCGTCGGGCGCGGTGGTCTCGGCCTTCTCGGCGACAGGACGCGAGCGGCGGGCCGCGCGGACGGCGCGGGCGCGCGTGACCGTACCGACGGCGAAGACCGTGAGGACGGTCAAGATCAGCAGCTGTCCGATGAACAGGCCCCAGAACAGCCCGTATCCGGAGAGCCGGGAGGGATCGACTCCCGGCCAGGCGCCGGCCAGGTCGCGCGGGTCGGAGGCCAGGTCGCGCATCGCCATGGGTGTGCGGGTGAAGGAGACGCCCTCGGGCCATGAGCCGTGTGAGAGGAGCCCGGCGAGGCCGGTGGCCGTCCAGGTGAGGACGGTGGTGCCGAGGAGCAGCGCGAGTACGCCCATCAGCAGGCCGTCCGGGATGCCGCCTCCCCCGGTGCCGCCTCTCGACGGGCCGCGGTGAGGGGGTCGCGACGGGCCGCCCCGTGCGTATCGCGGCCGGTCCGAGAAGCGGCCGCCGTCCATGTGGGGGCCGCCGTAGCTCCGGTCGCCGCCGGGGCCGTGCCCGTGTCCGTAGCGGTCGTCGTAGCCGTAGTCGTACGACATGGCTAGGCGACGGTGGAGTTGGAGGACGGTGACTGTTCGATGGCGAGTGCCCGTGCCTCCGCCTCGGCCTCCAGATCGGCTTCGAGCGAAGCGTCGAAGCTCTCCGGCTCGGACGAGGCCTCCGTCATGGCGCGGTCGGTGAAGACCAGCGGACGCTCTGCCTCTGTCACCAGATGCTTGACGACCTGCACATTGCCGTTGACGTCCCACACGGCGATGCCCGGCGACAGCGTCGGGATGATCTCGACGGCCCATCGGGGCAGGCCGAGGACCTTGCCGGTGGCTCGCGCCTCGTCGGCCTTCTGCGCGTAAATGGTCCGTGTAGAGGCCATCTTGAGGATCGCGGCGGCTTCTCGGGCGGCGGCACCGTCGACCACGTCCGACAGGTGGTGGACCACGGCCACGAACGAAAGGCCCAGCCGGCGGCCGAACTTGAGCAGCCGCTGGAAGAGCTGCGCCACGAACGGGCTGTTGATGATGTGCCACGCCTCTTCCACCAGGAAGATGCGCTTCTTGCGGTCCGGCCTGATCCAGGTGTGCTCCAGCCAGACGCCCACGATGGCCATCAGGATCGGCATCGCGATCGAGTTGCGGTCGATGTGGGAGAGGTCGAAGACGATCAGCGGGGCGTCGAGGTCGATGCCGACGGTCGTCGGGCCGTCGAACATGCCGCGCAGGTCGCCGTCGACCAGCCGGTCGAGGACGAGGGCGACGTCGAGGCCCCAGGCCCGTACGTCGTCGAGGGCGACGTTCATCGCCTCCGCCGACTCCGGCTTGGGGTGGCGCAGCCGCTCGACGATGTCGGTGAGGACGGGCTGGCGGCCTGCCGTCGTGGCGTTCACATAGCTGTGCGCCACCTTCAGCGCGAAGCCCGAGCGCTCGTCCAGGCCGTGGCCCAGGGCGACTTCGATGATCGTACGGAGAAGTGCGAGCTGCCCGGTGGTGGTGATGGACGGGTCGAGGGGGTTGAGGCGGATGCCCTGGTCCAGCGCGGCCGTCGGGTCGAGGCGGATGGGGGTGATGCCCATCTCCTCGGCGATGAGGTTCCATTCGCCGACGCCGTCTTCGCCCTGTGCGTCGAGGACGACGACCTGGCGGTCACGGAAGCGGAGCTGGCGCAGGACGTACGTCTTCTCGAGGGCCGACTTGCCGTTGCCGGACTCGCCGAGCACCAGCCAGTGCGGAGCGGGGAGTTGCTGGCCGTAGAGCTGGAAGGGGTCGTATATGTAGCCCTTTCCGCTGTAGACCTCGCGGCCGATGATGACGCCGGAGTCGCCCAGGCCGGGGGCGGCGGTCGGCAGATAGACGGCCTGCGCCTGTCCTGTCGAAGTGCGCACGGGCAGCCGCGTCGTCTCGGTCTTGCCGAAGAGGAAGCTGGTGAACGCGTCGGTGATCGCTGTCAGTGGATCGAGCGCGGCCATGGGAGTTCCTTCAGCCCCTTCCGCGGCGGATGCCGGTCGCGGACGTCGCGGGTTGTGCCTGAGTTGCGGGTTGTGCGGGCGTCGTCGTGTACGGCGCGGGTGCCGGGTGCGTCGCAAATGCCGTGGCGCCGGCGTGGCCCGGGCGGTGCGGACAACTGCCGTGCCGGCAGCGGCCGTTGATCATGATGCGCGTCCTCCTCAGCGGCGGATACCGGTCGCGAACGGCAGCGTGTTGACGAACGCCCGGTGATGCTCCCTGTCGCACCACTCGAGCTTCAAGTAGCTCTTTCCGGCCGAGGCGCGGATCGTGCGCTTGTCGCGTGCCAGCGAATCCGCGGAGCGGGAGGAGACCGTGATGTAGCCGACGAGGTTGACGCCGGCCGCGCCGGACGCCAGGTCTTCCCCGCGCTGGTCGACGCGGCCGTGCGCGGCGACGTCGCGCGGGTCGATGGTGCGGTTCATCTTCGCCTGCCGGCTGGCCTCGGCGTCGTCGTTGGTCTTCTCGGTCAGCATCCGCTCGATGGCCAGTTCTGTCGGTTCCAGATCCATCACGACCGAGACCGTACGGATCACGTCCGGGGTGTGAACCAGCAGCGGAGCGAGGAAGTTGACGCCGACGGGCGTCATCGGCCACTCCTTCACCCACGCCGTCGAATGGCACCAGGGTGCGCGGGTCGCGGACTCGCGCGTCTTCGCCTGGAGGTACGTCGGCTCCATCGCGTCCAGCTCCGCCGGCCAGGCGTTGCGCTTCGACATGGCCTGGAGGTGGTCGATGGGGTGGTCCGGGTCGTACATGGAGTGGATCAGCGACGCGAGGCGCGCCTGGCCGAGCGGCTGCCGCACGCGGATGTCGGCCTCCGTCAACCGGGCGCAGATGTCGGTCAGTTCGCGGGCCATGACGATCGCGAGGCCCTCGTCCTTGGTCAGCCTCCGACCCGAGCGGCCCGTCGAGCGCTGCGCGGCCTTCGCGATCGCCGCGCCCTCGGCGGCGAGTTCACGTCCGTAGTGCATGCATGCGACGAGATAGGCGCGGTGCTGCTCGCTGGAGGTGGAGACCATCGACTGGAGCTGGTCGTAGGAGTCGCGCAGCCAGAGGGCGGAGCGGTCGTCGCCGCGCTGCTCGACGTCCTTCGCGTGTGCGTCCGGGTCGGCGGGCAGCGTACGGGCCAGCATCTGAAGGCGGGTGACGAAGCCGTCGCCGTTCGCCACGTGCTTGAGGAGAGTGCCGAAGCGGTCGACGAGGGCCTCCTGGTCCTCGCTGTCCCGGAGCCCGACGCCCGGTCCCTCGATCTCGATGCACGCGGTGACGGTACGGCGGTCGGCGTGCAGCAGCACCGCCAGCTCGTCCGGACCGAAGGGCGCCGTCAGCCAGTTGATGCGGCCGACGCCGGGCGGTGGGCCGACCTCGACCTCACGCCCGTCCAGCCGGGTGCCGGCCTCGGCGGCCTCCGAACGGTATGTGGCGCCGCCGCTGCGCAGCAGCCTGCGGTAGGAGCGGTTGATCTCGAACCACTTGTAGAACGTACGGCCCTTGTACGGCACGTAGATCGCGGCCAGTGACAGCATCGGGAAGCCGACGAGGGCGGGGATGCGGAACGCGAGCACCGGAATGAGCAGCCCGCTCATCATGCCCAGGAACGCGCCCACGATGATGAGGCCGATCTCGCCGGTCTCCCGGTTCTTGCCGATGACCGCGTTGGGCCGGGCCCGGCCGATCATGTACGTGCGGCGCGGAGCGGCGGCAGTGTGGGACGCCGTGGTCACCTGCGGTCACCTCCGGTGCGGTTGCCTCCGCCGTTTCTGGCCGGGCGGGACGGTGCGGAGCGGTCGTACGTACGGGGTGCGGGCGGCGCCTGCGGGCGCGGGGCGTCTCCGCCGCCGCCTCCCCCGCCGCCGCGGGTGCTGTGCGCTGCGACGCCGCCGGAGACCTGGCCCGCGGGCTGTTGCTTGGGTCCGGCGCTCTCGCCGCCTCCCCCGGCACCGCCGCCGCCTCCGCCGCGGGCGCTGTGGGTGTTGATGCCCTGCCGTACGAGCGCGGCCGGCGAGGAGACGACCGCGGCGGCGGCACGGGAGGCGGGATCGCGCGAGGCGTTGCGGTGACCCACGATCTCGTCGCCGAAGCCGGGGACGAAGCGGTAGATCATGGCGCTCGCGAAGATCGCCAGGAGGATGATGGCGAGGCCGGAGACGATCGCCGAGAATGCGTCCGGCCCGTCGGACGAGGAGAGCGCGCCGGCCAGCCCGAGCACGATCACGATCACCGGCTTGACGAGGATGACCGCGATCATGATGCCGGCCCAGCGGCGGACGTGGCCCCACATGTTCTTGTCGACCAGGCCCGCGTAGACGGCGGTGCCGAGCAGCGCGCCGACGTACAACAGGGCGGCCCTGACGACGAGTTCGAGATAGAGCACGCCGGCTGCGAGCACGGAGATGAGCGAGACGACGATCAGCATTATCGGGCCGCCGCCGATGTCGTCGCCGTTCTTGAGGGCCTCGGAGAACGTGCCGAAGAACTGGTTCGTCTGATCGGACGTGCCCGACGCGACGACGTCCGTCACGGCGTCCGTCGCCGAGACGACCGTGTAGAGGATGAGCGGCGTGAACGCGGACGCGATGACGGTGAGCCAGAGGAAGCCGACTGCCTCTGTGATGGCCTCGACGAACGGGACGCCGCGGATGGCGCGCTTGGCGACGGCGAGGAGCCAGATCGTGAGCGTGAGAATCGTGGACGCGGCGAAGACGACTGCGTACTGGCGCAGGAACTCGGGGTTGGTGAAGTCGACGTTCGTCGTCTTGTTGACGAGCTCGGAGAGCTTGTCGACGGTCCACGCGGCGGCCTTGGCGCAGCCCTTGGCGAGGGAGGAGAGGGGGTCGAGCGTGCTGGTGGGGTCGGGGGCGGAGCCGCCGCCTCCGCCGCCGCCTTTGTCGCCCTTTTCGCAGTACTCCTTGGCGGGGCCGATCAGCATGTCGCAGTTGTCGTCCGCGGGCGCCGCGGAAGCACGACCGGCAAACAGCATCACGATGCCCTGCACGCTTGCCGCAGCGACTCCGAACCTCAGAAAGCGGTGGTTGTCAACGGGCATACGTGAACCCTCCGTACTCCTCAACCGCCTTGCTGATCTCTTCAGCACCCGACGCCGTGATGTCGCCCTGTACCGGAGCAGGGCCGTCCTTCTGCGTGTCGCTGACAGCCCGCCAGTCATCTCCGGTCCAGCGGAGTTTGAAGGTCCACGTCTTCCAATCGGTGCGCACCGGGTCCTGTGAACCGGACCCTGCCATCCCGATCAGGCCCGTATACCAGACGCCAACTGTGGCCTGCTTCTTGTCGAACTCCGTCACCTTGGTTCCGACTGGGATCGTGCGGCTGATGAACGTCTTGCCCTTCGGTGGTTCACCGTCTTCGTCGAGCCCGAGGCGATCCAGGAACTTCGGGGAATACGCCTTGTCCTGGGGGCCCTTGAGCCTGGAGGCGGCTTCCTCCGTGTAGACAGCGTCCACGATCTCGTGGCGGCTGTCCTTGTTGAACATCCCGTCCCCGCCCAGCGCCACCGCGTAGTTCGCCGCCGCGCTCTCCGCGCCCTGCTGGGAATGGGGGAAGCCCGACGCGATGCCGCCCTTGCCGCCCTTGACCGGCTTCTGGCCGGTGGGTGCCGTCGGTTGGGCGCCGGCGCCGTCCTTGCTGCCCGCGTCGTCGCCTGAGCCCTCGTCGCTCTGGTTGGCGAAGGCGATCGCCGCGATGAGCAGCACCACGACACCGACGATCGTGACGATGCTGCGGCCGGGGCGTGCCGGAGGTCTTCCGCCGCCCTCGCCGCCCGGGAGCCGCGTGCGGGTCGTGGTGAGGGCGGACGGGCCGCGGCCGTAGCCCCCGGCCGCACCCTCGTCGCCCGTACGGTCGCGCTCGCCGTACCCCTCGCCGCCGATGCTCATTCCGGACGTGCCCCCTCGAACCTCATACACAGTCAACTGCCGTCAGTGCATTGTCTCCTCAAACGAAGGTAGCTGTGTCACCGGCCGTACGGGGGACCTGTGGACAACGGGTGACGCACCGTCTTGCCATGCGGTACGCCTGCCGCCTCACACGCCCCGATGGCAACCCCTGCCTCGCATCGTCACAGCTGTCGCCGGGGCGCGGAACGGGCGTACGGAGGCGCAGGGGTCCCCATGTGGAGCCGAGCGGCCGTACTCATGTGCGCCGCCGTGCCACCCGGGCACTCCGCTGCTCTGACACACGGCCACTCGGCGGGTCTAGTCGCCCGCGTCGAGGCGGACTTGGCCGGAGGCGTCGATCGACCAGCCCGGGTTGTGGCAGATCTCCCAGACCACTCCGTTCGGGTCCGCGAAGTGGCCGTGGTAGCCGTTGAACACCGGGACGGGCTCAGGGGACTTGACCAGGCGCCCGCCCGCCGCGACGGCGGCGTTCAGCAGTGCGTCGACTGCCTCCCGGCTCTCGACGTTGTGGGAGAGCGTCACGCCCGTGACGCTCGTGTCGGAGACGGCACCGGCGAGTTCGTCGCGGAACTTCTCCGAGTCGAAGAAGCCGAGCACCATGCCGGGGCCCGTCTGGAAGAAGATGATCTCCCCCGGGACGTCCCCCAGCGGCTGCCAGCCGAGCCCGTCCCGGTAGAAGGTGCGGGCGGCGTCGAGGTCCGGCGTCGCGAACGTGACGAAGTGTGTGCGCTGGTCCATGCGGCGAGTCTGGCACGGCCGCGCGCGGATTCCGGGGATGCCGACTCGCCGGTTCTGACGGCCTGTTGCTCTGTCCACAGCCTGTGGACAGAGCAACAGGCCGTCAGAACCTGACGCGTTCGAGCCAGAACTCCAACAGCCCCGCGTCGCCCAGCACTTCGGACCTGCTCTCCGCGGGCGCCAGACGGCGAAAGAGGACGAGGAACAGGTCCGTGAGGGGGCCGCGTACCGCGGTGGTGGCCTTCTCATGCGTCCGCGTCCAGGTGAAGCCGTCTTCCTCGATGCGGATCAGCCACTCCGCGGCGACTGTCCGCGAGGTGTCGGTGGCGTGGAGATGGAGCGTGTCACCGGCGCGCTCGGCGAGCGTGCGCAGCGCCGGCCACTTCGCCGACGCCTCGGGAGCTGCGGCGAGTTCAAGGAGTTCGTCCATGCAGTCGGCCGTCAGGCCGGGGGACGCGTCGAACCCGGCGCCCGCGGCCAGAGCCGCGTCCGCGCGGTGCACGAGCGTCTCGTGCGTCCTGCGCCGCGCCCAGAAGGCCGCGCGGTGCTCCCCGGCGAACGTCCAGGCGGGCGATTCCTCGCCTGCGACGCGCAGTTCGTCGGATACGAGCTGCGCGCTCTCGGAGAGCCAGGTGCTGAGAGCTTCCACGTATGCCCCGGGCGCGACGGCCGCTTCCGGGAGGTCCGCCGGGCCGCCGCAGCCTGGGATGTCGTCGGCCCGGATGGAGGAGGTCGCCCGCGTCCGTACGAGCTCGGCCGCGCGGCGGTGGCCGTCGCCCACGTGCACCGCCAGATCGCGCAGCGTCCATTCCGGGCAGGTGGGGACGCGCGAGTCGAGCCCGGCGCTCTTGAGGGTGTCCCTCAACAGACGGGTCTGCTCGATGATCTCGGCGCAGTAGCGGTCGAACGCGAGGGCGTTGGTCATGCCGGAAGCCTAAGAGCAGCTATGACGGCGGGTACGGTCAGGCCTCCGCGCGCGTGTGCGTGTCTGCTTCCGGGGCCCTGCATCCGGGCCTGCCCCAGCTCCGGTTCCGTCCCCTCGCCGCGCCCCTATCGGCTGCCGTCGCTCCTCGTCACCGCTTCCGCACCAGCGTGACGCCGTCGCGCAGCGGCAGCATCACCGACTGGACGCGGCTGTCCGCCGTGATCGTGTCGTTGATCTGGCGGATGGCCCGGTCGGCCGGGTCCTGCGCCGACGGGTCGACGACACGGCCCCCGCGCAGCACGTTGTCCAGGACCATCAGGCCGCCCTGCCGCATCCGCGGGACCAACTCCTCGTAGTACGTGGGATAGCCGGTCTTGTCCGCGTCGATGAAGGCGAAGTCGACGGCCTGGTCCGTCGGAAGGGCGCGCAGCGTCTCGTCGGCGGGCGCCAGGCGCAGGTCGATGCGGTCGGTCAGGCCCGCGCGCTCCCAGTAGCGGCGGGCGACGGACGTCCACTCCTCCGACACGTCGCACGCGAGCAGACGGCCGTCCGCTCGCAGGCCGCGGGCGATGCAGATGGAGGAGTAGCCGGTGAAGACACCGACCTCCACCGCGAAGGACACCCGTGTGAGGCGCACGAGCATCGTGAGCAACTCGCCCTCGTCGTGCGAGATCTGCATCGTCGTGCCCGGCACCAGCTGGTGGGTCTCCTCGACGAGGTCGCGGAGGATGTTGTCCGAGGGAGAGGCGTGCGCGAGCAGATAGTCGTCGAGGGCAGGGTTGATGATGTCCATGCGTCTCCGAAGGTGGTCTCGTCGTACCCGTCGGTCGTACGTGGTCGTACGTCGTCGTACGCGGCGGTCAAATCGGGGCTGCACGCGCGGGCGTTCGTCGTACGAGAAGGCGAAGTGGGGCCGCAGGAGCGGCAGTTGCCGTGCCGCTGTCGCCGTGTTGCAGGAGTGCACAGGGCGACCGGGCGTGACCGAAGTCACCGCGGGAGTCGTACGAGCGGGCGCGGCCCGCCGCCCGGGGAGAAGGTGACCGGGCGCCTCCCGGTCCCGAACTCCCCGGATTCCAGGGGCCGTACGGCTATACCGCCATGCCGTACACGATCGTGAAGAGAGTGCCGAGCGATCCGATGATGAAGACTCCCGTCAGCCCCGCCACGATGAGGCCCTTGCCCTGCTCGGCGCTGAAGGTGTCACGGAGGGCCGTGGCGCCGATGCGCTGTTTCGCCGCGCCCCAGATGGCGATGCCCAGGCAGAGGAGAATGGCTATGGCCATCACGACCTCGACCATCACCCGGGCCTCGTTGCCCAGCGACCCGAACGGACCCCAGTCCGGTGCGATTCCGCCGATGATGGTGGTGATATCGCCCTTGTCGGCCGCCAGAAACATGGTGAACTCACCGCCCCATGTCGGAGATTGAAACGTGCACGTCGGGAATGAAGATTGAGTGAGGATAGGGCGCGCGTGTTTGGCGCGCCCACCTGGATTCTGTCATGAGTCGGACGGGATGGGCAGTGAACCACGCCCGCATGGGGGATGGTTGAGTGGTGCGGATGCGTGGTGCGGGGCGTAAGAAGGTCTGGCTGCTGGGTGTCGGCGGCGGGTTGGGACTGTTCGCCGGCTTCATGGTGCTTCTCGTCGTCGGTACGTATGTGGCGGCCGCGCATCTGGGCGCCGGAGGCAGAGCCGTGGGGCTGGCCAAGGGCGCGGTCCCGACGGCCTATCAGGGCCTCGTCCAGAAGTGGGGCGCGCTGTGCCCGGCGCTGAACCCGGCGCTTCTCGCGGCCCAGCTCTACCAGGAGAGCGGCTGGCGGCCCGAGGCGCGCAGCGGGGCTCAGGCGCAGGGCATAGCCCAGTTCATTCCCGGGACTTGGGCGGCGCACGGCATCGACGGCGACGGCGACGGCGACCGTGACGTGTGGGACCCGAAGGACGCGATCCCCTCGGCGGCCAACTACGACTGCAAGCTGGCCTCTTATGTGAAGGACGCGCCCGGGGACCCGGCCGAGAACATGCTGGCCGCCTACAACGCGGGCGCGTACGCGGTGATCAAGTACGGAGGCGTGCCGCCGTACCGCGAGACGAAGAACTACGTCTCGACCATCCGGAAGATGGAGCAGAGCTTCGCCTCCACCCAGGGCCGAGTCGATCCGTCCAAGAGGGCGGCGGGCGCCATCTATTACGCGCAGAAGAAGCTCGGCACGCCCTATCTGTGGGGCGGGAACGGCACCCCGGAGCAGGACGGCCGGTTCGACTGCTCGGGCCTGACGCTGGCCGCGTACCGGAGCGTGGGCGTGAAGCTGCCGCGCGTCGCCAACGACCAGTGGAACAGCGGCCCGCATCCGAAACGCGGCGAACTGCTCCCGGGCGACCTGGTGTTCTTCGGAACCGACCTGGGCAACTCGCGCTCCATCGACCACGTGGGCATCTACGTGGGCGGCGGCTACATGATCAACGCTCCCTACACCGGGGCGAAGATCCGCTTCGATCCCATCGACACCCCCAACTACTTCGGGGCGACGAGGCCGACGGGCGACGCGTGAACCGATCCGGGTGACGGCACGTCACACCCTCGGACAGTTGTGCTGCGGGTGGAACCCGCCGGAGCGGCGAAGGGGATGTGCGGAAGCGTGTAATCATTGCGGGACGGTCCGTGAGCGACAGCCGCTGAGCTGGGAAGACGGGTCACCCTTCGATAACGTCCGGGTGATCGTTCGGTAAGGCCGGAACGGGCGGTGCGCCGACTGGCGTTCTCTGTACGGCGGAAGAACGTCGAGGACCGCTTCCGCATCCAGAGCCACAACGACACAACGACACAAAGCCACAAGGCCGTACGGCCAGAAGGCCGCAGAGCGGCAAGCCCACGGGGTACGGGGTCACGGGGCACGGGGGGTCAGACCGGCAACGACCACGAGCACGGCAGATCAGAGCAGAGTGAGGTCAGCATCACCATGGCAGTTTGGGACGACCCGGATGTCGACCTTCTCTACGAGATCAACGGTCTCGCCGAGGCGGCCCCGGCCTGGGCCGACCGGACCATAGGGTATGTCGGCGAGTTCGGCGTCGTGGCCGTGCTCGTGCTGCTCGGCGTCATCGCGTGGTGGCGGGTCGTGCGCCGCAAGGCTGCACGCGACGAGGCGGTCGCGGGCTTCGCCGGTCTGATCTGGGCGCCGCTCGCGGCGGGGATCGCACTGCTGGTGAACATCCCCATCAGGGATCTCGTCGAGCGGCCGCGTCCCTTCGTCGAACACAGGGGCCTCGACGTGCTCGTGCACGGCAAGGGCGACTACTCCTTCGTCAGCGACCACTCCACGCTGGCCATGGCCCTGGCCGTGGGCATCTTCATGGTCGACCGGCGCTACGGGCTGCTGAGCATCGTGCTCGCCGTGCCCGCCGGTTTCAGCCGCGTCTACCTGGGAGTTCACTATCCGACGGACGTGATCGGCGGGCTCGCCCTCGGCGCGGCGGTCGCGCTGCTGCTGGCACCGGTGGCGATGTGGGGGCTGACGCCGCTGGTGCGCCGGCTCGCGAACTCGCCTCGTACGGGCTCGGTGGTGTGGGCCGGGCCTGCGGAATCCGAGGCGGAGGCGGGAGCCGGAGCCTCGACGCCGAGCGAGGAGACGGAGCCGGAGCCGGAGACCGTGCAGGAGCGGGAGACGGAGCCAAAGGCCGCGTCGGAGGCGGAAGCACCCCGTAACGACCGGGATCTGGCGGCCTGACGGCGACAATCCCCGGCGAAGGAGCAGTGCCGCGCGCGGAGTTGCCGAAGTCGCCCGAGGAGAAGCCGCCGAAGTGGCCCTGACCGGGGGGCCGTTGCTGTCGTACCCCCGCTCAGAGCGGGGACCTGCGCACGCCTTCCGCTCTCCCGCCCGCGGCCCCGGCCTCGGCATCCGCCTCGGCATCGGCATCGCCCTCGGCGACGACGTCGGCCGCGCCGTCGCCCGAACCGCCGCCGTCCGGAACGTCCTGAACGTCCTGAGACGTGCTGTGAGCCCTCGCGTCGGCCTGTGACGTCTCTCTCGCCCGTCTCGCCGGCCCGAGCCAGCCGCATGTGCAGCGGGCGTGGCTGAACGCGCCACGCTCGACCGTCGATGTGCGGTGTCCGCCCTGGTCACCACTCTCGTCGTGCCCGCTTCGCTGTCGCACCCGCCCACCGTATCGGTCCCCCGTGACGGCGGGGCCCGGCCGTTCGTTAAGGGATCGAATCCCGGAGAGAGAACGCTTGTTGGGGGCGGCAGACGATGGCGGCGCGGCGGCACGGGCGCAGGCAGGCGTGGGTCACCGGGGTCGCGGCGGCCGCCGCAGGCGCGTCGCTGCTCCTCGCCACGGGGTGCACGGAGAACGACGCGGCGGTCGCGAGCGACAGGGACCCGCCCGCGTCATACGGGGATCCGGGAGCGTCCGGATCGCCGAACGGCTCGCGGGCGGGGGACGGATCGTCCGGTGCGGGCAGTGGTTCCGGATCCGGCGGCCCCGGCGCGCGGAGGACGCCGGGGCTGACGGCCCCGTCCGATCCGGGCAAGGCCGTGCGGGCGGCGGCCGACGCGCTCGCGAGGCACGGCACGTCACGTACTCGTACGTCCATGTCGATGGCGAGCGGCGGCACTCGCATCGCGGTGCGCGGCGAGGGCCGCTTCGACTACCGCAAGGGCGAGGGCGGCCTCACCGTCCGCCTGCCGGAGGGCACTTCGGGTGCGCGGCCCGGCGAGCGCCGTACGGTCACGGAGCTGGTCGTCCCCGGTGCGCTCTACATGAAGAACCGCGGCGCCGGCGTCCCCCGCGACAAGTGGGTGCGCGTCGACACGGACGCGCTCGCCGACGGGAACCTGATCAGCGCCGGGGCCACGGACCCGGAGAGCGCGGCCGAACTGCTGCGCGGGGCACGGCACGTGACCTACGAGGGCGCCGTGCGGACCCCCGGAGGGACGGCGGTGCGGCGCTACCGCGGCACGCTCGACCTGGCCGCCGCCGCGCGGGCCGCGTCGCCGCACCGGCGCGGTCAGCTGGAGGCGGCGGCCCGCGGTTTCTCCGAGAGGTCGGTCCCGTTTGACGCGCAGATCGATGGGCAGGGGCGCCTCCGGAAGGTTCGGCACGAGTTCACCTTCGCGGGCGGTACGCCGAGTGGCCGGGACGGGACGGAGTCCGGCCGCGCCGGTGGCGGCCGGGACGGCGGTGACCGGGGCGGCGTGGACGGAATCGCTGTCGCGTCGACCACATGGTTCTACGGCTACGGTGCGCCCGTGAAGGTCGTGATGCCCGAACCGGACGACATCTACGCGGGAGAGATCGCGCCGTTCTAGGCGACTTGGACCGGGTTCGCACAGCACGTTCCGGCTGGGGTGACGGGTGCGAAATGGTTCGGAATTGCCATGTGCGGAGGGTGCGCTCGTCCCTACTGTGGGGATACACGAGGAGGTGGTGCGTGTGCCTGGCAGCGTTCCCGGTGTGCCCGGTCGTGGTTCGCGGGGTTCTGTGGTCCAGGATCACGTGGCCCTCGCCGAGATCGAGCTGTGCGGCGAGCTGATGATCGCGGCTTCCGCCGCGGAGGCGGCCGGCGAGGAGCGGCTGAGTCTCGCGCGCATCGACGAGGTGCTCGGCACGGCGCCCGGCGAGGGCGACGAGGGCGCGTGGCAGCCGCTGCCGCGGCAGGTGTCCCGGTGCTCCGCGTCCTCCAGAGCCGCGCAGGCCCCGCGGCCCACGCAGCCGTCGGGTCAGCGGAGTTGAGCGCCGGGCGCCGGAGCCCCGGGGCGCCGAGCGGCACTTGAGAGGTCCGGGCGGGACGCGAGCAGCACCTGAACCAGGCAGGAAACTGAACCAGGCAGAGACCTGAGCCAGGCCGGGACCTGGCGGGCCTGGAGTCGAGTTCGGCTGCGTCGCCTCACGTACGCAGCAGGCGGGCTATGGCGGCCGTGGCCTCCTCCACCTTCTCGTCCATCTCCGCGCCGCCCTCCTTGGCCGCGTGCGCGACGCAGTGCCGCAGATGCTCCTCCAGCAGCTGGAGCGCGAAGGACTGAAGTGCCTTGGTGGACGCGGAGACCTGCGTGAGGACGTCGATGCAGTAGACGTCCTCGTCGACCATGCGTTGCAGCCCGCGCACCTGGCCCTCGATGCGGCGGAGGCGCTTGAGGTGCGCGTCCTTGTCCTTGGTGTAGCCGTGCTCGCCGGTGGCGGCGTGCGCGGCGCAGTGGTCGTCCGCGCCGGAGCGGCCGTTCCCGCCCGCGGCACCGGAGAGGCCGGAGGAACCGGCGCCGGCTGTCTTCATTGGGTCCTCCGTCGGTCGTGGGACGGCCCCCGCGAGGGAGTCCCGGAAAGGCCGTCGATGGCCTGAAATGTACGGTGCTGAGGCCCTCTCGAAGGGCCGTCCACCTGCGAAAAATATACCCCTCGTGGGTATATGATACCGGATTCGGGGAGGGCCCTTCAGGGCACAGTCAGCTATGGGCGACACTGTCTGAGGCCGCCTCGCTGTGGCCGAATGATGCGCTTAGCATCAGCGAGACCGTTTCCGATGCACCCCGAGGATCTCCAGTGCGCTTTCGTCTGACCCCAAGGGAGACGAGCTTCTACGACATGTTCGCCGCTTCCGCGGACAACATCGTCACGGGCTCGAAGCTCCTCATGGAACTGCTCGGCGCAGAGTCCTCCGCGCGCGCCGAGATCGCCGAACGCATGCGGGCGGCAGAACACGCGGGCGACGATGCCACGCACGCGATCTTCCACCAGCTCAACTCCTCCTTCATCACGCCGTTCGACCGGGAGGACATCTACAAGCTCGCCTCGTCGCTCGACGACATCATGGATTACATGGAGGAGGCCGTCGACCTCGTCGTCCTCTACGAGATCGAGGATCTGCCCAAGGGCATCGAGCAGCAGATCGAAGTCCTCGCACGGGCAGCGGAGCTGACCGCCGAGGCGATGCCGCACCTTCGCACGATGGACAACCTCACCGAGTACTGGATCGAGGTCAACCGGCTGGAGAACCAGGCCGACCAGATCCATCGCAAGCTGCTCGCGCACCTCTTCAACGGCAAGTACGACGCGATGGACGTCATGAAGCTCAAGCAGGTCGTGGACGTGCTTGAGGAGGCCGCGGACGCGTTCGAGCACGTGGCGAACACGGTCGAGACCATCGCGGTCAAGGAGTCCTGACCACCTGTGGACACGTTCGCTCTGGTCGTGACCATCGGGGTCGCGCTCTTCTTCACGTACACCAACGGCTTCCACGACTCGGCGAACGCCATCGCCACGTCCGTCTCCACACGTGCCCTGACGCCGCGCGCCGCTCTGGCCATGGCCGCCGTGATGAACCTCGCGGGCGCCTTCCTGGGCAGCGGCGTCGCCGAGACGGTGAGCAAGGGGCTGATCGAGACCCCGCACGGCTCGAACGGCATGGCCATCCTCTTCGCGGGGCTCTCGGGCGCGATCGTATGGAACCTGATCACCTGGTACTTCGGGCTGCCGTCGTCGTCCTCGCACGCGCTCTTCGGCGGCCTGGTCGGGGCGGCTCTGGCGGGCGGGATCGCGGTCATCTGGACCGGCGTGATCGAGAAGATCGTGCTGCCGATGTTCATCTCGCCGATCGTCGGCATGGTGCTCGGCTACGCGGTGATGGTGGCCATCTTCTGGATCTTCCGGCGGGCCAACCCGCACCGGGCGAAGCGGGGGTTCCGCATAGCGCAGACGGTCTCCGCGGCGGGCATGGCGCTCGGGCACGGTCTTCAGGACGCGCAGAAGACCATGGGTGTCGTCGTGATGGCGCTGACCATCGCGGACGTGCAGGAGGGCAACGGCATTCCGCTGTGGGTCAAGTTCGTCTGCGCGGGGATGCTTTCGCTCGGTACGTACGCGGGCGGCTGGCGCATCATGCGGACGCTGGGGCGCCGGATCATCGAACTCGACCCGCCGCAGGGGTTCGCCGGGGAGACGACCGCGGCGTCCGTGATGTACACGGCGTCGTTCATCTTCGACGCGCCGATCTCCACGACGCACGTCATCACGTCCGCGATCATGGGCGTGGGCGCCACGAAGCGGGTCTCCGCTGTGCGTTGGGGCGTGGCGAAGAACATCGTCATGGGCTGGTTCATCACGATGCCTGCGGCGGCAGCGGTGGCGGGGCTCTGTTACGGGATCATCCTTCTGGTCTTCGGCTGACGGATCACAGCCGACAATTCACAGACGACAGCTGACAGCTGACAGCTGACAGCTGACAGCTGACAGATGACAGCTAACGACTAACGACTTCGACTGACGACTGACGACCGGCGGCCCGCAGTTGAGCCTGGCTTCGCGGTACGTCTGCGATCGGGCCGCCGGCGCGGGTGCGTTCGCACCGTCCTGCCGCCGTCCCGTCTCGTGAAGCATGTGCGGGCTCGCCCCCGGTGGTGTCGGGGGCGAGCCCGCCGCCTTGCGGTGGCACCGCCATGCAGCACCGCGAGGCCGTATGGGCGGCAGCCGGCCGGTGGCGTCCCGGCCGGCGCCGCGCATGGTGGCGGTTCAGCCGAAGCGGCCGGAGATGTAGTCCTCCGTCGCCTGGACCGACGGGTTGGAGAAGATCCGCTCGGTCTCGTCGATCTCGATGAGCCTGCCGGGCTCGCCGACCGCCGCGAGGTTGAAGAAGGCCGTGCGGTCCGAGACCCGCGCCGCCTGCTGCATGTTGTGGGTGACGATGACGATCGTGAACCGCGACTTCAGCTCCGCGATGAGATCTTCGATCGCCAGCGTCGAGATGGGGTCGAGCGCCGAGCAGGGCTCGTCCATCAGCAGCACCTGCGGCTGCACGGCGATGGCGCGGGCGATGCACAGGCGCTGCTGCTGACCGCCGGAGAGACCCGAACCGGGCTTGTTCAGGCGGTCCTTGACCTCGTTCCAGAGGTTGGCGCCCTTGAGGGAGCGCTCGACCGTCTCGTCCAGATCGCGCTTCTTCTTCTGGCCGTTCAGGCGCAGTCCGGCCGCGACGTTGTCGTAGATCGACATCGTCGGGAAGGGGTTGGGGCGCTGGAAGACCATGCCGATGGTGCGGCGTACGGCGACGGGGTCGACCTGCGCGCCGTACAGATCCTCGTCGTCCAGCATCACCTTGCCGTCGACGCGGCCGCCGGGGGTGACCTCGTGCATGCGGTTCAGGGTGCGCAGGAAGGTCGACTTGCCGCAGCCGGAGGGGCCGATGAAGGCCGTGACGGAGCGGGGTTCCACGCTCATGGATATGTCGTCGATGGCCCGGTGCGAGCCGTAGAAGGCTGTCAGGCCGCTGACGTCGATGCGCTTGGCCATGGTGTCAGTCGCTTTCTGAGTGCGGGGAGTACGAGGAGTTCGGGGCGTTCGCGCGTACGGGCACGCAGGCGCGTACGGGCGCGAACGCGGACGCGGTCGCGAACACGGATGCGGGGGCGGGCGCGGACATCAGCGGCCCGCCGCCTTCGGCGCCTTCCAGCGTGCGATGCCGCGCGCCACCAGGTTGAGCAGCATCACGAAGGCGATGAGCGTGAGCGCTCCGGCCCAGGCCCGGTCGATGCTCGCCGCGTTGCCGAGCTTGTACTGGTTCCAGACGTAGAGCGGCAGGGACTCCTGCGCGCCCGAGAACGGGTTCGGGTTGATCAGCGTGTTGCCGAAGACGAGCAGCATCACGGGCGCGGTCTCGCCGGTGATGCGGGCGATCGCCAGCATCACGCCGGTGGCGATGCCGCCGATCGACGTGGGCAGTACGACCTTGAGGATCGTGCGCCACTTCGGCACGCCCAACGCCAGCGAGGCTTCGCGCAGTTCGTTCGGAACGAGCTTGAGCATCTCCTCGGTGGAGCGGACCACCACCGGCATCATCAGGATCGCCAGCGCCATCGAACCGGCGAACCCGGACGGGCCGAAGCCCAGGCCCAGGTTCCAGAACGCGAGGACGAACAGGCCCGCGACGATGGACGGGATGCCCGTCATGACGTCCACGAAGAACGTGACGGCGCGGGCGAGGCGGCCACGCCCGTACTCGACGAGGTAGACCGCGGTGAGCAGGCCCACGGGCGCGGCGATGAGCGTTGCCAGACCGACCTGTTCGAGGGTTCCGAGCAGCGCGTGGTAGACGCCGCCGCCCTCCTCCAGGTTGGTCATGCCGCCCATGGAGTGGGAGAGGAAGTACCCGTCCAGGAGCTTCGCGCCGCGGCTGATCGTCGTCCACGCCAGGGAGACGAGCGGTACGACGGCGAGGATGAAGCAGACCCAGATGACGCTCGTCGCGACGCGGTCGCGTGCCTGCCTGCGGTCCTCGACGAGGCTGGTCACGGCGTAGGTGATGGCGACGAACAACAGGGCGGCGATCAGGCCCCATTGGATGCGGCTCTCCCAGCCCGCGGCGTTGCCGAGGCCGACGGCGAGCCCCGCGGAGACCAGGGCGACGGCCACCGGGGACCAGCGCGGCAGGCGGCGTCGTGCGAGAGGTGCGGAAGGCGGCGGCGGATCGGTGATCTGCGGCTTCTCCAGCAGTGCGTTGTCGCTCATGCGTGCCCCCGTTCCCGGGTGGTGATCCGTGCGTCCCGAAGCTGCTGTGCCTGCCGAAGCAGCTGTGCCCGGCTCATGCGTTGGCCCCCGAGTACTCCTTGCGGCGCGCGATGATCCAGCGGGCCGCGCCGTTGACGACGAGGGTGATGACGAAGAGGACGAGGCCGGACGCGATCAGCGCGTCCCGGCCGAAGTCGTCCGCCTCGTTGAACTTCGCGGCGATGTTCTGCGCGAACGTGCCGCTGCCCGGGTCGAGGATGTGCCAGGTGAAGAGGAAGCCGGGCGAGAGGACCGTGGCGACGGCCATCGTCTCGCCGAGCGCGCGCCCGAGGCCCAGCATCGAGGCGGAGATGATGCCCGAGCGGCCGAAGGGGAGGACCGAGGTCCGGATGGTCTCCCAGCGGGTCGCGCCGAGGGCGAGAGCGGCCTCCTCGTACATCTTCGGTGCCTGGAGGAAGACTTCGCGGGAGACGTTGGTGATGATCGGCAGGATCATGATCGCGAGCAGGATCCCGACGGTGAAGATCGAACGGGCCGGGCTGCCGGGGTTCGACATCTCGAACACCGTGGTCCAGCCGAAGAACTGGTCGAGCCAGCGCGTGAGCCCGTCGAGGTAGGGGACGAGGAAGAGCGCGCCCCACAGGCCGTAGATGATCGAGGGCACGGCGGCCAGCAGGTCGATCACGTACGCGAGCGGCGCGGCGAGCCGGCGCGGAGCGTAGTGGGAGATGAACAGGGCGATGCCGACGGCGATGGGGACGGCGATGATCATCGCGATGAGCGAGCTGACGATCGTGCCGAAGGCGAGGATGCCGATGCCGAACGCGGGCGGGTCGCCCTGCGGGTTCCACTCGAAGGCGGTCAGGAAGTTGACCGAGTCCTTCGAGACGGCAACGGAGGCGCGGTAGGTGAGGAACCCGGCTATCGCGGCCATGATCACGAGCAGCGTGATGCCGGAGCCGCGGGAGAGGCCGAGGAAGACCTTGTCGCCGGGGCGTACGGCCTTGCCCTTGACCGGGCCTGTGGCGGGCGCGGCGGTGCCGCCGCCCGCGGGATCGGTGGGAGGCGGTGCCTTCTCGGATGTGCTGGTGGTGTCCATGGTGTCTCCGGTCTGGTCGGGGACGGGCCCCTGGCGGCGGTGCACCGGATGGTCGCTGGGTGGGTGGTGGTGGGTGAACGTGGTGTTGATCAGGCGCTGATCGGGGTGTTGATCGGGTGCTGATCGGGGTGGACTGGCGGGTCGTGGGCGAGCGGTCTTCGGATGTGGCGTGGGGCCGGCCCGGTGTGCCGGGCCGGCCGTTCACGCGTCGTGCGCCGTGACCGCCGTCGTGGCCCTGGCCTGGATGATCAGGACAGCTCCGGGATGACTCCGCGGACCTTCTGCGCGATCTCGTCCGGCAGCGGTGCGTAGCCGAGCTTCGCCAGCTCGCCCTGGCCTTCCTCGCCGGCCGTGTAGGTCAGGAAGGACTTGGTGGCGTCGAGCGTCTTGGGCTTGTTGCCCTTGTCGCAGGCGATCTCGTACGTGACGAGGACGATCGGGTAGGCACCCTCGGCCTTCGTCTTGTAGTTCAGTTCGAGGGCCAGGTCCTTGTCCTTGCCCACGACCTTGGCGTCGGCGATCGCCTTGGAGGCGTTCTCCGAGGTGGGCTCGACGGGCTTGCCCGCGCCGGTGTCGACCTTGACGCTGTCGAGGTTGTTCGCCGTGGCGTAGGAGAGCTCGAAGTAGCCGATCGCGCCGTCGGTCTGCTTCACCTGCTGCGCGACACCGGCGGAGCCGGACGCGGACTGGCCGCCCTTGGCCTGCCAGGACTTCTCGTCCGGGTACTTCCAGTCGCCCTCGGCCGCGGTGCCCAGGTACTTGCCGAGGTTCTGCGTGGTGCCCGACTCGTCGGAGCGGTGGAAGGCCTGGATGTCGGTGCTCGGCAGCTTGGCGTCGGGGTTGAGCTTCTTGATCGCCGGGTCGTTCCACTTCTTGATCTTCGAGTCGAAGATCTTGGCGATGGTGGGAGCGTCCAGGACGAGGTCGTCCACGCCGTTGAGGTTGTACGAGATCGCGACGGGGCCGCCGAGCATGGGCAGGTTGACGCCCTGGCCGCCCTTGCAGACCTTCTTGGACTTGGCGACCTCGTCCGGCTTGAGCGCGGAGTCGGAGCCGGCGAAGGCGGTGGTGCCCTGGAGCCACTCCTGGACGCCGCCGCCGGAGCCGATGTCCTTGTAGTTGATCTGGGTTTCCTTGCAGGCGGTCTGGTAGTTCTTCACCCAGGCGTCGACGGCGTTCTTCTGCGCCGTGGAGCCCGAGGAGAGCAGCTTGCCCTTGCCTTCGCACTTGATGTTCTTGGCGGCCTTCTGGGCGTCCTTGCTGGTGTTCGTGTCCGAGCCGCAGGCGGTGAGGACCAGGGCGCCGGAGACCGCGACGGCGCCGAGAGCGAGGGCGCGCAGCCGGATCGTGCGCTGAAGCATCACTGTCGTTCGGTTCCTTCCTGGAGCCCGCCGTTGGGGGCGGCGCGCGAGGCGTGTGTGGTGCGTGTGGTTTTCGGGAGCGCGTACGTTCGCCCTCCGTAAGGCTGAAATTAGACAGATCAGGTGAAGCGGCCCACGGCGGAGGATGAACGCAGGGTGAACCTCGGCGGTCGGCCCAGTAGCGTGCTGAGCTGCCGAGACGGGCTCTCGCGCGCCGGTCTGCGGCCGTACGGTGCGGCGCCGGCCGCGGCGCCGGCGTGTGGCCGGACTCTGTCGAACCCTCGACTCGGGGGCGGGGCG
Organism: Streptomyces winkii; assembly: GCF_032248595.1. Taxonomy (NCBI): domain Bacteria; kingdom Bacillati; phylum Actinomycetota; class Actinomycetes; order Kitasatosporales; family Streptomycetaceae; genus Streptomyces; species Streptomyces winkii. The sequence goes on along the minus strand of NZ_JASTTH010000005.1, from coordinate 725,126 downwards.
CGGGAGTTGCGGCGCGATCGCTGCCCTGTCGGATTCCGCGGGCGCGTGGCAACATCCGCTGAGGGGGCCGCGGTTGACCGGTGCGGGCAGTGGAAGACCGTATGCGACGGGCCGGTTGGGCGGTGCCTCAGCGTGACGACGCGGCGGGCGCGCCGGGAACGAGGGCGCGGCGACGCGGAGCGGGACCTGCGGGCATGCCGGGGACGGCGGGCGCAGGCTCACGCACGGCACGTGCACGAGCACGGACAGCACACGCACAGGCACAGAGCACAGACCACAAGGCACAAGGCACAAGGCACAGGGACCGGCACGACAGACAGGACCGAGAACCCCGAAGAGACGACTACGGCGAGGGGGCAAGGTGGGCGGGACGGGGAAGCGCCGGATGCTGGTGGCGGCCTGCACGCTGGGGCTGCTGGCGGGACCCGCGGCGGGAAGCGCGTACGCGGCACCGGAGCCGCGCCCGGACGGCGGGCAGAGCCTCGAAGAGGTCGCCCGGAAGATCGACCGGCTGCACGAGGCGGCCGAGTCGGCGACGGACGCGTACAACGGCGCTCAGGAGCAGGCCGGGAAGCAGCAGAAGGCCGTCGACAAGCTCAACCAGAAGATCGACAGGCTGCGTGAGACGCGCGGCAAGTACACGAAGACGGCTGGAGCGCTGGCACGCGCCCAGTACCGCAGCGGCGGGATGCCCGACGAGGCGCATCTGATCCTGCGCAAGACCCCCGAGGCGTTCATGCGCGACGCGGTGATCATGCGCAAGGGGCAGCAGGCCGCCAAGGGCGTCATCACCACGCTCGCGAAGACCGAGTCCCGCCTCGACGACTACGCGCTGGAGGCGTCGGAGAAGCTCCGGAAGCTGGAGGAGAACAAGAAGCGCAAGGCCGCCGCGAAGAAGAAGATCGAGAAGGATCTGAAGGCGGCCGAGGACCTCGAATCGCAGCTGGCGGAGAAGGAGTTGAAGCGGCTGCGCGAGCTGGAGGACGAGGCCGCGCAGGCGCGGCAGTCGAAGTGGCTCGAATCCGGGGTGCTGGACGAGATCTCCGGCAAGGCCTCCAAGGCGGGCAAGAGGGCCATCGCCTACGCCACCAACCAGATCGGCAAGGACTACGAGTGGGGCGCCGAGGGGCCGCGCACCTTCGACTGCTCCGGGCTGACGCTGCGGGCCTGGCAGGCCGCGGGCGAGGAGATCCCGCGGACCTCGCAGGAGCAGTGGAAGCAGCTGAAGCACGTGCCGATCAGGAAGATGCGTCCCGGCGACTTGATCATCTACAAGCGTGACGCAAGCCACGTCGCGATGTACGTGGGGGGCGGCGAGATGATCCACGCACCGCGTACGGGCCGCCAGATCACGGTCGCTGGCGCGGGTTCCCTGCTCATCAAGGGCGTCGTCCGTCCGGACAAATAGGGTCAACCGGCCGCAGGGGACTGGCATATGACGGTGGTGGATTGCCGTCAGCCATTCCGTACACGTGTGCGGTGGCGTTAAGGTCCCCTGGACAGCCCGGTCGTGTGCACGCGAGCAGGAGCAGCGCCGCCGCACCGGGCCGGGTGGTGAGCCGGCTGGCTCACGGCCGCGCCCTCGGGGGGAGGGAAGGAAGCACATATGCCCGTAGGCGTGCCACGCGATGACGCCGTGTCCGCCGCCCCGCCCCGTGCCTCGGTTCCCCAGCAGAGCAGCGGATCGCACGAGCGGTCCGGGGGAGCCGCGAAGAGCGGCCTGGCGCTGCTGGTCATCGAGGACAGCCTCGCCGGAGGACGGAGCGTGCCGGAGATCCTCGACGCGGCAGGCGGATATCTGCCCGGTGACGGGCACTCCGGGGCGTCCGGCGAGCGCATCAAGGTGCGCACCGCGCGCAATCTCACCGAGGCCGAGCGGCTGCTCACCGACGACGTGCAGTGCATCCTGCTCGACCTGGCGCTGACGGGAGCGGGCCGTAAGGCTCCGGCCGCCGCGCCGGCGGGCTCCGGCGCCGGCTCCGGCCTCGCCGTCGGCGACGACCCCGCCACGGGCGAGTTGGAGATCCTGCGCCATGTGCTGCGGCTCGCGCCCCGGCACGCGGTCATCGCGCTGACGGACGGGGCCGACGCCGAACGAGCCGCCGAGGCCGTACGCGTGGGGGCCCAGGACTATCTCTTCCGCGACGAACTCGACGGCCGGCTGCTCAGCCGCGCGATCCGCTACGCCGTCGAACGCAAGCGCTCCGACCTCGCCCAGCGGCAGCTCACCGAGTCACGGCTGCGCGCGCAGGAGAACGCCCGCCTGGAGCGCGGGCTGCTCCCGACTCCGCTCCTCGCGGGGAGCCAGCTCCGCTTCGCGGCCCGCTACCGGCCCGGCCGCTCCCGGGCCCTCCTCGGCGGCGACTTCTACGACACCGTCCGTACGGCCGACGGCACCGTCCACGCGATGATCGGCGACGTGTGCGGGCACGGGCCCGACGAGGCGGCCCTCGGCGTCGAACTGCGCATCGCCTGGCGCGCGCTGACCTTCGCGGGGCTGTGCGGCGACGAACTCCTGGGGACGCTCCAGAAGGTGCTCGACAACGAGCGGGCGAGCGACGAGATATTCGCCACACTCTGCACCGTCGACATCGCTCCCGACGGCCGCCGTGCCGGGGTCTGCCTGGCAGGGCACCCGTCGCCGCTCGTCGCGGGGGCGGGCGGCTCAGTGCCGCGGCTGCTTCCGTACGACTACAGCGGTCCGGCGCTCGGCGTCGTCGCGAACGCCCGCTGGCCGCGCCGGCAGGTCGAACTGGGCCGCGCCTGGAGCCTGTTGATGTATACCGACGGCCTCATCGAGGGACGTGTCGGCGAGGGCCGGCAGCGCCTCGGCCAGGACGGGATGATCGACATCGTCACCGGGCGCATGGCGCAGGGCGTGGACGGAGAGCGGCTGCTGGACGCGACGATGGAGGACGTGCGGCGGCTGAACGGCGGCGAACTCACCGACGACGTGGCGGTGTTGCTGCTCGACCGCGGGTGAGCCGACCGGTGCGCGCTGCGCGGCCGGCCGCCTCTGCGCCGTGAGCCCGGCGCCCGATACGGAGACCGAGCGGCCCTCGGGTGAGGGCCGCTCGGAGGGACGACGACGGGATCAGGGGTGCGCTCAGCGGGGGCCGTTGAACGGCCCGTACGGACCGTCGCTGCTGCTTCCCCCGCGGCCCCATCGCGGGCCGCCGCCCATGACCTGCTTGAGCGCGGGACGCACGTCGACGATGTAGACGATCGTGGCGATCAGGCCGGCGATCTGGAGGAAGATGATCGGGTAGATGTTCACGGCGATGGTCAGGCCGAGGATGATCAGCCAGAACGGCTTGGTCTGCTTCCCGGCCGCCGGGTAGGCGTCGGTCCGGCGCATCGCGCCGTCGATGAACGCGAAGACCGCCATCGCCAGCAGGACCAGGGAGATCACCCACAGCAGCCCTTGGAATCCCTGCATCATGTCGTCCACATCCCTGTGAGTCCGTGAGTTCTGCCCGGGTCCGGCCTGGCCGGTGTTTCACCGAACGTGCTGGCCGCGGGCCGTCTTCAGGCCGTCGGTCCGCGACGGCCCGGCAGCATAGCCGACCGTCCGCTGGGGGCTCTCCTCCCCCGGCTGCGCCGAAGGCAACCGCACGACGGGCCCCGTGGGCCGCGGCCTGCTGTGGCGCCGCTGGTCCTGCAACCGTACCCGTTCGCCGGACCGGGGGTCCGGCCCGGCGAAGGGCTGGGTGAACGGCTGGACGATGCGCTCGGCTATGGGCCGGGCGAGCGGCCGGTCCGGCAGGGACGACTGCCGGTCCGGGCTCAGGCGCCGGACTTCGGCGGCGTCTTCTTGCTCCCGTTGGACTTGGCCGTGCCCGGCTTCGTGCTGCCGGTCTTCCCGGTCGTGGTCTTGGCCGTGGTCGTCTTCCGGGCGGTGCCCGCGGACTTGGCGGCGGAGGCCGCTCCGGCGGAGCCCTGACCCGTCTTCTTCGCGCCCGCGGTTCCGGCGGTGCCGGTGGACCCGGTCGTGCCGGAGCGCGTACCGCCGCGCGGCTCGGCCGGCGGCTCGGCGACCTTCACCGGCTCGCGCTCGACGGTGACCTCGGTCACACCGCCGTCCTCGCCGCGCCAGTTCTTCACGGCGCCGCGGCCGCGGTCGGCCAGCTCGTCGTACGCCTCACGCGCCTTGACCGCGTACTCGGCGGCGATGCCCACGCTCTGCAGAGCGAGCTGCTGTGCCTGCTCGCGCAGCTTTTTGATGTCGGTGTCGATGCTGCCCAGGGTCTCGCTGACCTTCGCCTGCGTCTCCTTGGCCTGCTTGGTGAAGCGCGCCTGCACTTCCTTGGGGTCGGTGGCGCGTACGGCCGCGATGCGCTCGGGCGCCTCCGCGCGGATCTTGTCGATGACACCGGCGGCGAAGTAGAGGGGCTTGGGGTCGGTGAGGGTGCTGCGGATGTCGTTCGTGGTCGGCATGAGAGGTCTCTCCCTGGTGGACTGACTGCTATCGGGCGTCGGCCTCCGTGGCCTCGGCATCGGCTTCGTCTTCCCCGGTGTCCCGGGCGTCTTCGCCGTCTCCCCCGGCTGCGCCGCGCCTTCGGCCCTTGCCGCCGGCCCGCTTGCCGGACTCGGCGCCACGGGCGGCCTCTTCCTGCTGCGCGGAGCCGTTCTCCTTGCGGAAGGACTCGTAGATCTGGAGCAGCGCCTGCTTCTGGCCCTCGTTGATCGACGGATCGGCGAGGATCGCGGCGGGGACCTGCAACAGGTCGTCCCGCTCCCGCTCGTCGAGCATCCCGGCCTGCACGTACAGCGTCTCGGCCGAGATCCGCAGGGCCTTGGCCAGCTGCTGGAGGATGTCGGCGCTCGGCTTGCGCAGGCCGCGCTCGATCTGGCTCAGATACGGGTTGGACACCCCGGCGGCGTCGGCGAGTTGGCGCAGCGAGAGCTTGGCGTTGCGCCGCTGCTCACGCAGGAACTCGCCCACGTTGCCGACATTCAGGGAAGCCATGGGTCCCACCATGCCTCGCCTTGCTAACTTTTGCAAGCGCCCTGCTTGCAAGTGTGTTAATCCTGTGTTGCCTCCGAGTTGTGAACGGTTCCGCGGGCCCCGTGCATCTTCACCAAGCTGCCCAAGCCGCCCCACTGACCGAGGCACACACCCGAACCCGTATCAGCGCTCGCCGCATCGCGGTTCGACGTTTCCCGCATGGAGCGGAGGCTCGCAAGGGCCGTGCCGGGGCCGTTCGGCGGTAGGCCAGGTGAGGTCGCTGCGTCTGCGGTTACCGACGACATGTCATCTCATCCCCCGGCCGACCAGCAGGGCCGCTGGGCGCCGGTGCCATTTCAACTCCAGCGTTGAGGAAGGCGTAGCGATGAAGATCATTCTGAGATCCGGTGCCGTGACCGCGGCGGTCGGCGTGGGGCTGTCCCTGGCGGTCCTGCCCGCCGGACCGGCCGACGCCGCCGGGGAGACCCACGTGCGGTGCAACGACATCACCGCCCTCAAGAACGCGATCAACCAGGCCAACACCGGTGGCGGCCGCATCAGGCTGGCCTCCGACTGCACCTACACCCTGACCGCACCCGACAACGCCGACGACGGCCTTCCGGAGATCACCGGGAACGTGACCATCTCCGGTCACAACACCACCATCCGTCGCGCCCCGAACGCGACCCAGGACTTCCGCGTCCTCCACGTCGTCTCCGGCGGCAACCTGACGCTGAATTCGCTCAGGATCAGCGGGGGACGCCTGTCCCTCGCCGACACCACTGGCGGCGGGCTCGCGAACAACGACGGCACGCTGAAGCTGAACCGCACGATCGTCAAGGGCAATCAGGCTTCCCTGGGTGGCGGCGTCTACAACTTCGGCGGAGAGCTCAAGCTCAACCGCAGCGTCGTCGTACGCAACACCACGACCACCGTCGGCGCCACCGCCGGCGGCGGAGTCTTCAACACGAACAACGGCACGATGACGATGAACGGCGGGTCCCTGCTCGACAACCGGGCCCCGAACGGCAACGGCGGCGGCCTGGAGAACATCATCGGAGCCACCGCTCACCTGGACTCCGTGTCGGTCAGGGGCAACACGGCGCTTCTGGGAGGCGGCATCCGCCAGACGCAGAACGGCTCGCTGCGCCTCACCTCGACCACCGTCCGCAACAACATCGCCGTGTCAGGCGCGGGCATGTCGAACAACGCCGCCACGGCCACGCTGGTACGAAGCCTGATCACGCACAACACGGCCATCACCAACGGCGGCGGCATCGACAACCAGGCCCCCAGCCAGGTCACCCTCACTGACAGCAAGGTCGTCCGCAACACACCGGACAACTGCACACCGGCAGGCAGCGTCCCCGGGTGCACGAACCCCGCCGGCACCACCGCACCGCCGAGCTCGCAGACACCCCCGTCCAAGGGAGACAGCAAGACGCGCTTGTGAGCGTCCGCTGACGCGACGCGGCGACGCTCGTGCCGGGGGCGAAGGCTGAACCGCCCCGCCGGACACCGGTGAACGAGGAAGAAGGGTGGGACCCACGCGCTGAGTCCCGCCCTTCTGCACGTCTCGTGCGCCGGCCCAGCGCGCAGCGGTGACGTCGGTTCTAGCCGTCCTCCGGCGTGTGGACGTCGATGTCCGTCGCCAAGTGCCCGTTGTCCGCGTCCAGTACGCCGCACAGCCGGTGCACCGGACTGTAGAGCGGGCGGCCGTCCGGTTCGATGCCGTCCTCGTCCGGGAACTCCTCCAGCCGCTCGAACGGGACGATCACGAACGGCCATGCGCCGGGGTCCAGTTCGAGCGAATCCGGATGGTACTGCCACACCGTTCCGAGGTGCCGGTTGTGGACCTCGCCGACGTACCAGGCCGCCGTCTGGAGGAAGTCCCCGCCGATCTCAGCCTCGGCCTCGGCGCTGCTGGAGTACGCCGAGCGCACCAGCTCCTCCACCCGGGCAAGGGAGTCGAGGCTGAAGTCCCAGCCGCCGCCGTGGCGTTCGGCCCACGCCGGGAACTCGCCGCGCTGGACCTCCAGCCAGGCGTCCAGCACCGGGTTGTCCGACCGGATCCGGTCCAGCTCCCGCAGCTCCTCGTACTCAGCGCTGGTTATCTCCATGCCCCGACCCTAGTCGCCCGGGCCGACAGTGTTGCAACTGTCCGGCATAGACGCAGAGTTGATGATTTCGACACTCCAAATTCCTTGCCGGGCACATGTGTTGACTTCTAGAGTCGTCGTGCTCGGCAGCGCCACACAGACACGGGGGCCCTGGCGCCGCACGAGCTCTCACCACTCTGGGCCCCAGCGGGGGAAACTCAAGTGAATCGAGCTTTACGCCCAGAGCGCCGGTCCGCGCTGCGCCGTGCCGGCGTCGCCGTGGCCTGCGCCTCCGTCATGGTCCTCGGCGGGCTGCCGGCCGCCATGCAGGCCGAGGCGAAGCCCAAGCCGCTCGACCCGGGCCTTCCCTGCTTCGAGTACTTCGATCTGCTCGAAGACGCGGCCGGCCTCCTCGACCTTCCGGAAGGCGACGCCTCGCGGGCCAAGTCCCAGTGGGACACGTACGAGTACGTCAACGAGGCCAAGAAGTGGGACGGGCTCCCGGCCCCGTCAGCGGACGATGAAGCCAGGCTCGGGAAGCTGACGACGAAGCCGCCGAAGTCCAAGCCGGTCGACCGGATCTACTGGACGTGGATCCAGGCCAAGAAGAAGGACCCGAAGAACTGGTCCCAGTGGGACCACTGGCGGGACGCCCGCTTCATCCGCAACTCCGGCAACGACCCGCGGGGCAAGGCGTTCGAGAAGAAGGTCATCAAGGACCACGGGCTGACGAGCAAGGACTGGATCTGCCAGAAGGAAGTGATCTTCGAGGACCCCGACACCGGGCAGAAGTACCGGCGCCAGCTCGACGCGTACAACCCCAAGACGGGCAAGATCCTCGAGGTCAAGGGAAACGGCGAGCTCACCGAGACGCAGAAGCCCAAGGACCGCGCCTGGGCCAAGGACCCCAAGTGGCGTGGCACGTCGTGGAAGTACGTCTTCGCCGAGCCGCAGACGAAGGGGTCGCGCGACTTCATCGAGGAGCAGCGCAGGACGGCGCAGACCAACGGGCGGGGAGTGACGGAGTACAACTACCGCTCCGACAAGGTGGAGAAGGCGCCCAGCGGGGGCGTGCGCTACAAGTCGACCAACATGCAGCCTCCGGGCAGGCCCGGCACCACGGGCGGCGGCGCGAGCGATCTCATCCGTGAGTCGCGGCCGACCCCGAAGGACATGAAGGAGTTCCTGGACCGCAAGAACCTGGCCGACCCCAGGCGGCTCTCCCCGCGGGGCCCTGGAGGGGTGGACTTCACCACCCTGGAGCTGCGGTACGTCGGCAAGCCCCAGAAGGGCAAGGGTCTGGACTACGGGTTCTCCGCCAAGCAGGACCCGACCGGAGAGGGCGGCTGGGGAGGCAAGGCGAAGTCCCAGCTCATCTCGGACGCGTTCTTCACCTGGCTCGCCCTCACGCCGGAGAAGTTCTGGGTGAACCTCAACCCGGACCAGCCGGACAAGATCATGGACTCGCAGTTCAGCAAGACCGACGCGGGCAGGGTCCTGCTGGAGTCCGACCTGGAGCTGAAGAAGGACTTCGCCTCCGCGATCAACCCGACGAAGCGGCCCGAGGCCGACCAGTACTGGAAGTCGCTGCCCCGCAACGACAAGGGCCAGCCCTGCTGGTTCCAGGTCCGCAACTGGATCGAGCCGAAGGAAGCGGTCGTCCGCGAGGAGAACGGCGGCATCCACATCCTGGATACGCCGCTGTCGGTCAAGGCCGAGTATCTGAAGATCGACAACATGCCCGGCGACCCCTACCTCTGCGACTTCAACGAAGCGGAGAAGGAGGCCACCGAGCGCCGGATGAACCGGCTGATCATGCCCGAGGTCGAGAAGCAGGTGAACACCTCGCCCCGCTACGCCGACCTGCGGCGCGTCTACACCGCCCGCGTGGCCGCGGAGTTCATCCGGCAGCAGGACGCCCAGAAGGCCACCGACTACCGCAAGATCATCAACAGCAACGACGTGAGCGCCTGGCCGCTGCGCGCCCCCAACCAGGACTGGACGAGGGACAAGGTCTACCAGGCGTATCTCGACTCGCTGAAGAAGGGGGAGGAGAGCTGGGAGCATGACGCCGGCGGCGGCCCGTACACCTACAGCGTCGGCGGCGTGGACTTCTCCAAGCAGCCGAAGCGCAACATGAGCAAGACGCGCTTCACGGTCGAGCACCGGAATCTGCCCAAGCAGACCCGGACCAGCGTGCGGACCCTCACCGACAACACCAAGGACGGCGAGGACAACCTGCTGCTGCTGGGCGGCAACACCGCGACCAGTGACGCCGGAGGCGGCGGGGGCGACGATCCGGACCCCACACCGACGCCGACTCCGACGGACAAGCCGAGCCCGACTCCGACGCCCACGGACAAGCCCACGGACAAGCCCACCGGGGGGCCGACGAGCCCGGCTCCGGACCCGTCCGGACATGGCGGCGGCGGCGGTGACAAGCCGGTGCCTCCCGCCAAGGACCCCGACGGTGACCTCGCGCACACCGGGTCCGACATTCCGCTGGGGCTGATCGCCTCGATCGCCGCGGCGCTCGCGGCGGCCGGAGCAGCCCTGACGTGGTGGAAGCGACGCCAGGGGCAGCGAGCCGCCGAGTAGGACCGGGCATCCGGACCGGCGAACGCGGCGGGGCCGCTCTTCCTCTTCGGGAAGGGCGGCCCTTCGCCGTACGGCCGCGGGTCGTCCGGGCGGATCAGCCGCCGACGTGGATGCCGGGGCGCCGCTCGGGGTCCGGTTCGTGCTCGCGGATGATCTCGCGGGTGACCGGCGCCGTGTCGCCGCGCCCGAGCAGGAAGTAGCGGAACATGTGCCTCAGCGGGCTGCCTTCGGCCCACGAGAAGTAGCAGTGCGGCTGGACGCCGGTGGTGTCGCGCAGGGCGAGCAGGATGGCGGCGATGGCGTTCGGGGCGGCGGGGGCCTCGGCGCGCAGGATCCGGTAGCCCGCGACCTCGACGCCGTGGACGTTGAGGGATTCGCTGAAGTCGGACGGGTCGACGACGTCGATCTCCAGGAACAGCACGTCGGCCGGGCCGGGAACCGGATTGTCGAGACGCTGCTCGCGCTCCTTGTCGGAGTACTCGGCCTCGTCCCCGGCCTGACGCCGGTTGGCGATGATGTTTATCGAGTTGTCGTGGGCGAGGGTGTCGGTGACGAACTGGCGGGCGGCCGGGTCGAAGACGATGCGGTCGGCCCGGAGTTCGGTGGTGCGCGAGACCCGTGAGACCAGCGACACGGTGATGATGCCGAGGATGAACAGGCCGGAGATGGCGATGCCCTCCGGCTTGTCGATGACGTTGGCGACCAGCGCGTACAGCAGCACCACGGTGAGCAGGCCGAAGCCCGTGGTGGCCGCGCGCCGGCGATTGCGGAGGACCGAGACGGTGACGGCGAACGCACCGGAGACCATCATCGCCAGGATTCCGGTGGCGTAGGCGCCGGCCTGGGCGTCGACGTCGGCGTCGAACCCGATCGTGATGACGACGCAGAGCACGGTGTACACCATGACGACGGGCCGCACCGCGCGTCCCCATTCCGGGGCCATGCCGTAGTCGGGCAGATAGCGCGGGACGATGTTGACCAGCCCCGCCATCGCGGACGCGCCCGCGAACCAGAGGATCAGGATGGTGCTGATGTCGTAGACGGTGCCGAAGGCCTCGCCGAGGTGCTCGTGTGCCAGCCAGGCCAGGGCCCGTCCGTTGGCCGCGCCGCCGGGCTCGAACTCCTTGTGCGGAATGAGCACGGTGGTCACGAAGCTCGCCGAGAGCAGATAGACGCTCATGGTGAGCGCGGCGGTGGTCAGCAGCCTGCGGGTGTTGCGGATGCGCGAGCGCAGCCGATGCTCGGGGTCGGAGCCCTCGGCGGAGACGAGCGGCATCATGCTCACGCCGGTCTCGAAGCCGGACAGGCCGAGCACCAGCAGCGGGAACGCCAGGAGCGCCGGCCCGGCCAGATCGCCGAGGCCGCCTCCGCCCTCGGCAAGGGAGTCGGTCCACGCCGACCACGCCCCCGCGTCGGTGAACACCTCGGCCAGTCCGGCGGCCACGATCACTGCGTTGAGCACCAGGAAGACGGCGACGAGCGGGATGGCCACGCTCAGGGCCTCGCTGAAGCCGAGCAGGAACACCCCGCCGAGGACGAGCAGCAACGCGACGGTGATGGCGACCTCATGACCGTGCAGAGCATGCGGCAAGTACGGGTTCTCGGTCACGTGGACCGAAGCGTCCGCCGCGGAGAGGGTGATCGTGATGATCCACGACGTCGCCACGAAGCCGAGCAGCGCGAGCACGAAGAGCTTGCCCCACCAGAACGGCAGCAGGTCCTCCAGCATCGCCACCGACCCGGCTCCGTGCGGGCTCTCCCGGGAGACCCGCCGGTACATCGGCAGCATCCCCACCAGCGTCAGGATCACGATCAGCAGTGTCGCGAACGGGGAGACGGCCCCTGCCGCGAGCGCCGCGATCGCGGGAACGTACGCCAGGCTGGAGAAGTAGTCGACTCCGGTCAGACACATCACCTTCCACCAGGCGTGCGTCTCCGTATGCGCCTCGACCGCCTCCGGCCCGACCGGCTGCACCCGGTGGCGCAGCATCCACCCTTCCAGGCCGCCGGCCGGCTGTGCCCGGAGAGCCGGGCTCTCCACCGTCTCCGGCACGGCCTGGCCGTCGTTGTCCGCCATCTCCCGGTCCGCCTCCACTGTCCGCGCCGCGTACCGCCACCGTCTCCACGGCCACCGTCTCCACGGCACCGTAACGAGCACCGAGTATGCGGGCCTTCGGCGGCGGCCATGCGGCCGGGGTGCAGAGCGTGCCGGTCTCCGGTTTCTTGACGCGTACGGATGCGGAGGCGGTGTGGGGTGCGTGCGGGGGAGCGCAGGGAGGAGAGACGTCCGACCGCCTTCCCTGCCGCCGCGGCGTTAGAGCGCCGTCAAAGTCGTGTGCCCGGCCGTATGGAAGCCATCAAGGACTGCCGCGGGCCCGCGGAACAGGCCTTTTCATCGAGAAGCCCGAACATTCCCGAACCTCTTCAGGAGTTCACGATGGCCGACGTGGCCTTCGTCGTCACCATGATCGCGGTCTTCGCGCTGGTGGCCGTCATAGCCAAGGGGGTGGCGAAGCTGTGAGCGCCGAGAACGTCGTCGGCCTCGTCGTGGCCGTCGCCCTGCTGGGGTATCTCGCCTTCGCCCTGCTGCACCCGGAGAGGTTCTGAGCCCTGATGAGCCCTTTCCTCGCCGGTGTGCTCCAGCTGCTCGCCCTGGTCGGCGCGCTGGCCCTGACGTACCGTCCGCTCGGCGACTACATGGCCGGCGTCTACTCGTCCACGATCCATCTGCGGGTGGAGAAGTGGATGTACAAGGCGGTCGGCGCCGACCCCGACACCGGGATGCGCTGGCCCGCCTATCTGCGCGGTGTCCTGGCGTTCTCCGCCGTGAGCCTCCTCTTCCTGTATCTGCTGCAACGCCTCCAGGGCGGTCTGCCCGGGTCGCTCGGCTTCTCGTCCATCGACCCGGACCAGGCGTTCAACACCGCCGCGTCCTTCGTCGCGAACACCAACTGGCAGTCGTACTACGGCGAACAGGCCATGGGGCACATCGTGCAGACCGGCGGTCTCGCGGTGCAGAACTTCGTCTCGGCCGCCGTCGGCATGGCCGTCGCCATCGCGCTCGTACGGGGCTTCGCGCGCTCCCGGAGCCATCGCGCGGCTCACGCGGCGGGGAGCCCCGACCGCACCGGCGAGCTCGGCAACTTCTGGGCGGACCTGGTGCGCGGAGTCGTCCGCATCCTGCTGCCGATCTCGGTTGTGGGCGCGATCGTGCTGGTCGCCTGCGGTGCCATCCAGAACTTCGCGGGCATCCACGAGGTCGGACAGTTCATGGGCGGCTCGCAGCAGTGGAACGGCGGCGCCGTGGCCTCCCAGGAAGCGATCAAGGAGCTGGGCACCAACGGCGGCGGCTACTTCAACGCGAACTCGTCCCATCCCTTCGAGAACCCCGACGCCTTCACCAATCTCTTCGAGATCTTCCTGATCCTGCTGATCCCGTTCGCATTGACGCGCACGTTCGGCCGGATGGTCGGCTCGCTGAGGCAGGGCTACGCGATCCTCGCGACGATGGCCACCATCTGGCTGGGCTTCGTCCTCCTGATGTGGTGGACCGAATTCGCCGGGCACGGACCGGCGTTGGAGCTTGCCGGCGGCGCCATGGAGGGCAAGGAGACCCGGTTCGGGATCGGCGCCTCGTCGATCTTCGCCGTGTCGACCACGCTCACCTCGACCGGGGCCGTGGACTCCTTCCACTCCTCGTACACCGGCTTCGGCGGCGGCATCACCATGCTGGGAATGCAGCTCGGCGAGATCGCCCCCGGCGGGGTCGGCTCCGGCCTCTACGGCATGCTGATCATGGCGGTGATCGCGGTCTTCATCGCGGGCCTGATGGTCGGCCGTACGCCCGAGTACCTGGGCAAGAAGATCGGGACCCGCGAGATCAAGCTGGCGGCCTGCTACATCCTTGTCACGCCGGCGCTGGTGCTCTGCTTCACCGCCGCGTCGATGGCGCTGCCCACTCCGGCGAACTCGATGACCAACTCCGGGGCGCACGGCTTCTCCGAGATCCTGTACGCCTTCACCTCGGGCGCCAACAACAACGGCTCCGCCTTCGCGGGCCTGAACGCCGACACCCAGTGGTTCAACACCACCATCGGCCTCGCGATGCTGCTCGGCCGCTTCGTACCGATGGTGTTCGTCCTGGCGCTGGCCGGCTCGCTGGCCGAGCAGCGGCCGGTCCCCGCCACCGCGGGCACCCTGCGCACCGAGAAGCCGCTCTTCACCGGCATGTTGGTCGGCACGATCATGATCGTCGCCGGTCTGACCTACTTCCCGGCGCTGGCGCTGGGACCGCTCGCCGAAGGGCTGGCGTGATGACCACCACGAGACAGAAACACGAGGAGCGCGGCTCCATGTCGACCGTCACTCCGACCCGTGCGCCGCACCAGGACGTGCCCACCGGTCACAGGCCCGGAAGCGGCAGCGGCCGCGTCGGCGGGGGGCTGTTCGACCCCAGGCAGCTGGTCGGATCGTTCCCGGACGCCGTACGGAAGCTCGATCCGCGGGTGATGGTCAAGTCCCCAGTAATGTTCGTGGTGTTGGCCGGCTCGGTGCTGACCACGGCCTTCGCGGTCACGAACCCCGCCGACTGGTTCGGCTGGGCGATCGCCGCCTGGCTGTGGCTGACGACGCTCTTCGCCAACCTCGCCGAGGCGGTGGCCGAAGGCCGCGGCAAGGCGCAGGCCGACACCCTGCGCAAGGCCAAGACCGGCACCGTCGCACGGCGGCTCAGCGGCGGTGCCGAGGAGCAACTGCCCGGCACGGAGCTGAACATCGGGGATCTGGTCGTCTGCGAGGCGGGCGACGTCATCCCGGGAGACGGCGACGTCGTCGACGGGGTCGCCAGCGTCGACGAGTCGGCCATCACCGGAGAGTCCGCGCCGGTCATCCGCGAGTCGGGCGGCGACCGCAGCGCCGTCACGGGCGGGACGCGGGTCCTCTCCGACCGCATCGTCGTCAAGATCACGACGAAACCGGGCGAGACGTTCATCGACCGGATGATCAAGCTGGTCGAGGGCGCCGCCCGCCAGAAGACACCCAACGAGATCGCGCTGAACATCCTTCTCGCGTCCCTCACCATCGTCTTCCTGCTCGCGGTCGTCACCTTGCAGCCGTTCGCGGTGTACGCGGGCCAGAAGCAGCCCATGGTCGTGCTGATCGCCCTCCTGGTCTGCCTGATCCCGACCACCATCGGCGCGCTGCTCTCCGCCATCGGCATCGCCGGCATGGACCGGCTCGTGCAGCGCAACGTGCTCGCGATGTCCGGGCGCGCGGTCGAGGCCGCCGGCGACGTGTCCACCCTGCTGCTCGACAAGACCGGCACCATCACCCTCGGAAACCGCCGGGCTGCCGAGTTCGTCCCGGTCGAGGGCGTCGACGAGGCCGAACTGGCCGATGCCGCACAGCTCTCCTCGCTGGCCGACGAGACACCCGAGGGGCGCTCGGTCGTGGTCCTCGCCAAGGAGAGATACCGGCTGCGCGAACGCGACCAGGGCGAACTCGTGCACGCGGAGTGGATCGCCTTCACCGCTCAGACCCGCATGTCGGGTGTGGACGTGGACGGGCGCCGGGTCCGCAAGGGCGCGACCGGCTCCGTCATCGCCTGGGTCGAGCAGCGGGGCGGGGTGGTCGCCGAGGACGCGGCGGCCACCGCCGACGCGATCTCGGAGGCCGGCGGCACCCCGCTGCTCGTCGCCGTGGAGGACGACCTGGGCGCGCGCGTCCTCGGCGTCGTCCATCTCAAGGACGTGGTGAAGGAGGGCATGCGGGAGCGCTTCGACGAGCTGCGCCGCATGGGCATCAAGACCGTGATGATCACGGGCGACAACCCCCTCACCGCGAAAGCCATCGCCGAGGAGGCCGGGGTGGACGACTTCCTGGCCGAGGCCACACCCGAGGACAAGATGGCGCTGATCAAGCGTGAGCAGGCTGGCGGCAAGCTCGTGGCGATGACCGGCGACGGCACGAACGACGCACCGGCCCTCGCGCAGGCGGACGTCGGGGTGGCCATGAACACCGGCACCTCGGCCGCCAAGGAGGCCGGGAACATGGTCGACCTCGACTCCAACCCGACCAAGCTCATCGAGGTCGTCGAGATCGGCAAGCAACTCCTCATCACCCGGGGTGCGTTGACCACCTTCTCGATCGCCAACGACGTCGCGAAGTACTTCGCGATCATTCCCGCCATGTTCGCCGTGGTCTATCCGGGCCTGGAGAAGCTCAACGTCATGGCCCTGACCTCGCCGCAGTCCGCGATCCTCTCCGCGGTGATCTTCAACGCGCTGATCATCGTGGCCCTGGTGCCGCTCGCCCTGCGGGGTGTGCGCTACCGGCCCACGAGCGCCGACAGGATGCTCCGCCGCAACCTCGGGATCTACGGCCTCGGCGGCCTGATCGCTCCCTTCGCCGGCATCAAGATCATCGACCTGCTCATATCCCTCATCCCCGGAATCGGCTGATCCGCCATGAACAACTCGATACGCAACACCACGCGACTGCTCGGGGCCGGGCTCCGCGCCCTGCTCGTACTGACGCTGCTGACGGGCGTCCTGTATCCCCTGGCGGTCACCGGCGTCGCGCAGGCCCTGTTCCACGACAAGGCCAACGGCTCGGAGGTCACATCGGACGGCAAGGTCGTCGGTTCCGAGCTCATCGGCCAGACGTACAACCTGCCGAAGAAGGACCCCGGCGACGACGAGGAAGCCCCGCGGCCGGACCTGAAGTGGTTCCAGCCGCGCCCGTCCAACGGACTGGGGACCAACCGCGTCAACACCCAGTACTCGCTCATCCTGTCCGGGGCCACCAACCGCTCCGCCGGCGACGAAGAGCTCGTCCAGTGGGTCAAGGACGCCAAGAAGGCCGTCATCTCGGACAACCGCGCGAAGGGCTACATACCCGGGCCGTCCGACGTGCCGGCCGACGCCGTCACCTCCTCCGCCTCGGGGCTGGACCCGCACATCTCCCCGCAGTACGCGGAACTCCAGGTCCACCGCGTCGCGGAGAGGAACGGCCTGCCCCTCGAACGGGTCCGGCAGCTGGTCGAGGACCACACGGACACACGGATCCTCGGCTTCATGGGCGAGCCCCGGGTCAACGTCCTCCAGCTCAACATCGACCTCAAGGAACTCGCCCGGAAGTGAACGGGGTTCGGTCCGACCCCACCTACTCGCTTGTCACGCAGGACGGAAAGGCGGCGCACCGATGACCCGGGTGCTGGTAGTGGAGGACGAGATACAGCTCGTCCGGGCGCTGGAGATCAACCTGAAGGCACGCAAGTACGAGGTGGCCGCCGCCCGGGACGGGGCGACGGCTCTCCGGACCGCCTCCGAGCGGCCCCCGGACGTCGTCCTGCTGGACCTCGGTCTGCCCGACATGGACGGCATCGAGGTGATCAGGGGGCTTCGCAGCTGGACGCGGATGCCGATCCTGGTGGTCTCGGCCCGCCAGACGTCGGACGAGAAGGTCGAGGCGCTCGACGCCGGCGCGGACGACTACATCCCGAAGCCCTTCAGCATGGACGAACTGCTGGCCCGGCTGCGGGCGGCGAGCCGCCGGGCCGAGGCGGGCGGGCCCGCGGACCATTCGGCGATCATCGCGACCGAGGAGTTCACCGTCGACCTGCGGGCGAAGAAGGTCGACCGCCGTGGCAAGGACGTCCGCCTCACCCCGACCGAATGGCATCTCCTGGAGATGCTGATCCTCAACCGGGGCCGGATGGTCAGCCAGATGAGGCTCCTGAAAGAGGTGTGGGGCCCCACGTACGGCACACAGGCCAACTACCTCCGCGTCTACATGGCACAGCTCAGGCGCAAGCTCGAAGCGGACCCCGCACACCCCCGCCACCTCATCACCGCCCCGGGGATGGGCTACCGCTTCGAAGAGTGACGTCAACTCCCTCCGGCAGCCGCCGAGATGAGCAGACACCCCCGTAACCAGTTCGTTCGACCGCAAGGACCGGGACCATGGCACGCGGCAAGCTCCGGATCTATCTCGGCGCCGCTCCGGGCGTCGGCAAGACCTACGCGATGCTCTCCGAGGCGCACCGCCGCAGCGAGCGCGGCACCGACTGCGTCGTCGCGTTCGTCGAGCACTACAACCGGCCCCGCACCGAGGTGATGCTGCACGGCCTGGAGCAGGTGCAGCGGCGGGAGCTGGAGTACAGGGGCACCTCCTTCGCGGAGATGGACGTGGACGCGGTCCTGGAACGCCGGCCCTCCGTCGCCCTCGTCGACGAACTCGCGCACACCAACGTCCCCGGCTCGCGCAACACCAAGCGCTGGCAGGACGTCGAGGAACTGCTCAACGCGGGCATCAGCGTCATCTCCACGGTCAACATCCAGCACCTGGAGTCGCTGGGCGACGTGGTCGAATCGATAACCGGCGTACGGCAGCGGGAGACCGTTCCGGACGAGGTGGTCCGCAGAGCCGACCAGATAGAGCTGGTCGACATGTCCCCGCAGGCGCTGCGGCGCCGGATGGCCCACGGGAACATCTACAAGCCCGACAAGATCGACGCGGCGCTCTCCAACTACTTCCGCCCCGGCAACCTCACCGCCCTGCGGGAGCTGGCGCTTCTGTGGGTGGCGGACCGGGTCGACGAGTATCTGCGCGAGTACCGCGGCGAGCACGGCATCCGCTCCACCTGGCAGGCCCGGGAGCGCATCGTCGTCGGGCTCACCGGCGGCCCGGAGGGACGTACGCTCATACGCCGCGCCGCCCGGCTTGCCGAGAAGGGCGCCGGGGGCGAGGTGATGGCGGCGTACATCGGGCGCAGCGACGGGCTCACCTCCGCGTCCCCGAAGGAACTGGCAGTCCAGCGCACGCTCGTCGAGGACCTGGGCGGCACCTTCCACCACGTCATAGGGGACGACGTCCCCTCGGCCCTGCTGGAGTTCGCGCGCGGTGTCAACGCCACGCAGGTCGTCCTCGGCTCCAGCCGCCGCAAGACCTGGCAGTACATCTTCGGGCCCGGCGTCGGGGCGACGGTGGCACGCGACTCGGGTCCCGACCTCGACGTCCACATCGTCACCCACGAAGAGGTGGCTCAGGGGCGGGGACTGCCCGTCGCCCGGAGCGCGCGTCTCGGCCGCTCCCGGATCATCTGGGGCTGGCTCGTGGGCATCGCGGGTCCCGTGCTGCTGACGCTGCTGCTCAACAAGGCCGCCCCGGGCGTCGGACTCGCCAACGACATGCTGCTGTTCCTGACGCTCACGGTCGCGGCGGCCCTGGCCGGCGGGCTCCTTCCCTCGCTCGCCTCCGCCGCCTTCGGCTCGGTGCTGCTGAACTACTACTTCACCCCGCCACTGCACCGCCTGACCATCGCCGACCCCGAGAACATCGTCGCCCTCGTGATCTTCGTGGGGGTGGCGGTGTCCGTCGCCTCCGTCGTCGACCTCGCCGCACGGCGCACCCACCAGGCCGCCCGGCTGCGCGCGGAGTCCGAGATCCTCTCGTTTCTCGCGGGGAGCGTGCTGCGGGGCGGGACGAGTCTTGAGGCGCTGCTCGACCGCGTACGAGAGACCTTCAACATGGAGTCGGTCGCGCTGCTGGAGCGGGAGAGCGACACCGCGCCATGGACCTGTACGGGGAGCGTGGGGAACGCCCGTCCGCTGCGGCGGCCCGAGGACGCGGACGTGGACGTGCCCGTCGGCGACCACATGGCGCTCGCCCTGTCCGGCCGGGTCCTGCCCGCGGAGGACCAGCGGGTGCTGTTCGCCTTCGCCGCCCAGTCGGCCGTCGTACTGGACCGGCAGCGCCTCCTCGGCCAGGCCGAACAGGCCCGCGCGCTCGCCGAGGGCAACCGCATCAGGACGGCGCTGCTCGCCGCGGTCAGCCACGACCTGCGCACTCCGCTCTCCGGCATCAAGGCGGCGGTCACCTCGCTGCGCTCCGACGAGGTCGAGTGGTCCGAGGAGGACACGGCCGAGCTTCTGGCCGGCATCGAGGACGGCGCCGACCGGCTGGACAACCTGGTCGGCAATCTCCTCGACATGTCCCGGCTGCACACTGGGACCGTCACGCCGCTCATCCGCGAGGTGGACCTCGACGAGGTCGTACCGATGGCGCTGGGCGGAGTGACGGACGCGGAGGTCGAGTTGGACATCCCGGAGAACCTGCCCATGGTCGCCGTGGACGCGGGCCTCCTGGAGCGGGCCGTCGCCAACATCGTCGAGAACGCCGTCAAGTACAACCCGGAGGGCAGGCGAGTGCTCGTGTCGGCCAGCGCGATGGCCGACCGCGTCGAGGTGCGCGTCGTGGACCAGGGCCCCGGTGTCCCGGACGAGGCGAAGGACCGGATCTTCGCACCGTTCCAGCGCTACGGAGACGCACCCCGCGGAACCGGGGTGGGCCTCGGCCTCGCGGTCGCCCGTGGCTTCGCGGAGGCCATGGGCGGCACCCTCGCCGCCGAGGACACCCCCGGCGGCGGCCTGACGATGGTGCTGACACTGAGCTCCGCGGCGGGCCACCCTCCGGCCCACCCCGACCTCCCGGCGACCGCCACGTCGTGATCGCCGGCCGGCCGGAGTCGCCCGTCGGCAGGCGGTCTTGACGGCGCTCAGGAGGCAGGGCGCGTCGTGGCGGCGGCCTCAGTCGCTGCCGGGGGCGGGCTTGGTCGTGGCGGGCGCGGAGCCCACGGCGTCGCAGCGGGGGACGCTGCCGGGAGGCGCGCAGTTGGTGGGGGTGTTCTTGAAGACGGCGCTCCTGATGAGGTTCACCTTGGGCAGCTCCTGCTTGGTGGAGCTGTCCGCCTTCTTCTGCTCACGTTCGGGGCTCCCGGTCGGACGGATGATGACGCCGAAACCGCGCCCGTCGTTGTTGATGCCGCCGCCCTGGGTGGCCCCGCCGTTCGCGGTGTTGCGGGTGACCACGCTCTTGTACAGCGTGGTCGGCTCATGGAACCCGATGAAGATGCCGCCGCCGGACGTCTCGGCGATGTTGCCCCTGACCCGGGTGGAGTTCAGGCGCAGCGGCCCGGCCTGGGAACCTGATCCGCTGCTGATGGTCATCGTCATGATGCCGGCCCCGATCCCGCCCCTGCCTTCGCCGACGTTGTTGCCCGCGACGGAGGCGCCGTTCAGCGTGGTGTCGCCCGCGTTCGCGAGGCCGCCGGCCCAGGCCGCGGCCGTGTTGTCGTTGAAGGCGCCGCCACGCATCGTCATCTTGCCGCTAGTGGCGACCGCACCGGCGACCTCGCTGCTGTTGTCCCTGACCGTGGTGTTCTTCAGGGCGAGGGTTCCCACGTTGTTCCAGATCCCGCCGCCGAGGAAGCGGGAACTGTTGTTCCTGACCGTCGAGTCGGTGAGCGTCAGCCGGCCGTGGTCGTTGAAGAGGCCCCCGCCGGCCGCGGCGAAGCCGCTGCCGGACGCGTCACCGCCGCGCACGGTGAGCGAGTCCAGGCTGAGGTCGCCGGTCTGCGTCACGTGGAAGACGCGGAAGGCACCGGAGGCGCTGGGAGCGCGCTGGACGATGGTGTCCTCTCCGGAGATCCGCACCTTGCCGGTGATCTCCGGCAGACCGTCGTCGGTGTTGTCGGCCGCCGTGAGGGAGTACGTACAGCGAGGGGCCAGGACGATGGTGCCGCCGCCGGTGTTCGCGTCCTCGATGGCCGCCTTGAGCGCGGCGATGTCGTTGCATGGCACGCGGAACTGCGCCTGTGCGTGCGCCTGTCCGGCGGGCATGAGGGTCAGGCACAGGCCGAGGCCTGTGACGGCGGTCAGGGTCACGCGTCTGAGCGTCTGGGTCATGCGGCTTCCCTTCGCTGTGGGGGTGGGCGAGTGGGCAAGGCGGACGGGACCTCGTGACGCCGGTCCTGGAGCGCCTCCGCCCCGGGCGCCACGGGCCGACACTCAGAGCTGTATAGGAAGCGGACACTCACCGCATGTGCGGTTGAACCGTCTGGCCTCCGCCCCGAACTCCCCGACTCCTCTCAGGCGCTCGTGAGGACGACGAGCTGCCGCGTCGCCCGGGTCATCGCCACATAGCGGTCGACGGCCCCCTCGATGCCCGTGCCGAACTCCTCCGGATCGACGAGGACTACGAGGTCGAACTCGAGCCCCTTCGCGAGCTGCGGAGTCAGCGAGCGGACGCGCGACGCCGCCCGGAACGCGCCCTCTGGGAGGTCCCGGTCCCCGGCGGCGATGACGCATGCGGTCCCGTCCGCGTGCGTCGCGAGCCAGGAGTCGAGGATCGAGCTGAGCTGCGAAGCGGCTCCGTGTACGACGGGGAGGCCGCCGCTGCGTACGGACAGGGGCACGTTGGCGTCCGGGAGCGCGGCCCTGATGACCGGCTCGGCCTCCGCCATGATCTCCTCCGGCGTCCGGTAGTTGATGCTCAGTGAGGCCGGACGGACCCGGTCGAGGCCGACCCGGCGGAGCCGCTCCTCCCACGACTCGGTGAACCCGTGCCTGGCCTGTGCACGGTCCCCGACGACGGTGAAGCTCCGGGACGGGCACCGCAGCAGCAGCATCTGCCACTCCGCGTCGGTCAGCTCCTGGGCCTCGTCCACGACGATGTGCGCGAACGGGCCGGCGAGACGCTCCGGGCCGGTGCGCCGGCCGGGAGACGGGAGGGAGGCCTCGTCGAGCAGGGTGTCCTGGAGGTCCTGCCCGCGCAGCATCGTCACCGCGCCCTCGCCGTCGTCGTCGGCTTCGAGGATGTCGTCGATGACGTCGGCCCTGCGCTCGCGTTCGGCGGCGGCGGACGCGTCCTGCCGCCGCCTGCGCAGCGACGCCTCCGGGTCGCCCAGCCGCTGCCGTGCCGCGTCGAGGAGCGGCAGATCGGACACCGTCCAGGCCTGGGCGTCCTCGCGCTGCAACGCCCGGACGTCGTCGGGGCCGAGCCAGGGCGCGCACATCCGCAGATAGGCGGGCACCGACCACAGGTCCCCGACGACGTCGGCCGCTTCGAGCACCGGCCATGCGCGGTAGAGGGCCCTGAGCAGCTCCCTGTCGTGCAGCAGCGACGTGCGGAGCAGATCGGGCGGCACGCCGTCGTCGTGCTTGCCGGCCACGATCGTGAGCAGCTCCTCCCAGATCTGGTCGCGCGCCTCGTTGTGCGGAGTACCGGGCTCTGCCGCTTCGAAGGCCGCGGCCCAGTCCCCGGCGCTCAGCCAGACGTCGGACCAGTGGGTCGAGACCGTCATCCCCTCCGTGGGCGGCTCCTCGTAGAACCTGACGGCCGTCTCGATCGCCTTCACCATGTCCGCGGACGACTTCAGCCGGGCCGCCTCCGGGTCGGTCTCGACCGCCGCTCCGGCTCCCTCGGCGACCAGGTCCCGCAGGGTGCAGGTCTGCACGCCCTCCTCGCCGAGGCTGGGAAGGACGTCCTCGACGTACGCCAGATAGGGCTCGTGCGGGCCGACGAACAGCACGCCGCCGCGGCGGTGGCCGAGGCGCGGGTCGGAGTAGAGGAGGTAGGCGGCGCGGTGCAGGGCGACGACGGTCTTCCCCGTGCCCGGACCGCCGTCGACGACGAGAGCGCCGCGGGAGCCCGCCCGGATGACGGCGTCCTGGTCGGCCTGGATGGTGCCGAGCACGTCCCGCATCCGTGCCGAACGGTGGCCGCCCAGGCTGGCGATGAAGGCGGACTGGTCGTCGAGCGCGGCGTGGCCCTCGACGAGGCGTCCGTCCGGCCCGTCTCCTGCAAGACCGTCGGCGGTGAACACCTCGTCCCAGTAGTCGCTGATCCGGCCACGGGTCCAGCGGTATCTGCGGCGGCTCGCGAGGCCCATCGGGTTGGCGTGGGTGGCTCCGAAGAACGGCTCGGCCGCCTGGGACCGCCAGTCGACAAGCAGACGGCGTCCCGCGCTGTCCTTGAGGCCGAGCCTGCCGACGTACACGGGCTCGCTGCCGTCCGCGGCGACCATGTGCCCGAGGCACAGGTCCAGGCCGAAGCGGCGCAGGGCGCGCAGGCGTGCGGTCAGCCGGTGGATCTCCGTGTCGCGGTCCATCGCCGCGCGTCCGGCCCCGCCGGGTGCCCTGCGCGCGGCGTCGAGGCGGTCGGACAGCTCCGCGATCGTCTCGTCCAGGCACCGCGCGATGGCCGCGAAGTGCTGCTCGTCGCCGCCGATCAGCTTCGGGTCGGCCTTGGGGGAGAGGCGGTCGGGAAGGTCGAAGGCATGGGTCGTCAGAGGGTTCACGTCATCAGCTCCGATCTGGTGCCGCATGCGGTCGCCGCGCGCGGCAATGCGTCTGGGCCGGCGTGACGAACCCGGGGTCATGGCGAGCGGCGCACAGCCTGAGGGACTGGTGGCCCCCGGCTCCCGCGGCTCGTGGCGCCGCCGTTCGGCTCAAGTGGCCGCCGTGGCCGGCCGGTTGGGGTCTTCCGGGTCGCGGCACGGCGACCCGGTGTGGTTCACGCCGGGACCGGCGCACTCTCCGGGCCGCCGACCTCGTCGACCAGCAACTTCGCGGCGACCGCTGCTCCGTCGGTACGGATCGACCCGGCCACGGCCGTCGCCCGCGCGCGGGTCTCCGGGGTCAGGGCCCTGCCGAGCGCGGCGGACAGCGACCCGGCGGTCGGCACCGGACCGTCGTGCGCCGCCCCGATGCCCAGGTCGGCCACGCGGCCCGCCCAGTACGGCTGATCCGCCAGCTGCGGAACCACCACCTGGGGCGTACCGGCACGGGCAGCGGTCGTGGTCGTACCGGCGCCGCCGTGGTGCACGACCGCCGCCACCCGCGGAAACAGCGCCTGCTGATTGACCTCGCCGACGACGAAGCAGTCCGTCCCCTCGTCGATCGGGGTCAGATCCGCCCAGCCGCGGGCCACCACCGCGCGGCGGCCCTGGGCGCGGACCGCCTCGACCGCGATCTGGGCGACGTCCGCCGACGCGTGCATGGGCATGCTGCCGAAGCCCACGTACACCGGTGGTGTGCCGGCGTCCAGGAACGCCGCCAACTCGGCCGGGAGCGGGCGCTCGTCCGGGAGGATCCACGCGCCGGTCTGTACGACGTCGAGATCCGAGGGCCGCCGCCAGGGATCCAGAAGCGGGTCCGTCGCCAGCCACGGCCGGTCGCCTACGACGTGATCACGTACGTCGTCCACGGGCGGCAGGCCGTTCGCCACCCGGCTCGCATTGAGCCCTTCACGGAAGAGCGCGTTGACGCTCTGGGCGTCCAGGTCCCACAGCGCCCGGTTGTCGGTGACCTCCGGCGGGAGCGGACGGCCCGGGTACGCCAGCGGCGCCCGGTGCGGCGACGGCAGCGTGAGCTGCTGGAAGGTCACGGACACCGACCGGATGCCCAGCTTCTCGGCCACCGACAGCGCTCCGGCCGCGGCGGGCATCATGCCCGTCGCCACCAGCACGTCACACCCCTCGGCCGCCGCGGTGACCCCGTCGAACTGGGCGGCGATCAACTCGGCCGCGTACCGGGGGATGGACGACGGCTCGGGGGCCTCGGCCGTCCGCTCGCGCGCCGACGGGCCGACCGGCACCAGCGGCACACCGGCGTCGGCCAGCCGCCGTGCGAAGTCCTCGTCCGGCGGCGCGCACATCCGCACTTCCGCGCCGAGCGACCGCAGTCGCACGGCGAGTGCCACGAGCGGTTCGACGTCGCCCCGCGACCCGTACGTCGACAGCAGCACACGCATTCCGGTCCCCCGTTTCCGCAGGTCCTGGCTTCGGCCGGCAATTCTGCGGTACGACGGGGGCCTTGCCGCAAGCCCCCCGGTGCGCTATACGTTGAGAGTGGCAAGGAGAGGGAAACCCCTCCTTGCCTTTGCTCTTTCACCGGTCGTCTCCGCCTCTGGAACGTCGGAGACCCGCCCGGACACGCGAACCGGCCGCAGGAATGCGGTTGTTCGCCGTACCGCTCCGGCATAGCGTGCGGCAGTGGATCTCTTCTCACGCTCCTGGACGGCACTGCGCGCGGCCGTCGCCGACATCCCGGACGAGGACTTCGAGCGGCCGTCGGGCTGCGCGGGCTGGCTCGTGCGGGATCTGGTGTGCCACCTGGTCATCGGCGCCCAGGACGTTCTGATCACCCTGGTCACCCCCGCCGAGACCGAACCGACCGCGGATGCGGTCACCTACTGGAAGCTCGTCGGGCCCCCGACCGGTGAGGATCCGCTCGACGCGCTGATCCCGCGCCTCGCCGCCGCATACGGCGAGCCGCGCTGGCTCAAGTTCCACCTCGACGACGTGGGGTCCGCCGCGGGCCGCGCCGCCGGACTCGCCGATCCCGCCGCCCTGGTCGGCACGCGCGACGAGGTCCTGACCGCAGGCGACTACCTCTCCGCGTACGTGCTCGAATGGACGCTGCACCACCTGGACTTGGTTGCGAACCTGCCGTCGGCGGCCGGGCCGCCCGCCGAAACCCTCGCGGCGGCACGCGAGTTGCTGGAGAAGGTCGCCGGGACCTCGTTTCCCGCCTCGTTCTCCGACGAGGACGCGCTGCTGACCGGCACCGGGCGTCGTACGCCGGCCGACGAGGAGAAGGCCGCGCTGGGCGACTTCGCCGCGAGGCTCCCGCTCGCCCTCGGCTGAGCCCCCCCCGCCGCCCAGCGCGCCGTACCCGTCGCCCGATGACGCCAACTGCGGGCTCGCCCACGGGTGTTCGGCGAGTGCCCGGGCGGCTGCCCGACGGCGGCGCCGTCGATCCGTACCGGCAGGTCAGCCGGTGCGTGTTCCTCACCCCGCATGAGTCCCGGGTGTGATGTGTGCCCTGTGCAACTACGAGCGAGTGCGCCATCATGGCGGCTGTCTCGATCAACGGGAAACGCCGATGACAACCTGCCAGGATCCGCACACCGCGCCCACGCCTCCCGTCACCCGCCCACCACGCGGCCTCTCGGCCGCGACGTTCGTCAGCAGCTTCGACCGGTTCGTCATCAGCCCCATGCTCGTCCCGATCGCCGCCGGCATGGGCGTTCCGCTCGCGACGGCGGTCACCACCGCGAGCGGCTACTTCCTTGCGTACGGGCTGTCGCAACCGCTGTGGGGCGTGCTCTCCGACCGGTTCGGGCGCGTCCGCATCGTGCGCGGGACGCTGCTGGCCGCGGCGGTGGCCGGGGTGGTTTCCGCGTTCGCCCCCACCATGGCCGTGCTGGCGGTGGCGCGCATCGTCGCCGGGGCGTTCTTCGGCGCCGTGGTGCCGACGTCGCTGACGTACGTGGGCGACACGGTCTCCGCCGGGCGGCGTCAGCGGGCGCTGTCGGACCTGATGGCGTCGATGGCGCTGGGCACCGCGATCGCCACGGCGTTCGGCGGCGTGCTGGCTCATCTGCTCGACTGGCGTGTGGTGTTCGCCACGTCCGGCGCGTGCGCGGTGCTGTGCTTCTTCGCCCTGCGCGCGCTCCCGGAACCGCCGCGCCCGCCCGCCGCCGGGGTCCGTGAGAACCTCCGCGCGGTGCTGCGCAACCGCTGGGCGCTGCTGGTGTTCGGGCTGGTCTTCGTGGAGGGCGCCGTGCTGCTCGGCACGATGACGCTGCTGGCCGCGGCACTTCAGGAGCGCGGTGTGAGCGCGGCCGTCGCGGGGCTCGCGACCGCGGCCTTCGGCGTCGGCGTGCTGGGGTTCTCGCTGCTGGTGAAGAGGCTGACCGGCCGGATACCGGTCTGGTGGCTCATGGCCCTCGGCGGTGCGCAGATGTGCCTCGGATACGGCATCGTCGCGGGCCGCGTGGGGCTCGTGACCGTCGCGGTCACGGCGCTGCTCCTCGGCGGCGGCTGGTCGTTCATGCACTCGTCGTTGCAGACGTGGGCCACGTCGGTCGCGCCGCAGGCGCGCGGCACGGCGGTCGCCTTCTTCGCGGCGGCGCTGTTCATCGGCAGTTCCGTCGCCGTGTCCGCCGCCGGTCCGCTGGCGCAACACGGCCGGTACGGGCTGCTGTTCGGCATCGCCTGCGCCCTGTCGGTGCCGCTGACCGTCGCGGCGGTGGTGTGCCGCCGCCGCTGGCCCGGGCGTTGACGTGCCGCGGCGGCTCCCGGCGCCCCGGCTCGGGCCGAGGTTCCGTGCGGGTGGGCGGCCTGGTTCGATGGGTTCCGTGAGCACTCGGCAAGCTGGTCCCTCGGTCGCGGTCGTGCCGCTGACGGCCGCCCACGCCGAGCAGGTCCTGGAGATCTACCAGGCCGGAATCGACGAAGGCGACGCGACGTTCGAGACGGCCGCCCCCACATGGGAGGCGTTCGACGCCGCCAAGCTTCCTGAACACCGGTTCGTCGCCGTGGAGCCGGACGAGGACGGCGGCGCCCAGGGTGCCGGTGGGAGCGGTGGCGCCGGTGGCGGCGGACGCGTGCTGGGCTGGATCGCCGTCGCTCCGGTCTCGTCCCGCGCCGTCTACGCCGGCGTGGTCGAGCACTCGGTGTACGTACATCCCGCGGCGCGCGGCCGGGGCGTGGCCCGAGCCCTGCTGGAAGCCGTCATCGCCTCGACCGAGGCCGCGGGCGTCTGGACGATCCAGGCGGGCATCTTCCCCGAGAACGAGGCCAGCATCGCCCTCCATCTGCGCCTCGGCTTCCGCGTCGTCGGCGTCAGCGAGCGCATCGGCCGTCACCACGGCAGGTGGCGCGACGTGCAACGGCTGGAGCGCCGCAGCCCCGTGGTCCACTGAGATCGCGCCGGGTCAACTGCCCGCCCGTCATGGTCCGTTCGGGCGCCCGGCCGAGTGGGGCCGCTCCCGCGATGAGTTCCGGCCGGGTCGCTGGTCGTTTCTGGTGACCGCCGTCGTACGTCGTCATGCGCCATCGGACGCCGTACGGCGCTCCCCGGCACGAGAGACCACGGAGGACACCATGACGACCACGCCGAGTGACCCGGCCGACGCGCTGCCCGGCCGCCCTCCCGTCGTGGACCTGGCCACCTGGCAGAAGGCCCGTGACGAGCTTCTGGTCCGCGAGAAGGCCCACACCCACGAGGGCGACGCCATCGCCGCGGCCCGCCGCCGGCTGCCGATGGTGGAGTTCGACGGGACGGTCGAGGTCGTCGGGCCCGACGGGCCGGTCCCGTTCCTGGACCTGTTCCAGGGCCGCGACGAGCTCGTGGTCTACAAGCACATGTGGCACGACGGCGCACCGCACCAGGGGCAGTGCGAGGGCTGCACCACCGCGGCCTGGCATCTGAAGGACGCCGTGTACCTCAACGCCCGCGGCGTCTCGTTCGCCATCGTGACCACGGGCCGCTGGGACGAGGTGGCCCCTTTCGTGGAGTTCATGGGCTACACCCAGCCCTGGTACTCGGTGCGCGGCGTGGACGGGCCGGCCGGCGGCGAGATGGGTTACATCACCAGCTACCTGCGCGACGGCGACCGTACGTTCCTCACCTACTCCACGACGGGCCGCGGCAACGAGGTGTTCAACGGGACCTTCGGCCTGCTCGACATGACGCCGTACGGCCGCGGCGAGGCGTGGGAGGACAACCCTGACGGCTGGCCCGAGGGGAACCACGCGTGCTGGTACTGGCGCACGGACGCGGACGGGAACGCCACCTGGGGCCCGGCCAGCCGCCCCGTGCCGCAGTGGACCCGTCCCGGCGCGACCCCCGTGGAGACCCTCGGCCGCCAGGGCGACTGTCACTGACGTGCCTTCGCCGACGCCGTGGGCGAAGGTTCCGGCAGAGGTGCGGGTACCGTCCCGGCCCTCCCTCAATAGGCGCGCGTGGCGACCGTCATCCCGGCGGCGCGCAGGCGGCCGACGAGGGCGTCGCCGAGGCCGGTGGCCGGGGTGAGCACTCCGCCGCCCGGCCCCGGCAGGGCGTCCCGGTCGAGTACGAGCGCCAGGGCGGACTCCCCGAGCATGACGGCCGTCGCCTTGTAGCCCGGGTCGCCCTGGGCCTGGAAGCGGGCCGCGTAGCGGGCCCCGGTCGTGGTGACGGTGAAGGTGTCGAAGGTGAAGTGGCCCTTTTCGCGGGTCCGCGCGTCCGGGCCGTCGCCCGGGGCGGGCAGGGCCTTGTCCAGCAGCGGACGGACGGGACGCAGCGCCAGCCCCGCCACGAGGGCACCCATGGCACCGGCCGTACCCGCGGCGACGAGCGGGGAGAGCACCGGCGGGCCGAGGCGCATGGCCTCGCGGTAGCGGAAGCGGGCGCCGTACGCGTGGCCGCGCAGCGCGGCGCTGCGGCGGACGATCCGGGTGTTGAAGGGAGCCATGGGGAAGGGCGCGAGGACTCCGCGCAGCGGAGTGCCCGCCGTCGAGCCGCGGGCGATGAACAGGTCGTCCTGGCGGCCGAGTTCAGGCTCGGCGGCGCGGTCGGGGCTGAGGGTGTACGGGTCCATGGCGAGGCGGCGGGCGTCCCGGTCCTGCTTCATGACGTCGATCTGGCGGCGCAGCGAGTCGATGGTGCCGCCGCTGACGCCGCCGCTCACCGCGGTGAGCACCGAAGTGGTGTCGGTCAGTTCGCCGTTGCCGTCGGCCCGGACCTTCTCGTGGAGGACGTGGACGTTGACGTCGGAGGGGATCGAGTCGAATCCGCAGGCGTGGACGACGCGGGCGCCGGTGGAGGCCGCGGTCTCGTGGTGGGCGTCGATGCTCTCGCGGACGAAGAGCGCCTCGCCGCACAGGTCCAGGTAGTCGGTGCCGGAGCGGGCGCAGGCGCCGACCAGTTCGCGGCCGTATCGCGCGTACGGGCCGACGGTGGTGACGACGACATGGGAGGCGTCCGCGATCTTCTCCAGCGCGGCGCGGTCGTGCGCGTCGGCGGCGAACAGGGACAAGCCGCCCGCGGGTTGCCCCGACTCCTCCGCCAACTCCTCGCGCAGCGCCGCGAGTTTCTGCTCGCTGCGTCCGGCCAGCGCGATGCGGGTCCCCTCGGGAGCGCTGCGGACGAGGTGGCGCGCGACGAGGCCGCCGACGAAGCCGGTCGCACCGTAGACGGTGACGTCGACGTCTCGTACGCGGCCGGGCGGGGTGGTATCCGTCATGGCGGCTGGTCCTTCCGGGCTCCGGGGCTTGCGGACGCACGCACGTGCCAACGTATCGGCAGCGGAGACCCGGCCCGCGTGCGGACCGGGTCCCGTACCCCTGGGGCCGCCACGCCCCCGCCGCACCCGGGCTCAGTAGAGGTGTGCCGGATCGACCTGGTTGCGGAGCGGGCGGCCGTCGAGATAGCGGCGGAGGTTGTCGCAGAAGATGTCGGTGAGCAGCTTGTTGGCGGTGCCTCCGGTGGTCATGGCCGTCGCGTGGTAGCCCAGCAGCACGTTCGGGAGGTCCCACAACGGGCTGTCGACGGGCAGGGGTTCGGTCTCGGTGACGTCCAGGGCCGCGCCGGAGAGATGGCCCGAGCCCAGGGCCGCGATCAGCGCCGGTTCGTCGATCACCGCGCCCCGGCCGACGTTGACGACGTACGAACCCGGCTTCATGGCCTTGATGAGCGGAGCGTCGAAGAGGTGGTGCGTCTGCGGCGTCGCGGGGAGCGTCACGACGACGTAGTCGGCCTCGGCCACCGCCTCCGCCAGTCCCTCCGCCGGATGGACGCTGCTGAGCAGCCAGGTGTTCTCGCTGCCCCGGCCCGTGCCCCGGCCGAGGGCCGTGCCCCGCCCGGTCACGGAGCGGCGGACTCCCGTGAGCCGGCAGCCGAACGGATGCAGGCAGCGGGCGACTTCCTCACCGATGCTGCCCATGCCGACGATGCAGACGGTCTTGTCCTTGAGCGTGCCGGTGGCCGCGGTGTGCCAGTACCTCTCGCGGCGCTGCCTGCCCAGCCGGTCCAGGTCCTTCACGTGCGCGAGGATCGCGGCGACCGTGAACTCCGCGAGAGGGCCGGAGAAGATGCCGCTGCCCGTGGTGACGGTGACTCCAGCCTCCAGAAGTCCCGTACCGGCGACGGCCTCACCGGCACCCGCCGCGCCCGCCTGCAACCATCGGAGCCCGGGGGCGGACGCCTGGAGCGTGTCCAGGTCGTCGAGGTGGATGTCGAGGATCACCTCCGCCTGCGCCAACTGCTCCTGCCAGGCCCGCTCTTGCTCCGGAGTACGGCTGAAGTCCCGCGGCTCGGGCAGGGATTCTTCCCGGTAGAGCAGTCGCCGCCGCCCCTGCGGCGGTGGCAGCATCTCCGTGTCGTACAGGACGCGGACGCGCGGGTCCGACTCCCGTATGCGCTCGACGTGTTCGGGTTCGAGCCAGCTCTTGATCAGTACGTCGACCATGGTGCGGTTCATTCCTCGGGTGTCCGACGGGAGGAGCCTCGTCCGAGCCGGAAGAGGCGTCAGGCGGCGGCCGGTCGCGTGATCGGACGGCGCACCCCGACCAGTAGCAGACTCCGGCCCGCGCCGCGATGACACCGGCCGTGTAGAAGGCGTGACGATGCCGGTGCCCGGTGCCCGGTGCCCGGTGTCCGGTGCCCGGTGCCCGGTGCGCGCCGTAGCCGGCGCTCCTGAGCAGCCTGCGCGGTGCAGCGGGTGGGCGGCTGCCGAGGCGACGGCGCGGCCGACGCACAGGGGCGCTCTTCCGCACGGGCCGGTCCGGGCGCACGCTGAATCCATGCAGCAGACCACGACGGACACGGCCCGGGCCGAGGGACGCGCTCGACTCGCCCTCGCCCAGCAGGAGTTCGACCCCGAAGTCGTCTACCTCAACACCGCCTCCCTGGGCCTTCCGCCGCGCCGCTCCCTCGCCGCCCTGCACGCGGCCGAGGACGAGTGGCGCAGGGGCAGGGCGAGCCCGGCGGCCTACGACGCCCCGCTCGCCGCGGCCCGTGCGGCCTACGCGTCCCTCGTCGGCGTCGACACGTCGTCCGTGGCCGTCGGCAGCCAGGTCAGCGCCTTCGTGGGGCTGGTCGCCGCGTCGCTGCCGGACGGGAGCGAAGTCCTCACCGCGGCAGGGGAGTTCACGAGCGTCGTCTTCCCCTTCCACGCGCAGTCCCCGCGGGGCGTACGCGTACGGGAAGTGCCGTTGGACTCCCTCGCAGATGCGGTGACGCCCCGTACGTCCCTGGTGGCCGTCGCCGCCGTCCAGTCCGCGGACGGCCGCCTCTCCGACCTCGGCGCACTGGAGGCGGCCTGCGAGGCGAACGGCGCGCGCATGCTGCTCGACACGACACAGGCGGTCGGCTGGCTGCCCGTGGACGCGAGCCGCTTCGCCTACACCGTCGACGGCGGCTACAAGTGGCTGCTGGCCCCGAGGGGCACCTGCTTCTTCACCGTTCGGAGCGAGTACATCGACGATCTGATCCCGCACTCCGCCGGCTGGTACGCGGGCGAGGAGCGCTGGGAGAGCCTCTACGGCGCTCCGCTGCGGCTCGCGAAGGACGCGCGGCGCTTCGACGTCTCCCCCGTGTGGCACGCCTGGGTCGCCCAGGCCGCGTCCCTCGACCTGCTCACCGGCATCGGCACGGACGCGCTGCACGAGCACGCCCTCGGCCTCGCGAACCGCTTCCGCGCTGCCGTGGGCCTGCCGGAGGGCGACTCCGCGATCGTCAGCGCGGCCGTCGAGGCGGACACGCCGAGGGCGCTGGAGCGCGCGGGCGTCGTGGGCAGCACACGGGCGGGGCGCATGCGGCTTGCGTTCCACCTCTACAACACCGAGGCCGACGCGGACCGCGCCGCCGAGGTCGTCGAGGGGCGGCTGACGGCGGAGCAGTGAACCCGGGCGGCCTTCGGGCGCGGGCGGCGCGAGCCCGGGCACGGGGGCTCGCGGTCAGGTGGCCGACTTGACGGTGATGGAGCCGTTGGTCGTCGTCAGATCGAGGCTGTTGTCGCCGGACGGGTCGTTGCGCAGGCCGATCTTCTTGTGTCCGTTGCTCGACCTCGCCGACACCTTGTAACTGCCGTGCGGCGCCGTGACGGAGACGGCGCCGTTCGACGTCCTCGCCCGTACGTCCTGCGGCGTGCTCAGCCTGAGGTCGATCGCGCCGTTGGACGTCTCGGCCCGGATGCGTTCGCCCTTCAGGCCGCGGCCGTTGATGCGGCCGTTGGTCGTACGGACGCCGACGGCGCCGTCCACGTCGTCGAGGTCGACGGCGCCCGAGTCGGTGTGCACGTCCACCCTGCCGACTCCGGAGAGGTTGATGCCGCCCGACGAGGTGCCGCCGCTCACCGGCACCCGCGGCGGCAGGTCGACCCGGTAGCTCACCCGGCAGTCGTCGCCGCAGCCGCGGAGCACGAGCACACCGTCCTCCACCCTGAACGTGCGCTTCCTGGGCTTGTCCCCGTCGAACTCGATGGTCCGCTGCAGGGTCGTCCGGGTGACGGTCTGCTTGCTGCGCAGCCTGACGGCGCCCGAGCTGCTGTCCAGGCGCACCGCCTTGATCTTCCCCGGCAGCTTCGAGCTG
This sequence comes from Streptomyces winkii, assembly GCF_032248595.1. NCBI lineage: Bacteria > Bacillati > Actinomycetota > Actinomycetes > Kitasatosporales > Streptomycetaceae > Streptomyces > Streptomyces winkii. Next base: position 691,281 of record NZ_JASTTH010000005.1, on the reverse strand, counting down.
TCCTCGACCGTCTCCCCAGGGATCAGTCCGCACGCCCCGAGCGTGCCCGCGCCGATCCCCGCCGCCGCGACCGCCCCGAGGAGGCGGATATGCCTGCGCATGATGTTCTCCCCGTTTTCGTGGAGGGTGGAGGCTGTCGCCGTCCTCCGTGAGCCTTCGGACCAGTGCCCGACGAGGCTATGGCACCCGCCGCGAGACGGCGGTGAGGCGAACCCCCGCATCCCCCGCCGGGTTGTCCCCGAGGGCGTCACCGGCGGCGAAAGCGGGGCCGGACGGCCGGGCTTGACCTTGTCCTTGGGGGAAGCCGGAGCATCGGGCGGGCCGGGCGAAGGGCCCGGAATCAGAGAGGGGGCGGGCATGCGAGAGCACGCGAATCCGGACGCGAGCGCGGCCGAGGGCCTGCTGACGATCGGGGCGTTCGCGAAGGCGTCGCGGCTGTCGCCCAAGGCGCTGCGTCTCTACGACGAGCTGGGGCTGCTGCCCCCGGCCCGCGTCGACCCGGCGTCGGGCTACCGCCTCTACGCTCCCGCGCAGCTGGAGCAGGCCCGGCTCGTGGCGTGGCTGCGCCGCATCGGCATGCCGCTGGCCCGCATCCGCGAGCTGGACGGGCTGGACGGGCCCGCAGCCGCACGCGAGATCCGGGCCTACTGGGCGCGCGTCGAGAACGACGTCTCCGCCCGGCGGGACCTCGCCGCCTTCCTCATCGACCATCTGTCACGGAAGGACACCGCCATGCCGCACACCGACGGCCCATCGCCGCAACAGGCAGAACCTGCACGGTTCGGAGGACCCGCACAGCCCGCCTCCGCCTCGCCGCCCGCCTCCGCCTCGCCGCTCGCCATCCGCTACGCCGCGCTCACCGACGCCGGACTCGTACGGAAGAGCAACCAGGACGCCGCGTACGCGGGTTCGCGCCTGCTCGCCGTCGCCGACGGATTCGGAGGCAGCGGCGGGCCCGCCAGCTCCGCCGCCGTCGACGCGCTCAAGCGGCTGGAGGAGGGCGACCTGCCGCCGGGGGAGCTGCTCAACGCCCTCGACGAGACCATCGCGCGCGCCGACCGCGCGGTGGGCGAGGTCGTGGCCTCGGCCCCCGGCGGGGACGAGGCGGGCACGACGCTGACCGCGATGCTGTGGACGGGGTCGCAGCTGGCCCTCGTACACATCGGGGACAGCCGCGCCTACCTGCTGCGCGACGGCCGCTTCTTCCAGATCACCCACGACCACACGCTCGTGCGGTCGATGGTGGACGAGGGCCGGATCAGCGAGGAGGAGGCGGCCTCGCATCCGCAGCGTGCGCTGCTGATGAGGGCGCTCGCCGGGAAGCCCGAGGACAGACCGGACGTGCGGCTCCAGGACGTACGGGCCGGTGACCGCTTTCTGCTGTGCTCGGACGGGCTGACGTCCGTCGTGCCGGACGAGCGGATACGGCAGGCCCTGGCGGAGACGGGCGAGCCTGAGCCGACCGTCCGCGAACTGGTCGCCCTGGCCCACCGGTCGGGCGGGCCCGACAACGTCAGCTGTGTCGTCGCGGACGTGGTCGAGCGCGAGCGGTAGGCACCGGCAGCACCACGGGGAGCGGTACGGACCGGGCCGGGCGCCCGGCCCGGTCCGTACCGGTCAGCCGAAGGCCCGGGTCACGCGCGCTCGCCGAACAGCTCCAGCAGCTCCGTCTTCTCGAACATCCGCGCCGTCTCCACGGCCGACGGCTCCCCCGCCCGCGGATCGGCGCCGCCCGCGAGGAGCACCCGTACGACCTGGTCCTCGCCCTTGAAGACCGCGCCCGCGATCGGCGTCTGCCCCTTGTCGTTGGGCCTGTTGGGGTCCGCACCCCGGTCGAGGAGCGCCTGCACGGCGGGGGCGTGACCGTGGTAGGCGGCGAGCATGAGGAGCGAGTCGCCCTTGTCGTTGGTGAGGTTCGCCGGTACGCCCGCGTCCACGTAGGCCGCGACCGTGTCGGTGTCGCCGTGCCGCGCCAGCCCGAAGATCTTCTGGGCGAGCTCCAGCACCTCGGGGTCGTGCGCGGGCTCGTCGCTCTCGGGCATGGGGGCGTCGCTCATCGCGTCCTCCTCGTGCTGCCAGGGCCGTGTGCCGGGCACCGTGCCTCTGCTGCCCACCTTACGTACGGTTCACCGCGTGCCCATCTCCGCGCATCGCACCCTCCCGGTGACGGCGCTCGTCGTGCTCAGACGTGGGCGCGGGGGTCCACGATGACGACGACGTCACGCAGGGTGTCGACGATGTGCTCCGCGCCCGCCGCGCGCAGCTGCTCCGCCTTGCGCTCGTTGCGCGCATAGCCGAGGAAGGCCACCCCCGCGGCGCTCGCCGCCTCCAGATCGCGCGGCGCGTCCCCGATCATCAGGGCCTCCTGCGCGGGAGTGCCGGTGGACTCCAGGGCGCGCAGCAGGCAGTCCGGGTCGGGCTTGAGGCACAGGGCGCCCTCGGCGTTGCGCCCGTGGATGCGGCCGGCGAAGAGCTCACCGGTCTGCCGGGTCTCCAGATAACGCTCCACCGCCTGCTGCGAGTTGTTCGTCGTGACGGCGAGCTGCCTGCCGGTGGCGGCGAGCGTACGGACGAGGGCATCGGCGTACGCGGTGGGAAACGCACCGGGCGCCGCCTCCACCTCCTCCTCGGTCAGCGCACGCTCGATGTCCCGCGCGATGCCGCGCTCGACTAGATCCGGCTGATCGAAGGCGGCACGGAGTATCTCCAGCGGATCGGCGGTCTCCGGCAGCCAGTCGTCCCCCCGGCTGTCGCCTGCCACGACGACGTTCCGCAACCGCTTCGCGATGGCGGCCGAGGGGCGCCCCTGGAAGAGGTGGCAAATGGGCCCGTCGAAGTCGAAGAGCACGGCTTTCGCGCCTTCGATGAGTTCGCGCAATTTCACTCCTCGTCCCAGGTCCATGGCCATGGTGGACCCCAACTATCTCCTGCGGGGGACGAGGCGTACAGCGCGCAGGCGGCCCGGCAGCCCCTGCTGCTCCCGGTGCCAGGACCGCAGGGCCTGTCGCACTGCGGAGTGATCGGGGCCCGCGTCCTGCTTGAGCGCCTTCCGGGCGCGCGACAGCGCCCGGTGCACCGAGACCGCGGCCACATCGAAGTCCTTGTCGGTCGCAGCGACGGGCAGCTCGCTTGCCGCGCGAATGGTGTCCGGGAACACGGACTGCGCGTGCTCGAAGTCGACGTAGATGCGGAAATCCTCGTCCATTCCCACAAGCCGGTCCTCACGGCCACGCACGCGCATCTCTTGCTGCCAGAGCTGGATCAGACGCCGGCGCTCTTCCTCGGAGTACTCCATCCGCACGACGTGGGTCGCCAGATCGTGCAACGGGTCTCCGAACAGCGCCAACTCCCAGTCCACAAGGGCGAGGTCGCCGTTCTTGCACGTGAGCAGATTGCCCCGGTGGATGTCGCAGTGCAGCAGTGAGTAGGGGCGGGGCCGCAGCAGTTTGGCCTCGCGGGTGAACCTTTCGACCGCGTCGTCCGGGATTCCCAGACGACGGAACAGAGAGCCGAAGCGCGGCCGATTGCGGACGTACACCTCGTTGTGGGCGAAGGTCGCGAGGTTCTGGAGAAACCGCGTACTGTCGCCGTCGGTCTGCCAAGCCTGCGGTAGCTCCGGCAGATCGCTCGCAGGGATCTCCCCGAGTGCTCCGAAGAGCGCGGCGATCCTGCGCAGGGTCTCGTCCTCGACGGGCGCACCGCGGAGCGCGTCGGCCAGGGGCACGCCCTCGACGTATGTGTGCAGGGCGCGGCTTCCGTATGTGAGGAGGACGTGGGGCACATACGGCAGGTGAGGCCGGACTGCACGGAGAACCGCCGCCTCGTCCCACACCCGTGGGAGGACCGGGACCGTTCTCCGCCTGGTGCGGAACTTGCCGAGCCGACCCGGTGACACCCGCACTATCGACGCGAGCGGCTCGCGCAGTGCCACCACGTGATTGTGGTGATGGTGCCCCTGGAGGAAGAAGGCAGAGGGGCACCGCCGGTGCCGCTCGAAGTGCCATTGCAGACGGAACCAATTCCGGAGGCGTTGGAACGACGTTGTGTCCGGATCCGGTTGGGCGGCCTCTGAAGACGTTGTCCCTGCACATGGGCCGGACGGAGCGGCATCGGCCTCAGAAGGGGAAGTAACAGACATGCGCGCCGCCGGATGGTGTTTCAGGGGAACGTGAGGGCGCTGAGACTATCGCTTCCAGGGTGATGGCGAAGCCGACGGGCATCAGTCGGAATCGAGCCGCGTGGCGATGGTCGACCACAGGGAGTCGAACCAGGCCTGGGCGTCCTGCACCAGGGCGACGTCCTGCTTGTCGTTGCCCTTCGCACCAGAGAAGCGGAAGAGAGAGGTATCGAAGCCCAGCACGTCGAAGATCTGGAGCTCCTCCCCCCTGTAGGTCACCTGGTCGGACACCACCCGGTAATAGCCCATCAGCGCCTCGGTGCCGTTGAGGATGTAGAGCTTCTGCAACGGCGTCGCGGCCACTGTCTTTATCTCGCACGAGACTTCGGGAACGTCGTATCTGTCCCGGAAGGTGTTGAGGCTCATGCGCAGCGCTGTGGCCCAGGTCCGCTGGATCTCGTGCAGACGGTCCAACGGGCGCCGGTCGTCCGGATCGTCGACGAGACGGGGCAGGGCGAGGTATGCCTCGGGATGAGGAATGATGACGCGGACCGTGATCGAGCGGGGCCGGAGCGTGCCGTCGACGATGGAGCGGTGCGGACGGGCGAGGGCGTTGTTGAGCGTCTCCGTCGTGAGCGAGTACGTGTCGATCGTGACGTCCTCGGCACGGAACGCGTCGTAGAGGCGTTCCGCCAGCTCGGTGCCGGCCGGCTTCGGTGCCGCCTGGGACGCGCCCGGCTGGGCGACTGTGGGCGGGGCGCCGCGGCCGCTCTCCGCGAGGAGGCCGTGCTGCTTGAGCTCCTGGAGGGCCTGGCGGACCGCGGTGCGGTTGACGCTGAACTCGTCGGCCAGGTCCTTCTGCGTGGGGATGCGGGTTCCCGGGGGCAGCTCGCCGGAGTCGATTCGCTCACGTAGCGCGGTGGCGACCACTTCGTGCGGTGGGTGTGGTGCGCCTTTGGCGGGGCTCGTCCTGTTCACACCAAGACCGTACAACTTCCCGCCAAGCTCCGGGAGTTGTAGGTCAACTGTTTTCAATCTCCGGCCAAGTGGGCAGACTTCGAATAAGTTGGCGGACAACTTCGCACAGATGGCAGACAAGTTCAGGAGAATTTCGCCAAGTAGGCGCAGCTGCCCGGCAACACAGAGCGCTCCGGTTCCCGCCTGTCCGACGACGTACGGGCCCGTGCTCGACGAAGGGGGATTGCCATGCCTGTGTTCGCTCTCGCCGTTGCGGCCGTAGTGATCGGACTCGAGCGCCTTGTGGAATGGCAGTTCGGTGCCCTGGGGGTCATCGGTTGCGTACTGCTCAGTGTCGGTGTGAAGGCCAAGAACGTCACATGCAGCTGCATGGGGGCGGTCGTGCTGACGATGCTGATCGTCTGACCCACGCGGCGCGCGGTTTCCCATCCCACGCCATCAGCCGCGCGCCGCGTGTTCCCTTGTACGCCGGTACGGTGCCCGCTCGTCAGAAGACGTCCGGGCACCACGCGCGGCGTGACGTACGGAAGAGGCTGTCGGCCGACTGGGCGGCGCCCTCGCGGCGTTCCTCCACGCGGCCCAGCGACGCGAGCCGTACCGCCGACTCGTCGCCGAGGAAGAGCGTGCCCAACTCGGCCACGTCCAGGGCGAGATCGGGACTCTCGTGGGTGCTCTTGCACGTGGCGCCGTCGGGCCCGGCCTCCAGCCGGTAGCGTCCGCTCGCCAGGCCCGCCGCATCGTGCAGTTCGAGGACGAGCGCGCCGCCGACGGGATACGAGCGGCCCTCCAGCATGCGCGGCACATCGAGCGGCCGCAGCCACAGGAAGTCCGCGAGGGTGTCCAGCCGGGCCGCGCGCGGGTCGGGGAGCAGCAGCGGCAGGACGTCGTCGGGGGCGCGGAGCCCCGTACGTACGCGTGAGACCCAGTCGATCGAGAGCACGAAGAGCCACAGCGCGCGCTCGGCACCGGGTGTGAGGGCCGTGAGGCACTTCACCTCGGCGGTGTTCTGCGGGAGCTTGGCCTCCCAGCGCTCGCGCACCGTCCAGGAGACGAACCCCTGCGGCTCGCCCTGCGCGTCGCGGTGGACCGCGTGGAAGGGCGGGACGAACTCGTCGGCGGGGAAACGCCGTTGGCCCGTGAGCCCACGCCACCAGCGCTCGGGACGGTCGATGACGCCCTGCCGGTGCGGCTGCCCGCGGTACCGCTCGTGCAGCGCGGGGCCGATGCGGCGTACCTCCTCGCCGTCCGCGAGATCGATGCGCCCGCCGTCACTCGGCCCGGAGTGGCGCTTGTCGAGGCCCGCACGGGCGACGTCCACCTCCCACTCCGCGGCCCAGGAGGCCGGGCCGAAGCCGTGGTGCCCGTAGATCGGATACTCGGCCGAGACCAGGGAGGCGAAGGCGTCGCCGCGCTCCTTCGCGGCGGTGAGGGCGCTGCCCATCATCCGCGTGAGCAGGCCGCGGCGCCGGTGGGTCGGGGAGACGGTGACGTTCGTGACGGCACACGAGGCGAGGGCCGCGCCGCCGGGGACGGTCAGCTGGTGGGAGAACGTACGGAACGTGCCCACGCACCTGCTTCCGTCGAACGCGCCCTGGGTGCGGGCGAGTTCGATGTCCCGGCCCTTGACGGCCGCCTCTTCCTCCGGCGCGGCGTTGCCGCGCAGAAAGCCGACGGAGAGGGCCCGGAACCACTCGGGCAGCTCGTCGTGGGAGGTGAGGGTGCGGATCTCCAGGGCCATGACGGTCACGCTATGCGGCGCCGCGGCCGCGCCGCATCCGGATTACCGGCCCGCCGCGGCCCCCGGTCCGCGCCGCCCGGGCAGGCACGCACCGCCTCAGAACGCCGCGCGCACCTCGCCGACCCGCCGGCCCCCGCCCATCAGCGGGGAGTCGGCGATCCGGTCGAGCACGGGGGAGTCGACGCCGAGCAGCGCGAGCGTACGGGCCAGTACCGGGCCGACCGCCCGGTTGCCGCCGTCGTGGATCTTGAAGGCGAGCGCGCGGCCGTCGGGCAGCGCCGCCGCCTGCACCGACTCCGCCCCCACCTTCGCGATCGCCCCCGGCACCTCGCGCATGAGCCAGGTGTCGATGCGCCGCGTGCCCGCGACGTACTCGGGGTGCGCGCGCATCGCCCCGGCGACGCGGCCCTCGGGGCTGTCCGCCGGTGCGAGCGCGAGGGCGCGGAACGCGCGGGCCAGCCCGGCCGGTGTGATCGCCATCAGGGGCGCGCCGCAGCCGTCCGTACCGATGTGGGAGACGCGGTCGCCGGAGAGGGATTCGAGGGTCTCCGCGATCAACTGCTGGAGCGGGTGCGAGGGTTCGAGGTAGGTCTCCACCGGCCAGCCGGCCGCCGCGCAGGTGGCCAGCATCGCGGCGTGCTTGCCGGAGCAGTTCATGGCGACCCGGCTGCGGGCCGCCTCCGCCGAGCCCGCGGCGGCGATGGCATGCGAGGCCTCGTCCTGGTCGACGGGCAGCTCGGGGGGGCACTGGAGGAGGTCTTCGCCCATCCCGTTCTCGGCGAGCACCTTGCGTACGAGATCCTGATGGAACGGTTCTCCGGAGTGGCTCGCGGCGGCCAACGCCAGCCGCGGGCCCGAGAGTTCGAGTCCCGCCCTCAGCATCGCCGCGGCCTGCACGGGCTTGTTCGACGAGCGGGGGAAGAAGGGCGCGCCGGGATCACCCATGGACGACTCGACGCTTCCGTCGGCGGCGAGCACGATCAGCGAGCCGCGATGGTGCCCCTCGACGAAACCGGAGCGTACGACTTCGGCCAGTACGGGGGGTATCTCGGACGGCATGGGGCGGGGCCTTTCGGATCGGCGGCCTTCCCCCTCGCCTCGACCGGCCGCCTCTCAAGTCACGAGAAGGGCCAGAGCGTCAGGGATCAGGGGAGCAGGTCGTCAACTTGCGCTTCGCCCTCACGGTACCTGCGCGCGATCTCCCTGCTGCACCCGTCCGCCGTGCGCTGCATCACCTGCCGCTGCCGCGAGACGTGCTGCTCGTATCCGACGAGGCGGGCCATCGCCTCGTGCAGCTCCTCGTCCGTACGCGCGGTGAGGTTGCTCAGCTCGACCTGCGCCAGCATCTCCTCGGCGAGGGAGCGGTATTCGTCGCTCTGCGGCGTGCCGAGCGTCACGTGGCGCGCGGACGTGCGGTGGCTGGAAGGGCCGTCGGCCAGGATCTGGGGGAGCAGGTCGAGCAGCTGCGAGCCGGGGGCGCTGCGGCGGGCGAGCTCGGCGCGGAGGATGTCGATGCGCCCCTGGAGGAGCCGGCGCACATAGCTCAGCTCTCCCTCCTCCTGCTTGGCGTCGCGCAGGAGGGTACGCAGTTCGGGCAGCCGCAGCCCGTGCAGATCGGGGACGTCGGCCTCGGCGGCGGCGTCGGCCGGGGCAGCCGCGTCGCCGGCCGCGGTCGTGGCCGGGCCGGTACGGGCGGCCGGCAGATCACCGGGCGTACGGGCGGCGCCGGTTGCGCTCATGGACGATGTCCCCTTCATCCTTATTGCCGCAATAGCGGTGAGAGCAGCGGTACGTACCGCCTGTACGCATCGTGCCACTGCGCGGGGCTCCCGCGCAGCGATCTCACGCCCATCCGGCCCATGGGAACAGAACGCCGAGCGGCACGGCATGATGGCTGCCATGCGAGCAGTGGTGCAGAGAGTCGACGGCGCGAGCGTCGTGGTCGAGGGACGTACGGTCGGAGAGATCAAGGGCGAGGGGCTGTGCGTACTCGTCGGAGTCACACACGACGACACACCCGCGAAGGCCGCTCAACTCGCCCGCAAACTCTGGTCGGTGCGGATTCTGGAGGACGAGAAGTCCTGCTCGGACCTGGGTGCGCCGCTGCTCGTCATCAGCCAGTTCACGCTGTACGGCGACGCGCGCAAGGGCCGCCGCCCCACGTGGAACGCCGCCGCGCCGAGGCCGGTCGCGGAGCCCCTCGTGGACGAAGTGGTCGCGCAGCTGCGGCAGTTGGGCGCCGAGGTGGCGACGGGCCGGTTCGGCGAGCAGATGAAGGTGTCGCTCACGAACGACGGCCCGTTCACCGTGCTCCTGGAGGTCTGACGGGGCCTGTGTCCCCCGGCCCGCTCAGGGACGCGGTTCGCCGGGGTAGTGGCCGAACGACCAGAGGTTGCCCTCGGGGTCGACGACGGTGAATTCGCGGTTTCCGTAGTCCTGGTCGGCGATGTCCCGCGTGAAGGTCACGCCGGCCGCCTTCACCCGCTCGTACAAGGCGTCGACGTCGCTCGTGACGACGTAGCAGCCGAACGTGCCGGGAGGCCTGCTCCACTCGCCGTCCGGCTTGTGGGAGCCGAACATGACCCCGCCGCCCTCGGGCCAGTCGAGCTGGCAGTGGGCGACCTGGTCGCCGTCGGTGTAGACGGCGGTCCGGAGGAAGCCGATCTTCTCGACCAGGAAGTCGATCATCGCGTGCGCGTCGCGCGCCTGGAAGGCGGGCCAGACCGTCGGCGCGGGGGCGGCCCGGCCCGCGGGGTTCGGGGTGCCGTCCGTGCTCACGGTGCTGCCGGTGTTCGTCTCGGAGTTCGTCATGTGTCCCACTCTTCGCCGTTGCGGTGCCCTCCGGCTTGGATATTCCGGTGCTCTTCGGCGACCCACCCGCTCGGGCTGAGGCCGGTGTACTGCCGGAAGTCCCGGACCAGATGCGAGTGGTCGTAGTACCCGCAGCGCGCGGCGATCTCCGACAGTCCCCCTGGGCCTTGCAGCCCAGGTGGGGGTCCCCCCAGCGAAGCGAGGGGGAGTACCCCCGCCCGCCGCCTTCCCCCGCCGCCCGCGACCGCGCAGGTCACCTCCTGCCGGGCCCGCTCGAAGCGCATCAGCCGGTTGATCTGCTTCGGCCCCGCCCCCACCTCGCGCCGGAAGAGAGTGGTCAACTGCCGTCGGCTGAGCGCCACATGCCGCGCCATCTCGTCCAGCGAGCCCGCGCCCCGGTGACAGGTCATCCACCTCCACGCCTCGGCCACCTCGGGCCGCACCTCCGCGCGGCGCCCCTGGTCCAGCGCCCGCCGCCGCAGATACTCCGTGAGGATCGAGAAGCGCTCCCCCCAGCTCTCCCGCTCACGCAGCAGCTCGTGGACGTCCACCGCCGACCGGCCCAGAAGCGACGCGCCGTCCCCCGCCGTCAGCGTCAACTCGGCCGCCGGCATGCCGAACAAGGCCCGGGCCGCGAGCGGGTGCACGGCCAGCTGCACGCCCGTCTCGCGCGACGGCTGGGCGATGTACACGGGCCGCTGATGCAGACCGCCGACGATGATCTCCTCGCGATAGGCGTGCTCTCCGCGCGCCTGCTCCGGGGTATCGCCGCCCACCACGGGGCCGTCGAGGGAGAAGATCAACGTGAGGTAGGGGGCGGGCAGGCCCCGGTGCAGCTGGGGAGCGGCGCCCTCCGAGCGGTAGCCGACGGTCGACGCGACCATCGCACCGAGCGTCCGCGGCCCCCGTACGAACTCGTACGAGGCCGCGCCCGGCGGTACGGCCGTCTTCTCGCCGCCCTCGTCGAAGGCCATGCGGCCAGTCTACGCAGGCCAGGCCCTACCACACCTCGCGCGAGCGGGCGGAGCCGGGCAGGGGCCGGGTGGTGAGCCGGGCGGAGACCGGAGCCCGTCAGGGGGCGACGACGACCTCCTGCGCCGCCGCCGTCGCGTCCTCGCCTACCGTCAGCGCGGCGTCCAGCGGCACGTTCCGCTTCACCAACGCCATGGCGATCGGGCCGAGTTCGTGGTGCCGGGCGGAGGTCGTGACGAAGCCGATCTTGCGGCCGTCCGGCCCGTCCTCGGCGAGGCGCACCGCGTCGCCGTGCACGGGCAGGCGCACCTCGCTGCCGTCGAGGTGCAGGAAGACGAGCCGGCGCGGGGGCCTGCCCAGGTTGTTCACGCGCGCGACCGTCTCCTGGCCCCGGTAGCAGCCCTTGTCGAGATGCACGGCCGAGCCCAGCCACCCCAACTCGTGGGGAATCGTGCGGTGGTCGGTCTCCATGCCGAGCCGTGGCCGGTGGTCCTCGACGCGCAGCGCCTCGTACGCGAGGAGGCCGATCGCCGGAGGGCCCGACTCGGCGAAGGACTTGAGCGCCTCGCGCGGCAGGAAGAGGTCGCGCCCGTGCGCGGTCTCCCGTACGACCGTCCCCTCGGGCGCCTCGGCGATGGAGCCGGCCGGCAGGTGCACGACCGCGAACTCCTCGGTGCGGTCGGCGATTTCGACGCGGTAGAAGAAGCGCATGCTCTCCAGGTACGCGATGAGCGCGCCCTGGGTGCCGGGCTCGGTGTGCATCCACGTCGTCTCACCGTCGTCGACGAGGTAGAGCGCGTGCTCGATGTGCCCGTGCGCCGAGAGGATCAGGGCCTCGGTGGCGTGCCCCGGCGGGAGTTCGCTGACGTGCTGCGTCAGCAGCAGATGCAGCCACGAGAGCCGGTCCGCGCCGGAGACGGTGACGACCCCGCGGTGCGAGAGGTCGACGAAGCCGTCGCCCTCGGCCAGCGAGCGTTGCTCCCGGAACAGGTCGCCGTAGTGCGCGGCGACGCCTTCGTCCTGGCCCTCGGCGGCGACGGCGCCGGGAAGCGAGAGGAGAGGGGAGTTCATGCGGCATCACCGGTCGGAGGGGAAAGACGACGGCTGGGGGTACCACTGCCGGTACCACCCGGAGCGCAAGGCCCAGCGGGACTGTCGAAGGACATACGACCAGACTACGACGGCGCCCGGCCGCCCCTCGAAGCGCGCTTCCCCGGCTCTCGCGCACCGCGAGGCCCGTGCGCCCCGTGGGCCCTCCGGGGCCCGGACGCTGGCTGCCGCGCGCCGGACTCCGGCGGCCCGTCCCCCGTCGCGCTCCCCCGCTGCGGAGGCGCGGGCTCGGCCGCCTCCGGCTCCTGCCCGGCGCACTTCGCGCAGCGCCCGAAGATGGCGAAGTGCTTCATGTCCGTGTCGAAGCCGAAGGCCGCGAGGAGGCGCTCGGCGAACGGCTCGGCCACCGACAGGTCCGCCTCGATCACCTCCGTGCAGTCCCGGCAGACCAGATGCATGTGGTGGTGCCGGTCGGCGAGGTGGTACGTCGGGGCGCCGTGGCCGAGGTGTGCGTGCGAGACGAGGCCCAGCTCCTCCAGCAGCTCCAGGGTGCGGTAGACGGTCGAGATGTTCACGCCGCCCGCGGTGCGGCGCACCTCGGCGAGGATGTCGTCCGGTGTGGAGTGTTCGAGCTTGTCGACGGCCTCCAGCACGAGCTGGCGCTGCGGAGTGAGCCGGTATCCGCGCGCTCTCAGATCGCTCTGCCAGTCGGTGGTCACCACGTCGACAGTGTAGGACCGCCGCTCACTTGAAGAAGGCGATGCCGTCGTCGGGCAGATCGCCCAGGTCCTTCGCCCACTCGCGAAGATCGACGGCCTTCTTCAGCTGGGCCGACATGTACGGCTGGAGCGGCACTCCGGGGGCGGAGCGCTCCCCGACCCACATCAGATCGCCGTTCACGTAGCCGTAGAGGCGCTTGCCTCCGCTGTACTCCGCGGCGGAGGCGGTGCGGGCGACGGCGTCGGTGGCGAGGTCGATCTGCGGCTTCTGGTCGGCCAGTTCGCCGTACCAGACCTCGGCGATCCCCTGGTCACGGATCATGACGACCTCGACCTTGCGCTCCTGGTCGATGCGCCAGTATCCGGTCTCGGTCTCCAGCGGGCGCACCTTCTCGCCGTCCTCGTCGAGCTGCCAGCTGTGCGAGACGTACTCGAGGAAGTCGCGGCCGTCGTGGCTGAAGGTGACCTCCTGCCCGAAGTTGCACTTGTCGGTGCCGGGGTCTTCCTCTCCCCCAGCTACCGCTGGGAGGTGCCCCCAGTCGAGGGCGGCGACGCCCGCGCCCTTCCAGTCGCCGAGGAGGAAGGCGAGGGGGACGAGGTCCGGATGCAGGTCGGACGGGATCTCGATCATGGGAACTCAGACGGTCGGTGGGGACGGTGGGCGCGAGTACGTACGCAGAAGGCGAACGGACCGCTAGCGCTGGCCCTGGTAGAGCTTCTTGAGCGCGAGGCCGGCGAAGGCCGCGGTGCCGACGCAGACCAGAACCATCAGCGCGGTGAAGAATGCCTCAAGCACGGGGTGCGCTCCTTGGTGTCGCGAGGGGTGCCGTTGACGACGTCGTACGCGCCGAGTCTAGTCGCCGGCCGGGAGACCCTCGTACACGGTCCGGCGCTGGATCGGCGGGCCCACGGCGGGCTCAGTAGACGAGCGCCTGCACGCCCTCGCCCATGATCTCGCTGACGAAGACCTGCGCGCCCGCGATGCGGACACCCTCCAGCACGTCCTTCTCCTCGATGCCGCGGCGGGCGGCGCACTGCGTGCACAGCGTGATCTGCCCGCCGGCCTGCACCCCTGAGATCAGCTCGGGAAGCGGCGCCGCGTGCGGCAGTTCGAACTCGGCGGCCCGGCCCGGCAGCGCGAACCACGCCGACTCCCCGGTGAGCCAGAGCGACACCTCGACTCCGCTGGCCGCCGCCACCGCGGCGACGGTGAACGCCTGCGAGCAGCGCTCCGGAGCGTCGGTCCCGGCCGTCACCTTGATCACGAGCTTCTTGTCCGCTGCCATAGCGCCAACCCTAAGGGGGCCGCAGCACGGCGGAGGGCCGTGTTCCGGGCGGGCACCCGGGACACGGCCCTCTCACACGGCACAGCCGTACGTCATACGGCTCGGCCGCGCACGTCACACGGCGATGGCGACCTCCGCCAGACCGCCGTCCTGCGCGACGACCGTACGGTCCGCGGTGCCGCCCGGCACCAGCGCCCGCACGGTCCACGTGCCCTCGGCCGCGTAGAAGCGGAACTGGCCGGTGGCGGACGTGGGGACCTCCGCGGTGAACTCGCCGCCGGCGTCCAGGAGCCGCACGTATCCGGTGACGGGCTCGCCGTCGCGGGTCACGCTGCCCTGGATAGTCGTCTCACCGGGCTTGATGGTGGAGGCGTCCGGGCCGCCTGCCTTCGCTCCGCACATGGATCTTCCCTTCGGTTCTGATCAGTCGGGGCCGGTTCAGTCTTCGGTGCCGACGGCGACGGGGACGCCCACCAGCGAGCCGTACTCGGTCCAGGAGCCGTCGTAGTTCTTGACGTTCTCCTGGCCCAGCAGCTCGTGCAGGACGAACCAGCTGTGCGCGCTGCGCTCGCCGATGCGGCAGTAGGCGATGGTGTCCTTGGCCAGGTCGACGCCCTCGCCCTCGTACAGCTCCTTCAGCTCCTCGTCGGACTTGAAGGTGCCGTCGTCGTTGGCCGACTTCGACCACGGGATGTTGCGGGCGCTCGGCACGTGGCCGGGGCGCTGCGACTGCTCCTGCGGCAGGTGGGCCGGGGCCAGCAGCTTGCCGCTGAACTCGTCGGGCGAGCGCACGTCCACGAGGTTCTTTGTGCCGATGGCGTCGACGACCTCGTCGCGGAAGGCGCGGATCGAGGTGTCCTGCGGCTTGGCCTTGTAGTCGGTCGCCGGGCGGCTGGGCACCTCGGCCACGAGGTCGCGGGAGTCCAGCTCCCACTTCTTGCGGCCGCCGTCGAGCAGCTTCACGTCCTGGTGGCCGTAGAGCTTGAAGTACCAGTAGGCGTAGGCGGCGAACCAGTTGTTGTTGCCGCCGTAGAGCACGACCGTGTCGTCGTTGGCGATGCCCTTCTCGGAGAGCAGCTTCTCGAAGCCCTCCTGGTCCACGAAGTCGCGGCGGACCGGGTCCTGGAGGTCCTGCTTCCAGTCGATGCGTACGGCGTTCTTGATGTGGTTCTTGTCATAGGCCGAGGTGTCCTCGTCGACCTCGACGATGACCGTCTTCGGGTCGTCGATGTGGTCCTGGACCCAGTCGGCGTCTACGAGGACGTCACTGCGGCTCATGGTTTCTCCTCCGAGGCAGAAAGCGGATGTTGGGGGCACCTCCCACGCGTGGCCGTGGGGGAGTACGGGTGCCGGGTGCGGCGTGCGGACTGCGGATGCACACGTACGTCGGTCAGGGCGGGGAATCGTCGGGGGCACGCGCACCGGGCGCAGTGCGACGGGCGGCCGGGGCAGCCGGCACGGGCGGAGGGGCGGGACGACGGCGGGGCGGGCGGCGCACTCGCTCGGCCTGCCCCGGCTCAGACGGAGCCCTGGGGCACCACCCGGGCCGGAAGGCCCAGGGAAGGGCCGGAAGCCGTCAGGAGGGGATGCGACAGAGCATCGCGGCGACGCGGCAGAGGTCGACTGCACGTCGTTTCGTGAGGTCCGCCTGTCGCTTCATGGAGACGATCGTAAGGACGCCGGAGGGCCCGTGTCACCGCGAATCCACATCGTGAGACGAGATCGACCGCGATTCGGGACCGTGGGTGGAAACCCCACCGTGGCCCCGCCGTCCGAAGTCCCACGGGGCGGAACCGGTGCCTGTCTCCCGGACTTCGGCGTCTCGTGTAGTGGGACGCCGCCCCCGCGGAGCCGATCGCTCCGCAGGGTCAGCGGCCCAGCTTGACGTCCTCGCCGCGCACCGACAGCTCGATGCCCTCCGGGGTGGCCTCGACATTCTCCAGTTCGAGCCCGTCCGGCAGGCCCGCTATCTTCCTGGCGAAGTCGATCCTGCCGCGTATCGCCTGCTCCAGGCCCGGGATGTTCGCTCCCGGCACCTTGTCGGCCCGCAGCCGCACCGTGTCCTCGCCCGCGACGCTGACCGTGCTGGTGACGCTGCGCTCGAAGCTCTGGCCGAGCACCGTGACGCCCGCGCTCACCTTGACCCGGCCCCTGCCGCTGTCGTCCTCGCCGCCCCAGCCGATGTGCACGCCCTCGCGGGCGGCCTTCGTCAGGTCTCCGTACGAGACGAGGGCGGTGCCCTGGGCGCGGCCGGCCACGGCCGAGGAGTAGTCGGCGTTCAGGCGGACGTCCCGCAGCCGTGCGTTGACCTGGCTGACCTTCAGCTGGCCGCCGGCCGCCTCCGCCTTCATGCCGCTCATGTCGGCGTCGATCTCGGTCAGTTCCTTCCCCGCGACCTGCGTGAGGAAGGGGAAGCCCTTGATGTCCACGGAGGTCTTGCCGGCGGACGCGATGCCCTGCGCGCTCTTGATCTCGTCCGCGGCCTTGTCCTCCGCCAGCTTGACGGCGAGCCGGTCGGCGGCCACGAACAGCACCGCGAGGACGAAGAGGACGATGAGTCCCCTGCGTAGTGCGCGCATCTGCCTACTCTCCCTGCTGGGCTGCGGCCCCTGGACTTCAGCGAGCCTAACCCCGGCGTACTCAAACGAAGGCTCGGCCGAACAGATAGACGACGGGTGCCGCGAGCGTCAGCGGCAGCGCCACACCCGCCGTCATGTGCACGAAGCGCGAGGGATAGTCGTAGCTCGCCACCCGCAGGCCGAGCAGTGCGCATCCGCCCGTGACGAGTCCGAGCACGCCGCCTGCCGCCGCGGGCGCGGTGGCCGCGCCGTCACCGCCGAGGACGGTCAGCTGTCCGGCGGCCACTCCCGCCCCGGCCGCGGCGAGCAGTGCGACGGCGGGCGAGACGAACGGCGGCAGCGGCAGCGCGCGGGCGAGGGCCGCGACGGCGACGGCCGACGCGCCCGCCGTCACCGCGTCCGCGGTGGCCGCGTCGAGCGAGGCGAGGTAGCCCGCGGCGACGACCGTGAGGGCGGTCGCGGTGAACGCGGCGGTCAGCGCGTACAGCCGCTCGTCGGGACCGGCCCCGTTGCGCAGATGGAGCGTCACCGTCAGCACGCACCACGCCCCGAGCGTGCCGATGATCACCGCGGGCGCGTGGCCCTCGTCGGCCAGCAGCAGGCAGGCGTCCGTCGCGAGACCCGCGAGGAAGGCGAGCGCGATGCCCTGCCGTGCGGGCCACATCCCGTTCAGCCGGAACCACCCCGCCGCGGTCACCGCCTGGAGCACCGCGACGGCGAGGGCGAGTGCCGCGCCGCCGATCTGCGCGGAACCGGCCACCAGCACGGCGAGCGCCGTGGTGACGGCCGCCGGGAGGAGGCCGGGCGCGATGAGCGGCGAGCCCTTGGTACGGGGGACGGGGGCGCCCGCTCGGGCGGCGGCCGACGATGAGGCGGATGCTCCGGCGGGCGCGGGTGCCGTGGCCGCCGCGGAGGCGGGAGCCGCGGGACGCGACGGCGACTGGGAGCGCGTCGACTGCTGCTGTCCGTACGCGCCCGGCAGGGGCTGCCGCGGATGCGGCTGGGGCTGGCCGCCCGAGTGGTGGTGCGGATGCTCGTTCATGCGCGGCCTCCCGCGAACGGCGGGAGCACCTCGACGGTGCCGCCCTCGCTCAGCGGAACCGCGTCGTGTGCGCGCTTGCCGACGGGCTCGCCGTCCACGAGGAAGGAGCAGCGCAGCAGTACGCGCGCGAAGTCCGGGCGTTCGGTGTGCCGTTCGCGCGCGCTGTCGAGCGCGTCGGCGAGGGTCCCCGCCTCGTAGTGCTCCTCGGCCGTTCCGGCTGCGGCTTTCGCCGCCGCCCAGTAACGGATCGTGCCACTCGCCATCGTGGGTCCTGCCCTCTCGGCCTGTGCCGGGCCGTCTCGTACGTACGGATCACGCGGTGTTGCGCGACCCATCATGCCGGGCCCTCGGCCGGGTCAGGCCACCGATCGGCGACCCAGCCGCCGATCCGGTGCAGCAGCGCGGGTTCGGCGGCGTTCTCGGCGTGACCGAAGCCCTCGACGAGCCACAGGTCGGTGCAGTCGGGGTCGCCCGCGGCGGCGAGGGAGTACGGGTGGTCGACCGGGAAGTACCGGTCCTGGTCCCCGTGCACGACGAGCAGCGGAGTCGGCGCCAGCAGGGGCGCGGCGGCGACCGGGGACAGCGGCACCGGGTCCCAGTCCCGCGGATGGATGCGCGTGCGCAGCCCGTACCGCGAGACGAGCCGCCCGACGGGCCGCTGGATCACCCAGTGCAGCCGCCGCATGGGCGCGGTGCCGCGGTAGTACCAACGAGCGGGCGCGCTGACGGCCACGACGACATCGGAGTACTCGGCGCCCTCGCCCTCTCCGGGCCCGCCCTGCACGGGTCGCGCTGCTCCGAGCCCGGACGCCGGGGCATCCTGCTGCCCAGGGCCGTCCGGCCGGGATCCCTCCGTCCCGGAGCCCTCCGTCCCGGAGCCGTCCGTCCCGGAACCCGGCGCCGCCCCGGGCCGGTCGCCGCCCCCCGCCCACGGCGGCTCCGTGCGGGGCCGTGCGCCTGTGCGCCCCTCGTGCGCCTTGGGGCGGTAGAGCGCGCCGTGGCGGACCACGACCGAGCCGCCCATCGAGAAGCCGATCGTCGCCACCCGTGCGTGCCCGAGCGCGCGCGCCCAGGCCACCGCGGCCGCGAGGTCGAGGACCTCCAGATCGCCGACCGTGGAGTGGCCGCCGGAGCCGCCGTGCCCGCGGAAGGAGAAGGTGATCACGGCCCCGTACTGCGTGAACACCCGCACCGCACGGCGCAGGGCCGGGCGGTCCACCGACCCGCTGAACCCGTGCGCGACGACGATCGCACCCGGGGCGCCCGCATTTTCGCCGCCGCTCGCGCTGCCCGTTTCGCCCTCGTACGGGTCGTACGCCGCCTCGATCCGCACACCGTCCGAGGTCCGCAGAACCGCCCTGCGCCGGGGCCCTCGGGGCCCGGCCGGTATCTCCGGCCGGCCGCCTCGTGCGCCGCCGCGCTCACCCTCGGTGCGGGCGTCAGCACCGGAGCGAGCGAATTCACACTCGGCATCCTCGCCCATGTCGGCTATTCTGCTTCGAGTGAAGGATCCGGGCAGCGTCGCCCCCGGGTCCTTTTGTGCTTTCAGGAGCGCAGTGTGCTTTCCGGGCCGCGGTCCGTTCTTCCGGACCCGCAGTCGCTTTTCAGGAGCGCATCCGTACGAAGCAGTGCCGAGCCGTACCGAAGTCCCACGGGACCGAGGAAGGATCTGACGTGAGTTCGCTACTCCTGCTGACGAACGCCCTCCAGCCGTCCACCGAAGTGCTCCCCGCGCTCGGTCTGCTGCTGCACAACGTGCGCGTGGCACCCGCCGAGGGGCCCACACTCGTGAACACCCCCGGCGCGGACGCCATCCTCATCGACGGCCGCCGCGACCTGCCCCAGGTGCGCTCGCTGTGCCAGCTCCTGCACCAGACCGGCCCCGGCTGTCCGCTGATCCTCGTCGTCACCGAGGGCGGGCTCGCCGCCGTCACCGCCGAGTGGGGCGTCGACGACGTGCTGCTGGAGAGCGCCGGCCCCGCGGAGGTCGAGGCCCGGCTGCGGCTGGCCACGGGCCGGATGCAGGGCGCCGCCGAGGACGAGCCGACCGAGATCCGCAACGGCGACCTCTCCGTCGACGAGGCCACCTACAGCGCGAAGCTCAAGGGACGGGTCCTCGACCTGACCTTCAAGGAGTTCGAGCTGCTGAAGTACCTGGCCCAGCACCCGGGCCGGGTGTTCACCCGCGCCCAGCTGCTCCAGGAGGTCTGGGGCTACGACTACTTCGGCGGCACCCGCACCGTGGATGTGCACGTACGGCGCCTGCGTGCGAAGCTCGGCCCCGAGCACGAGTCGCTGATCGGCACCGTCCGCAACGTCGGCTACCGCTTCGTCTCGCCCGAGAAGGACGCGAAGACGGCCGAGGAGAAGAAGGCGAAGGCGGACGCCCGCGCCGTCACCGACGCCGCCACCCGTCTCGTACGGGAGGCGGCGGCCGAAGGAACCGGCGGCACGGCCGGCTAGACCCCGTCGCCTGGACCGCTTTCGGGGACGCCGGCGCGGGGGCCGCTCCCCGGCGGCTCCCGGCCTCCCGGGCCGGAACCAGCAGGCCCCTCAAACGGCGGATGCTTCCCGCGTAGACTGCCCGGGTGGCCAGGGTGACGCGGGACGATGTGGCAAGGCTTGCGGGTACGTCGACCGCGGTCGTCAGCTATGTGATCAACAACGGGCCGAGGCCTGTCGCACCGGCCACGCGCGAGCGCGTGCTCGCCGCCATCAAGGAGCTGGGCTACCGGCCCGACAGGGTGGCGCAGGCGATGGCCTCGCGCCGTACGGACCTGATAGGCCTCATCGTCCCCGACGCCCGGCAGCCCTTCTTCGCGGAGCTCGCGCACGCGGTCGAACAGGCCGCCGCGGAGCGGGGAAAGATGGTCCTCGTCGGCAACTCCGACTACCTCGACGAGCGCGAGGTGCACTATCTGCGGGCCTTCCTCGGGATGCGCGTCTCGGGCCTGATCCTCATCAGCCAGGGCCCCAGCGAGCACGCCGCGGTGGAGATCGACGCCTGGGACGCCCGCGTCGTGCTGCTGCACCGCCGCCCCGAGGCCATCGACGACGTGGCGGTCGTGCTCGACGACGTCGGCGGCGCGCAGCTCGCCACCCGCCATCTGCTGGAGCACGGCCACGAGTACGTCGCGTGCCTCGGCGGCATCGACTCGACGCCCGAGTCCGGAGACCCGGTGACCGACCACGTCGAGGGCTGGTCCCGCGCGATGGAGGAGGCAGGGCGCTCCGTCGAGGGCCGCCTCTTCCAGGCCCCGTACAACCGCTACGACACCTACCGGCTGGCTCTCGAACTGCTGGGCCGCCCGGACCGTCCCACCGCCGTCTTCTGCTCCACCGACGACCAGGCCTTCGGTGTGCTGCGCGCCGCGCGCGAGCTGGGCCTCGACGTGCCGCAGGACCTGGCGGTCGCGGGCTTCGACGACGTGAAGGAGGCGGCGCTGACGGACCCGCCGCTTACGACCGTCGGTTCGGACCGCGAGGGCATGGCGAAGGCCGCGGTCGACCTGGTGCTGGACGACGGGCTGCGGGTCGCCGGGTCCCGGCGCCAGCGCGTGCGGCAGTTCCCGGCAGGGCTCGTCGTGCGGCGCTCCTGCGGATGCGGCAAGCCTCCGCAGCGCTGAGCCCCGCAGCACTGAGCCTCCGAAGCACTGAGCCCCGCAGCACCGAGCCTTCGCGGCGCTGCCTCTCCGCGGCCTTTCCGCTGCCTTTCCGCGGACCTTCCGCGGCGCTGAGCCTCCGGCGCGCGCCCCTCGCTCCGCCTCCCCGCGGGCGTACCGGCGCCCTGTGACACGCCTGACACGGCTTCCGCTCCCACACAGTGCGACGCTTGGGCCCATGGTGGCCATGAAGGTGCTGATCGTCGACGACGAGCCCGCCGTCCGGGACGCGCTGCGCCGCAGCCTCGCCTTCGAGGGCTACGGAACCGAGCTCGCGGCGGACGGCCTCGACGCCCTGGAGAAGACCGCGGCGTACGAACCGGACCTGATCCTGCTCGATGTGCTGATGCCGCGCATGGACGGGCTGACCGTCGCCCGGCGCCTACGCGAGTCCGGCAGGCGCGTGCCGATCATGATGCTGACCGCGCGGGACATGGTGGGCGACCGCGTCACGGGCCTGGACGCGGGGGCGGACGACTATCTCGTCAAGCCGTTCGAGCTCGACGAACTGCTGGCCCGCATCCGGGCGCTGCTGCGGCGCACCTCGTACGCGCAGGAGCAGGCCGCCGGGATCGCGAGCGGTGGCACGGGCGGAGCGGCCGGCCCGCGCGCGGCCGCCGCCTCCGCGGGCCAGCCCGGTGCGGACCTCCTCAGCTTCGGCGATCTGCGCATGGACCTCGGCACGATGGAGGTGACGAGGGGCCCGCGCACGGTGGAGCTGAGCCGCACCGAGTACATGCTGCTGGAGATGTTCCTCGCGCACCCCCGCCAGGTGCTCACGCGCGAGCAGATCCTCAAGGCGGTGTGGGGCTTCGACTTCGAGCCGTCGTCCAACTCCCTGGACGTGTACGTGATGTATCTGCGCCGCAAGACCGAGGCGGGCGGTGAGCCGCGCCTCGTGCACACGGTGCGGGGCGTCGGCTACGTCCTCAAGGAGGACGCGGCGTGAAGCCCGGTCTTCGCCGGCCCCGGCTCCAGGCGCCGGCGCTGCGCTCGCGCCTTGCCCTGCTGGCCGCGGTCACGGTGGCGCTGGCGGTCGCGGCGTGCGCGACGGCCTGCTGGTTCCTCGTACGGGCCCAGCTGATCGGTTCGCTGGACGAGTCGCTGCGCAGCAACAGCCGCGTGGACCCGAGCTTCGTCGTCGGCCAGCTCAGCTCGGGGCAGTGCTCGCCCGCGGACGAGCGGGCGCCGAACCCCTTCGACGCGGCGGTCCAGGTCGTCGACCGCCACGGCAAGAGCTGCGTCATCGTCGGCAGCAGGATGGAGGTCACGCCCGGCGACGAGCGCGTGGCCGAGCGCCGCCAGGCCGAGTCCGTGCACACCGCCCGGGGCAGGGACGGCT
Source organism: Streptomyces winkii (assembly GCF_032248595.1). Classification (NCBI taxonomy): domain Bacteria; kingdom Bacillati; phylum Actinomycetota; class Actinomycetes; order Kitasatosporales; family Streptomycetaceae; genus Streptomyces; species Streptomyces winkii. Next base: position 668,985 of record NZ_JASTTH010000005.1, on the reverse strand, counting down.
CCGGCACCGACTACCGGGTGCTGACGACTCCCGTCCAGGGAACCGATGTCGCCGTCTCGGTGGCGCGGCCGCTCACCGAGACCGACAGATCACTGCGGAACCTCGCCCTGATCCTCGCGTCGGTCGGCGGCGCCGGAGTGCTCGCCGCGGCGGGCGCGGGCGTGGTGCTCGCGCGGGCGGGGCTGCGGCCCGTGGACCGGCTCACCGGAGCCGTGGAGCACATCGCCCGCACGGAGGACCTCGGCGTGAGCATCCCCGCCGAGGGTGACGACGAAATCGCCCGCCTCTCCCGCTCGTTCAACTCGATGACCGAGGCGCTGGCGTCCTCGCGCGAACTCCAGCAGCAGCTGATCGCGGACGCGGGGCACGAGTTGCGTACGCCGCTGACATCGCTCCGTACCAACATCGAACTCCTCGTACGGAGCGAGGAGACCGGCCGCTCGCTGCCGGGCGAGGACCGCAGGGCGCTGCTGGAGTCCGTCAGGGCGCAGATGAGCGAACTCGCGGCGCTCGTGGGCGACTTGCAGGAGCTGTCGCGCGAGATGCCGCCGCGCGGCGGTCCCGTCGGGGGCATCGCGCTGCACGCGATCGCCGAGCGCGCGGCGGAGCGGGTGCGGCTGCGCAGCGGCGGCGTCACGGTCACGGTGCGTACGGAGCCGTGGTACGTGCGCGGCGAGCCCGCGGCGCTGGAGCGTTCGGTGGTCAACCTGCTGGACAACGCGGTGAAGTTCAGCCCGCCCGGCGGCACGGTCGAAGCCGTGCTGAGCGGCGGCACGCTGCGGGTGCGGGATCGCGGGCCGGGGATCGACGAGGCCGAACTCCCGTACGTCTTCGACCGGTTCTGGCGCTCGCCATCCGCGCGAAGCCTGCCCGGGTCGGGGCTCGGCCTGTCGATCGTGGCGCGCACGGTGCGGCAGGCGGGCGGCGAGGTCGCGCTCGAACCCGGGGAGGGCGGCGGGACGGTGGCGGTGCTGAGCCTGCCGGGCTCGGAGGAACCCGAACCCGAGCCGGAACCGGAGCCCGCACGCGAACCGGAGCCCGAGCCTGAGCGCGGCCACGGCCTCGGCCACGGCCCGGACGCGGAGCCCGGACCCGATTCCGGAGCGCGGCCCGGAGCCGGCGCGGAGCCGACATCGCGGGCAGAAGCTTGACTTCAACTTAACTTCATGTCTGAGCCTGGGGTCAGCCGATACGGCAGCCGCACAGACGCAGCGTGCGTACCGCCGCTGCGCCCGAGGAGAGAGAGCACCCCATGACCAGGACCGCAGACACCACAAGCACCGCAGACACCGCAGACACCGCGAGCACCCCGGCCTCGGCCGAAGCGGAGAGCGAACCCGGGGGCGCGGCCGGAGGCCCGCTGCGCCTCGCGGTCATCGTCGGAAGCGTCCGGGAGGGCCGGTTCGGGCCGGTCGTCTCGCGCTGGTTCGCGCAAGAAGCGCGCACATACGGCGACTTCGAGGTGGACGTCATCGACCTGGCCGAGGCCGAACACGAACTGCCCGTCGCCTTCCCGGAGTTCGGCGCACCGCTGCCGCCCGCCGTACAGGCCGTGCGCAGCGGCCTGTCGGAGAGGCTGCACGCGGCCGACGCCTTCGTGATCGTCACCCCCGAGTACAACCACAGCTTTCCGGCGCCGCTGAAGAACACCATCGACTGGTTCCGCGAGGAGTGGCAGGCCAAGCCGGCCGGCTTCGTCTCGTACGGCGGGATGGCGGGCGGGCAGCGCGCGGTGGAGCATCTGCGGCCGGTCTTCGCCGAACTGCACGCCGTCACCGTCCGCGAGACGCTCAGCTTCCACATGGCCTGGGAGCGCTTCGACGAGGACGGCCGCCCCCGCGACGAGGAGGGCAGTTCGGCGGCGGCCAAGGGGATGCTGCGGCAGCTGCACTGGTGGGGGACCGCGCTGCGCGAGGCGCGAGCCAAGTCCCCCTACGGCTCGGCCGCTTGACGCCGATAGCACCAACAGGGGCCCGCGGCGCCTGCCCGAACCCGGCCGCGCGTGCCCGAACCGGTCCGCATCCGTCCGCACCCTCCCGCACTCGTCCATGCCCGTCCGCATCCCCCGCCTCCGGCGCGAACCCCGGCCACTCGTCAGCCGGTTCGTGCCGGGCGGGAGGTGGAGCGCCCCGCTCGTCTCGTAAGGTCGTGTCCCATGAACGACGTGGTGGTAGTCGACGAGGCGTCGGCCGATGTCGTACGGGACGTGCAGTCGCTGATCGACGAGTCGGCCCGTACGGACGGCCAGTCCCCCCTCTCCGAGCAGGGCCGGCTCCAGCTGCGCGGCGGCCGGCGCCCCGGCGTGCGGCATCTGCTGCTGCGGCACGACGGCGAACTCGTCGGCTACGCACAGCTCGAGGACACCGATCCCGTCGAGCCGCCGACGGGCGAGCTGGCCGTCCACCCCGCGCAGCGCGGACGCGGCTACGGGCGGCAGCTGGGGCACGCCCTGCTCAAGGAGTCGGGCAAGCGGCTGCGCGTGTGGGCGCACGGCGGGCACCCGGCCGCACGGCATCTCGCGCAGGTGCTCGGGCTCAGCCTCTTCCGCGAACTGCGCCAGATGCGGCGGCCGTTGAGGGAGACCGGAACGGGCAGCGGGATGGGCACGGGGGCGGCCGGCGCGGGTTCGGCCGAGGCGGCTCCCGCGCTCCCCGAGCCGCGGCTGCCCGAGGGCGTGACCGTGCGCACGTTCCGTCCCGGCGAGGACGACGCGGCATGGCTGGCGCTGAACGCCGCCTCCTTCGCGCACCACCCCGAGCAGGGCAGCCTCACCCAGCGCGATCTGGACGACAGGAAGGCGGAGCCCTGGTTCGACCCGTCGGGCTTCTTCCTCGCCGAGCGGGAGGGCTCGCTCGTCGGCTTCCACTGGACGAAGGTGCACAGCGCGGAGCAGCTCGGCGAGGTCTATGTGCTGGGCGTCGCGCCCGAGGCGCAGGGCAGCGGCCTCGGCAAGGCGCTCACGGCCATCGGGCTGCGGCACCTGGAGCGCGACCGGGGGCTGCCCACGGCGATGCTCTACGTGGACGCGGACAACTTCGCGGCCGTCGGGGTCTACGAGAGACTCGGCTTCACGACGTACGAGACGGACCTGATGTACCGCACGGAGAGCTAGACCGGCCCGGAGCGAGGGGCGCGAGGGGCCCGGAGCGAGGGGCGCGAGGGGCCCGTGAGCGGCCCGAGGCGCGTGAGGCGGTGCCCGGCCGCGTTTCTCCGGAGGATGTGCCGGTGGTGTGCCGCTCGCCCGGTGGCCATGTGCGCGTAACCGCTGATTAAGACGGGCTTGTGAGCATCACGGAATGCAGCTCCCTGCTCGTCGCCTCCGCGCCCCTGTCGCTCACACGGGCACGGGGAACAATGGAGTCATGAGCGAGCCCACCTCGCGTGCCGCATCCGCATCCCCCACCCCGTTCGATCCCCACTACGACGCCCACGAGGCCCACGACGACGATGCGCGCCACGACGTCGCGTTCGACGTCGCATCGAGCATGCCCGCCGACCGCAGCAGCGGCGGCACCGTCTCCGACCTGGACCCGGACCTCGACTCCGACCCGGACGTCTTTCCCGCGGACGCGCTCTCCGGGGACGCCTCGGAGGACGATCTGCCGCCGGACCGCTTCCTCGACCGGGAGCGCAGCTGGCTTGCGTTCAACGAGCGCGTGCTGGAGCTCGCCGAGGACGAGGAGCTGCCGCTGCTGGAGCGCGCGAACTTCCTCGCGATCTTCGCGGGCAACCTGGACGAGTTCTTCATGGTCCGCGTCGCGGGCCTCAAGCGGCGCATCGCGACCGGCGTCGCCACGCGCTCCGCGTCCGGCCTCCAGCCCCGCGAAGCGCTCGAGCACATCTGGACGCGCTCGCGCGAGCTGATGGCACGGCACGCGGACTGCTACCAGCGCGTCATCTCCCCGGCCCTCGCCGAGGAGGGCCTGCACCTGATCCGCTGGGACGGGCTGACCGAGAAGGAGCAGGCCCGGCTCTTCACCCTGTTCCGGCAGCGGATCTATCCGGTGCTGACGCCGCTGGCCGTCGATCCGGCCCACCCCTTCCCGTACATCTCGGGGCTCTCGCTCAACCTCGCGGCCGTCGTGCGCAATCCGGTCAGCGGTCAGCAGCACTTCGCACGCGTGAAGGTCCCGCCGCTGCTGTCGCGCTTCCTGGAGGCCTCGCCGCAGCGGTACGTGCCCGTCGAGGACGTCATCGCCGCGCACCTGGAGGAGCTGTTCCCGGGCATGGAGGTGCTGGCGCACCACATGTTCCGCGTGACCCGTAACGAGGACCTGGAGGTCGAGGAGGACGACGTCGAGAACCTCCTCCAGGCCCTGGAGAAGGAGTTGCTGCGCCGCCGCTTCGGGCCGCCGGTGCGCCTGGAGGTCGAGGAGTCGATCGACCCGTACGTGCTCGATCTGCTGGTGCGGGAGCTGAACGTCTCCGAGGCGGAGGTGTATCCGCTGCCGGGGCCGCTGGATCTGACGGGGCTGTCCGGGATCGTCCACGCGATGGACCGGCCGGACCTGAAGTACCCGAAGTTCGTGGCGGGCACGCAGCGCGACCTGGCGCAGGTCGAGTCCGCGAAGCCGCCGGACATCTTCGCCGCGCTGCGCGAGCGCGACGTGCTGCTGCACCACCCGTACGACTCCTTCTCCACCTCCGTGCAGGCGTTCCTGGAGCAGGCCGCCGCGGATCCGGACGTACTGGCGATCAAGCAGACGCTCTACCGCACCTCGGGCGACTCCCCGATCGTCGACGCCCTGATAGACGCCGCGGAGTCCGGCAAGCAGGTGCTGGTACTCGTCGAGATCAAGGCGCGCTTCGACGAGCAGGCCAACATCAAGTGGGCGCGGAAGCTCGAGGAGTCCGGCTGCCATGTCGTGCACGGCCTGGTCGGGCTCAAGACGCACGGCAAGTTCTCGCTGGTCGTGCGGCAGGAGGGCGACACGCTGCGCCGCTACGCACACGTCGGCACCGGCAACTACCACCCCAAGACGGCCCGTCTGTACGAGGACCTGGGCCTGCTCACGGCGGACCAGCAGGTCGGCGCCGACCTGTCCGACCTCTTCAACCGGCTGTCCGGCTACTCGCGGCGCGAGTCGTACCGGCGGCTGCTCGTCGCGCCCACCTCGCTGCGCGACGGGCTGGTCTCGCGCATCCACCGGGAGATCCGCAGGCACCGCGCGGGAGAGCCGGCGTACGTGCGCTTCAAGCTCAACTCGATCGTCGACGAGGCCGTGGTCGACGCGCTCTACCGCGCCTCGCGCGCGGGCGTGCCCGTCGATCTCTGGGTGCGCGGCATATGTGCGCTGCGCCCGGGAGTTCCGGGACTGAGCGAGACGGTGCGGGTGCGCAGCGTCCTCGGGCGGTTCCTGGAGCACTCGCGAATATTCGCGTTCGGAAACGGCGGCGACCCGGAAGTCTGGCTCGGCAGCGCCGACATGATGCACCGCAACCTGGACCGCCGTATCGAGGCGCTGGTCCGCGTGCCCGACCCCGCGCACCGGGCCACGCTGACGAGGCTGCTGGAGACGGGCATGGCCGACGACACGGCCTCCTGGCACCTGGGCCCGGACGGCGAGTGGACCCGGTACGCACACGACGCGGACGGGCAGCCGCTGCGCAACATCCAGGAATCGCTGATCGAGGGCCGCAGGCGCCGACGCGGACCGGCGCCGGGCTGACCGGTTACGGAGTCTCGGTGACGGAACGACGGGGTGAGGGGGTGACAGAGCCGTGAGGGGACAAGCAGGCGGGCTCGCGGGGCCCGCCGGCACCGCGGCGCCGGCGTCCGGCCTGGAGACGGCGGACGCCGCGGAGGTGCTCAGCGGATGTCTGCACGCCTGGGCGGCCGACTTCCTGCGCGGCCTGCGCACGCACGAGGAGAGCGTGGGCAGCGCGCAGTCGGCGCCCGCGGCGGCCGAGGCGGTACGCCGGCTGCGCTGTGCGTCCCGGCGGATCGGCTCCGCCCTCCTGACGTACCGCCCGCTCGTGGACGCCGCGTGGGCGGACGAACTGAGCAGCGAGCTGCGCAGACTGTCGGGCACGCTGGCGCGCGAGTACCGGTGCGCCGCGCGGCAGACCCGGCTGCTCGCCGCGCTGCATCTGCTGGCCGTCGAGGGCGTGGGCGGCGACCGGGCCGCGGCGCTGCTGGAGCGGCAGCACAGCCTCGCCCGCAGCCGTGCGCACTCCGCCGCCCTGGAGGCGCTGGTCTCCTCCCGCTTCCACGCGGTCGCGGACTCGGTGGCCGTGCTGGCCTACGAGGTCCCGCTCGCCGCGGACGCGCCACGTGGCGCGGCAGGAGCGGTGCTCGTACCGCTGGCGGAGCGGGCGAGGGAGCGCCTCGTACACGCCGTCGAGACGCTGCCGTCCTCGGGGCCGCCGTCGCCGCGGGCCCCGTCGGGGCGGCGCGAAGGCCGCGACGTGCAGGACGGACGGGAGACGCGGGACGGACGGGAGGCGCGGGACGGACGGGACGGGCCCGAGGCGCGGGCGGGCCACGACGCGCAGAGCAGGCAGGACGCCGCCTGGTTCGAGGTCCGGATCCTGCTGCGTCACCACCGGTACGCGCAGGAGGTCCTGCACGCCGCCACGGCCGGGCCCCCGCGCGGCGCGGGCCCCGGCGGAGAGGAGCGGGATGCGGGCTCCGGCCCGGCCGGTCCCGCGAGCCCGGCGGGCCCGTCCGGCCCCTCCGGTCCGGCCGTGCCGCCCGGACTCCCCGGCGCGGAACAGCGGCTCACGGCGGCGAGCGCCGCGCTCGACCGGTACCGCGACGCGGTGGAGGCGGCCGAGGCGGCGGCAGCGGCGGCCCGTACACCCCGCATCGCGCCCGCCACGGCATACGCGCTCGGCGTGCTCCACGCCGGCCAGCGCCAGGAGGCGGAGGCCGCCCGCCGGGAGTTCGGCAAGCTCTGGCAGCAGGTGGTGAGCGACAGCCGAGAAGCAGCACCGCAAGCGCTCTGAGCTGCGAAAAGAGGCGCAGTTGAGTCGGAGGTTGTCAACTTTCCTCGGGTCGAGGTATATAAGAAAGCACAGGGCATCGCACGGGAGTGCAACCCACGGAAGGAGATGACCGTGATGCTCATGCGTACCGACCCGTTCCGGGAGTTCGACCGCCTCAGCCAGCAGGTCTTCGGGACCCAGGCGCGGCCGGCGGGCATGCCGATGGAGGCGTACCGCTCGGGCGACGACTTCGTGATCCACTTCGATCTGCCGGGGGTCTCCCCCGAGTCCATCGATCTGGACGTCGAGCGGAACGTGCTCACCGTCCACGCCGAGCGCCGCTCGCCCGCCCCGGAGGATGCGGAGCTGATCGCCGCGGAGCGTCCCGCGGGCACGTTCAGCCGCCAGATCTTCCTGGGTGACACACTGGATGCCGACCGCATCGACGCCGCCTATGACGCCGGCGTGCTGACGCTCCGCATCCCCGTGGCAGAGCAGGCCAAGCCCCGCAAGATCGAGATCAGCGGAGGCGGCTCGTCCGACCGGCAGATCACCAAGTGATCCGCCCGCCGGACGGGTAGGGGCTCGCGCCGCCGCCGGGATCTGCCGCACATTCCCCGCCGCTCTCCGGGCACTCCGGAGAGCGGCCTGACAGGTCAGCCGCGCGGAGGGAACCGCGTGAACGGAAAGGGACAGACAGGTATGCAGTGGAACGAACTCGTGGCCCGGGTCCGTGAGTACGGCCGATACGCGACGGACGCAGAGACGAAGCAGGTCATCCGAGTCGTTCTCTCGGCCCTCGGCGGCCATCTGACGAACGGCGTCCGTGAGCGCGTCGCCGGGCGGCTGCCGGCGACGGCCGCCGAGACCCTGAGGTACCAGCTGCCGGCGACGAAGCCGCTGACGGCCGCGGAATTCGTGGAGACCGTCGCCCGGCGCCTCGACGGCGCGACGTCGGCCACGGCCCGCTGGGACGTCAGCTCCGTACTGTCGGTGCTCGGGGAGGTCTGCGGGGACGGCCTCACGGAGAAGATGCTGGCCGACCTGCCCGAGGGGTACGCGCTGCTCTTCGGGCGTGCCCAGCTGTTGAGCGCGGCCTGATCCGCGGCTGCCGTCAGCCGCCGCGCGGGGCGAGGGCCCGCCAGTCGACGGTGACCTCGCCCTGCCGCCAGCGGTGGGGACCGCCCCGCACGGGCCACTGTCCGCTCAGCGCCCGTACGGCCTGTATCCAGCGCTGCCGCGCGCTCAGCGCCCCGTAGGGCGCGGCGGTCGCCCACGCGCGGTCGAAGTCGCGGAGGAAGGCGTGCACCGGTTCGCCCGGGACGTTGCGGTGTATGAGCGCTTTGGGCAGCCGCTCCGCCAGGTCGGACGGCGACGTCAGTGAGCCCAGCCGGGCGGCGAAGGTGACCGTGCGCGGGCCCTCGGGGCCGAGAGCGACCCACACATGACGGCGTCCGATCTCGTCGCAGGTGCCGTCGATCGCGAGCCCGTCCGGCGTGGCCAGGCGCGCGCACAGACGTGCCCAGGCCGGAGCGACCTCCGCCTCCTCGTACTGGCGCAGCACGTTCGCGGCGCGGATCAGGACGGGGCGGGCCCCGCCCGGCAGGGGCACCTCGAAGCCGCCGCGGAGGAAGGTCAGCCCGGCGCGCTCGTACGGGCGGGCCGCCGCGACCCGTTCCGGGTCGATCTCGACACCGGCCACGTGCACGTCCGTACGCACCCTGCGCAGCCGTTGCAGCAGTTCGAGCGCCGTCCACGGGGCGGCTCCGAAGCCGAGGTCGACGACGAGCGGCGGCGCGGGGGACCGGCGCAGAGCGTGTGCCTGTACGGCGGCGATCCAGCGGTCCATGCGGCGCAGCCGGTTGGGGCCGGTGGTCCCGCGCGTCACGTTGCCCAGGGGGCGGGACGGGGAGCCGGCGGTCATGCCATGAGCGTACGAGGGCGAGGCGCGAGGGCGGCAGGGGCTTTCGGCCGGCGGCGCCTTCGGTGAAACACGGTTGTCACGATTCGGCAAAGCCGAAATGGGAACCGCCGCCTCCGGTGTTCACCACGACGGGACCGCGGGCTCCGCTTCGGCATGTCCGCGGCTCGGGCGTGCCCCCGCACCACCCCCGCACCCCCGCCCCCACACCCGCGGGACCCGGCACGCAGCACGCACGCGACGTCCGCTCTCCACCTGCACCCACGGCAGGCGCCCCACGAGGAGGCAATCGCCCGTGAGCCAGTACATGGCGCGGTTCGGTCAGCTCCGCACCCTCCCCCGTGGCCTGGGGGTACCACCCGGCGGAAGGCTCAGGGGGAGGTCCGGTCGCGACGCCCTGCCGCAGCAGCAGCGCCCGCGGCTGAGGCTCGGCCCCGCCCGGCGCCCCCGCAGAGTCGCCATGCTGAGCGTGCACACCTCCCCGCTGCACCAGCCGGGCACGGGAGACGCGGGCGGCATGAACGTCTACATCGTGGAGCTCGCCAAGCAGCTCGCCGAGCAGGGCACCCAGGTGGAGATCTTCACGCGCGCGACGGCCGCCGCGCTTCCGCCCAGCGTCGAACTCGCCCCCGGCGTGCTCGTACGGCACATCGACGCCGGTCCGTACGAGGGCCTCGCGAAGGAGGAACTGCCCGCGCAGCTCTGCGCGTTCACGCACGGCGTGATGCAGGCGTGGGCCGGGCACCGGCCCGGGCACTACGACCTCGTGCACTCGCACTACTGGCTCTCCGGGCACGTGGGCTGGCTCGCCGCACAGCGCTGGGGCGTGCCCCTGGTCAACGCCATGCACACGATGGCCAAGGTGAAGAACGCGGCGCTCGCCGACGGCGACGCCCCGGAGCCGCCCGCACGCGTCATCGGCGAGACCCAGATAGTGCGCGCCGCGGACAGGCTCATCGCCAACACGGCGGAGGAGGCGGCCGAGCTGGTACGGCACTACGAGGCCGATCCTGCGCGCACCGCCGTCGTACATCCGGGCGTCAATCTGGAGCGCTTCTGTCCGGGCGACGGACGCGCCGCGGCCCGCGCCCGGCTCGGCCTCCCGCAGGACGCGCTGATCCCGCTCTTCGCCGGACGGATCCAGCCCCTGAAGGCCCCCGACATCCTGCTGCGCGCCGTCGCGCTGCTCGTCGGCGAGGACCCCTCGCTGCGCGGCCGGCTGCTGGTCCCGGTCGTGGGCGGGCCGAGCGGAAGCGGCCTCGCCAAGCCGGAACGGCTGCACAAGCTCGCGGCGAAGCTGGGCGTCTCGGAGATGGTGCGCTTCCATCCGCCGGTGGACCAGGAGGAGCTGGCGGACTGGTACCGGGCGGCGAGCGTGCTCGTCATGCCCTCGTACAGCGAGTCGTTCGGGCTTGTCGCCGTCGAGGCGCAGGCGTGCGGGACACCGGTGATCGCGGCCGCCGTGGGCGGACTGCCGGTCGCGGTACGGGACGAGGTGAGCGGCTTCCTCGTGGACGGGCACGAGCCGCGGGCGTACGCGCGAGCGCTGCGCCACTTCGTCACGGACGCGCCGGACGGTCCCGCCGAGCGCATGGGAGAGGCCGCCGCACGGCACGCCGCCGGGTTCGGCTGGGACGCCGCGGCGGCGGGCACGCTGGAGGTCTATGCCGACGCGATGCACGACCGACGCCGTCGCCTACGATCGGCCCATGTCTGACGCCGAGCCCGAAGCGAAGGGCGCCGCGGGCTCCGGGACGGCCGGAGGCGCCCAGGCGCCCGAGGCCCCCGACGCCGTGCGCCGCGCGCGCAGCACCGTCGAACACGCCCTGCGCGAGGCGGAGTTGGAGTGGGAGAGCCCAGCCGAGGGCACGTACGTCGTCACGCTGCCGGGCACGCGCAAGCTCTCCACGACCTGCTCGCTCGCCGTCGGCAGGCACTCCCTCTCGGTCAACGCCTTCGTCGTGCGCTGCCCCGACGAGAACCACGCGGCCGTGCACCGCTGGCTTCTGGAGCGCAACACCCGTCTGTACGGGGTGAGTTACGCCCTGGACAAGCTCGGCGACGTCTATCTGGCGGGCCGGCTCCCGCTGAGCGCCGTCACCACGGAAGAGGTGGACCGGCTGCTGGGAGCGGTGCTGGAGAACGCCGACGGCTCCTTCAACACGCTGCTGGAGATGGGTTTCGCGTCGGCGATCCGCCGCGAGTACGAGTGGCGCACATCGCGCGGCGAATCGACCCGCAATCTCGATGCGTTCACGCATCTGACCGGAGGCACACCGGACGGCGGCAAGCGGGGCTGACGACGGGCCCGGCCGGCGAGCGCCGCCCGGTGTGCCGGGAGAAGGGACGGATCAGCGGCTCAGGAGACCTCTCCCGTGTCCTGTTCCGACCCCTCGACCTCGAAGGTGACGGGGCTCCCGCTCTGCCTGCCGTCGGCCTCCGCCTTGAGGTCGCCCGTGTTGACGGATTCGTTCTGGGTCTGCATGTCGATCCCGCCGGAGCTGCTCGCGACCTGGTGCGCGGCGTTGTCGCCCGGCCCCTGCTCGCTGACGACCCGGCCGTCGTGCATGACGTAGTACACGTTGACGGTGAGGGGGCGCGACCCCTGGGCCTGTGCCGCGGACTGCGACTTCGCCGACTTCTTCGCCTCGGCCGAGGCCTTGGCGGCCACGGTCTTGGGGGCCTCTTTCACCACGGCTGAGGCCGACGGTACGGCGACGAGTCCGACTGCCACTGCGACGCCGGCCGTGGTTATCGCGCGTGCGAGGTTGATCATCGGCTTCCCTTCTCGTGTTCCTGCACGTGGACGCGCCCGCTGGCGCGGACGCAGATCCATCGTGTGAGGAGCACGGGCGGGGCGCCCGCGCGCGAAGTCCCGCGACGGCCGCGCCGGCCCCCCGGCGGAGGTCCGCCAAGGCCCCAACTCGGGCCCGCGGAGCCCCAACACGGGCCTGCGGACTCGGACATGCGCGCTCCCCCAGAGGTGTGAGCGGCCCCGCGTGCACCGGGTAGTGCAGGGCTGACACCCCCGGGGGAGCCCGGGAACGGGGAGGGACCCGCCGTCAGCCTCCCAGCCCCCAGTCCGCGGTGATGTGCTTCGTGGAGCAGATGGTGTCGAGGAAGTGCTCCCCGGCCTTTCCGCAGCCCTCGTCCGGCTTGACGGGGGTGCCGTGCGGCATGCCGTCGACCATGTAGCTGCGTACGACGACGTCGCCGTCACCGTTGTTGTAGTCGGAGCGTGTGGTGCCGCCCTGCAACTTCTCGGTGGCGTCGGCGTCCTGGTCCGCTCCGAGCACGTCCGTCCACTGCTTGACGGACTCGTCGGCGTTCTTCGGCACCACGGTGGTGTCGCCCGTGCCGTGCCAGACGGACACCTTCGGCCGCGGGCCCGAGTAGTCGGGGGCGGCCTTCCTGGCGAGGTCGCCCCACTCGGCGGCCGACTTGGAGACGCCGGGGCTCATGCAGGTGAACGCCTCGGCGACGGTGCCGGCGCAGCCGGCAGGCAGGCCCGCGATGACGGCACCTCCTTTGAAGACGTCCGGGTAGGACGCCAGCATCGAGGACGTCATGGCGCCGCCGGCCGAGAGGCCGGTGATGAAGACGCGTGAGGGGTCCGCGTCGAGGTCGGCGACCGTCTTGTCCACCATCTGCTTGATCGACAGCGCCTCGCCCTTGTCCCGGTCGGTGTCGCCGGCCTGGAACCAGTTGAAGCACTTGTTCGCGTTGTTGGCCTGTTCCTGCTGTGGTGCGACGACGGAGAACTTGCCGTCGTCCGCGGCCTTCTGCCAGCCGGCACCCTCGAAGTACGTCGCCGCGTCCTGCGTGCAGCCGTGCAGCGCGAGGACGACGGGGCTCTTCGCGGGCAGCCCCTCCGGGGCGTACCGGTACATGCTGAGCGCTCCGGGATTGGAGCCGAAGTCGCCGACCTTCTCCAGGCCGGCCGCGGTGCCCGCGGCGTGGGCGGTGCCCCCGCCGGTCACGCCGGCGAGCCCGGCGGCGGTCAGTGCGGTCAGGGCGGTGAGCAGCAGAGCGGCTTTCGAGCGTATGGCTTTCATGGCGCTCCTTCCGTGGGGGGTGTCCCGTGGGGGACTCATCGACCGTAGGGGCGCGGAAGCCGGCGCCCGAACGTGTCGTACGTCCAGCGGTGACGGGACGTGAGTGTGGCGCCGCCACATTGGGCCGCCCGGGCACGCCGACCTAGCGTTGCCGCATGACCGAGCAGCTGACACCCGGCCCGCACTCCGTCGCCCTCGACCTGACCGGACGCACCGCGCTGGTCACCGGTGCCGCGAGCGGCATCGGCCGCGCGTGCGCCCTGAGACTGGCGGCGGCGGGTGCCAAGGTCCGGGCGGTCGACCGCGATGCCGACGGGCTCCGGGCCCTTCAGGACGCCGAGAGCGGCGGCTCGTCCCAGCCCTATCCCCTGGACCTGACCGATCCGGGCGGGCTGGACGCCGCCGAGCACGCCGCGGCGGGCGCCGACATCCTCGTCAACAGCGCGGGCGCCCAACTGGTGCGCCCCATCGAGGAGTTCCCGCCCGAGGACTTCCACCGGCTGCTCACGCTGATGCTGGAGGCGCCCTTCCGGCTCGTACGGGGCGCGCTGCCGCACATGTACGAGCAGGGCTGGGGCCGGATCGTCAACATCTCCTCCGTGCACGGGCTGCGCGCCTCGGCGTACAAGTCGGCCTACGTCTCGGCCAAGCACGGTCTGGAGGGCCTGTCGAAGGTCACCGCGCTGGAGGGCGCGGAGCACGGCGTCACCTCCAACTGCGTCAGCCCGGCCTACGTCCGTACGCCCCTGGTGGAGCGGCAGATAGCCGACCAGGCGGCGGCCCACGGCATCTCGGAGGACCGGGTCGTCTCGCAGATCCTGCTGGCCGACTCCGCGCTCAAGCGGCTGCTGGAGCCGGAGGAGGTGGCCGAGGCGGTGGCCTATCTGTGCACGCCCGAGGCGTCCTTCGTCACCGGCGCCTCGCTCCCCCTCGACGGCGCGTGGACGGCCCACTGACGAGCACGGCGAGCGGAACACGGGGCCGTCCGGCGGGCGGAACCGGGACCCGTGAGTCCCTGGCGTCACGTGCCGCACCACGGGTAGGCCTGTGACCATGCCCGAAGCCCGGCCGTCCGACGCCGCCTACCTGGACCTCCTCGCCCGCCGTGCGCCCGCCGAGGCGTACGACGAACCGCTCGCCCGCGCCCGCGAGTCCGGCGCGCCGCCCGAGGAGCTGACCGCCCTGGACAGCGGAAAGCAGCTGGCGCTGCGCATCCGCGCCGAGCTGGAGGGACGGCGGCGGCGCGAGGCCGAGCTGACCGCACTGATCGAGACGGTCCACGATCTGGCGGGGCTGCGCGACCTGGACGACGTGCTCCGCGCCATCGTGCAGCGGGCCCGCTCGCTGCTGGGCACCGAGGTCGCGTACATGACCCTCACCGACCACGAGCGCGGCGACACCTACATGCGGGTCACCGAGGGCTCCGTCTCCGCCCGCTTCCAGCAGCTCCGGCTCGGCATGGGCGAGGGGCTCGGCGGCCTCGTCGCGCAGACGGCGCGTCCGTACGTCACGGACGACTACCCGGCGGACGCGCGGTTCCGGCACACCGGCCCCATCGACACGGCGGTCGGGGAGGAGGGCCTGATCGCCATCCTCGGCGTGCCGCTGCTGCTCGGCGGGCGCGACGTCATCGGCGTCCTGTACGCGGCGGACCGCAGGGCGCGTGTCTTCGAGCGCGAACAGATCGCGCTGCTGGGCTCGTTCGCGGCGCACGCCGCCGTCGCGATCGACACCGCCAGGCTGCTCTCCGAGACCCGCGACGCGATCGACGAACTGGAGAGCGCCAACGAGACCATGCAGCGAGCGAGCGACGTCCACGACCGGCTCACCGAACTGGTGCTTCGCGGCGGCGACGTGACGGACGTGGCCGCCGCGGTCTCCGAAGTCCTCGCCGGCCGCGTCGAGTTCACCGAACCCGCGGCGGCGTCCGCGCTCCCCGCGGTGGAGCGCTCCCGCAGCGCCGGGTACGCGATGCGCGACGGCGGCACCTGGGTCACCGCCGTCTCGGCGGGCGGCGAACTGCTGGGCGCGCTCGTACTCCACGGGCATCCCGTGCTCGACCCCGTCGACCAGCGCACCTTCGAGCGCGCGGCGATGGTCACGTCCCTGCTGCTGCTCGCGCGGCGCTCCGCGGGCGAGGCGGAGCAGCGCGTACGGGGCGAACTGCTGGACGACCTCCTGGACTCCACCAGTCACGACCCCCGGCTGCTGCGCGATCGCGCGGCCCGGCTGCACGCGGACCTCGACGCGCCGCACGTACTGCTCAGCGCCCGGCTCGAAGGGCACGCCGAGGGCCATGCCGGCGGCTTCGGGGGAGGCCTCCCCGGAGGCGACTCCGGGAATCAGAGAGGCGACTCCGGGAACCACGCCGGAGCCGAGAAGGAGGAGAGCCTGGGGCGGCAGCGCCTGTGGGCCGCCGCCTCGCACCTCGCCGCAACGCGGCGCGGGCTGGCCGCCGCCAGGGACGGCGGCATCGTGCTCCTGCTGCCCCTGCCCGACGGCGGCAGCCCCTCGCGCACCGCCCGGGAGATCGCCTCCGAGCTGGGGCACTCGGCGGGCGCCCCCGTCACGGTCGGCGCCTCGGCGGCCGTCTCCGCGCCCGCGGAGCAGTCCGGCGCCGTCGCCGCGTCCTACCCGGAGGCGCGGCGCTGTGTGGACGCCCTGCGCCTCCTGGGACGCTCCGGAGAGGGCGCCGCCGCCGAGGACTTCGGCTTCATCGGCATGCTGCTCACCGACAGCCGTGACGTCGGCAGCTTCGTACGCCGCACCCTCGGTCCCGTACTCGACTACGACGCGCGCCGCGGCACCGACCTGGTGGCCACCATGGACGCCTACTTCGCGTGCGGCATGAGCCCCGCACGCGCGAAGGACGAGCTGCACGTTCACGTCAACACCGTCGCCCAGCGCCTGGAGCGTGTGGCCAGGCTGCTGGGCGACGACTGGCAGTCCCCGGAGCGCGCCCTCGAGACGCAGCTCGCGCTACGGCTGCACCGGCTCGCGGGAGCGGTCGGGGGCTGAGCGGGGAGCGGGTGCGCCGGCGGCGTCGTCCTCGCCGACCTTGGTCAGGTCCAGCGCCTTGGTCTCCTTGGCGCAGGCGACCGCGATGACCGTGAGCAGCGCCGCCGCGATCACGTACAGGGAGATCGGTGTCGAGGTGCCGTAGTCCGCGAGCAGCGCGGTGGCGATCAACGGAGCCGGCGCACCGGCCGCCAGCGACGAGAACTGCGCGCCGATCGACGCCCCGGAGTAGCGCAGCCTCGTCGCGAACATCTCGGTGAAGAAGGCCGCCTGCGGCGCGTACATCGCACCGTGCAGCACCAGGCCGACCGTCACCGCGAGCACGATGGAACCGAAGCTCTTGGTGTCCAGCAGCTGGAAGAACGGAAAGACCCACAGGCCTGTGCCCAGAGCACCGAGCAGATACACCGGGCGGCGTCCGAGATGGTCGGACAGCGCACCCCAGGCGGGAATCACGGCGAAGTGCACCGCGCTGGCGATCAGCACCGCGTTGAGCGCGGTCTGCTGGGAGAGCTTCAGCTCATTGGTGGCGTAGACGAGGATGAAGGCGGTGATGACGTAGAAGGTGATGTTCTCGGCCATCCGCGCGCCCATGGCGATGAGCACGTCCTTCCAGTGGAAGCGCAGCACCGCGACAAGCGGCATCTTCTCCACCTGCTGCTCCCCGGCGGATGTCGCGGCCTCCGCCTTGCGGGCCTCGGCCCGGGCGCGGGCCTCCTTGAAGACCGGCGTCTCGTCGACCGCCAGCCGGATCCACATGCCGAGGCCGACCAGCACGCCCGAGAGCAGGAACGGCACGCGCCAGCCCCAGCTCTGGAACGCCTCTTCCGACAGCAGCGCCGTCAGCGCCGCCAGCACTCCCACTCCCAGCAACTGCCCCGCCGGAGCGCCCGTCTGCGGCCACGAGGCCCAGAAGCCGCGCCGCTTCGCAGACCCGTGCTCGGAGACCAGCAGCACCGCGCCGCCCCATTCGCCGCCGAGCGCGAAGCCCTGCACCAGGCGCAGCGCCGTCAGCAGCAGAGGCGCGGCGGTGCCGATCGAGGTGTACGTGGGCAGCAGCCCGATCGCGAACGTCGCACCGCCCATCATCAGCAGGCTCAGCACGAGCAGCTTCTTGCGGCCTATCCGGTCGCCGTAGTGCCCGAAGACGAGCGCCCCGATCGGGCGGGCGGCGAAGCCGACGGCGAGCGTGAGGAAGGCGAGCAGCGTGCCGGCGAGCGGGTCGGAGTCGGGGAAGAAGAGCTTGGGGAAGATGATCGCGGCGGCTGAGCCGTACAGAAAGAAGTCGTACCACTCGATGGTTGTGCCGACGAGGCTTGCTGCGACGACGCGACGCAGGGACGAGGACGCCGGCTTGGGCGCCGCACTCTTGGGAACTGCGGAGTTCTCGGGGGTCATGGCGTGACCGTAGGGACGAACAGGCCGCCGACACATGTGCGCGGCAGCCACACCGCGGCGACGGCATATCGGCTCCGAACACACTGGCGGACACACCCAGTAGGGTGCTCCGCATGGCCGACGCACCGTACAAGCTGATCCTCCTCCGGCACGGAGAGAGCGAGTGGAACGCGAAGAACCTGTTCACCGGCTGGGTGGACGTGAACCTCACCGAGAAGGGCGAGAAGGAGGCGGTCCGCGGCGGCGAGTTGATCAAGGACGCCGGGCTGCTCCCCGACGTGCTGCACACCTCCGTGCAGAAGCGGGCCATCCGCACCGCACAGCTCGCACTGGAGTCCTCCGACCGGCTCTGGATCCCGGTCCGCCGCTCCTGGCGGCTGAACGAGCGGCACTACGGCGCCCTTCAGGGCAAGGACAAGGCGCAGATCCGTGACGAGTTCGGCGAGGAGCAGTTCATGCTCTGGCGCCGCTCGTACGACACCCCGCCGCCCGAACTCCCCGACGGCGCCGAGTACTCGCAGAGCGACGACCCGCGCTACGCCGGTGTGCCGAGCGAGCTGCGCCCGCGCACCGAGTGCCTCAAGGACGTCGTGGGGCGGATGCTGCCGTACTGGTTCGACGGGATCATCCCGGACCTGCTCGCGGGGCGCACCGTCCTCGTCGCGGCGCACGGCAACTCCCTGCGCGCCCTCGTCAAGCACCTCGACGGCATCTCCGACGAGGAGATCGCGGGCCTGAACATCCCCACCGGCATCCCGCTCAGCTACGAACTGGACGCCGATTTCCACCCGGTGAAGCGCGGCGGCACCTACCTCGACCCGGAGGCGGCGAAGGCCGCGATCGAGGCCGTGAAGAACCAGGGCAAGAAGTAGCGGTACGGCGCCAGAAGGGGCCCCTGCCCGTGGCTCGGCTGCGGGCAGGGGCCCCTTTCTGTCTGGCGGGGCTTCTAGCGGGCGAGCTTGAGCCCGACCACGCTTCCGACGATCAACGCCAGGAACAGGGCCTTCAACGGAGTCATCGGCTCCTGTCCCGTGAACATCGCGTAGAGCACGGTGAGCACCGCACCGATGCCCACCCACACCGCATACGCGGTGCCGACGGGCAGGTCCCGCATCGCGTAGGCCAGCCCGCCCATGCTCGCGGCCAGGGCGGCGAAGAAGACCAGGGTCGGACCCGGGCGGCTGAAGCCCTCGGACTTGCCCAGGGCCGTGGCCCACACGGCTTCCAGTACGCCTGAGACGGCAATGATCAACCACGACATGACAGACCTCGTTCGGGCCGTCTTGTCGCACGCCGGGTACGGCACCCCTCGTCCGGGAGCCACCAGTTGGGGCTCCACTTCACGTTCTCACGCATGGTCCGGCACCGGAAATCCGGGCCTCTGCCGGCACTTGCCCGGAACCGCATCCCCCGCACGGGACCGGGTGAGGGCCGCACCGTCCGTCCCGCGTACGGGCAAGCTGAGGGCCCTGCCCCGTCGAACCGGGCAGGGCCCTCAGCGGCTCGGCCGGCGGCGTTCGCCGCCGCGGTTCTCCCGTCGCGGTTCTCCCGCCGCGGTCTTCCGTCGCGCCGGTGCGGCCTCAGCCGCAGCAGCCCCCGCACTGACACGGACCGCCGGACTGGCATCCGCACCCGCATCCGGGACCGCACCCGCACGCCCCCAGTACGTGCAGGGACGGGCGGTCCTCCGCCTGCGTGGGGGACAGGGCCCGCTCGTCGTGATCAGCCATGACTTGCCTCCTTCTCCCTCCCCGGTCTCCTGCCCACCCTCCGGGCGGCGGCACGGGGCGCATCAAGGGCGCGTCGGTGCACACGGCGCAATTGCCCCTGCCCGCCGGGCCGTTGGGGCCTGCACGACCCCGGTCCTCCCGCGCCGGCGCTCAGGCGCTCTCGACCGGAGCGGTGCCGTCGCCCGCCGCCGCAGTGGCCGGATCGATCTCGTCCGCGTAGTCGCCGGTGACCAGGTACACGACGCGGCGGGCCACCGAGACGGCGTGGTCCGCGAAGCGCTCGTAGTAGCGGCCGAGCAGCGTCACGTCCACCGCGGTCTCGATGCCGTGGTGCCAGCGGTCGTCCATCAGGTGCTGGAAGAGCGTGCGGTGCAGGTCGTCCATCGTGTCGTCGTCCTGCTCCAGCTGAAGCGCCAGATCCACGTCCTTGGTGATGATCACCTCTGCGGCCTTGGCCATCAGGCGCTGCGCGAGCTGCCCCATCTCCAGCAGCGTCGCCTGAAGGTCGCTCGGCACGGGCGAGTCGGGGAACCGCAGCCGCGCCACCTTCGCGACGTGCTGCGCCAGGTCGCCCGAGCGCTCCAGGTCGGCGCTCATGCGCAGCGAGGTGACGACGATCCGCAGGTCGGTGGCGACCGGCTGCTGCCGAGCCAGGAGCTGGATGGCGCGGGTCTCCAGGTCGCGCTGGATGTCGTCGACCTTCTCGTCCGCGGCGATGACGCTCTCGGCCAGCTTCAGGTCCGCGTCCAGCATCGCCGTCGTGGCGCGGCCGATCGCAGAGCCGACGAAGCGGGCCATGTCGACCAGGCTGTCGCTGATCGAGTCCAGCTCCTCGTGGTACGCGTCACGCATGGCTGTCCTTCCCTCGCATGTTCTCTCGACAGAGGGGCCCATGGGGCCAGGCCTCGGGCCCTCCACGCTCCCACGCTCCGTCCGGAATGCGTCCGTCGCCGACCTCGCGGATGAATCGGCCACGACCTCAAGGTGAACTCTGGGAGACGAGTGTTCGAGGTGTCCTGCTTCCCCTGGGGCGGTGTCGGCGGACGCGCATAGCCTGGAGACATGAACGTGAACGCGGCGGTCGCCGCAGCGGCAGCGATCGCCGGAGTACTGACCGGCGTGATCGCCATGCTGGCGTTCCGCTGGAGCGAGCGCGACCAGGCCCGGCCCACGCGCTCGTCGCTGCATACCGAGGCCGTTCTGCCTCCCGGCGTCGACACGGTTCTCTCCGTGCTGCGCTCCTCCGCCGTCGTCCTGGACGAGTCGGACGAGGTGGTCAAGGCGAGCTCCGCCGCGTATGCCCTCGGGCTCGTGCGCGGCGGCCGGCTCGGCGTGGAGCCGATGCTGAAGATGGCCCGCGACACCAGGCGGGACGGCGAGATACGGCAGGTGGATCTGGACCTCCCGCGGCGCGGCACGGGCCGGGGCGAGGCCCTCGCAGTCTCCGCCCGCGTCGCTCCCCTCGGCTCGCGGCTCGTGCTGCTCCTGGTCGAGGACATGACGGAGGCCCGCCGCATCGAGGCCGTACGGCGCGACTTCGTCGCCAACGTCAGCCACGAGCTGAAGACTCCGGTCGGCGCGCTCTCCCTGCTCTCCGAGGCGGTCCTGGACGCGGCGGACGATCCGGAGGCGGTCGAGCGCTTCGCGGGCCGCATGCAGTACGAGTCGACGCGGCTGACGAGCCTCGTCCAGGAACTGATCGACCTCTCCCGCGTGCAGAACGACGATCCGCTGGGCGACTCCGAGCGGGTCGGCGTGGACGAGCTGATGGCGGAGGCCATCGACCGCTGCCGCCAGTCCGCGGGCAGCAAGCAGATCACCCTCGTCGCGGGCCGTACGGGCACGGACGCGGGTGTCGACGGCGGCGACGGCCTCCATGTGTGGGGCAACCGCAGCCAGCTTGCGGCGGCCCTCGGCAACCTCGTCGAGAACGCCGTGAACTACTCGCCCGCCCGTACGCGCGTCGGCATCGCCGGCCGCAGAGTCGCCGCCCCCGGCGGGGACTTCATCGAGATATCGGTCAGCGACCAGGGCATCGGCATCTCCGAGCGGGACAAGGAGCGCGTCTTCGAGCGCTTCTACCGCGTGGACCCGGCCCGCTCCCGTGCCACTGGGGGCACCGGCCTGGGGCTGGCCATCGTCAAGCACGTGGCCGCGTCGCACGGCGGCGAGGTCACCGTCTGGAGCGCCGAAGGACAGGGCTCCACGTTCACGCTCCGGCTGCCCGAGGCGGGGCATGCGCGGAGCCGCGCCGAAGAGGAGGAGCGGGGCCGCAGGCGCACCTCCGGGCCCCTTGAGGAGCCCGCGGACTACGAGGACGAAGAGGGGACCGACGCGGGGGACCTGGAGGCGGAGAAGCCGGCGGACGCAGCGGGCACATCCGATGCGGCGGGCACGGCGAGTGCGTCGGACGCGTCCGTCGTCGACCGCGGCCGCGGTGTCACCGAGGCCCGGAGGCCCGCCGACGCGGCGGACGCCGCCGGGCGGCGGGATGAGCCGGGGCCCCGGTATCTCCGCGGCTCCGCGCGCTCGCGTCCCGCGGGCTCGCGATCGGCGGTCTCCGGTCCCGGCGGCCGCTCCGGCGCGCTTTCGCCGGCTCCCCCCGCCGCTCCGGCTCCTTCCTCCGCTCCCGCGTCCCCTTCTTCTTCCTCCGCTCCTTCTGACTCCCCTTCCTCCCCCTCCTCTCCTTCTTCCTCCCGTCCCTTCACTTCCCCGTTCTCATCGCCGCGCGGGCTGCCGCGCGTTCCTGAAACCGCCCCGGAGGTCCTCCCGTGACCCGAGTGCTTGTCGTCGAGGACGAGGAATCGTTCAGCGACGCACTGTCGTACATGCTGCGCAAGGAAGGCTTCGAGGTCGCCGTCGCGTCCACCGGCCCCGACGGCCTGGACGAGTTCGAACGCAACGGCGCCGATCTGGTGCTGCTCGACCTGATGCTGCCGGGGCTGCCCGGCACGGAGGTGTGCCGCCAGCTGCGCGGCCGCTCCAACGTCCCCGTCATCATGGTCACCGCCAAGGACAGCGAGATCGACAAGGTCGTCGGCCTGGAGATAGGAGCCGACGACTACGTGACCAAGCCCTTCTCCTCGCGCGAACTGGTCGCGCGGGTGCGGGCGGTGCTGCGCCGCCAGGGCGAGCCGGAGGAGGTCACTCCTGCCGCCCTGGAGGCGGGCCCGGTCCGCATGGACGTCGACCGGCACGTCGTCACCGTCTCCGGCAGCAAGATCGACCTGCCGCTCAAGGAGTTCGACCTCCTGGAGATGCTGCTGCGCAACGCGGGCAGGGTGCTGACGCGCATGCAGCTGATCGACCGGGTCTGGGGCGCCGACTACGTGGGCGACACCAAGACCCTCGACGTACACGTGAAGCGGCTGCGCGCCAAGATCGAGCCCGACCCGGGGGCACCCCGCTTCCTGGTGACGGTGCGGGGTCTGGGCTACAAGTTCGAGCCGTAGACCGCTCCTCGGCGCCACACACGCGGTGCCGCTGCTCAGGCTGTTCTGAAGCGGCCTTGACGCGGCGGCGTCTCAGTGCCCCGAGGCGCGCCCCGCGGCCTGGTCCGCCGACTCCGCCTCGTGCTCGCCGGACTCGGCTTCCTCCCCCTGATCGTCCGCTTCGGACGCGTCCGAGTCCGAGGCCGACTCCGACGGGCTCGCCGGCGACGACTCCGTCGCGGACCCGGACGGCGACGCCGAAGGGGAGCCGGACGGCGTGCCCGACGACGTGCTCGGCGACGGCTCGACCGTCGGGCCGAAGTGCCTGTAGTCGCCGTGCGCCGGCACCACTGCCGCCCGCAGCGGAATCGTGCCCGTACGGCTCAGATCGAACGTGACCGGCTGTGCGTTGCCGTTCCGCACCGACCCCGTGCCGCCCTCCGGCAGTACGGCCGAGGCGTTGCCCTTGCCGCCCAGCGCGAGCGAACCGCCCGCGGGCACCGTCAGTTTCCTCTCGCCCTTCGCGGGGCTGAGCTTCACGCGGGCGTCGGCGCCCCCGACCTTGATCGCCGTCAGGGTCTCGTCCTTGGAGCCCTGATTGAAGATCCGGCCCGTAACGGCCGTCGGCCCGGACTTGGAGTCGGGTGTGACGATCGCGACATTCTGGACCTTGATGGAGCCGACGGAGGTCGCGGCGTTGTCCGGCTTGACCTCCAGCGTCTGCGCGTCGTGACCGGCGGCGCAGGCGGACAGTGTGACGACGGCGAGCGCGAGGGCGGTTGCGGCAAGGGTGCCGCGTCGAATGCTGCTGCTCACGGCGGCGGCAACTCCTGGGCGAGCTCTGGCGGCCGAACTACGAGCCGGTCGCGGGCGGATACGGTGATCTGTGGCGCGGCTCAGATTACCGAGCGCCCGCGGGCGCCCCGCACCCGGCCCTCCGCGCGCCCTCCAGCGCGCCGCCCGGGGCCGCGCGTACGCGGGAGCGCACGGGCCTCGCGCACATCGGGAGGACGTTTCCCGGTAAAGAATGCGAACGGCTTGTGAATTGATCAGCGGAAGTGCTGATCAATTCTTGGGAAAGTCCGGGGAGAGGCGAAGAGGGCCGAACGGGCGACGACTTACAGCCGGACAAAACGGACAGCAGATGCTTTCTGAAGCAGCTTCTTCGGACGTGTCAGTTGTGTTTCGATGCGCGTACAGAAGTGCCCCGACCTGCGAATACCTGCCCCAGCCCGGTGCCCGCAGCACGTAACAGGGCCGCTTGTCAAGCCCCGAGATGCGGTCTGACCTGCGAAAACGCCATTCAGAAGAGCCCGATTCCGTGTTACTCTGGATAGTCACGGAAGGGGTACCTGACACATGACGTTCAAGGTTGGCGACACCGTGGTCTATCCCCATCACGGGGCCGCGCTGATCGAGGCTATCGAAACTCGCCAGATCAAAGGCGTGGACAAGACCTACTTGGTTCTGAAGGTTGCGCAGGGCGACTTGACGGTTCGTGTGCCAGCGGACAATGCGGAGTTCGTCGGCGTACGAGATGTGGTCGGTTCGGACGGGCTGGACAGGGTCTTCGAGGTGCTCCGCGCACCGTATGCCGAGGAGCCGACCAACTGGTCCCGGCGCTACAAGGCGAATCTCGAGAAGCTCGCGTCCGGCGACGTGATCAAGGTGGCGGAGGTCGTGCGCGACCTGTGGCGCCGTGAGCGTGAACGCGGGCTCTCCGCCGGTGAGAAGAGGATGCTCGCCAAGGCCCGCCAGATCCTGGTGAGCGAGCTCGCTCTCGCGGAGAACACGAACGAGGACAAGGCCGAGGCGCTGCTCGACGAAGTCCTCGCGTCCTGACCGCGCGAGACGACCGACGAGACCGCACGACGGACGAGAGCAGAACCGGCCGAGCCGACGGACAGGGCAGTCGGCCCCGGATCACTGAGCAAGTCGAGCAGTGAGCAAGTCTGAGCAACAGAAGTAGAGCAAGGCTGTGCCGCAGTGCCCGAGTGACGTCGCATCGTCGCCGGGCGCTGCGGCATGTCCACGCTCTGCAAGCGCCCCCCGGCAGCGTTCAGTAACCTCGCTACTGCCCGTCGTGCTGCGCTCCGTCACGGTCGCTCACCGGGTGCCAAGAGCGTGCCAGGCCCAGGCAAGCGCCTCGACCGGAATCACGGAAGGGCCGGTCAAGGCTTCGTGCCCGGCACGCCCCCAACCTGCGGCCGGGGGTACTCCCAGGCCATACCCAGACCGGCTGAGGACACAAACCTGAACGTGCAACCGATGTCAATCCAACCCGCGGGCGAGTCGCGACCGGGCCACCCGGAAGGAGCAGGTGAGAGCGCTCCGGCCGGGGAGCCCGCGCACCGGACCGCCGCCGTCATCCCCGCCGCGGGCCGGGGCACCCGCCTCGGCCCCGGCGCCCCCAAGGCGCTCCGCGCGCTGAGCGGTACGCCGATGCTCGTACACGCCGTGCGGGCGATGGCCCGCTCGCGGGCCGTCTCCCTCGTGGTCGTGGTCGCACCGCCGGACGGCGCCGACGAGGTCCGCCGGCTGCTCGACGCGTACACCGCCCCCGCGGAGACCTCGGCCGACGTCGTGGTCGTCCCCGGCGGCGAGACCCGTCAGGACTCCGTGCGCCTCGGCCTCGCGGCGCTCCCCGACGACGTCGACTCCGTGCTCGTGCACGACGCGGCCCGTCCGCTGGTGCCGGTCGAGACCGTGGACGCCGTGGCCGCGGCCGTACGGGAGGGGGCGCCCGCCGTCGTACCGGCGCTGCCCGTCTCCGACACCGTCAAGGAGGTCCAGGTACGCGGGGACGGCGGGCCCGAGCCCGTGACGGGGACCCCCGAGCGGTCGCGGCTGAGGGCCGTGCAGACCCCGCAGGGCTTCGAGTTGAAGGTGCTCGCTGCGGCCCACGCCCAGGTGGTGCGCGAGGGCGACGGCGCGACGGACGACGCGGGCATGGTCGAGCGGCTCGGCGTCGAGGTGGTCGTCGTCCCCGGACACGACGAGGCGTTCAAGGTGACGCGGCCCCTGGACCTGGTGCTGGCGGAGGCCGTCCTGGCGAGGAGGCGCGCGACCGATGTCTTCTGAGCCGCAGCCAGAGTCACAGCCGCAGTCGCAGTCGAAATCACAGCCGCAGCAGGCCGGAACGGCCCCCGCCGTCCCCCTCGTCGGCATCGGCACCGACGTGCACGCCTTCGAGGAGGGCCGCGAGCTGTGGTGCGCCGGGCTGCTCTGGGAAGGCGAGAGCCACGGCCTCGCCGGGCACTCCGACGGCGACGTCGCCGCGCACGCCGCGTGCGACGCCCTCTTCTCCGCGGCCGGCCTCGGGGACCTCGGCGCGCACTTCGGCACCGGGCGGCCCGAGTGGTCCGGTGCGTCCGGGACGGCCCTGCTCTCCGAGGCCGCGCGCATCCTGCGGGCCGAGGGCTTCACGGTGGGCAATGTCGCGGTCCAGGTGATCGGCGTACGGCCCAAGATCGGCAAGCGCCGGGCCGAGGCCCAGCGCGCCCTGTCCGCGGCCGTCGGCGCCCCCGTCTCCGTCTCCGGCACGACGACGGACGGGCTGGGCCTGACCGGCCGCGGCGAGGGACTCGCGGCGATGGCGACCGCGCTGGTGCTTCCTCCGGCGACGCCTTCTCCTCCGTCGGCCGCCGCCGGTCGGCCGTAACGGGTGTGAGAGCGGGCCGCAGCGCGGAACACCTTGCGCCGTACGCGTGTTGGGGGTGTCTGCGGCCCATGTGCCGCAGACACCGACGTTCCTCCGAGAGAAGGCGACCGCCGTGGCAGCACAGCTTTCCGACAGCCTCAAGCAGGTTCTGGACTCCCCCGTCTTCGTCAGCATCGCGACGATCCAGCCCGACGGAAGTCCCCAGGTGTCCCCGGTATGGGTGAAGCGGGACGGCGACGAGCTGCTGATCTCCACCACGGTCGACCGCCGCAAGACGCTCAACCTCAAGCGCGACCCCCGGGTGACCGTCCTGGTGCAGCCCGCCGACGCCCCGTACTCGTACGCGGAGATCCGCGGCACCGCGAGCCTCACCACCGAGGGCGGCCGGGAGCTCATCGACGAGCTGGCGCAGAAGTACGTGGGGAAGAACTACGCCGAGTTCAACCCGGGTTGGGAGCAGGACGCGGAGCGGGTCGTCGTGCGCGTCAGCCCGCGCAAGGTCGCCGGGCGCCTCTGACACCTGACGCGGGACGTCGGGCGCGTACGCCGACGGCTCCCGGCGCTCCTCGTACCGCCGGCACCTCTGCCACCCGTACCCCCGGCACCTGCGCATCCGCCGCGTCCGTCACGGTTCCGGCGCACGTTGCCCGGTGTGCGAGGCACCCGTCCTCGCGGGCCCACTACCCTGGTCGCGTGAGCATTCGCCTGTACGACACCAGCAGCCGGCAGATCCGCGACTTCGCCCCGCAGACGCCGGGCCGTGTCTCGATCTATCTGTGTGGCGCCACCGTGCAGGCCGCCCCGCACATCGGGCACATCAGGTCCGGCCTCAACTTCGACATCATGCGCCGCTGGTTCGAGCACAGCGGCTACGACGTCACGTTCGTACGGAACGTGACGGACATCGACGACAAGATCATCGTGAAGGCCGCCGAGCAGAACCGCCCATGGTGGGCGATCGGTTACGAGAACGAGCGCGCCTTCACGGCCGCGTACGACGCGCTCGGCTGCCTTCCGCCCACGTACGAGCCGCGCGCCACCGGCCACGTCCCCGAGATGATCGAGATGATGCGGGTCCTCATCGACGGCGGTCACGCCTACGCCGCCGACGGGAACGTCTACTTCGACGTCCGCTCGTACGAGCAGTATCTCCAGCTCTCCAACCAGGAGTTGGACAATCTGCTGCAACCCGAGAGCGAGGGCGAGACCGGCAAGCGCGACCCCCGCGACTTCGCCATGTGGAAGGCCGCCAAGCCGGGCGAGCCCAGCTGGGAGACCCCGTGGGGCCGCGGTCGTCCCGGCTGGCACCTGGAGTGCTCGGCCATGGCGCACAAGTACCTCGGCGCCACCTTCGACCTGCACGGCGGCGGCGTCGACCTGGTCTTCCCGCACCACGAGAACGAGATCGCGCAGTCGAAGGCCTTCGGTGACGGGTTCGCGCGCTACTGGGCGCACAACGCGTGGGTCACCATGAGCGGCGAGAAGATGAGCAAGTCGCTCGGCAACTCGGTGCTCGTCAGCGAGATGGTCAAGCACTGGCGCCCCATCGTCCTGCGCTACTACCTCGGCTCGCCGCACTACCGCTCGACGATCGAGTACAGCGAGGAGTCCCTGCGCGAGGCGGACTCGGCCTTCGCCCGCATCGAGGGCTTTCTCCAGCGCGCGGGCGAGACGGTCGGCGAGGTGGGCCCGGCGGAGGAGGTTCCGGCCGCCTTCGCCGAGGCGATGGACGACGACTTCGCGGTCCCGCAGGCGCTGGCGGTCGTGCACACGACCGTCCGGCACGGCAACGCCGCCATGAGCGAGGACGACAAGGAGGCCACGGCGAAGGCCTTCGCGGACGTACGGGCGATGCTCGGCATCCTCGGCCTCGACCCGCTCGACCCACGCTGGCAGTCCACGGCGACCGACGCCGGGCGCGGCGGCGAGCTGCGGGAGGCGGTGGACTCGCTGGTCCGTCTCGTACTCGACCAGCGGCAGGCCGCCCGCGAGCGCAAGGACTACGCCACGGCGGACGCCATCCGCGACGAGCTTAAGCACGCCGGCCTCGTCATCGAGGACACCCCGTCGGGTCCGCGCTGGGAGCTGGGCGGCAGCGGCGGCCACTGAGCGCCGCCCGTCGCCCGCCCGCCCCCGCGCAGGCGGCCTCGGATTGATCCACTTCTTCGGTACGGGCCTCGCTCCGGAATAATGGCCGTAGTGAGGGGCGGGGCGGTCCCGCCGTCTCCGGCGACCGCGCGGTACGCCTTCACGATGAGCCCCCACGCCGGGCCCCGGCACGAGCCGGACCACGACCAGCAGACAAGCCAGCAGAGAAACAGGTGCCCGATGGCCGGGAACAGCCAGCGCCCCAACCGGCGTACGTCCAACAAGAAGGGCGCGCAGGTCGGCAGCGGCGGCAAGCGGCGCCGCGGGCTCGAGGGCAAGGGCCCCACTCCGCCCGCCGAGATGCGCAAGGGGCACGTCAAGCAGCGCGCCGCACAGGCCAAGACCCGGCGCGCGCAAGGGCGTTCGCAGCGCAAGGGCGGCGGCGGCAAGGCCGGCACGGAGCTGGTCGTCGGCCGCAACTCCGTCGTGGAGGCGCTGCGCGAACACGTACCGGCGACGACGCTGTACGTGCAGCAGTTCATCGACAACGACGACCGGGTGCGCGAGGCCGTGCAGCTCGCCGGCGAGCAGCCCGGCATCCATCTGATGGAGGCGCCGAAGCCCGAGCTGGACCGCATGACCAAGGGCCTGCACCACCAGGGCCTGGTGCTCCAGGTCCCGGAGTACGAGTACGCACACCCGGACGACCTGGCGGCGGCCGCCTTCGACGAGGGCGACGAGCCCCTGATCGTCGCGCTGGACGGCATCACGGACCCGCGCAATCTCGGCGCTGTCGTGCGCTCCGTCTCGGCCTTCGGCGGGCACGGCGTCGTCGTGCCCGAGCGGCGGGCCGCCGGCATGACCGCGGCGGCCTGGAAGACGTCGGCCGGGACGGCGGCGCGTACGCCGGTGGCGCGCGCGGCCAACCTCACGCGTGCGCTGGAGAGTTACCAGAAGGCCGGGATGATGGTGGTCGGGCTGGCGGCGGACGGCGATGTCGAACTGCCGGAGCTGGAGGCCCTGGACGGGCCGGTGGTGATCGTCGTCGGCAGCGAGGGCAAGGGCCTGTCCCGTCTGGTCGGCGAGACGTGCGACGTACGAGCGCGGATTCCGATGCCGGGCGGCGCCGAGTCGCTGAACGCGGGTGTGGCGGCGGGCGTCGTGCTCTACGAGGCGGCGCGGCGCCGGAGTTGAGCGCGGCCGGCCGGGTCTCCCCCGCCTTGACGGGCCTCGGACAGATCGGGTCGGTCAAGGCAGTGTCCTAAGCGTCCGTCACTCGGTTAGTGGAGTGTGGACACCAGAACACCCCGCACGCCCGACCCCTCGGGCCCGCGTCCTGGGGACACCCGACAGGGCGGCCAGAGCGGTTTCTTCGGCGACGAACCCGGCCTGAGCACGGTCAAGGTCCCCTCCGATCCGGCAGAGGTCGTCGTCACACACGCGAGCTTCCGGGTGCAGCTCGCGCCGCCCACCGCCGAGGCCGTCACCGGACAGATCCCCGCGGTGTCCGGCGCACCCTTCTCCACCGGCACCGCACCGGGCCCGGCGCCCGCGTCGGCCGGGGCCTCCATGGACGCACCACCCGGGCCAAGTCAGCGCGCGATGTGGGGAGTTCGTACGGAGGCGGAGGACACCGGGGCGACCCGGTTGTCCCATGTGGCCCGTCCCGGCGGCTGGGAGGCGACCGCTGAGCCGGCCGCCTCCACCACCCAGGTGCTGCCGCGGATCGACGAGGACGCCGTCGTCCCCACGAGCGTCGTCGGCCCGCGCGGTCCCGGGTCGCCCGGATCGCCCGAGTCGACGCAACCGCAGCCGCGTTCGCTGCTGTACGGGGTGCGCCCGGCGCGCGGAGCCTTCGACGGCCCCGAGACCGGCGAATACGACCCGTACGACGAGTTCGGTGAGCGCGAAGAGTTCGGCGAGTACGGGGAGTTCGGCGAGCGCGGCTCGTACGGGCGCGGCTCGCACCGCGGCGGCCACGGTCAACGACCGCTCCGCCACCCGGAGTTCGAGGACGACGACGCCCGCTCCGGCCACGGGACCCAGGGCGCGGCGGCGGACGGCACGCGCCGTGCGGCGTACTACCCGGGCCGCCGCATGAACCTGGGCGTGGTGCTGCTGCCGCTGCGCATCTTCCTCGGCTTCATCTCGGTCTACGCGGGCGTGGGCAAGCTCTGCGACCCGGTGTACTTCGACGGCGGCGATCGCGGCTCGATGGTGACGTGGCTGCGCTCCCTCGAACCGTGGGCCGTCGCCTCCCCGTTGCGGGACTTCGCGCTCGCGCACCCGGTCGGCTCCGGGCTGACCGTCGCCTTCGCCCAGATCATCATCGGCGTACTGACGGTGTGCGGTCTGTGGCAGCGCCTCGCCGCGTCGATCGGCGCGCTGCTCTCCGCGGCGCTGCTGATGACGGTGAGCTGGAGCGCGGGTCCGGCGTACGAGGCGCCGGACATCATCTACCTCGCCGCCTGGAGCCCCCTGGTCATCGCGGGCGCTCCCGTCTACTCCGTCGACGGCAGGCTCGCCGCCGACTCGTGGCGCAAGCTCGGTCCGCGGGCCGAGCTGTGGGAGCTGCGGCGCCGGGTGCTGCGGCGCGGGACGGTGATCGCGTCCGTGGTCACCGGGGTCGCGATGCTGACGGGGTCCATGCTGGGCGGCGCGGTCCGTTCCGCGCACACGGCCAAGGTCCCGCAGCCCGGGGAGCCGCCCACGAACCAGCTTCCCGGCTCGCCCCTGCCCGAGGAGCCCGGCGCCCGTACGGACAGCGGACGTCCGGTCGACGGGCGTACGCAGGGTGCGGACGCCGGGGCGGGCAGCCACCGCTCCGGCGGTCCTTCGTCCTCGGCCTCACCGGGTGACGAGCGCCGCGGTGACACCTCCAGGCCCAGCCAGCGCGAGACCGTACAGGCGCCGCAGCAGACCGTCCCCGGCGGGACGCCGCCGCGGCAGTCGGCGCCCGGGACGCGCGCCACGCAGGGCGGCGGCACCAGCACCGGAGGCGGAGCCGCCGGCGGTGCGGGCGGCGGCTCCAACTCCGGTGGCGGGGGCGGGAGTTCGACGTCCGGTGGCGGTGGCGGCGGCTCGTACTCGGGCGGCAGCGGGGGAGGCCTCGGCGGCCTTCTGGGCTGAGCGGGGACGGACCGGTCGGGGTCCGGGGCTCGGCTCGGGCCCGGGCTCTCGGGCCGGCGCCCGGCTCACTCCTTCGATCGCGACGCGGGCTGCGCGGGCCCGCTCCCTCCCGCGTCCCTCAACTCCCTTGCGGCTTCCTCGAGATCCTTGGCGGTGTCGATGGCACGCCAGTAGGCGCCCTGTGGCAGCTGAAAGCCCGCGAGCAGACGGTCGCGGGCGAGCCGCGGAAACGTCGTCCGCTCGTGGTCGCCGCGGTCGGGCAGCTGCGCGGTGAAGGACGAAGAGAACACGTACACACCGGCGTTGACGAGATACGGGGAGGGCGGCGCCTCGATGAAGTCGAGGACGTGACCGAACGGATCGGTCTCCACCGCCCCCCACGGGATGCGCGGACGGGCCAGCGCGAGCGTCGCGACGGCATCGCGTTCCCCGTGAAACGCCGCCATCTCGCGCAGTGCGAAACGCGTCCAGATGTCGCCGTTCGTGGCGTACCAGGGCTCGTCAGGACGGGGCAGCGAGGCCGCCGCGTACTTGAGGCCGCCGCCGCGGCCCAGCGGCTCGTCCTCCACAACGACCTCTGTCCGCAAGGGACTTCGTCCCTCGCGCCCCTCGGCGTACGGAAGCTCGGCGGTCGTCAGCCACTCGCCCAGCACATCCGCGAGGTGACCGCAGGAGACGACGACGTCGGTGACGCCCTCCGCCGCCAGCCAGGCCAACTGGTGCCCGATGATGGGGATTCCGGTGCCGGGGATCTCGACCATCGGCTTCGGACGGTCGTCGGTGTACGGCCGCAGCCGCGTCCCCTGGCCACCGGCCAGGATCACGGCTTGGGTGGGGAGTCGCATCATGCAGCGCACCCTATGCGGCCCGGGCCCGCTGGGCGGCGGAGCCCAGGCGGCCCCGGCTCGGTCCGGCCCCGGCTCAGTGCATCCGGGAGGCGCCGGTGGCGAAGGACGTGTCGCACACGGGACGGGACCAGCGGTTGGCGCGCTGCACGCTGCCGTACTTCTCCACGGCGGCACGGCCGAGCGCCCGCGCGAGCGACGCGCAGTGCCTTGCCAGCGAGGGACGCTCGGCCATCTCCTGCTGGAGGCTGGTGAGCGCCACACCCGGGTCCTTCTCCTGCAACTCGGCGACGAGGCGGTCGCGGAGCGCATGCTCGGGCACCCGGGGCGCCGCCATCGTGGACGCCTTGTGCTCGGACGCCGTGAGCATCTGCGTATTGGAGGAGGACGAGCTCCAGGGCACGCGGGCGACGGCGAGCGTCCCCGACAGGACGAGGACGACAGGGAGGACGAGAGCGAGAGATCGGCCGATTCGGCGGGCTGCGTGGTTCACGTCGGCGATCGTAGCGAAGAGTGGTGATTTGGCGACATTCGGTCACCCTGCCGAGCGACGGCGCACGGGAGTGCTCGTCATCGGTGTTGACGCACACACCGGAATCGCGGGACGCGAAGCCGGAAGGACGCCAAAAGGGGCCGCACGCCCGGCTGTTGAGCCGGGCCCGCGACCCCTCCTGTGCTGAACCGGGTAGTCG
Source organism: Streptomyces winkii (assembly GCF_032248595.1). Classification (NCBI taxonomy): domain Bacteria; kingdom Bacillati; phylum Actinomycetota; class Actinomycetes; order Kitasatosporales; family Streptomycetaceae; genus Streptomyces; species Streptomyces winkii. The sequence continues at coordinate 636,090 of NZ_JASTTH010000005.1, read as the reverse complement.
GTCAGTCGCTGAGGCGCTCACCGCTTGAGGTGGAGAAGACGTGCGTCTCGCCGCCGCGCGGCACCACGTTCACGGTCGCGCCCTTCTCGGGGACCTTCCGGCCCGAGACGCGGACGACGAGGTCGCATTCCTCGCCGCCGACCTTGGCGGTGCCGTAGATGTAGCCGTCCGCGCCGAGTTCCTCGACGACGTTGACGGTGACGGCGACGCCGGCCGGCTCGTCCTTGGAGACGGCGGTGTCCGAGCCCTCGCCGTTGACCACGTCGAAGTGCTCGGGGCGCACGCCGACCGTGACGGTCTTGTCGCCCTTGTCGACGGCGGCCGAGAGCGCCTCGCGCTCGACCGGCACGACGCTGTTGCCGAACTTCACGCCGCCGTCGGTGATGGGCACCTCGACGAGGTTCATGGCGGGCGAGCCGATGAAGCCGGCGACGAAGAGGTTCGCGGGGCGGTCGTACATGTGGCGCGGGGTGTCGACCTGCTGGAGCAGCCCGTCCTTGAGCACGGCGACCCGGTCGCCCATGGTCATGGCCTCGACCTGGTCGTGGGTCACGTACACGGTGGTGATGCCGAGGCGGCGCTGGAGGCCCGCGATCTGCGTACGCGTCTGCACACGCAGCTTCGCGTCGAGGTTCGACAGCGGCTCGTCCATGAGGAAGACCTGCGGCTCACGGACGATCGCCCGGCCCATCGCCACACGCTGACGCTGACCGCCGGAGAGCGCCTTGGGCTTGCGGCCGAGGTAGTCGGTCAGGTCCAGGATCTTCGCCGCGTCCTCGACCTTCTTGCGGATCTCCGACTTGTTCACACCCGCGATCTTGAGCGCGAAGCCCATGTTGTCGGCGACGGTCATGTGCGGGTAGAGCGCGTAGTTCTGGAACACCATGGCGATGTCCCGGTCCTTGGGCGGCAGATGCGTGACGTCGCGCTCGCCGATGCGTATGGAGCCCTCGTTGACGTCCTCGAGACCCGCGAGCATCCGCAGGGAGGTGGACTTGCCGCAGCCGGAGGGGCCGACCAGCACGAGGAACTCGCCGTCCTCGATGCCGATGTCGAGCTTGTCGACGGCGGGCTTGTCGCCACCCGGGTAGATCCGGGTTGCCTGGTCGTACGTGACCGTAGCCATGATGTTGTCTCCTTCACCGGCAGGTACGTGCCGGACGATCCGTCGTAAAGGGAGTACGTTTCACCGCTGTGAACGTGCCGTGACGCTAACCCGCCGGTGACCGTCTTGTCAGCAGGTCTGACAGCACGAAACCGCATCGCGGGCCCCTGCCCTCCGATGGGTAGACTGCACGGGCACGCCAGCCCGCCGCCTTAGCTCAGCTGGTTAGAGCATCTGTCTTGTAAACAGAAGGTCGTCGGTTCGAATCCGACAGGCGGCTCCGGAGAAGTAACAGGTCAGAGGCCGGTTCCGATCTTGGTACCTGCCTCTCTGATGTTGAGTGCTCACAGGTTTGCTAACACCGGCCCTCGTCGCACAGTCGCAGCTCGCTCTTGAAGGGGGTCTGCGATACCGACGGCGCGGCATCTGATCACGTGCGCACGCACACGGAGGGTGACTGACGGAGGTTGGCGTCTGAGCCGCATGACTACGGTCAGCGACGACGAACCGACTGATGACGAACAGCGCGGCAAGACTTGCTCTAGCTTCATCAAGGCTCGCTCCGGTAGCCGCGCGGCCCGGCTTGCCGCCGGGCCGACGCTCCAGTCTCCGCCCCGTCCCGCTCCGGCCCGGCCGGCCGCCGTGCCGCGCGCGGTGGCGAGCCACAGAGAGGGCGCCATCGTGGCTGGGGCGGCCGACTCCACGGCTTTACGGAGCCACCTTGGGATTCTCCTACGTTAAGCTGCGGGTACTGGTCGCTGAGGGTCGCTTGGTTCGGGGTGGCGGATTCCCCCACCAGTTGAGAGTTCGGATCGCTCCTCCCGGTCAAGGGCGCCTGCGGCGTCGCTGCGCGACGGGCTGCGCCCACCCTTGACCGCTCGTCCCGTCCCTGGTGCGGGCTGGACGTCGGGCGAATCCGGAGGACTGCTTTTCTCCGCTGCAGACCGGAGGCTCCGGCCATGTGGACCTTGCGTTGTTGGTCGTGGTGCAGATTGCGGTAAACGACATCGGCGAGACGGCGTTTGAGGACGCGCAAGGCCTCGGGCCGGGTCTTGCCGCTTGCCCTCAGCCGTTCGTAGAGAGTGCGGGCGGGCGGGTGGATCCCTGGTCTGAGCTGGGTGAGCGCGATGAAGTGGAGGGCCGCGTTGAGTTGGCGTTTGCCGCCTGGGTTGAGGCGGACGCGGACGTTGTTGCCGCTCCAGACCGGTATCGGAGCCGCTCCGGCGTGGCAGGGCGAAGGCTGCCTTGCTGGTGAAGCGGTCCACCCCGGGGTCTCGCCCACCAGCGTGGCCGACGTCAAGCGCCCACCCGGGGAAGCCAGCAGGTTCGGTGCCATCGGGGTCACCCGATGCGTCAGCCGCCGCTCTTGCGCCGTAATCCTCTCGGTCAGCGCCCTGATGTCAGCCACCAGCTCCAGCGCGAGCTCGCGACAAACCGAGACCGCGCACGCGTCCAACTCGCGCAAGAGCTTCGCCTGCACGCATTTACGGCTCAACTCCCCTGGCCCGGCACCAGGTCGGGGTGGCAGTGCCAGCGCCAGCGGTTGATGGTCCGGGTGTGCTCAGCAATCAGCGTCCGGCGATGATCGACCAACAGCCGTACCTCCAGGGCCTCTTCATCCAGCCGGGCCGCCGGCAAGCCCGGTTCGCGTTGCGCAGCGCGGGCCACGGCCAGGGCATCGATCGGATCCGACTTGCCGCGCTGGCGGACCGAGACGCGGGCACGGGCCATCAGCTTCGGCGGCACCGCCACTACGCTCTGCCCACCGGCCAACAGGTCCCGCAACAGCCCGCCGACCACGTGACGGCAGTCCTCCAGCGCCCACCGCACCGGCTCGTCGAACCGCCGAGCCCAGGTCACCCTTCGCAGACGGCCTTCCTGGCGGGCAGGCACGGTGAGTTGGCCGCGTTTGCGCCCCGCAACATCCACCGCGACCAGTGTGTGGCTGTCATTGTGTGGGTCTACCCCGATCACCAGCATCGCCGTGTCACCCTTCGCGCCGAAGTGACGGCGGACCGAGGCATGCCTCAGTTGGGGTTGCTGCCACTCTCCTATCAGGCCACTCCGGTCAGCCCGAGCTGCAGCCGGCGGCGACAGATCCCAAGCCAGCCCCGTCACCGGGGCAGCGAGCCTCCCAGCCATCCGCCGATTACGGCGGACCCTGCGCCACTCCAAGGCGACCAGGCCACAACCACACTCACACTGAGGCGGGCCTCCAAGATCATGGCCCAGATCGGGCTAATGCGGGCAGGCGAAGAGCCAGCCCGATTCGCGGCCAGCGTAAGGGCCATGATCTCTCGCCCCAAGCCAGCTCCACCCCCAAAGCCGTTACGCCTCCTGGACAGCCCCTGGCAACCCGGACTTGACTAATGACGACCGACCAGTAAGTGAAAAAAGCTCAATGCATTCTTTCCGGAGAACTTCCTCGTGAAGCTCCAAACGTGGCTCGCCTGCCCGCACGACATCCCTAGACCGGATGTGAATTTGACGCCAAGTATAAGTCTCATGCGGATGGTTTCTTGACCACTCGATAGCATCCAACTGTGTAGCACCGTAAGCAATGCCCTTCATCTTCGCCCAAATAGCCGCAGAGGTGCACATAGGGCAAGGTTCGAGCGTAGTGACTAGAAAGGCGCCCGTAAGATATCTGGACTTTAGCCGCTCAGCCGCCATCCTTATAGCCACGATCTCTGGGTGACCAGTTGGATCGCAGCCATTGACCAGCCCACTTCCCGACTCGCCAATGATCTCACCATCCTTTAAGACGATGGCACCTAAACCGTAGTTTCCCGATTGCACGGCAGCGCGAGCCAGGCCAATACAAACAGACATGTACTCCTGGATGTTGTCTTTGTTCAATGGTTTCAGCTCCTCGGATTATGCATGGCAGGAGAGGGAAGCATCAGATCCTCTTTGCTGCAGATCCGAACATCGGTATCTTCGGTGGCACGTTCGATCCAGAGAGAACCATCATTTTCGACTACCCAATAGTCCTTATTTCGAATATCAATGCAGTGCACTAATAAGCTGCCATCATGTTCAGCGGAAAGCACGGCGACGCTATCGTGCACTTTGTCGAGATCTGCATCCTGGAAGTGAAATAAGTCGCCCCTCTTCGCCCGGCCGCGAGCCACGACTGGAATAAAGCTAATCTTGCTAGCTCCGACTTGGTGCGCGAACTCCACCATTCCTCGCATATACCGTTGCGAGGAAGGAGTCACAACAGTATTGATCCCCACCCTAATTCCGCGACCAACCACCCGCGAAATGTTGTGACAGATCTCCGAGAAGGACTTCCGCCGTAGGATCTCATCGTTCTCCGAGGAGGGTCGATGAATACTGAACTTAAACTCCCCACCGGATGCAGTACAGGCATCGATGACGTCATCGCTTAGAGTAAATCCATTAGTTGTCACCACAGGCTTTATGCCTGTATTTGCGATTTCACGAACTACTTGACTAAGGTCCTCGCGCACTGTCGGCTCGCCGCCCGATAACTTTATGGACCGAACCCCACGTGAGGCAAAGAATCGCGATATCTGCTCGATATCGGAGATCTCGAGTTCCCGACGGTTCGTTGGTGGTGCCTGACAGAACGCGCATGCAACATTGCAAGTTCGAGTGAGTCGCACGCAAACCGATTCAGGCATCTCCATCAGTGGGACCATCATTACGCCCTTCCAGTTCGACGGACAGTTCTAGCATGTTTAAGACGTGAGACATTTGTTCTGCAAATTGTTGTGAGTATGCGAGAGCTCGTTGGACCTTTTCGGAAGCTTCCGGCTCTGCGGGCAAATCCGTACCGTAGAAAACGATCACCCCGTGAGGAGGGTGATCCAAGTCGTGACTGTTCGTTTTCGGGTCTAGCCGCAAGACGGGGCAAGCAAGTACCCATCGTTGTTCCGGTTCAATCATCCGACCGACATTCTGGTCATACCGATTAACGTGGTCGATCGGTAGTTCCTCAAAGAGAGGTACACGGTCGCGGAATGCTTGGCCACTTACAATGTGGGGCGTGTCAACGTAGATCCGCGTGAAACCGAACTCTCGCGGCATCCTTATATTCAGAACAGCTAGATCCCGATCCTGTCGAATGTAGTAGCGTTCGTCATGATCCTTTTCGGCAACGAAATACCGCGCGTTACATGGAATCTGCAAGGTGCTGGAAATTAAGTCGCACACAATCTTCAGCGTGCTTTCCAGAACTCGTTGCTGGCGCTGCTGAAGGACCTTGTAGGTGTTAATGAATTCATCTTGCTGCATCATTCGCCACCTCCGCGCGGCAGCCTCTCCAAGGACAATGCCGCCAACACTCATACCTAAGAAGACATTAGACCAGCTCAGATTTATAAACGACGATATATAACCAAACTGGTTTAGCTCGTCAGTGTATAAATTGACCCAGATGCCTGCTAGTGTCGCAGAAGTGATGGATGTAGTCACGCGTATTGCTGCCATCTGGCGTAAAGTCATCTCACCCTCCGTGTCGGCGGGAGCACTACAGCATGGTGGGATCCACCTCGAAAGAGGCGCGTGAGGTATCAGAGGGGCACAAGGGGCGTGCCTAAGGTGCTCAGCATCAGGCCCCAACTAGGGAGGCGGGAAGGGGCCGCAACAGAAGAAACGATTGGCTAGTAGCGGTTCCCTCGATGCTGCGAATCGCGCTCCCTGAAGCCATGGTGGGCGGCGATCTGTCCGCCTCTGGCCTGGTGCGATAGGGCCTCGCTGACGTTCGATACAGGCGGTACACCCTACGAGGCGAAGTGGCAGCCGCCGGCGTGCGTGGTCTGTGAGCGCACTGAGTGCCTAACTGCGTTAGAACAGTTACGTACTGGGCCGGACGCCTCAAGACCGTCAGGAATAGGTCGCCCAGGTCAAACAGGGAAGGACCCAAACGTCGGTAGGCTCGACTGGATTGCTTCGGAACGATTAGATCGTGCTGCTGTCTAGCCCTACCCACAGGGCAGCCGCGAACGACGACTACCGGACAGCGCGACAACGGCCCCCGACTAACTTTCCTGGTCGGGGGCAGAGTCGCCTGCCTCACAGCGCGGAGGCGGTGGGATTCGAGCGCACGGTGAGGGTTTACCTCACGACGGTTGCCAAGACCGAACACTGGGGGTGGAGGGGCGAGTGGAGCGCCAGCTGGCAAACGGACCGTCTCGTGAGCGCACTCCACGGAGATCGCCGTGGAACAGCACCGCCGCCTCAGCTCTGTGTGCAGGGGATCGGCGAGGTAGGAATTGACGTGATCCCAGGTCTGCATGTCGGTCGTGAACTGCTAGTACCACGACAAGCCACGTGTGTTGCAGTCTCTGCACAACAGTCCTCGTACGCATTCTCCACACGAGACTGGCCAGGACAGCAGGCGTGGTCGTGATCAACGTGCCACCACGACGGCCCTTCCCAGAAGTCGCCACAGAGACTGCCACACAGCGGGCATGTATCGTCCTGGGCTCTGTGCATTGCGTTGTCGCGAGCATGGGTCAGCTTGTGTCGGCGCGTCTGCCGCCCCGCGTTCCGGCACTTTGGACACACCCTGCCCTTGGGGTCCGCATCGACCCGCCAAAGCTTGTCCGAACACGTCGCGCACGGCTTCAAAGTCTCATCCCAAGCGTCAAACCCATCCTGGGCCAGCGCGACGACTCGTCATCTGTCAACCAGTCCGCGACCGCAGGCTAGGCACCGCCACTGACACTCAGTAAGCCAAGGACAGAACCGTGTACGCCGCTTGAGGCCGGAATCGGTCTAGGGAGCTGTTGCACTACAGCAGCGAAGTACAGCAACCACCGCGACCGCAGCCGGACATTGACGGCTCGGGACAGCCTACTGGCCGCGCCAGTGGACCTTAGCGACTGTCGTGCCCATAGTTCGCAACAGATGGTCTCCGCGGCCCTCGCGTCGAGCTGAGACAGGGAAACCGGTTGTCTCAGGGGCGAGTTGATGGCCGAAACTCAACGCATGGACGCAGGAATCGCAGCCGTGCTCGGTACCGCCGTGGGCCCCACTGCAACCTTGGGTGCAGCAATACTGAGTAGCCGCTTGCAGGCACGATCACAGCATGAGCAGGCACGTCGTCAGTACCGCCGCGATGCCTACACCAGATACCTAGGGGCGCTTCATGACCGGAACATCGCCATGGGTGCCAGGTTCGTGCGTGGCTCATGACGTCACGGCCGGTCTCTGGTACTGAGCGAGGCCCGATCGACAAGCCGCCGCGTAGTCTTTGCGGAGTACGTCGTATGTGTCGCTGTTGTATAGCCGGTTGAACGCGGCGACGTTCTCCTCGTTTCTCTCGCGATGGAAGGACGTCACAGCCCCGTCAAACTTACGCACGTGCTCCATCAGGTGTAAGGCTGCCTGCTCGACCTCGGGTGGTCCTTCGAGTTCCACCGCATTGAAGCTCGTCGACACCGTCGTCCACAGCTCGACGAGCTTTGACCACTGTTCATTCCGACTCGATGGGTCGTTCCGCGTCCCGTCGAGGTAGGCCCAACAGGCATGTCGGTACGAGCCCACTTCAGCGAAGAACCTGGCATATGTGGCGCGGCGCTCACGTAGCAGCTCCCGATCAAGAGTCGAACGCTCAAGCGCCACAGCTTGCTTCATCGCGTTCCTGCTGGTGATGACCTGTCCGATGAGTGCGCTACCTGCGCCCATGGCAGCACCGATGATCCCCGCTATGGCTCCATCCATGGGGATCATTGTGGGGCGAGACGATACTCATGCCCAGGCGGGTAGGTGATTCCGTTTCCAGGCCGCCACGTGGGCATCACGTCGCGGCACATGACGATCAGGACGACCAGGCAGAATGTGCGCAACCTAGTGCCGCACCTCGACGAGGTGCCTAAGCTGGTGCCTCGCGGAGTGGGTATCACCCGTCAGCAGCACTTGGTGCACTGATCGGGGTGGGTTCGACCCTGCTCGTCGACCGCCTCGGGGGGCGCCGTGGGCGCGCAGTCCGTGCGCTGGAGAATCGGAAGGAGTTGTACGCCGACTTTTCCGCCGCCCTCTCGTTTGCGAACGGCGCTCAACGAGTGTGCGCACGAGGGTACGGAGGCAGAGGGGCGTTCCCACAGCGTACGTGAGCTGTTCCTCGCTCCCGGTGCATACGAAACCCCATCATCAGCTGGCCATCCTCGCTGCGCACGAGGTGGTTGACACGTCCCGCGCAGCATTCCTCATCCCCAGGGACACCCGCGATTGTCTGCTGACTGGACGGATGGCCGGCCGCACGCCGTACCGTGAGCTGGAAGGTTCCTTCGATAAGGCCTTGGCCGAACTCCGTGTGATCATGCGACGCGACCGGGGCGCTCCTCACTGCATCTGTGCTCAGACGGACTGACGCCGTGCCACATGCGCGCCAGAACGGGCGAGCACTCACAGGGAATCGGGGCGTCTTCGGGGGCAAGTTGGCCACCATCAGGCCGGTAGGGGCTCTCGCGGGTCAAAGCTGATACGCCCTACATCACTCCTAAAACGGTAGTGAGTCGGGGTGGTGGTGTGCTGTAGAGCCGCGACGTCGACGTACAGCAGCAACCGCGACGTCAGCCGGAGGCGCACCGCCGGCAGGGGAGCAACAGAAGGCGGGACCGTCCGCTTCACCCACCTGCTGGCGCTCGAACACGTCGACCCCGGGGATGGCGTCCGTCGCGTTATCCCCTCGGCGCGAGGCCGGCTGCCACTGCACCGTTCGAGGAGGGTGACCCGAAAAACTGCAGGTCAGAGGTGGGCTTGGCACAGACGGATTCTGTGAAACTATTTCATCAGTCGCACCAGACCTCAGAAGCTCCTCCCGGACGCGGGCGGAGCTTCTCGCATTCCCGCCAAGGCCGACTCCTGGCCTGTGAGCGGACCCCTGAGCTCCCAACCGAACCAGCCGTAGGAGTAGTCATGCGTGAACAGCTCGACCCGCACCGTCTGATCACACTCTTCACAGCAGGAGGAGGCTTGGCGTACCTCGCCTACCGTCACCCCGACGTTGGTGTAGCAATCGGCTTGGCGATTGCCGGAGTTGCGTGCCTTCATTCCCTGCTCAGGGAGTAGCCGCAACACGGCTTCACTCACCCCTGAATGCCACCAGTACGTGTTGTGGCAACCACCGCCAGTCTTCCAATGCTCCCTGCATCAATCGCTGGAGCCGCTCCCTGCCCTCAACCTTGATTACATCTCGTAGGCAGGCGCAATCGACTAGATCGCGATTCCCAACGATGCAGATGTAGATGCCGGCGATCTGCAGCCCCCGGGCGGCTGCCGAGAGCTGCGCGTCCAGGGAAAGTGGAATTCTCCGCGCAAGCTCCTGGGCGAAGACTCGCTCGATCCTTGACCGACCGAACAGACCGAGAAGACTCCCGGCAGCCATGCCAACGGCATCATGGAGTCGATCTTTGCCATTGAGGATGCTGCGTGCTAACCGAGCCAGGTCGTCGCATCCCCTGTTGCGATGCCTCTTCACCAAGGTCGCCCACGTCTCATCTGAGACATAAGCGGCTGCGCGTTCGGCAATGACCGCAGTGCTACCTCGTTCTATAACGTCTACGCACAAGTTCGCAGCTTCGTCTGCTTGTCGGCGCTCCAACGTGACTCGCGTTGGGGGTTGCGAGCGCTGCCGCGGCTGACTTGCGACCCTGGAGGAGGTTGGTTGTCGCGGTACGGGATGCCTTTGCGGCAAGGGGCGTTGTGTGCGCTTCGCAGGGCTCTTCCGAGGTGCGGCGACGCGACCTGCTGGCTTGCCCTGGTGGAGGTAGCAGCGAGTGTCAGGTCCACTCACGCGCTTCTTGCACAACGTCCCGTCGTTTGTCTGTGCCCGGCAGCGATACACCATGGCCCGGAGTGTGAATCGGGTTGTGGAGGTCGCCAAGTCGCATATTCGGACAATCTATGGTGATTCCTGTCGTGCGTGGAGGTACTTGCGCGGTGCAAGTACCGTTCTCCTGTCGCTACATGGGGAGTTGGGCCTCGGGAGCTGAGAGCTGCTGCTTGATCTGTTGGCGCTTGATTTGACGCCAGCAGTCTCGGACAGCAATGATTCACGGCAGTCTTCGGTGGGGTAGCACGTCTAGCAAGCGGTAGCTCTAGGAACTGCCGTACAGCAGCGAAATACAGCAACCTTGCCGACCGTTGGCAGCCGCAGGCCCCTCCCGTCGTCGCTCGCGTGGCCACTCCAACCGCAGATGTCTGAGCTGTCCACAGCTCGTAAACAGAAGGGCGTCGGTTCGAATCCGACAGGCGGCTCTGATTTCGATCACTCGCAGGTTCAGGGGAACGGGGCCTGACCTGCGCCTAAGAGTCCTAGCCGGGCATGTCACCGAGGACGTGTGCTGGCCCCGTGCGCTGTCGATCTTGGGGGCTTCCTGTATCCGCGGTCGATGTCACAGCGGTGGCAGGCTGCGAAGGGTGAGAGCCAGCCCGACCGTGAGGACGGCGAGTGCGGTGAGGAGTGTGCCGTATCGGGTGTAGCGGGACCATGCGGGAAGGCGTCGTTCGGCGAGCGTGGTGAGGCGGTTGCCGCCGCCGGAGAGCAGCAGTCCGGCCGCGGTGAGCGTGCCGGCCATGCCGAGTCCGTAGCCGAGGACGAGCAGGACTCCGAAGAAGGTCCGGCTGAGGGAGATGGCGCCGAGCAGTACGACCAGGGCGGAGGGGCTCGGAACGAGGCCTCCGGCCAGGCCGACGCCGAGGAGCGAGGGGAGGCGCCGGGTCCTGCGGTGCTCTTCCTCGCCTGGGCGAGGATGGTCATGGCTGTGGCTGTGGCTGTGGCTGTGGTTGTGGCTGTGCGCATGGGCGTGATCGTGCGGCGAGTGGCCGTGCCGGTGGTGCCGACTCGTCGGCGGTCTGCCGGTGTTGAGGGCGCGTACGGCCGTGATGACCAGCCATGTGCCGATGCCCGCGATGAGCAGGCCGCTGATGGTGCCCAGCCAGCCCAGCAGTTGATCTCCCAGCAGGCCGCCGGAGAGGGTCAGCGCGAGCCCCACGATCAGTACGCCCGTGGTGTGCGTGGCGGTTACGGTCGCGCCCACGGCCACGGCGGCCCGGACGCCGCCCGTGTGGCGGGCGAGGCATGCTGCGACGGCGAGTTTCGCGTGTCCGGGCAGGGCGGCGTGACCGGCGCCGAGGAGGACGGTGAGCAGGACGCCGAGGAGTCCTACCGGAACAGTGAGGTCGCGGCTTGTCGTGAGTGCGGTCAACTCCCGCTCCAGAGAGGGGAAGAGGGATGCGCCGGCGACGGAGGGGCCGGCGCCGGGTGCGGCTTCGTCCGTGCCGGGGGAGGACCGGTGGTCGCCGGGCCGCGTCCGCAGGCTTGCCTTGGTCTGGTTCGGCGGGTCGTCGGCGGCGCCGGAGGGATAGCGGCGCAGTCCCGTGCTCGCGCTCCGTTCAGGGACGGACGACGCGGTCAGCCGCACGCGGTCTCCGGCTGTGGCGGTGATCTCCTTCCAGCCGGTGCGACGCGGGTCCGCACCCGAGGCGAACGTGATCGCTGCCGCCCGTGAGAGGTCGGCGTCCGTGCGGAGGCGGCAGGTGAGCCGTGCGACCGGCAGACCGGCCGTGCCCTTGCCGTATGTGAGGCGGCTGGAGCGCACACGCCATTCGCCGCGACGGCCGTCGACCGTCACACGGGTGGCCTCGGCGAGCCGGGAGCAGCGTTGCCGGGCGCGGGTGGCTGCCTCGGCCCGGGACACGTCGCCGTCGTCGTCCGTGTCGGCCTTCTCGCGAAGTTGGGCGGTGGGGATCTCCGCGCTGTCGACGACGGCGGTGTCCTCGATGTGCCCCGATGACAGCCGCAGTCCGTCGTGGTGGTTGAGGCTGAAGTTGCCCAACGGGTGTGCGTACGCGCCGGGCGCCGCCCCGATGCCGATCAGCAGAGCCAAGATCATCGTCACGAGGACGCGGAGCGGGGTACGGGAATGCCGGATCACGGGCGGTCACTGTGTTCTTCGGCGGTCGCGCTGCCTGATCGGTGGAGCAGCCGGGCGGCGCGGGGAGCGTGGTAGGGCGAGAAGTGCGGGTTGAGCCGGAGCGCCTGCCGCAGGTGCCGGTCGCCCGCCGTGTCCTTCCCGAGCCGGCGTTCGATCACCCCCCGGTGGTAGTGGAAGAGCGCGTTCTTCCAGCCCGTACGGGCCGCGGCCCTGGCGTAGGTCAGCGCCTCGGCGTCGCGTCCGGCGCGGTGCAGCGCCCAGCCGAGCGCGTCGGCGACGATGACGCCGCGCGAACGCTTCCACTCGTGCCGCAGCAGTGCGACCGCCGTCGCCGGGTCCCCGTGGTCAGCCTCGTACAGCGCGAGGTGCGGATCTACGGGGCCGCCCGTGGCGCGCAGCATCCGCGCCTGCGCCCTCAGTCCGGCAAGCGCGCCCCTGTCCGGTCGGCCGGGCCGTGCCAGCCGCAGCTCCGTCGCCTCCAGCAGGAACTGCGGCAGTGGTGTCCGCTCGACGAGCCGGCCGTACATCCTGAGAGCCTTCGCCGGATGCCCGCGTGCCGCCTGAAGCCGGGCGAGCCCCGCCGCGGAGTAGGGATGATCCGGCACCGTGGCCATGGCGCGCTCGAAGTGCCGCTCGGCGCGCCCCAGTTCGCCCTGTGACCAGGCAAGTTCGCCGAGCCGGGACTCGGCGAAGGCCGTCTCGTCGGGTGTCTGGGCACTCTCGGCGGCCCGCTGGAGCGCGAAGGCGGCGTCCCGGTTGCGCCCATGGGTCTCCAGGTCGTAGGCGGCGCGGCTATAAGCGGCAGCCGTCGGCTTCAGGTCGAGCATCCGCTGAACGGCCGCCCGGGCGCCGCGGTAGTGCCCGAGCTGGATCTCGGCGTCTGCGAGTACTCCATAGCCGTCGGCGCGGTCGGGTGCCATCCGCGTGCTGCGCAGACCCCACTTGCGCCCTGTGGTGAACTCGTGCCGTGCATTGGCGAGTTGCCCCATGCCCGTGGTCGCCGGGTAGTTTCCCGTACGCTCCAGGGTGAGCGAGCGGCGCAGCGCCTTCCCGGCCGCGTCCAGACGCCCGGCGTCCAGCGTCGTGCGCGCCTTTTCGATCTCCGCGTGCGCCAACTCCGACCAGACGCCCGGGTCTTCCGGTGCCGAGTCCACGGCCCGGCGGGCCACCGAGAGAGGATCGTCAGCCCCGGCTCCGGTCCCGGCCTCAGACCCGGCACCGGCCCTGTGCGCGGTGCGCGGACTCGGAGACGGTACGTCGTCGTTGAATCCGACCGGCCCCATGGCCAGCAGTCCCGCGACACAGGCTCCGACGGCGCATGTTCCGACGGCTGCGGCGCCCCAGCGCTTCACCCGGCCCTTCACAGTGCCGCGTGCGGCGGGTTGAGGTAGGGGAAGGTGTCTTGCGCGTCGGCGGGCTGGAGCTTGAAGTCCGGGGTCGGCAGCAGGTGTTCGGCGGACGGACCTCCGGGCTCGCCCATCAGCATGCGGATCAGGGGCCCGTCGATGGTGTCGTTGAGCCGGCGCCCGTTGGGGAAGCCCTGCTTGTCGCCGTCGATGACGCCGTTGGGCTTCGGGTCCGTCGTCACAGGGGTGGTGAGGTTCAGCCGCAGCTCCTCCGCCGGGACGATCTTCGACCTGTCGGCGTCGGCGTTCATGGCGGGCGTGTTGAGGTCGTAGCCGAACTTCGCCCCGTTGTCCTCCCCGATGCCGCGCAGGAACAGCGCCTCGATGTCCTTGCGTGGTGTGGCGGGAGCCTGGACGTGGTGGGCCCGTTCGATGCGGTGCGGCGGTTTCGGGTCGTTCACCGCGGCGAGGAAGTCCCGCTCCAGGTGGTCGTCCTCGGGGTCACGCTGCTGGAAGCGGTCCTCGGGGCCACCGGGCCGGGCCAGCCCGACGGTCGAGCCGAAGACGCTGAACGCCACGTGCGGGTTGCCGTGCCGGGAGACCTGACGGAACACCGGCTCCTGTCCGGACAGGCCTTTGCTCAGGTCCGCGCCCGGACGGGAGACCGAGGCCCATACGCCCACGACGGGATTGCGCTTCGGATCCTTGCGAAGTGCGATCGCCTTCTTGGGCACCTGGACGACCAGGCTGTTGACGTTCAGCGCTGACAGGGGCTGCGCGTCGGGCAGCCAGCCGCGTACCGGCCCGGCCGTACCGACGGTGTAGAGCCCGAACACTTCAGAGTCCGCCTTGAACGCCTCGGCCGATTGGCCGGCCAAGGTCCGTCCGCCGCCGGGCAGTTGCCGGACGGCCTCTTTGCGCAGCTTGCGGTAGTCGGGCATGAGTGCCCGGCCTGCGTGCGTGGGGGCGGCGACGCCTTTGCCGATGAGCGTCTCGGGCTTCGCTCCGTCCCGGACGCGCTCCAGTGTGTAGGTCTGCCGGACTCTCAGGGAGCGGTCGTCCAGCGAAGTCACCTGGCCGGGCCCGACCTTGGGGCCCGCCTTCAGGGGCCTGCGGTCGTCGTTCGCGAAGGTCCAGCGGTAGGTGGTGTCCGGAGTGCCGTCGCCGTCGGCGTCCGTGTTGATCTCGTACCGGGCCCCGTTGGCGAACGGGTAGTCGGCAATCGAGCTGGTCGCGTTCCCCGGCTGCTGGAACGGACGGACGTTGGCGATCAAGGTGACCATGTCGTGGTCCTCGGGGCTGGTGAAGGCGTAGACGTCCGTGATGTCGGCCGCCGCGTCCGCCAGCGACGAAGGGGCGTCGACGTGTCCGCCGGCCTGGCTGACGGACAGCAGGGGACCCGACAGGGCGGCGCCGGCCACGACCGTCGCACCCGTGATGAGAGCGATCCGGCGACGGTTCGGGCCGACGGCCCGAGGCCCGCGGAACAAGTGCATTGAGTGCTCCAGGTGTTGAGGACGGCATCCGGAGCCACAGCGTGTCGCGCAGCCGGATCTTGCCGGGCTGTTCCCTGTCGGCACCACTCGCGTGAGGGATCAACTGCACCGGGAGGGCTGGCCCCGGACCGCGACGCTTGACGGGCCGTCAAGTACGAGTGTGCGGAGGCATATTGGGCGTCACCGCGCCGAATGCGTCTCTGTGCAGCGGTTTCGATGTGCGCGCGAGTCGCTTGAGGAAGGCGCGAGGAAAGGAGTAACACACGAAATGGCTGGTTTCTCCGCCAAGTATGGCTTTGCCGTTATCCGGGGCTTACTCATGGACTGTGCGGAGCGGCGAGTGGATCGCTGTGCAGCCACGGTGGTTGTGCGACCAGTGCGTCAACGCCGGCTCCGCGAGGGCCTGTTCAGGCGGCTTCAACGGTTCCCGGCACGCCGTGGTCCCCGCCGTCCAGCACGGGCTTCACCTGTCCCTGATTTCGGAAAGGTTCACCTTGTTCAAGTTCAAGCGCGGACTTCGTCGCCGTCTTGCCCTGCTGGCCTCCGCGACCGCACTGCTGCTGCCGCTCGGGATCACCCAGGCAGGCGCCCTCGCGCCGGCGACGGCGAAGACCACGTCCGCCGAGGCACCGATTCCCGGCGCCTACATCTCGCCCTGGGGCAGCGCGGACGTCGAAATCTCCCCGGAGATCCAGCAGTGGCTCCAGAGGGAGGGCGTCACCTTGGAGACCATCAGCCCGTTCACCATGCACGCGGACGGCAAGGGCTTCAGCATGCCCATCGGGTCGACGGCCGGTGACGGCCTCGATTCCAAGGGCCGCATCTACTACCCCGGTGGCCTGCGGCTGCACCACGCCGAGTCCGGCCAGACAGCCACCCTCAAGCCGACCTGGATTCGCGTCATGCCCCAGCCGGCGTACTCCGCGGGCGTGGAGGTGGACGGCCAGACCGTCTCCGAGGAGACACAGCTCGGCTACAGCAACTACTACGAGGTGATGAAGGGCGCCCGCCCCAGCCCGACCGGCTTCCGTCTGGAGAAGATGCCCTTCTACTTCTCACAAGAGGCCGAAGACCTGATCGAGGCGAACAGCGACATCGACGCTCCCGACGGAGGCACACCGTTCGGCACACTCACACCGCACTTCGACTACATCCCCGGACAGCAGCCGACCTTCCCCGGCATGCCCGGCTGACGCGTACTCAGCCCGCATCCGGCTCGACGTAGCGGCACCCGTCGGCGGGATCACACACCGGATGGCGCCCGCACCGCCCAGGGCAGCGGCGGTGCGGGCGGCCGCAGCCGGTGAGCCAGGGAACGGAGCGCGTCCGGATTCGCGGTCAGGCGGCCGCGACCCGGCTCGGTTCACGTCCGTCGCGGTGGATCGGCGTGCCCGAGCCGGTCAGGGGAGCGCCCGTCCCTCCCCGGCGGGCCGCGACGATCTCCGCGGCGATGGACAGCGCGGTCTCCTCGGGAGTACGGGCGCCGAGGTCGAGGCCGATCGGCGACCTCAGCAGTGCCAACTCCCGCTCGGTGACGCCGGCTTCACGCAGTCGCTGATCGCGGTCCGCGTGGGTGCGGCGCGAGCCCATCGCGCCCACGTACGCGACCGGCATCCGCAGGGCCTCCCGCAGCAGCGGGATGTCGAACTTCGCGTCGTGGGTGAGGACGCAGAGGACCGTGCGGCCGTCGGTCTCCGTGCGGCGGAGGTAGCGGTGCGGCCAGTCGACCACGATCTCGTCGGCTGCCGGGAAGCGGGCCTCGGTGGCGAAGACCGGGCGGGCGTCGCACACCGTGACGTGGTAGCCGAGGAACTTCCCCGCGCGCACCAGCGCCGAGGCGAAGTCGATCGCGCCGAAGACGATCATGCGGGGCGGCGGTGCGCACGACTCGACGAACAGGGTGAGGCCTCCCGGGCAGTGCGACCCGTCCTCCCGCACCTCGACTGTTCCCGTGCGTCCGGTCTCCAGCATGGCCACGGCCTCGGCCGCCGCCGTACGGTCCAGCCGCGGGTCGCCGCCCAGGCCGCCCTCGTACGAGCCGCCCGGGTGTACGAGCAACGGCCTGCCGAGGAGTTCCGCCGGGCCCCGGGCGACGCGGGCGACGGCGGTCGCCTCACCCCTGGCCGCGGCGGACAGCGCGGACGCGAAGACGTCCCCCGCGGTACGGTCCGCCGCGTCCGTGCCGACGGGGGTGACCAGGACGTCGACGACCCCGCCGCACGTCAGCCCGACGGCGAAGGCGTCCTCGTCGCTGTAGCCGAACCGTTCGAGCACGGTCTCGCCGGTCTCGATCGCCTCGGCGCACAGCTCGTACACCGCTCCCTCCACGCAGCCGCCCGAGACCGAGCCGACGGCCGTGCCGTCGCTGTCGACGGCCATCGCCGCGCCCGGGCCGCGCGGGGCGCTGCCGCCGACCGACACGACCGTGGCGACGGCGAACGCCCGGCCCTCGTCGGCCCAGCGGTGCAGCTCCCCGGCGATATCAAGCACCCTGCGGCCCCGAAGCCCCGGCGGCGTCCGCGGCTGCCGCCTCCGCCAGCAGCACGCGATCGGGACGGATCGGCAGGCTCCGGTGCCGCACGCCGGTCGCGTGCCACACCGCGTTGGCGACCGCCGCCGCGGCGCCGACGATGCCGATCTCGCCGATGCCCTTGATGCCGACCGGGTCGTCCGGGTCCGGGTCGTCGACCCAGTCGGCCTCGATGCGCGGCACGTCGGCGTTCGCGGCGACGTGGTAACCCGCGAAGTCCGCGCCGACGGTGGCGCCGGAAGCGGCGTCCCTGATCGCCTCCTCGTGCAGGGCCATCGACAGACCCCACGTCATCCCGCCGATGAGCTGGCTGCGCGCGGTGAGCGGGTTGACGATCCGGCCCGCCGCGAAGATGCCGAGCATGCGCCGCACGCGTACTTCGCCGGTGGAGGTGTCCACGGCGACCTCGGCGAACTGCGCCCCGAACGAGTGGCGTTCCTTCGCCGTGAGCGCGCCGATGGCCGCCGCGGTGTCCGAGCGCGCGGTGATGCCCTCGGGTGGAATGCTGCCGCCCAGGGCCAGTTGCTCCCGCAGATCGCGCGCGGCGGCCGTCACCGCCCAGCCCCACGAGCGAGTGCCCGCCGAGCCGCCGGCGATCATGGCCTGGCCGAAGTCGCTGTCCCCGATGCGCACGCGGACCCTGTCCGGCGCGACGTCCAGCTCTTCGGCGGCGATGAGGGTCAGCGCGGTGCGCGCTCCGGTTCCGATGTCGGACGCGGTGATCCGTACGGTGAACGTGCCGTCTGCCTCGGCCGTCACCGCCGCCGTCGACGGCATCGCTCCCGAGGGGAAGAAGGCGGCCGCCGTCCCGGTGCCCAGCAGCCAGCGGCCCTCGCGGCGGAGGCCCGGACGCGGGTCGCGGTCCGCCCAGCCGAACCGTCGCGCGCCCTCCTGGAAGCAGGCGAGCAGGTTGCGGCTGCTGAAGGGCAGTCCGGACACGGGGCCGGCCTCGGGTTCGTTGCGGGCGCGCAGCTCGATCGGGTCGACGCCGCACTTCTCGGCGAGCTCGTCGAGGGCCGACTCCAGTGCGAACGACCCCGGCGCCTCGCCCGGCGCCCGCATGAACGTCGGCGTCGGTACGTCGAGTTTCACGATCCGGTTGGCCGTGTGGTGGGCCTCGGCGTCGTACAGCACCCGCCCGACCGCGGCGCTCGCCTCGACGAACTCGTGCACGGACGAGGTGAGGCTGAGGGAGCCGTGTCCCAGCGCCCGCAGCCGCCCCTCGGCGTCCGCGCCGAGCCTCACGCGCTGAGTCGTGGGGCTCCGGTAGCCGATGAGCGAGAACATCTGGCGGCGGGTCAGTACGACCCGGACCGGCCGCTGGAGGACGGTCGCGGCCATCACGGCGGCGACCTGGTGCGCCCGTACGCCCTTGGAGCCGAAGGCGCCGCCGACGTGCTCGGAGCGGACGTGCACGGAGGACGGGTCGAGCGAGAACAGGTTCGCCAGCTCGTTCACGACCCACGTGCTGCCCTGGTTGGAGTCGACGATCTCGAGGCGCCCGCCCTCCCAGCGGGCGGTCGCCGCATGCGGCTCCATCGGGTTGTGGTGCTCCTCCGGAGTCGTGTACTCCTCGTCCACGACGACGGCGGACGCGGCGAGTTCGGACTCCAGGTCGCCCTTCTCCTCGACCGCCGGCCCCTGCACGCCGTCGTGCTCGTACGCGTCGGGGCGGTCGGCGGCGAACGCGACGTCGTGCGGCTCCTCGTCGTAGTGCACCACCAGCGCCTCGGCGGCCTCCCGGGCCTGCTCGGACGTCGTGGCGACGACGAGCGCCACCGGCCAACCCCGGTGCGCCACACGGTCCTGCTGGAAGACGGCGATCGTCGGATCCGGGGCTCCGAGCATTCCGGTGTAGTCGGTGTCCACGTGCGGGGCGTTCCCGTGGTGCAGCACGGCGAGCACGCCCGGCATCGCGAGGACGGGCTCGGTCTCGACCGAGCGGATGCGGCCGCGGGCGACAGTCGACAACACCAGCCACCCGTGGGCGAGTTCCGCGAACGGGATGTCTCCGGAGTAGCGGGCCTCACCGGTGACCTTCTCCAGGCCCTCCACGCGGGTGTGCGGGGTGCCGTGGGAGCGGGTCACCGGTGCGGTGCCGGTCGTGGCGGTGGTCATCGGGCGGCCTCCTCGCTGAGTTCGGTCAGCACGGCGACAACCAGGTTGCGCATCAGGGTCACCTTGTATCCGTTCTGGGGGAGCGGTTCGGCCGCGGCCAGTTCGGCGTCCGCGGCGGCGGCGAAGCTCTCCGCGTCCGCCGGTGCGCCCGTCAGCGCGCGCTCGGCCGCGCGGGCCCGCCAGGGCCGGGACGCGACGGCACCGAAGGCCAGCCGCACATCCCGTACGGTCCCGTCCTGTACGTCGAGCGCGGCGGCGACCGAGCCGATGGCGAACGCGTACGAGGCGCGCTCACGCACCTTCCGGTAGCGGGAGCGGGCGGCGACCGGAGCGGGCGGCAGCGTGACGCCGGTGATCAGCGCCCCGGAGGGCAGTGCCGTCTCCAGATGCGGGGTGTCGCCCACGGGTGCGTAGAACTCGGTGAAGGGCAACTCCCCCGGCCCGTCCGTGGTTTCGTACGAGACGACGGCGTCGAACGCCGCGAGCGCCACACCCATGTCGGAGGGGTGTACGGCCACACAGTGGTCGGAGGCGCCGAGGATCGCGTGGTTGTGGTGCTCGCCCTCGATGGCGGGGCAACCGCTGCCGGGGACGCGCTTGTTGCACGGCTGGCTCACGTCGGCGAAGTAGCCGCAGCGGGTGCGCTGGAGCAGATTCCCGCCGACCGTGGCCATGTTGCGCAGCTGCCCCGAGGCACCGGCCAGCACGGCCTGCGTCAACGCCGGGTAATCGCGCCGGACTTCGGGGTGGACGGCCAGGTCGCTGTTGGTGACGGTCGCGCCGATGCGCAGGCCGCCTTCCGGGGTCGATTCGATCTGCCCGAGGGGCAGTTCGCTGACGTCGACGAGCCGCGCCGGCCGCTCGACGCCGGTCTTCATCAGGTCGACGAGGTTGGTGCCGCCGCCGAGGAAGCGCGCCTCCGGGTCGGCTCCGAGCTGTGCGACCGCGCCGGAGACGTCGAAGACTCGCTGATAGCCGAACTCCCTCATGCCGCCGCCTCCTTGCCCGCTGCCGCGGCCTGTCCCTGCTCTTTGGACTCGCCGGTGTTCCCGGCTTCTCCGGCCTCCGTCCCGGCCGCGGCGGCCTGGGCGACGGCTTCGACGATCTGCACGTACGCGCCGCAGCGGCACAGGTTGCCGCTCATCCGCTCCCGGATCTCGTCGGCGGAGAGCGGCGGTGGCGCGGCCTCGGCCCGTACGTCCTCGGTGACCGCGCTCGGCCAGCCGGCCGCGTGCTCCTCGATCACGGCGACGGCCGAACAGATCTGCCCCGGCGTGCAGTAGCCGCACTGGTAGCCGTCGAGGTCGAGGAAGGCCTGCTGCACGGGATGCAGGCGCCCGCCGTCGGCCACGCCCTCGATGGTGGTGATCTCCCGCCCCTCGGCGGCCACCGCGAGCTGAAGGCAGGAGACGGCCCGGCGCTGGTCGAGCAGGACCGTGCAGGCACCGCACTGCCCCTGGTCACAGCCCTTCTTGGTGCCTGTCAGGTCGAGACGCTCGCGCATCGCGTCGAGCAGAGTGGTGCGGTTGTCGACGGTCAGCGTGTGTTTCTCGCCGTTGATGTTCAAGGTGATTGCGCTGGACGTCGATGGGTCCATGCTCAGCCTTCTTTCGCGTATCGGAGCGCGTCGGGCCGTCCGGGCAGGCGGAGGAGACCGGACGGGTTGGAGAGGGGGTGAGACGGGGGCAGAGACAGGTCTGAAGACGGGGTGGAGGGCGCCGAACGGGCCGTATCCGGCGACGGCGGCTGCGTGACGTGCAGGACGCGGGAGGGGCGCCGCACGCGTCCGCCGCTATGGTGGACGTGACCGGACGGCTGTCCGTTACGGGAGAAAACTTAACGGACAGTTGTCCGCTTTGGCAAGGCCGGGGGTCGGGCGCGACCCCGCGAGGAGGACGAGTGCAGCAGAGGAATGAGGCGTCTCTGCGCTCGGACGCACAACGGAACCGCGAGCGCATCCTCGACGTGGCGCTGATGGAGCTGACGCGCTCGGCGAACGTTCCGCTGAGCGCGATCGCCAAGAAGGCGGGCGTCGGGCAGGGCACGTTCTACCGCAACTTCCCGAGCCGCGAGGCACTCGTGCTGGAGGTCTACCGGCACGAGATGCAGCAAGTCGCGGACGCCGCGACCGAGTTGGTCGAGACGCGCGAACCGGAGCGGGCCCTGCGGGAGTGGATGGACCACCTCGCCCGGTTCGCCATGGCCAAGGCCGGCCTCGCGGACGCGATCCGCCAGGCCACGAGCGCACCGGGGAATCCCCAGAAGCCGGGCCACGGTCCGGTGATGTCCGCCGCCGAGCGCCTGCTCCGCGCCAACGAGGAGGCCGGGACCATCCGGCCCGGAATCACCGCGGACGACTTCCTCCTCGCGATCGCGGGCCTCTGGCAGATCGATCCCCAAGGGGACTGGCAGCCCCGCGTCGACAGGCTTCTCGACCTCGTCATGGACGGGCTGCGGGCGGGGGCGCGCGAGCGGTGAGACCGCGCCGTGTGCCGGCATCAGGCCCTGGCGGGCCCGGATGCGGGCGCGGTCGTCAGGCCACGCGTCAGTCCGTGCGGCAGTCCGCCAGGTCCACGCGGGTCAGCGCCTCCGGATAGCGGCGGGCGAAGTCCACGTACACGCCCACCCCGTGGCTGATCCACTCGTTCTGGGTCTCGTCCGGCAACGGCTTCACCCGTCCCGGAACGCCGAGCACCATCGAGCGCTCGGGCACCGTGAGCCCTTCGGGCACCAGCGCCGCGGCTCCCACGACCGAACCGCTGTGCACGACGGCGCGGTTGAGCACCACCGACATGGAGCCGATCAGGCAGCGGCTCTCGACCGTGCAGCCCTCCAGATGGGCGTTGTGTCCGACGACGCACTCGTCCCCGATCAGGGTGGGCCACTTCCGGGTCGTATGGACGACGGTTCCGTCCTGCACCGACGTACGGGAGCCGACCTCGATCCGTCCGTGGTCGCCGCGCAGTACGGCGCCGGGCCACACCGACGACTGCGCGCCCACGGTGACGTGGCCGATCAGTACGGCGTCGGGGTGGATGTAGGCGTCGGCGCTCACCTGCGGGCGGACCCCGTCGAACGCGTAGACCGGCATGCGTCGTCACTCCCTCTGTCAGTCCCGCCGGGGCCGTCTGTTCGTCCCCGCGCCCGCCAGTGTCCACCGGGGCGCCGGTGACCTCGTCGGCCAGCCCCCCCGTCCGCCGTCACTTCCAGTCGTCAGTTCCAGCCGTCAGTGCCGGTCGCGCCCGAGACCGTGGTAGACCCGCACGGCGTTCTCCCCGAGCACGAGCGGCACGACGTCGTCGGAGAGCCCCAGCCCGGCGACCGCCCGGGCGTTCACGGCCGTGCCGGGCACGCCGGGCCAGTCGGTGCCGAAGATCCACTTGCGGGCGAGCCTGTTCACGTCGTGCCGTGCGTAGTACGTCGTCAGGCGCTTCGGCGGCAGCCCGGACAGCTCGATCCACACGTTCTCGTGGGAGAGCGCGAGGAACGCCGCGGCGTCGTACCACCATCCGCGGCCCCCGTGCGCCAGTACGACCGTGAGGCCGGGGAAGTGCCGGAGCACCGGGTAGAGCTGCGTCGGGTCCGCGTGCTCGTTCATCGAGCCCGGGAAGGACGACGTCCCGCAGTGGGTCACCAGCGGCACGTTCCGCTCGACGAGCAGCGAGTACGCGGGATAGAGCGCGGGATCGTCCAGCCGGAATCCGCCGTGCACGGGATGCAGCTTGAGCGCCGCAGCCCCGAGGTCGAGCTGCCGCGCCAATTCCCGGTCGATGGGGAAGTGCAGATGCGGGTTGACGTTGGCCACCGGGCGGAAGCGCCGCGGGTTGTACTCGACGAGCGGCAGCAGGTCCTCGAACCGCTGGTAGCCCGTGGCCTTGGGGCTGTACTCGCAGAACAGCAGCGCCACGTCGACGCCTTCGGAGTCGAAGAGGGCGTCCAGCTTCGCCGGGTCCGGGTCGCCCTCCGCGTTCCATGCGAGATCCAGCACACCCTCGGGGCCGAAGTCGCGCGCCCACTGCGACCACGCGGGGGCGATCGACGACAGACGCGGCACGTGCACGTGGGCGTCGACCAGCAGATGACCGTCCAGCATCGTGAACTCCTAGTTGCCCGGGTGCTTCGAGACGAGCGGAGTGTCGACGCCGATGTCGCCGGTCAGCCGCGAGCCGCCGGGCGTGCCGATCGGCTCGTCCCGTCCGGGCAGGGTCTCGGTGAAGAAGGCGGTGTTGTCCTGGATGAACTCCCGCTGTTCCTCCGGGACTCGGCGGTCCTGGGAGATGGCCTCGACGGGGCAGACGGGCTCGCAGGCGCCGCAGTCGATGCACTCCTTGGCGTTGATGTACAGCTTGCGCTCGCCGACGTAGATGCAGTCGACCGGGCACTCCTCGACGCAGGACTGGTCGGTGATGTCGATGCAGTCCGACATGATCACGTAGGGCACGGTGCCTCCTCTCCTCTCCTCGCCTCTCGTCCCGCTCAGGCAGCGGCCGCGGGGACGGGCGCCGCGTCGGTGCTGTGGCCGGGGAACAGGGACGCCTCGGGGTCGAGATGCACGGCGGCGTTGTTGACCGCGGTGGCCACCTCGCCGAAGCCGACCGAGATCAGACGCACCTTGCCCGGGTACTGCGAGATGTCTCCCGCGGCGTAGACGCCGGGCACGTCGGTCGCCATCGCCGAGTCCACCACGAGGTGGCGGTTGTCGTGCAGTTCGAAGCCCCACGTGCGCAGCGGGCCGAGGTCCGCGAGGAAGCCGAGCGCCGCCACCACCCGTTGGGCAGGCAGCACGACGGACTCCCGGTCCCTGCCGGTGACTTCGACCCTCTCGATGGTTCCGGGGCCGGGGCCGTCCCCGTCGCCTTCACCGTTGCCGTTGCCTTCGATACGGGTCACTTGAGCGTTCGTCAGCACCGTCGCCCCGCACGCCCGCACCGCCTCGACCGTGGCCGCGTGGGCGCGGAAGGCGGCACGCCGGTGCACGAGCGTCACCGACCGGGCCACCGGCTTCAGCGCGAGCACCCAGTCGCACGCGCTGTCGCCGCCGCCCACCACGACCACGTCGGTGCCGGCGAAGTCGGCGGGCGAGCGCACGAAGTACGACAGCCCGCGCCCCAGGAACTCCTCGCTGGCGGGCAGCGGGCGCGGGGTGAACGTCCCGATCCCGCCGGTCACCACGACCGCGCCGCAGCCGATCTGCGTACCGTCGGCGGTCGACAGCCGGAAGCGGTCCGGGCCTTCGCCGTACGGGACGCGCTCCAGCGATCTCGCCTCCTGCCCGAGGAAGTACAACGGGCCGTACGCGCCCGCCTGCTGGACGAGGTTGGCCACGAGCTCCCGCCCGCGGACGCTCGGGAAGCCGGCGATGTCGTAGATGGGCTTCTCCGGGTACATCGCCGTGATCTGGCCGCCCGGTTCGGGCAGCGAGTCCACCAGCGCGACGCGCAGCCCGCGGACGCCCGCGTAGTAGGCGCCGTAGAGGCCGACCGGCCCGGCTCCGACGAGTACGAGATCGACCTCGTACGCTCCGCCGGGCCGCGCCTCCTCCCCGATCGTCATCTGCTCCTCCGCATCGGTGCTCGCGTGCGCACTCCGCGCCGCCTCGTTCATTCCTGAGCAGAGGCGGTCGCTCAGACCCGCCTGACGTCGAAGTCGGCGCGCTTTCCGGTGCCGAAGCGGCGCAACGCGCCCTCCGGACCGGAGGCGTTGGGGCGGTTGAAGATCCAGTTCTGCCAGGCGGTCAGCCGCCCGAAGATCTTGGTCTCCATCGATTCGGGCCCCACGAAGCGGTGGTTGGCCTCCATGCCCGTCAGCGCGTCCGGCGAGAGCGACGCACGCTCCTCCAGCACGATCCGCAACTCGTCCTCGTAGTCGATGTCGTCGAGCGCCATGGTGACGAGCCCGAGCTCCGCCGCCTCGTCGGCCGCGAGCCGTTCCCCCGCGCGGTCCAGAACCGTCCGCAGCTCCTCGTCCGCCGCGTAGAAGCGGGACTGGAGCCGGGTCAGGCCGTTGCCCATCGGATACGCGCCCTGGTTGGCGGTGCCCACGACGACGGCCGCCGGGTCGGCGTCCGGGTCGGCGTCCTCGAAGACCCCGGCCAGCATGTACTGCCGGTCGCAGGCCAGCGCGAGCTCCAGCAGCGTCCCGGCGAAGCAGCTGCCGGGCTCGACGAGCGCGACGAGGCTGCGGCTGGTGACGTCCAGTCGCTTGAACGTGCGCTTGAGGTAGTGCCGGACCTCGTTGACGAACCAGTCGTCCGCGAGCGCGTCGAGCTGCTCGTCGTGGGCCAGCACGGCGGCGGCGTCGCCCGCTGTGCGGAACACCCAGGTGCCGAGCTCCAGTTCGTTGGTGCGCAGCCGGAGGATCAGGTCGTCGAGCTCCCGGGCGAGCGCCAACGGCCAGTAGTCCGCGCCCTGTTCGCGTACGGCACGCGGGCCCGCGGGCGGGGCCCCGGCGGGCCCCTCGACCGTGATCTCGACGCGCCGCCGGCCGCGCAGCAGCTCCGCCTTCACGTACCGGTACGCGATCGAGTCGGGCGTCTCGGTCCGCTCCAGCGGAGTGAGGGCGACGCCCTGCTCACCGGACGGGCGGTGGGATCGCTTCGCCGCCTCCTCGGCCCGCGAGCGGACCTCGTCGTCGAACCGGCCGCGGGGGACGGCCGCGTCGACCAGCCGCCACTCGACGGCGGTCCGGCCCTTGACGCCCTCGCTCTTGGTGGCGAAGACGTCGGCCCGGTCCTTGCGGACGTGGCGCTTGTCCACGACCCGGGTCAGCCCGCCGGTGCCCGGCAGCACGCCCAGCAGCGGCACCTCGGGGAGCGCCACCGCGGACGAGCCGTCGTCGACGAGCACGATCTGCTCGCAGGCCAGGGCGAGTTCGTAGCCGCCGCCGGCGGAGGTGCCGTTGACGGCGGCGATGTAGGTCTGTCCCGAGTGCCGCGTCGCGTCCTCGAAGCCGTTGCGGGTCTCGTTGGTGAACTTGCAGAAGTTCACCTTCCAGGCGTGCGTGGACTGGGCGAGCATCCTGATGTTCGCCCCCGCGCAGAACATCCGCTCCAACCCGCCTGTGAGGACTACGGACTTGACCTCGGGGTGCTCGAACCGCAGCCGCTGGACGGCGTCATAGAGCTCGATGTCGACGCCGAGGTCGTAGGAGTTGCTCTTGAGCTCGTAGCCGGGGACGATCCCGCCGTCCTGGTCGACCAGCAGTGTGAGCGTGGCGATCTCGCCGTCGACGGCGAGCTTCCAGTGGCGGTAGCGCTCGGGCGAGGTGTCGAACGAGACCGCGGGTACGCCCTCGCCGGTGAGCTGAGTGCTGGTTTCGACCGCGGCGGTCATCTCACTCTCCAAGCGATCGGTGTCGTCCTGAGGCATCTAACTCTACATATTCATGGTTTACCGTCAACAGTTCGTAGTGCGTTTCCTGGGTGGACGCCAGGGCCGCTTCGCTGCTCGGGCGTAGAATTCCGGGGGTTCTTGACTCTCCCGAAAGGACTCAGGCTGTGGCCGCTTCCGGTACGACCGTGGAGAGCTCGCCGCATCCACGGCAGTCCTGGCCGGCGTCGGCCAGTGCTCGCTCCCTGCTGCTGACGGTGCTCGGCGAGTTCGTCCTGCCGAGCCGGGAGCCGGTCTGGACGGGCGCCCTGCTCGGGGCGCTGAACTCCCTCGGCATCGAGGAGAAGGCGGCACGGCAGGCGCTGGCCCGGTCGTCCAGCCAGGGCCTGCTCACGTCCGACCGGGTCGGCCGCCGTACGCGCTGGAGCCTGACGTCGAGCGGAGAGCAGCTGCTCGAAGAGGGTGCCGAGCGCATCTACTCGTTCATGCGCCAGAAGAAGCGCTGGGACGGCCGGTGGCTGGTGCTCGCGGTCACGGTGCCCGAGACGCAGCGACGGCTTCGGCACAAGCTGCGCACCCGGCTGACGTGGGCGGGCATGGGATCGCCCGCACCGGGCCTGTGGGTCGTGCCCGACGCCGGACGGACGGACGAAGTCCAGGCCATCGTGCGGGAGTTGGGCATCGAGCACAGCACGATGTCGTGGAGCGGACCCTCGGCCGGTATCGGCGACCCGCAGGACGTCGTGGCCGCCGCGTGGCCGCTGGAGAAGATCGAGTCCGCCTACGGCGACTTCGTCAGGCACTTCGGCGACGTCCAAGTCAGCGACCAGCAGGGCGCGTTCGTGGCCCAGGTGAACCTGGTGCACGCCTGGCGCGCCTTCCCCGCCCTGGACCCGGCGCTGCCCGCGGAGCTGCTCGACCACGACTGGCCCGGCCCGGACGCCGCCACGGTCTTCCACCGCTGCCACGAGCGCTGGCACCGCAGGGCGCAGACGTACTGGCGGCGTCTGTGCGCGGGGGCCGGAGACAGGTCCTGAAAGCGCCGGGTCCCGTAGAGCCAGGCCGCGTAAAGCCCTGAGGGCCAGGCTCAGTTGGCTCAGTTGTCCTCCCGCCAGAAGCGTACGTAGTCGAACTCGACGCTCATCTTGTTGATGCCCTGCGCGGGCGGCGCGATCCAGCTCGCGAACCGGCCCGGCTCGTACTCGGGCTTCATCAGCGACCGCACGTCGGCGAGGTCCTGCTCCGAGGGAAGCCACTCGTGCTTCCGGGCGTCCCACTGCTCCCGCGTGAGCACCTCGCCCTCGGGGCTCACGTGCGCGCCGGCGTAGACGCCGACCTCGCGGTTGAAGCCCTCGTGCGGCAGCGTCAGCCGGTGCGGCAGACCGGCGTCCTCCAGCGCCTGGTTCCAGCGGCGGATGCCGTTCTCGCAGTCGGCGACGTACTCGTCGCGCAGGTCGAGGTTCAGCGCGTTCAGCAACGGGACGGTCTGGGTGGTCAGTTCGCCGTCCACCACCTTGGTCATCTGCCGTGTCCGGTCCTGGAGGGAGTGGTCGTCCTTGCGGCGCCGCTCCTGCCAGCGGCCCTTCAGCCCGGCGGTGTAGTAGGCGGCGGCGTTGGAGGACAGTTCGGAGCCGAACAGGTCCATGGACACCGAGAACTGCTGGTTGAGGTACTTCTGGATGACGGCCAGCGGTATCCCGCCGTGCGGAAGGATGTCGTCGGTGCCGTGCTCCTTCATCAGCTCCGCGGTCCGCTGGACGACCCGCTGGATGCCGGTGGTGCCCACGAACATGTGGTGGGCCTCTTCCTTGAGCATGAACTCGCAGGTGCGCGCGAGCGGATCGAAGCCGCTCTCCTTCAACGTGCCCAGCTGGTACTTGCCGTCGCGGTCGGTGAAGTAGGTGAACATGAAGAAGTTCAGCCAGTCCGTCGTGTCCTCGTTGAAGGCGCCGAGGATGCGCGGGTTGTCGTAGTCGCCGCTGTTGCGGCGCAGCAGCTCCTCCGCCTCCTCGCGACCCTCACGTCCGAAGTAGGCCTGCAACAGGTAGACCATCGCCCAGAGATGGCGCCCCTCCTCCACGTTGATCTGGAAGAGGTTGCGCATGTCGTACAGGCTCGGCGCGGTGGCCCCGAGCTGGCGCTGCTGCTCCACGCTCGCCGGCTCGGTGTCGCCCTGGACGACGATGAGCCGCTGCAACTCCGCGCGGTACTCGCCCGGGACCTCGCTCCACGCCTTCTCGCCCTTGTGCTGGCCGAAGGTGATCTCGCGGTCCGGGTCGGTCTCGGCGAGGAAGATGCCCCAGCGGTACTCCTCCATCGGCACGAAGTCGTAGACCGCCCAGCCGTCGCGGTCGATGGCGACCGCGGTGCGCAGGTAGACCTCCTTGGTCGGCACCTGCGGCCCGAGGTTCCGCCACCAGTCGATGAACTTCGGCTGCCAGCGCTCCAGCGCCCTCTGGAGCCTGCGGTCACCGGCCAGATCGACGTTGTTGGGGATGCGTTCGCTGTAGTCGATCCTGCTCACCGGGCCGCTGGGCTCGGGTGCGGCTCCGAGGCGGCCGTCAATGGTCGTCATCCGCTCTCGCCCTTCTCTCCGGGGTCAACCGTCAGTCCGTCGTTCCGTACGGCCGGGGTTCGTTCAGTCCACGGTTTTAGTCCACGATCGAGCATCGTCACGTCATTAGAATGTAGCATGTCGGGTCAACGTGCCACCCCGGCCGACGAGTCGAGTACGTACGGACGGACCCTGCCGGGGCGGCGCCGGGCGCCGCGCTCCGGTCTCCCGGCGAACGGGCCTGCGCACACGGCGAATCCCGCCGAGCCGGGCAGCTCGGCGGGATTCGCGGGGTTGCCCCGGGATTCGCTCAGGGGCGGACGGAGCCGCGTCGTGCCCGGGTCACATCCGCTTCATCCCGACGTACTGGAGCTCCGCGAACAGGCCCACCACCACGGCCTGGAGGACGATCCAGGCCTCGCCCGCCACGGTCGGGGAGAGAGCGCCGGAGAAGAGCGTCACGACGCTGAGGGCCGCCCACAGGAGATTCGCGACGAGCACGGTGCCCAGAGCGGTCCGGTTGATGGTCTCGCGCGTTCCCACGACGAGTACGCCCGCCGCGTAGAGGACCAGGAAGACGCCGATCGCATAGTGGACCGAGGTCCCGATCCCGAGGAAGGGTTCGAGCACCGTCGCCAGTGCCAGATAGCCGAGGCCGTTGAGGCCGGTGACGATCCCGTCCGCTTTCAGGGCGAGGCGGGCGAATCCGTCGGGCGGCGCCGCTCCCGCGCCCGCGGCGGTGCCGTAGTGGTGTGTCGATGCCATTGCCCTCGTCCTCTCGTCGGCACGGTCGTCCGCTGATCGCGAACTGACGCCGTCCATCACGGCGGAGGCGGGCGCGGACAGTCGGCTCTCGCTCTTACGGATGGCTCTCCGTGACCCCGGCGCCGCCACTGGCAGGACGCTAGCCAGGGCCTGAGCAGCGCAACAATTACCCGAGAGGTAATGGCGGAGTCCGCCAATCACCAAGCGGGGACCGGGATTTCGGCGCTCGCGCCCCCGGCCCAGTGGTGCCCGGGCCACGAGCCCCGACGAGAAATCACCACGCGATGAATTTCGGGGCTACCCTTGGCGCCGTGATGCAGCGCGACCCAGCACCCGGCGCCCGGGCGGCGGCCCGCCCCGGCGGGCAGCAGGCCCGCCCCGTCCGCCGCCGCGCGGCGCTACGAACTCCGGGCGGCGGCGCCGCTCTCCAGCCGCTCCTTCAATCGCCGGTAGCTCGTGGGCGCCGTCTTCGCGGCCATCTTCCGGATGGCGGGCGTGAACAGATCGCCGAACCCCTGGCCCTCGAAGTCGAGCGTGAAGGTGACATGCGACCTCGCGCCCGCGTCGAACGGTTCGACCGTGACCGTGGCACTCGGGCGGAACAGCCCGTCGACGCCGCGGGCCGCCCAGCTCCGCGGCGGGCTGACCTCCGTCACCTCCTGGGTCATGGTCCGCGGGCCGCGCCCGATGCGGCGGACCGTGGTGAATCGTGACCCCACTTCGAGCCGTCCGCTCCCGGCCGTGCGCACCTCCACGACGTCGCGCTGCCACTCCGGGAAGCGCGTGGGGTCGGTGGCGTACGCGAAGACCTCCTCCGCGGGACGGTCGATGTCGATCTCGGAAACCAGTGGTGGCATCGCTCCCACTCCCTCTCTCTTCTCGTCTTCCGCTTTCGTGCCGGCGGCCTCGCCGCCCCTTCTGCCTGTTCCGCCTGTTCCTCACTGCCATGACGAATCCGGAAGGAAGGATGTGACCGTGCAGGACGACGGCGTCCGGCTCGCGGACGCGTTCGAGACGCACCGGCCCCGGCTGCGGGCGATCGCCTACCGCATGCTCGGCTCTCTCAGCGAGGCCGACGACGCCGTGCAGGAGTCCTGGATGCGCCTGACGCGCACCGGCGAGGACGTGCGGAACGTCGGCGGCTGGCTCACGACGGTCGTCTCGCACATCTGCCTCGACATGCTGCGCTCGCGCCGGGAGGAGCCGCTCGGGCTGCGCCTGCCGGACCCGGTCGTCAGTCATCCCAGCGGGCTCGACCCCGAGCAGGAGACGCTGCTCGCCGACTCGGTCGGCCTCGCCCTCCTCGTCGTACTCCAGAGGCTGGACCCCGCGGAGCGGCTGGCGTTCGTGCTGCACGACATGTTCGCCGTGCCCTTCGACGAGATCGCGCCCGTCGTGGAACGCTCCGCGGTCGCCGCGCGGAAGCTCGCCAGCCGTGCCCGCCGCCGTGTGCAGGAGGCCGCTCCGGTGCCGGACGCCGACATCGGCCGGCAGAGAGAGGCAGTCGAGGCCTTTCTGCGGGCCGCGCGCGAAGGCGACTTCGGCGCGCTGCTGGCGGTGCTCGATCCGGGCGTCGAGCTCCGGGCCGACGTCGGGCCCGTACCGTCCGGCGTACCGACGCGCTTCAGCGGAGCGCGGGACGTCTCCGAGCGGGCGGCGGCCTTCTCCTCGCGGGCCCCGTTCGCCCGGCCTGCGCTCGTCAACGGGGCCGCGGGGCTGGTGGCCGTCGCGGACGGACGGGTCCTCACGGTCATGGCGTTCACGGTCCGGGGCGGAAAGATCGCCGGGATCGACATCCTCGCGGACCCGGAGCGCCTGAGCGCAGTCGATCCGGCGGTCGTCGGCGGCTGAGCGACGTACGTACGACCCGGTGAACGGCGAGTGACCGAGTCGGGAGGAGACGGACTCGGACTCTGGCGCGGACGGGGGCAGCGGCTACTCTGTGAAATCACCTGAATATTCCATGCCCGGCCCGAAGGGACAGCCGTGAGCGCCGACGAGCAGCGGGAGTTGGGCCAGCTTCGCCGGGCCATGGAGACGCGGCCCGTCATCGACCAGGCGCACGGCGTCCTGATGGCGACGCACGGGTGCACGGCCCAAGAGGCGTGGCAGGTCCTCCAGTCGGCTTCCCAGCACACGAACACGAAACTGCACGTCGTGGCCGAACAGGTCGTCGCATTCACCCAGAACGAGCCGCCCGCCGAGCCGATCCGCCTCGCGATCCAGGCGGCGCTGCGCGACATCGGCAAGCGGTGACGGGCGGCGGATCGAGGCGTGCCCGGGCCCACCCCTGGCCACATCCCCGATTCTCTGACTAAAGTCAGAGAAATGAGTTCGGAGTCTGAGATAGAGCAGGTGCGGCGGTTCAACCGCACCGTCACGGAGCGCGTGGGCGTGCTCCACGATCACTACCTGGGCCGGGACCGGCCCATCGGCGAGGCCCGGGTGCTCTGGGAGATCGGCGAGAAGGGCCGGGACGTACGGGCGCTGCGCGACCGGCTCGGGCTCGACTCGGGCTACGCGAGCCGGCTGCTGCGCTCATTGGCGGCCGACGGCCTGGTGACCGTGGAGCCGCAGGCCGAGGACAAGCGGGTGCGCACCGTCCGCCTCACGGAGCAGGGCCGCGCGGAACGCGCCATGCTCGACGGCCGCAGCGACGAGTTGGCGGGCTCCATTCTGGAACCGCTCAACGAGCGCCAGCGCGCCCGGCTGGTCGCGGCCATGGCGGAGGTCGATCTGCTGCTGACCGCCGGTACGGTCACGCTCGACACCGTCGACCCCGGCCATCCCGACGCCGAGCACTGCCTCCGCTCCTACTTCACCGAGTTGCAGGAGCGCTTCGAGACCGGCTTCGACCCCGCGCTGAGCCTGCTGCCCGACGCGGGCGAACTCCGGCCCCCGCACGGCCTGTTCCTCGTCGCACGCATGCACGGCGAGCCCATCGGCTGTGCCGGTCTGAAGCAGTCTCCCGGCGGCCTCGCCGAGATCAAGCGGATGTGGGTCGCGCCCCAGGCCCGGCGCCTCGGCCTGGGCCGCCGGTTCCTCGCCGAACTGGAGGCGCGTGCCGCCGGGCTCGGGTGCCGCGCGCTGCGGCTGGACACCAACAAGACGCTCAGCGCGGCGATCGGGCTGTACCGGGCATGCGGCTTCGAGGAGGTGCCAGCGTTCAACGACGAGCCGTACGCACACCACTGGTTCGAGAAGCGGATCACGGAGCGGCAGCCGGAGTGACGCAGAGCGCGCGCTCTCAGCCGTCCGTTTTCTTCGGCTCCAGCAGCTCGGGCCCGTTGTTGCGCACGTTGTTGACCGCAGTCGAGACCGCGCGGGCGTTCAGGTGGCCTCCCGAGGGGGAGGTGAGCAGCGCCCGGAGCTCGTCCGGGTCCTCGTGTGCGGGATCGAGCCAGGCCGCCTGATCGGCGGGGGCGATGGTCAGCGGCATGCGGGGGTGGATCCTGCCGGCCGCGTCGGTGGCCTCCGTGGTGATGACGGTGCACGACCGCCACCACGCCTGCGGATCGTCCTTGTCGCGCTCGGGGTCCCGCCAGATCTCGTACAGCCCTGCCAGCGCCATCAGTTCGCCGTCCTCGGCGGTGATGAAGTACGGCTGCTTGTAGGCCTTCTCGGTCTCCGTCGCCGGGACGGTCCGCCACTCGTAGAAGCCGTCGGCCGGCAGCAGGCAGCGCCGCTTGGCGAACGCCCGGCGGTAGGCCGGCTTCTCGTGGACGGTCTCCATCCTCGCGTTGATCATCTTCGCGCCGACGGACGGGCTCTTGGCCCAGAACGGCACGAGCCCCCAGTGCAGCGGTCGCAGCCGCCGCTCCACCTCGCCCGTCTCCCGGTCGGCCGTCTCCAGGACGGCGTACACGTCGTCGGTCGGAGCGACGTTGTAGTTGGGAGCGAGCGTCTGCTCCGGGTCCCACCGGTCGATGTCGAAGAGGCCGACCAGGTCTTCCGGGCTGCGGGTCGAGGCGTATCTGCCGCACATGCCTCCACCCTGCCACGGCGGACGGACATGCTCCGGCCGCGCTGGGAAGAAGCCCGGCCCGGGAGGCTCGCCTCACAACCGGTCGTAGACGAGGAGGCCGTCGTCCCGCAGCCTCGCCCCCGCGGCGGCCGGATGCCGCGTGAGCCTCCCGTCGTGCGCGAGGTGCAGCACGGGCGTGCCCCGCGCCAGTACGGCGAAGTCCGCGATGATCCGGCGGTGGCAGCGCCACCACAGGGACTCCGCGCACATCACCGCCGTACGTTCCACCTCGGCCGACTGCCGCAGCAGCTCGTCCATGGCCTCGACGAATCCGGGGTCGCGCGTGTGACCGGCGTAGCCGCGGAACTGGGCGTGCTCCCAGAAGACGTCGGGGGAGTCGGGCGCCGCCTTCCGGAAGCCGCCGAGCCGCTGGTCCCACCGGTACTTGATCCCCGCCTCCGGCATCCACTCGGCCAGTGCCTCACGGCGGGCGTCGGGATTGCGGCGGCTGCCGGGCGCCGTACGTACGTCGACGACGGCGGCGACGCCCGCGCCGCGAAGAAGAGCGGTCAGCTCATCGCGGGTCGCGACGCCGTGACCGAAGGTCACCAGCGGGGCGGGCGAGGTCACAGGGACCCTGCGATCGTCAGCGGCCCGGCCGGGGAACGGAGGCCGAGGCGTCTCTGCTGGTGCGCCGCTTCAACTGGCCGTAGCGGTCGCCCCGGTCGCCGTGGCCGCGGTTCCGGTGCTTCCCGTACTTTCCGTAGTTCCCTTACGCGAGTGTCCGACGAGAGCATTCGCATGGAACCGAGTCTGCCAGCGGTCCGCGGGACGCCGCCCGAAGAAGAGCCGAAGTACGGGCGACGGCCGGACGAAGAACAGCCGAGGTGAACGCAGGTGTCAGCAGCCACGCCGTCCGAGGACGATCACCGCTTTCCCGCGGCGACGGCCCCGCGCCTGACCACGGCCGCCGAACTGGACGCCGTCGTCCCCACCTGCCGCGCCTGCCCGCGGCTGGTCGCCTGGCGCGAGGAGGCGGCCCGTACGAAGCGCAAGGCCTTCATGGACTGGGAGTACTGGGCGCGACCGGTCCCCGGCTTCGGCCCCGCCGACGCCGCCCTCGCGATCGTCGGGCTGGCGCCGGCCGCGCACGGCGGCAACCGCACCGGCCGCGTCTTCACCGGCGACCCGTCCGGGGACGCGCTCTTCGCCGCGCTGTACGAGGTCGGCCTGGCCTCCCGGTCCACGGTCACGCACCGCGGCGACGGCCTGGAGCTGTACGGCGTACGGATCACGATGCCCGTGCACTGCGCGCCTCCCGACAACCGGCCCACGACCGCGGAGCGCGACACGTGCCGGCCCTGGCTCGCCCGTGAGCTGGGGCTTCTCCGGCCCTCGCTGCGCACGGTCGTGGTGCTCGGCGGATTCGCGTGGCAGGCGCTGCTGCCGGTGCTCGCCGACGCGGGCTGGCGGCTGCCGCGCCCGCGCCCGGCGTTCGGGCACGGAGCCGAGGTGCTGCTCACGGACGTACGGGGGCGGGGCGGGCCGGAGCTGCGGCTCGTCGGCGGCTACCACCCGAGCCAGCGCAACATGTTCACGCGCACCCTGACACCCGCGATGCTCCGCGACGTCCTGCGCCGCGGTGCCGAGACCGCCGGTCTGCCCCGGCGTTGACCGCGTCCGGCGCCGAGCCACCGCGTCCGCCCGGCTCCGTGCCGCCCGTCCGGCGAGGCATCCATTTAATACGTTTTTGTCCGGATACATTCGAGGCTGCTGCTGCGCGACTCATCGACATCTACGGAGGCACGCATGCCCCAGCCCAGGTCCGGCCCGTCGCGCCGTGTCGTCCCCGGCACGGTGAGGACCCCCGCACTCATCCTCACCGCCCTCGCCTTGATGTTCGTACTGCCCGGAATCGCCGAGGCCGAAGGCGACGGTGAGCGACTGGCGCACCCAGAGAGGGACTGGATGGGCTCCACCCTGAGCACCCACGAAGGACGCGCACCCGCGGTCCAGGCGTCGACGTCACGGACTCTCGCCGCGTCCGTGGAAGGCGTGGACGTCTCCAGCCACAACGGCAACGTGGCGTGGTCCACGCTCAAGAAGAACGGTTCACGCTTCGCCTACGTCAAGGCCACGGAGGGCACCAGCTACCGGAACCCCTACTTCGCCCAGCAGTACAACGGCTCGTACAACAGCGGCATGATCCGGGGCTCTTACCACTTCGCCCTGCCCTCCAACTCCAGCGGCGCCGCCCAGGCCAACTACTTCGCGTCGCACGGCGGCGGCTGGTCGCGGGACGGCAAGACGCTACCGGGCGCGCTGGACGTGGAGTACAACCCGTACGGCTCGGCCTGCTACGGAAAGTCGCAGAAGGCCATGGTCGACTGGATCAGCGACTTCGTGCGGACGTACAAGACGCGCACCGGTCGCGACGCCGTCATCTACACCTCCACCACCTGGTGGAAGACCTGCACCGGCAACTCGACGAAGTTCAACAAGACCAACCCGGTGTGGGTGCCGAGCTGGAGCGGCTCGGTCGGCACGCTGCCCGGCGGGTGGCCGTTCCACACCTTCTGGCAGTACACCTCGACGGGGAAGACGGTCGGCGACCACGACCGCTTCAACGGCTCGTTCGCCCGGCTCCAGGCGCTCGCCAACGGGTAAGCGCCCACTCACCGTCAGCGGCCTCCCGGAGCGGATCCGGGGGGCCGCTGTTCTGCGTCGGGACGGGGTCAGCGGATTTCCCGACCTGGACGTTCGCCGCTCCCGCCTCCGCAGTCGCACCATGGAAGAAGCAGGGGTGATTGGAGGGAAACCTCATGATCGAAGTGAAGACGGTCGACAAGGCGGACGAGCGGCGTGACTTCCCGCGCGGGCACATCGAGGCCCTTCACCTCAGCGGTCTGGATTTCGCGGTGGTGACCTTCGAACCCGGCTGGCGCTGGACGGAGTCGCTGCGCCCGATAGCGGGGACGGAGACCTGCCAGGTACACCACAACGGGGTCATGCTCCAGGGACGCATGCACGTCAAGATGGACGACGGCTCCGAGACCGAGGTCGGACCCGGTGACGTCTTCGTATGCCCGCCCGGTCACGACGCATGGGTCGTCGGCGACGAGTCGGTCATCATGTACGACTTCGCCGGCCAGATGGCGAAGGACTACGCGAAGGGTTGAGGCGCAGGGCCCTCCGCAGGCTCTGGCAAGCACAAGCACAAGCAGTCGCTCCACGGGGGCCGCAAGGACGTGACCGCGGGCGGCGCGGAAGCCGGGACACCGCGTTGCCCGCGGCCGCCGTGTGCGCGGGGAGAGAGGGAGGGAGACGCCCTCCACGGCATCGCACAGGGCGTTGTCGGTGCCCTGGTGCACGATGGCGTGATGACGAGGACGACGCGCACGACGCGGGCGAGTACGGGGAACAAGGCGGCGCGCCGAGCGGTCCGGACACCGCGCCGCCCCGAGATCGGACTTCCGGAGCTGCGTCCGTACGAGGAGGCGCTTGCCCCGGACGGCGACTACGACGGGATGGCGTTCGAGGACGCCGATCTCGCCGGCACGGAGGCGTCGGGCGCGCGCTTCCTCGAGTGCGGAATCCGCAACTGCTCGCTGGACGAGGCGAGATGGGAGCGCGCGCGGCTGCTCGACAGCGTGCTGGAGGGCGTCACGGGAGCCGGCACCGACCTGGCCGGAGTGGAGCTGCGGGACGTGGAGGTGCTGGACGCCCGCCTCGGCGGCGTACAGCTGCACGGCGCCCGGCTGTCCAGGGTGCTCGTGCGCGGCGGGAAGATCGACTTCCTCAATCTCCGGCAGAGCCGCCTGCTGGACGTCACGTTCGAGAACTGCGTGCTGGTCGAGCCGGACTTCGGCGGTGCCGTCCTCGAACGGGTCGCGTTCACGGGATGCGTGCTGCGCGGAGTCGACTTCAGCAGGGCGGCGCTCACCGATGTGGATCTGCGGGACGCCGTGGAGCTGGACATCGCGGCGGGCATCGGGCAGTTGGGCGGCGCGGTGATCAACTCGACTCAACTGATGGATCTGGCACCGGCGTTCGCGGCCGAGCTGGGCGTGCGGGTGGGAGGCTGACGGCCCGTACTCCGTCAGACGCGGGGGAAGCGGGCCCGCAGGGTCCACACGGCCGGGTTGTCGCCGAGGCCCTCGTGCATGTCGGTCAGGTCCGCGAGGAGATCGTGGAGGAAGTCGCGCGCCTCGCGGCGCAGCACCGTATGCGGGAACGTGAGCGGCGCCTCGCCCTCCGCCGACCAGTCGGCGGTGATGTCCACCCAGCCGAACCGCCGCTCGAAGCGCATCCGTTCGGTGCTCTCGGTGAAGTCGATCTCCGCGTGCTGCGGGCCGGCGGCGCGGCTGCCGCGCTGGTCCGCGTCGATCAGTTCGGCCGTGTCGCACAGCGCCCACGCGAAGTCGAGGACGGGCAACCATCCCCAGGCTGTGGACAGTTCGCGATCTGTCTCCGTGTCCGCGAGGTAGACGTCCCCGCTGAACAGGTCGTGGCGCAGGGCCCGTACGTCCGCGGTGCGGTAGTCCGTCTGCGGTGGGTCGGGGAAGCGCCGGGAGAGCGAGTAGCCGATGTCGAGCACCGGCCGATCGTGTCACGGCGGGGGTCCGCCGCCCGCGCCGCGTGTGGGCCCGCGAGCATCCACGAGCGCCCGCGGACACGCCGAGGGCGGTGCTCCCGTTCTGGCGAGCACCGCCCTCGACCTGTGTGCACGCGGGAACGCCGACGCCGCGGCAGGCGGCGCTCGACGTGATGCGACGCGTACGTAGGTCAGACGTTGACCCCGAAGTCCTGGGCGATGCCCACGAGTCCGGAGGCGTAGCCCTGACCGACCGCGCGGAACTTCCACTCCGCGCCGCTGCGGTACAGCTCGCCGAAGACCATGGCGGTCTCCGTGGCGGCGTCCTCGCTCAGGTCGTAGCGAGCGATCTCGGACTGGTTGGCCTGGTTGACGATGCGGATGAAGGCGTTGCGCACCTGGCCGAAGTTCTGGCTGCGGCTCTCGGCGTCGTAGATCGAGACCGGGAAGACGATCTTCTCGACGTCGCCGGGCAGGCCGGCCAGGTTGACGTTGATCTGCTCGTCGTCGCCCTCGCCCTCACCCGTGACGTTGTCACCGGTGTGCACGATGCTCTGGTCCGGGGTGGTCTTGTTGTTGAAGAAGACGAAGTGCTGGTCGGAGTAGACCTTGCCGGCCGGATTGACCGCGATGGCGCTCGCGTCGAGGTCGAAGTCGGTGCCCGTGGTGGTGCGGACGTCCCAGCCGAGGCCGACCGTGACGGCGGTCAGGCCCGGTGCCTCCTTGGTCAGGGAGACGTTGCCGCCCTTGGACAGGCTTACAGCCATGGGGATGCCCTTCCGTTTGGTGAGTCCGATGCGAATCGGTTGGATATGCGGTTGGTGGAAGTCGCCGGGTCGGCTTGTTCCTACCTCTGCACAACGCAGCCCGTCCACGGGTGGGTTCCAGGTGGGCGCGGGAAAAAGGCGGTGGCCCGGATGTGCCCGTGCGGCGACCATGGAGGACATGTCCCCGTCCCCTTATGTCATCCGCGGATCGGTTTCGTTGCCCGAGGCCGAGCTGGTATGGCGTTTCATGCGCTCTTCGGGGCCGGGCGGGCAGCACGTGAACACCAGCGACACCAGGGTCGAGCTCCGCTTCGACCTGGCGGCCACCGAGGCGCTGCCCGAGGTGTGGAAGGAGCGCGCGCTGGAGCGGCTCGCGGGCGCGGGCAGGCTCGTGGGCGGCGGCGTCCTGGTCGTACGGGCCGGGGAGCACCGCTCCCAGTGGCGGAACCGGGAGGCGGCAGGCGTCCGCATGGCCGCGCTGCTCGCTGAGGCGACGGCACCGCCGCCGCGCCCGCGCCGCAAGAAGAAGGTGCCGCGCGGCGTCCACGAGCGGAGGCTTCGCCAGAAGAAGCAGCGCGGCGACATCAAGCGCGGACGCTCGGGACGCGACTGGTCGTGACCAGCGGCTCCGACCAGCGCCCGCCGCCCGTCCTGTCAGGAACCGTGCTTCGACAGCGAGTGATAGCGCCCCCGGAAGTACGTGAGCGGGCCGCTGTCCGGGGCGTGCGGCAGCCCCGCCGCCAGCACCCGCCCGATGACGAGGGTGTGATCGCCCGCCCGTACACGCTGCTCGGTCCGGCACTCGACGGTCGCCAGCGCCCCGTCCACCAGCGGCGCTTCCGACGCCTCGCCACGGGTGTGCGGGAGCTCGCGGAAGAGGAGTCTGTCGCTCAGCCGTCCCTTCATCGCGAAGCGGCCGGCCGTCTGGCGCTGGTTCTCCGTGAGCAGGGAGGCGGCCCAGAGGGGACGGCGCTCCAGCAGCTCGTCCATGCGCGACCCGTCGCGGACGCTGACCATGACCAGCGGCGGTTCGAGCGAGACGGACATGAAGGCGGTGGCGGTCATGCCGACGTCCGCGCCCTCCGGGCCGTCGTCGGGGTCGTACGCCGTCACCAGCACCACACCGGCCGCGAGTCTCGCCATGGCCGCCCGGAACTCGTCCTCGCTCACCCCGCCAGCATGGGGCATCGGGGCGTCCGGCGCCGGGCTCGTCTGCTGCTGCACTGCGTGTGACACGTCAAAAACGCTAGCCGCTGCCGCTCGTCCGCCGCATCGGCCCCCGGGACCAGGACCTGGGACCCATGAGCCGGAGGAGCCGTATCGCACGCTCTTGTGACCAGATCGTGCCTCTCGGGTGTACGGGAGAAGGATTATGAGTGATGACTCTGTGACCAGGGCAAGTGTCGCCGGAACGCCAAGATCCGCCGCGGATGCGGGAGTTGGGGCGTGCGGCGCCGGCAAATCAGGGGCGCGAAAAGGGGC
This sequence comes from Streptomyces winkii, assembly GCF_032248595.1. Taxonomy (NCBI): domain Bacteria; kingdom Bacillati; phylum Actinomycetota; class Actinomycetes; order Kitasatosporales; family Streptomycetaceae; genus Streptomyces; species Streptomyces winkii. The sequence goes on along the minus strand of NZ_JASTTH010000005.1, from coordinate 595,128 downwards.
GCATTCGCCGTACTACGCTCCGGTAAGGCCGTACTGTCTCATGACCGGTCATTCGGTCGACGGCGTCGGCCGAGGTCCGGGACGCATGCCCGTTCATACGGAGAGGAGTCAACGGGCTGCGTACAGTTGTGACTTGAGTCACAGCGGGCAATAATTGTTGACCCTGTGTACCTGGCGCGCAGCTCGCTGTGATTCAGTGGCCGTGGCGGTCGGACAATGACGTCCCGCGAACACCTGGAGTTGACGACGAGGCTCAGGGGGAGGGCGATGGAAACCGAGTCGGAGCCCTACGTCCGCCTTGCCAGTCTGCGTCAACTGCACCTCGTCGTGGCCCAGTTGAGCACTGCCCGCAGCCTCGCCGACACCCTTCAGACCGTCGCCGACGGCGTGGTCGAGGGCCTGGGCTTCGAGATCGCGGCCGTCAACCTCGTACGTCCGGAGGGCGACCTCGTCGTGGCCGCCGTCGCGGGCAGCCAGGGCGCCGAGGCGATGATGGCGGGCCGGGTCGGCTCGCGCGCCTCGTGGGACCGGCGGCTGTCGATGGGGGAGGCGTGGGGCAACCTGCGCTTCATTCCGTACACCGAGGGCTGGGTCCTCGACGACGACGACGTCCCGCAGTGGCACTCCGCGGGCCCAGCGCCGCAGAGCCCCGACGACTGGCACCCCATGGACCGGCTGTTCGCGCCGCTGTACGCGTCCGACAGCGAGCTGCTCGGCGTGCTGTCGGTGGACAGGCCACGCAACGGGCGGCGGCCCGGCGCCTGGGGCCGCGAGGCGCTCCAGCTGTACTCGTCACAGGCCGCGATCGCCCTGAGCAACGCGCGGCTGCGCTCCAACATGCAGCGGGCGCTGGTGCGTCTGGAGCGGGAGCAGTCGGCGCTGCGCGCGAGCGAGGAGAGCTTCCGGCAGGCGTTCGAGTACGCGCCGAGCGGGATGGCCGTCGCGGAGATGGGCGGCGACCAGCACGGGCGGCTGATCCGCATCAACGACGCGCTGTGCAGGCTCCTGGGGCGGCCCGCCTCGGCCATGCGGCGCTACTCCTTCTCCGACATCGTCCACCCCGAGGACATCGGCACCCTGCTGCGCACGTCCGCGGAGGGCGGCCGGGCCGAGCTGCGTCTGGCGCGGCGCGACGGCTCGTACGTATGGGTCTCGCTCCGCAACTCGGTGGTGGCCGACACCGCGGACGGCCCGCGCTTCCTGCTGACCCACGTCGAGGACATCGAGGACCGCAAGCGCCACGAACTCCAGCTCGCCCACCGCGCGAGCCACGACTCCCTGACCGGCCTGCCCAACAGCGCCGAGCTGCGGGCGCGTCTCAACTCGCGGCTGTGCGCCCGCCCGCTCCCGACGATCTCCGGGGTGATGCACACGGATCTCAACGGGAACGGAAACGGGAACGGCGACGGGGAAGGCTTCGCCTCCGGGCTCCAGTTCGACGACGCGGGCTCGGGAGTCCTCGCGTCCACGGGCATGTACGACCCGCACCACACGCACGCGGTGCCGCCGACCGGCACGGTGCAGGGTGAGAAAGGTCTCGCCGTCCTCTTCTGCGACCTGGACGGCTTCAAGTCGATCAACGACCGCTTCGGGCACAACTGCGGCGACGCCGTCCTCGTCGAGGTCGCCCGCAGGCTCTCGGCCGGGGTGCGGGACAACGACACCGTAGCCCGCATGGGAGGCGACGAGTTCGTGGTGCTCACGGACGGCGTCGGCCCGGCGGAGGCGCAGGACCTCGCGGTCCGCCTGCGGAACGCGATCATTCCGCCGATCCGCGTGGACGGCCGTGCCGTGCGCGTGGGCGCGAGCTTCGGCATCGGCTGGGCGGGGTGCGGGATGACCGCCGAGGAGGTCCTGCAATCGGCCGACCAGCGCATGTACGTCGAGAAGCGGTCCCGCTCGAAGGGGCAGCGGCGCGCGGGCTAGATCGCGGGCCGGCTCGTGCCCTGCGACGGCGCCATGGGATTTCCGTACCGGCGGTCGCCTCACGCGCGGGCCCTGGTCTCCGCGTCGGACGGCCGCCCGTTTTGGCGTCGGGCGGCCACTCCGCCCAGGAATCCCGCACGAACGCGCCTCCGCGAACCCCGTAGCGAACCCGCCGTCGCCGTGCGGCATCTCCCCCTCCCGGCCATTGCGCGATCATTCAGCGTTGGCGTAGCCCTCACCCTGGAGAGGTAGGCTCGGCCGGATACGTGACGCAGTTGGGAGTGACAGGGGATGACCGCCGAGAACGACGGCACCGGTGCGACGCCGGAAGGCGACGACCCGTTCGCCTACCTCTATCGCCACGAGGGCGGTGAGGGCTCGCCGGCCCCTCAGGGCGGTGGCGGCCCCAGGCGCTCGTACAACCAGGTCCGCGCGGTCGGCGAGCGCCAGTACGGCGGATACGGCGGCCAGTTCGGGCAGTACGGCGGCGCCGGCACCCAGGAGACCGCCTCCTACGGGGCGCAGCAGCCCAACGCGCACTACGCCGCGCCCGAGACGATGCCCGGCGGGCGCACCGCCGCTCAGCAGCACACGGGCGCAATCGGAGGCGGCTACGGCGGAGGCCACGGTTCCGGTGGCGGACGCAGCCGCAACGGCCTGCTCATAGGCGCGCTGGCCGTCGTCGCCGCCGTCGTGATCGGCATAGGCGCGGCCATCTACTTCAACAACGACAGCGGGGAGCAGGCCCAGAACAGCGGTGCCGCCTCGGCCGGCGCGGGCGGCGACAAGGGCGGGCAGCAGAAGCCCGGCGCGAGCACGCCGCGCAAGGGCAAGCAGATCGGCAAGAAGCAGGACGCCGCCGCCTTCCAGCTCGCGGGCGGCGCGGCTGCCGCCAGCGACGTCCCGGGTGCCGAAGGCAGCGGCGGCTCGTACGTCGGCGGGATGAACGCCACGGGCGCCTCGGCGACATGGACGGCCGGCAACGTGCCGAAGGCCGGGGCGTACACGCTCTACGTGCGCTACGGGGTCCCGGGCAAGGACGCGAACGCGACGCTCTCCGTCAACGGGCAGCCGAGTTCCCAGCCGTTGAACATGTCCAACTTCGGCCAGGCCGAGGAGGGCGACTGGGAGAAGGGCTGGACCCGTACCTATGCCTACGTCGACCTGAAGCAGGGGACCAACACCTTCAAGATCTCCTGCGAAGAGGGCAACAACTGCGAGTTCAACCTCGACCAGGTCTGGCTGAAGGCGGGCAAGATCCGTTGAATCGCGCCGATCGGCGATCGCCGATCGGCGCCTGCCGTCGCCCGCTCAGCCGGGCGCGGTCTCCCCGCTCTCCTCGACCGTCACCTGCGACAGCAGATCCGCGTGGAGCTCTTCGTCGAACTCCCCTGCCGTGGGCGCCCGTACGGTCGCCGCGGACAGTGCCACCGCGCGCGCCAGCCTGTCGGGCCAGGGCAGCTCCTCGACCATCCCGGACAGCAGCCCCGCCACCGCGGAGTCCCCGGCTCCGGTGGGGTTGCCCGTGAGCGAGCGGGGCGGGCCCGCCTGCCACATGCCGTCCGGGGTCACCAGCAGCATGCCCTCGGGCCCGAGCGACGCGGCCACCGAGTGGGCCCCGCGGCGCTGGGCCGCCCGCGCGGCGCGCAGCGGCTCCGTCGTCCCGGTGATCCCGGCGAGCTCCACGGCGTTGGGCTTGACGAGGTCGGGGCGTGCGGCGAGCCCGCGGCGCAGCGGTTCGCCGCTGGTGTCGAGCACGACGGGCACTCCGGCGGCGTGCGCCTCCCGGGTCAGCTGTGCGTACGCGCCCACGGGCACGCCCGGCGGCAGGCTGCCGCACAGCGCGACGGCCTCGACGCCCTCGCCGTCCCCGTCCCCGTTCACGCCCCCGTCCCGCAGCAGCCGCGCGTAGGTGTCCTGGAACGCGGACCACTCCTCGGGTGAGATGTGCGGGCCGGGCTCGTTGAACTGGGTCGAGCCGCCGCCCGACTCGTCGACGACGCCGACCGTGCGGCGGGTGCTGCCGCTGGTCGGCACGAGCTCGTCGGTGATGTTCCGCTCCCGCGCGAGCAGTTCGCGCAGCTCCGATCCCGTGAGGCCGCCCGCGAAGCCGGTGGCGACTGTCCCATGGCCGAGCGCGGCGAGCACGCGTGCCACGTTGAGCCCTTTGCCGCCCGGGCGCTGCACCACCTCGCGCACCTGGTGCGAGCCGTGCACGTCGATGCGGGGCACCCGGTAGGTCAGGTCGAGGGCGGTGTTGAGCGTGACCGTCAGGATCACGGGAGACCACTCCAGGGGGGACGGGGCGGGGACGCGCGTAGAGGTGTGAGACGACAACCGCCCGAGCGATCATGCCATTTGATCTTCGACGTCGCGACCCCTACGGGCGGAGCCGCCGCGCCCCGGCGGTCCGCCGCACGTACCGGGGGTCACCCCGCCTCGGGCCGCACCGTCCAGCCGCCCCGGCGCATCACGCCCGCCACCTCGAACGCGGCGTCCAGCACCACGAGATCGGCGTACTTGCCGGGCTCCAGCGAGCCCGTACGGTCGTCGACTCCGAGCAGCCTCGCCGGATTGAGCGACAGGGCGCGCACGGTGTCCTCGACCGTGAGCCCGTCGACGGTCACGGCACGGCGGAACGCCTCGTCGAGGGTGAGCGTCGATCCGGCGATCGAGCCGCCCTCGGTGAGTCTGGCCACGCCGTCGCGCACCTCGACCTCCAGCGGCCCGAGGGGATAGCGCCCGTCGCCCATGCCGGCGGCGCCCATAGCGTCGGTGATGAAGGCGACGCGGCCGGCGCCGGCCCGGTGGAAGGCCAACTCCAGTACGGCGGGGTGGAGATGAGTGCCGTCGTTGATCAGCTCGACGGTGATCCGCTCGTCCTCCAGCAGGGCGGCGACGGGCCCGGGCGCGCGGTGGCCGAGCGTGGGCATGGCGTTGAAGAGATGGGTGGCGACCCGGGCACCGGCCTCGACGGCCTCCGCTGTCGCGTCGTACGTCGAGTCGGTGTGGCCGATCGCCGCGATCACGCCGCTGTCGGCGAGCATCCTCACCGAGTCGAGCCCGCCGGGGAGTTCGGGGGCGAGCGTCATCATTCTCGCCGTGCCGCGCGCGGCGTCGACGAGCTTGCGCACGTCGGACGGATCGGGGTCGCGCAGGAGCTCCGGGTCGTGCGCGCCGCAGCGGTGCGGGGAGATGAACGGGCCCTCGAAGTGGATGCCCGCCAGATCCCCCTGCTCTACCAACTCGCTGAGCGCGGCGGCCTGTTGGGCAAGGTCTGCGAGTTCGCCGGTGACCGTCGAGGCGACCATGGTGGTCGTGCCGTGTTGCCTGTGTGTGCCGACGACGGCGAGGGCCTCCTCGGGCGTGCCCGCGGAGAAGGACGCACCGCCGCCGCCGTGCACGTGCATGTCGACGAAGCCTGGCACGATCAAGTGCCCGCTCAGATCGAGCGCGTTCGCCGCTCCGGCGGTCTCGGCGGCAGTCTCTGCGGGGGTCCCGCGCACCGCGTCCCCTCGTACGATCCCGGAGATCAGCTCTCCCTCGACGGTCAGCGTGGCGTCCTCTGCCACCCCGCCGGGCAGCACCACCCGGGCACCGGTCAGCACGGTGCGCTCGTTCGTCGCCTTCGTCGGGCTCATCGGCTCGCAACCTCCGCGGAGAGTAGGTCCCGGGCGAGAAGTCCCGCGCCCAGGCAGCCCGCGGCGTCCCCCAGCGCCGCCGGGACGATCGTGGGGAGCCGCTGGAAGGTGACGCGTTCGCGCACCGCCTCCCGCAGCGGTACGAACAGGATGTCTCCGGCCTCGGCCAGCCCTCCGCCGATGATCACCGTGCGCGGGTCGAGGAGCGTGAGAGCCGTGACGAGACCGGCGGCGAGCGCGTCGACGGCGTCCCGCCAGACGGCGATCGCGCGCTCGTCGCCCGCGCGGACCGCTCTCGCGGCGTCCGCCGCCGTGGCCGAGCTGTCGCCGCTCGCGGCGGCCCAGGCGCGTCCCACGGCGGAGGCCGAGGCGAGCGCCTCCAGGCAGCCCCGCTGCCCGCATCCGCACTCCGGCCCGTCAGGCCGCACCACGACGTGGCCGATCTCGCCCGCGCCGCCGTGCGCGCCCGGCTCGACCCGGCCGTCCATTCCGATGGCCCCGGCGATGCCCGTGCCCAGCGCCATGAAGAAGAACCTGTCCACGCCCTCGCCCGCGCCGATGGCGCCCTCGGCGAGGCCGCCCGTACGCACGTCGTGTCCGAGCGCGACCGGGATGCCGCCCAGCCGCGCGGCCAGCAGCGCGCGCAGCGGCACGTCGCTCCAGCCGAGGTTCGCGGCGTACACGGCCGTGCCGGAGGCCTCGTCGAGGATGCCGGGAACGGCGACGCCTGCGGCGAGCGGTTCGGTGCCGAACTGCTCGACGCCGTAAGCGCGAAGCTCCGCCGCGAAGTCGAGGATTCCCTCGACGACCGCGTCCGGGCCCTCCTCGCGGCGGGTGCCGCGCCGCGACTCGTACAGCAGCTCGTTGCCGGCCCCTTCCGAACCGGCGCGGTCGGCTCCGCCTCCTTCTGCTCTCTCCTGGCCGACGAGCGCGGCCTTGATGCCGGTGCCGCCCACGTCGAGGGCGATGACGTACTCCGGATTCCGTGGACTCGTGCTCACGGGGATCAGTCTCCCGCGTCACCGTGGAACAGGTCTAGTCCACTTCTGCCATCTGTTTCGGCTCCGTCGGCCGTGGCGGGCGGCGGACTGTCCTGATCTGGTACGGAGAACTGCCCCGTCGGTGCTCTTGGCGGCACGTACCGGATGAAACGGGAGGGGCGTTGCGAAGGTGATGTTGCAGATGGCCTAGACCTTCGAGCGTGGTCGGTGGACACTCCTGTCCTGTACACGTCCGGACGGACCGGATGCGGGGGTGGAGGGAGCACGGACGTGCCGTGCTCATGGGTTGAGGAGTGAATGCCGTGGAGAGGCGCAGGTTCCTCGGTCTGGCGGCGGCGACGGGTGCGGCGGCGGGCGGTGCGCTCTCGGCCGCGGGCTGCGGCACCGGGGTGGGAACGCAGAGCACGGCCCTCAAGGTGGTGGCGGCGGACTACGGCGATCCGGGCCGCGGCGACGGCTCGCAGGACTACTGGGACACCCTCGTCCGCGCCTTCCGCGACAAGCACCCCGGCATCGCCGTCGACGTAGAGATCCACGGCTGGAAGGACGTCGACAAGAGGGTCGCCGCGATGGTCGCCGCGGGCCGCCCGCCGGACGTCGCGCAGATCGGCGCGTACGCCGACTTCGCCGCACAGCACCGGCTCTACAGCGCACGCGAGGTGCTCTCCATACCCGTGCAGGCCGACTTCCTGCCCGCGCTCGCGGAGGCCGGCGAAGTGCGGCGCGTGCAGTACGGAATGCCCTTCGTCGCCAGCACCCGCCTGCTCTTCTACAACAAGACGCTGTTCGCCGCGGCCGGGCTCGACCCGGGCGCACCGCCGAGGACCTGGGGCCAACTGGCCCACGCCGCCGAGCGGTTGAAGGCCGCCGGCGTGAAGATCCCGTACGGGCTGCCGCTGGGTCCCGAAGAGGCCCCCGCCGAGGCGCTGATGTGGATCCTCAGCGGCGGCGGCTCGTACACGGACAAGGTCGGCAACTACACGATCGACGCCGCCGCGAACATCAAGACGTTCGACTGGCTGCGGAACAGGCTCGTACGGCGGAAGCTGACCAACCGCGACCCGGGCGGCACCGACCGGCGGGAGCTCTTCGACGCCTTCGCGCGCGGCGAGGTCGGCATGCTCAACGGCCATCCGACGCTGCTGAAGGAGGTGCGGCGCAAGGGCGTGAAGTACGGCACCGCCGTTCCGCCGGGCGCCGACGGCCCTTCGGACGGCACCCTCGGCGTGGCGGACTGGGTGATGGCGTTCAGGGAGAACGGCAGACGCGAAGAGGTGGGCCGCTTCCTCGACTTCGTCTTCAGCGAGAAGAACCACTACGCCTTCGCCGACCGTTACGACCTGCTGCCGGTGACCACGTCCGCGAACGAGCGGATGCGCACGCACGCCGGCCACAAGCCCCTGCGGCGGTTCCAGGACGAGCTCACGAGCGCCGAGTTCTATCCGGTGGGCAAGGTCTCCTGGGCGCAGGTGAGCGCGGAGATCAAGAGGAACATCGGCAAGGCGGTAGGCGAGCACGCCGACCCCGCGAACGTACTCGCCGCGATCCAACGCCGCGCGGAGGCACGGGACTCGGCGGTACAGGAGCAGTGAGCCGCGCCTCGGCCCGGGCTCTCCCGGCCCCGTCTCGCTCCGGTTCTGCGGAGCGGGCCGGGCGGTAGGTTGGACGGATGAGCGACGAGGAACGGGATGCGGGCGGGGAGGAGACGCCGGACGCACCGGGTGCGCCGCCGTCGGGGCTCTCCGGGCTCTCCGAGCGCGACATGTCCGTGCTCGCCGTCGAGCGGCGCGGCTGGTCCGGGCCCGGCGCGAAGGAGCGCGCCATCCGCGAGCAGTTGGACATGTCGCCGACCCGCTACTACCAGCTCCTCAACGCCCTCCTCGACGATCCGCGGGCCCTCGCCCACGACCCGGTGACCGTCAACCGGCTGCGCCGCCGCCGCGAGGCCCAACGGGCCCGCCGCTGACCGCAGTCGGCGACGATCGGCGGCCGGCCCGCAGTTCTAGGATCGGCGCCATGACTGCTTCGGAGCCCACCATCGTGGCCACCTCGGGCGGGCACCGCACCGGAAGCCGCAGCAGGGTGCTCTTCGACGCACTCGTGCACCACGCCGTAGAGCTGTCGGGCGCGCACGGCCGCCGTCCCCGGGTGCTGTACGTCGGCACGGCGATCGGCGACGCCGAGCACTTCGCCGCGCGCATGGCCGAGGCCGCACGCGTGGCCGGGTTCGACCTGACGCCGCTGAACCTCTTCCCGATGCCCAACGTCGAGGATGTCGAGGGCACGGTCCTCGACCAGGACGTCGTATGGGTCATGGGCGGCTCGGTCGCCAACCTCCTGGCCGTCTGGCGCGTGCACGGCCTGGACCGCGTCCTGCGCCGCGCATGGGAGGCGGGCGTCGTGCTCAGCGGCGTGAGCGCCGGGTCGATCTGCTGGTTCCGGGGCGGCGTCACCGACTCCTTCGGTCCCGAACTCCGGCCGCTCACAGATGCGTTGGGCCTCCTGCCGTACGGAAACGGCGTGCACTACGACAGCGATCCGGGCCGCCGCCCCCTCGTGCACCGGCTCGTCGCCGACGGCACGCTCCCCACCACGCACTGCACGGACGACGGAGTGGGCCTCGTCTACCGCGGGACCCGGCTGGCAGAGGCCGTCACGGAGATCCCCGGCAAGGCCGCCTACACCGTCGTACGGGACGGCGGAACGGCCGTCGAGGAGCGCATCGAGCCGCGCGGGCTGCCGCCCGTCGAACGGTAGGGTCGCGGCATGGCCGACGTACCGACACCCCGTACCGACGCGGGCCGGGAAGGGCTCGCCGCGATCGTCTCGGAGCCGGAGCGCGCCGTCGTGGCACTCGACTTCGACGGCACCATCGCCCCGATCGTCGCCGACCCCGACGACGCCCGCGCCCACCCCGGCGCCGTTCCGGTGCTCTCCCGTCTCGCGCCGCGCCTGTGCGCGGTCGCGGTCGTCACCGGGCGCCCGGCGGAGGCGGCCGTGCGCAATGGCGGCCTCGCGAACGCCGAGGGCCTGGAGCATCTCACCGTGCTGGGCGCGTACGGCGCGGAGCGCTGGGACGCGGCCACCGGACGGCTCACCTCGGCACCGCCGCCCCCGGGCGTCGCCGCCGTACGGGCCGAACTGCCTGGAATCCTGGAGGACTTGGGCGCCCCGCCCGGGACCTGGTCCGAGGACAAGGGCCGGGCGCTGGCCGTACACACCCGTCGCACGGACGACCCCGCGGCGGCCTTCGAACTGCTGCGCGCGCCGCTCCACGCGCTCGCCGAGCGGCACGGCCTGGTCGTCGAACCGGGGCGCATGGTGCTGGAGTTGCGCGCACCCGGTGTCGACAAGGGCGCGGCGCTGACCGAGTACCTTCGCGAAGTCGGCGCCGGTGCGGTGCTGTACGGGGGCGACGACCTGGGCGACCTGGCCGCCTTCGCGGCGGTGGAGAAGCTGCGCGGCGAAGGGGTGCCCGGACTTCTGGTGTGCAGCGGCGGCGGCGAGACGGGCGAGTCCGTGCCCGAGATCGCCGGCCGCGCGGACATCGTCGTCGACGGCCCGGCCGGCCTCGTCCGGCTGCTGGACGGCCTCGCCGACATGGTGACCCAGTGGCGGGGCGACGTGCCCTAGCGAGGCGCTGCGGCGGGTTCGGTCACGCGGCGCCTTCGATGTACTCGAAGACCGCGCCGTCGGGGTGGCGGGCGATGAGCCGTCGCCCGTTGGGCGCGGGCGACGGCCCTTCGAGGATCCGCCCGCCGGCCCGCTCGACGTCGCTCGTCACCGGCTCCGGGTCACGTACGAGGAGCGTGGCCACCCGGTCCCGGTAGGCCGCGGTGTCGCCGCTGAGCAGAAGGAACGGCCCGACGCGTGCCAACCGCACGTCGCCGAACCGGAATCGAGCGGGCTCGGGCCCGCCGGCCAGGCTCCTGTACAGCGGAAGGGCGGCATCGAGATCGTCGACGAAGACGCGGGCGAGGACGCCGATGACGTTCGACATGGCAAGCACAACCACACGGGCACGGGGCCTGTGCCCGGCCGGGCGGCCGTGGCCGCGGGTAGCCGCTCCGGCGGCGTGCGGTGTGCCGCGTACTCGCCGCCGAGCGGCTGCACGAAGCCCGCGGGCGGCTTGTGGAGGTTGAGTTGCGGCCGCGCGACGAGTTCGCCTCGTCGCAGTCCGACGCGGCGGGTGGACGGACCGCCGCAGCCCGGTAGCGGACAGCCTGCCTGCCAGTCACGGACGGCTGTCGTCGCGCGGATCTCGGATGCGCAACGGCGGTGCTCCGGTCGCGCCGGGATGGGCTGCCCGAACTGGCGAGGCCCCCCCGCGCCGCGGGCTGTTGGCTGCGGAGCCCGCCCGGCGAAGCCGGGGAAGGCGGAGCCGCCGCCGCACAAGCCGTACCCCGGGGCGCGCAGCGCGCCTACTCCGCGCGCAGCGCGTGGAGTTGGTCGAGGAACCAGCGTGTCGGAGGGGTTGCCGTGGCTGCCGTCGCCAGGTGCTTGGTGTGCTCCGCGCGCCGGCCGTGGTCCATGCTCAGCGCCTCGTGGAGCGCGCGGGCCGTGTCCGCGACGTCGTACGGATTGACCACGAACGCGTCGCTGCCCAGCTCCGCGTACGCGCCCGCCTCCCGCGAGAGGACCAGCGCGCAGCCGTCGTCGGAGACGACCGGGATCTCCTTGGCGACGAGGTTCATGCCGTCCCGGATCGGATTGACCAGCGCGACGTCCGCCAGCCGGTACGCCGCGAGCGAGCGCGCGAAGTCGTCCTTGAGGAAGAGCACGACCGGCGTCCAACTCTCCGTCCCGTATGTGGAGTTGATCTCGGCGGCGACGCGCGAGACCTCGCTCATGTAGTCGCGGTAGACCGCCAGGTCCTGCCGGGAGGGGTAGGCGAGGGCGAGGTGCACGACGCGCCCGCGCCACTCGGGACGGTCGGCGAGCAGACGGCCGTACGCGTGCAGCCCGCGGACGATGTTCTTGGAGAGCTCGGTGCGGTCGACCCGTACGACCGTGCGGCGCGGCCGCCCGTCCTCGTCGCTGCCGATCTCCTCGCGCAGCAGGGCGATTCGCTCCTCGACGTCCTCACGCCCGGCCCGCTCCCGGAGGAACTCCGCGTCCGCGCCCAGTCCGTGGACGCCGAGGCGCGTCCGGCGGCCGTCGAGCTCGATCTCCAGCTCGCCCGTCGACTCGTCCTCGGCGACGGCGGCGCCCAGCACGGCGACGCAGCAGTCCGCGAAGCCCCGCGCCCAGCGGCGGGTGAGGAACGCGGCGCGGTCGGCGCCCAGCATTCCGCGGAGGACCTGCTCCGCGACGGCGTCGGGCAGCATCCGGTAGTAGTCCGGCGGCGCCCACGGCGTGTGCGAGAAGTGCCCGATGCGCAGATCGGGGCGGCGCTCGCGGAGCATCCCGGGCACCAGCGTCAGGTGGTAGTCCTGCACAAGCACGGTCGCACCCTCGGCGGCGTCCTCGGCGAGGGCGTCCGCGAAGGCCGCGTTGTAGCGCTCGTACGACGCCCACTGCCGCTCGAACTCCGCGTCGAAGGACGGCTCCAGGGGCGTCTGGTAGAGCATGTGATGGACGAACCAGAGCACGGAGTTGGCGATGCCGTTGTAGGCGTCGGCGAAGACCTCCTCGGGGATGTCCAGCATCCGTACGGACTGGCCGCCGGTGTCCTCCCTGTTCAGCCGCCCGCCCGTGCGGCGCACGGCCTCGCGGTCGCCGTCGCCGAGGGCCGCGCACACCCAGACCGCTTCGCCACGGCTGGACGGGGCACCGCCGGAGCCCTCCCCTGCCTGCGCCGGGGAGGCCCCGTGCGCGATGGCCGAGAGCCCCGAGACGAGGCCGCCGCCCCCGCGCTTCGCGGAGAGCGAGCCTCCTCCGGAGACCGAGTAGGAGACGGGACCCCTGTTCGACGCGACCAGTACGTCCGCCTGGGCCTGCTGGGAAGCGCGTTCGACGACCATGGCCCGAGCTTAGCCGCGCCCCGATCCACGCAAACGTGACGCGCCTCGCGCCCGGCGGCGCGCCGGAGCCGGTGTCGGCAGGGCCGGTACGCCCGTGCTCCGGGACCGGGGACCTCCGTTCCGCCTCACGCCCTCGTCCCCCGCGCCGCGCGAGGCGGGGCGGGGTGCCCCGGACATCCCGGACGCCAAGATCCTCGCGCGAGGCGGGAGTTGGCGAGACGGAGCGTGCGCCGCCCGGCCCGGTCCCAGGCGCGCCCAGAAGATCTACGCCGCCCGGCGCTCCGCGTACTCCTCGATCTCCCGCATCGGCGGACGCTCCACCGTGTCCACCGCGTGGCTGCGCGGCGCGAACCCGCCCGGGGCCGACGCCTCCCGCTCGAACTGCGTGAGCGTGGGACGTACGAGCGCCGGACGGGCCAGGCGTCCGCCCCGCGCCAGGCGGAGCTGCGCGGTGTGGTGGATGGCCGCCGCCATGCGGCCCAGCGCCTGCCCGTCCTGGTGCCGGTGGCGCCGCACGCCGACGTCGACCTGGGCGAGCGCGTCGAGGCCCGCCGTGTGCAACGAGTCGATGAGCAGGCCGAGTTCGACGCCGTAGCCGACGGGGAAGGGCAGCTGCTCCAGCAGCGTGCGGCGCGCCGCGTACTCGCCGCCGAGCGGCTGTACGAAGCCCGCGAGGCGCGGCCAGTGGAGGTTGAGCAGCGGCCGCGCGACGAGTTCCGTGACCCGGCCGCCACCGGCCGGATCGTCGCCGAACGGCCGGTCGTACATCGCCTTGACCAGCCGCAGCTGCGGATCGGTGAGCAGCGGGCCGACGACGCCCGAGACGAAGTCGGCGGAGAAGTCCTCCAGGTCGGCGTCGACGAAGCAGACGATGTCGGAGCTCGTCGCCAGCAGCGACCGCCACAGCACCTCGCCCTTGCCCGGCAGCGCGGGCAGCCGTGGCAGCACCTCGTCGCGGTGGACGACCTTGGCGCCCGCGCCCGCGGCGACCGCGGCCGTAGCGTCGGTCGAGCCGGAGTCCAGCACCACCAGCTCGTCCACGAGCGCGGTGGAGGCGCCGGCCGCCGACTCCATCAGCTCGCGCCGGATCACCGAGACGATCCCGCCGACGGTCCGCTCCTCGTTCAGCGCGGGCAGTACGACGGCGACTCTCGCGCCCGTGGCCCGCTTGGCCGCGAGCAGCCGGCTGAGGGGACGGTCGGCGCACGAGAAGGACCGGCGCTCCAGCCACTGCTCGACTTCCTCCAGCACGCAGCCACTCCCTGTGATCCATCTCGCGGTACGGACGCCTGTCTCAACGGGCAGGCCTGTCGGTTACAGTCTTGAACAACGTGGAAGGCGATCGCATGCCGGGTCCGGCCCGGCCGTCGAAGGCCGTCCGCGACAACTTCACACCGCTCATCCAGAGGGGCAGAGGGAACGGCCCGTTGAAGCCCCGGCAACCCTCCGGCCGGTCTCGCACCCAGCGACATGACATGCGCGAGGCTCCCGGCTCGGGAAGGTGCCAATTCCGTCTCGTGGCGAGATACGTCACGGGGAAGATGAGGAGAAAGGGCCTCGCCGAATCATGGCTGTTCAAGCTGCCGCCAGCACCACCGTCGATCCGCTCGGCGCCGGAGCCGGCACACTCGGCCCCGCCGCCGCGCTCTCCTGTCGCGAATGCGGCGAGCGCACCCCGCTCGGCCCGGTCTTCGCGTGTGAGGCCTGTTTCGGGCCGCTGGAGATCGCGTACGAGTTCCCCGGCGGCGGTGCCTCAGGGGCCGACGCCCTGCGCAGGCGCATCGAAGGCGGCCCGGACAACATCTGGCGGTACGCGCCGCTGCTGCCGGTCCCGGCCGACGTGGCCGAGAAGCCCAACATCAACCCCGGCTTCACCAAGCTCGTCCAGGCGGACCGGCTCGCGCGCGAGCTCGGCGTCACCGGCTCCCTGCACATCAAGGACGACTCCGGCAACCCGACGCACTCCTTCAAGGACCGCGTCGTCGCCATTGCCGTCGAGGCCGCCCGGGCCTTCGGCTTCACCACGCTCTCCTGCTCCTCGACGGGCAACCTCGCGGGCGCGGTCGGCGCCGCCGCCGCCCGCGCCGGCCTGCGCTCGTGCGTGTTCATCCCGCACGACCTGGAGCAGGGCAAGGTCGTCATGGCGGCGGTCTACGGGGGCGAACTCGTCGGCATCGAGGGCACTTACGACGACGTGAACCGGTTCTGCTCCGAGCTGATCGGCGACCCGGCGGGCGAGGGCTGGGGCTTCGTCAACGTCAACCTCCGCCCGTACTACGCCGAGGGCTCCAAGACCCTCGCGTACGAGATCTGCGAACAGCTCGGCTGGCGCCTGCCCGATCAGCTCGTGGTCCCCATCGCGTCCGGCTCGCAGCTCACGAAGATCGACAAGGGGCTGAAGGAGCTGATCGCGCTCGGCCTGGTCGAGGAGAAGCCGTACAAGATCTTCGGCGCGCAGGCGGAGGGCTGCTCACCGGTCTCCCGCGCCTTCAAGGACGGGCACGACGTCGTACGTCCCGTCCGCCCGGACACCATCGCCAAGTCGCTGGCCATCGGCAATCCGGCCGACGGCCCGTATGTGCTGGACATCGCGCGCCGTACGGGCGGCGCGGTGGAGGATGTCGACGACCCGCGGATCGTCGATGCGATCAAGCTGCTGGCGCGGACCGAGGGGATCTTCGCCGAGACGGCGGGCGGGGTCACCGTCGGCGTCACGAAGAAGCTGATCGAGGAGGGGAGGCTCGACCCGACCCTCACCACCGTCGTCCTCAACACGGGCGACGGCCTGAAGACCCTGGACGCGGTCGCTCCCACCACCGGGCCGACCGCCGTCATCCGTCCCACCCTGGACTCCTTCCGAGAGGCTGGTCTCGCATCATGAGCGTGAACGTCCGTATCCCGACCATCCTGCGCACCTACACCGGGGGGCAGGCGGAGGTGAGCGCCGAGGGCGCGACGCTCTCCGAGGTGCTGGCCGATCTGGAGAAGAACCACACCGGCATCGGTGCGCGCGTGCTGGACGACTCGGGCAAGCTGCGGCGCTTCGTCAACGTCTACGTCAACGACGACGACGTGCGCTTCGAGCAGGGTCTGGAGACCCCGACCCCGGACGGCGCGGGCGTCTCGATCATTCCCGCGGTCGCGGGCGGCTGCTGAGGTCTCGGGCCTGCTGCTGTCTCGTGAGAGGTCCGTGAAGGCCCCTTGCGTGCGGCTCGGGTCCGCTTACGGTCGAACCGCCTCCTCCGGAGAACGTGAAGAATCGGAGGGGGCGGTTCCGCGTGTGGGGACGCGATAGGGTTGCGGACAATCCCACCCCAGTGAGTCACCCGGCGCGTGCCGGGAGCATATGAGAACGCGACAAGTTGTGCCCGGAATCGGGGCGGCAATTGTCGTGTTGGTGCGCTATGCCCGGCCTCGCTTGCCCCGCTTCCTCGGGGATTGCGGGCTTTTGGGCCCCGTTTCGATGCTCAGAATTCTCGTCTTCGTGACCTGTTGCAGAGGGCGTCCGTACAGATACATTCAGCCGCGGTCGACGCGTTCCGGCGTACGCCCCCGCATGCCTGCGGGGGGCCGCGCCGGAGGTGAGGTCTGACCCGGGTTCGTGAAGTGCGGGCTCGTGCAAGGGCCAGTAATAGGGGAGTTAGGGATGGCTCAGGGCACCGTCAAGTGGTTCAACGCGGAGAAGGGATACGGCTTCATCGCGGTCGACGGTGGTGCGGACGTATTCGTCCACTACAGCGCGATTCAGATGGACGGCTACCGCACCCTGGACGAAGGACAGCGGGTCGAGTTCGAGATCTCGCAGGGTCAGAAGGGGCCGCAGGCGGACATGGTCCGTGTGACTGCCTGAGCACCCGCAGCACTGCGCAGAACTGCACCAGCCGTACAACAGCCGTACAACAGCCGTACGAGGGGCCGTACTCCACAGAGGAGTACGGCCCCTCTGTGCTGCCCGGTCTGTGCTGTCTGTGCTGCCCGGCGTCGACGCCCCTCCCCCGTGAGCCCCCCGTCGCCCTCTTCGGGTGCCGCTGCTTGCGTCCGTCCCCGCCCCGTGTGATGTCCTGAGGGCGCTTGCACTCGCAGGGGTCGAGTGCTAATCATTGCGTTAGCACTCTACGAGTGAGAGTGACAGTCAAGGACCGGGTCGGTGAGGCTCGTTCGCCGGGTGGAGCAAGGAACCACGCGGCTTCCGGGCCGTCCGTCGCGGGCGCCAGCGCGGTCCGGTATACCCGTCCCCTGGTTGTTCAGGGGGATCCCCAGTCCGGGAGGGACCACTTCACATGGCCAAGATCATCGCGTTCGACGAGGAGGCGCGGCGCGGCCTCGAGCGCGGGATGAACCAGCTCGCTGACGCCGTCAAGGTCACGCTCGGCCCGAAGGGCCGGAATGTCGTGCTGGAGAAGAAGTGGGGCGCCCCCACGATCACCAACGACGGTGTCTCCATCGCCAAGGAGATCGAGCTCGAGGGCGAGTACGAGAAGATCGGCGCCGAGCTCGTCAAGGAGGTCGCCAAGAAGACGGACGACGTCGCCGGTGACGGCACGACGACCGCGACCGTCCTCGCCCAGGCGCTCGTCAGGGAGGGCCTGCGCAACGTCGCCGCGGGCGCCAACCCGATGGCGCTCAAGCGCGGGATCGAGCGGGCGACCGAGGCCGTCTCCGCCGCCCTGCTGGAGCAGGCGAAGGACGTGGAGACCAAGGAGCAGATCGCCTCCACGGCCTCCATCTCCGCCGGCGACCCGCAGATCGGCGAGCTCATCGCCGAGGCGATGGACAAGGTCGGCAAGGAAGGCGTCATCACCGTCGAGGAGTCGCAGACCTTCGGGCTCGAGCTGGAGCTCACCGAGGGCATGCGCTTCGACAAGGGCTACATCTCCGCGTACTTCGCCACCGACATGGAGCGCATGGAGGCGGAGCTCGAGGACCCGTACATCCTCATCGTCAACTCCAAGGTCAGCAACGTGAAGGACCTCCTTCCGCTGCTGGAGAAGGTCATGCAGTCGGGCAAGCCGCTGCTGATCATCGCCGAGGACGTCGAGGGCGAAGCGCTCTCCACGCTCGTCGTGAACAAGATCCGCGGCACCTTCAAGTCCGTCGCCGTCAAGGCGCCGGGCTTCGGCGACCGGCGCAAGGCCATGCTCGGTGACATCGCCATCCTCACCGGCGGCACCGTCATCTCCGAGGAGGTCGGCCTCAAGCTGGAGAACGCCGGTCTGGAACTGCTGGGCCGCGCACGCAAGGTCGTCATCACCAAGGACGAGACGACGATCGTCGACGGTGCGGGCGAGAGCGACCAGGTCGCCGGCCGCGTCGCGCAGATCCGCGCCGAGATCGACAACTCCGACTCGGACTACGACCGCGAGAAGCTCCAGGAGCGTCTGGCGAAGCTGGCCGGCGGCGTCGCCGTCATCAAGGCCGGTGCCGCCACCGAGGTCGAGCTCAAGGAGCGCAAGCACCGCATCGAGGACGCGGTGCGCAACGCCAAGGCGGCCGTCGAGGAGGGCATCGTCGCCGGCGGTGGCGTGGCCCTCATCCAGGCGTCCAGCGTCTTCGAGAAGCTGGAGCTCGAAGGCGACGAGGCCACCGGCGCGCAGGCCGTCAAGCTCGCGCTGGAGGCGCCGCTCAAGCAGATCGCGGTCAACGCCGGCCTCGAGGGCGGCGTCGTGACGGAGAAGGTGCGCAACCTCAAGGCGGGTCACGGCCTCAACGCCGCCACCGGCGAGTACGTCGACATGCTGGCCGAGGGCATCAACGACCCGGCGAAGGTGACGCGTTCCGCGCTTCAGAACGCCGCCTCCATCGCGGCGCTCTTCCTGACGACGGAGGCCGTCATCGCCGACAAGCCGGAGAAGGCGGCCGCCGGTGCGGGCGACCCGACCGGTGGCATGGGCGGTGGCATGGACTTCTGACCGCGCGTCGGTCGGAAGCCCGTAGCCTCCCGGCACGGATACGGACCGAGGGCGGCATCCCGGAAGGGGTGCCGCCCTCGGCGTGCCTCAGCACCCGCGCACGCGGCCTACACCCGCGCTCCGTTGTCGTGCGGTGAGCGTCGCGTCTTGACGCGTGCGGGCCGCGGCGGGCGGCCGGCCGGGCGGGACGGCGTACTCGTACGGCCCTCGAACTCGACGGCGAGGGGCGCACCGACGAAGAGCGACGAGTACGAGCCCACCGAGATCCCGATCAGCAGGGCCAGCGCGAAGTCGCCGAGCGAGTCTCCGCCCAGCACCGCGAGCGCGGCGATGATGAACAGCGCGCCCATGCCGGTGTTGAGGGTGCGCGGGACCGTCTGCACGACCGCCCTGTTGACCACGCTCCGGAAGGAACTCCTCGGTTCCCCGTGCACGCGGCCCTGCCCCTTCCCGTGCCCCTGCCATTCGGAGCGGACCCGGTCGAAGATGACGACGGAGTCGTTGACCGAGTAGCCGATGACGGTCAGCAGCGCCGCGAGGAAAACACCGTCCACCGGCTTCCCCAGCCATGCGAACGCGCCGATGAGGATCACCGCGTCGTGGACGAGGGAGAGCACCGCCGACGCCCCGAACGTCCAGCGGAACCTGAAGGCCAGATAGAGCAGTTGGGCACCGAGTGCGACTCCCAGCGCGATCAGGGCGTGCTGCCGCAGCTCGTCGCCGAGGCTCGGCCCGAACAGCTCGTCGCGCACCTTCCCGGTGTCGCCGCCGAGGTCCGCGAGCGTCGAACGGACCGTCTCCTCCTGCCCGTCGGTGAGCTGCTCGGAGCGCACCGTGATCTCGTGACCGCCGGACGTGCCGTCGCCGCCCCCGGAGCCCTGTACGACGGCGTCCGGCAGACCCGCGTCGGCGAGAGCCGAACGCGCGGCCTCGGGATCGACGGCCTGACTCGTCGAGTACTCCACGAGCCGTCCACCGCTGAACTCGACGCCGAAGTCCAGCCCGCGCAGGACGATTCCGCCCACCGCGAGCACGACCGCCGCGGCCGAGACCGCCAGCCAGGTCCTGCCGTGCCGCATCCAGTCGGGATTGCGCTTCGTCAGCCGGGTGCGTACGCGCCCGAGCCCTGCCAGGCCCGTGATCCGCGGATGCGCCCGCACCGTACGGCGGTTCACGGTGAAGTCGACCAGCACCCTCGTGACGACGAGGGCACTGATCATCGAGGCGAGCACGCCGATGGAGAGGGTGACGCCGAAGCCGCGCACGGGTCCCGAGGCGAGCGTGAACAGCAGCAGGGCGGCGAGGAGCGTCGTGACGTTGGAGTCGACGATCGCCCCGAACGCGCCGCGGAAGCCCTTGGCCGAGGCGGTGCGCAGGCTTCTGCCCCGCCCGTACGCGTACTCCTCGCGAGCGCGCTCGAAGACCAGGACGTTGGCGTCGACGGCCATGCCGATCGCGAGGACGAAGCCCGCCAGCCCCGGCAGCGTGAGCGTCGCCCCGAACGCCAGCAGCGCGGCGTACGCGATCAGCCCGTAGCACAGCAGGCCCACCGCGGTGAGCGCGCCGAGCAGCCGGTAGACGCAGACGATGAAGCCGGACGTGAGCAGGACGCCGATCACGGCCGCCCATGTGCTCGCCTTGATCGCCTCGGCGCCCAGGGTCGGCCCCACGGTGTGCTGTTCGATCACCTCGACCGGGACGGGCAGAGCGCCGCCCTCGATCAGAGTGGCCAGCTCCTTCGCCTCCCCCTCGGTGAAGTCCCCGGTGATCTGCGTGTTCCCCCCGGTGATCCCGTGGCCGCACGAGACGGACGGGTCGACCTGCGGCGAGGAGATGACCTTCTCGTCCAGCACGATCGCCACGCGCCGCTGCGGGTCGCCGGCCGGGGAGCAGGCGGCCTTGCCCGTCAGGTCGGCCCACCGGTCCTCGCCCTTGTCGCGGAAGCCGAGGTCGACGAACCAGCCGGAGCCCCGCTGGGGGTCGACGGAGGCTCTCGCCGACTCCACCTCGATGCCGGTCATGGCGGTGCCGCCGAGCCGGACCGGGCGGCCGGACTCGTCGGTGGACGGGCCGTCCTTGCCGTTCTTCGTGGACTGACCGTGCTTGCTTTCCTTGCCGTTCTTGCCGGTTGCGGGGTCCCGCTCGTCCCGGTCCGGGACGCCCTTCACCGGATGGAACGTGAGCTGGGCCGTGCGGCCGAGGACCTCGGCGGCCTCCTTCGGATCCTGGAGGCCGGGGAGTTCGACGATGATGCGGTTGTCGCCGGACCGTACGAGGCCCGGTTCGGAGACTCCGAGCGCGTCCACGCGCTGGCGAAGTACCTCCATCGTGTCGTCCGTCGCGGACGGCGTCGCTTTCGTGGTTTCGGAGTCGCGGGACTCCAGGACGATCTGGGTTCCGCCTCGCAGATCGATGCCGAGGCGGGGTTGCTTGGTCATGGCGAGGACCGCGGCGAGGGCCATTACGGCAAGCGCGATCACCGCCCGCACCTTGGTGGCGCGAGTCATGGTGTGCCTCCTACACAGGCAGGACGAAGGCACCGGCGTGCGTCGGCTGTTGAGCCGCGTGCCGAACCGCGTGCTGAACCGCCAGTCGAGCCGCGCGGTCGCCTCAGGCGCTCAGGGGCTGAGGCGCCGAGGCAGGCAGGGGCTCAACTGCTCAGGGGCTCGGTTGCTCGGGCTCGCACGGCTGACGCCCCGCGCGGCCGTCTGGCCGGGCAGGCTGCCGGGTGCCGGATGTCAGGTCTCAGATGCCTGTGCGGCCGGGGGAGCGCGCCCGTGACGCGGTGACCTGTGAGTGAGGTGCTCGGCGGAGAGCTGCGGCCGCTCCGGCAGTACGGAGCCGCGCCGGGGCTCCGGGCCGTACTGCTCGACCGCGGGAAGCAGCGGGAGCGGAGCCTGAGTTGCGGCGTGCGCCGGATGAGAGATCGCGCCCTGGAGATGCTGCGGAGGGTCCTGGTGGTGCGTGGCGGCGGACTGGCTCTGGACGGGGCCGCCGTGCAGGTCCGGCTGGTGCGGGGCCACCGCGGAGCCGCCGAACAGGGCGAGCAGCACCGCGAGGAGGATGCCCGCAAGCTGCGCCTGCGAGGGGCGCCGTCGTGCGGACGGCGAGGCGGCGGGCGGAGGCGGCACGAGGGGCGGTGCCGTGCGGCGTACGAGGCGTACCACCGTGCCCTCCTCACCTCTCTCGACGTCCCGGGCCGGGAGGCGCGGACGCCCTACAGCCTGCCCCACGAGCGCCGGTGCTTCAACGGCGGCCCCGCCCCGCGCCCCGCGCCACGAGCGGCGAGGACGGCAGGACGGCAGGACCGGGGTGGGCGTCACGGAGTGCGTGCGGCCCGCCCGGCCCTCAGCAGCGCCGCCAGTACGGAGCCCGCGAGCGCCGCGACGAGCACGCTGAAGGCGATGCCCGCCGCTTGCAGCCCGACGAGGTCCGCGGCCACGCCCACGCCGATCACGGGCAGGGACAGCGCGACGTAGAGCACGACGAAGTACGTCGAGGCGACGTCGGCCCGGCGGGCGACGGGCGCCTCGGCGTTGACGGCGGCCAGCCCCGCGCGGAAGCTCATGCCCTGACCGAGCCCGGCGACCACGCCTCCCGCCACGAGCAACTCGAAGGAGCGGGCGGCGAATCCGGCCGTCAGCAGGGCCATGCCCAGGACGAGCCCCGCACAGCCCAGCGGCAGCGACGCGCTGCCGAACCGTGGCACGAGCACGATCTGGCCGAGGGCCGAGGCCGCGAACACGGCGAAGATCACGCCGCCCGCGAGCGCGAAGCTGCCCATCCCCAGCAGCGTCCCGAGGAAGGACGGCGAGACCGCCGTGAAGAGCCCCAGCACCGCGAACCCCGCGAACCCCGCGATGGCGGCGCGCGCGAAGGTGCCGCGCATCTCGTGCGGCACGCCCGGCCTCGTCACACGCATGCCGGGACGCCGCACGATGCCCTTGACGGGTTCCGGCATGAACCAGACGCCGACGGCCACCGGCAGCAGCAGCGCCAGATCGACCGCGTACGGGACGCGCAGCGGCGCCGGTGCGAGCTCGGCGAGCACACCCGCCAGCAGCGGGCCGCTGCCCAGGCCGCCCATCTGGACCACCGTGGCCACCAGACTGCCCCGCCCGGTCCTGCTCTCCCCCGCGAGGTCCACGAGGGCGGCGGTCGCCGTGCCGGTGAAGATGCCCGCCGACAGGCCGGAGAGCAGCCGTCCGACGAAGAGCAGCTCCAGATTGTGCGCGCCGAGGAAGACCGCCGCGCTGAGCATCGACAGCGCCAGCCCCGGCAACAGGGTCCGGCGGCGGCCGATTTCGTCCGACACATGGCCGACGAGCAGCAGTGCCGCGAGCACGCCCGCCGCGTACGTCGCGAAGACGATGGTGACCATGAGGGTGGAGAAGTCGAGTTCGCGCTGGTAGATGACGTACAGCGGGGTGGGCAGCGTCGTCCCCAGCATGGTCACGGTGAAGGCGGCGGCCACGAGCCAGAACGCCACGCCGCTCGAAGCCGTCCGCCGCCCGCCCGTCCCGGGCCCGTCCGCGCCGCCCACGGTTCCGGTGCCGTCCACCGGACGGTCTCCTGTGCCACCACTCATGCGTCCATGATCCGCTCCGCCGGGGCCGCCGTCACGGCGGTGGTCGGAATCGTCGCTCTGGCAGGGGCGGTTGCGGCCGGGGCGGCCGGGGTGACTCCGGATTGGGGAGGGTCAGGCGTTGGGGGCCTGCACCTCTGACAGGTCGATGTCGACCTGGAACGGAACCGTCACCTTCAACTGGTCGTGGTGTACGCCGGTCGGCGCGTACGTCAGGGTCGCGGGCTCCAACTCGAAGGTGTAGACGACGGCGCGGCCGCCGTCGTTCTCCACTCGCCAGTAGTGGCGGATGCTTGCTGCGGCGTACTTGCGGTGTTTGGTCTCGCGGTCGCATCGTCGTCGACGACTCCAGGTACTCGTACGGTTTCCTCGGGCTTCATGCGGAAGCGTGACGTCATTGCTGGTCGGAGACCGTGACGCGGGCCAGGGAGCCCGACTCCAGGGCCGTCCAGATCGCGCCGTCCGGGCCGGGGGTGAGGCCGTGCGGTTCGCTGGACGGGGTGGGCAGGGCGGCCTCGGTGAGGGTGCCGTCGGGGGTGAGGCGCGCGATGCGGCCCGTGCCCCACTCCGTGACCCAGCACGCCCCGGCGCCGTCCACGGCGACCGCGTGCGGGCGCGAGGCGGCGTCGGGGAGCGGGAATTCGGTGATCTCGCCGGAGGCGGTCATGCGGCCGACCGCCCCCGCGCCGATCTCCGCGAACCAGACCGCGCCGCTGCGTGCGTCGGCGGCGACGCCCACCGGTGCGGCGCCCTCAGTCGGCAGCGGGAACGACGTGATCTCGCCCGCCGTGGTGATGCGGGCGACG
This sequence comes from Streptomyces winkii, assembly GCF_032248595.1. NCBI lineage: Bacteria > Bacillati > Actinomycetota > Actinomycetes > Kitasatosporales > Streptomycetaceae > Streptomyces > Streptomyces winkii. Next base: position 571,297 of record NZ_JASTTH010000005.1, on the reverse strand, counting down.
GCGTCGGCCTGGTTGAGCGTGAACCACAGCGCGCCGTCCGTACCGGCCGTGACGGCCGACGGGAAGGCGCCCTCCGTCGGAAGCGGGAAGCCTGTCACCTCGCCGGTGACGGTGATGCGGCCGATCCGGTTCGCCGCGGTCTCCGTGAACCACAGGGCGCCGTCCGGCCCGGCCGTGATGCCGTACGGGCCCGACTCCCGCCCGGGCAGGGCGAATTGGCGCGTACGTCCGTCGGTGCCGATGCGGCCGATGCGGTGGTCGTGTGTGCGGCAGAACCACAGGCCGCCGTCCGACCCGGGAGTAATGACGGTCGGGCCGCTGTCCGGGGCGCCCAGCGGGTGGAAGCTGAACTTCCGTGCGGGCAGCTCCAGTCGGCCGATGACTCCCGCGTGGACGAGCGTGAACCACAGGGCGCCGTCCGGGCCGGTGGTGATCCCGTACGGGCCCGAACCGGGGCCGCCGCCCTCCGGCGGGATCTCGATCTCCTCGACGACGAGCGTCTCCGTCACGCCTGTTCACCCCGTTCTCCGAGCGCCTGCGATGTGTCCGGTCCCGGTTCCGCCGCCGGGCCACGCTCCGGGTCCGGTGCCAGCCGGCCGTCCCGCATGCCCAGTCGGGTGCCGGTGAAGCGGCGTGCGAGCGTGCGGTCGTGGGAGACGACGACGAGTGCCCCGCCGTACGAACCGAGCGCCTGCTCCAACTCCTCGACGAGACCGGGGGACAGGTGGTTCGTCGGCTCGTCGAGGAGCAGCAGGTCCGTCTCGACGGTGAGCAGCCTGGCGAGGGCGAGCCGCTGCCGCTGCCCCACGGAGAGCCGCCCGACGGGCACTTCGAGCCACTCTGGCCTGAACAGCCCGAGCGACAGCAGCCGTTCGCGGTGCTCGTCGGCGGTGCCGGGGCGGCCCGCCGCGAACGCCGCCAGGAGGGACCGGACTTGGGGCTCCCGGCTCGGCCTCCCGTCGTCGGCCCCGTCGTCGGCCCGGTCGCCGGCCCCGGCGGGGTCCTGGCGCAGCAGGCCGACGCGAGCGCGGCGGCTCACCGTGCCGCTGTCGGGCCGCAGTTCACCGGCCAGCACATGGAGGAGGGTCGACTTGCCCGCGCCGTTCGGGCCGTGGACGAGCAGCCGCTGACCGTGCGAGATGTGCAGTTCCGGTACGTGGAGGCGGTCGCCGACCCGCACGCCGAGCAGGGACACCGCCACCGTCGGCCGCGCGCCGGAGCCGGAGCCGGACCCGGAGCCTGTGCCGCCGCGGGTGTCGGCGCCCGTCTCCGGCCCCGCCCCGCGTCCCGTTCCTCCCTCTCCCCTCCCGAAGTCCCCGTTGAAGCTGAGGAGTTCGGGCGGTCTGGCCACCGCGTCCCGGTGGAGCCGGCGCAGCCGCTCCTGTGCGTGGCGCACGCGGCTGGCCACCGAGCTCTGCACTCGGCCGCCCGCGCGGTCGTACGCCATCTTGTTGCCGTCGCTCATCCCGCGCCCGTGGGCGACGCGGCGCGCGGTGGTCGCGGCGCCGCGCTCCGCGTCCCGTACGGCGCTCAGCCAGTTTTCGTACGCCTGCTCCCGGCGCCGCCGTGCCGCGGCCTGCTCCCTGAGATAGGCGCGGTAGCCGCCCCCGTACCGGGTGACGCGGCCGTCCTCGACCTCCACGATCGTGCCGGCGACTCGGTCGAGGAACATCCGGTCGTGCGAGACGGTCACCACGGTGCCGCGGTGGGCGCGCAGTTGCTCCTCCAGCCAGGTCAGGGCCTGCTCGTTGAGGTGGTTGGCCGGTTCGTCCAGCAGCATGAGCTGCGGCGCGGAGGCCAGCAGGCAGGCCAGGCCCAGCCGTGCGCGCTCGCCGCCGGAGAGGGTCGCGAGCCGTCTGCCGCGGTCGGTCGCGCCCAGGCCGAGGGTTTGCAGCGCCCTGTCCGTACGGGAGGCGGCCTCGTACCCGCCTCGCGTCTCGTACGCGGTGAGCAGGTCGCCGTACTCGGCCAGCCGCTCCTCGGTGAGGTCGGACTCCAGCTCGCGCATGCGCCGTTCCATCGCGCGAAGCCCGGCGAGCGCGTCGTCGAGGACCTGGCGGACGGTGCGCGGGCCGGGCGGAAGAGGTGTCTGGGTGAGGAAGCCGATGCCGCCGCGCCCGCCTCCGTACCCGCCGCCGTATGCGCCGGCGGGTACGGCCACCGTCACCGTGCCGTCGTCCGGCGGCTCCTGACCGGCGATCAGGCGCAGCAGCGTGGACTTGCCGGAGCCGTTGTCTCCGACGACGGCCACGTGTTCACCGGGCCGGACCGTGAGGGAGATCCCGTCGAGAACGAGGCGTCCGGCATAGGACTTCGTGACGTCCTTGAGCGTGAGCTGGGCGGACAAGGCGGTGGACCTCCGGGGCGCGGCGCGGTGGACGGGGCGAGTGCGTCGGGGCGGTGTGCGGCACCCGTGCCTGGGTTCGGTCCATGGCTGCCGCGCTCCTTCAGGGGACGAGCGTAAATGCGACAGTGTTGCGTTAAGGTCGGAGCGTGACACAGGGGATCTGACGGTGCAACGGAATTTCCGGGGGGCTCTCATGACGGCGGACGCGAGCTCCGGAGAGTCCGGAGAACTGGTCATCCACGGGCACGGCCACGGGAACGGGCCCGTGCCCGGGCGCGCGCGTCCCGGCGGTCGTACGGCCCGTACTCGCGAGGCCGTACGGGAGGCGACGCTCGCCGAGATCGCCGACGCCGGCTACGGCGGCCTGACCGTGGAGGGCGTGGCCGCGCGCGCGGGCGTCCACAGGGCCACCGTCTACCGACGCTGGAGGAACGCCGCCGGGCTCGCGGCCGATGCGCTGGATCTGGCCTCGGACGAGCCGTGGCCCGTCCCCGACACCGGCGATGTCCGAGGCGACCTGCGCGAACTCACCTCTCTCGTGGTCACGCACTTCGCCGATCCGCATGCCGGGGCCGTCTCCCGCGCCCTCGTCTCCGCGGCGGTGCACGACCCGGTCACGGCCCGCGCCCTGCACGGCTTCCTGGCGGGGCGCCATCGCCAGGCGGCAGCCGTCGTCGTACGGGCGGTCGAGCGCGGGGAATTGCCCGAGGGCACGGACGCGGAGGAGGTCGTGCGGGCGGCGGTCGCGCCCCTCTACTACCGGCTGTTCATCTCGGGGGAGCCGGTGGACGCCCGGGCGTCGGCGAGGGCCGCGGACGCCGCCCTCGCCGCCGCCCGCGCAGGGGTGTTCGGCTGGCGGCGGTCAACCGTCGCGCCGACTCCCGCGCCGACTCCCGCGCCGACCCCCGCGTCATCCGCCCCGGCTCAGACGCCGACCGGCTGCTTCGGCTCTCCGCCGTCGCTGCCGCCGCTGTCACCGGGGCCGGTGCCGCTGTCGCCCTCCCCCGTGGCGCCGTCGCCGTCGTCGTCCTCACCCCGTGTACGGCGAGAGTCCTGCCCGGCGGCCTGCGAACGCGTGCGCACGGGGCCGCCCGAGGCGACGAGCGTGCTGCCCCGCGCGGCGGACCCCGCGCCCTGAGCCTGGCGGTCGCCCAGGGCCTGGCGCTCCGGACGCTGGTCCGAGGGCTCGGCGTTGAGCTCCGTCAGCATCTGCTTGCTGAAGCCGAAGAAGTACGTCGCGAGGAAGCCCGCCAGATATCCCGCCCCCATACCCAGCGCGTACACGGCGGCGATGGCGCCCAGCCCCTGGTTCCCCTTGAGCAGCGGGAAGAGGGCCCAGCCGGACGGGCCGATCGCGGTGGAGCCCACCGACGTGCCGAGCTGGTGGAAGAGCCCGACGGTGCCGCCGCCGACCGCACCGCCCACGCAGGCGGTGATGAACGGCCGCCCGAGCGGCAGCGAGACCCCGTAGATCAGCGGCTCGCCGACGCCCATCACCCCGGCCGGAAGCGCGGACTTGATGGTCTTACGGATCGAGGTGTTGCGGCGCAGCCTGACGTAGACGGCGAGCGCCGCACCGACCTGACCCGCGCCCGCCATGGCGAGGACGGGAAGCAGCACGGTGAAGCCGTCCTGCTCGATCAGCGTCGTGTGGATCGGGATGAGCGCCTGGTGGAGGCCGAGCATCACCAGCGGGAGGAAGAGCCCGCCGAGCACGAAGCCGGCGACGCCTCCGCCGTGCAGGAGCAGCCAGTTGGCGAAGTGGCCGATGCCGGTGGAGACCAGCCCGCAGACGTACATCAGCCCGAAGAGCGTGACCATGCCCGCGACGAGCACCGTGACGGTCGGCGTCACCAGCACGTCGACGGCCTCCGGCACGCGGCGCCTGCACCACTTCTCGACGTACACCGCGACCAAGGCCGCGAGGAGGGCGCCCAGCACCCCGCCCTGGCCGGGCGCGAGCTTCGCGCCGAACACGGAGACCTTCGAGACGCCCGCGAAGACGATCACGGCCGCCGCAGCGCCGCCGAGAACCGGCGTACCGCCGAACTCCGCGGCCGTGTTGATGCCGACGAAGACGGCGATGAGCGACATGAAGCCGGTGGAGATCGCCGTCAGCGCGGGCACGATGCCGGTGGCCCACTGGGCGCTGCCGCTGCTGACGAGGTTCGTCAGGACGCCGTTGATGCCGGCGACGATGCCGCAGCCGATCAGCGCGGGGATGAGCGGGACGAAGATGTTGGCCACGCGGCGCAGCATCCGCTTCACGGGTGTGGCGTTCTTCCGCCCGCGCGCGGCACGGATGGCGGCGCCGCGCTCCGCGAGCTCGTCGGCGGTGACGGGCGACGGTCCGCCCCCCGCCCCGTCCGCTGCGGCGGGCGACGGGGCCCCTGCCCCGCTCCCTGCCCCGGCAGCCGCGTCCTGCCGGGCGATGGCCTGGAGTTCGGTGGTGACCCGGGCGACCTTCCCCGGGCCGAGCACGATCTGGTACGTGTCGTCGTCCTCGACGACGCCCACCACATCCGGGAGCGCCCGCAGCGCGGCGTCCTGGACCAGTGACCGGTCGGCCAGGGCGAGCCGCATCCGGGTCATGCAGTGGGTGACGGAGACGACGTTCTGCGCGCCCCCCACGAGGGGGAGCAGTGCCTCGGCGATCTGGCGGTTCTGGTCTGTGCTCATGGCGCGGTCGCTCTCTGGCGGTCCGGGCGGGGCCCGGTACGTGGTGCGGTCGAGCGAGCTAGCCGCAGCCGGCGGCGGCCAGCCGCTTGGCATCCACTGTCAGGCCTCGCCGGTCGCCGTGCGGAGCGCCGCCCGCAGATGTCCGTCGGCGTCGTCGAGCAACCGGGCCGCCGTACGGCCGTCCACGCCCGCGAGAATGATCAGAATCGCGTTCTTGACCTCATCGTCCGCTTGGGTGAGAGCCGCCTCGATCGTCTCGTCGGCGGCACCCGTCGCCAGGGCGACGATCCGCCGGGAACGCGCGCGCAGCTTCTCGTTCGAGGCGCGCAGGTCGACCATCAGGTTCCCGTAGGTCTTGCCGAGACGGATCATCGTGATCGTCGAGAGCATGTTCAGGACGAGCTTCTGCGCCGTGCCGGCCTTCAGACGGGTCGAGCCGGTGAGCAGCTCCGGCCCCACGACGACCTCGATCCGCATGTCCGCCGCGTCCCCCAGCGGCGAGTTCGCGTTGCAGGAGAAGCCGACGGTGAGCGCGCCGTGCGTGCCGCGCGCGTACTCGACGGCGCCGACCGCGTACGGGGTGCGTCCCGACGCGGAGATCCCCACCACCGTGTCGTCGGAGTTCAGCTGGAGGGCGTCGAGGTCCTCGGCGGCCAGCTCCTTGCTGTCCTCGGCACCCTCGACGGACGTGCTCATCGCGCCGGGACCGCCGGCGATCAAGCCGAGCACGTCCGACGGATCGGTGTTGAAGGTGGGCGGGCACTCGCTGGCGTCCAGCACGCCCATGCGGCCGGCGGTGCCGGCGCCCGCGTAGATGAGGCGGCCGCCGCGCGCCATCCGCTCGGCGGTGGCGTCGATGGCGGCAGCGATCTGCGGCAGCTGCTCGCCGACGGCGCCGGGCACGGTGGCGTCCTCGCCCTGCATGATCCGGGCGATCTCCAGGGTGGGCAGCTGATCGATTTCGGACAGATCGCTTCGGAACGCCTCCGTGGTCAGCGTCTCCAGCTGTGCGCGCAGCCGGCTGTAGGAGGGGGGAGTGTCGGCGGTGGAGGTCATGGGGAGGTGCGGCTCTTTCTGGCTCGCGCGGACGCGTACTTGCCGACTCGCGCGGACGCGTTGCGGATTCGGATTCGGATACGGACTCGGATGCAGATAACGGACACGGAAGCGGTTCGGACACGGACGCCTCACGCGAGTTGGGCCGTCCGGTTCCGCTGTCGCGGGTGGCGCCGGTGAGGCACCGCCCGGTTCGAACGTGCACGTCGGCGTCCGGCCGGCATCGCGACCAGCCCGGGCCGGGTTCCGGGACTGGGCTCGTGCTGTCAGCCGGGTGCCGTCAGCGCGGGCGCGGCGAGTGCCGGTGCGCGAGCGCCTCGTACGAGGCGGAGAGGGCGGGCGCGGCGCTCTCGTACGTACGTTGCGCCACTCCGATGAACAAACAGTCAACGACGAGCAGTTGACTCGTACGGCTCGACATCGCGGCCGGCCGCAGCTCGCTCTCGCGCGCCGTCGACGTGGTCAGTACGTGGTCGGCGTACTGCGCGATCTCCCCGTCCGAACGCCCTGTGATGGCGATCGTCGTCGCACCGCGGTCGAAGGCCGCGCGGAGCGGCTCGATGACGTCGACCGTGCGCCCCGAGTGGGTGATGGCTATCGCCACGTCACCGGCGCCCAGTTGGACGGCGGTCGTGACGGCCAGGTGCGGATCGGCCTCCGCGTGCGCGACATGGCCGATGCGCAGCAGCTTCTGCGCGAGGTCCTTGCTGACGAGGCCGGAGGCCCCCACCCCGTACACGTCGACGCGGCGCGCTCCGACGAGGGCGGTGACGGCTGCTTCGAGCTGCACCATGTCCAGCCCGGCGGCGGTGTCCGCGAGGGTCTGCCGTTCGTCGTGCGCGAGCTTGGCGACGACGTCGGCGATCGGGTCGTCCACCGCGATGTCGGCGGTGACGGACGGGGCGGCGCCGGACTCCTGCTGTGCGGCGAGGCCCGCGAGCGCGAGGCGCAGATCGCGGTAGCCGGGGAAGCCGAGCAGCCGGGAGGTCCGTACGACGGTGGCCTCGCTCGTGCCGGTGCGTTCGGCGAGGCCGGTGACGGTGAGCTGTGCGCACCCCGCGGGATCTCCCGCGACGGCCTCGGCCACGCGCTGCATGGAGCGCGTCATGGACGGGGCCATGGTGCGTACTTTGGCGGCGAGAGCGCCCGGTCCGGGCGGTGCGGGCCTGCCGGTGGGTGCGGGTCGGGCGGCGGGTTGAGCCGCGGGCTGGGCCGCGGCGCCGCGGGGGCCGGCGGCGTGGGGGGAGCCTCCGTGCGGTGTGCTTCCGGTGGGGCTGCCGCCGCCGGGTCTGCCGTGCGGCCTGCCGCTTCTGGCGAAACTTTCCTTCAGGTACGTCGTCATCGGTGGAAGGTATTTTCCCGCCGCGTTCACGTCAAGAGGCACGTGCCCGTCGTGGTTGCCGGGACGGGGCGCGGCCGTCGTACCCGCCGTATCCGCGGCACCGGCCCGCGCCCCCGAATGTGGCCGAGACCGCCGCACCCGTCTGGGCGTGTTTGGTGCAATGGAGACATGGACCAGCTTGAGCAGACACTTCACACGGCCCGGGCCCTCGTACTCGCCGACCTCGAGGCGGGCAAGGTCGCAGAGGCGGATGTGGTCTCGCTCGTCGAGGAAGCGGTCTCCCACCGCAGGTGGTGGGTGGAACAGTGGCCGGAGGGCATCGGGTTCGTGAACGGGCTGATAGCCCAGGACGTGCAGGACGCCCTTCTCGACCGGTACGGGCGCTGGCCCCTGTGCCCCGTATGTCTCGGCACCGATCCGCACGCGCTGGAGGTCGAACCCGCGCTGGGCGAGGACCCGCACTGGGTGTGCAGCAAGACCACGACATCCGTCGCCCGCGTGGGAGCCCTCAACAAGTGGCTGTGACGGAGCCGCGGCAAGCGGCGGCGACGGGACCGCGGTGACCGTCTACATCGATCCGCCCGACTGGCCGGGCGCCGGACGACTCTGGTCGCATCTGGTCAGCGACGTCTCCTACGACGAGCTGCACGCCTTCGCGGCGGAGATCGGCTGCCCCCGCCGCGCCTTCGACCGGGACCACTACGACGTGCCGAGTGCCCGCTACGCGGCGGCAGTTGCGGCCGGCGCCGTCGAGGTCGGCAGCAAGGAGCTGCTGCGCCGCCTGACGGACGCGGGCCTGCGGCGCCCGAAGCGGCGGGGTCCGCAGCGGGGCATGTGACGTCGGCGGATCGCCGGCGCCGACCCGCTGACGACCGACGACCGTGGACCGTGGACCGCGGACCGCGGACCGATGAGTTTCGTCCCGTCCCCGGTCTGCACTTCTGTGACAGCGTCGCGCGACCGAGGAGAGACCGTGATCGACCTGAAGCCGGCATGCCGCCGGATGACCGACCTGGTGGCAGGCGTGAGCGACGCACAGCTCGGCGACTCCACTCCGTGTACCGAATACACGGTCCGCGATCTCATCGACCACGTCGACCAGGTCTCCCGGGCGTTCACCGCGATCGCCCGCAAGGAACCCGGCGAACGCGCCGAGGCGCCCGCGAGCGCCGGCGGCGACTGGCGGGCCGGCGTCTCCAAGGCCGTCCTGGCGCTGGGTGACGCGTGGGACAGCACCGCGGCCTGGCAGGGAATGACCGAGGGCCCGGGTGTCGAGCTGCCGAACGAGCGGTGGGGCAAGATCGCGCTCACGGAGATGGTGGTGCACGGCTGGGACCTCGCCGGGGCGACCGGCCAGCAGTTCGGCCTCCCCGGCGAAACGCTGCGAGCCTGCTTCGAGCACGTCGCCGAGTTCGTCCCGAACGCTCCCGTCGAGGGCCTGTGGGGTCCGCCCGTCGAGGCGCCGGCCGATGCCCCGCTCCTCGACCGGATCGTGGCCGTCACGGGGCGCCGGCCTTAGCGGGCCGTACGTCTCAGGGGCGGCGCCCGAGCAGCGCCACCAGCCGTTCCTGCGGCACCGCGTCGTCCGGGACCGCCACCGGCGGATCGAAGATCCCGGCCTCGTGCCAGCTCTGCGCCTCCGGCGCGATGTGGTCGAAGACGGCGTCGGCGAGCTCGTCCGGCATCCGCGACCGCACGCCGATGCCCTGTGCGAGGTCCCAGCCGTGCACCGCGAGGTCCGTGGTCATCTGCCAGCCGTACTCGGTGGCGGGGGTCTTTCCTCCGGTGACGTGCACGTCGCCGCGGAGCGCACCTTTGCGGTGGAACGCGGAGCGGGAGGCGCTGCCCGCCTGCTCCCACATCGCCACGGGGGCGTCGCCGAGCAGGTCGCCGTCGAACCGGTCACCGACCTGGGCGAGCGTCTCGCCGTCCAGCAGATGCGGTGCCCAAAGATGCTCTCCGACGAGGTGGTTGACGAGATCCCGTACGTCCCACTCGCTGCACGGTGTGGGGTCGTGCCACTGCCGCTCCCCGACCTCGTGGACGAGCCGGTCCCATTCCTTGAAGGCCGTGTCGAACGCGTCGATCAGTTCCATGCGTCAATGGTGCGCCCGTGGCCGGGCTCGGCATCCCGGGGCGCCCGGACGGGTGCGGAGGTGCGGGGCGGTGTGACCCAGATCTCATCGGCGTATGTCATACGGGAGCCCCTCCCCATACGTGTAGCGGATGTCCGGCCTCGCACGGGCCGGACGCACAGCGCGGTCTCCCTGCCGCGCGCACTCGGGGGAGTGCCGGGGCGCCGTGGTGCGTGACGTGGCCCGCAGCCACGAGTCACGCGCCCGGCGTCCCGACACCGCGCCCGTCGATTCCCGCCCGTCAATTCCCGTACGCCCGGGGCTTCTCGGAGCCGGAGCAGAGCCGGACCTCCTTCGAGTTGCGCGTACGCACACCCGGCAGCCAGCCCTCGATCCGCTTGCCGCCGCCGTCCCCGGCGGCCTTCTCCACCCGGTACCAGCGCCGCGAGGAGATGCCCTTCTCGTCCGTGACCATCTGCCCGTCGGTGACCACACACGTGGCGGTGAGCTCGTCGCCGTGCCAGACGCGTCCCGCCGAGTTGCCGGGGTCCGCGTACAGCTCGTACGGGCTCTTGGCGAGCCGCAACGCGCACTCCAGGGTGCGCAGTTCGCGGCACGCCTTCTCGATGTTGTGCACCCGCAGCGTGATGGGACGGGAGGGCTCCGAGCGCCCGTCCGGAGCCCCGGACGAGTGATCTTCGGCCGCGGACCCCTGGACCTGCCCGGGCCCCGGCGAGGCCGAGATCAGCCACCACGTACCGCAGACGACGAACGCCACCGCCGCCGCGGCCACCACCATCACCGTCATGGGCAGGGGGCGGCGACGGCCCCGACTCCCCGGCGCCGGGGCCGGGGCCGGAGTGACGTCCGCACGCGGCACACGCACCCGCTCCCACAGCCCGTCCGGCACGTCGATCTCGGCGTCGGCCGCCCGCAGCCGCTCGCGGAGGGCCGTGGCCGTCTCCTCGCGTCGCTCAGCACGCATGCCGTTCCCCTCCCGAGCGGTCCTGGCCGGCATGGTCCGGGCGTCCCGGCCGGCCGGCGCGGCCCGGCCGTTGGTGCAGGGCGCCCCGGAGCTTGTCCAGTGCCCGCCGCCGTGTCAGCGCGACGGTGCCGCGGTGCAGGCCGAGGATTCTCGCGGCCTGGTCGATCGTGTAGCCGTCGAGGTCCACGAGTACGACGACGCCTGCCTGCCGCACGGTCAACTGACGCAGCAGCCTGATGGTTTCGAGCTCGGACGCCCGCTGTTCGAGGCCTCCGTCGTCCCACTGCGCGCCGGGCGGCGGAGCGTGGGCCGAGGCCGCGCCGGGACTCCCGTCGCGGCGGACGCCCGCGCCGTCACCGGTGAACTCGACGTCCGCGACGAGGACTTGCCGCCGCTCCTTGCGCCAGCTGTCGCGGACCACGTTGAGGAGCGAGGAGAACGCGTAGGCGTACGGCTCGGGGTGCGCGAGGAAGTTCTCCGGCCGCGCGGCCAGTTTGAGGTAGACCTCGTGCACGGCGTCCTCCGCCGACTGACGCGAACCGGCGAGCATGGCGGCGCGCCTGTAGAGCCGGTGCAGCAGCCCGCAGAAGACGTCGTCGAACGACGGGTCGGGAGACGGGGAGTCCTTGCCGGTGGTGGTGGAAGAAGTGACCACGCTGCCTGCGATCCTCTGTGATGAGTGGCCTCTTGGCTGATGTGGAGATGTGCGGCGCGCTCGCGTCGCAGCTCTGAACACCGCGCATCCGTACGGCAGTTGTACACATCTGTACGTCTTTCTCCCGTACGTCAGTGAGTCTGTGCGTCTGTACGTCCATGCGGCGCTCTCGGCCGTGGGGGATCGGCTTCGGCCGGGCCAGCTGGCAGTTCAGGGTGCTAGCAACGCCCGCCGGTCGCAAGTCCGTCCAGCGTCAATCCCCTGTGACGAGCAACTCCATTTCGGTCTCCAGATTGCGCCGCGCCACGCGCTCCCACCGCTCCTGACCGTACGGAGTACGGAACAGCCGCGGCAGGCCGAGGAGTTGGCGCAGCACTTCCGCGCGCCCCTCCAGGAACGCTTCGTCCGGCACGAATTCGTACTCCTGACGTACGGCCGCGGCGTACCGCGCGTACTCGCCGGGTGAACCCGCCAGCACGGCGAGGTCGGCGTCGCACAGCAGCTCGCCGTTGACGTCGCCCGGCGCCGGGTCGTGGCTGACGGTCAGCCGCACGAGACGGGCGACTTCGTCCGTACGGTCCTGCGGCACCCCGGCCTCGGGCAGCGCGCGTTCTGCGAGCGAGGCGCTGCGCTCCTCGTTCTCGCTGCGGTCGGGCCGGTAGACGGCGTCGTGGAACCAGACCGCGAGCAGTACCGCGTCGACGTCGGCTCCGGCGGTGTGCGGGGCGAGTTCGTCGACGCGGTTCAGCACGTCCAGCAGGTGATGGACGGTGTGGTAGCGGCGCTGCGGCTCCGCCCAGCGCTCGATCAGGTTCTCCCCGTACGGGACGGGGTCGGGCTCCTTCTCACCGCCGCGCGCGCTGACGAGGAGCGCGGTCCACCGAGACAGCAGCCGGTCGCGGACCTTCCGGTCGGGGTCGGGGTCGTCGTCGGTTGCCTCTGTTGTCGCCATGGGCGCGATTGTCCCTTGTGACGCGCCATGTCACGACGGGGTGTTCCGACATGTGACAGACCACCGCCCGGCGCCCGCACCGGGCCCCCAACAGGCCCCCGCCCTCTGTCCGCCGAGATCGTCCAGCAGGTCCCGGATATGACGGAGCCGGTCTTCGACGACTTCATCGTCCACGGGCCATCAGCTCCAGATCCAGGCGCCGCAGCCAGTCCGTGTCCATTCGCTCCGTGATCGCGTGCATCCGCTCACGCGCGAAGGTGCCCGGAGTGAGTTCCGCGAGGGTAAGCCCTCCGACCAGTGCGCGCTCTCGCGCGACAGGGCCGGCACGCCCCAGATCCATGAGGTCGATCGCCGTGGTGTCGGCCAGCACTCCGAGGGCATCGAGGAAGCCCAGCACGTCAGGCTTGGGGAGGTCTCTGCGGAACAGCACGGCGATGTCCAGATTTCGGGGCTGTGTCCCCTCCCGTACGGCACTGCCGAACGCGACCAGAAGCTCCACGCCGTAGTCGTGGCAGAGCGAATCAAGGTCGCCTGCGGCGGAGGCCGCCGTGAGGCGGCGCAGGGACTCGCGTGGATCAGGCATGCACACACGGTAGCCCTGGCCGCATCCGTGCAACCACTCCGCATCCGCCTCGCATACGGGAGGCGTCCTGCCTGCCCTCGCCCGCGCGCCGCGTCACATCGACGGCTTGAGGACCACGAAGTCCGCGCCGAACGGGTCCAGGCAGACGGCCATGCGACCGACGCCCTCGGCGTCCTCCGGGCCCATGACCACGTTGCCGCCGAGCTCCGTGACCTTGGCGATGGTCGCGTCCGCGTCGGTGGTGTGGAAGACCGGGTGCCAGTACGGGTGGCCGCCGGCCAGTGCCAGGGCCTCCGGGGGGACCTGCATCAGGCCGCCGTGCATCCGTTCCTGAGCCGCGCCGGACGGGCCGAGGATCGTGTACGTGCCGACGTCTTCGCCGGGCATGGGCATGTCCGTGAAGTCCCAGCCGTACAGGAGCTTGTAGAACTCCTTCGCGCGGTCGGAGTCGGTCGTGTACAGCTCGACCCACATCAGCGAGCCGGGCTCGTCCACCATCTCCAGGCCGGCCGTCTTGCCCGGCTGCCAGGCGGCGAACTCGGCGCCCTGCGGGTCGGTGAACTGTGCCATCCGGCCTTGGTCGTTGATGTCGAACGGCTCGACCCGCACCGTGCCGCCGGCCTCGCGGACCTTGGCCGCCGCCGCCTCCAGGTCGGGCGTGCTGAAGTAGATCATCCAGGCCGAGCGGGCGCCCTCGTCGAGGGGGCCGAGGGCCGCGACCGTACGCCCGTCCTGGGAGCGGAAGAAGCCGAACTCCTCCTCGCCCGGGCCGAACGACTGGAACGTCCAGCCGAAGACCCCGCCGTAGAACCTCTTCGCGGCGGCGGAATCCCGCACGGCGAGGTCGAGCCAGCAAGGGGAGCCCAAGGAATAGTCAGTGGTGATCATGGCGATTCCCTTCGGAAGTCCCTGATACGAATCAGGCTCCCACCGCCCGCCGACACTCGCTCGCCGAGCGGGTTCCGAGCCCGTTCCGCGCCGCTCGCGGCCTGGGGACGGGCCCGCGCCCGCCGCTCAGCGCCCGCAGCTCAGCGCACAGCGCTCAGCTCTGCGCGCCCGGGCCGTCCGTGCTCTCCCGGGGCTGGAGCTTCGTGCGCAGCACAACCGTCTGGAGCGGCTTGTCGGAGCCCGCCAGCCGGTCCTGGAGCAGCGCCGCGGCCGAGGCGCCGAGGTCGTACGAGGGCAGCTGGACGGTGGTCAGCGGCGGCCTGACCAGGGACGCCCACGGGACGTCGCCGAAGGAGAGGATGCCGAAGCCCGGCGGCTCGATCCCCGCCTCACGCATGGCCTTGAGGGCGCCGACCGTCATCAGGTTGTTGGCGACGAAGACCGCGTCCGGACGCGTGCGGAGCGCGAGCAGTTCGCGCATGGCCGCGTAACCCCCGTCCACGCGGAAGTCCGCGTGCCGGGTGTGGGCCCGCGTCCACTCGTCGGGGACGCCCGCCTCGTGCATGGCGGCCCGGTAGCCCGCGAGCCGGTCCTCGGAGGTGGAGGCGCCGGCGGGGCCCGTGATGCAGGCGACACGCTCGTAGCCCTGGTCGAGGAGGTGGGCGGTCGCGTCCTCGCTGCCGTGCTGGTTGTCGACCATGACGGCGTCGACCGCGGCCGCGCGGGGGCGCCGGTCGACGGCGACCACGGGCATGCCGCGGGCCGTGAGCGCGGACAGGTCGGTGCGCTTGCGGGACGCGGCGGCGACGATCACGCCCGCCATCTGCTCCGCGAGGGCGATGTCGAGGTAGCGGCGCTCCTTCTCGACGTCCTCGTCCGTGTTGCACAGCACCACGGAGAGGTTGGTGCGCTGGGCAGAGTCCTCGACGCCTCGTGCGAGCGAGGTGAAGAACGGGTTCTCGATGTCCGGGATGAGCAGGCCGATGACGCTGGCGCGCTGCATGCGCAGCGAGCGCGCGACCCGGTTCGGCGAGAAGCCGAGGTCGGCCGCCGCCTTGCGGACCCGCTCGGCGCGCTCGGCGGTGACGCGGCCGCCGTTGAAGACCCGGGAGACGGTCGCGGGGGAGACCCCCGCGGTCCGCGCCACGTCGCTGATCGTTGCCACCCGGCACTCCTTCACACGCCGGGCTCCGGCGGCGGGAGCCGCTGTGCCCGACCTCTTGACACCTTCTGCGGTGAACCCTACGTTCGCGTGAAATGGATTTCAACAGGGCTTCGGGACAGCCCTGTTGGAGATCGTCCGCCAGGTGCCCCCTGCTCTCGTCGCGCCCTAGCCTTCCCTTTTCAGGTGACCGGACGCTTCGAGGCACGAGAAGAAATCGATTTCACCTCAACTTCGACCAGCCCGATCCCAACCCCCCTTTCCGTCATCCGCCCGCGCCCACCCACCCACGGAGTGTTCATGCTCGACGAGCTTGCCAGGCGTACGGACAAGGTCACCCGCTCCGTCAGCCCGGAGAACTTCACCGGCGCCAAGGGCGCCGGCGGCCGGGCCACCGAGGGCACCGGCGCACAGGCCGCCGGCGAGCTGGGCCGGGGCTGGAAGATCTCGCCGAGCATCGAGATCGCCCCGGGTGAGACGGCCGAACTGGCCGACATCGCCGGGCCGGGCACGGTGCGGCACATCTGGTGCACGACCGCGCCGCACCGCGCCTGGCGCGGAACGCTGCTGCGGGCGTACTGGGACGGAGTGGCCGACCCGGCGATCGAGGTGCCGCTCGGCGACTTCTTCTGCAATGGCTGGAACGTCTTCAGCCAGGTCTCCTCGCAGCCGGTCGCCGCGAATCCGAACGGCGGCTTCAACTCGTACTGGCCGATGCCCTTTCACGACCGCGCCCGCCTGACGCTGGAGAACCTCTCCGCCGAGACGGTCGTCCTCTACTACCAGATCGACTACGAGTCGGGCTCCGTGCCCGCCGACTCCTGCTTCCTGCACGCCCATTGGCGGCGCAGCCGCCCCGTCCCGTACGGCGAGACGCACTGCCTGCTGGAGGGCGTCGAGGGGCGCGGGCAGTACGTCGGCACGTATCTGGCCTGGGCGACCAACAGCCCCGGCTGGTGGGGCGAGGGCGAGGTGAAGTTCTATCTCGACGGCGACACCGACTTCCCCACGATCTGCGGTACGGGCACCGAGGACTACTTCGGCGGCGCCTGGAACTTCGACGTCTCGGGCCAGGGCTACACCGCGTACACCACGCCGTACCTCGGACTGAACCAGATCCTGCGCCCGGACGGCCTGTACGCCAGCCAGCAGCGGTTCGGGATGTACCGGTGGCACGTCCCCGACCCCGTGCGCTTCTCCGAGGACCTGCGGGTGACGGTGCAGTCCCTCGGCATCGGGCCCGGCAACGGCAACGGGCTGCCGCACCGCTACCGGCCCACGAGCGACGACATCGCCTCCACGGCGCTGTTCTACCTGGACGCCCCGGCCGCGTCCGGCCGTCCGGGCACACCCGATCTCCTCGAACTCGAAGTGGACTAGGGGGCGTTCAGCGATGGATGTACGTGCGCAGGGCGGGGACGGGCCGGGGCTGCCGGGCGTGACGCGGCGCGGCGGGACGGGGCCCGGCGGGACGCGGCGCGCCGTGACACGGCGGGGCGTGACACGGCGGGGGCTGCTCGCCGCCGGAGCGGCGGGCGCCGCCGCGGCCGTCACCGGCGGCTGCGGCGGCAGCGCGAGCGCCGAGGGCGGCACTCTCTCGTTCTGGAACTTCTACGCGCCGCAGCACTCCGACGACCCGGCGCTGAACGCGCAGAGCAAGTGGTTCACGGACCTGGTCGGCAAGTGGAACGCCTCGCACAAGACCAAGATCGAGCTGCTGTTCATGCCTCCGCCGAGGTACCAGAACGGCTCCAAGCTGCCCACCGCGTTCGCCGCGGGCGCCGGCCCCGACATCTTCCTCGCCAGCCCTGGCGACTTCCTTCGCTACTACAACGGCGGGGTGCTCGCGGACCTGACCCCGCACATGGACCGGCGGGCGATCAAGGACTACCACCCGGACACGCTCGCCAGCCGCATGGTGGACGGCAAGGTCTACGCCCTCCCGATGGAGGTCGAGCCGCTGGTCGTCTACTACGACGTCGCCGCATGGGAGAAGGCGGGACTCTCCGAGGGCGACATCCCCACCACCTGGGATCAACTGCTCGACGTCGGCGACAAGTTGACCACCAGGACCAGGGCGGGCCTCGTTCTGAAGACCGCGCCCGGCTATCTCCAGAACTTCCTCTGGTACTCGTTCATGTGGCAGGGCGGCGGCGACGTACTCGACGAGCGCGGCAACGTGACCGCCGACTCCAAGGCCGTGCGCCAGGCGCTCCAGCTGTGGCAGGACGCCGTGCGTACGGGCATCACGCCGACCACAGCACCCGCCGCCGACGACATGATCTCCGGCTTCAAGGCCGGGCTCGCCGGCATGTGGCACAGCGGCATCTGGGAGATCGCCAGCCTCAAGGCGTTCGCGCCGGACTTCGAGTACGGGATGTTCAAGCACCCCCTGCCGCCGGGCGGCACGTACACGACGGCGCTCGGCGGCTGGTCCTTCTGCGCGAACGCCAAGGGGCGCGACCCCGATGCGGCGGCCGAGTTCTGCGCCTGGGCCCTCGGGACGATGGAGGACGAGTGCATCGACCGGATCACCGACTGGTGCATCAAAGCGAAGCGTGACATCGCGCCGCGCAAGTCCGCCCTGCGGCGCGGCACCGACAGGGGCGGCTACGACGACTGGGCCATGAAGTACATGAAGGACGAGGTCTTTCCGGGAGGTCACCCCGAGCCGCGCTATCCCCCGGTGGTCTACAAGGCGATGTCCGACGCGATCCAGGGCTCGATGCTCGCGGGCCGCAGCGTCGAGTCCGAGGCGGCGCGCGCGGCGCAGTCCGTCGAGGCGTACGTCAAGAGCTACAAGGGGGCGAGCCTGATATGACGAACGCCGTCGCATCCGGACGGTCCGGACGGCCCGGACGGCCGGGTCGTACGACCACCGCCGCCTCCGTGCCGCGGACCGGGCCCCGTGCGAGGGGCCGCCGTGGCCTCAGCCGCCGGCACCGCGAGTGGATCGCCGCGGGGCTGTTCCTCGCGCCCGACGCGCTCGGGCTTCTGGTCTTCGTGGGGCTGCCGATGGTGCTCTCCATCGTGCTGAGCTTCTTCCAGGTCAGCGGCTTCGGGTCGTACGAGTTCATCGGTCTCGGCAACTACGCGCGGATGATGGACGATCCGCTGTTCTGGGACTCGATGCAGACCACCGGCGTCTACGTGGTGGTGCTCGTGCCGACCCTGTTCGTGGTGAGTCTGGGTCTGGGGCTGCTGGTCAAGCAGCGGATTCCGGGCGTGGGGATCTTCCGCACGCTGTTCTTCCTGCCGCACGTCATCAGCCTCGTCGTGGTCGGGCTGCTGTGGAAGTTCATGCTGGACGACCAAGTCGGCGTGGTGAACAAGTCGTTGCGCGGCGCCGGCCTGGACGGCCAGTCCTGGCTGGGCAACCCGTCCATCGCGCTGTTCTCGATCATCGCCGTCTTCGTGTGGGTGATGATGGGCTACTACATGATCATTTTCCTTGCGGGGCTTCAGGAGATCCCGCAGGAGTACTACGAGGCCGCGAAGATCGACGGCGCCGGGCCCTGGACGCAGTTCCGCACGATCACCTGGCCGCTGCTGCGGCCCACCAGCTTCTTCGTTCTGCTGATGTCGACGGTCGCCGCCGTCACGGGCGGCTTCGAGCTGATCTTCGTCCTCACCGAGGGCGGCCCGGCCAACAGCACGTCGCTGGCGATCTTCTACATCTACCAACAGGCCTTCATCTTCGGGGAGTACGGCTACGCGGCCGCCATGGGCTCGGTCCTGGTGCTGGCGATGCTTCTCTGCTCCGCGGTGATCTTCAAGGTGGCGAAGGGCGGGAGGCTCGACGATGGCGAGTGACGCGGTTACGGCCACGGCGAAAGCCCGCGGGTGCGGGTGCGGGCCTGCGTCCCGCGGGGCGGGCGCAGGCCCTGTGGCCCGAACGTCCCCCGCACGCCGCGGAGTTGCGGCCCCGCCGCGTGCGGCGAGCGGACCGGGAGGTCCGCACGGCATCTGTGGTACGGGCGCGGCGCGGGGCGCCGTCGGACGCGGGAGGCTCGACGATGGCGAGTGACGTGGCTGGTCCCAAGTTGCCCGGGTTCCCCAAGGTGCCGAAGTCCGGGCCCGGGGCGCGTGTCGGGCTCGTCGTGCTCACGGGGGTGCTCGCCGTCGCGGCGTTCTTCCCCGTCCTGTGGATGATCTCGGCGTCGCTCAAGCCGCGGGACCAGGTCAACGACGGCAGGCTGGTCCCGCACGACGTCACGTTCTCCAACTTCGCGTACGTCTTCACCGAAGTGCCCTTCGCGCGCTACCTGTTGAACAGCTTCTTCGTCTCGGGCGTCATCACGGTCGTGGCGCTGCTGCTGCACTCGATGGCGGCGTACGCGCTGGCGCGGCTGCGCTTCCCGGGTCGCGACGTGGTCTTCGGCGTGATCTTCTCGACCCTGCTGATCACGGCTCCCGTGGTGCTGATCCCGCTGTTCCTCGTCGTACGGCAGCTGGGCCTGCTGGACAGCTACGCGGGCCTGATCATCCCCGCGATCTTCAACGCGTTCGGGATCTTCCTGCTGCGGCAGTTCTACCTCCAGCTCCCCCGCGAGCTGGAGGAGGCGGCCATCGTCGACGGCTGCGGCCACTGGCGGGTGTACTGGTCGATCGTGCTGCCGCTCTCGCGGCCCATCCTCTCCGCGCTGGCGATCTTCTTCTTCCTGGCCAACTGGAACGCCTTCCTCTGGCCGCTGGTCGCCACCAACAACCCGGATCTCACGGTGGTCCAGCTGGCGATCACCTCGTTCCAGTCGCAGTACGCCTCCAGCTGGAACTACATCCTCGCCGCGGCGCTCGTCGCCGCCGCTCCCATGCTCGTCCTCTTCTTCGGCTTCCAGCGACAGATCGTCGAGTCCGTCAAGACGTCGGGTCTGAAGTAGCGCGCAGGCCCGCACAACCCGCACTAGCAATGGAGGGTTTCCATGGCACGCATCGGTCTGCTCCCGATCTCCGACGGCCGCGACTACGTGCAGCGCGACGTCCACGACCACGTCGAGCGGTCCGCGACGGCGCTCGCGGGCGTGCTGCGCGAGGCGGGCCACGAGGTCTTCGTCTCGCCGGAGCAGGTCAGCAGCAACACCCTCGCCGGTTCGCAGGCGCGCTGGGTGGCCGACAGGCATCCCGACATCACGATCCTTCACCACTCCGTGTGGACCTTCCCGCACTTCACCGCGCTGGCCGCCGAGGCGACGCCGGGGCCGCTGCTGCTCGTCGCCAACATCGATCCCCAATTCCCGGGCATGGTCGGCATGCTGGCCGGAGGCGGCGCCCTCGACCAGCTCGGACGCACGCACGCTCGTGCGTGGGGCGACCTGGAGGACCCCGGGGTGCGCGAGCGGATACTCACGCACGTACGGGCGGCGGCGGCCGTCACGGGCCTGCGCGGCTCGACGTTCGGGCGGATCGGCGGCCGGCCGATGGGGATGTACACAGCCACCGCCAACACCGACCAGTGGATGAAGACCTTCGGCGTGGACGTCGAGGAGATCGACCAGTGGGAGGTCGTACGCCGCAGCGAGAACGCGGAGGCGGCGCGCGTCACCGCCGCGCGCGAGTGGCTGGAGAAGCACGCGGGGGCCGTCCACTACGACGGCGACCGGCTCACGCCGCAGCTCCTGGAGCGGCAGATCCGCACGTACTACGCGATGCGCGAGCTGATCGACGAGTGGAACCTGGACTTCTCCGGGATCAAGGGCCAGCCCGAACTGACCGCCAACTTCTGCACGATGGACATCGCCGAGGCCTTCCTCAACGACCCCTACGACTGGGAGGGCCCCAAGGACACCCATGTCACCTCCACCGAGGCCGACATGGACGCGGCGCTGACCATGCAGATCCTCAAGCTCCTCACCGGCGACCCGGTGCTCTTCGCGGACGTGCGCCACTACCACGCCGACAAGGACGTCTGGGACCTGTGCAACTCGGGCCAGCACGCCACCTGGTACGCGGCACGCTCCGACGACCCCGCCGAGAACCTTCGGCACGTCAGCCTCCACCCGGAGGTCTTCTACTTCCCGGCGGGCGGCGCGTCCGTACAGCACCTCGCCGCGCCCGGCGAGATGACCTTCGCGCGGCTGACGCGGCAGGACGGCGCGTACCGCATGCACGTGATGCGCGGCGGCTTCGAGACCTACGACGACGAGACCAACGAGCGCATGATGCGCGCCTCCACCTGGGAGTGGCCGCACGCCTTCGCGTCGCTCGACTGCGGTGCCGAGGAGTTCCTCTCGAAGTTCGGCGCCAACCACATCCACGCCGTGCCCGGCGACCACGTCGCCGAACTGCACGCCGTGTGCGGCCAACTCGGCATCCGCTACGACGGGTTCGGGAGCGCCCGGTAAGCCATGGACCGATCGGGGGATCACATGACCGACGAAGGACCGCCGGCGGACGCGTCGTTGCCGGAGATGCGGGGAACGGCCAAGTCGTTCCCCGGCGTACGGGCGCTCAAGGGCGTATTGCGCTAAGAGAGGTACGACTTCAGCAAGAAGACCGGCTGACACCGGGCCCGCCCGCCGTCCGCCCCGGACCGGCACTTTCCAGAAGGGGACGCGATCGCCTCATGACCCTGCTGCTCGGCATCGACATCGGCACGTCCAGCTCCAAGGGCGTACTCGCCCGCCACGACGGGCAGTTGCTCGCCCAGGCCGTGCGCGAGCACCGTACGTCCAGTCCGCGGCCCGGATGGGTGGAGCACGACGCGGAGGCCGTCTGGTGGCGGGACTTCACGGAGCTCGCCGCCGAGCTGCTCTCCGGCGCGCCGGAGAGCGAGGCGCTCGCCGGGGTCGGCGTCAGCGGCATCGGGCCGTGCCTGCTGCCCGCCGGCGGCGACGACGAGCCGCTGCGCCCGGCGATCCTCTACGGCGTCGACACCCGCTCCGTCGACCAGGTGGCCGAACTCACCGCGCGCTACGGCCAGGACGAGATCATGCGGCGCTGCGGCTCCGCGCTCACCAGCCAGGCGCTCGGCCCGAAGTTCGCGTGGGTGCGGCAGCGCGAGCCCGAGGTGTACGGGGCCATGCGCCGCTGGTACATGGCGAGTTCGTTCCTCGTGCGGCGCCTCACCGGCGCGTACGTCCTCGACCACCACTCCGCGAGCCAGTGCGACCCGCTCTACGACCTGCGCGGGCGGCAGTGGATCGAGGAGTGGTGCGAGGAGGTGGCGCCCGGCCTGGAGTGGCCCGAACTCGTGTGGCCCGCACAGGTGGTGGGCGAGGTGACGGCGGAGGCGGCGACGGAGACGGGCATCCCGGCAGGCACGCCGGTCGTCGCCGGCACCGTCGACGCGTGGGCTGAGTCCGCGGCGGTCGGGGCGACCGGGCCGGGCGATCTGATGCTCATGTACGGCACGACGATGTTCCTGGTCAACGTGGTCGGCGAGCCCGTGCCCGACGTACGGCTGTGGTCCACAGCGGGGGCCTACGAGGGCACGTACTGCCTGGCGGCGGGCATGGCCACCTCGGGTGCGGTCACCGCATGGCTCCGCGATCTGACGGGTGCCGACTACGCGACGCTCACGAAGGAGGCCGCCGTCCTGCCGCCGGGCGCCGAAGGGCTGCTGATGCTGCCGTACTTCGCGGGCGAACGTACGCCCGTCTTCGACCCCGACGCCCGCGGCGTCGTCGCCGGGCTGACTCTCCGCCACGGCCGCGCCCATCTGTACCGGGCCGCGCTGGAGGCCACGGCCTTCGGCGTACGGCACAACCTTGGCGCGATGCGCGAGGCGGGCGGCGACCTGCGGCGGCTGGTGGCGGTGGGCGGCGGAGCGCGCGACCTGTGGACGCAGATCGTCACCGACGTCACGGGGCAGGAGCAGACCGTGCCGCGCCACACAGTCGGCGCGGCCCACGGCGACGCCTTCCTCGCGGCGGTCGGCACGGGCCTCGCGGGGCGGTCGGACATCGCGGAGTGGAACCCGCCGCTGTCCACCGTGAGCCCGGACCCCGCGCGCGTACGCGTCTACGACGAGCTGTACGAGCACTACCTCGCGCTCTACCCGTCCACCCGCGACACGGTCCACGCGCTGGCGGCACGGCAGCACGCGGACGCGTAGGCCGCTGCCGCGGCGGGTCAGCCGGGTGGGCGGGGCGCGGATGTCCCGTCATACATCGTCGGGCTCTCGCGGTGGTGATTCACCGCTGCCGCGGCGGGGCAGTGTGCTGCGGCCCGTGGGCGAACTCCCGTGTCAGTGCCGCCTCTTGATGCGGCCGTCCGCGACGAGCGCCTCCACTGCCTCCTCGATCGCTTCGAGAGCGGTGTAGCGGGGCCGGTGGCCGAGCAGCCGCCGGGCCTTGTCCATGCTCCGGTGCGGGCTGTGGGCGATGTGGCTCCAGGTCGCGGCCGCGTCGCCCTCGTCCACCGTGGCACTCCAGCGCTCCCACGGCAGGAACTCCAGGCGGGGCTCCTGCCCGAACCACCCGGCGGCGGCCTCCGCGTAGCCGCGCAACGTCACCGCCGTCGGCGCGACGGCGTGGAAGCTCTCCCCGACCGCCGCCGAGCGGTTGGCCATCGCCGCCGTGAAGACCTGCGCGACGTCGTCGGCGTGCACATGGTGGAGCGTCTCCATGCCGAGGTTGGGGAGGGCCACCTCCGCACCGTCGGCCAGGGCCTGGAACACGCCCAGGTTGAGGTTTCCGGCCGGGTTGATCGGCACCCAGCCGGGCCCGGTGATGTGGCCGGGGTGCACGAGCGTCGCCGGGAAGCCGTTGCGGTGCGCCTCGTCCAGCAGATACGCCTCGATCGCGGCCTTGCCGCGGCCGTACTCCTCCAGCGGCCGCCTCGGCTCGGACTCGGGCGCGGGGACCTGCCCGCTCGGCCCGTACACCCAGATCGTCCCGCAGTGCAGGAAGTGCCGTACGCGTCCGGCGAGCGCCCGCACCAGCTGGCGGGCGCTCTCCTCGCGGAAGCAGATCATGTCGATGACGACGTCGGCGTCCAGCTCCGCGACCGCGGGGCCGAACGAGCCGTCGGCCTCCGACTCCTCGCGGTCCAGCGTCACCGTCGTCACGTGCCGCCACGCACCGTGCGGTCTGTACGGCTGCCGCTGCCCACGGCTGACCACGACGACATCGTGGCCCTCGTCGACCAGACGTGGGA
Source organism: Streptomyces winkii (assembly GCF_032248595.1). NCBI lineage: Bacteria > Bacillati > Actinomycetota > Actinomycetes > Kitasatosporales > Streptomycetaceae > Streptomyces > Streptomyces winkii. The sequence goes on along the minus strand of NZ_JASTTH010000005.1, from coordinate 547,477 downwards.
CGAGGAAGGAGCCGACATGTCCACTGCCACCGAGCACCGCGACCTTCATGCGTCCGATGCTAGGGCGTGTCCGCGGAGTCCCTCCCCCAGACTCGGTCTGGGTGGTGCCCCCAGGCCGCGACGCCTGGCACGCACTCCCCCTGGCCGTTGGCCGGGGGTGCCCCCACGCTGCGTTGTCGATCGTCGGCGCAGCACGCTGCGCTCTCCTCCTCCGCCTTGCGATCGCACGCACCAGGCCCCGCGGGCCCCGGCCCTGCGGGCCTGACGACGCTACTTTGCTGACACGCCCTTGGGCGTGTCCGCGGAGTTTGACCTGGCCGAGCGGCCCGGGACGGCGCCGCCGTGACCCGTCAGCCGTGGCCCTGCCGCACCAGCGCCCAGGCCAGGCAGCCGAAGGCGGCGGTGTTGAGCACGGCGCGGATCAGGTTCCACCGGACCCAGGACGCTTCGAAGTGGGCGCGCAGCGCGGCGAGTTCGCGCGCGGAGCCGGGGAGGCCGCCCTCGTCGAGCGCGTTGTTCAGCGGGATGTTGACGCGCGCCGTGACCGACAGCACCGCGACGTAGAGGACAAGGGCCGCCACCGTCCAGGGCAGCGGCGACGCCCAAGCGGCGCCGGGCAGTTGGAGCGCCGCGGCGGCGGCGCCCAGGACGAGCGAGCCGAGGAACAGCAGCATGAACCAGCCGTTGACGATGGCCGTGTTGATGCGCTGCATCGTCTCGACGAAGGTACGGTCCTCCGCGCGGGCGAGGCCGGGCATGACCGCGCAGGCGAAGCCGTAGTAGAGGCCCGCGCTCAGGCCCGTGGTGAGCGTGGCGGCGATCAGCGACGCCGTCTGGAACTCCCACAGCATGGCTTCCTCCCGTCTGCCGTGGTCACGCCGTCCGCCGGGTCACGCTAGCGCGGCGGGCAGTGGCGCCGTGTGCAGCACCGCGAGGCCGGAGACCGCGCGGGTGAGCGAGACGTAGAGGCGGCGCAGCCCGGTGCGGGTGTCGGGCTCGCCGTCGACGATCGCGGCGGGTTCGTCGAGGACGACGTAGTCGTACTCCAGGCCCTTGGCCAGCGTCGCCGGCACCAGCGTGAGCCGGGAGCCCTCGTCGGTCTCCGTCCCGGGCGCGAGATGCGCGAGGCCCGCCGCTTCCAGCGCGCGCGCCAGCGCCGGCACGCGCGCATCCGCCGCGATCAGGCCGACGGAGCCCTCGCGCCGCAGCGCCTCCCGGCACGCCTCGACGACGGCCGCCTCCAACTCCCCCTGCGGGCAGGCCCGTACGGAGAAGTCGCCGGGCGACTCGCGGATCGAGCCGGCGGCCCGCAGCTCCGGGGCGATCTCCGGCAGCAGCCGCGACGCGTACTCGATGACCTGACGCGGCACGCGGAAGCCGAGCGTCAACTCCTCGACGGCGGCGGCCGGTTTGCCCAGATGGTGCAGGGCCTCCTCCCAACTCGCCGTCGCCCACGGGGTGGTGCCCTGCGCGATGTCGCCGAGCACGGTCACCGAGCCCGTGGAGCAGCGGCGGCCGACCGCCCTGTACTGCATGGGGGACAGGTCCTGCGCCTCGTCCAGGACGACGTGGCCCAGCGAAGCGGTGCGGCTGACCAGGTCTCCCGCCTCGTCGACCAGGACGGCGTCGGCCGCCGACCAGGGCGCGGAGGCGACGCCGCGCCCCGGCTTCGGCCACAGGACCGCGCGTTGCTCGTCCTCCGTGAGGACGCCGTCGGCCTGCTCGGCGAGGAACTCCGGATCGGAGAGCAGCCGGAGCACCAGCTTCGCCGGGTCCACCGCCGGCCAGCACGCCTTCACCACGGCCTTCACGGCCGCGTTCCGCGCGACCGCGTCCTGCACGCGGTCGTCCGGCGCCTCGCCCGCCTGCTCCATGCGCACCAGCACGGCGTGCGCGATGCGCTGCGGCAGAGCCTCCCGCGCCGCGCCGTACCGCATGTCTCGCGCCAGCAACTCCTCGATCAGCTCGGCCAGTTCGTACGCCGGGACGCGCCAGCGCCGCGAACCCCGCACCACCACGCACGACTCCTGCGGCATGGTCACCCCCGAGCGCACCGCCCGGCGCAGCACCTGCGCCATGCGTGCGTCGCCCTTGATGCGGGCGGCCTCGGGGGCGTCCTCGCGGCGGACCGGAACATGAGCCACCAGGTCGGCGACCGTCGCCTGTCGCACCGACATCTCGCCGAGCGCGGGCAGCACCTGCTCGATGTAGTGCAGGAACGAGGAGTTGGGGCCGACGACCAGGGTGCCCGCACGGGAGAGCCGTTCGCGGTGCGAGTAGAGGAGATACGCGACGCGGTGCAGGCCGACGGCGGTCTTGCCGGTGCCCGGCGCGCCCTGCACGCACAGGGAGCCCTCGATCCCGGCGCGCACGATCTCGTCCTGCTCGGGCTGGATCGTCGCGACGATGTCCCGCATGGGCCCCACGCGGGGGCGTTCGATCTCCGCTTGGAGCAGCTTCGAGGCGGTCTCGGCCTCGCCGGGGTCGGTCAGGTGCTCGTCCTCGTACGCGGTGAGCTCGCCGCGTACGTAGCCGAAGCGGCGGCGCAGCGCGACGTCCTGAGGGTCCTTCTTCGACGCCCGGTAGAAGGGACGGGAGACCGGCGCCCGCCAGTCGATCACCATCGGGTCGCCCTCCGCGTCATGGACGTGACGGCGGCCGATGTAGAAACTTCGGGCGGGCACGTAGTCGAGGCGGCCGAAGAAGAGCGGGGTGTGGGCGAGATCGGCGAGGGACCTGATGCGCGCGTCGAGACCGGCGCGCAGCGCCTCGGCGTTGACCCAGTTGGCGGCGACGTCCGTGATGTCGAGCGATTCGGCGTCCTCGCGCATGGCGCGCAGCGCGGCGCGGGAGGCCGCCAGATGGGCCCGTTCGTCGTCGAGGGGATTGCGGGCGTGACGGGTGGCGGAATGGGCAGGGGCGGACACGGCAATGCCTCCGGGCGGGATGCGCGGTGTGCGAGCGGAACGGAAGGCCGACCGGTTTCCGAGCGGTCGGTGGTCCTCCCCGGACCGGGAGGCGGCAGACGGGGAAGCCTAGCCGTGCCCGTCCGAGGCGGGCCAGTCGATTTCCCGCGTACCGAGCCGGGCACCACCGGAGAGGAGATGCGGCGCACGTGAGACGGCTTCAGGACGCACACGGCGGCGGCACCTCCAGGAAGAGCAGGGAGGTGTCCGCGAAAAACAGAGGCCTTCCCGTGGCCGTCGCTCTGCTCGTGCTCTCGCTGACCGCGCTCGCCGTGCTCTGCGTGGTCGAGCGCAGCCCGATGGCGGACCTGCTGGTCTACCGGGCGGAGGGCGCGGCCGTCGTCCACGGCCGGGATCTGTACGGCTTCACGGTCACCGCGTGGGACCTGCCGGCGACCTATCCGCCGTTCGCCGCCCTGCTGTTCGTGCCCACCGTGTGGCTCTCCCCGGCGGTCACCAAGGTCGCCTTCTTCGCCGGCAACGCCGCGCTCCTCGCGCTGCTCGTCCATCTCTCGCTGCGCCTGGCGGACCAACTCCCGGGCCGCGCCGGGCAGTCCGGGCGCTCAGAACGGTCCGGAGGGTCCGTGCGTTCTGTGCGTTCCGTGCGGCCCGCGCGGTACGCCGCGAAGTGGAGCCGTCCGGCCGTGCTGCTCGCCGCGACCGCCGCCGCGCTCTGGCTGGAGCCCGTCTTCCAGACGGTCGTCTTCGGCCAGATCAACCTGCTGCTCGTGTGCCTCGTCCTGTGGGATCTGGGACGTCCCGACGGGGCGCGCGCCAAGGGACTCGCGGTCGGCATCGCCTCGGGCATCAAGCTGACGCCCGCGGTCTTCGCCGTGCATCTGATGGTGACCGGACGAGTACGCGCCGGGCTGACCGCGCTCGCGGGCTTCGCGGCAACGGTCGCGGCGGGAGCGCTCGTACTGCCGTCCGCCAGCTGGGAGTTCTTCACCCGGCGGGTCTTCGAGACCGCGCGCGTCGGCAAGGCGTGGATCGTCGACAACCAGTCGCTCCAGGGCCTGGCCGCCCGCCTCGCGCACACGGCCGAGCCGGGACTGCTGTGGCTGCTGCCCGCGGCGGCCCTCGCGGTGGCCGGGCTGGCGCTGGCCCGTCGCGTGCACGTACGGCACGGGCAGCCCGTCTGGGCCGTCATGGTCAGCGCGTTCACGGCGCTGCTCGTCTCACCGATCAGCTGGTCCCACCACTGGGTGTGGTGCGTGCCGCTGCTGGTGCTGCTCGCCGCGGAGCGTGCGCGCCTCGGGGCCGGGCAGGGCCTGGTGCTGGCCGTCGCCGCGGTCTTCTCGGCGCGCACGCTCTGGCTCGTACCGAAACACGGCGACGAGGACCTGCGGCTGGAGTGGTGGCTCCAGCCGTTCGCCTCGCCGTACGCGCTGCTGACGCTGGGTCTGCTGACGGCGGCCGCCGTGCGGTGCTACTCGGTCTCGCTCTCGGGGGCGGCCTCGGGCTGGGCGGTCAGCAGGTCCTGGGAGTCGACGATCCGGTAGGCGTAGCCCTGCTCCGCCAGGAAGCGCTGCCGGTGCGCGGCGAAGTCCTGGTCGATGGTGTCGCGGGCGACGACGGAGTAGAAGCGCGCCTCGTGGCCGTCCGCCTTGGGCCGCAGGATGCGCCCGAGCCGCTGGGCCTCCTCCTGCCGCGAGCCGAAGGTGCCGGACACCTGGATCGCGACGGTCGCCTCCGGCAGGTCGACGGAGAAGTTGGCGACCTTGGAGACGACGAGCGTGCTCAACTCGCCCTCGCGGAAGGCGTTGAAGAGCTTCTCGCGCTGCCTGTTGGTGGTGTCGCCCTTGATGACGGGCGCCCCGATGTGCTCGCCGAGTTCGTCGAGCTGGTCGATGTACTGCCCGATCACCAGGGTCTGTTGACCCGCGTGCCTCTTCACCAGCGCCTCTGTCACCCGCCGCTTGCTGTCGGTGGTCGCGCAGAAGCGGTACTTCTCCTCCGTCTCGGCGGTCGCGTACGCCAGCCGCTCCGAGTCGGTGAGGCTCACGCGCACCTCGACGCAGTCCGCGGGCGCGATATAGCCCTGCGACTCGATCTCCTTCCACGGCGCGTCGAAGCGCTTGGGCCCGATGAGCGAGAAGACATCGGACTCCCGGCCGTCCTCCCGTACGAGCGTCGCGGTCAGGCCGAGACGGCGGCGGGCCTGGAGGTCCGCGGTGAACTTGAAGACGGGCGCGGGCAGCAGATGCACCTCGTCGTAGACGATCAGGCCCCAGTCGCGCGAGTCGAACAGCTCCAGGTGCGGATAGATGCCCTTCCGCTTGGTCGTCACCACCTGGTACGTGGCGATCGTGACCGGCCGGATCTCCTTGCGCGTGCCGCTGTACTCGCCGATCTCGTCCTCAGTGAGCGACGTACGGCGCACCAGCTCGTGCTTCCACTGCCGCGCCGCGACGGTGTTGGTGACGAGGATCAGCGTCGTCGCCTGCGCCTGCGCCATGGCTCCGGCACCCACCAGCGTCTTTCCGGCCCCGCACGGCAGCACGACGACGCCGGAGCCGCCGTGCCAGAAGCCCTCGACGGCCTGCCGCTGGTACGGGCGCAGCGACCAGCCGTCCTCCTCCAGCGCCATGGGGTGCGCCTCGCCGTCCACGTAACCGGCGAGGTCCTCGGCCGGCCACCCCAGCTTCAGCAGCACCTGCTTGATCTGGCCGCGCTCGGAGGGGTGCACGACGACGGTGTCCTCGTCGATGCGCTCACCGGTGAGCGGCTGGATCTTCTTCGACCGCAGCACCTCCTCCAGCACCGGCCGGTCGCTGGACTCCAGCACGAGACCGTGCGTGGGGTGCTTCAGCAGCCGCAGCCGCCCGTAACGGGCCATCGTCTCGGCGACGTCGACGAGGAGCGCGTGCGGCACCGGGTAACGGGCGTGCGCGACGAGCGCGTCGACGACCTGCTCCGCGTCGTGCCCCGCGGCACGCGCGTTCCACAGGCCGAGCGGCGTCAGGCGGTAGGTGTGGATGTGCTCCGGTGCCCGCTCCAGCTCGGCGAAGGGAGCGATGGCACGGCGGCACTCGTCCGCCTGCTCGTGGTCGACCTCCAGCAGCAGCGTCTTGTCGCTCTGGACGATCAGGGGGCCACCGTTCACGCGTGCTTCCTCCGTCTCGAGGGTGCTGTGCCGGTCGCGCGGGTCGCGACGCCGACCGGGCCGCCGCGGCGTCCGGGTCAAACGTCCAGTGTGCCGCATGGGTCCGATTGCGGGCTGTGGAGCTGCCGTGCAGGGTCCGCGCACGGCCACACGGGCGCCTGCCGTGCGTGTGGCCACGCCTGAAGTGCAAGCGCCTATACGGTTATACGTCTGCACACAAGGTGTAGTGGTCCGTATGAGATGCGTGACCGTATCCGAGGGCGCGTTGAACGGAACTGACGAAGGAGAGCGACCGGGATGGCGACGAAAGTTGCGGTAACCGGGCACATGGAGCTGTCCGAGGAGACGGTGCCGCTGGTACGGGCGGAACTGGAGCGTCTGCTGCGCATGTTCGAGCCCTCCGGGCTCGTGGGCCTGTCGTGTGTGGCCGCCGGGGCCGACTCGCTCTTCGCGGAGTCGGTGCTCGCGGCGGGCGGCCGGCTGGTCGCCGTGCTGCCCAGCCGTGACTACCGGCAGGCCACGGTGAAGCCCGAGCACGCCGAGACGTACGACCGACTCACCGCGGCGGCCGACGAGGTGCTGGTGCTGCCGTACGCGAACGCGGATCGCAAGGCGTACGAGGCGGCGAACGCGGTGCTGCTGGAGCGCGCGGACCGGCTGGTCGCCATCTGGGACGGCCAGCCCGGTTCGGACGAGAAGGGCGGCACGACGGCGGACATCGTGGCCGGGGCGCGGAGCGCCGGGCTCGCCGTGGACGTGGTGTGGCCCGCGGGCGCGTCCCGCAGCTGAGGCGGGGCGGCTGATCCGCCGCACGTCACAGCCCTCCGGCTGGGCCCCGGTCCGTGTGACTCAGCCCGCGTCGGCGATCTCCGCGATCACCTGTGCGTGGCAGGGCTCGGGGACGCACCAGCAGCCCAGCCTCCTGCCGCGCAGTCCGGGAAGAAGGGCCAGAAGATCCGGGCGGCCCAGGAGGTGCTCGCGGTACCGGTCGAGCACCTCCTCCCGGGTGCCGTCGCGGCCCGGGCGGAACGGGCTCGCGAGGGGCGAGCCGTCGAGATGCCATCCGCCGCGGTGCATCGGCCGCCCGACGTAGACGACGTCGGCGTAGTCGGGATCGTCGCGGTGTCCCTTGAGATTGACCACGGTCGTGGCCCCCGCCCCTGCGCCGCTCATCAGCTTCCCCTTCTCCATCGGCCATTCGATCTCCTCGGCCCCATCGGCCTGTTCCGTTCCTCCTTCCGGCCTCAGCCCGCCTCCGGCAGCGCGAAGACCGCGCACGTGGTGGTGCCGTGCGCGTAGAGCCGGCCGTCCTCGGCGCCGGTCACCCGTGCCTCGGCCGTCGCCGTCGTACGGCCCACATGGAGGGTGCTGCCCTCGCAGCGCAGCGTCGGGGTGTCGCCGAAGACCGGACGTACGAGGTTCACCCCGAGCTGGACGGTCGTGTAGGCGCGGCCCGCGGGCAGGGTGCTCATGACCGCCGTGCCGAGAGCGGAGTCCAGCAGCGTCGCGAGGAAGCCGCCGTGCACGGTGCCCATCGGGTTGAACAGATGCTCCCCGGGCTCGCCTTCGAAGACCGCGCGCCCCTCCTCGGCCTCCACGAGCCTGAAGCCGAGGGTGCCGCAGATGGGCGCCGGGGGCAGGTGCCCGTCCAGGCCGAGGCGGATCAGTTCGAGACCGGAGCGCTCGCCCGCGTCCCGGTATGTGGTGGGGGCCTCCCAGGTGTGGGTGCGCACGCGCGTGGTGCCGGTTCCCGCGGACCGGGCCGTGGACTGGGTCATCGTGTGTGATCTCTCGCTCGGTGGCTGTCGTACACCTCGAACCTACGGGCTGGGCGCGGGCCTTCGAAGTGTCGTGAACGACACTTCCGATACCGTTTCCGACATGGACATCGCGGTGCTCGCCTACGACGGCGTGTTCGACTCCGGGCTCGCCTCGATCCTGGACGTGCTGGCCACGGCCGACGCCATGCGCGGCGAACTGCCGCAGCCGCCGCCCGCCCGCGAGGTGGCGACGGTGGGCTTCCGCCGCCGGGTGCGCACCGGCGCCGGGCACACGGTCACGACCGTTCCGGTCGCCGAGGCCGCGAACGCCCGCCTGGTTCTCGTCCCCGCGCTCGCCGAGCGGCGGCCCGAGCGGCTGATCGGCCATGTCTCGGGGCCGGAGTCGGCCGCGCTGCGCCGGTTCGTCCGCGAGACGCGCGGCAGGGACGTGCCCGTCGCCTCGGCCTGCACCGGCACCTTCCTGCTGGCCGAGTCCGGTGTGCTCGACGGGCGCCGGGCGACGACGAGTTGGTGGCTCGCACCGGTCTTCCGCAAGCGCTACCCGGCCGTCGACCTGGAGGAGACGAGCATGGTGACGGCCTCCCGGGGGGTGACCACGGCGGGCGCGGCCTTCGGGCACGTCGACCTCGCCCTGGCGATCGTCCGCATGACCAGCCCCGCGCTCGCCGATCTCGTCGCCCGCTATCTGGTCGTGGACGAGCGGCCGTCGCAGTCGGCGTACACGATCCCCAGCGCTCTCGCGCAGAGCGACCCCACGGTGGCGGCGTTCGAGCGGTGGGCCCGGCGGCACCTGGGGGAGGCGATCGCCATCGGCAGCGCGGCGCACGCGCTGGGCGTCAGCGAACGCACCCTCCAGCGGGCCGTGCGGCGGACGCTCGGCACCTCGCCGGTCCGCTTCGTCCAGGACCTGCGGGTCGAGCAGGCCTCCCATCTGCTGCGCACCACCGGGCTGTCACTGGAGGCCGTCGCCCGGAGGGTGGGCTACGAGCACGCCAACACGCTGCGGGTGCTGCTGCGCGAGCGCGCCGGGGTCACGGCGGGAGCGCTCAGGCGCGGCCGGCGCTGAGGTGTCCGGGGGCCCGGCCCGCGCCGGGTCCGTTCCCAACCCGCCTCAGGGACCGGCCAGTTCGGCGACGCCCGTGATGCGGTGCAGCGGGTATGTGCGGATCTCGTCCGCGGTGTGGTCGTACGCCGTCACGAAGCCGCCCTCCACGCGCACCGGCGCGATCACCCGCTGGCTGGCCGCGCCGTCGGCGTTGACGTAGCCGATCCACAGCGCGTCTCCCGAGAGCACCGCCGACCGCATGGTGGCGATCGTGTCCGCCGACGTCGTACGCGGCAGCGCACCGCCCGGCGCGACGGGCGGCTTCGGCACACGCCCCGGCGGTCTGGGCGGCTTGTGCTGCGCCGTCGCCGCGTGGTCGCCCGCCCTGATGGCTCGTACGGCGGCGGTGAGCAGCGCCGCGTCCGGAACCGGGGGGCCGTCGGGCACCGGCTCCGGCGGGGTGCGCGGCGGCGTCCGGTGGGCGTCCGCGCGGGAGATCAGCACATCGCCCTCGGCGGACTCGGCGGCCGGCGCGTAGCCCATCTCCCGCAGCCTCGCGAGCAGTTGGTCCGGCGGCAGCGGCGAGGCGAGAACCGTGGGCGCGAGCCGCCGCAGCCGCATCGACGCGGAGCGCTTGTCCGCCGTGATCTCGGTGAGGAGGGCGTCGTCGTCGCAGCGTACGTACGAGGACGCGGCCCCCACGCGCAGCCTGCCGTGTCTGCGTGCCACGTCGTCGACGAGGTAACTCAGCGGCTGCGGCACGGGTGTTCGCGAGTGCGTGGCGAGGAAGGCGTGGATGTCGCTCGCGGTGCGTCCCACGTCGAGAGCCCGGCGCACGGACGCGGGAGTGAACCGGTAGACGGTGGCGCCTCCCTTGGACTCGACGTCGGCCAGCACGCCCAGCATGGCGGCGAGCGGCCGCTCCAGCGGGCCGGGCGCGACGGCCGTCAGATCGGCCTGGAGCAGGATGTGGTCGAGCGGCTCGGGAAGGAGCGGGGCGAGCTGCTCGGCGGCACGCGCCGCGGCCGTCTCCAGCTCTCCCGTCGTACGGACGCCGCCCTGGGCCTGGGGTGCGAGCAGTTCACGCGCATACGAGGCGAGCGCGCCGCGCCCCGTCAGGCCGAGCAACTCGGCCTCGTGCAGGGCCCATTCGGCCAGCTGCGTGCGCAGGTCGCCCGGGGCCTCGCCCGCTGCGCTGCCGGCGCCGCGCAGCGGGCGCTCCCAGCGCAGCCTGTCCAGCACGGAGCGCTGCGTGGGGGCCGCGCCCGGGTCGAGGGAGGTCAGCAGCTCCAGGGTGCGGCGGCGCACGTCGGCGGTGAGGCCGCGGTCAAGCCCCTGGCCGAGGGCCGCGAGGCCGCGTCCCTTGGCGTCGCGCGTGCCCACGAGCCCCGGCACACGGGTGCCGGTGAGCCAGCGGAGCACGACGTGCGCCCAGCGCTCGTGTGCGGGGCGGCCCAGCCAGTCGTCGTACGCGGGCGTGGGCGCGTATCCCTCGTCGGGTTCGCCGTCGGAGGCCAGCAGGCCCGCCGCGTAGGCGAGTTCGATCCAGAACGCGGCCGTCGGCTCGGGCGTGTCCAGAGCCGTGGCCGTGCGCTTGAGGTCCCGTACGCCGAGGCCGCCCGCGCGGAGCACGGACGGCGGGTCGGTCTCCCAGTCGGACAGCAGATCCTCCAGGGTGCCGAGGGCTGCGAGGGCCTGCCCCGCCGCCGTCTCGTCGACGGCCTCCTGCGGATACTCGCGCCGGGTCGCCAACGGCGGTGCCAGCGGCTCGACTTCGCGGTGCGCGCGGCCCGCACGCAGATGCAGCGCAACCTCGCGCGGCAGGACGACGGTGCGCGGCGCCGTCCGGACAAGCAGGGCACGGTCGAGGAGCCAAGTCACGGGCGGCGAGGGCGAGTCGGTCTGCACGGAGCCGTACGGCGGGCCCCAGCGGAGTCTTTCGAGCATCACGAGCGACTCGGGCGGCGCGTCCTCGAGGAGCGCGTCGGTGCGCTCGCGGTCGGCGAAGAGCGAGGTGAGCGCGGACAGGGCGCTCACGGGGTCGTGTGTGGCGGGGAGTCCGGCGTTGGCGAGGATGTCCTGGAGCCGCCCCGGAGACATCCCCGCCGTCGCCTCGGCGAGCGTCGGACCCAGCCCTGTCGGCGAGGGCGCCGAGGGGGCGGGCGTGAGCAACTCCCGTACGGTGCGCACCAGATGGAGCCGGTCGTCGCCGCCCCACAGCAGGGCCTGCTCGCGCAGGGTGCGCAGGGCGCGGGGCAGTTCGCGGGCGACGGCGTCCGCGTCGGCCGCGCCGGCCGCCCCAGGGTCCCCTCTGGCGCCCTGGCCCGCCTGCTCGCGCCCGCCGCCCCCGTCCTCCCGGTCCCCCGTGAGGAGCGCTTCGAGCACGGCGTACGAGCACGGGTCCGGCGCGACGGCGATGGCCTCGGCGGCTTGCAGCGCGAACCGGTCCAGCCGCTCCACCGCCCGTACGACGGAGGCGCGTGTCCCAGCGCGGGTCGCGAGCTGGGTGAGGTCGTTGGGGACGGGCGAGAGCAGATCCGGGCGGGTGCGGAGCAGCTCGGCGAGCGCCGCGTCGTCACGGGCGCGCAGATCGTCGGCGAGCGTACGGGGTGCGGCGGTGCTGTCGCCGCTGTGCGCGGTGCTCATCCAGCCCACGTTAGCGCGGGCGGCGCAGGGTACCGTCGTGGGCGAGCCTGGCAAACGGCAGGGCAGGCGCCAAGGAACAGCAGTCGTTGGGGAATTGGTGGGGATCGAGAGCGACAAGCTCGTATTCGATTATCTGAGCCGGATCGGCGACCTGGCCCACAGCACGCCGATGACGGCCGCGGAGCGGGCACGCCTGGTGAACGGCCTGCGCGGCGAGATCGACCGGTTGCGCGCGGAGCAGGGCGGGGCCGAGAGCAAGGCCGCCGTGAAGAAGATCCTCGCGCGGCTGGGGCGCCCGGAGGAGGTCGTCGAGGCGCGCGGCTCGGTGGGCTCGTCCGGAAGTCCGTCCGGGAGCCCGTCCGGTGGCGAGAGCGGCGACGGCACGGGCCGTTCCGGCTCGAAGGTCTCGCTCGGCAAGGACCCGGCCGGGTCCTCGGCGCCCTCGGCCCCCACCGCGTCCTACGGTGCGTCCGCACCCCATCTCGCCGGGATGGACGAGCTGGGGCCCGAGGAGTCCGACCCGGACTGGTGGCGGGTCGACCCGAGTCCGTACGCGGACGGCGGCGGCAGCCGTACGTTCGGCGAATCCGTGCCCGGCTTCGTCGGCGGCATCGAGCTGCCCGAGCTGCTCAAGCCCCCGCCGGGCGGCGGCGAGGAGGACGACGCCCGGCCCGGCGACGCCCGTTCCGGCGGCACGCGGCCCCGGGTTCCGGTGCCCGCGGCGCGCAGGGCAGCGGACGACGAGGCCGCCGACGACGCCGATGCCGAACCCGAAGCCGCGGGCGGCGGGCGGCGGCTGTGGCCGGGGCGTGCGCGGTTCGCGGCGGGAGGTCCCCGCGTCGGCGGAATCGTGGAGTGGGCCGCGGCCGCGCTGCTGGTGGCGGGCGCCGTCATCGGCTCGCCCTACCCGCTCGGAGCGGGCTGGCTGGCCGCGTGGTGGTCGCCGCGCCTGAGCCGTACGGAGGCCAAGTGGGCCGCCGGGGGCATGCCCGGACTCGTCGCTGCGGGCACCGCGGTGTGGCTGTGGGGACGGCTCGACGGACGCTGGGGCGAGCCCCTCGACGAGGGCGGGGACGCGCTCGGGCGTGCGCTGATCGACGCGGGCCCGGTGGTGCTGCGCGTCGCCGCGGTCGCCAGCGCGCTCTTCCTGGTCTGGCGCGCGCGGCGTCCCCGGGCGTGAGCACGCCGGAGGCCGCCCGCGCGGGGCCCGTACGAACGGCGCCGAGCGCTTGAGGCAGTGCCTGAGGCAGTGCTCGCGGCGGTGCTTGAGGCAGTGCTCTCGGCGGGCTACGTGGCGGTGCGCGGGGGCGGTCCGCCGTGGGACGCTGGCCGTCATGGCCCAACTCACGGTGGCGACGTGCCAGTTCCCGGTCGGAGCCGACATCGGCCGCAACTGCCGTTACGTCATGCGGCAGATGAGGTCCGCGAAGGAGCAGGGCGCGCACCTCGCCCACTTCCCGGAGGCGTGCCTCTCCGGCTATGCGGGCCCGGACTTCGACGACTACCGGGGATTCGACTGGGAGTTGCTCGAATCCGCCACGCGGCGCGTGCTCCAGCTCGCCGCCGAACTGCGGCTGTGGGTGGTGCTCGGCTCGACGCACCGGCTGACCGGGGGGTCCCCCCAGGTCCGTCAGGGCCGAGGGGGAGGGCACAAGCCGCACAACAGCCTGTACGTCATCGACGACACGGGCAGCGTCGTCGACCGCTACGACAAGCGCTTCTGCTCCGGCGACCCGGCCGGACGCACCGGCGACCTCGCCCACTACACGCCGGGCGACCACCCCGTCGTCCTGACCGTGCGCGGCGTCCGCTGCGGGGCGCTGATCTGCTACGAGTACCGCTTCCCGGAGCTGTACCGCGAGTACAAGCGGCAGGGCGTGCAGCTGGTCCTGCACTCCTTCCACGCCGGGCACATGACGCCCGGCAAGCTCGCGGCGATCCGCGAGGCGATCGGCGAGGACGTGCTTCCGCTCAACACCGCCGACACCTACCCCGGCATCACGATGCCGGCGGCGATCACCGGCCATGCGTCCGCGAACCACGTCTGGATCAGCTGCCCCAACTCCTCCGCGCGCGAGAGCGGTTGGGGCGCCTTCTTCGTACGCGCCGACGGCGTGACCACGGGACGGCTGCCGCGCAACCGCACCGGCGTGCTGATCTCCACCGTCGACACGGAGGCGCCGCTGTACGACTCCACCGAGCACTGGCGCGGCCGTGCCATGGCGGGAACCCTCAACAGCGGTACGACGGTGCGGGATCCACGCTCCACGGACCGTACCTGCATCTGAGGGTCCCGCCACGTCGTGGACGCCGCCGCTGCCCGGCCGGGGTGAACGCCGCGCGACCGGGCAGGATGGCCGCCATGGCACCGCACGACCCGCACCGGCACACTCCGGCCGACGGCGACGGCCGAGTCCCCACCGTCGGCTTCGACCTCGACATGACGCTCATCGACAGCCGCCCCGGCATCAGAGCGACCTATGAGGCGCTGTCCGCCGAGACCGGCGTCCACATCGACGCCGCCCTGACCGTGACGCGTCTCGGCCCGCCCCTGGAACAGGAGTTGGCGCACTGGTTCCCCGACGACGAGATCCAGCGTGCCGGCGAGCGCTACCGGGAGCTGTATCCGCGGCACGCGATCACCTCGTCCCCCGCCATGCCCGGCGCCCACGAAGCCGTCGCGGCCGTACGGGAGTCGGGCGGCCGCGCCGTCGTCGTCACCGCCAAGCACGAGCCGAACGCGAAGCTGCACCTGGCGCATCTCGGCATCGAACCCGACGCCGTGGCGGGCTGGTTGTGGGCGGAGGCCAAGGCGGAGGCGCTGCGCGAGTTCGGCGCGAGCGTCTACGTCGGCGACCACACCGGCGACGTGCGCGGAGCCAGAACCGCGGCCGCGCTCTCCGTCGCGGTGCCGACCGGCCCCTGCGGTGCGGAGGAACTGCGTGCGGCCGGTGCCGATGTCGTGCTGACCGGAGGGCTCGCCGAGTTCCCCCGGTGGTTCGCGGACCACTGCTCGCGCCTCTGACCGAGAGCACCTGGCGCAGCGCCCTCACCAGCCGGGAAGGGCCATGGCCTCGGGAAAGAGCGAGGCGACTGTGACCACTGTGACGCGAGGTATCGCCCCGGCGCCTCAGCCCCCGGAGAGAGCGCCGATAAGGGGGAGCGTTCCGCCGGATCGTACGAGAAGATCACCGGGGCGGGACGTTTCAGTGTTCACGCGGCGAGGGTAGATCGGTGGGCAACTGTACGGAGAACCGCTCGGTGGCTCCCCCTGGGTCCCAAGGGGCCCGGGAGTACCCCAGTCGCCGGGCACCGGGGGGTTAGCCTTGGTGGTGAGCGGGTCATTCGGCCCGCTCAACGTGCTCTTCGGAGCCAGATTCAGGACGAGATCACAGCTATCAGGACGCAGCCGAGGCTGCCCGGCAGTACGAGGACGAGGACAGACGTGCCTACCGGCAAGGTCAAGTGGTTCAACAGCGAGAAGGGCTTCGGCTTCCTCTCCCGCGACGACGGCGGCGATGTCTTCGTGCATTCCTCCGTGTTGCCCAGCGGTGTGGACGCCTTGAAGCCCGGCCAGAAGGTCGAGTTCGGCGTCGTCGCCGGGCAGCGCGGTGACCAGGCCCTCTCGGTGAGCGTGCTGGACCCGGCTCCCTCGGTCGCGGCGGCGCAGCGGCGCAAGCCCGACGAACTGGCCTCCATCGTCCAGGACCTCACCACGCTGCTCGACGGCGTCGCGCAGGGCCTCGAACGGGGCCGGTACCCGGACCGGCAGCACGGCCGCAAGATCGCGGGCATGCTGCGGGCCGTCGCCGACCAGCTCGACGTCTGAGCCGCCGCCGGTGAGCCGTCTCCGGCGGCGAGGCCGGGCGCACGCCGCGTTCGGCGTCCCGCGCGGTCCCGCCTAGCCGACGGAGAGGGACGGCGGCGGCGGAAAGGCGAGAGCGTGGTCGGGGATCGCGGGAACCAGACCCTCCGCGGCGGCGCGGGTCAGCAGGCCGCGTACCGCCGCGATGCCGTCCTCGCCGAGATCCGCGGTGAACTCGTTGACGTAGAGCCCGATGTGCTGGTCCGCGACGGCAGGGTCCATCTCCTGCGCGTGCTCCAGCACATACGGCCGTGACGCCTCCGGGTCCTCCCACGCCATCCGCACCGACTCGCGTGCCGACTCCGCCAGCTCGATCAGCGTCGGCGTGCCCAGGGAGCGGCGGGCGATGATGGCGCCGAGCGGGATCGGCAGACCCGTCGTCAGCTCCCAGTGCTCGCCCATGTCGGCCAGGCTGTGCAGCCCGTACTCCTGATACGTGAAGCGCGCCTCGTGGATCACCAGCCCGGCGTCGACCCGGCCGTCGCGGACGGCCGGCATGATCTCGTGGAACGGCAGCACGACGACCTCGCCGACGCCGCCCGGCACCTCCTCGGCCGCCCAGAGCCGGAAGAGCAGATACGCCGTCGAGCGCTCGCTCGGCACCGCCACCGTCTTGCCCTTGAGCGCCCCTCCCCCCAGGGCCTCATGGGCCGGGGTGGTACCCCCGGCCACCGGCTCGCGCGTGAGGACCAGCGGGCCGCAGCCGCGGCCGAGCGCACCGCCGCAGGGCAGCAGGGCGTACTCGTCCAGCACCCACGGCAGCATCGCGTACGAGACCTTCAGTACGTCGCCCTCGCCGCGCTCCGCCATGGAGTTGGTGACGTCGATGTCGGCGAACGTGACGTCGAGCGGGGGCGCGCCGGGCACGCGGCCGTGCGCCCAGGCGTCGAAGACGAACGTGTCGTTCGGACACGGTGAATAGGCGATGCTCAGCGGAGCTCCGGAGCCGTTTCGGGCGTCCTGGTGGGGCGGGCCGCCCTGGTCGCTTCGGCCGCCGGTGCCGCCGGTGTCGTCGGTGCTCATGGCTTCCATGCTCGCAGCACCGGCAGCATTGCCGCGCACGCGGTCCCGAGAGCGTCCAGCGCCTCGGGGATCCGCCACGCCGCGCGGTCCCTCGGCCCGACGGAGTTGGAGACGGCACGCAGCTCCAGCGCGGGCACGCCGTGCACGGCTGCCGCCTCCGCCACCCCGAAGCCCTCCATGGCCTCGGCGACCGCGCCGGGGTGGCGGGACGCCAACTCCCGGGCGCGCCCGGCGGTTCCGGTCACCGTCGAGACGGTGAGCACCGGTCCGGACGCGGCGCCCGTCGCCTCGGCGACGGCCCGCACGAGAGCGGGAGGCGGGCGGTGCTCGACCGTCCCGAAGCCCAGCTCGGCGACGGAGACGAAGCCCGTCGGGGCCTCCCCGCCTGCGGCAGGGGGAATGACGGCACCCAGGTCCGCGGCCACGATCGACGACGCGACGACAGTGCCCCCGAGGGGCTGCCCGAAGCCGCCGGCGATGCCCGCCGACACCGCGAGCGCGAAGGGCGTGCCCGCGGCGGCGGCCGTGGCCAGAGCGGTGGCAGCGCCCGCTGCGGCGGCGGCCGGGCCGACACCGGCGGCCAGCACCTCGACGTCGGCGGCGTCTCCGCCGCGCTCCAGACGGGAGGCCACCGCGTCCCGTTCCGCTTTGACGGAGGTGACGATCAGAATCCGCGCTCGCCGCATGGCCGCAGGCTACCGGCGCCCGGAGGCCGGGCCGGCGTCGGGCGGACGTCGGGCGGATCAGGCGACGCGTGGGTGCGGGGTGCCGTGCCTGGCGGCGCGGAGCAGACCCCGTACGGAGAACACCGCCCCCGCGGCGATCACGGCCGCGCCGACGCCCATCCCCAGCGGCGCTATCAGCGGCAGCGAGATCCCCAGCCCGCCGCCCACGACCCACGACATCTGCATCAGCGTCTCCGAGCGCGCGAAGGCGGACGTACGGATCTCCTCCGGCATGTCCCGCTGGATCAGCGCGTCCAGGGACAGCTTGCCGAGCGCCTGGGAGATCCCGGCGGTCAGCGCGACGACGGCGACCGTCACCGTCCCGTAGATCGCCGCCGCGGTCACGACCGCGCCCAGCGCGCAGGCCAGCACGCCCGCGATGATCACTTCAGGGCCTCTGGCCTTGAGCCACGCCCCGATCGCCGTGCCCAGCGCGTTGCCTCCGCCCGCGGCGACGGCCACCAGACCGAGCGAGAAGGCACCCGAGAGTCCGGTCAGCGGCTGGTCGCGCAGGAGGAAGGCGAGGAAGAAGGTGAGGAAGCCGGACAGGCCGCGCAGCGCGGAGTTGGCGATCAGCGCGCTCCGTACGGACGCTCCCACGGTCCGCAGCCCGGGACGCTTCTCGGCCCGGCCGTCCCGGCCGTCCCGGCTCGGTGCGGGCACGAGCCTCGCCTTGCGCTCGCCCTTCGCCGAGTCGACCTTGCCGGGCAGCGAGAAGGACAGGAACGTGCCCAGGACGAAGACGGCGAAGGCCCCGTACAGCGGCAGCGCCGGCCCGAACTGATGCAGCCCCGCGCCGAGCGGGGCCGCCGCCCCCGTCGCCACGAGCCCGGCCAGCGTGACCCGCGAGTTCGCCTTCACCAGCGAGAACGTCGGCGGCAGCAGCCTCGGCACGACGGCCGAGCGCACCACCCCGTACGCCTTCGACGCCACCAGCACGGCCAGCGCCGCCGGATACAGCTCAAGGCCCCCCGAGGCCACCGCCCCCGACATCGCCAGCGCGAGCAGCGCACGCGCCAGCATCGACGCGGCCATGGCGGCACGGCGCCCGTGCGGCAGCTTGTCCAGCAGCGGCCCGATCACGGGCGCGAGGAGCGCGAACGGGGCCATCGTGACGAGGAGATAGAGCGCCACCCGCCCGCGGGCCTCGCCCGTGGGCACGGAGAAGAAGATGGTGGAGGCGAGAGCGACCGTGATCAGCATGTCGCCCGCCGAATTCACGGCGTGCAGCTCGATGAGCTTCCCGAGACCGGACTCCCCGGCGCCCTCTCCGTGAGTGAAGCGGCGGAGTCGACGGGCCACCGCCGCGGGTGGCCGTCGTACGGCACGCGCGGCCCCGCGAAGCAGACGACGTCCGCGTCCAGGCTCGGCAGCCACGCGCTTCAGTCTGCCCCACCGCCGGTGGCGGATGCGGACAGTCCACGCCGGACGGACAGTTCGTGCGACAGCCCGTGCGTCGCGGTCGTACGGAATCCCTCCGGGACGATCCGGCGAATCCGTGGGGTAGCGTGGTCGGCGGTGCGCTCCGCACGGCCCCGAGCGGGTCGCGGACGTCGGCAGCGGCTCCCCGGTCCCGCTCCGTCCGTGAACTGCCCGTCCCCTACGCGGCCGCCGTACGGGAGTGCACGCCGATACCGGCGCTATGGCGTAGGAGAGACGATTCTTGTGAGTGCTGCATGACCGCCGCGACGCGAAGCGGCCGTACCCGCCGCGCCTCAGTTCCCGACCGGCTCTGCGCCGAAGCCGTCGGTCTCGCGCGTGAGGCCGTCGAGGCCGCCGCCGGGCCCGGGCAGGTCGGCAACCACATCGAGGCCGTCGCCGACGGGGACCGCGTGGTCACCCACTTCTTCGAGTGCCTGGAGCCCGCCTACCGCGGCTGGCGCTGGGCGGCGACGCTGACCCGCGCCTCGCGCGCGAAGACGGTCACTCTGGACGAGACCGTCCTGCTGCCCGGTCCGGACGCGCTCCTGGCCCCCGAGTGGGTCCCGTGGAGCGAGCGGCTCCGCCCCGGCGACCTCGGCCCGGGCGACCTGCTGCCGACGGAGGCGGACGACCTGCGGCTGGAGCCGGGGGGCGCGGCGGCGCGTGGTCCCGGCGAGGCCGCCGGTGCCGGTGGCGCGGCCGGTCTGGGCGTGCGGCCGGGGGCCGTGACCGAGGAGCTGGAAGAGGTCGCGGAGTCGGTGGACGCGGACCTCGAACCGGTTTCGCCGAGCAAGGTCGTACCTCCGCCCGACCGCGGCACGATCGCGGAGGTCGCTCAGGAGCTGGGCATGGGCCGCCGCCGCGTCCTCTCCCGGTACGGGCTGGACTTGGCGGCCGACCGCTGGGACGAGGAGTACGGGGCGGACACGGCCATGGCCCAGTCCGCACCGGCGAGCTGCGTGACGTGCGGGTTCCTGATGCCGCTGGCGGGGTCGCTGCGGCAGGCGTTCGGCGTCTGCGCGAACGAGTACAGCCCGGCGGACGGGCACGTGGTCTCCCTGTCGTACGGATGCGGGGGCCACTCGGAGGCGGCGGTCATGCCGAAGCCTCCGCAGCCGCCGCCTCCGGTGATCGACGAGACGCGGGCGGACGAGCTGTCGTAGGCGTGGCCGGTGTGTGCGCTTCCGGTTCGTTCTCGGTGCCGGGTGCGGGTTCGCTTTCGGTTCGTTCGTGGTGCCGGGTGCGGGGCGCTCCGGGGGTCAGTCCGGACGGCATGATTTACGGCCTTTCGCCCCTCGGAACACCCCCGAACCCTCTGGCTTGCGGGCCGCAAATCACGCTTGAGTGTCCGGACATGCCCCCCTGCGCACCCCGCCCCCTCCCGCAGTCCGGCGGCTCTCCCTTCGTGGTCCCAAGGGGGCACCGCTCCCCATAACCATCTGGCCCGGCCGCGCCTACGCGTACGTCCAACCACCCCCGATCAGCGGCCGGTTGAGAACCCGGAGACCGTGCCGCGCTGGTCGGAGTCCACAAGGGGAAGCCGCCGACGGACGTGAGGGGGTGGGGCGCGCAGGCGGTGGTTCCGGGAAACTCAAGCGTGATTTGTGGCCCGGCATCAAAGATCAACGGATCTGTTCCGTGAGGCCTGGGGCCAAAAATCATGCCTTCCCGGAGCCGCCGCCGGAGCGCCCCGCCCCCGGCACCACAAACGCACCGGAAGCGGCGAACCCGGAAAGGCCAAGGCGCCAGCCGATGCCGTACCGTCGCCAGGCGGGGCGAGGGCGCCGAGGGCACCCCCGGGGGCCCCGTGCGATGAAGGAGAAGGCGATGGGCCAGGCAGAACCGCCGGCAGGCGGAGACACGTTCGGGACGGCGCGGCTGCGGCGTGGCGTGCTGGACGCATGGACCGCCTCGCCCGCGCGGTTCCGCGAGGACGCCAACGCCGAACAGGAGCTGGCCCTCGGCGGCTACCGGGACCGCCTCGTCATCGAGTTGGCGCAGAACGCCTCGGACGCCGCCGCACGCGCGAACACCCCCGGGCGACTCAGGCTCACCCTCCGCGAGGGCGTGCTCGTCGTCGCGAACAGCGGCGCCCCGCTGGACGCCGCGGGCGTCGAGTCGCTGTCGACGCTGCGTGCCTCCGCGAAGCGGGACGACGAAGACGCCGCCACGGTGGGCCGGTTCGGCGTGGGCTTCTCCGCGGTGCTCGCGGTCAGTGACGAGCCCGCCGTCGTCGGTGCCGCGGGCGGCGTGCGGTGGTCGCTGGACGAGGCGCGGGAGATGGTGCTGGAGGCGGCGCGCGAAGTGCCCGCGCTCGGCGAGGAGTTGCGCCGCCGGGAGGGCCACGCGCCGCTGCTGCGGCTGCCGTTGCCGGCGGAACGGCCCCCGGAGAACGTCGTGCCCGAGGGGTACGACACCGCCGTGGTGCTGCCCCTGCGGGACGCGGGCGCACGGCAGTTGGCGGAGCGGCTGCTCGCGGACGTCGACGACGCGCTGCTGCTGACGCTGCCCGGTCTGGACGAGGTCGTCGTGGAGACGGGCGAGGGCGTCCGGCGGCTGACCCGGCACGCGGACGGCCCGTTCGTGGAGGTGCGGCGCGGCGACGGCGGCGTGCGGCGCTGGCGCGTGGCGCAGGACGAAGGCGTGGCCGACGAGGCGCTGCTGGAGGACCGTCCAGTCGAGGAGCGGCTGCGCCCCGCCTGGTCGGTGACGTGGGCGGTGCCCGTGGAGGACGGCAGCCCCGTGCGCCCCCCGACGGCCCCGTGCGTGCACGCGCCGACGCCGACGGACGAACCGCTGGGTCTGCCCGCGCTGTTGATCGCGAGCTTCCCGCTGGACTCGACGCGCCGGCACGTCGCACCGGGCCCGCTGACGAGCTTCCTGCTGGAGCGTGCCGCCGATGCGTACGTACGGCTGCTGCGCGAGTGGCAGCCGGTGACCCCGGACGTCGTGGACCTGGTGCCGGGGCCGCTGGGGAAGAGCCGACTGGACGGTGAGCTACGGGAGTTGCTGCTGTCGAAGCTGCCGGTCGTGCCGTTCCTCGCGGGTGCGGGCACCGACGAGAACGGCGAGCCGGTCGTGCTGCGCCCGCGTGACGCGGAGATCGCGGAGGGGGCCGGAGCCGCCACGGTCGGCGTGCTGGCGGGGCTCTTCCCGACCCTGCTGCCCGCCGGGATGGAGCGCCGCGCGGAGCTGCGTGCGCTGGAGGTCGCCAGGGTGCCGCTCGGCGAGTTGATCGACCGGCTCGCGGGTGTGGAGCGTCCCCCGGAGTGGTGGCGGCGGCTGTACGACTCGCTCGCCGGTGTGGACCCGGACCGGCTTTCGGGGCTTCCCGTGCCGCTCGCCGGGGGCACCCGGGCTGGAGGCTCCGGGGGAGTGCGAACGACGATCGGCCCGCGGCAGGTGCTGCTGCCGCTGCCGGACTCGTCCCTGGAGCCGGACAGGGGACGGCAGTTGGGGCGGCTCGGCCTGAAGGTCGCCCACGAGGACGCGGTGCACCCGCTGCTGGAGAAGCTCGGCGCCACGGGCGCCACGCCCCGCGCCGTACTGACGACGCCGCAGGTGCGCGCGGCCGTCGCCGCCTCGCTGGACGAGGGCGACCTGCGGTGGGACGGCGGTCTCGCCGAGGAGGACGAAGGGCCCCTGGACGCCGAGGAGTTGGCGGAGATCGTGCTCGGGCTCGTACGGGACGCGGGGCTGGAGCCCGGCGACGAGCCGTGGCTCGGTGCGCTCGCGCTGCCCGACGAGGACGGCGAGATCGCCCCGGCAGGCGAGCTGGTCTTCCCCGGCAGCGCCTTCGAGCGCGTCATCCGAGAGGGTGAACTCGCGGCGTGCGACGGTGAGTTGGCGGAGCGATGGGGAGAGCAGCCGCTTACCGCGGTCGGAGTGCAGGCGGACTTCGCGCTCGTACGGGCGACGGATGTCGTGCTCGATCCGGACGAACTGGAGCCGCGCGAGGGTGACTTCGCCGAACCCGACGACGTGGGGCTGCTGGACGCGGTCGACGTGTGGTGCGAGGACGTGCTGGACCAGCTGGAGAGCGACGGGCCGGTGCCGCCCGTCGCCTCGGAGCTGGTGGCCGTGCGCGACCTGGACCTGGTCGACGACGACTGCTGGCGCGAGGCGCTGGCGATGCTCGCCCGTCCGCCGCTGCGCGAGGCGCTGGTCGCGCCGGTGCGGGTGCTGCTGCCCGACGGCGTGACGGCGACGGTCCGTCCGTACACCGCGTGGTGGCTGCGCGGCCATCCCGTGCTGGACGGCCGGCGCCCGGCGGGACTGCGGGCGGCCGGCGCCGATCCGCTGCTGGAGGGGCTGTACGAGGAGGCCGACGCTTCCCCTGCCTTCGGCGGGGAGACCCCAATGGCCTTCGGCGGGGAGACCCCAAGTGGCTTCGGCGGGGAGGCCGCTGCTGCCTCCGGCGGAGACGACCAGGTGCTGCGGGCGCTGGGAATCCGTACGTCGGCCGCGGCGCTGCTGGAGGAACCGGGCGGCGCCGCGGAGCTGCTGGGACGGCTCGCCGACCCGGAGTCGGAGGTCGGCCACGCACAACTCCACGGGCTGTACGGGCTGTTGGCGCGCCTTGATCCCGAAGAGGTCACGCTTCCCGAGGAGTTGCGCACCGTACGGGCGGCGACGGGTGCCGTCGAGGTCACCCCGAGGTCCGAGGCGCTGATCGCGGACGCCCCGGATCTGGTTCCGCTGGCGGAGGGCCGGGCGCTGCTGCCGGTCGCGCCCGAGCACGCGGCCGGGCTGGCAGCGGTGCTGGACGTGCCGAGGCTGACCGGGGCGGTGCCGGGCAGGGTCGACACGGCGGCGTCCGGCGACGGCACGGAGCGGGAGGTGCCGGAGCCGGTGCGGGTCCTGCTGCCGGAGGCGCCCCGTACGTACCGCGAACACGACGAGTTGATCGTCGACGGCGTGGACGTGGAGTGGCGGCGCACGCCGGACGGGGTGCTGCACGCCGCGACGCTCGAAGGGGTGGCGGCCGGTCTGGCCTGGGCGGCCGGACGCTGGGCCCGCCGCTTCGAGGTGGCCGCGCTGCTGGAGGACCCGGGACGGGTGGCCGAGCTGGAGAGGGCACGCTGGTTCGACTGACCGGCCGGAGAACGGTGTCCGGCGAGCGCTGCCGGGTACCGGCCGACCAATCCCCCGGTCCCCCGGTCCCCCGGTCCTCCGCGCACGCGTCCGTCCGGTCGTCCGACCGCTCGTCCAGACGTGCTCAGACGTGCCCCAGACGTGCGTCCGGGCGGGCGGACGAGGCGCCGGAAGCGATGATTTCCGGGCCGTGCGCCGGTCACACGCGCATGACCACACTCACGCTCACCACGTTCGTATCCCTCGACGGCGTCATGCAGGCGCCCGGAGGCCCCCGCGAGGACACCAGCGGCGATTTCGAGCAGGGAGGCTGGGTCGTCCCCTACGTGGACGCGGACATGGGCTCGTTCATGTCGAAGACCATCGCCGACGCCGACGGATTCGTGCTCGGGCGCCGCACGTACGAGATCTTCGCCGCGCACTGGCCGGCCGTCACCGACCCCGACGACCCGGTCGCGACGAAGCTCAACACCCTCCCGAAGTACGTGGCCTCGACGACGCTGAAGACCGCCGACTGGCACAACACGACGCTGCTGAGCGGGAACATCCCGCACCAGGTTGCCGAGTTGAAGAAGCAGCATCACGGCACCGAGCTCCAGATCCACGGCAGCGGCATCCTCGCGCAGACCCTGATGGCGCACGACCTCATCGACGAGTTCAGGCTGCTGATCTACCCCGTCGTACTCGGCGGCGGACGGCGGCTCTTCACGGAGGGCTCGCTGCCGACGGCGCTCAGGCTGAGGGACTCCACGAACACCGGCACGGGAATCGCGATCCACACCTACACGTGGGAGGGCCGCCCGCAGTACGGCTCGATCGAGCTGGACGACGACGCCGTGAACGACGGCTAGGGCGGCCGTCCGCAGAGGGATCGCCCACGGACCGGCACCGTGCGGGAGACCGCATACGCTGCCCGGATGGGCGACGACGGCACGGAGCACGAGCGGGCGTACCAGCGGGCGGAAACGGAGCCGTTCACGGAGGCGCGCGCCCGCGCCCTCCTGGCGGCCGCCGGCGAGCCCGCCGGGGACGCGGAGCTGCTGGCGCTCGGAGAGAACGCCGTCCTCGCGCCGGGCTCTCCGGAGGGCGACGTCGTACGCATCGGACGCGACCCGTCACTCCTCCCGCGCGCCGAGCGTGAACTGCGCGTCGCGGCATGGCTGGAGGAGCGGGAGGTGCCCGCCGTGCGGGCGGCCCGTCCCGGCGTCGCCGTCGTCGAGGGGCATCCGGTCACCTTCTGGCGGCGACTGCCCGAGTCCGTACGGGATGCGGTGCCCGCGGATCTCGCCGGGCTGCTGCGTCTCGTACACGCCCTGGACGCCCCGCCGTTCGAGCTGCCGCGCCGCGACCTGCTCTCCGGTGTGGAGCGCTGGCTCCGCCTCGCCGGGGACGCGGTGCCCCCGGCGGACGCGGAGTATCTGCGTGCGCGGCGCGACGACTTCGACGCCGCGATCGCCGAGCTGACCCCCGTGCTGCCGCCGGGGCCGCTGCACGGCGACGCGCTGCCCCGCAACGTCCACGTCGGCCCGGACGGCCCGCTGCTGCTGGACCTGGAGACCTTCTCCGACGACCTGCGCGAGCACGACCTGGTGGTGCTCGCCCTGAGCCTCGACCGCTACGGGCTGGAGGAGGCGGCCTACTCCGGCTTCGTACGCGCCTACGGCTGGGACGTGCGGGAGTGGCCGGGCTGCGCGGTGCTGCGCGGCGCACGGGAGACGGCGGCCTGCGCGTGGGTGG
Source organism: Streptomyces winkii (assembly GCF_032248595.1). Classification (NCBI taxonomy): domain Bacteria; kingdom Bacillati; phylum Actinomycetota; class Actinomycetes; order Kitasatosporales; family Streptomycetaceae; genus Streptomyces; species Streptomyces winkii. The sequence continues at coordinate 522,067 of NZ_JASTTH010000005.1, read as the reverse complement.
CGCAGCATGCGCCCGGAAATCCGGCGGCGGCCCGGGAGTTCACGCGCCGGGTCGCCTCCCTGCGCCAGACCGACGCGGCGGCACGCTGGTACGCGTTCTAGCCGTCCCGGTCCCGTTCGCCGTCCGGGCCCCCGTCCCCGCCCCCGCGACCGGCACCTCGCCCCTCCGCGTTCTCCCGCGAGCCGTCCACACGGCGCCAGGCCACCTCCAGCGCCACCCCCGCGAGCACCGCTACGGCCGCCGCGCTCCACGGCATCTCCGTACCGATCAGCTTCAGCGCGAAGAAGCGCTGGAGAACGGGCGTGACCAGTACGACGACGAAGGCGAGCCCCATCGTGAGCACCAGCGCGACCCGCCACCAGCTGTAGGGGCGGGCGACGATCGCGAGCACCCACAGCGTGATCAGGAAGAGCGTCAGCGTGGCCACGCTGGTCTCGGCGCCCAACGACCCGGCGCCCGAGTAGTGCTGACGTGCCAGCAGATACGTGGCGAACGTCGCCACCCCCGCGATGAGCCCCGCCGGAACCGCGTACCGCATGACCCGGCGTACGAAGTGCGGCTTCGCCCGCTCCCGGTTGGGCGCGAGCGCGAGGAAGAAGGCAGGGATGCCGATCGTGAGCGACGACAGGAGCGTGAGGTGGCGGGGGAGGAACGGGTAGGGCACCTGCCAGGCGATGACGAGCAGGGCCAGCAGCACCGAGTAGACGGTCTTGGTGAGGAAGAGGTTGGCGACGCGCTCGATGTTGCCGATGACGCGGCGGCCCTCGGCCACGACCGAGGGGAGCGTCGCGAAGCTGTTGTTGAGGAGCACGATCTGGGCCACGGCGCGCGTCGCCGCCGAGCCGGTGCCCATCGCGACGCCGATGTCGGCGTTCTTGAGCGCGAGCACGTCGTTGACCCCGTCGCCCGTCATCGCGACGTGGTGGCCGTGCTCCTGGAGCGAGCCGACCATCGTCTGCTTCTGCCGCGGCGAGACCCTCCCGAAGACCGTCCCGCTCTCCAGCGCGCGCACCATTCCGGCGGCGTCCTCGGGGAGCCGGGTCGCGTCGACGGGGTTGTGCGCGCCCGGCAGGCGCAGCTTGCCCGCGACGGCCCCGACGGAGACCGCGTTGTCGCCGGAGAGGACCTTCGCGTCGACGTCCTGCTCGGCGAAGTAGTGGAGGGTGTCGCCCGCGTCGGGCCGCAGCCGCTGCTCCAGTACGACGAGGGCGGCGGGCGTGACGCCGTCCGACTCCTCCGGGCCGTCCCCGCCCGCGCCGGGGGAAGGGCCCTGCCCGTCGTCCGTGACCGACAGCAGCAGGACGCGCAGCCCCTCGCGGCTGAGCTCGTCGACCTCCGTGAGGGCGGGGTGGTTGCGCGGCAGCAGCACGTCCGGGGCGCCGAGCAGCCAGGTGCGGCGTGTGCCGTCCTGCTCGACGAGGGTGGCCCCGCTGTACTTGCGGGCGGAGGAGAAGGGCAGCGACCGCGCGACGCGCCACCGCGTCCCGCTCTCGCCGCCCTGATCGCCGTCGGGAGCGAACGCGTCGACGATGGCCTGCATGCTCGCGTTCGGACGCGGGTCGGCCGAGCCGAGAGCCGCGAGAACCCCCTCGACGTACGCGCCGTCCCGCCCGCTCCCGCCGCCCCCGCCCGCCCCGGCGGAGGCGGCCGTGCCCTCGCCGTCGCCCTTGCCCTCCCCGTCGTCTTCGCTCTTCTCGCCGTTCCGGAGGACGCGCACCTCGGCCACGTCCATGCCGCCCTCGGTCAGGGTGCCCGTCTTGTCGAGGCAGACGACGTCGACCCGGGCGAGCCCCTCGATGGCGGGCAGCTCCTGCACGAGGCACTGCCTGCGTCCTAGCCGTACGACGCCGATGGCGAAGGCGATCGACGTCAGCAGCACGAGCCCTTCCGGCACCATCGGCGAGATGCCGCCGACCATGCGGCGCACGGCGCTCTCGATGTCGTGCTTCTCCACGACGAGCTGGCTCAGCACGAGCCCCACCCCGGTCGGGATGATGACCCATGTGACGTACTTGAGCAGGTCGTTGATGCCGCTGCGCAGCTCGGAGTGGACGAGAGTGAACCGGGAGGCCTCCTCGGCGAGCTGTGCCGCGTAGGCGGCCCGTCCCACGCGCGTCGCGGTGAAGGCGCCGCTTCCGGCGACGACGAAGCTGCCGGACATGATCCGGTCGCCGGGCTGCTTGACGACGGGCTCGGCCTCGCCGGTGAGCAGCGACTCGTCGACCTCCAGGTTGTCCGCCTCCGTCACTTCGCCGTCCACGACGCATCTGTCTCCGGGACGGATCTCGATGAGGTCGCCGAGCACGATCTGCGACGCGGACAGCGAGACGCGTTCGCCGTCCCGTCTGACAGCCGGCCGTACCTCGCCGATGACGGCCAGGTTGTCGAGCGTCCGCTTGGCCCGCAGCTCCTGGACGATGCCGATGAGGGTGTTCGCGAGGATCACGAAGCCGAAGAGGCTGTCCTGCACGGGGCCCACGAAGAGGATGATCACGAAGAGCACGCCGATGATGGCGTTGAAGCGTGTGAAGACGTTCGTGCGGACGATGTCCGCCAGGGACCGGCTGCTGCGCACGGGCACGTCGTTGATCTCGCCGCGTGCGGTCCGCGCCTCCACCTCGGCGGCGCTCAGCCCGCGTTGCGGGCCCTCTCCGGGATGTTCCCCGGCGGCGGTGCCCGTCCGCTCCGTCATGCATTCGACGTTACGGGCGATTCAGGCGCCTTGCCCTGCCTGGTCCGGAGGTGCGGTGTTCAGTGCGGTGCGGAGCGCCGAGCTCAGCGGCTCGGGCAGCGGGTGTCCCTGAGTGGTGTCCACGAGCGCCTCCGCCACCTTGTGCAGCTTGACGTTCGTGTTCTGGGAGACGGTGACGAGGACGTGCCACGCGTTGCGGGGCGTGCACCGGTAGGCCGCCATCAGGACGCCGTGCGCCTGGTCGATGACGGGGCGCGTCTCCATGGCCCGACGAAGGTGCTCAAGCTCGGCATGCGGATTCTCCGCGTCGCCCATTCCCTGCCCCGATTCCGCTCGGCGTGACGTGGTGCACCGCCGGCACGGCGGGCCATGGCATATGCCCTTCCGAGTGATCATACGCATGATCGCGAGGCGGAGGCAGCTCGCGGGCGCGGGCCTGTCCGGCGCGGGCACGTGTCTCGCGCGAACCCTTCAACCCGGGCCCCTTCAGGCGGAGTTCCGAGCGTCGCGCCTCATGGCGCGCTCGCGGCGGTGCACGTACCAGAAGCCGACCAGGCCGCCTCCGGCGCCGGCGGCGCAGGTCCAGATGAACCAGGTGTGCCCGTGGTCCTCGTACCAGCCGTAGAAGGGGAGCTGTGCGAGGAAGAGGACGAACCAGATGGCGGTGCCGACCAGGACGGTGCCCTTGACCGGGCCTTCGAGCGGCTCGGGGGCTTCGCGCTGGCCGTCGGTCCACCGGTTCATGAGGCCCATGGCCGCAGCTTCCTCTCGTGCTCGCGGGGCGGGGCGCCCGTGGGCCGTGCGCCGCCGGGCAGGGGAACAGCCTATCGAGGGCCCCGGGACCGGGGGAGGCGGGAACCGGTTGCGGACCAGCCGGCCGCGGCGGATGAACCCGCCGTCGGGGCCGAGGCGTAGAACCTCTCCGTCTCCTCGACGGAGGTCTGGAGTCGTTCGTCGAAATCGTCGCGCACGAGCGCGCGGACGACGTAGTCCTGGACGCTCATGCGGCGCTTGGCGGCGTGGGCGTGCAGCCGGTCGAACAGCTCGCTGTCCAACCGCAGGCTGAGCACCTTGGAGGTCATCGAGGTCATGCGTCCACGGTCCCGGTCGGGCAGGGGGTGATGTCTCAGATTTCCGTGCGATGTCACCCGTATGTGTGAGAGAGCAGACAGACCGTTACCGGACCGCGAGCTATTCTTTAGGCCGGGTAATGAGTTACCCTAACGACATGCCGGAGACATCCGAGCGCCGTACCCCGGGCGCAGCCGCCGCCAGCGATCTCGACATGGCCGCGGTCAACTCGCTGCGGACCGCCGTCATGCGGCTCTCGCGGCGCCTGAAGCACCAGCGGGTGGACGAGTCGCTGAGCCCGACGGAGATGTCCGTCCTCGGCACCCTCGCCCGCTGCGGCTCGGCCACGCCCGGCGAGCTGGCCCGCAAGGAGCACGTGCAGCCGCCGTCGATGACCCGCATCGTGGCGATGCTGGAGTCGAAGGGGCTCGTACGGCTGGAGCCGCACCCCGACGACCGCCGCCAGAAGACGGTCACGCAGACCGAGCGCTCGGAGTCGATGCTCGCCGCCAGCCGCGAGAAGCGGAACGCCTGGCTGGCCGAACTGGCCGGCCGGCTCGACGATGACGAGTGGGAGCGGCTGCGTGCCGCGGCCCCGGTGCTGGAGAAGCTGGCGCACTCGTAGACCGGCGGAGCCCGCGAGGGCCTGCGGCGCACCCGTCAGGAGCAGTACCGGCGCGACGGAGACGAACAGACGCGGACGACTGAGGAGGCGAAGGCGATTGAGTACGGGCCACGGAACAGATTCCGCACCCGCACCCGATGACAAGCCCTTGAACGAGTCGAACGACCAGACGAAGCACGAGACGGACCACGAAACCGACCCGGAGACGAGCCACAAGACGAACGGGGAGAAGCCGGCCAGGAAGCCGTCGATGTTCTCGTCCCTGCGCATACGCAACTACCGGCTCTTCGCGATGGGCCAGGCCGTCTCCAACACCGGCACCTGGATGCAGCGCATCGCCCAGGACTGGCTGGTGCTCAGCCTCACCGGGTCGGCCACCGCCGTCGGCATCACGACGGCACTCCAGTTCCTGCCGCTGCTGCTCTTCGGCCTCTACGGAGGCGTCGTCGCGGACCGCTGCAACAAGCGCAGGCTGCTCCTGGTGACGCAGTCCGTCATGGGGCTCACGGGCCTCGCGCTCGCGGCGCTGACGCTGAGCGGCGAGGTGCACGTCATGCACGTGTACGTGCTCGCGTTCGTGCTCGGCCTCGCGACGGTGCTCGACAACCCCACGCGCCAGACCTTCGTCTCCGAGATGGTCGGTCCCGGGCAGATAGGCAACGCGGTGTCGCTCAACTCCGCGAACTTCCAGAGCGCCCGCCTCGTCGGGCCCGCGATCGCCGGCGTGATGATCTCGGCCGTCGGCAGCGGCTGGGCCTTCCTCTTCAACGGCCTGTCCTTCCTCGCACCGCTCACCGGTCTGCTGCTGATACGCACGAGCGAGCTGCACCACACCGAACGCGCCCCGCGCAGCAAGGGCCAGCTGCGGGAGGGGCTGAGCTATGTGCGCAGCCACCCCGAGCTGATGTGGCCCATCGTGCTCGTCGGCTTCGTCGGCACGTTCGGCTTCAACTTCCCGATCTGGCTGACCGCCTTCACGGACAAGGTCTTCGAGGAGGGCGCCGGTACGTACGGGCTGCTCAACACCCTCATGGCCGTCGGCTCCGTGGTGGGGGCGCTGCTTTCGGCGCGGCGGGGCACCTCCCGTATGCGGCTGATGGCCGGGGCGGCGCTGCTCTTCGGCGTACTGGAGACGGCGGCGGCGCTCACGCCGTCCTTCTGGCTGTTCGCGGCGCTGATGGCGCCCATCGGGATCATGGGGCTGACCTTCAACGTCACCGCCAACTCCAGCGTGCAGACGGCCTCGGACCCGGCGATGAGGGGCCGCGTGATGAGCCTCTACATGATGGTCTTCATGGGCGGTACGCCCATCGGCGGGCCGCTCATGGGCTGGGTCACCGACACCTTCGGCGCCCGCATCGGCTTCCTCTCCGGCGGTCTGATCTCGGCGGTCGTCGCCGTCGCGATCGGGCTGGTGCTGGCGCGCGCCGGGGGGCTGCGGCTGCGCGTGGACCTGCGGCGCGGGCACCGGCACGTGAGGTTCGTGCCGCGGGAGACCGCGGGCGCGGGGCGGGAGCGCGTGACGTCCGCCGCGTAGTGACCGCGGCGCGGGGGCCCTCGCCGGGGCCTGCCGGTCCGCGTCGGTACGGGGTCGCCACGAGGTCTGTACGGGCCCTGCACCCGCGGGGGCGTGCCGCCGGTTCGTGCGGCGGCATGCTGGGGGCATGAGACTCTTCACGGCCCTGCTGCCGCCCGCAGACGTTCTCGACGGAGCCGGTCAACTCGCCGACAAGGTCGCGGAGTTGCGCTCCCGGGACCGTGCTGGGGAGCTGCGCTGGATCGACCGCGCCAACTGGCACGTCACGCTCGCCTTCTACGGCGAGGTCGAGGACGGGCAGCTGGACGGGCTGCGCGAACGCCTCTCGCGCGCCGCCCGGCGCGGGAGTCCGCTGCGGCTGCGGATCTCCGGAGGAGGGCACTTCGGGGGGCGTTCGCTGTGGGCCGCGGTCGTCGGCGCGCCCTCCGGCCAGGACTTCGGCAGCGACGCCGCACCTGCCGGGGCGGACCCGTCCGGCGTCCGCCCCGACGGCGAGGCCCTGCGGTGCCTCGCCGCCGCCACCGCCGCCGCGGGGAGGCGCGTCGGCCTCGGTCCGGACGAGCCCCGGCGCTTCCGCGCACACGTCACGCTGGCCCGCGCCAGGTCGCCCCGGTTCGACCTGCGTCCGTACACCGAGGCCCTCGGCGCCTTCGTGGGCGAGCCCTGGACCGCGGGCGAACTCGCGCTCGTACGCAGCAATCTGCCGGAGAGCGGAGTGGAGGGCGAGCAGCCCCGTTACGAGCAGATCGCGGCCTGGCCGCTGGGCGGTTGAGGGACTTGGTTACCTTGGAAGGCGTGAATACCAAGACGAGGACGCGCATCGTCAGCGGTGCGCTCGTGCTGCTGCTGGTCGTGGTGGCCATCGCGGCGGCCGTCGGAGCCTAGATCCCGTACGCCCGGGACGCCCCCGCAGGCCCGGGACTCCGGGAACGCGAAGGGCGCCGGGCGGCCGGGCCTGTGCGTGCCCGGCCGCCCGCCGCCGCGTCACCAGGCGAACGCCTCCGGCGTCGGGCCAGGCCCGGGGAAGATCTCGTCGAGCGAGGCCAGCAGGCCCTCGTCGAGCTTCAGTTCCGCCGCGCGCAGCGCCGACTCCAGCTGCTCCGGCGTGCGCGGGCCGACGATCGGGCCCGTCACGCCCGGCCGCGTGAGCAGCCAGGCCAGGGCGGTCTCGCCCGGGTCGAGGCCGTGCTCGGCGAGCAGATTCTCGTAGCGCTGGATCTGCTCGCGTACCTCGGAGTTCGCCAGCGCGTCGGCCGAGCGCCCCGAGGTGCTGCGTGCGCCGCCGCCCTCCGTCTCCTTGCGGATCGCGCCGCCGAGCAGGCCGCCGTGCAGCGGCGACCACGGGATGACCCCCAGCCCGTACTCCTGCGCCGCCGGGATCACGTCCATCTCGGCGCGGCGTTCGGCGAGGTTGTACAGGCACTGCTCGCTGACGAGGCCGTACGTGCCGCGCCGTGCGGCGGTCTCGTTGGCCTGCGCGATGTGCCAGCCCGCGTGGTTGGAGGAGCCCGCGTAGATGATCTTGCCCTGCTGGATCAGTACGTCGACGGCCTGCCAGATCTCCTCCCACGGCGTCTGGCGGTCGACGTGGTGGAACTGGTAGAGGTCGATGTAATCGGTCTGGAGCCGCTTGAGGCTCGCGTCGACGGCGCGGCGGATGTTCAGCGCGGAGAGCCGGTCCTGGTTAGGCGTGCTGTCGCCCTCCGCGGCCATGTTGCCGAAGACCTTGGTGGCCAGCACCGTCTTCTCGCGGCGGCCGCCGCCCTTGGCGAACCAGGTGCCGAGGATCTCCTCGGTGCGGCCCTTGTTGGGGCCCCAGCCGTACACATTGGCTGTGTCGAAGAAGTTGATGCCGGCGCCCTGCGCGGCGTCCATGATCGTGTGACTGCCGGACTCGTCGGTCTGCGGTCCGAAGTTCATCGTCCCGAGGACGATCCGGCTCACCCTGAGGCCGGTGCGGCCGAGCTGCGTGTACTCCATGTCCGTAGAGCCAAGCCGTTGGAGTGGACTCGAAGCAAGCTCCCCTCACCGTGCGGGAGACTGTGACCATGTCTGTGCTTTGGCGCCGCGCCGTCGCGGCTGTGGGGGTCGGGGGAGTGGCGGGTCTGCTCGCGCTGGGGGCGGCGGCGGGTGCCGCGCCGGCGTCGGCGGCTCCGCGTGCGGCGGCCGGAGGCGAGGAGGGGCAGGGCTCGTTCCGCATCAAGGACCCCCGCATCACCGAGTCGAGCGGGTTGGCGGCGAGCCGTACGCACAAGGGCGTCTACTGGACGCACAACGACTCGGACGACGGCCCGTACATCTACGCCGTGGACTCCTCCACCGGACGGACCGTCGCCACGGTCACGCTCAAGGGCGTCAACCCCCGTGATCTGGAGGCCGTTTCGACCGGCCCGGGCGGCGAGGTGTACGTCGGCGACATCGGCGACAACCTGAACGGCGGCTGGAACGAGGTGTGGATCTACCGCTTCCACGAGCCGCGGACGCTGCGCGACACGACGGTGACCCCGACCCGCTACACGGTGCGCTACGCCGACGGCCCGCGCGACGCCGAGTCGCTGATGGTCCACCCGAAGACCGGTCGCGTCTACATCGCCAGCAAGAACCAGAACAAGAAGGGCGGCATCTACGCGGGCCCGGAGCAGATGTCGCCGTCCGGCGTGAACACCTTCCGCCGCATCGCCCGTACCGAGGTGTGGGCGACGGACGGCGCCTTCTCGCCGGACGGGACGCGGCTGGTGCTGCGCGGCTACTTCGGCGGTGAGATGTTCCGCTGGCGCGACGGCAAGCCCGAGGCGCTCGACACCCCCGTCAGCGTGCCCGTGGCGGGGCAGGGCGAGTCGGTGACCTTCACCGCCGACGGGCGCACCCTGATGTGCGGCTCGGAGGGCAAGGGCAGCACCGTCGATCCGCTGGAGCTGGAAGGGGAGTTGCTGCCGGACAGCGTTCCGGCGGACGAGCGGAAGGCGGACGGCGGAGCGAAGGGCGGCGGCGGCGCGAGCGGCGGCGACGAGGGCCAGATCGGCGAGAAGAAGGTCGTGGTGGGAGGCGCGGCGATCGCGGCCGCCGTGGTGGTGTGGACGCTGCTGCGGAGGCTCTTCCGGCGCCGGAGCTGACGTACGGCGTGAAGGAGTCCTCCGGCAGCGCGGCCATGTGCGGATACTCGCCGGTGCCCATCGCGCGTTCCAGATACGGCAGTTGGGAGTCCCAGAACTCCCGCTCCGACAGGCCTGTGTGCTCCGTGGCCGACTGCTGTAGCACGTGGGTGCGCGCCGCACCCAGCACGTAGTTGTCGAGCGTGCTCAGCAGGCCGATCTTCTCCCGTCCCGTCAGCTCCAGCCCTTCCATCGCCGACAGCGCGAACTCGACGCCCATCAGCGAGCCGGGCCCGAGCACGGGACGCACCTGGGAGACCTGGAGCAGCCAGGGGCTCCGGGTGTAGAGCGCCGGGAGTCTGCTCGCCACGCTCTGCGCGTTCGCGCTGCTGCTTCTGCTGCGCTTCTCGCTGATCTGGGTCGGCGTCTGGCTCGGCCTGATCGCGCCGAACCAGGAGGTCGCGGGGAACCTCTTCGCCGTGGCGTTCCCGTTCGGGATGATCTCCAGCGTCTTCACGCCGCCCTCGGCGATGCCGGACTGGCTGGGCGCCGTCGCGATGTGGAATCCGGTGTCCGCCACCGCGAACGCCGTACGCGATCTGTACGGCAACCCGCTGCCCGCGGGCGGCAGTTGGGTCGAGCAGAACGCGGCCCTGATGGCCGTGGTGGGGCCGCTGGTCATCACGGCGGTCTTCCTGCCGCTCGCGGTGCGGAAGTTCCAGCGGCTGTCGGGCTGATGCGGCTGCCGGTCTGACGGCGTCACGGGCTCGGCGGAAACGGGGCGGGCCCGGACGCCGTACGTACGGCGTCCGGGCCCGCCTTCGAGCGTGCTGTGCCCGTCAGAGGTTCTCGATGACGTAGTCCACGCAGCGCGTGAGCGCCTCGACGTCCGAGGGCTCGACCGCGGGGAACATCGCCACGCGCAGCTGGTTGCGCCCGAGCTTGCGGTAGGGCTCGGTGTCGACGACGCCGTTGGCGCGCAGCACCTTGGCGACGGCGGCGGCGTCGACGTCGTCGCCGAAGTCGATCGTGCCGACGACCTGCGAGCGCTGCGCCGGGTCGGAGACGAAGGGCGAGGCGAACTTGGCGTCCTCCGCCCATCCGTACAGCGTCCGCGAGGACGTCGCGGTGCGGCGGACCGCCCAGTCGAGGCCGCCCTGCCCATTGATCCACTCCAGCTGGTCGTTCAGCAGGAAGAGGGTGGTCAGGGCGGGGGTGTTGTACGTCTGGTTCTTGCGCGAGTTGTCGATCGCGGTCTTCAGGTCGAAGAACGCGGGGATGTGCCGGCCGGACGCGGCGATGCGCTCGGCCCGCTCGATGGCGGCGGGCGAGAAGACGGCGATCCACAGGCCGCCGTCGGAGGCGAAGGACTTCTGCGGGGCGAAGTAGTAGACGTCGCTCTCGCGCACGTCGACGGGGAGGCCGCCCGCGCCGGAGGTGGCGTCCACCAGGACCAGCGCGCCGTCGTCGGCTCCGGCCACGCGCTCGATGGGCATCGCGACGCCCGTCGAGGTCTCGTTGTGTGTGAAGGCGTAGACGTCGGTGCCGGCCTCGGCCCGCGGTGCGGGATGGGTGCCGGGCTCGGATTCGATCACCGTGGGCTCGCCGAGCCACGGGGCCTGCTTGGAGGCCTTGGCGAACTTGCTGGAGAACTCGCCGAAGGAGAGGTGCTGCGACCTGGACTCGATCAGCCCGTGCGTCGCGATGTCCCAGAAGGCGGTCGTGCCGCCGTTGCCGAGGACCACCTCGTAGCCCTCCGGCAGCCGGAACAGCTCTTTGACGCCCTCACGCACCTGCCCGACCAGGTTCTTGACCGGAGCCTGGCGGTGTGAGGTGCCGAGAAGGGACGTGCCGGTGGCAGCCAGCGCGGTCAGCGCCTCCGTACGCACCTTGGACGGGCCCGAGCCGAATCGACCGTCGGCGGGCTTGATGTCAGCGGGAATCTGGAGATCAGCCACACGTGCAGCCTAGTGCGTTCCTTCACATGGCACGGCGGGTGGTCCAGCGGATGAGACGAAGGCCCTGCTGGGACGGGCTGCGCTGTCCCCCTCCACGAGGGCCTGCGCCCCCGCGGAGGGGGCGGCGGCGGAGCTGTTTTCCCAACTGCCGGCGCCTTCATCCCATGCAGCGCTGCGAGATGCACCGCAGCGGGTCACCGTTCACCGTGCGTTCAACCACACGATTGCCGGGACGTGCCACCGATCCGCCCGCCCGGAGCGATCACGACACCCTCGCCGCCCGGGTGGGGTTCGGGCCTGGACGGTGGGCTTCCGCGCAGTTCGGCGAGGAGGAGCCGGTGCAGGCGCCGCGCGCTTCCGCGGTAGAAGCGGCGCTGCGTCAGGCGTCCGAAGAGCACGAATCCGAACCGGACGAGGGGGTTGCGGACCGGGGCCCGCCGGGAGTGGCCGGTGATGACGAAGTCCACGCGGCCAGTGGCCAGATGCTTGACGACCTCGTAGGTGAGCTCGCCCTCCTCCAGATGGCCGGGCAGGGTCTGGTAGCCCCAGCCCCACACGCGGCGTGCGCTGTCGCCGGTGCCGCGTGTGCCGTCCGTGACGGAGGTGATGCGCACGCCCATGTCGAAGCGCAGTCCGCAGAAGCGGCCTTCGAGGAGCATGTTCCGCCCCAGCAGCGGCTCGTGGACGTCGTAGATGCTGCGGAGGATGCGCGGATCGGCGAACTCGTAGTCGCGTACGAGGCGGCACGCGGTCTCCCACGGGCCGCCCGCGGTCGGCGCCCCCGCGTCCTCCGCGGGGAGCGGCTGGACGAAGGAGTCGAAGTGCCAGCCGGTGGCCGGGTCCGGCCCGGGAAGCCGGCGGGGATAGTTGACGGCCAGCCGGCCGAGAGCGCGCAGGGAGGAGACGGCGCTGTCGCGGCGCAGGCGCCTCTCGCGGATCACGCGTGCCTCACCGGCCCGCGCGGGCCGCGGCGCGGTTTCGCCGGGGTGCGCGGGCTGCCCGGGGCCGGTCCGGCGTTATTCGAGTTCACGCAACGACTGGCCCAGCAGCAACAGGGTGGGGGCCCACAGGCCCACGAAGATGGCGCGGCGCTCGGCGTTGCCGCGCTCGTCCTGGTCCAGGCCCGACGCGCGCATCCACAGCACGAGGCACAGACCGACCGAGCCCATGGCCGCGTCCTGCAAGTGCCGGCTGCGCAGTCCCGTGAAACGCATCACTGTCTCGGTCAACACTCACGGCTCCCGTTCTCCAGTGGCGACAGGTGGACGATCCTGCACGCAAATGGTGCATATGGTGTCATGACAAGCATGTCGACGCCGCATGCCGCACGTCCGCGGGGGGCTTCGCCGAGGCGCCGCGCCGGAGCCCTGGCGCGATTTCCCCTCGGCGTGCTGGTGGTGTCCTGGCAGTACCTCTGGCGCGTCACGGCGCTGCACCGCACCGAGACGCGCGGCGATGCCCGCGATCTGCCGCCCGAACTGCCCGCCGGGCTGTGCGACGAGCGCAGCAAGCCTCTGTCCGACGGCGCCGGGCCCATGTTCCACCGCCGCTTCAGCGTCCGGATCGAGGGCTCCCCGATGACCCCCGTCGAACTGACCGATGCCGTCATGGCGAATCTCAACAGGGTCGCGCCCTCGACCGTCGCGGTCTTCCACAAGATCGTGGGCGCTGACGGGCCTCCCAGCGTGGGCGACGAGTACCGGGTCCAGATGCCCGGTCCCTGGGACGGGCCCGTCCGCGTGATCCACCGCGACCCGGTCTCCTTCCGGTTCGGCACGCTGCAAGGTCATCTGGAGGCCGGGCAGATCGAGTTCCGGTCCCGCGAAGCCGGCGGGCGGCTCGTCTTCGAGATCGAGGCCTGGTCGCGTGCTGGGGACCGGCTGGCGGACCTGCTCTACAGCCGGCTCCGGGTGGCCAAGGAGATGCAGTTCAACATGTGGGTGCACTTCTGCCTGCGGGCCGCCGCCGTCGCCGGGGGACGAGTCGCCGGGGGTGTGAACATCGACACCCGCGACATCCCCGGGGAGTTGTGCCTGGAGGCCCGGGGTCCCAGGGACCCTGCCGGTCCGGCCAGGTGAGTACGACCAGGTGAGTACGGCCAGGTGAGGGGTGCCGCGAGCGGGCCCACAGCGTGCAGGCTGGAGCCATGGCACAGGCACAGGCGCCGGCACGGGCGCGCGAGGTCGAAGAGGCGTTGCGGCAAGCGGTACGGGGCGGGGAGGTCGAGTTCGGCACGGCCACGCGGTCGCTGTTCACCATGGACGCCTCGAACTACAGGCGCGTCCCGCTGGGCGTGGTCGCCCCGCGGGACGCGGACGACGTGGAGGCGGTGCTGGCCGTCTGCCGCGAGCACGGCGTTCCCGTGCTGGCGCGCGGCGGCGGTACGTCCATCGCGGGGCAGGCCACCGGAACCGGCGTGGTGCTCGACTTCACCCGCCACATGGACCGCATCGAGTCCCTCGACCCGGAGACGCGCACCGCGGTCGTGCAGCCCGGCGTGATCCTGGACCGGCTGCGCGACGCCGCCGCGCCACACGGACTGACCTTCGGCCCCGACCCGTCCACGCACAGCCGCTGCACCCTCGGCGGGATGATCGGCAACAACTCGTGCGGCTCGCACTCCGTGGCCTGGGGCACGACGGCCGACAACGTACGGGAGCTGGAGGCGACCGGCTACGACGGCCTGCGCATGACGCTCGCCCGCGGCGGCGAGGGCGTGCCGGAACGGCTGCGCGAGGACGTACGGGCGATGGTGCGGCAGGAGCTCTCGCGGCTGCGCACCGGATTTCCCGAACTGCCGCGCCGCATCTCGGGTTACGCGCTCGACGAGCTGCTGCCCGAGAAGGGCGAGGACTGGGCGCGTGCCTTCACCGGCAGCGAGGGCACGCTGGCCGTGCTGACGCGGGCGAAGGTCACCCTCGTGCCGGTGCCGGGGGCGCGGGTGCTGGCCGTCCTCGGTTACGTCGACGAGAGCGCGGCCGCCGAGGCCGCGGCGGGCCTGCTCGTGCACGGCCCGCTGACCGTCGAGGGCATGGCGAACGACCTGGTCTCCGAGGCTTCCCGGGCCGGACTCCCGCGCGGCGGCGCCTGGTTGTTCGTCGAGGTCGGCGGCGACGACGAGGCGCAGGCCCGCTCCCGTGCCGGGGAGCTGTGCCGGGCCGCCGCCGCGGACGGCTCGACCGACCACCGGCTCGTCGTGGAGCCGGGGGCGCAGCGCGCGCTGTGGCGCATCCGCGAGGACGCCTCGGGCACGGCGACGCGTCTGCCCGTGGCGACGGGAGCCGGAGGCTCCGGGGGAGAGGCGTGGCCCGGCTGGGAGGACTGCGCCGTGCCGCCGCCCCGACTCGGCGCGTATCTACGGGACTTCAGGGCGCTGCTGCGCCAGTACGACCTGCACGGGCTGCCGTACGGGCACTTCGGAGACGGCTGCATCCACGTACGCATCGACTTCGACCTGATGAGCGACGCGGGCATCCGGAGGTTCCGGGAGTTCTCCTCCGACCTCGCGGAGACGGTCGTGGCGCACGGGGGCTCGCTGTCGGGCGAGCATGGCGACGGCCAGGCGCGCGCCGAACTGCTGCCGAAGATGTACGGGGAGGAGATGGTCGGCCTCTTCGGGCGCTTCAAGGACATGTGGGACCCCGCGGGCGGGCTCAATCCGGGAATGCTGGTGCGCCCCGCGCGCATCGACGAGAACCTGCGCTTCGCCCCGCTGCCGCGTGAGCCGGTCGATGTGGAGTTCGGCTATCCGCACGACGGCGGCGACTTCTCGGCGGCCGTACGGCGGTGTGTCGGCGTCGCCAAGTGCCGCAACACGGAGGCCGCCTCCAGCGTGATGTGCCCGTCGTTCCGGGCGACCGGCGAGGAGCAGCACTCCACGCGAGGACGGGCCCGGCTGCTGCACGAGATGCTCGCGGGCGAAGTCGTCACCGACGGCTGGCAGTCGGAGGAGGTGCACGACGCCCTCGACCTGTGCCTCTCGTGCAAGGGCTGCCGCAGCGACTGCCCGGTGAACGTCGACATGGCCACGTACAAGGCCGAGTTCATGCACCACCACTACAAGGGCAGGCGCCGTCCGATGGCGCACCACTCGATGGGGAGGCTGCCGGAGTGGCTGCGGCTGGCCGCCGCGAGCCGTGTGGTCCCGCTGCTGAACGCGGCGGCGCGGGTGCAGCCGTTGGCCGCGCTGGCCAAGCGGTTCGGCGGGATCGCGCCGGAGCGCGACATCCCGGCGCTGCCGCGGGAGCCGTTCACGCGGTGGTGGCGAAGGCGGCGGTCCGGTGCGGGTGCCGGTGCAGATGCCGGTGCCGCCCGTACGAACGGCGCGGTGCCGGACGGCGGCGAGCGGATCGTGCTGTGGCCCGACACGTTCACCAACTACCTCTCCCCGGAGGCCGGTTCGGCGGCGGTGCGGGTGCTGGAGGACGCCGGGCTGCGCGTGACCGTGCCGGAGAAGCAGGTGTGCTGCGGCCTCACCTACGTCTCCACGGGCCAGCTCGACCGGGCGCGCGCCGTGATGCGCCGCACCCTCGACCGCATCGAGCCCGCACTGGACGCCGGGCTGCCGGTCACCGTGCTGGAGCCGCCCTGCGCGGCGGCGCTGCGGACCGACGTACCGGAACTGCTCGCGGACGACCCGCGCGCCCGCAAGCTGGCCGGTGCCGTACGGACCTTCGCGCAGACCCTCGCCGAGTACGCGCCGGAGTGGGAGCCGCCGCGCCTCGACCGTCCCGTCGCGGGCCAGACCCACTGCCACCAGCACGCCGTCATCGGGGACGCGGAGGACCGCCGCCTGCGTGAACGGGCGGGGCTGACGGGCGAGTTGAGCAAGGGCTGCTGCGGCCTCGCGGGCAACTTCGGCTTCGAGAAAGGGCACTACGAGGTGTCCGTGGCGTGCGCCGAGGACCAACTGCTCCCCGCCGTACGGGAGGCGGGCGCGGACGCGGAGCTGCTCGCGGACGGCTACTCGTGCCGTACGCAGCTGGAGCAGCTCGGCGGCCACCGCAGCCGGCATCTGGCCGAGGTGCTCGCGGAAGGGCTGGAGGCGCAGTCGCAGGCGCAGCCGAAGCGCTGATCCGGGCGCGAGTCGTAATGCAAGCACGCTTGCTTGTTTTTCTCGGTGCTGTCACGCTCGGAGACCACAGGACAGGGACCGGCCGGACCGGGACCGGGAACAGGAATCCGGTCCGGCCGGAACAGGAAGGGGCGGGGCGCGCGATGGACGACGCCGCGAACGTGACGGGAGCCGTCCTCGCGGACCTCCGGGACGAAGGCGACGCCCTGGAGGGACTGGTGGCCGGGCTCGACGCCGCGGCCTGGGCCCTCCCGACGCCCGCGCCCCGCTGGACGCTCGCCCACCAGATCGCCCATCTCGCCTGGACCGACGAGCAGTCGCTGCTGGCCGTGACGGACGAGCCCGCCTTCCGCGAGGCCTCGCAGGCGGCCCTCGCCTCGCCCGGGACCTTCGTCGACGAGGGCGCGGAGGCCGGTGCCGCGCTGCCGCCCGGGTCGCTGCTGGCGCGATGGCGTGCCGGGCGGGCCGAACTGGGGCGCGTACTGGGCGAGTTGCCGCAGGGGCACCGCATCCCCTGGTACGGGCCGTCGATGAGCGCCGCGGGCATGGCGACCGCGCGGCTCATGGAGACCTGGGCGCACGGCGAGGACGTCGCCGACGCCCTCGGTGTGCCGCGCGAGCCGACGGCACGGCTGCGTCACGTCGTACGGATCGGCGTGCGGGCACGGGACTTCGCCTACGCGGTGCGCGGACTGCGGCCGCCGTCCGAGCCCTTCCGCGTGGAGCTGGAGGGGCCGGGCGGCGAACTGTGGGCGCACGGGCCGGAGGACGCGGCGCAGCGGGTGACCGGCGACGCCGTCGGCTTCTGCCGTCTCGTGACGCAGCGCGTACACCGCGACGACGCCGGCGTGCGTGCCGAAGGCCCGGACGCACAGCGGTGGTTGGAGATCGCGCAGGCCTTCGCGGGGCCGCCCGGGGACGGCCGCCCGCGCAAGGAGACGCAGCGCAAGGAGGCACAGCGCAACGAGACACAGCGCAAGGAGACGCAGCGCAAGGAGGCACAGGCGTGAGCGGGCATGCGGCGGACGCTTCCGCCGAGGTGCTGCGCGTCGGCAACTGCTCCGGCTTCTACGGCGACCGCTTCGGCGCCATGGAGGAGATGCTCACCGGCGGCGCGCTCGACGTCCTGACCGGGGACTACCTCGCCGAGCTGACGATGCTGATCCTCGGCCGCGACCGGCTCAAGGACCCGGCGCGCGGCTATGCGAAGACCTTTCTGCGCCAGCTGGAGACCGGGCTGGGGCTCGCCAGGGACCGCGGGGTGCGGATCGTCGTCAACGCGGGAGGGCTCAATCCGGCCGGACTGGCCGACGCCGTACGGGAGTTGAGCGAGCGCACCGGCGTTCCCGCGGCCGTCGCGCACGTCGAGGGCGACGACGTGCTGGGGCGGGGCGGCTGGGGCGAGGGGGTGCTGACGGCCAACGCCTATCTGGGCGGCGGCGGAATCGCCGAGTGCCTGCGCGGCGGCGCCGACGTCGTCGTGACCGGGCGGGTGACGGACGCCGCACTGGTGAGCGGGGCGGCCGCCGCGCACTTCGGCTGGGCCGCCGACGACTGGGACGCGCTCGCCGGAGCCGTGGTCGCGGGCCACGTGCTGGAGTGCGGTGCGCAGGCCACCGGCGGCAACTACGCGCTCTTCGCGCAGGAGGGCATCGACGTGACGCACCCCGGCTTCCCGATCGCCGAGGTCGCGCGGGACGGCAGCGCCGTCATCACCAAGCAGCCGGGCACCGGCGGTGCCGTGACACCCGGCACCGTCACCGCCCAGCTGCTCTACGAGACCGCGGGCGCCCGCTACGCCGGGCCGGACGTGACGGCGCGGCTGGACTCCGTACGGCTGTCGCACGAGGGCACGGACCGGGTGCGCATCGACGGTGTGCGGGGCGAGGCGCCGCCGCCGCGGCTCAAAATCGGGCTGACCAGGATGGGCGGCTGGCGCAACGAGGTCACGTTCGTGCTGACCGGCCTCGACGTCGAGGCCAAGGCGGCGCTCGTACGGCGGCAGATGGAGGACCGGCTCGCGGCGGACGGGCACCGCCCGGCGGAGGTGACCTGGAGCCTCGCCCGTACAGACCACGCGGACGCGCCCGTGCAGGAAGAGGCGAGCGCGATGCTGCGGATGGCCGTGCGGGACCCGTCGGAGGAGGCCGTCGGGCGGGCCGTGAGCGGTGCGGCGATCGAGCTCGCGCTCGCGAGCTTCCCCGGGTTCCATGTGACGGCGCCGCCCGGAAAGGGCTCGCCGTACGGGGTGTTCGAGGTGGCGTGGGAGGACGCGGGGCGCGTGCCGCACGTCGCCGTGCTGACGGACGGGCCGGGGGTATCGCCTGGCGGCGGCAGGAGAACCGTGGAGGTGCCGGCTCCCGGGAAGACGCAGGAGCTCGTGCCCGTCGCGGAGCCCGAGCTGCCGGAGCCGCCGGC
The DNA here is from genome assembly GCF_032248595.1 of Streptomyces winkii. Lineage (NCBI taxonomy): Bacteria > Bacillati > Actinomycetota > Actinomycetes > Kitasatosporales > Streptomycetaceae > Streptomyces > Streptomyces winkii. The sequence continues at coordinate 503,600 of NZ_JASTTH010000005.1, read as the reverse complement.
CGCAGCGGACGGGCCGGTGCGCAGGGCGCCGCTCGGTCTGGTGGCGGGAGCGCGCAGCGGTGACAAGGGCGGCAGCGCGAACGTCGGCGTGTGGGTGCGGAGTGATGAGGCGTGGCGGTGGTTGGTTCACGCGCTGACAGTGGATGAAATCTGTCATCTGCTACCTGAAATCCGTGATCTGCCCGTCACCCGCCACGTACTCCCCAACCTCCGCGCCCTCAACTTCGTCGTCGACGGGCTGCTCGGCGAGGGCGTCGCCTCGCAGGCGCGCTTCGACCCCCAGGCCAAGGCCCTCGGCGAGTGGCTGCGCTCGCGGCACATGGACATACCGGAAGGACTTCTCCCGTGACCGTGCTGACCTCGTCGCTGGACGTCTCCGGCGACGAATACGCCGCGCACCGGCGGCAGATGCTGGACCGGCTCGCCGAACTCGACGCGGAGCTGGCCAAGTCGGTCGCCGGCGGCGGCGAGAAGTACACCGAACGCCACCGCCGCCGCGGCAAGTTGCTCGCCCGCGAACGCATCGAGCTGCTGCTCGACCCCGACACCCCCTTCCTGGAGCTGTCACCCCTGGCGGGCTGGGGCAGCGACTACACCGTGGGTGCCTCGCTGGTGACCGGCATCGGCGTCGTCGAGGGCGTCGAGTGCCTGATCACCGCGAACGACCCGACGGTGCGCGGCGGGGCCAGCAACCCGTGGACGCTGAAGAAGGCGCTGCGCGCGAACGAGATCGCCTACGCCAACCGCCTGCCCTGCATCAGCCTCGTCGAGTCCGGCGGGGCGGATCTGCCCAGCCAGAAGGAGATCTTCATCCCCGGCGGGGCGCTCTTCCGGGACCTCACCCGGCTCTCCGAGGCCGGAATCCCCACGCTGGCCGTCGTGTTCGGCAACTCGACCGCCGGAGGCGCGTACGTCCCCGGCATGTCCGACCACGTGATCATGGTCAAGGAGCAGTCGAAGGTGTTCCTCGGCGGGCCGCCGCTGGTGAAGATGGCGACGGGCGAGGAGGCCGGGGACGAGGAGCTGGGCGGCGCCGACATGCACACTCGCGTCTCCGGCCTCGGCGACTACTTCGCGCTCGACGAACCGGACGCGCTGCGCCAGGCGCGCCGCGTCGTCGCCCGCCTCAACTGGCGCAAGGCGCACGGCGGTTCTCCCCCTGCCTTCGGCGGAGGTGCCCCCAGCCTGCCCGTACCGCCGAAGTACGACGAGGACGAGCTCCTCGGTGTCGTCCCCGGCGACCTGAAGACCCCTTTCGACCCCCGCGAGGTCGTCGCCCGCATCGTCGACGGCTCCGACTTCGACGAGTTCAAGCCCCGCTACGGCACGAGCCTGGTGACCGGCTGGGCCCGGCTGCACGGCTATCCGCTGGGCGTCCTCGCGAACGCGCGCGGCGTGCTCTTCAGCGAGGAGTCGCAGAAGGCCACGCAGTTCATCCAGCTCGCCAACCAGCGGGACATCCCGCTGCTGTTCCTGCACAACACCACGGGATACATGGTGGGCAAGGAGTACGAGCAGGGCGGCATCATCAAGCACGGCGCGATGATGATCAACGCGGTGTCGAACTCGAAGGTGCCGCATCTGTCGGTGCTGATGGGCGCGAGCTACGGCGCGGGCCACTACGGCATGTGCGGACGGGCCTACGACCCGCGCTTCCTGTTCGCCTGGCCGAGCGCCAAGTCCGCGGTGATGGGCCCGCAGCAGCTCGCGGGCGTGATGTCGATCGTCATGCGGGAGTCGGCCGCGGCGAAGGGGAAGCCGTTCGACGAGGAGGCCGACGCCGGGCTGCGGGCGATGGTCGAGCAGCAGATCGAGGCGGAGTCGCTGCCGATGTTCCTGTCGGGACGGCTCTACGACGACGGCGTGATCGACCCGCGCGACACCCGCACGGTGCTCGGCCTGTGCCTGTCCGCCATCCACACGGCGCCCGTCGAGGGCGCGCGCGGCGGCTTCGGCGTCTTCCGGATGTGAGGAGCGGAGTGGACCAGAGAATGATCACAACGGTGCTGGTCGCGAACCGTGGCGAGATCGCCCGGCGCGTCTTCCGTACGTGCGTGGAGCTGGGCATCGGCACGGTCGCCGTCCACTCGGACGCGGACGCGGAGGCGCCCCACGTACGGGAGGCGGACGCCGCGGTGCGGCTGCCGGGCGACGCGCCCTCGGAGACTTACCTGCGGGGCGACCTGATCGTCGAGGCGGCCCTGGCGTCCGGCGCCGACGCGGTGCACCCGGGCTACGGATTCCTCTCCGAGAACGCGGAGTTCGCGCGTGCCGTGCGGGACGCGGGCCTCGTATGGATCGGGCCGCCGCCGGAGGCCATCGAGGCCATGGCCTCCAAGACGCGGGCGAAGAAGCTGATGGGCGAGGCGGGTGTGCCGCTGCTGGAGCCCGTACGTCCGGAAGAGGCGACCGAGCGGGACCTGCCCCTGCTGGTGAAGGCGGCGGCGGGCGGCGGTGGACGCGGCATGCGGATCGTGCGTGAACTCGCCGCGCTGGAAGGGGAGATCGCGGCGGCGCGCGCGGAGGCCGCGTCGGCCTTCGGGGACGGCGAGGTCTTCGTCGAGCCGTACGTCGAGCGCGGACGCCATGTGGAGGTGCAGATCCTCGCCGACGGCCATGGCGCGGTGTGGACGCTCGGCACGCGCGACTGCTCGTTGCAGCGGCGGCACCAGAAGGTGATCGAGGAGGCGCCGGCGCCGGGCCTCGCCGCCGGACTGCGCGACGTGCTGCACCGTTCGGCGGCCGACGCGGCACGTGCCGTGGAGTACCGGGGCGCGGGCACCGTGGAGTTCCTGGTCGCGGGCGGCGCGGACCCCGGCCTGGACGGCGGGGATGGCGGAGAGAGCGCAGACGGGCGGGACGGCGACGGCGCCCGTGCGTACTTCCTGGAGATGAACACCCGGCTCCAGGTCGAGCACCCCGTCACCGAGTGCGTGCACGGCGTGGATCTCGTGGCACTCCAGATCCGCGTCGCCGAGGGCGAACGGCTGGACCCGGCCGGACCGCCCCCGGCGCGCGGGCACGCCGTCGAGGCCCGTCTCTACGCGGAGGACCCGGCGCGCGGATGGCAGCCGCAGACCGGCACGCTGCACCGCCTGGACGTCCCGGGCGCGGGAGTCGCGTCTGCGGACGCGAGCGGCGGCGTCCGGCTGGACAGCGGCGTCGCGGACGGCGACGTGATCGGCGTGCACTACGACCCGATGCTGGCCAAGGTCGTCGCCTGGGCGCCCACACGACGCGAGGCGGTGCGCAGGCTCGCGTCGGCGCTGGAGCGTGCGCGCGTGCACGGGCCGGTGACCAACCGCGAGCTTCTCGTTCGGTCGCTGCGCCACCCGGACTTCGCCGCGGCCCGCCTCGACACCGGCTTCTACGACCGGAACCTCGACGAGCTCACCGCGGAGCCGGAGCAGACCGACGGTGCCGCGGGCAGCCGCCGGCTGGCGGCCCTCGCCGCCGCGCTCGCCGACGCGGAGCGGACACGGGAGGCCGCCGGCACCGTCGCCGCGCGCCTCGGCGGCTGGCGCAACGTGGCCGCGCACCCGCAGACGAAGACCTTCAGGGCCGAGCCCTCGCACCAGGAGATCGAGGTCCGCTACCGCCTCACGCGCGGCGGACTCGTCCTCGACGACGGGGACTTGCCGGACGGCGGGCTCCGTCTGCTGCGGGCGGCTCCCGACCGCGTCTGTCTCGAAGTCGGCGGCGTGCGCCGGGAGTTCCGCGTGGCGCGCTACGGCGAGGACGGCTCGCAGGTGTACGTGGACGCACCGCCGCCCTCCCCCTGGGCCTGGGGGCACCACCCGGGCCGAAGGCCCAGGGGGAGGCCCGGGTGGTACCCCCAGGGCTCCCACGCCTTCACCGCGCTGCCGCGGCTGCGCGAGCCGGAGACCGCGAACGAGCCCGGTTCGCTGCTGGCCCCGATGCCGGGCGCCGTGGCGCGCGTCGTGCCCGGGCTCGCCGTCGGCGCCACCGTCAAGGCGGGCGAGCCGCTGCTGTGGCTGGAGGCGATGAAGATGGAGCACAAGGTCGTCGCCCCGGTGTCCGGCACGCTCACCGCGCTGCACGCCGAGCCGGGCCGTCAGGTCGAGGTCGGCGAGCTGCTCGCCGTCGTCACCGAGGACGACGAAGCGCAGCCGGACGCCGTACGGACGACCGGGCCGCCCGCTGAGCCCGAACCGGCGTCCGTCCCCGCACCAGCACCCACACCCGCCCCCGCCACGCCCGCCCGTGAGGAGACGTCATGACCAACGCCCTGCTGGAGACCGAGGAACAGCGTGATCTGCGAGCCGCGGTGGCCGCGCTCGGCAAGCGATTCGGGCGCGAGTACTTCACCGGCGTGGTCGCCGACGGCAAGCACACGGACGAGCTGTGGGCCGAGGCCGCCTCGCTCGGCTACCTCGGCGTCAACCTCCCCGAGGAGTACGGCGGCGGAGGCGGCGGCATGACCGAACTGGCCATCGTCCTGGAGGAGTTGGGCGCCGCGGGCTGTCCGCTGCTGATGCTGGTCGTGTCGCCCGCGATCTGCGGCACCGTCATCGCCCGCTTCGGCACCGAGGCGCAGAAGCGCGAGTGGCTGCCCGGACTCGCCGACGGCAGCCGCAAGATGGCCTTCGGCATCACCGAGCCCGACGCGGGCTCCAACTCCCACCGCATCACCACCACCGCGCGCCGCGACGGGGAGGACTGGCTGCTCTCCGGCCGCAAGGTCTTCATCTCCGGCGTCGACATCGCCGACGCCACGCTGATCGTCGGCCGCACCGAGGACGCCCGTACGGGCAAGCTCAAGCCGTGCCTGTTCATCGTCCCGCGCGACGCGCCCGGCTTCACCCGCAGCCCCATCGAGATGGAACTGGCCGCGCCGGAGAAGCAGTTCGAGCTCGTACTCGAAGACGTGCGGCTGCCCGCCGACGCGCTCGTCGGCGGAGGCGAGGGAGAGGACGCGGGGCTCCTCCAGCTGTTCGCCGGCCTCAATCCCGAGCGCATCATGACCGCCGCCTTCGCGATCGGCATGGGCCGCCACGCCATCGACCGCGCCCTGGACTACGCCCGTACGCGCCAGGTGTGGAAGGAGCCCATCGGCAGCCACCAGGCCATCGCCCACCCGCTCGCCCAGGCGCACATCGAGCTGGAACTCGCGCGGCTGATGATGACGAAGGCCGCCGCGCTCTACGACGCGGGCGACGACATGGGGGCCGGGGAGTCGGCCAACATGGCCAAGTACGCGGCCGGGGAGGCGTGCGTGAAGGCCGTCGACCAGGCGGTGCACACCCTCGGCGGCAACGGGCTCACCCGCGAGTACGGCATCGCCTCCATGATCACGGCGTCCCGCGTCGCCCGCATCGCGCCCGTCAGCCGCGAGATGGTGCTCAACTTCGTCTCGCACCAGACGCTCGGCCTGCCCAAGTCGTACTGAACGGAGTCGTACTGAGCGGAAAGGAACGGAGCCGCAACGGAGCCGCGAAGGCCGGTACGGGACCGGCAAGCGGGACGGACCGGGAAGGGATCGGGGCGGACCAGGGACGGGAGCCGGACCGGTCGCCGTGCGGAGCGCAGCGCACGGGGCTTCTGGGGAGCCGCGGAAGGCACGAGACTGTGGGCATCTCCGGTCATTTCACCGGCGCCGGCGCCCGGACCCGCCCCCGACCGGGGCGGACCCGGCCCGCGCCGCACCGCTCGACCACGCCGCTCGGGAGGGCCGCATGATTTTCCACAGCGAGTACGCCGACGTCCCGCTCGTCGACGAGCCCATCCACGACGCCGTGCTGGGCTGCTCCGCCCGGGAGCACGCCGAGAGGACCGCACTCGTCGACGGCGTCGACGGCTCCACGCTCACCTACGCCCAACTCGACGCGTTCTCCCGCCGTATCGCCGCCGCGCTGACGGAGGCCGGGCTGCGCAAGGGCGACGTCCTGGCCCTGCACAGCCCCAACACCCTCGCGTTCCCCGCCGTCTTCTACGGGGCGACCCGCGCGGGCGCGGCGGTCAGCACGGTCCATCCGCTCGCCACGGCCGAGGAGTTGGCGCGGCAGCTCGGCGACTCCGGGGCGCGCTGGATCGTGACGGTCTCGCCGCTGCTGGAGACGGCACGGCAGGCCGCGGAGCGCACCGGAGGAGTGGCCGAGATCTTCGTGTGCGACCGGGCCGAGGGGCACCGCAGCGTGCTCGACATGCGCGAGAGCACCGCGCCGGAGCCGCGGCCGGAGATCGATCCCGTGCGGGACCTGGCGGCGCTGCCGTACTCCTCGGGCACCACGTCCTTGCCGAAGGGCGTGATGCTCACGCACCGCAACATCGCCACCAACCTCGCCCAGCTCAACCCGCTGATGCCGAGCGGCCCGGACGACAGGCTGCTGGCGGTGCTGCCGTTCTTCCACATCTACGGTCTGACGGCCCTGGTGAACGCGCCGCTGCGGCAGGGCGCCACCGTCGTGGTGCTGCCGCGCTTCGAACTCGGCCAGTTCCTCGGGGCGATCGAGACGCACCGGGTGAACGTCCTCTACGTGGCGCCGCCGATCGTGCTGGCCCTGGCCAAGCACCCCGACGTGGACAAGTACGACCTGTCCTCGCTGGAGTTCGTCCTCAGCGCCGCCGCGCCACTCGACGGCGAACTGGCCGCCGCCTGCGGGCGGCGGCTGAACGTGCCGGTGGTCAAGCAGGCGTACGGGATGACGGAACTCTCGCCGGGCACGCACGTCGTGCCCCGCCACGAGTCGGCGCCGCCCGGTGCGGTGGGGAAGCTGCTGCCGTCCACCGAGATGCGCGTCGTCTCCCTCGACGACCCCGGCCGCGACGCGGGCAGGGACGAGGAGGGCGAACTCCTCTTCCGCGGGCCCCAGGTGATGAAGGGCTACCTGGGACGTACGGGCGAGACCGACGCGATGATCGACGCCGACGGCTGGCTGCGCACCGGGGACGTCGGGCGCGTGGACGCCGACGGATGGCTGTACATCGTCGACCGCGTCAAGGAACTCATCAAGTTCAAGGGCTACCAGGTCGCCCCGGCCGAGCTGGAGGCCGTGCTCCTCACCCATCCGGGGATCGCGGACGCCGCGGTCATCGGCGTGACGGACGAGGACGGCAACGAGGTGCCGAAGGCCTACGTCGTACGGCAGCAGGGCGGCGCGGGCGCGGAGTTGACCGAGGAGGACGTGCTGGCGTACGTCGCGGAGCGTGTCTCCCCGTACAAGAAGGTGCGGCGGGTCCGGTTCACGCCGGGCGTGCCGCGCGCTGCCAGCGGCAAGATCCTGCGGCGCGAACTGCGCGCCGCGGAGCGGGACATGGCGGAGACGACGTAGCGGGCGCACGGCGTGCGGCGTACCGGCGTGGAACCACTACGGACGTACGGACGCACGGCGTGCGGGTGTGAACGAGGCTGCGACGCATGAGCGGACGAGCGCGGAAGGACGAGCGAGAAGTGACCGGAAACGCCGAAGAGGCCCGCGGCGACGGGCAGTTGGTGCGCCACGCCCACGAACGGGGCGTCACCACCCTCACCCTGGACTCCCCGCACAACCGCAACGCGCTCTCCAAGGGCCTCGTCTCCCAGCTGTACGCGGGCCTGGAGCGGGCAGCGGACGATCCACGGGTGCGCGCGGTGCTGCTGACCCACACGGGCAACACCTTCTGCGCGGGCGCCGATCTGCGGGACGGCAGCGGCAGCCCGGCCGATCTCGTGGCGCTGCTGCGCGCGATCGTGGAGCTGCCCAAGCCGGTCGTCGCGCGGGTCGACGGCCATGTGCGGGCGGGCGGTACGGGGCTGCTGGGAGCGTGCGACATCTCGGTGGCCGGGCCGCGGTCGAGCTTCGCGTTCACCGAGGCGCGCATCGGGGTGGCGCCGGCGGTGATCTCGATGCCGCTGCTGCCGCGGCTCGACGCGCGTGCCGCCGCGCGCTACTACCTCACCGGCGAGCGGTTCGACGCGGCGGAGGCGGCCCGCATCGGACTGGTGACGCTCGCGGCGGGCACCGGCGAGGGCGGCGGCAGCGCGGACAGCGGCGCGGACAGCGGGGTGGACGCCGTGCTGGAGCCCGTACTCGACGGCCTGCGCCGCGGCTCGCCGCAGGGTCTGGCGGAGTCGAAGCGGCTGGTCACCGCGGAGGTGCTGCGCGTCTTCGACCGGGACACCGGTAGCCTCGCGGATCTGTCCGCGCGGCTGTTCGCCTCCGACGAGGCCCGCGAGGGCATGACCGCCTTCCTCGAACGACGGGAGCCCGCATGGGTGCTGTGAACACCCGCGGTGCCGCACCGAAGCAGGACCGCAGCCGCGCCACGCGGCAGCGGCTGCTGGAATCGGCCGTCACCTGCCTCGCCGAGCACGGCTGGACGGGCAGCACCGTGACGGTCGTCGCCGAGCACGCCGGCGTCTCGCGCGGCGCGGCGCAGCACCATTTCCCCACGCGCGAGGACCTGTTCACGGCCGCGGTGGAGTACGTGGCCGAGGAGCGCTCCAAGGCGCTGCGGTCTCCGGGACGGGGCTCGGACGGGCGGCCCGGCACGAGGGCCGCCGTCGAGATGCTCGTCGCCCTCTACACGGGGCCGCTGTTCCGCGCCGCTCTGCAACTGTGGGTGGCGGCGTCCAACGAGCCCCAACTGGGGCCGCGCGTCGTCGCGTTGGAGGCGCGGATCGGCCGGGAGACACACCGCATGGCGGTGCAGCTGCTCGGTGCCGACGAGTCCGTGCCGGGCGTGCGGGAGACCGTGCAGGGGCTGCTCGACATGGCGCGGGGCCTCGGCCTGGCGAATCTGCTGACGGACGACAGCGCGCGGCGCCGGCGGGTCGTCGCGCAGTGGGAGTCGATCATCCGCGACGCGCTCGCGCGGTAGCGGAGCCACAACTCGGCGCCCGTCACGCGGAGGCCGCGGCCCCGGCACCCTTGTGGTCCGCATTCACCGACGTGGATGCGGATCACGGACGCGCCGTGTTCCGGCCTCTTGCAGGCAGTTCCCCGTCCCGTCTCGCCCGTGGCTGATATGCGCTTGTGCGCGGTATTGACGGTCTACCAGGCCACTTCTATGGTGACGCTCGATTCATGGACCTGGTAAGCGTTCAAGTCAGTGAACGTCAGGCTTAGTTGGGTCCTCCCGGCGCACACCGAACACCGAGGAGCGTCATGTCCGGACTGGACTGGGTCGTGGTCGGCGCGTACTTCTTCGTGATGCTGGCCATCGGAGTGTGGTCGAAGACCCGCGTCGAGAACGTGGCCGACTTCTTCACCGCCCGTGGCCGCGTCCCCTGGTGGCTGTCCGGCATCTCGCACCACATGTCGGGCTACAGCGCGATCATGTTCGTCACCTTCGCGGCCGTGGCGTACGACGCCGGCGTCACCGTCTACTTCTGGTGGGCGATGACCATCGGCATCGGCATCGGCATCGGCGCGTTCCTCTTCGCACCGCGCTGGAACCGGCTGCGCGCCCGGCACGGCGTCAACTCGCCGCTGGCCTACCTGGCCGTCCGCTACAACCTCCCCACGCAGCAGGTCCTCGCCTACAGCGGCGCGGCGCTGAAGGTCGTCGACATCGCGGCCAAGTGGGTCGCCATCGCCGTGCTGTTGCAGGGTTTCGCCGACATCCCGATGGCGTGGGGGATCGGGCTGACCGGCGTCTGCACGATGTTCTACGTGACCTTCGGCGGCCTGTGGGCCGATGTCCTCACCGACTTCGGGCAGTTCGTCATCCAGGCCGTGGCGGGACTGGCGATGCTCTTCGCGGTACTGGCGCACCTCGGCGGCGTCTCGTCGCTGTGGACGATGTGGGGAAGGCTTCCCGAAGGGCACGGCGATCCTGTCGCGGGCGACGTCACCACGGGACTGATCCTCGCGTTCCTGCTGGTGAAGACGTTCGAGTACAACGGCGGCATGTGGAACCTGGCGCAGCGTTACATGTCCGCGCCCAGCGGCTCCCGCGCCCGCAAGTCGGCGCTGCTCTCCAGCGCGCTCTGGCTGGTGTGGCCGTTCGTCCTCTTCGTGCCGATGATCGCGGCGCCCCTCGTCGTGCCCGGGCTGGACAACGCGGAGGACTCCTACATCCGCCTGGCCCAGGAACTGCTGCCCACCGGGCTCATCGGGCTCCTGCTGGCCGGGTTCTTCTCCCACACCATGGCGATGGTCGCCTCCGACTCCAACGTCATCACGGCCGTCATCACCCGTGACCTCGCGCCCGTCCTCGTGCCCCGGATCAAGCGCATGACGCAGCGCGGCCAGCTGCTCTTCGCGCGCGTCACGACCGTCGCGTTCGTGACGTCGAGCATGGCGCTGGCGCTCTTCAGCGACCCGGACGGATTCATCATGACCGTCGTGGTGAGCATCGTGGCGGCGACCATGGGGCCGATCTCCATTCCGCTGATGCTCGGGCTGCTGCCCTGGTTCAAGCGGACGGGCCCGCTCGCCGCCATCACCTCCTGGGCCGGCGGGCTCGCGGTGTGGGCGTACCTCTACTGGGGCGTGGGCGACGCGTCGGAGGCCGAAACCGTCGGCTTCCCCGTGCTCACCTCGCTGGTGCTCTACGTCGGCGTCGGCCTGCTGAGGCCGCAGGCCGACGACGAGCGTGCCGCTCTCGTCGACTCTCTCGGCAGCGATCCGACCGAAGAGGAACGGCTCGCGCTGGAGCGGCAGTTCCTCGCCGACCCCGACAAGGGCGGTGAGCCCAGGGAGAGGACGGCGGCGGGGGAGCGGTAGCGGGGAGCCGTGACGTCATGAGGGGATCCGTCGCCTCATGAAGGGCGCCTCATGAAGGCCGCCTCATGAAGGGCCGCGCAAAAACGCCCCCCGTGCGGGACGCCTCGACCCGTGCGACCTCCCCGGGCGTGCCCTCCGCGACGATCTGCTGCAACACCCCCAGCAGCCGCGCCGTGTCCGCGACGTGCAGCCCGGTCGAGCGCTGCGCGAGCCCCTTCGCCAGCTTGATCCGCTGGGCCTCACCGCCCGACAGCGTCGTCGCCGACTGGCCCAACCGCAGGTAGCCGAGGCCGACTTCGTCCAGCCGCCGGATGCGGGCAGCCGCCCTGGGCACCCGCGCGGGGCTTTGCCGAGCCCGTACCAACGGCGAGCAGGGAGTGCGGAGTTGGAAGTCTCAACCACCCCGTGAGGGCGTCGGTCGATCGTCGGTCGATCCTGGAGGAGGCGAAAATGCGGAAGGGGGGCCCGGTGAGCGGTGAGGAGAAGCGGCTGCGTCCCGTCGATCTCGCGCGCGCGGCGGGCGTCTCGGCGCAGCAGATCCGCAACTACGAGGCGTCCGGCATCCTGCCGCCCGCGTCGCGCACGGAGTCCGGCTACCGAAAGTTCACGGAGCGGCACCGCAGCGCGCTGCTCGCCTACCGGGCACTGGCGCGCGGTCACGGCCCGGTCGCCGCGCAGGCCGTCATGCTGGCGGTGCACGACGGGGACGTGCCGCGGGCGCTCGCCCTCGTCGACGAGGGCCACGCCTCGCTGCACGAGCAGCGCCGCTCCCTGCGCGAGGCCGCGCGGGCGCTCGAAGCGATCGCGGGAGGGGACCCGGAGGCCCACACCGGCCGTCCGCCGCGCCCCGACCTGCGGATCGGCGAGGTCGCCGCGCACATCGGAGTGCGCACGTCGGCGCTGCGCGTATGGGAGGACGCCGGTCTGCTCACCCCGCGGCGGGACCCCGCGACGGGCTACCGGCGTTACGGCGCCCGCGAGGTGCGGGACGCACGGCTGGTCGACACGCTCCGTCGGAGCCGCTATCCGCTGCCGCGCATCGCCGGCGTCCTCGACGGGCTGCGCCGCACCGGCAGCACGGACGCGCTGCGCGAGGCGGTCGCCCAGCGCCGCGAGGAGCTGGACCGCCTGTCGCGCGCCATGCTCGAAGGCGCGGGCCTGCTGCACGGCTATCTCGCAGGCGGCTAAAGCCTGTTCGGCGCTACTTCCGGGACGATCGCCGGCACTCCAGCGGGGTCACTCGTCGGGCCGATAGCGCTCGCCGGTCCCGTCGTCGTGGACCAGACGCATGCCGTCGGTGGGGTCGTCCGTGGTGAAGGCCGACCAGACCGGGCAACTGTGCACCGGGCCGCCCCTCGGCTTGAAGGTCATCTTCGCGCCGGGGTTCTCGTCGCTGAACGCGCCCACCTTCCAGGTGCCCGTGCCCGATACGCGCTCACGCATGGGGCGCTCGGACTCGGGGTCGCAGTTCGGGCCGAGGGTCACGTCGGTGGCGACGAACCGCCCGTCACTCCGGAATTCCAGTGTGCCCTTCCGATTGGACTTCCAGACGCCGACGATGTCCGACTCCTCGATGTCCGGTTGCGCGGAGCACCCGGCGATCGGCCATGCGACGGCCATGACAGCCACGACCGCACGCGAGACGGCGGTCGCAAGCCCAGGCGAGGGCCGGAAGGGCCTGCTCATCGACTCGCTCCGACGGACGGCCCGGCACGCGGAGGCCGGGCCGCCCGGACCCGGCTCAGTGCAGCGCCTCGCCGTACCCGTCCACCTGGCGCGGATCGCGCGGGCCGGGCCCGACGTACCGCGCCGAGGGCCGAACCAGCCGCCCCGTGCGCTTCTGCTCCAGGATGTGGGCCGCCCAGCCCGCCGTGCGGGCACACGTGAACATCGAGGTGAACATGCTCGCGGGCACCTCGGCGAAGTCCAGCACGATGGCCGCCCAGAACTCCACGTTCGTCGCCAGCACCCGGTCGGGACGGCGCGCGTGCAGCTCCGCCAGCGCCGCGCGCTCCAGCGCCTCCGCCACCTCGAACCGCGGCGCGTCCAGCTCCTTCGCCGTACGGCGCAGCACGCGGGCGCGCGGGTCCTCCGCGCGGTAGACGCGGTGCCCGAAGCCCATCAGGCGCTCGCCGCGGTCCAGTTGGCGCTTCACGAAGGCCTCGGCGTCGCCGGTGCGCTCGATCTCCTCGATCATGCCGAGCACGCGCGACGGGGCACCGCCGTGCAGCGGCCCGGACATCGCGCCGACCGCGCCGGAGAGCGCGGCCGAGACGTCGGCTCCCGTGGAGGCGATGACGCGGGCGGTGAAGGTCGAGGCGTTCATGCCGTGTTCGGCGGCCGAGGTCCAGTACGCGTCGACGGCTGCGACGTGCTTGGGATCGGGCTCGCCGCGCCAGCGCCGCATGAACCGCTCGACGATCGTCTCCGCCTTGTCGATCTCCTGCTGGGGCACCATCGGCACGCCGGGGCCGCGCGCCGACTGCGCGACGTACGACAGCGCCATCACCGCGGCGCGCGCCAGGTCGTCACGGGCCTGCCGCTCGTCTATGTCGAGCAGCGGTTTGAGACCCCAGACGGGCGCGAGCATCGCCAGCGCCGACTGGACGTCCACGCGGATGTCGCCGGAGTGCACCGGGATGGGGAACGGCTCGGCCGGCGGCAGCCCGGGGTTGAAGCTGCCGTCCACCAGCAGGCCCCACACGTTCCCGAACGAGACGTGTCCCACCAGGTCTTCGATGTCCACGCCGCGGTAGCGCAGCGCGCCGCCCTCCTTGTCGGGTTCGGCGATCTCCGTCTCGAACGCGACGACACCCTCGAGCCCGGGTACGAAGTCGGACATCAGGCGGCTCCTCATGATGTTGTCGGCGCCGGCGCGCGGCCGGTTCGCCGGTGTTCGGTCGGGCGGGGACGAGGCGGTTCCACCGCCGGTGCAGGCTGGCGGACCGCGACGTCGTCACTCCAGGCCTGCCCCGTGCGGAGCGTGGTCACCCCCGCCCGTGCGGTCGTGCAGGGCGGCGGCCGGACAACTCCTGTGTGCGCAGGCCGCGATGGTACGGCTGACGATTCTGGAGCCTGCCCGCTCCGGCGGACATCCATGGGACGGGGTGAGATCAGGCACACGGACGCGGCGGCGGATGATGTTGCAAGATGAGTGCGTGCCCGACGCTGACGAAGACGCCGCCCGCAACGCCCCGCTGACCGTCCTCGATCCCGCCGCGATGCGCGCCCGCTACCGCGCCGAGGGGCTCGCGGAGCAGGAGCTCGCGCCCGATCCGTACGGCCAGTTCGCGCGCTGGTTCGCGGACGCCGCGGCGAGCGGTCTGCACGAGCCGAACGCGATGATCGTCTCGACGGCGGACGCGGACGGCCGCCCCAGCTCCCGCACGGTGCTGATGAAGCAGTACGACGAGCGCGGCTTCGTCTTCTTCACCAACTACGGCTCCCGCAAGGGCCGCGAGCTGGACGCCAATCCGTACACGTCGCTGCTCTTCCCGTGGCACTCCATCGCCCGCCAGATCATCGTCGGCGGCACCGCGGAACGGATCGGGCGGGACGAGACGGCGGCCTACTTCCGCACCCGCCCGCACGGCTCGCAGCTGGGGGCATGGGCGAGCGAGCAGTCCTCGACGGTGGCCTCCAGGACGGAGCTCGACCGTCTCTACGCCGAGCTCGCCGAGCGCTATCCGGAGGGCGAGGACGTGCCGGCCCCGCCCGGCTGGGGCGGCTACCGGGTGCGGGCGGAGACGGTCGAGTTCTGGCAGGGGCGGGAGAACCGGCTCCACGACCGGCTGCGTTACGTACGCGACGAGGGCGCATCCACGGCGCCGGGCGCCGCCGGCTGGAGGGTCGAGCGGCTCTGCCCCTGAGCCAGAACGGCGGTGGGTGGCGAACCGTCGCGTCGCAGAAACGGCGGCGCGGTGCGTGCGAACGCAGGCGGCCCGCGGGCTGCTCCGCTCGCCGGGGGCGAACGGCGCCGGTCGGACGAGTCCGACGAGCCCGCGGGCCGGGTGACTGCATTGAGATTGGCCGGCGATACCGGCGTCACACTGTGGCGTCGGCGCTAGGCCGCAGCCACCTCACGCGTCCGGGAACTCTTCATCTACCGGATCACCTCCTTTCTCGTGTACCAGGCACGCTATGCAGCGTGAAAGGACGCCCGCAAGCGATTTCGGGGCGGCAACGATTTCGCCGAACATCGTGTGCGCTGCGTCACGTTCGAGTTGAATGATCCGTGCGCGCAGCGGCAAGCGGCAGTCAATTCGGCGCGTTCAGCTGGGGGTGCTTAGGTGTCCGCTCGATCCAGGACCCACGCTGCTTCGTCGTCCGACGGCGACGACAGGCACGGTCCCGACGACGAACTGCTCCTCGCCGCGCTGCTGGACGGCATGGACGCGGCGCTGTGCGCCTTCGACGCGTCCGGCGTCGTCACCCACTGGAACCGCGAAGCGGAACGGCTGCTGGGCTGGACGCCGGAGGAGGCCGTGGGCCGCAAGGGCCTGGCGGGCTGGGCGGTGCGCGAGGCCGACGCGGAGCAGGTCCAGGCGCGGCTGTCCGCCGCGATGCACGCCCCCGGGCGGCAGGTGCACGAGTTCGCGCTGCTGACGAAGGACGGCCGCCGCCTTCTCGTACGTACGCAGGCGTCCGGCGTCGTCGCGGCCGACGGCAGCCCCATGGGCGTCTACTGCGCGTTCAGCGAGGTGCACGCGCAGATCGACCTGGAGCGCTCGATCGCACTGAGCGAGTGCCTCTTCGAGGACGCGACGTGGGGCGTGGTCCTGGTCGACGCCGATCTGCGTCCCGCGGTGGTGAACATCTCGGCGGCGAGCGCCTTCCGCGTCTCGCGGGCGACGATGCTCGGACGTCCCCTGGGCGAGCTCATCGACCAGGGCGTGGAGGAGCTGGAGGGCGCGCTCCAGCACGTGCTGGCCGACGGGCCGCCCGCGTCCCCCGCCGAGATCTGGGTGACGCTCCGCTCGGGCCGCCGCTCCGCCGAGGAGTCGTCCGCGGCGCCGGGCGAGGGGAACGGCGCGCGCAGATGCTGGCGCAGCGGGTTCCTCCGGCTCTCCTCCCCGCTCGCCGAGGCGCCGGTGCCGCTGGGCGTGGCATGGCTCTTCCAGGACGTGACGGAGTCGAAGCGCCAGGAGCAGGAGTCCGACCGGCTGCGCTTCCGCGACAACCAGCTGCACCGCGCGGCGCGCGCCGCCGCCGAGTGCGAGAAGCCGATGGAGGCCGCGACCGTCCATCTCGACTTCGCCCTCGCGGGCTTCGCCGACCATGCGCTGCTGGATCTGGCCCTGCCCGCCGAGGACGAAGAGGACGGCGACGGCGAGGGCCACGGGCTCGACGCCGACGGGCTGAGCGCGAGCCCCGACCTGGTGCGCGTCGCGTCCACCCCGTCGGCCGGACCGGGCCCGGTGCCCACGCTGCGGCAGGGCGTCGCGGGCGGGCAGGGCGCACCGGGCACACCCGGCGGCATCCCCGTCGGCTACCCGGAGGGACACCCGGCGCATCAGGCGTACGCGCGCTGCGGTTCGGTGCGGGCGAGCGTCGGCGGGGCCGCGTCCGCCGGTGCGGCCGGCGGCGCCGTGATCGAGGGCTGGGCCACCGCGCGCAAGTGGCCGGAGGGCACGGTCCACGGGCTGTGCACGGTGCTGCGCAGCAGGGGCCGCACGCTCGGCGTGGTCACGTTCCTGCGCGGGGCGAGCCGCCGCTCCTTCGACCGCTCCGACGCCTCGTACGCGGAGGACATCGCCGTACGTATCGCGGCCGCCGTCGATATGGAGCGGCTTGAGCAGGCCGCCCGGACGGCACGGACCGCGGGCGGCGCGCACCCGTAGCCACTGGGAGCGCACCCAGCACCCGCGGGGTCAGCGGTAGAAGATGCGGTCCGCGTAGCGCTCCATGACGGTGTCGTTCCACGCGAGTCCGCCGTCGACGTTCCCGGAGCGCAGCAGCGGCGGCTCGATGCCCCGGGAGACGAGCTCGCCCGCGGCGGTGGCCACCACGGCCTGCATCAGCGCGCTGGTGACGACGGTCGAGGCCGGAGCGAACGGAGCGGGCACGCCGTCCGTCGTCAACTCCGCGTCCCCGACGGGGATTCCGCTGTCGAGGACGACGTCGCAGTGGTCCTTGAGGAAGGTTCCGCTGCTGTGCCGGGACGTCGTCTCGCGTGCGTAGGCGACGGAGGTGACGCCGACGACCTTGATCCCCAGGGCACGCGCGTGCGAGGCCATCTCCACCGGCAGCGTGTTGCGGCCCGAGAGGGAGATCACGAACAGCAGGTCGCCGGCGCGCGCGGGCCCGGTCTCCAGCACCGCCGACGCGAGCCCGCCCACGCGCTCCAGGGCGCTGCCGAGCGTGGCGGGGCGCACGTCGACCCCGACGGCGCCGGGCACGGGCAGCAGATTCATCACGGCGAGACCGCCGGCCCGGTAGACGACGTCCTGGGCGGGCAGCGAGGAGTGGCCGGCGCCGAAGGCGAAGACCCGGCCGCCGTCCTCGACGGTGCCGGCCAGCAGCTTCCCGGCGGCCGCGATGTCCTCGGCGGCGGCGTCTCTGACCTGCTGGAGCAGGGATATCGCAGCGTCGAAGAAGTCGCTCGCCAGCGTGTGGTCACTCATTCCGCAGGTCCCCCCGGGGACTCGTCGTGGGCGTCGTCGCAACTCTGGGCCCTGTGCCCGGGCCCGGCGGATTCCCGTCCGTGCCCGGGTCCGGCCGCGATCACGTTAGAGGTCTGGACCAGTCGTCTGTCAAGAGAGCAATCAGTCCGGGGAGGGACGGTTGTCCGTGCGATGCGTCAGAATTGGAGCAGGCCACGGATGGCACGAACTGACGAGGGGCACGCATGTCCGGACTGATCGACACCACGGAGATGTATCTCCGCACGATTCTGGAGCTGGAGGAGGAAGGCGTCGTCCCCATGCGTGCCCGTATCGCCGAGCGCCTGGACCAGAGCGGGCCCACGGTCAGCCAGACCGTCGCGCGCATGGAGCGGGACGGCCTGGTGAAGGTGGCAGGGGACCGGCACCTGGAGCTGACCGGCGAGGGCCGCCGGCTCGCGACCCGCGTGATGCGCAAGCACAGGCTGGCCGAGTGCCTGCTGGTCGACGTGATCGGCCTGGAGTGGGAGCAGGTGCACGCGGAGGCCTGCCGCTGGGAGCACGTGATGAGCGAGGCGGTCGAGCGCCGCGTCCTGGAGCTGCTGCGGCACCCCACGGAGTCGCCGTACGGCAACCCCATCCCGGGCCTTGAGGAGCTGGGCGAGCAGTCGGAGGCCGAGTCGTTCCTGGATGACAGCATGGTCAGCCTCACGGATCTGGGGGCCGGCGGCGACGCGAAGACGGTCGTCGTGCGCCGCATCGGCGAACCGATCCAGATGGACTCGCAGCTGATGTACACGCTCCGGCGCGCGGGTGTGCAGCCGGGCGCGGTCGTGAGCGTGAACGCCGGTGCGACGGGCGGCGTGCAGATCGGCAGCAGCGGTGAGGCGGCCGAGCTGGATTCGGAGATCGCGGCGCACGTCTTCGTCGCCCGGCGCTGACTCGCTGACCGCCCGCGCAGACCGCTCGCGTACGGCTGATCGTCGCGCGGTGCCACTCGCGGTGCCGCCGTGGCCGCCCCCGCTGCGCCGCGCCCGCGGACCATCCGGATTCCCTGACGCCCCGTCAGCACGTCAGCACATCTGCGCCGGGCAAGTGCTCCCGGCCTGAAAGCGGAACATCTTCCCAAAGAGCGCTGCCGGTACGAAAGTTGCGGTAAGCCGAGTGCCCGGCAGTGCGTCGTGCGACGCTGTGGCTACGCATGTACGGGCGGAGGGGAGCCGTCGATGGATCGCGCTGAGCGGGTCGAGTGGGCCGGGAGTGCACAGCGGGCCGACGGAGCGCTGCGCCGGAGGTCACGCAGACCGGCGCCGCCCCGGAGACTCGAACCTCCCTGCGGGTACCCGGCCTTCAGGCTCCGGCCCCGGAGCGCCCCGGCCGGCGCCAGACTCCGCCTTGGTTTTGACCCCGGCAATGACAAGGGCCCCGGTGCCTTCGGCGACCGGGGCCCCGCCTCCCCTTTTCCCCTTGAGGCGACCCAGAGCCCCGAGCTCCCAGGGTCGGCCTTCCTCCCGGTAGCTGTCTTTCCACGACCCCGGCGATCAACCCTTGAGCCCAGTCACTCGAAAGTAGGGGTTTCCGCTGGACTGCGGCGCGTTCGAATAGAAGTTCGATAGCGTGGGGGAGCGGCCAGAAGGAATGGGGGTGCCGGAGCGCATGGTGCGACGGCTCGACGTGACTGGTTCGGACGGAGTCCGGCTCGCGGCATGGGAGTTCTCCGACATGCCCAAGTGCGGCCCGGAGGAGGCGGAGCCCGGCGACGCCGCCGCGGAGAGTAAGCCGTTAGCACGCTCGAAGGGCGTGCTGCTCCTGCACGGGCTGATGGGGCGCGCGGGGCACTGGGCCGACACCGCGCGCTGGCTCTCCGGCCGCTACCGCGCCGTGGCCCTCGACCAGCGCGGCCACGGACGGAGCGAGAAGCCCGTCGGCGGTGAGGGCCAGGACCCGTACGAGCGCGAGGAGTTCGTCGCCGACGCCGAGGCCGCGATCGAGCAGCTCGGGCTGGCGCCCGTCGCGCTCATCGGCCACTCCATGGGTGCGCTGACCGCCTGGCAGCTCGCCGCGAAGCGCCCCGACCTCGTACACGCGCTGATCATCTGCGACATGAAGGCGTCGGCGCTGGGCGAGCACTCGCAGCGCGAGTGGGAGGAGTGGTTCAAGTCGTGGCCCGTGCCCTTCGCGACGCTCGCCGACGTCCGCAGATGGTTCGGCGAGGAGGACCCTTCGCTGGAGCGTCCGCAGCCTTCGCGGGGCGACTTCTTCGCCGAGGTGATGACGGAGAAGGACGACGGCTGGTGGCCGGTCTTCTCCCGGCGGCAGATGCTCCAGGTGCGCGAGGCGTGGGTGCACGACGCGCACTGGGACGAGCTGGCACGCGTGGTCTGCCCGACGCTGGTCGTACGGGGTATCGACGGTGAACTGGGCCGCGCCGAGGCGCAGGAGATGGTGCGGGTGCTGCCGCGCGGCATCTACGCCGAAGTGCCGGAGGCGGGCCACCTGTTGCATCTCGACCAGCCGGCGGACTGGCGCCGGGTCGTCGAACCCTTTCTTCAGGCGGTGCTCCCGACGGACGGCTAGCGGTGCCGGTCGTCCACGGACGCATCGCCCGCCCGCACGGCCGGCGGCACCGGACTCCAGCTCCAACTCCCCTCCGCCGCACGGAAGTCGGTCGGCGATACGGATTTCGTCGGGCGGTGCTGATTCACGAACTTCCAGGGGTCTCGTTACCGGCGGTAGCACCGCTACTGTCCGCGTGCACTTTTGTGTAAGCGGATAGTGGTGCGACCCCGAAAGCCTGCTCTGGAGTGTGCCCATGGCGACTACGTGCCCGAAGTGCGGAACGACATCACTTGAGAAGGCGGAGTCCTGCAGAGGCTGTGGCCGTGATCTCTATCGGGTGTCGTATCCCGCCGCGTCGGGTGCTCTGTGGCACAGCCTCCGGATCGACCGCGTGCCGCCACGTATCGCGGTGAGCCTCGCGCTCGTCCTCGTCGGCGCGGGAGTGTCAACAGGCCTTCTGTTAGGGCGGAGCCCCGAACGGGCAGCCGGTGTCGAAGAGCAAGATCCCGGCGCAGGCCGTCCCCCGCGACCCCACACCGTCGCCGACGCCTTCCTCTCCCAAGCCCTCAAAGACGCCGCCCAGCACGCCGTCCCCGAAGCCTTCGCCGTCGAAGCCCGAGAAGCCCCCCACGTCCGAGCCCTCCGCCTCGCCGACCTCCGGAGCCGGGTGCGGCCCTCGCCGAGCTGACGTCGAATTCGGTCCCGACGGCCACTGGTACGTCCGCGACACCGGCAACGATGAGGACTGCGAAGGCGCCGGCTGGTTCTACGACGAGAGCGGTCACGGTGGCTGGTTCTACGACGAGAGCCGTCACGGTGACTGGTCGGATGACGGTGGCTGGTCGGACGACGGTGGCGGTGACGGCGATTGGTCGGATGACGGAAGCGGCGACGGCGACTGGTCCGATGACGGAAGCGGCGACGGCGACTGGTCGGATGACGGAAGCGGCGACGGCGACTGGTCGGACGACGGAAGCGGCGACGGCGACTGGTCGGACGACGGAAGCGGCGACGGCTACTGAACTTTGATCCGGGGAGGTGCGGCAGGCCGTGCCTCGGGGTGCCGCGGGCCGGGCTCCGGCCGCGGTCCCCGGCGCGGCAGTCTCCGGTGAGGGCGCACGGGGGCACAACCGGGGGCGCACGCGTAATCGGCCAGGCGTGGCGGGTAGTTCCCCACTGCGGTGCGCTGTCCGATAGGCGGTGCATCGACTGAGACACGGGCATATGTCCTGGGCAGTGGTCATCCAATGTCGTCCTGAGGGGGATACATGACCGCCCGGCCTCTGGTCGCTCGGCAGCCCAACGAGAAGCTGCAAGCACTCATCCAGGAAGCCAACTGCTCCAACGCGGGGCTCGCGCGGCGGGTCAACGTCTGCGGACTGGAGCACGGGCTGGATCTGCGTTACGACAAGACGTCCGTCGCGCGCTGGCTCCGCGGCCAGCAGCCGCGCGGGCGCGCACCGGCCGTCATCTCCGAGGCGCTGGGCCGCAAGTTGGGGCGTACGGTCACGCTCGACGAGATCGGCATGGCCGGCGGCAGGAACCAGGCCACGGGCGTCGGGCTGCACTTCTCGCCCACCGTCGCGGGCGCCGTCGAGCAGGCATGCGAGCTGTGGCGCAGCGACGTCGGCCGGCACGGCTCGCTCGGCGGTACGACGGTCGCCACGTCCGTGCTCGTGGAGCCCAGCCGGGACTGGCTGATCACCGAGCCGGACGGGCAGGTCGCGCGGAGCACGGGCGCGCGCGTGGGGATGTCGGACGTGGTCGCCGTACGCGCCACCACGGACGCGCTCTCCCAGCTCGACCACCGCTTCGGCGGCGGGCACGTGCGCCCCGTCGTCGTTCACTACCTCAACAGCGTGGTCTCCGGGCTGCTCGTGGGCTCGTACAAGGAGAGGGTGGGGCGCGCTCTGTTCGCCACGACCGCCCGGCTGACCGAACTCGCGGGCTACATGGCCGTCGACACCGGCCAGACCGGCCTCGCGCAGCGCCACTTCATCCAGGCGCTGCGCCTCGCCCAGGCCGCCGGCGACCGCGCCTACGGGGGGTACGTGCTCGCCGCGAGCATGAGCCATCTGACGGCCTCCCTCGGAAACCCGCGCGAGGCCGCCCAGTTGGCCCGGGCGGCGCAGGAGGGCGCACGCGGTCATGCCACGCCGCGCACCGAGTCGATGTTCTGCGCGGCCGAGGCGAGGGGGCACGCGCTGCTGGGCGACGTACGCGCGTGCCAGGAGGCCGCCGGGAGGGCCGGATCGGCGATGGAGCGCGCGGCCTCCGGCGGCACGGGGGACGATCCGGCGTGGATCTCCCACTTCGACCGCGCCTATCTCGCCGACGAGTTGGCGCACTGCCACCGCGATCTGCGACGGCCGGAGGAGGCCGCCGAGCAGGCGGGCGAATCGCTGGCGGGCCACCCGGAGAACCGGGTGCGGCGGCGGGCCATCGGCGCGTTCCTGCTGGCGTCCGCCCAGTTGCAGAAACGTGAGCTTGAACACGCATGCCATAACGGGACGAAGGCGGTCGAACTCCTCTCAACTCTCCGCTCCGGACGCGGAACCGAGTACCTGGAGGACTTCCGGCGGCGACTTGTGCCGTTTGTGAAGGAGCCGGTCGTACGGGACTTCACGGCTCGCCTGGAGGCGTCACCGGTCACGTAAGTGACGCTGTGTGCCGGTTTGTTCCTTATCCGAGGTGAAGGGTTGGTGTCGCCCCATCAGGTGCGTGGTCGCTCCTCCTGGGCACCCGGTAGCGTGACCCGACGGTTCCGGCAGCCAGTTGATCGATCGAGGAGTCCCGGTGACAGCGCACAGCGGACGTGGACAGGGCGACCAGCCCCTCTACGAGGGTGTCGTGCTGCCGGCGAACGGCGATCCGTGGACCCCCGAGCAGCAGCGTCAGGTCGACCGAACGCACGGGCAGCCTCCCGCCGGACAGCCGTGGGGCGAGCCCTGGGGTCCCGATTCGCAGGCTGCCGTGGCGCCGGGCGAGCACTCGGCGCCGCCGCTGCCTCCGCCACCGCCGCAGGCACCGTCGCCTCCTTCAGCTCCGCCCGAGGCGCCGCCCGCCGTACCGCACCAGCAGCAGTACTCGCTGCCGGGGTACGGGGAGGAGGCGGGCGCGGCGCCGGGCGGGAGACTCGGCGGCGGCGATCTGACGCCGCCGCCCGGACTTCCGGCGCCGGATCTGCCGCCTCAGGGCGTGCAGCCGCCGCCGTCCGCTGACGCTCCGCTTCCTCCGGCGCAGTCTCCGCCACAGGGGCCCGGCCCGCAGGCGTCGCACATACCGCAGGCGCCAGGACCCGTGGACGGCCTGGGCTTTCCCGGGGACGCGCAGCCCCTGCTGCCGCCGCAGCAGCCTCAACAGCCGTTCGCCGGGCAGCCGTTCGCGCAGAACGCCGACGCCACGCAGATGCTCGCCGCGGGGCACGGCGTCTCCGCGCCCGTGTCCGAGCCGCCGCCCGCGGCGGCGCCTTCCGCATCCGGCGCCGCGGCGGCGTTCCCGTCCACTTCGGATGCCACGCAGTACATTCCGCCGGTGACCGGCGCCCCGCCCGTGCCCGGCCAGTACCAGCCGGGGCAGGCGCCGGGCATGGCCGACGCCGACGCCACGCAGATGCTTCCGCCGCAGACCGGCGAGGCCCCCGTTCCGGGCGTCCAGGACCCCGAGTCCACGGCACAGCTCCGCACGCCGCTGCCGCCCGAGGCACCCGCCGGGCAGGGCGGCCAGGGCCGGGGCGGCGCGGCCCAACAGGCGCAGCCGCCCGCCGGGTTCGAGAGCCTCTTCCGCTCGGAGCCAGGTTCGCCCAACGAGCCGGGTTCCACCCAGGGCCTGCCCCTCTTCGACCAGGCGGTCGCCCGGCAGCGCAGCGGCGGAGTCGGCGGCCTCGGCAACGCCGCGGGCCCGGGCGGTGCCGCGGGGCCAGGGGGGCCTGCGGGTCAGTCCGGCCCGGCCGGCCCGTCGAGCCCGTACGGACAGGACCCGCAGAACGGCCAGTGGGAGCCGCAGGGGCGAGCCGCCCGCCGCAACGCCGAGCGGAGCACGCTCTCGCGCATCTCGCCCGGCATCCTGATCGCGGTCGGCGTCGCAGTCGTCGCCGCGGTGGGCATGGCGGCCGGCGCCGCGCTCTCCGGTGGCGAGAAGGGCGACGGCGACAAGAAGGGCAAGTCCTCGGCGGCGCCCGCCAGCGAGAAGTCCGCGGGGCCCGATCCCGTCGAGGCGCAGGCCAAGGAACTCGACAAGCTCCTCGCCGACAGCAACAACAGCCGCGCCACGGTGATCCGTTCGGTAGAGAACATCAAGTCCTGCAAGAAGCTGGGCCAGTCCGCCGCCGATCTGCGGTCCGCGGCGGGGCAGCGCAACAGCCTGGTGACCCGCCTCGGCAAGCTCCAGACGGACAAGATCCCCTCCACCACGCAGCTGAAGGCGTCCCTCACCCGCGCCTGGAAGGCCTCCGCCTCCGCCGACAACCACTACGCGGCCTGGGCCGACCAGACAGCGGGCAAGAAGGGCTGCCGCAAGGGCAAGGCCCGTACAACCGCCCACGTCGGCCTCGGGGCGCGCGCCAGCGGCGAGGCGACGGCCGCCAAGAAGCAGGCGGCGGGGCTGTGGAACCCGACGGCGAAGAAGTACGGGCTGAAGGAGCGGCAGGTCGGCGAGCTCTGACGCACGGGCTCCGACGCACGGGCTCTGACGTACGGGCTCTGATGTACGGGCTCCGGGCACTGACGCACGGGCTCCGACCCTGCGCGCCCCGAACCCGGGGCCCCGGGCGGCGGCCCGCGGAGGGGAACGTATGGTCGATGGTCATGCAGCAGAGTTCCGGGCCGCAGGCCTCCGCGGAGCGAGATTCGGCGAGGGCTTCCCGTCGCACCCCCCGGTCCACCACCATGGACACCATGCCCGTCCATGACATGCCTTGGTGGCGCTGGCGCAGCAACGTGCGCTCCGCACTGCACATGCTCTCCGACCCCGTCTTCCAGCAGGAGTGCTGGGCGACGGGCCGGCCCGGATACGGCGACGTCACCGATGCCGTCTACCGCCTCGTCGAGGACACCTGGCTGGACAACTGGTCCGCCGAGAAGTACGTCGGGACGATCTTCCGCGACTCGCAGGAGGCCGCCCTCGTCGACACCGCGGTGCTGCGGGTGCTGCGCATCATGCACCAGGTGGGCGCCGACGCCCCCGTCGTCTCGTACATGGAGCACCACGGCTGGCCCGAAGCGGTGCGGGCGGCCCGCGACGCCCACGTACGGCTGGCGACCAACGACGGCGAGGACCCGGACGAGCCGCCCCGCTCCCTCGACGTGCTGGCGATCATGCTGCACAGCGTCTGAGCGATACCGGGCGGAAGGGCCGCCTCCGGCTGTGCAAGGCTTGCCTCATGAGCCAGCCGCATGCCGATGCCCGCGCCGACAGCAGCCAGGACGCCTCCGCCGGCTCGGACGGCCGTCGCGAGGAGTACGTCCTCACGCTCTCCTGCCCCGACAAGCAGGGCATCGTGCACGCCGTGTCCAGCTACCTCTTCATGACCGGCTGCAACATCGAGGACAGCCAGCAGTTCGGCGACCACGACACCGGGCTGTTCTTCATGCGCGTCCACTTCTCCGCTGACCCGGGCGTGACGGTGGAGAAGCTGCGCGCGAGCTTCTCGGCGGTCGGCGACTCCTTCCACATGGACTGGCGGGTGCATCCCGCGGAAGAGCGCATGCGCGTCATCCTGATGGTCAGCCGCTTCGGCCACTGCCTCAACGACCTGCTCTTCCGCTTCAGCAGCGGCGCCCTGCCCGTCGACATCGCGGCCGTGGTCTCCAACCACACCGACTTCGAGGGGCTGGCGGGCTCGTACGGCGTTCCGTTCCACCACATCCCGGTGACGAAGGGGAGCGAGGAGAGCAAGCAGGAGGGCGAGGCCAGGCTGCTGCGCCTGATCGAGGACGAGAACGTCGAACTGGTCGTGCTGGCCCGCTACATGCAGGTCCTCTCCGACAACCTCTGCAAGCAGCTGCCCGGCCGGATCATCAACATCCACCACTCCTTCCTGCCGAGCTTCAAGGGCGCGCGGCCCTACCACCAGGCGCACGCCCGCGGGGTCAAGCTGATCGGCGCCACGGCGCACTATGTGACCGCGGAGCTCGACGAGGGCCCGATCATCGAGCAGGAGGTCGAGCGCGTGGGGCACGAGGCGTCGCCGCAGCAACTGGTCGCCGTGGGGCGCGACGTCGAATGCCAGGCGCTGGCCCGGGCGGTCAAGTGGCACAGCGAGCACCGGGTGTTGCTGAACGGCCACCGCACCGTCGTCTTCGCCTGACGGTTGCATCCCGGGACCTGACGGGCGCCTCCGCGGCCCGGCGGCCTCCGCTACATCCGGGAGAGCGACGCCGCGGCGAACAGCACGTCGCGCACGGCCTCCCGGTCGCCGTCCTGACCGGCCGCCGCCTCCAGGGGCGGTACGTGACCGGCCACGAGCTGGCAGAACTCGTAGCGGTCCAGGGCCACATGAGCCACCGCGTCTCCGGGGCGCGCCGCCGCCGCGGGCGAGTCGAGCGGGATGTACCAGTCGCCGCCGCCCTCGCCCTCGACCTCCAGATGCAGCGCCCGGCCCGGAGCGCCCGCGGTGGTCAGCCGGCGTGGCGCACCCGCCAGGCCCGTACGGCGGCGCCAGGCGATCGTGCCGGGCAGCAGCCGCGCCGCCAGGTCGACCATCTGGTGCATGTACCGGCCGCGCGGTGCGGCGTAGGGGTAGTCGATGGCCTCCGCGATGTCCTCGGCGTGCATCCAGCACTCGAAGGCCCGGTCGAGCAGGGCGTCATGGACGGAGAGCGTGAAATCGCCGTAGTCGACGTCGAGTTCGGCGACGCCGCTGCCCGCGAACGACGCCGTGCGGACCATGGCGTGCCCCTGCTCCCGCCACGGCTCGCGGGCGCTCGGCGTCCGCAGCACCTCGGGGTCCGCGCGCCAGAACTCCTCGGTGCGGGAGGCCGGCCCGGACAGCCCGTCCGCGGTGCCATTGTCCGGGTCCAGCGGGTCGGGCAGCCCGAGCGCGGTGGCCACCAGGCCGTCGACGGCGAGGAGATGAGCGATGACCCCGGCGACCGTCGTCTCCCGCTCCGCCTGCTGCCGCCCGTCGAACCAGCGCAGCGAGACCGGCGCGAGCCACTCGGCGTCGGCCATGTCCCGCAGCAGGGCGTCCAGCCGGGACGTCTCGGCGTCGTACGGGGCGGCCCACTCGGGCACCGGAACGCGCGGAGCGCGCCGTACCATGCAGCCCTCCAGCACCTGTGCGCGCAGAGCGGGATCGAGGTCCAGGCTGTCCTCGGGGTGCAGCAGGCCGACGGCGTCGCGCAGCCGCAGCCCCTCCTCCGCGCAGGCACCGCAGTCGCTCAAGTGCCCCTCGACGGCGGCCGTCTCCTCCGCGGAGCACGCGGCGAGCGCCCAGGCACCGAGCAGCGACTTCAGCACGCGATGGTCGAAGCGCTCATCCGACTGCCCCTCGGGCGGGGCCGGTTGGGGGGTCGCGCCGCTTGCGGGCTGTTCGGCAGCCGCGGGCCGCCCGGCCGGAGCCCCGCCCTCCGGAGGCGCTTCGGGCGAGTGCGGCGCGCGGTCGCTCGCGGGCGGTGTGCGGTGCGCCTCGCCCCGGGCGCCCTCTCCGCCGGCGGTGCCGCCCGCCCCGCCGCTTCCGCCCGGGCTTCCCGAACTGCCGCCTCCCGTACGGCCGTTGCCGCCCGCAACGTCGTCGTGCCCGCCGGAGAACTGTCCGTACGGCTCGTACGGCCCGTTCACCGTGGACGTCCGGGACCGCTCGGCTGCGCGGGCATCGGCCGGCTCGTCGCCGACGACAGCAGTTGCAGGCCCAGCCGCAGCCGCCGCCTCGCCTCGTCCTCGGTGACGCCCAACTGCCGTGCCGCCTGGCGGTAGTCACGGCGCTGGAAGTACGTCAGCTCCAGCGCGGCGCGCAGCGACGAGGGCATGGACGTGACGATGTAGTCGGCGCGTGCGGCCGTCGACGCGGCGCGGACCTTCTCCTCGATCTGCTCCTGCCGCTCCGGCGAGTCCGGCGTCCGCGGGCCTTCCTCGCGGTGCCGTCTGCGCAGCCTTCCGGCCGCCAACTCCTGTGTGACTCCCGCTATCCAGGAGCGCATCGGGCCCTTCTTCGGGTCGTACGCGTGCGGGTTCTCCCAGATGTATGCGAACACGTCGCGCGTGGTGCGGTCGGCTGCCGTCTCGTCGTCGAGCACTCGGTGGGAAAGGCTGTGCACGAGTGAAGCGAAACGGTCGTACAGCTCCCCTAACGCTGCCTCTTCGCCACGCGCGAGACGCTGCTGCATCCTCCGGTCCCAGCGCGGTGGTGTCTCGTTCGCCATCGTGACTCCCAGCCGAATCCGTGCCTCCCCCAGAGCCTTCGGGCCTGGGACCATTGCCGCTGCCGCCGCAAGCCGGCACCTCGAATGTAGTGCGAGGGGCTGACAACGCACGCCCCTTTGCGGCAATGTGCCTCCAGTGCTGATCGCTGATGGTGTCGATCCCGTCACGTTGCGATATTGCTCAAGGGATGTCGGCGTGCGATCACATCTGAAATTGCCAGGGAGTCATGCGGGTATGACTGCGACCATTGCCGGGGAGGAGCGGCCTTCGGGCGCACAGGCTCTGGTGACTGGCTCGTTTTGACCGTGGGGGGCCGGGCAGCCGCACAAGGGAAGGGACCATTCCGGTGGGGTGCGCGGCCCGGGCAGGCGTTGTCGAGCGAAGGGAATGCAAGGACGTGTCGTTGAAGGTGTTGGAGGAGGAACGGGGGGAGTGGGCCGTTCTCCGGGTCTCCGGAGAGATGGATCTGGTCACCTCGCCCGCCGTGCGGCAGCACGTACACGACGCGGTTGCCGAAGGACGGCGCAGTCTCGTCCTCGATCTTTCGGAAGTGCTCTTCTGTGACTCAAGCGGTGTCGGTGTCCTGATCGCTTCCAGACGGCTGATGCGCTCCTGTGCAGGGCAGTTGCGGCTGATCCTGCCCGCTCAGGGAGCCGAGGACGGATCCCATGTGAACCGCGTGCTGGCCGCGCTCGGCGTGCGCCGGCTCTTCGACTGCTATCCGGATCTGCCGACCGCGACCCAGCACGCCGCCGCCGGTCCGCTCTCGGCCTGAGCGCGCCCGTAAGCCCGAAGCCCGAAGCCCCAACGCCCTGAGCCTGTACGCCCCTTACGCCCCTTACGTCCGTACGTCCCCGGCTCCGAGCACGCGCGCACGCCGCGCCCGCTCGTGCCCGCCGCCCCCGCCACGCCGGCCGGCCTTCCGGCTCATGTGCCGCCTGCCGCCGAGCTGTTGACGCGCCGGCGCCGATGTTCGCGGATGTCCCCGAACGCGCTCTCCGCGAAGTGCCGCACAGTATGCAGTACGGCTACTCCTTTGCGCCGGAATATGCCTGAAGCGCTTGTTGCCCCAACTATGCGTCAATCATGCTGTGCTCAGTAAAGGCCACTCACCGTGGCCTCCCGATGACGCGAGGCGATGTGCTCGCCAGTACGGACGGTGTGAGCAGTGCGGGTGCTTCAGGTGCAGCTGGAGATCGGGGCGGACCCGGAGGAGGTGGGACGGGCCCGCAGGTGGGCCCGGTCCAGACTGGCCGGCTGCGGTGTCGGCAGCGACGAGGCGCTCGCGGAGACGCTGTTGCTGCTGGTCTCGGAGCTGGTCACCAACGCCGTCGTACACGCGGGCACTCCGTCGGTGCTCCGCATGCTGCTGCCCGGGCGCCAGTCGCCCGGCGCCGTCCGCGTGGAGGTCGCGGACATGAGCACCTGCCCGCCCCGGCAGCGCCACGCTGAGGGGGACGACACCCACGGCCGTGGCCTGGAGCTGGTCGCCGGCCTCGCGGACCGCTGGGGCTGGCAGCGCGAGGGCCTGGGCAAGCGCATCTGGTGCGAACTGGACCGGGCCGGGGCCGGCCAGGAGACGGTCTCCGCTCTTTCCGGGCTGCCCGCACAGCAGTTGACGGCGGGCGCGGTGGGCGGCGGCGACGGAGGCTTACCCGCGTGACCCCCGCACCGCCCGCGTCTGCCCTCAGGCCGCGGAGTGCCCCGCCGCGTCACCGGTACCGCGAGTGGTGCCCCCCGAGCCGCCGCCCGTAGGGACGGCAGGGACCGTACGCACGCGGAACGTTCGCCTGTACGCGCTGGGTGAGACCCCCAACGCGGCCTGGAAGTGCAGCCGGAGAGTCGACGCCGACCCGAACCCCGCGTCCCGCGCGACCTGTTCGACGGGCATGCCGCTGCTCTCCAGCAGATGCCGCGCCCGCTCGATGCGCTGCCGCGTCAGCCACACCTGCGGGCTGAGCCCGACCTCCTCGCGGAAGCGCCGCGTGAACGTCCGTACGCTCATGGACTCCTGCCCTGCCAGCTCCCGCAGGCCGATCGGCCGCTCGAGGTGCCGAAGGGCCCAGGCCCTGGCGGTGCCGGTGGTGTGCACTCCCGACTGCGGCACGGGCCGCTCGATGAACTGGGCCTGGCCGCCGTCCCGATGGGGCGGCACGACGGTGCGCCGGGCCACGGAGTTGGCGACCGCCGCGCCGAAGTCCTCCCGCACCATGTGCAGGCACAGGTCGATGCCCGACGCGACGCCCGCCGAGGTGAGCACGTCCCCGTCCGCGACGTAGAGCACGTCCGGGTCGACGCGGACGGACGGGTGGAGCCGCTGGAGGCGCTCGCACGAGGACCAGTGCGTCGTGGCGCGCCTGCCGTCGAGCCAGCCGGCGGCCGCCAGCACGAACGCACCCGTGCAGATCGAGGCGACGCGGGTGCCTGGCCGGATCAGGGCCAGCGCGCCGGCCAGCGGGCGTCCGAGGCGGCCGTCGGTGTACGGCGGGTCCAGTTCGTGCGAGGCGGGCACGATCACGGTGTCCGCCTCGGCCAGCGCCTCGGGGCCGTGTCCGACGGCGATGGTGAAGTCCGCGTCCGTACGGACGGGGCCGGGCGTCACCGCGCACGTGACGACCTCGTACAGCAGCGTGCCGCTCTCGTCCCAGGAGCGGCCGAAGATGCGGTGCGGGATGCCGAGTTCCATCGGCAGCAGGCCGTGCCGTACGAGCACGGCGACACGGTGACGCCGGTGGTGGCGGAAGACGCTCGCGGTCATGGCCCGATCCTCGCACAACATGGCCTCCGGGCCACTCGCGCTGCGGGCGGCCCCGGCGGAGGCTGACTCCGTGACCGAACCAGTGACCGAGCCGTCGGCCCAGCCAGTGACCGGACAGCGGAACCAGCAGAAGCAGGAGCAGGATCGGGAGGAGCGCGAGCGGGAGGGGCAGCGGGAGCAGGGGGGCCCGCGACCGGCGCGCGGGCGCCCGGGCCGGCACCCGCTCGCGCGCGTGCACCGCGCCTGGTGGGTGGCGGCCGTCTCGTTCGTCGCGCTCGTCGGGGCGGCCGGCTTCCGTGCGACGCCGAGCGTCTTCATCGATCCGCTGCATGAGGAGTTCGGCTGGTCGCACAGCACCGTCTCCGCCGCCGTCTCCGTCAACGTCCTTCTCTACGGCCTCACTTCGCCCTTCTCCGCCGCCCTCATGGAGCGCTACGGCATCCGCCGCATCGTCTCCGGCGCGCTGCTGCTGATCGCCGCCGGAAGCGGACTGACCGTCTTCATGGACGCGACCTGGCAGCTCGTCCTGTGCTGGGGCTTCCTCGTCGGCCTCGGCACCGGCTCGATGGCGCTCGCCTTCGCGGCGACGGTCTCCGGCCGGTGGTTCATCGAGCGGCGCGGTCTGGTCAGCGGCATCCTCACCGCCGGCGGAGCCGCGGGGCAGCTGATCTTCCTGCCGCTCGTGGCCCTGCTGGTCGAGGGCCCGGGCTGGCGTGCGGCGTCGCTGACCGTGGCCCTCGCCGCGCTGGCGGTGGTGCCGCTGGTGCTGCTCGTGCTGCGCGACCGCCCCGAGGACGCCGGGCTGCTGCCGTACGGTGCGGGCCCCGACTACGTCACGCCGCCGCCCGCACCGCCGGGCGCCGCGAGGCGCGCCCTCCGCGCGCTGTACGACGCCGCCCGCACCAAGGTCTTCTGGCTGCTGGCCGGGACCTTCGCCGTATGCGGCGCCTCCACGAACGGCCTGGTCGGCGTGCACTTCGTGCCCGCGGCACACGACCACGGGATGCCGGTGCCCGCCGCCGCGTCCCTGCTCGCCGTGATCGGCGTCTTCGACCTGGTGGGCACGGTCGCCTCCGGCTGGTTCACCGACCGCTTCGACGCGCGCAGGCTGCTGGCCGTCTACTACGCGCTGCGCGGCGTCTCGCTGCTCTTCCTGCCGATGCTCTTCGCGCAGAGCGTGCGCCCGTCGATGCTGTTCTTCATCGTCTTCTACGGGCTCGACTGGGTCGCCACCGTCCCGCCGACCATCGCCCTGTGCCGCCGGCACTTCGGCGAGACGGGCCCGATCGTTTTCGGCTGGGTCCTCGCGTCGCACCAGGTCGGCGCGTCGGTCGTCGCGTTCCTGACGGGCCTGGTGCGGGACACCTTCGGCAGCTACGACGTGGCGTGGATCGCCTCGGGCGCCCTGTGCGGCACGGCCGCGCTGATGGCCCTGGTGATACGGGGCCGTGGCGAGCCGGAGACCGTGGGCGTGCCCACGAAGTAGCGCCGTCCCCGGCCCATGTGAGGCGCACGCGGGGGGTGCTAGGTTCGCGCCATGCCACGCACGGACAGGGCGTCGAGGGTGATCGCTGCGCAACCCGGCCGCGTCTGGGATGCGCTCGTCGATCGCGAGGCCCTCACGGCGTGGCTCCCTCCGGCCGGGATGACCGGCAGATTCGAGCGATTCGACGCCCGGCCGGGCGGGTCGTTCCGGTTGGTGCTGACCTACTCCGACGCGTCCGGCGCACCCGGCAAGGCGACCGAGGACTCCGACATCGTCGAGGCCCGCTTCGTCGACGTCGTCCCCGGCGTGCGGGTCGTGCAGGCGGTGGACTTCGTCTCCGACGATCCTGCCTACGCCGGAACGATGACCATGACCTGGGCAGTCACCGCCTCGGAAGCGGGGACGCGCGTCGACATCGTCGCCGAGGACGTCCCGGACGGCGTCTCCGCGGAGGACCACGCCGTGGGGCTCGCCTCTTCCCTGGCGAACCTCGCCGCCTACGTCGAGCGGTAACCAGCCCTCGCCGACGTCGCGTCGGGCGATGCGGGCCCTGCCACGAGGTGCCGTGCGGTCCCGGCGCCGTGCGCGGCGGCGTGTGTCCGTCCCTGCTCCACCGATGAATTCGCGGAAGTCGCGCTGTCGGACATGGCAGAGTCACGCGGCACCGATTGGAGCGAGCGAGATGGCGACCGACTACCGACCCTTCGTGTTCTACGCCGGAGACTGCCGAGACGCGTTCACCCGCTACAAGGAGATCCTCGGCGGGGACCTCGTGCTCCTGACGTTCGCGGACGCGCCGTCGGAGGAGCCGGTGCCGCCGGAGCAGGCGGACCTCATCCTCCACGCCGCCCTGACCACCGACGGTGCCTACGTGATGGGCTCCGACGACCCGACGGGGGAGTTCGCGGGGATCCGGGGCATGAGCGTCAGCGTCTCGGTCGACGACGCCGTCGAGGCCCGCCGCGTGTTCGGCGCGCTGGCCGACGGCGGGCAGATCACGGCGCCGTTGACGGAGACCTTCTTCTCACCGGCGTTCGGCATGTGCGTCGACCGCTTCGGCGTGCCGTGGATGGTCGTCGCGGCGTCGCCCGCCACGCGATGACCCACCGCGCTGCGGGACATCGCTTGGCGACGGTGCGCGGGGCAGCGCCTCAGGCGTCCGCGCCCTGACCGCGGAACGTGGCCCGGTAGGCCCGCGGGGAGACGCCGAGCGCCGCCTGCATGTGCTGCCGCAGCGAGGCGCCCGTGCCGAAGCCGGAGCGTGCCGCGACGGCGTCCACGGGCATGTCCGTCTCCTCCAGCAACTGCCGTGCCCGCTCCACGCGTTGACGCGTCAGCCACTGCACCGGCGTGAGCCCGGCCTCCTCCCGGAAGCGGCGTGTGAACGTCCGTACGCTCATCGACTCCTGCTGCGCCAGCTCGCGCAGCGACAGGGGGCGGTGGAGATGGCGCAGCGCCCAGGCGCGCGCGGCGCCCGTCGAGGAGCGCACGGAGGGCTCCGGCACGGGCCGCGGCACGAACTGCGCCTGGCCGCCCTCGCGGTGGGGCGGCACGACGGTGCTGCGCGCGACGTCGTTGGCGACGGCCGCGCCATGATCGCTCCGGATCATGTGCAGGCACAGATCGATGCCCGCGGCCTCGCCCGCCGCCGTGAGCAGCTCGTCCTCGTGCGTGTAGAGGACGTCCGGGTCGAGGTCGACGCGCGGGAAGAGGCGGCGGAAGTCCTCGGCCGACTTCCAGTGCGTCGTGGCTCGCCTGCCGTCGAGCCAGCCGGCCGCCGCCAGCACGAACGCGCCCGTGCAGATCGAGGCGATGCGGGTGCCGGGGCGGCGGATGCGGCGCAGGGCCGCGGCGAGGGGAGCGCCGAGGCGTCCGGCGGTCTCGGGGTCGTCCTCCTCGTGCGTGGCCGGGAGGATCACGGTGTCCGCCTCGTCCAGGGCCTCGGGGCCGTGTGCCACGTACGCGGTGAAGTCGGCGTTCGTACGGACCGGGCCCGGCGTGAGCGTGCACGTGACGACCTCGTACAGCGGTGCCCCGCCGCCGCCGGTTCCCTCCGGGCTCCTCGCGGCGCCGAACATCTGGTGCACCAGGCCGAGTTCGAGCGGCATCACACCGGGGCGCACGAGGACGGCGACGCGGTGGCGCCCGTCGCCGTGGAACGGCGAGAGGGCGTCACCCGGGCGGTTCACCGCCCTCGCGGCGTGGTCCGCGGTGCCTGGAGTTTCGGTGGCCGGAGTTTCGGTGGCCGGAGTTTCGGTGGCCGGAGTTTCAGTGGCCGGAGTCTCAGTGGCCGGAGTCTCAGTGGCCGGAGTCTCAGTGGCCGGAGTCATGGCCAGATTCTTCCATATGCTGGCCATCCGGCCACTCGTTCCGCGGTCGCGGGCGCCGCAGCATCGGAGCCATGAAGGTTCTCTGGATTTTCGCCCACCCCGAGCAGCGCTCCCTGAACGCCTCCCTCATGCGCGCGGGCCTGCGGGAGCTGACCGCCTCCGGCCACGAGACGCGGGTCTCCGACCTGTACGCCATGGGCTGGAAGGCGGTCCTGGACGCCGGGGACGTACGCCCGTCCTCGGCGGCGACCGGCCCGGAGCCCGCTGCCGGCACCCGTACGGACCCGCCCTCCGGGTACTCCCGGCTGACCGTCGGTGCGGAGCAGGAACGGGCCTACGCCGCAGGCGAGTTGAGCGACGACGTCCGCGCGGAGCAGCGCAAGGTGGCCTGGGCCGACGCCGTCGTCTTCCACTTCCCGATGTGGTGGTTCGGGCCGCCCGCCATCCTGAAGGGCTGGTTCGACCGCGTACTCGTGCAGGGCTTCGCCTTCGGGCTCAAGGGCGCCGACGGCCGCACCCTGCGCTACGGCGAGGGCGGCCTGGCCGGAAAGCGCGCCATGGTGATCACCACGGTCGGCGCCCGCGAGCCGGGCTTCGGACCGCGCGGCATCCACGGCCACATCGACGACGTGCTCTGGCCCGTGCTGCACGGCACGTTCTGGTACACGGGCATGTCCGCGCTGCGGCCCTTCGTCGTCTACGGCGCGGACCGGCTCACCGCCGAGCAGCACCGGGAGTACGTACACGCCCTGCGCGAGCGGCTGCGCGCCCTCCCCGACGCCGAACCGCTGCCGTACCGCAGCGAGAACGGCGGCGACTACGACGAGGACCTCACGCTCCGGCCGTGGATCGAGCCCGGAGCCGCCGGCCTCACCGTCCACGCGTCGCCCGCACCGTCCGAACGGCCCGCGCGGACGGCCTGCTAGGACAGCCTGCCGGGGCCGGGGATCAGGCCCGCCGGGCCGTCGCCCGCGCGATCGCCTTGCCGATGCGCTGCGCGTCCAGCGACAGCTCCCGCAGCATGCCGCTGAGCGGATTCGTGTAGCCGATGAAGTAGAGCCCGGGGGCCTCCGGGTGGGTCCGGCCGCCGTGCACCAGCGGGCGCCCCGCGTCGTCGAGCACGCCGAGGCCCCCGACGAGGTCCTCCAGCCCGCGCACGTAGCCGGTCGCCGCTATCACGACGTCGGGGGCGACGGACGTCCCGTCGGCGAGCTGGATCTTCGCTCCGTCGAAGGACTCCACGGCCGCGACGGGCTCGACGCTCCCCTTCTGCACGGCGGCGATCAGCCCCACGTCCTGCACGGGGATCGCGCCCTGCCGGGCCCGCGTGTACAGCCCGGTGTCGGGCCGCGGAAGCCCGCGCGCGGACAGGTCGGGTACGGCCATCTTCGCCATGCGCGCCGCGAGCCCGTCCACCAGCCGCGTGGGCAGCCGGCGGCAGAGGATGCCGTTGGCCTGCGCAGGCCAGCCCAGGGTCGAGCGGCGGACGATGTGCGGGACGGTGCGCACCGCGAGCCGCACGCGCGAGGCCCCGCCCTGCGCGAGGTCCGCCGCTATCTCGGCCCCCGTGTTGCCCGCGCCCACGACGAGCACGTCCTTGCCGGCGTACGGCTTCGCGTTGCGGTAGCGCGAGGCGTGCAGCAGCACGCCCTCGTACTCCTCGCGCCCCGGCCAGGACGGCATGCGCGCCGTGTGGTTGTAGCCCGTGGCGACGACGACGGCGGGCGTGCTCAGTCGCCGCCCTCCGTTGGCGTGCAGCACCCAGTCGGTGCCGCTGCGCTCGACGCTGTCGACCTCGACGCCGGTGGCCACCTCGATGCCGTGGTGCTCGGCGTAGCTCTCCAGGTAGCGGACGAAGTCGTCGCGCGCGACCCAGCGCCCGTACGAGCGGGGTATGGGCAGCCCGGGCAGAGCCGACCAGCGGCGCGTGGTGTGCAGCCGGAGCCGGTCGTAGTGGGCGCGCCAGGAGGCCGCGACCGACGCGGACTTCTCCAGTACGACGGTGCTGATGCCGCGTTCGTGCAGTGCGGCCGCCGTGGCGAGACCGCCGGGACCGGCGCCGATGATGTGTACGGGAACTCCGTCGTCGGTCATGGGCATGACGGAGAGCCTAGTGCTGGCGGCGTGGTGTTCCCGTCACGGAAGAGTCACGGGAAGAGCACGTGGAGGCCGCTGCCGGGCGGGGCGTGGAGAGACGTCCGGGGGCCAGGGCCGAGCGCGAGGGAGAAACGTTTTTCGGGGTGGTTGGGAAAACGGTTCATCTTGTGGGCTTGCGGCCCGTCACACCGAGGTGGACCAGCAGCGTCAGATTCGGCTTCAGCTCCGCCTGCCTGACGCCCCAGGTCTGGAAGCCCTTCTGATGGCTCGCCACGGACGCGAGCATCATGACGAGCGCCCCGGCCGTGGCCGCCGGATTGACCTCGCTGTCGACCCGGCCCCTGGCCTGGAGGTCCTTGATGGATTCGGTCAGCGGCCCGTTGACCGAGTTCAGCACCTTCATGCGGATCTTGTAGAACCGCTTGTCGCCCTCCGCCGCACCCAGGTCGACGACCCGCAGGATGGCGTCGTTCTTGCGCCAGAAGGCGAGGAACCCGTCCACGAGTTCCTCCGCGGTGCGCCAGCCGGACTTGCCCGCCCACGAGCGGTCCGTCACCAGATCGCTGAGAGCGGCCCCGTCCTTGGCCATGGACTCGGCAAGTTCGAGGACGGCGCCCTCGACGTCCGGGAAGTACTGGTAGAAGGTCGCCGGGGACGTGCCCGCCCTCCTGGCGACGTCGATGACCTTGACATCGCGATACGGCGACGAGCTGAGCATCTCGCCGAGGCAGTCGAGCAGCTTTTGCCGCGTCGCCTGCCCGCGGCGCCCCGCTACTCGCCCGTCGACGGTTCGAACTTGTCCTGTCATGCCGTCAGCTTATCGACGGGGAACGGGCGCGCGATTCGGCCGCATGCAAATGGGGTGGCACCGTTCGGCATCGTCCCGGATACGGGGGTGGTCCGGACGCGGCGAGCGGGCAGACGTAGAGGACGGGCCCGGTGCGGACCGGAGCGCCGCCGGCGTACCGGCCGGTGCACGGCCCGGCGTACACAGGACCGGGCCGGGGGAGGACCGGAGGACGACCGGAGGGCAGAACACTGCGCGTTCGAATCATCGGCCTGCGCACGCTCCAGAACGCGGCTAGCGTGCCGTACGGGCGGAATGGTCCGCACACGCCGGGGGGCGGGGCAGGGGCAGCGACAGAGACAGGGCGAAGCAGGGGAGGCAGACAGCTCATGGCCGTACGGGCAGAGACATCCGCCTGGGGCGGTCCGCCGCCCCTCCGTGCCGTGGCGGTGACCTGCCGGCCCGCGGCAGTGGGCCCGGCGTGAGGTGGGGGCGCACGCGCCGGGTGCCGAGTACGTGCCGTGCCGGCGTGCGCGGCCACCGGCTTCGTGACCGACTTCGTGACGGGCTCCGGGACCGGCCTCGGGACCGGCCTCGGGACCGGGACAGAGACTGGAATGCGGCCTTGCGCTTCGTTGTTTGGCCTGCGGAGACCCGAAGGGGTTGCCCCCGGGTTCGCAACCACCGCCTTGGGCAGGAAGAATCAGCCCGTGGACCGCGTGTCCGGTACGGCAGTGAGAAGCTGCACGGGGCGGGAGTCGAGTGGCCCCGACGGGGAGGTGGCAGGTAAGTGGTGGAGCAGCTGACGCAGCACGATCCGCGACGGATCGGCCAGTTCGAGGT
Organism: Streptomyces winkii; assembly: GCF_032248595.1. Lineage (NCBI taxonomy): Bacteria > Bacillati > Actinomycetota > Actinomycetes > Kitasatosporales > Streptomycetaceae > Streptomyces > Streptomyces winkii. Next base: position 465,107 of record NZ_JASTTH010000005.1, on the reverse strand, counting down.
GCTCGGCCGACTTGGCGCCGGGGGCATGGGGCTGGTCTATCTCGCGCGTTCGGCCTCCGGGCGCCGTGTGGCGATCAAGACGGTGCGCACCGAGCTCGCCGAGGATCAGCTGTTCCGCGTGCGCTTCACGCGCGAGGTCGAGGCAGCGCGCGCCGTCAGCGGCTTCTACACCGCGGCCGTCGTCGACGCCGACCCCAGGGCGGCCGTGCCGTGGCTCGCGACGGCGTTCGTCCCGGCGCCCTCCCTTGAGGAAATAGTCAACGAGTGCGGGCCCCTGCCGGTGCAGGCCGTCCGCTGGCTCGCCGCCGGAGTCGCCGAGGCGCTCCAGTCCATCCACGGCGCCGGGCTCGTCCACCGGGACCTCAAGCCCTCCAACGTCCTCGTCGTCGAGGACGGGCCCCGTGTCATCGACTTCGGCATCGCCTCCGGCGTATCGAACACCCGCCTGACGATGACGAACGTGGCCGTCGGCACGCCCGCGTACATGTCGCCCGAGCAGGCGCGGGACTCGCGCAGCGTCACGGGCGCGAGCGACGTCTTCTCCCTCGCCTCCACCCTCGTCTTCGCGGCCACCGGGCACGCGCCCTTTCACGGTGCGAACCCGGTCGAGACGGTCTTCATGCTGCTGCGCGACGGCCCCGATCTGGAGGGGATGAACGAGGAGCTGCGGCCGCTCATCGAGCCCTGTATGCGCATGGCCGCGGAGGAGCGTCCCTCGCCGGCCGACATCCAGTCGCAGCTCGCCCCGCACCTCTTCTCCGCGGGAGGCGACGACAGCGGCACGGCGTCGGCGTGGCTGCCCGCGGGGGCCGTTGCCCTGATCGAGCGCAAGCGCGGGGCACGTCCGACTCCCAGGAGGCCCGCGCACCGTCAGGACGGTCCGCCGGAGGTGCCGCCGGACGCGGCCGCGGAGGGAGCCGGTGACAGACGCGGCTCGCGGCCCGCACCGTCCGCCGCCTCCGCGCCTCCGGCCGTCACGCAGGCGCCGCCCGCGCACGCCGCCGGGAGCGGACGCCACGGCGGGCCCCGGCACGCCATCCCGGCCGGTCCGGGTGGGCCGTCGGCCGTCGGCTCGCTCGCCTCGCATCCACCGCAGCCCGCGGCTTCGGCTGCCGGACCGGGCGGAGCCGGTGGCCATGCGCCGCCCGTGCCGTCCGCCGAGGCCGCCGCCGGTGCGCCTCCGGCCCAGCCCGCGGAGGTCGCCGACGGCGCTCCCGTGCGGCTGCCCGGCTCGCACGTGCCCATCGGGCCCGGGCCGCGCCGCTCCGAGGACGTACGAGCGGAGTCGGCCGGTCCCGCCACGGGCTGGGTGCGGCCGCCGAACGGTGCGCAGCACTCGCCCCTTTCGGGCCCGGGCGCCGCCGCGGCGGCTCCGCCTCCGCTCGCCGGGCCGACCGGAGTGGTCTCCGCGCCGGGTCAGGCCGGGGAGGCCGGCGGCCAGGCGCAGCCGCAGCGCTGGCGCCCGTGGCGCTTCCGTATGTCGAACGACGTGTGGGGCACGCCGGTCGTCGCCGACGAGCTGCTCTACGTCACCTCCTTCGAGGTGCACGCGCTCGATGTCGCGAGCGGACGGCGCCGGTTCAGGACGCGCGAGGTCGCCTGGTCCATGGCCGTCTCCGACGGACGTGTGCACGCCTCCGACGGACCGAGCCTCTACGCGCTGGACGCTCGCGACGGCTCCGAGCTGTGGCGGCTGGCCACCGACGGCTGGGTCTTCTCCCTCCAGGTCGACCGCGGCACCGTCGTCACGGGCACGCGGGGCGGCGGCGTGCAGGCGTGGGACGCGGCGAGCGGCGAGAAGCTGTGGGAACTGGGCGGCGCGCAGACCGAGTTCGAGACCCGCGAGGGCGGGCCCTCCGTCCACGAGGGCACGGTCTACACCTGGGGCGAGGGCCGCCTCTTCGCGCTGGACGCCCGTACGGGAGCGGAGCGCTGGTCGTACCCGGTCGGCGACGCCTCGGTCACCGGCGGCGTACCGCTGCGGCTCAACCCCGCCGAGGACGGTGTGGTGTACGTCTGCGCCGGTGCGCGCGTCCATGCCCTGGACGGCGCCGGCGGCGCGGAGCGGTGGCGCTTCGAGGCACCCGCGGCCTTCCTCAGCCCGCCCGCCTTCGTGCACGGCCCGGCGGTCGCGGGCGGTGGCGTGTATCTGGCCGACTACCTCGGCACGGTCTACGCGGTGGACACCGTCACCGGTCAGGACAGATGGCGGATCGCGACGGAGGCCCGGCACTCGACGGAGCCGGTCGTCGTCTCCGACGGTCTCGTCCACCTGGGCAGCGGCGGTGCGCTCTACACGCTGGACGCCGTGAGCGGCACACCGCGCTGGCGGTTCGCCGCGGGCGGCGACCTGGTGGGCGCTCCGGTCGTCGCCGACGGGCGGGTGCACTTCGGCTCCGCCGACCACTGCCTTTACACGCTCGACGCCGTCGGCGGCCAGCTCCGCTGGAAGCTGGCCACGGGCGGCGAGATCACGGGGTCGCCGGTGGCGGAGCGGGGAGTCGTCTACGCGTGCAGCAAGGACCGCTGCGTCTACGCGCTGGACGCGTCGAAGGGCACGGGGCAGGCTCGTCAGGCCTGAGCACGGCGATCACGCGCCGGGCGACGACGGACGACGAGGAGGCGCCGTGAGCGGCAGACCGCGTACGAGACTGTCGGGCATCGTGCTGGGAGCACCCGATCCGCGCGCGCTGGCGGACTTCTACCACCACCTCATGGGCTGGCGCGTGAAGTGGGACGAGCCGGACTGGGTGATGCTCGAAGCACCGGGCGGCGGGCCGGGGCTCTCGTTCCAGACCGAGACGGAGCACGTCAGGCCGGTGTGGCCGGCCGGTCCCGGCGACCAGCAGATGATGATCCACCTGGACATCGAGGTCGACGATCTCGATGTCGCCTCGGCGCACGCCGTCGACGGGGGAGCGACCGTCGCGGAGTACCAGCCGCAGGAGGGCGTACGGGTTCTCTTCGACCCGGCGGGGCATCCGTTCTGCCTGTTCCTTCCGGGGCACTGAGCGCCCTGACCCGGCCGGGGCCGTGGACCGTGCCGGGCTGCCTCACCGGTCAGGCCCCGTGCGCCGCGCTCACTGGTACGGGCCGCCCCGGTAACGGCCCGGGCGGCGCGGGATGCGCTGGGTGTCGTGGGGCCCGCGGTCGCCGTCACCCGTGCCGTCCGTACCGGCCGTACCGCCCGTGCCGCCGCCCGGCCCGGGGGACGGGGGCGGAGGCTGCTTCTGCGGACCCTGGGGCGGCTGGTCCGGCGGCTGGTCCGGCGGCTGTCCGCCGGACTCGTCGCGCTGGTCCTCGTCGCCGTGCCCCTCGCGGTCGCCGGGCCGTTCCGGTCCGCCGGGCCCACCCGGCGCTCCCGGCAGCGGCTGGACGATGGGAGGCCGGGGCTCGGGCCGGCCGGCCGCCCACGGGTCCCACTCCTCGGAAGGAGTGGCGTCGTCGTCGTACGGATCGTGGCCCCGCCCGTACGGTCCCCAGTCCTCGTCCGCCCGGTACGCGCCGTGCGGCCCGTGGGTCGTCCCGAACGGGCCGTACGGCTGGGGCATTTCGGAGAACTCCTGGTCCTCCTGTGCGGGGGGTGCGGCATGGCCGTCGTCCACCCGGCCGGGCCCGCCGCGGCCCTTGCGGCGCCGCCCGCGCCGTCGCCCGCGCATCACGAGCGCGCCGACGAGGAGCAGCGCGCCCCCGCCGATCGCGTAGCCCACGCCCTCGCCCAGGCCGCCGGCGCCGGCCGTGAGGGTCCCCGCCTCCTGCCCCTGGCGGACCATCCACAGGATGGTGAAGCCGAGCACGACCAGTCCCGCGAGTGCCACCAGCAGACGTGAGCGCAGCAGCGCCGCGAGCAGCGTGAGCACGGCGACGCCGAGCATGGGCGCGAACAGGCCCGTCCAGAGCGCGGCTTGGGTGCCGGTGATGCCGGTGGAGGTGAAGAGCTCGTCGACCTTGAAGTCGCGGCCGAGCCGCCCCCCGTACCAGGTGGCGAACGGGCTCCACGCAGCGGCGGCCGCTCCGACGAGGGCAAGCAGAATGCCGAACACGTTCCGGGCCATCGGCTCTCAGCCTCGCTTCCGGCGCCGCGGGTGCTTCTCCCGTCGGGAAGCAGAGGGACGCGCAGGGTGCGTCGTCCTGCACGAAACGTTACGCCGGGTGGAACCCCCCGGCCAGTCGGCGGCGTCCCCGCACGGGGGCGTCCGCCTCACACGACATGCCGGAATCGGGGGTTCATCCATGCCGCGTCACCTCAAGCTCGTCGCCGTCGTCGCCGTCGTCCTCGCGGCGATCAGCGGGTTCAGCCCCGCCCGCAAGGGCGGCGGCCACCGGAGCGGCGGCAGCGGAGGCGGATGCAGCAGTTCGAGTTCGAGCAGCCACAACAGCAGCAACGACGCCGGATCCGACTACGGCACCGGGAGCAAGGACGGCTACGGCTCGGACGGCGGCCGCCGCAGCTCGCGGCGCTACCACAGCACCACCGGGACGACCGGCGCCGGCAACGGCGCCGCCCGCAACGGCGCCGCCTCCGGGACGGTCACGCGGTGCGCGGCGCAGAGCGGGAGCGAGGCGAAGGCCGTGGTGGAGGTCCGCAACCCGAAGAGCTACTCCAAGACCTACCGGGTGAAGGTGAAGTTCCTCGACGGAGCCGGGGCCCAGGTCGACTCGGGTCTCGCGAAGGTGGAGGTCGGCGGCAGGGACACCGAGCCCGTCGACGTTCGCATGGGGCATCCGGAGCGCGTCGGCGACGTCTCCGAGTGCCTTGTGGAGTCGGTCAGTTGACGGTCCGGCCCGACGGGTCAGGTCAAGGCGGTGAAGGGGCCCCGGCGTCCGCGTGGCCGGGGCGCTGCCCCGCCGTCACGCGGGCGCTGTCCCGGGCATGTGCGGTGTGGAGGTCTGATGCCGGTCAGGGACGGTGAGTTGGGAGACGAGCCGCTCGGAGAGAGCCGGTCCCGAGAAGGTCTGATGCCGGTCAGGGACGGTCAGTTGGGAGAAGGCCCGCTCGGCAAGGGCCCGTTCGGAGAGAACCCGCTCGGAGCCGGTCTGGTGCCGGTCGGCGAGTGCCGGAGCGGCGGAAGTCCCTAACAGCACTGCGGTGATCGCACATATGGCAGCGATCCTTCTCGATTTCTCCACAGAATCCTCCAGATTGGGGTCCGGCGTCTTCTCCGGGTATTCCCTGAATGCGGCAATCACCAAATACCCGTTGCCATATACGCGTACACGGCCCCGCGAACACGTGGGCGCCCATCGGCGGCTCCCCCTCCGAGCCGCCGGTAGGCGCCCACTTCCTGCCCCCGGCTTTGCCGCGAGCCTCAGTCAGCCGGATTGATGGACTGGTGGCGGTCCATCACCGTGAGGTCTTCGTCGGCTGCTTCCTCGTCCTCCGTCTCGGCGGACTCGCCGAGCGGGTTGATGGACTGGTGCCGGTCCTTCGTGACGAGGTCTTCTTCCGGGACCTCTTCGGTCTCGGCCGGCTCCTTCTCATGGGTCTTCAGATCGTTTGCACTCATGGTGTTGTGCTCCCTGGGCTGATCGAACAATGCGGTACGACGCGTCCGGCGGCTCCCCCGAGGACCGCCGGACGGCCGTTGCATAGCCGCACTTCTCAGAAACAGCCAGTGCGGCTTTCCCCCTGTGCGGTCCGCCTGCCCCCCGACGCGGCGGAACCGTCATCAGAAGAATGGCCCGACAGGATAAACGATTAATGAACGTTCCATATGCCGGTGCGTTTACGTCATGACCGGCGCTGTGAGCAGGGCCCTTACCTCGTCGGCCTCGTCGGTGCCGAGCTTGTCGAAGATGCTCAGCGCCTCTCGCCAGCACGCGCGTGCCCGGTCCGACTGGTGCAGCAGCTCCAGGGACTTGCCGAGCGTCACCAGGACGGTTCCGCGCCGCCACTCGCCGCCGATGCCGCGCAGCGCCAGGGCCTGTTCGGCCTGGCCCGCGGCGAGTGCGGCCTGGTGGGAGGCGAGATACACCTCGGCCAGCCTGAAGTGGGTCATGCCTTCCCACAGTTGCTGGCGGCTGTGCCGGAAGATCTCCAGCGCCTCCAGGAACTCCCGCTCGGCCTCGGTGAGCCGGACCGCGGCGGTGAGGGCGATGCCCAGCGCGTAGAGGCCGTTGGCCAGACGCATCGACATGTCCAGCCGCCGGTAGATTGCGACGGCCTGCTCGGCGAGCGCGACCGCGCTGTCGGCCCGTCCGGTGCCGATGTGGGCCCGTGCGATGTTGCACAGCGCGCTGGCCTCGGACGGCTGGTTGCCGTACCCCTGGAAGGTGCGCAGCGCCTGGGTCAGATACTCCTCGGCGTCGCCGTGGCGCCCCTGGTAATTGGCAACGATTCCACGGTCGTTGAGGGCGTAGGAGGAGGAGATGGGATCGTCCGCCTCGGCGCCCAGCACGCCCGCCATCCGCGCTTCCTCGTCGGCCTCGTTGAAGGAGCCCGTCGTCAGGTGCAGCCCCGTCAGAATGGAGCGGCTGCGGGCCTCGGCGCGGGTGTCTCCCGCCGCCCGTGCGGCCTCCTTGAGCTCCTGCGCGGCCTGCTCGTACTGCCGTACGTTGATGCCGGCCTCCGCCAGGTCGCTCGTCGCCATCAGCAGGTCGACGGCCCTGCGGAGCGTGTCGCCCCTGCCGAGCTGGCGGGCCGCCGCCAGGAAGCAGGCGGACTCGGCGAAGAGCCAGTCGATGGCGGAGGTCTGGTCCGTGAAGCTCAGGCCCGGTGTCTCGGTCTGCTCCAGGAAGTCGACGAGGCGCTCGCCGGGGCGCTCCAGCGCGAAGACGCTCTTCGCGGTGGCGAGATAGAAGTCGAGGAGCCGGGAGTAGGCCTCTTCCCGGAGGGACGGCGGCTGTTCGTCGCGCTCGGCGCAGGCGCGGGCGAAGAGGCGCACCAGGTCGTGGAAGCGGTAGCGGCCCGGTGCCGCCGACTCCAGCAGCGACGCGTCGACCAGGGACTCCAGCAGGGACTCGGTGGTCTCCGCGGGGCGGTCGAGCAGCGCGGCGGCGGCGTGCACGGAGATGTCGGGGCCGTCGGCGAGGCCCAACAGGCGGAATCCGCGGGCCTGTTCGTCGTCCAGCTGGCCGTAGCCGAGTTCGAAGGTGGCCTTCACGGCCTGGTCGCCGACCTGGAGTTCGTCGAGGCGCCGCCGCTCGTCGGCGAGCTTCTCGGCGAGAGTGGCGACCGTCCACGTGCGCCGGGACGCCAGCCGGGCCGCCGCGATCCGGATGGCCAGCGGAAGGAAGCCGCACGCGCCGACCACAGCCATGGCCGCCTGGCGCTCCGCGGTGACGCGCTCCTTGCCGACTATGCGGCCGAAGAGCGTCATCGCCTCCTCGGGGCTCATCACATCGAGGTCGACGAGGTGCGCGCCGGCGAGGTCGACCATACGGGTGCGGCTGGTGACCATCGCCGCGCAGCCCGCCGCCCCGGCGAGCAGAGGACGGACCTGTGCCGCGTCGCGTGCGTTGTCGAGCAGGGTGAGCACGCGGCGTCCGGACAGCAGCGACCGGAAGAGGGCTGACCGCTCGGCCACGCCCTCCGGGATGTTCGCGTCCTCCACGCCGAGCGATCGCAAGAACGCGCCCAGTACGGCCTCCGGTTGGGCCGCCGAGGGGCCCGCGCCCTGGAGGTCCACGTAGAGCTGGCCGTCCGGGAAGTGCTCGGCCGCGGCGTGTGCGACGTGCACGGCGAGGGTCGTCTTGCCGACGCCGCCGATGCCGGCCACCGCCGAGACGGCCATGACTGTGCCCTCGGCCTGGGCGAGTTGGTCCTTGAGCTCCGCCACGAACGCGTCGCGGCCCGTGAAGTCGGCGACGGCGGCGGGCAGTTGAGCGGGCTGGCGGGGCCGCCCCGGCGCGGCGGTGCCGGACGGCTCCTCCGGGGCGAGGGTGAGGCTGTCGTCGGCCTCCAGGATGCGCTGGTGGAGCGCTATGAGGTCGGCGCAGGGATCGACGCCGAGCTCGTCCGCGAGCAGCCGCCGCGTGTCGGCGAAGACCGCGAGGGCCTCGGCCTGCCGGCCGCTGCGGTAGAGCGCCAGCATGAGCAGCTCCCGCAGTCTCTCGCGCAGCGGATGCGCGGCCGTCAGAGCCGTCAGCTCACTGACCGTCTCGGTGTGCGAGCCCAGTTGGAGGTCGAGGTCGATGCGCTGCTCCTGGAGGGAGAGCTGCCATTCCGTCAGCCGGTTGCGGTGCCGTTCCGCGAACGGGCCGGGCACGTGCGCCAGCGGCTCGCCGGCCCACTGCGAGAGCGCGGCGGCGTAGCTCGCGCGCGCACCCGAACGGTCGCCGCTCGCAACGGACTTCTCCGCGTCCGAGACATGGCCCGTCGCGGTGTCGAGGTCCAGGACGACGTCGGAGTACGCGCGGCCCGTCCGGATCGCGTAGCCGCCGGATTCGCTGACCATCAGCTCGGCGTCGTCGCCGAGGGCCTTGCGGATGCGCGAGGCGTACGTACGCAGCGCCGCTTTCGCCTGGTCCGGGGGCTCCTCGCCCCAGATGGCGTCGATCAGCTCCTCGGCCGTCGCGGTGTGGCCGCCGCGCAGCAACAGGGCGGCGAGCAACGCGCGTTGCTGCGGCGAGCCCATGGGGATCTCCTGATCGCCGCGGTGGGCTCGGACCGGTCCGAGCACGGCGAAGCACAGCTTGTGCTTCCGCGGCTCGGTCCCGCGGCCGATGTTCCCCTCGGCGCCCATCATGGCCCCCTGCGCTCCTCATTCCAGTCCCGCAGGGGTCAGTCTGCCTTGCTTGTCAGCTATACGTCATCAGGGCCCCGGGTCCTCTACGAGTCCTTCGAACTTCTCACGGAACAAGGGCGATTGGTGTGGTAACGGGCACTGCGGCGATACCGTGAGCGATCGGATCCGGACGGCTGCGGCCGGATCCGTACGGAGCGGCGGACGGCGGCAGGGCGCGGCGGGACCGGACACGGCGTCAGCGCGGCCCGCAGGCGTCAGCGCGGCCCGTGCAGCAGCACCGGCAGCGTCCGGTAGCCGTGCGCGATGAAGGACTCCACCTGTTCCAGCTCCTCCGGCGGTACCGCGAGGCTCAGTTCGGGGAAGCGCTCGAAGAGAGCGGGCAGCGCCGTACGTGCCTCCATGCGCGCGAGGGGGGCGCCCAGACAGAAGTGCACGCCGTGTCCGAACGACAGGTGCTCCACGTCGGTGCGCCGCACGTCGAACTCCCCCGCGGTGTCGCCGTGTCTGCCGGGGTCGCGGCCCGCGGCGGCGTACGTCGCGAGGATCGCCTCACCCTGACGGATCGTCGCGCCTCCGGGCAGCTCGATGTCCTCGACCGCGTAACGCAGCGGGAGCGAGGCGATGCTGGGGGCCCAGCGGAGCGTCTCCTCGATGACGTCGTTCCACGAGACCCCGCCGTTCAGGACGAGTTCGAGCTGTGCGGGGTGAGTGAGGAGCGCGTGCACCGCGTTGCCGATCAGGTTCACCGTCGTCTCGTGACCGGCGCCGATGACCAGCAAGAGCGTGTCGAGCAGTTCGGCCTCGGAGAGCTCCGAGCCCGTCTCGTCGTCGCGGGCGGAGACCAGCACGCTGGTCAGATCCTCACCCGGCTGCTCCCGCTTGAGGGAGACGAGCGCGCCGAACGTGCTCTGGACGTCCTGCGCCGTACGGGCCGCCTCCTCGGGCGACGCGGAGGTGTCCATGATCCGCTCGACGAGGCGGGCCATCTCGGGGCGCTGCTCGCCGGGGATGCCGAAGAGCTCGCAGATCACGCCCATCGGCAGGGGGTGCGCGTAGGCGCTGCGCAGATCGACGGGCTCGCCCCGCGGCAACACCGCCATCGCGTCGAGGAGTTCAGCGGTGATCCGCTCGACGCGGGGCAGCATCGCCTCCGTGCGGCGGCCGGTGAAGGCCGGGGCGACGAGCTTGCGCAGGCGGCGGTGGTCGGCGCCGTACGAGGTGAACATGTTGGTCACGCCGACCCACGAGCGGATCCAGGTGCCGTGGAACTCGCCGCGCTGCCAGGCCGGCCAGTGCCGGCGCGGGTCCTTGGAGACCCGGTCGTCCGTCAGCAGTTGCTTCAGCAGGTCGAAGCTGCTGACGGACCACGCGTGGATCCCGGCGGGGAGCTCCACGAGTGCGGCGGGGCCCGCGCCGCGCAGGCCGTCGGCCTCCCCGTGGATGTCCTGTCCGGCGGGGTCGATGGGGACGGGGCGGGAGAGGCCGGTGCCGCCGGCGGACGCTCCGCCTCCCGCGGCTAACCCGTGCTCCTGGTCTGCCTGCTGTCCCTGCTGTCCCATGGAGTGGCTCCTGCCTGGTCGGGGCTGATCGGTGTGAAGCGGGCGGGCAGTTGTGCGAGGGCGCGGTGGAACGGCCCGGGCCGGTGGGCGAGCCGGTCGTGGGCGACGGTCAGCTCGATGTCGGAGAGCCAGGCCGTGAGCCGTTCGATGGCGGTGGTCGCGATGAGCAGCGCGGACCGGGGCACGGGGCAGGAGTGCGGTCCCGCGGACCAGGCCAGGTGCGCCCCTCCGCCGGAGCCGCCTGTGTGGAGTGGGCCTGAGCCTGAGCCGCCGGGGCCGCCCGTGTGGCCCGAGGCGCCCGAACTGCCGTGGCCCTGCCCGCCGTTGCCGCCGGCCGCGCCGGCTCCCGTACGGCCGTGTCCGGCCCCGGCCGCCGCGTACGAGACCATGACGAGCTGACCCGTGCGGATCCACGTGCCGTGGAAGTACACGTCCCGTCTGGGGAAGTGCGCCGAGTAGTTGGTGATCGGCGGCTCGTTCAGCAGGACGTCCTGGATGGCGTCACGCGGGGTCAGGGCGCCGCCGGACAGCGTGCTGTAGTAGCGGTCGTCCGTGAGCATGCGGGCCAGGGCGTTGCCGATGAGATTGGTCGTCGGCTCGTGGCCGGCGCCCATCGTGAGTACGAGCTGGTGCGTGACCTCCTCGTCGCTGAGCCCGGCGGGGTGGTCCATGAACCAGGACGTCAGATCCCGGCCGCGCACGTGCTTCTTCGCCGTGATCAGCTCGCCGATGTAGGCCTCGAACTCCGCGTTGGCCGCCGACGCCTCCTCCGGGTCGCCCTCCATCATTCCGGCGAGCGAGGAGATGAGCCGCTCGCTGTAGGAATCGGGCAGCCCGAAGAGGCGGTTGAAGAGCTTCAGGGGCAGCAGCCGCGCGAACTGTGCCATCAGGTCGGCCTCGCCGTCCGCGCCGAAGTCCGCGATGAGCGAGTCGGCGATCCCGACGACCATGTCGCGCAGCTCGTGCGGCGGGATGCGGTCGAAGCCGTCGGTGATCACCTGGCGGTAACGCGCGTGCGCGTCACCGTCGTTGAACATGACGTTGGGGCGCCAGCCGAGCATCGGCAGGATCGGCGAGTCCTCGGGCAGGGTCTCCTGCCAGATCCGCGAGTCCTTGGACCAGGTGACGGGGTCGTGCAGCAGGTCGAGCGCCGCCCGGTAGTCGGTGACGAGCATCGCGGGCACGCCCGGCGAGATCTCCACGGGCGCGAGCGCGCCGTACCGGCGGAGCCTGCCGTAGACCGCCTCCGGGTCCGCGGCGAACTCCGGCCCGTACAACTGCGCCACTTCTGCGTGCGGTTCGCTCCAGGGCGGAGGCGGTTCGGGCCGCCCGCCCGGTTCGGGACCACTGGGTTCGGCTTCTCGGGCCGGTGCTTCATCCGGGCCCGGTGCTTGTCGCTGGCCCGGTTCCGGCGCGGAGGTCACGCGGTCTCCTGGGGCGTGAGGGCGAGGACGTGGCCCACGAGGCCGATCAGCGCGTCGGTGGCCTGGTCGCGGTCGCGTGCGTCGCACAGCACGAGCGGTGTGTCGGGGAGCAGGTCGAGATGGTCGCGGAGCGTGGAGGGGTGGTGCGAGGGGGAGTCGGGGAAGGCGTTGACCGCGACCGCGTACCGCAGCCCCGCGTCCTCGATCATGTCCATCACCTCGAAGGAGTCGGACAGGCGGCGTGTGTCGGCGAGGACGAGCGCACCGAGCGCGCCGCGCGAGATGTCCTGCCACAGCGGGGAGAAGCGGCGCTGGCCCGGGGTGCCGAACATGTACAGCACGACGTCGCCGGGCAGGGTCAGGCGCCCGAAGTCGATCGCCACCGTCGTCGTGGACTTCTCCCGGACTCCGGACAGGTCGTCGACCAGCGCACTGCCCCTGGTCATCACCTCCTCGGTGTGCAGCGGCTCCGTCTCCGACAGCGACCGGATGAACGTGGTCTTGCCGACCCCGAACGGGCCCGCGACCAGCAGCTTCACCAGGGTCTGCGTCCGCTCTGCGTCGAGGTAGATGCCGGTCTCCGGCGGCGGGGCGGGAGTGGGAGCGGGGGCGATGTCGGTACGGGTGCCCGTACCGGTGAGGCCGCCGCCCGCGGGCGGCCGCACGTCGCGTTCGTCACCGGGGTCGTCATCGCGAGGACTTGAGAGTGCGGAGTCCATCGAGAACTTTCTCCAGAATCTGCCGCTCGGGCAGTTCGGCGTCGGGTACGGGGGCACGGGCCGACAGCCGGCCCGCGTCGACCAGATCGGCCACCATGACCTTGACCACGCTGACAGGCAACCGGAGATGCGCCGCGGCCTCGGCCAGCGACAGCGGACCCGGCTGAAGCAGCTCCAGCAGGCGCCGCTGCTCCGGGCGGAGCCCGCTGTCCGACGGGTCGGCCGGGGCGTGCAGCACGGTGAGCCGGTCGAGCGTGTTGCGGCTCGGCCGCGCGCGTCCGGTCGTCGCCAGATACGCGGGGACGAGACGTCGCTGGTCGCGTGGCGGCGGATTCATGCCGGGCTGTCGCTCCGTGTGGGACTGCTCATGGCCTTGGCGCCCAGGGTCGCCACCTGGACCTGCATCGTGTGCGTGACGACGCCCATGTTGACCTCCGGGCCCGCGAAGACGGCCAGGCACGTGTTCTGGCCGGCGGGTATCGCGAACACCCAGCCCTGATCGGACTCGATCACTGTCTGGCGCAACGTGACGTCGTAGTCGCCCGCGAAGGCCGCCGTGGTCGTACGGGCGGCGCCCTGAAGGGCGGAGAGCATCGCGGCGACGCCTTCTGCGGAATCCCGCTCAAGGTTCGGCGAGCGGCCCTCGATGAGACCGTCGCCGGAGATGACGGCGGCATGGATCACGTGCGGCAGCTCCAGGAGCGGCTCCAGCACCCAGGAGGTGTCCTCCCGGACGGGGCGGCGTGCGGGGGTGGTCATGCAGGCTGATTCCCTTCGGATGCGCCAGGGCCGTCACCGCCGGACGGGTCCGTGGCGGCTGCGGCGTTCGAACTGCCCCTGGCGTTCGTGCTGTTCGCGTCTGTCGTGGCGTCAGCGGGTGCCGGGCCCGGGTCTGGACCCGTACCGCCTTCGCCGCTTGTGTCGTTCGTGCTGCCCTGCCGCTCGGTGCCGTCCTGCCCGTCCGGCCGGTCCTGCCCGTCCTGCCCGTCCGGGCCGGTCGCCGGGTCCGCCTCGTCCGCCGTGCTCGTCACCGGGGCTTCCGGGCCGGTGCTGCCGGGTCCGCCGGGCTCGCCGGGCCCAACGGGCGTGCCGGGCACGCCCGTTGCGGCGGCGGCCCGTCCGGAGAAGGTGCCCTTCTGGAACGCGGACCAGCGCTCCGCGCTCTCCTCGGGCGTCGAGGGCGGGCCGGCCGCGGTGCGCACGGCGGTGCCCTGCGCCTCCTTCCCGGCGTGGCCCGCCGCAGCGGCCTTCTCCTCGGCACTCGCGCGGTTCCGCCTCCGACGGCGCGGCAGCTCCCCGGTGGCCGACGAGCCCGACGAGCCCGACGAGCCCGACGAGCCCGTCGTGCCCGGGACTGCGGGCGCCGAACTCGCGGCAGTCGGCGCGGATATGGCCTCGGACCGCGCCGGTGTACGGGCGTCCGTGGCCGCACGCCCCGGAAGCAGCGGCGTGCCGTGCGGCGGCGTCGGCGCCATCGCCGACATCGGGTGCTCCGCCTCGTCGAGCAGCGTCAGCAGGGGTTCGCCGGGTATGTGCACGACCGCGCGGACGCCGCCGTACGGGGACGCCTCCGCGTGCGCGCTGAACCCGTACTGGCGCACGAGCTGCCCGACGGCCGCGAAGCCGTTGCGCGGAGGGTCGCCGAGCTCGGTCAGGAGAATCGTCTCCTCGCCCGACATCAGCCGCTTGGCGCGCGTGAGTTCTTCGGAGTTCATGCCGACGCCCGCGTCGTCGATGATCACCGAGACTCCGCGGTTGCCCTGCTGGATCGTGACGACGACGGGCAGCTCCGGGTGGGAGTAGTGGAGCGCGTTCGCCATCAGTTCCGTCAGCGTCACGGCGATCGGCTCGACCGCGCGGGCGATCACGCCGATCGGGTCCCGCAGCAGGTTGCTGACCTGGATGCGCTCGTAGCCGCTGAGCCTGGACGAGGCGCCCACGACGACGTCCGCGAGATGCGAGTTCTCCCGTGTCAGACCCGGCCAGGCCCCGCACACCACGGCCGTCGACTGGATGCGGCGCAGGGCCTGTTCGTTGAGGAAGTCGGCCGCGAGCAGATCCTCCGCGACCAGCGGGTCCTCGTACTTCTCCTGCATCCGCTGGAGCAGCGTCTGCAACTGGTAGAGCAGCGCCTGGATCGTCGTCGTCGCGCCGCGCATGGACGCCTGTGCCGCCGCGTCGACGCGCTTGCGCTCCTTGGTGACCTCTTCCCTCAGCCGCGCGAGCACGGCGTCGATGGACCGGTCGAGGTCGGGGCTCAGCGTCGCCGTGCCGAGCGGGCCGGGGACGGGGACGTTGGAGTGGGCGAGCGACGCGGCCAGTTCGGGCATGCGGGAGTCGACGAGATGCCTCAGCTCGGCCTCGACCGCGTGCAGCCTGGCCCCCAGATCGGTGGCGTACCGCGACGCCCCTTCGAGCTCCGTCTCGGTCGCCTCCGTGCGCAGCTGGGCCCTGCTCAGCTCCTGCCGCGAGCGGACGAGAAGCAGCGCCAGAACGACGGCGACGGTACCCAAGGCGAGGAACACGATCAGCGCCACCGGTGTGTCGGTCATCGGCGTCCTTGGTCAACTGGTTGCTGTGATCGGTGGTTTGAACGGGCTGCCGGCGGAAGCGGACGTGCGATTTCGAGCCACGCCCCTTCGGCACTCCTCGCCCGGGGAGTCCCCACATGCTGCCGCAGACCAGTGGTGCGCACACCCGTAACGGGAACATCCGTACACATCGACTGATCGCATTTCGCCGTGAAACGGGGAGAGTTCGGACGCCGGTCCGCGGGAGCTCTTCCAAGGGTGACAAAGCCCGCCGCGGCGAGGCTTTGGACGGCCGAAAATCAGCCTAGGCCGAGCTCCGTCAGCCGTCGTGGCCGAACCGGATCGGGTTGGTCATCGCGGCCATCGCGCCCGGCAGATCGGGAGGCGATCCGACCGGCGGACGGTGGCGTATCTCCGCCCGCACATACGCGGCCAGCGACGCCCTCGTCCGCCACTCCAGGGGCGCGCCCGAGACCGGGCTCGCGAACATCTCGCCCTGGTCCGTGAGGAACCGGGCCGTCGCGCCCTCCGGCGCACCGGAGACCTCCAGGCGGACGGTGACCTCCGCGTCCGCGTCGACCGCCAGCCTGCCGCCGATACCGGCGTGTTCGCCGTGCTCGCCGCTCGCCGCGAACCGCACGGAGATCTTCGACGACTCCGCGATATAGCTGCGGCCCTCCCGTATGCCCTCCAGCAGGGCCTGCCGGGAGAGGTCGTCCGCGAGGACGACCGTCTGCGGCAGCCCCACCACCTGCGGTTCGGCGTGTGCGTCGCTGTTGCCCATCGCGGGGAGCGGGCCGCGGCCGGCCGGCGGGGCCACGAGCATGTTGTCCCAGGCGGCGACGGCGAGTTCGTCGTCCGTCGTCCACGGCCCGTTCCACACCTCCACGGCGTCGGCGTCCTCATAGCCGAACTTCCACTGGCAGCCGACGAAGGGGCAGTCCGGGTGCGCCGGGACGACGAGGCCGCCCGCCCGGCGGATGCGGCGCGCGAACCTCGGGAAGTGCCCGTCACGCGCGCGGTAGCGCCAGTCGAGGAACGTGCCCGGGTCCGTGCCGAGAGCCAGCACGTGCCCGTTGCGGGTGGTGATCTCCTCGCCGCAGAGGATCAAGAAGTCCTCGTCCCACAGGCCTTCCCAGGCGCCGTGCCCGGACGTGGTGTTGTGCTCGGTGGTGGTGATGAAGTCGAGCCCCGCCTCGCGGGCCGCGGCGGCCGCCTCGGCGGGGGTGCGCTTGCCGTCGGAGTGCACCGTGTGCAGATGGCAGTCTCCCCGGTACCACGCTCGGCCGCGGCCCCGCGCACGCTCCGGCGGGTGGACCGGGCGCGGTGTCTTCCCCGGATCGCCGTGCCGGAGCGTGACGGTGACCTCGTACTCCATGCCCTGCGGGGCCACCGTGTACGGACCGAGGACGACGTGCCACGTGCCCTCGCGCACCGGACCGGCGAGATAGCCGGGCGTGGCCGCTTCCGCGCTGATCGTGAAGCGGTCGCGCGCCCCGCCCGACCAGCCGCGGAAGCCCCGGCCTCCGAGGGCCGTGCCCCGCTGGTCGAAGACGCCGATGTCCAGCGCGTTCCCCTTGGTGCCCGGCGGGACCGACGGCTTGTCGTAGGAGTACGAGACCTCGATCTCGCGGACCCCGGCCGGAACCTCCACCGGCAGATAGACGAAGTCGGGCGCGCCCGTGGGCAGTCGGCCCTTCACCGTCCTCGACGTCTGCGAGCCGTCGGCGGCGCGTGCGAAGCTCACGCCGCCGAGCGTCAGCACGCTCGTGGCGCCCGCCACCGCCGACAGCCGGAGCACGTCACGTCTTTCCACACCCGCCATGGGAGCCTCCCCCGCACGCGGCACGCTGCCGCGGCCCGCACCTGAAGTCCTGCGGCGCCTCCGTGACGCCACGAGTCACTGTTGTACGCGCAGGAGACGAGCCGGGAAACCCCTGTGGAAAACTCCGGCGGCCCCGCGGGAACGGCCGGACCGGCCCCGCCGGAAGAGCCCGGCCGAGGCCGCCGGGGAGAGCCCGTCCGGCCCGTCAGGAGCGGCGCCGGGACGCCGCGAAGAGGGCCAGGCCCACGGCCACGATCACGACCAGGACGAGCGGAATCAGCAGCCACATCCACCAGCGGCTGCCGCTGCTCGTCTTCCGGTCCGAGTCGGAGCCGCTGTACCCGCCGCTGCTCGTCGTGGTGGTCTTGCCCAGCGTCGAGCCGCCCTTCGTGCCGCCCGAGCTGGTCTTGCTGACCCCTCCGCCGGTGCTGACGGTTCCGCCCCGGCTTCCGCCGCTGCTGGAACCGCCGGATATCCGTCCCGGCGCGGCCTGCGTACGGACGCCGTCGCCGCCCCCGGCCCGGTCCGCGGCGCCGCCCGTGGACGCGCCGCCCCCGCCGGACCCTCCGGACGAGGACCCTCCCGACGCCGAACCCTCCGGCGCCGTCTGCGCCGTCTGCGCTGTCGACGCCGCCCGCGCCGAACCCGCGCCCGCCGGACCGCCGCCCGGTGCGGCGGCGCTCGCGGCGTGCGCCGTCGCGGCGCCCCCGCCCAGGACGGTGAAGGCCAGCACCGCGGCGCTGGTGAGGAGCCGAACTCGCATGTTTTCCCCCGTAGTTGTGGTGTGTGATGCGGACGGGACGCACGTGCCGTGCGTCCCGCAGCACCGTAGACGATGTGACATTGCCCGCAGGGACGACTCCGGAAGGCCGCCGACCCCCGCTCGTATGCTCGGTCCATGACTTCGAACGCGCAGGCAGCCCCCACCGCCAACGCAATGCGGCGTGCGCTCCGCCGCGCCCGCGACGGGGTGACGCTCGACGCCGCCGAGGCCGCGGTACTGCTACAGGCGCGCGGCGGCGACCTCGCCGAACTCGCCCGCTCCGCGGCCCGCGTGCGCGACGCGGGGCTGGAGGCGGCGGGCCGTCCCGGAGTGATCACGTATTCGCGCGGGGTCTTCATCCCGCTCACCCGGCTGTGCCGGGACAAGTGTCACTACTGCACGTTCGTCACCGTGCCCGGCAAGCTGCGCCGCGACGGGCACGGAATGTTCCTCTCCCCGGACGAGGTGCTCGACGTCGCGCGCCGTGGCGCCCGGATGGGCTGCAAGGAAGCCCTGTTCACGCTCGGCGACAAGCCCGAGGAGCGCTGGCCCGAGGCCCGCGAGTGGCTGGAGTCGCACGGCTACGACGACACGCTCTCGTACGTACGCGCCATGGCGATCCGCGTCCTGGAGGAGACGGGCCTGCTGCCGCACCTCAACCCCGGGGTGCTCTCGTGGTCCGACTTCCAGCGCCTCAAGCCCGTTTCGCCGTCCATGGGCATGATGCTGGAGACCACCGCCGAGCGGCTGTGGAGCGAGCCGGGCGGTCCCCACTACGGGTCGCCGGACAAGGAGCCCGCGGTGCGGCTGCGCGTCCTGGAGGACGCGGGGCGTTCCAACGTCCCCTTCACCACAGGGCTGTTGATCGGGATCGGCGAGACGTACGAGGAGCGCGCCGAGTCCCTGTTCGCGCTGCGCCGCATCCAGCGGGCCTACCACGGCATCCAGGAACTCATCATGCAGAACTTCCGCGCGAAGCCCGACACGGCGATGCGCGGAATGCCGGACGCCGAACTCGAGGAGCTGGCCGCGACGATCGCCGTCGCACGCCACATCATGGGCCCCTCGGCGCGCATCCAGGCGCCGCCCAACCTCGTCGACGGAGAGTACGCGATGCTCATCGACGCCGGCATCGACGACTGGGGTGGCGTCTCGCCGCTGACCCAGGACCACGTCAACCCCGAACGCCCCTGGCCGCAGATCGACGACCTGGCGGAGCGCACCGCGGCCTCCGGCTTCGTGCTGCGTGAACGGCTCCCGGTCTACCCGGAGTTCGTGAAGCGCGGCGAACCCTGGCTCGATCCGCGCCTGATGCCGCACGTCGACGCGCTCGCCGAGCCGGAGACGGGCCTCGCGCGCGAGGACGCCCCCGTCGAGGGCCGCCCATGGCAGGAGCCCGACGAGGGATACCTCGCGCCGTCGGGACGTACGGACTTGCACCGCACCATCGACACCGACGGGCGCACCGCCGACCGGCGCGACGACTTCGACGAGGTCTACGGCGACTGGGACTCGCTGCGCGAGGCCGCCCGGCCGGGCATGGCACCCGAGCGCATCGGCACGGACGTGCGCGCCGCCCTGGCCACCGCCGCCGACGACCCCACGCGCCTCACGGACGACGAGGCGCTCGCCCTGCTGCACGCCGACGGGCCCGCGCTGGACGCCCTGTGCCGGATCGCCGACGAGCTGCGCCGCGACGTCGTCGGCGACGACGTGACGTACGTCGTCACGCGCAACATCAACTTCACCAACGTCTGCTACACGGGCTGCCGTTTCTGCGCCTTCGCGCAGCGCCGCACCGACGCCGACGCCTACACCCTCTCCCTGGACCAGGTCGCCGACCGCGCCCAGCAGGCCTGGGACGTGGGCGCCGTCGAGGTGTGCATGCAGGGCGGCATCCACCCGGACCTGCCGGGCAGCGCGTACTTCGACATCGCCCGCGCGGTGAAGGAGCGCGTCCCGGGGATGCACGTGCACGCGTTCTCGCCGATGGAGGTCGTCAACGGCGCGAGCCGCACCGGGCTCTCGATCCGCGAGTGGCTGCTGCGGGCACGTGAGGCCGGGCTGGACTCCGTGCCCGGCACGGCCGCGGAGATCCTCGACGACGAGGTCCGCTGGATCCTCACCAAGGGCAAGCTGCCCGCCGACACCTGGGCCGAAGTCATCGAGACGGCACACGAGTCGGGCATCCGCTCGTCCTCGACGATGATGTACGGGCACGTGGACCAGCCCCGCCACTGGCTCGGGCATCTGCGCCGGCTCGCGAGCATCCAGCAGTCCGCGCTCGCCAAGGGCGTCGAGGGCTTCACCGAGTTCGTGACGCTGCCCTTCATCCACACCAACGCGCCCGTCTATCTGGCGGGCATCGCGCGGCCCGGCCCCACGACCCGTGACAACCGCGCGGTGACCGCGATGGCGCGGCTGCTGCTCCACCCGTACATCACCAACATCCAGACGAGCTGGGTCAAGCTCGGCACGGAGGGCGCCGCGGAGATGCTCCGCTCCGGCGCCAACGACCTCGGCGGGACGCTGATGGAGGAGACGATCTCCCGGATGGCCGGGTCCTCCTACGGCTCGTACCGCTCGATCCGGGATCTCGTCGCCATCGCCGAGGCGGCGGGCCGTCCGGCGCGCGCCCGTACGACGCTGTACGGAGAGGTGTCGGAGGAGCGCCTGGAGGCGGCCCAGCGCTCGGACGGCCACCTTCCCGACCTCCTGCCGGTGTTGGAAAAGTGAACCGGCGTTCTAGAGTGCTGACCTGCCGAGGGGCCGACCTCCCCTTGCCGCGCTTGCCTGTCCGTCGTCGTATCTGTGGGAGAAGACGTGGCCGCTTCCGGCGGTGATGCCATGTGGGGCCGCACCGAGCAGCAGGATTTCCGCAGCAGGGTGCGGGGCTGTCTGCTGGGCGGCGCGATCGGAGACGCCCTCGGGGCCGGCATCGAGTTCGACTCGCTCAGTACGATCCGGGAGGCGCACGGCCAGGCCGGGGTGACGGACTACGTGCCGGCCTACGGGCGCCGCGGAGCCATCACCGACGACACCCAGATGACGCTGTTCACCACGGACGGCCTCATCCGTGCCCACGTGCGCCGCGACACCGGCGCCTGGCACCCGCCGACGGACGTGCACGCGGCCTACCAGAGGTGGGCCGCCACCCAGCGGGACTGGGGGCCGGACGAGCGCAAGGAGGAGGACGGCTGGCTCGCGCGCGAGGAGTGGCTGTACGCGCAGCGCTCCCCGGGCAAGGCCTGCCTCAGCGGACTCTCCGACGAGCGGATGGGCACGCTGGAGACGCCCAAGAACCCGGAGTCGAAGGGCTGCGGCACCGTGATGCGCTCCGCGCCCTTCGGCCTGCTGGTCGGCTGGGAGCCGCAGTTGGTCTTCCAGCTCTCCGTGGAGTGCGCCGCGCAGACGCACGGCCATCCGACGGGCTACCTGGCGGCGGGCGCGTTCTCCGCGATCGTGCACGCACTGGCCCGCAAGGACTCCCTCGACCACGCCGTGCAGAAGGCCCTGGCCATGCTCGCCACGCGTCCGGGGCACGACGAGACGACGAACGCCCTGAAGCGGGCGCTCGGCGCGATGCGCCAGGGCATGCCGTCCGCGGAGCGCGTCGAGGCGCTGGGGGAGGGATGGACCGCCGAGGAGGCGCTCTCGATCGGCGTCTACTGCGCGCTGGTCGCCGAGGACGTACGGCACGGGCTGCTGCTCGCCGTGAACCACGGCGGCGACAGCGACTCCACCGGCTCCATCTGCGGCAATCTGCTCGGCACCATCCACGGGGAGACGGCGCTTCCGCCCGCGTGGGTCGCGGAGCTGGAGGGGCGCTCGACGGTGCTCGAACTCGCCGACGACTTCGCCATGGAGATGACGCAGGGGCCCGCGCTGCACGCCCCGGGCGCGGCGTCCCAGGCGTGGCTGACGCGCTATCCGCGGGTGTGACACCGGAGTCGGCGCTGCCCGGGTGCCGCCGATCCCGGCTCGCGGGCATGGAAGAGCCCCCTCGGCAGGGACGGCGGACCGGTCGAGAGGGCTCTGTTCCAGGGGCTGACGGTGGTTCAGAGGTCAGGCGCTAAGGCCTGGCCCTCCACCGCACACGTCGGCCACGAAGCCGCGCCACGTTCCCGGCGGGAAGCTCAGCGACGGCCCGTCCGGGACCTTCGAGTCACGCACCGCCACCTCACTCCGCGTCGGGGACTTCACTTCGACGCACGCCCCGTTCGCGGAGTAGCTCGATTTGATCCATCCTGTCGTGTTTCCCTGCTGAAATGCCATGTCTGCTCCGGTAGTTCGACTCCAGTGGCCGACCGTACGCCTGGATTTCCCCAAGCGAAGGGGTCGTTCACTCGACCGGATGGCATATTCCGGAGCGCTCTTCACGCTGCTCTCGGGCAGGGTGTACGCTCCCCGCCCTCAGCCACGGGCATAGTCCTTTGCCACATTCTCGATGAACTCGCGTGTCTGGTCCGGGTTGAGAGCTTCGGCGCGCAAATGCTCGTACATCACGCTGTAACTCTGTACATCGTGCGACTTCTCCAAATAGAGGTCGCTTGTGACTCCCTCCAGATAGACCACGGAGGAGTCGGAGGCGTCGGGGAACTCGAGGATCGCGTACTGACCGTTGACGCCGGGGTGCGCGCCCATCGAGAAGGGCATCACCTGAACTGTCACGTGCGGCAGTTGGGAGACCTCGTTGAGCCTCTCCAGCTGCTCGACCATCGTCTGCCTGCCGCCGACCTGGCGGCGCAGCGCCGACTCGTCCAGCACCGCCCACAGCCGCAGCGGATGGCGGGGCTCGTGGATGCGCTCCTGGCGGCGCATCCGCACCTGGACGCGCTTCTCGATGTCGCCCGCGGACGCCTCGGGCTGTGCGCCCTCGCAGACGGCCTCCGCGTACGCCTGCGTCTGCAACAGGCCCGGCACGACCTGCGGTTCGTAGACGCGCAGCGACGCCGCGTCCGTCTCCAGACCGATGTAGACGCTGTACGGGATGTCCCCGAACGCGTGCCACCAGCCCTGCTGACGGGACTCCTTGGCCATCTGCATGAGCGATTCGACTATGCGGTTGTCCTCCACCTCGTAGACCCCGCACAGGTCTCGCACGTCGCGCTGGCTGATGCTGCGGCGGCCGTTCTCCAGGCGGCTGATCTTCGACTGGGAGACCAGCAGGCGGTCCGCGACCTCCTCCGCCGTCATGTTCTTCAACTCGCGGAGGCGACGCAGCTCCTGGCCCAGACGGCGGCGCCGGACGGTGGGGTTGACGTTTGACGCCACTGGGGCTGCACCTCCGCGTAAGTACGACTACTTTCAAGCAGGTTGCCACCACCGTGAGCGATCTCGCTGGCGAATGGCAACAGAGGGTGCAGAGCCGGGCACGCAGACGGGCCGGATACGGCCACGGTGGGACTTCCCGGCCGCACCCGGTACGCGCCATGGCCGCCGGGGGCGCGAAGGCCGGGCGCACTCGGGGCCGCTCCGGGACGGGCCGTGCGCGGTGTCCGTGCGCCAAGTGCGTCGCGCGGCAGGGCCGTTGCCGCTCACCTGCTGTTCAGTCGGCGCAGTCCGCTCGGACGGCACGGCTCTGCCTCGTCCGTACGGTCTGCTCGATCCGCGTCGGGGGCTGTTTCAGGCCCCGCGCGCCATCACGGCTCCGGCAGGCGCGTTGTAGCGGTGCCGGTTGTGCCCGGTGCGCTCGCGCGCACCTTGTGATCAGCGTGCGCCGGCGCGGACCATCCCGCCCACACTCGGCCGTGCCTTCTCCGGCACCTGCCTGGGCTGGACGTGCCCGGAGGGTACGCCCGCGCGCGCTGCCGCGGGACGACCGTTCTGAGCCGGGGGCGCCGCCGGAGCACCGGCCGCACCGTTGCCCGCCGCACGCCGGGGCTGAGCCCCCGCGCCGTTCTGCACGTCCATCACGGCGTGCGCGACGAGTCCGCCCATCGGGTCGTGCCTTATCAGGTCCCGGAGCCGGGAGCGGCACGAGCGCCCCTCGTTGCCGGGATAGAGGTGCTTGCCGAGGCCGACCGCGTGGGCGAGCGCGGCGAGCGCCGCCGTCCGCGGGTCCGGCGGCACGCCGGTGCGGATCGCGGCGTCCAGCCGGGTTCGGATCTCCCGGCTGATCGCCGTCTCCGTCGCCTGGTAGCGCGTCGTCGGCAACACCCCGCACATCTGGCTTGATACGGCGTGCACCATGCCGCACCGCTCCAGGTGTGTGAGATAGGTTTGGCGAAGTCCCAAGCGGGGCCCGCCGATCCAGTGGACAGCGCGCACCGGGCTGCCACGCCTTCGCAGCAACTCCAGTGCGGAGTCCAGAGTTGGATCTCCGGTCGGCCGTGGCAGTACCACGGCGATACGGTCCCCGTCCGGGGCTATACGTCCTGCGAGAGCCAGCTCGACGAGCTGGGCCCCGGCCAGGCCGAGGTCAAGCGACTGCGGCTGTGCCGTGGTGCCCGTGGCCGGGTCCAAGGCCAGCAGCAGAAGCTCCTCCGGAATAGTTCTGCGACTCCTGCCCATCCATGCCTCCCCGCGTGGATGTCTGACAGGGTGACCCCTCTCACAATGGTCTGTCGAGAGTGCCTGGGTGTTATAGGCGGGAACCAGTAGGTATGTCGTTCTCGTCTGCACGGTCGGAGAGACCTGTCCGTGACCTTGCCGGAGCCCCCGCGCGATGTGGGCGGCGCGGCGCGCAGGACACTGTTAACTGGTACGGCGAGCGGCGAGCATTCATCAGCAGGAGGCATCGGTGGCGGGCGAGTCCCCCGACAAGGTGGAGCGCAAGGAGTCGTCGGGGGAGACGACGGACGGCAGCGGGACGGTTGCGTCCACGGCCGGGAAGAAGTCCGGGAAGAGCGGGAAGAAGCGTGAGCGGAAGTCCGCGGCAGGTGCGGACTCCACCGGTGCCGGCTCCGCGGAGGCTCCCGGCGAAGCCCGTGAGGAAGCCGTGGACGACGCCTCGGAGACTCCGGGCGAGGGCCCTGCGGGCAACGGCGCCGGCACCGAAGCGGAACGTACTCGCGGCGCTTCCGACGACGGCTCCGCGACGGGCTCCGACCCGGAGGACGGCAAGAGCGGGGGCAAGGGCGACGGGAGCGGCGACGAGCGGTTGAAGGCCGCGGTGGCGGCCTGGGTCGCGGGGTCCGGCGACGAGCCCGACGAGTCCGCGCAGAGCGACGAGAGCTCCGCGGACGGCAAGGGCGTCAAGTCCGAAACCGCGAAGTCCGGCTCAGGGGAGAAGAATTCAAGCCAAATCCCGGCCGGAGATCGTTCCGTACGCCCGAAGTCCGACGGCGCCGACGGCCCCGACAGCGCGGAGCCCGCGGGGGCCGCCGGCGAAGTCGACAACCCCACCGCGATGTTCAGGACCGTACGGCCCGGCTCCGACGACTCCGCGGCCGCGACGGACAGCGAGGAGGCGGCGAGGCGCGCCGAGCGCATGACGGCGGCCTTCTTCGGCTCGGCTAAACCGGCCAAGGCGGAGTCGGAGGAAGCGCCGGAGGCGGGGTCGCCTGAGCGCCCGGAGGCCGCGGAGCCCGAAGAGCAGGAGGACCGCTCCGAGGGCCCTGACGGTGAGGGCCGGAGCGAGGGCGACGCCGAGGGCGACGACGAGGACCGCGCCGAGGACGGCGAGCCCGGCGGCGGCGAGCGTGCCGCGGACGCGACCGAGCGGGGGCCGGAGCCGAAGGCGAAGCCGGAGCCGCGGCCGGATTCGGAGACGAAGCCGGAACCCCAGCCGGAGTCGGCGCCGAACGCGAAGCCGGAACCACAGCCCGAGCCGGAGGCGGTGAAGGCCGCCGAAGAACCCGCCGCGAAGGGCGAGCAGGCTGAGGAGCCGACCGCGGAGGGACCCGCCGCGAAGCCGGAACCGCAGCCCGAGCCGGAGGCGGTGAAGGCCGCGGAGGGATCCGCCGCGAAGGGCGAGCAGGCTGCGCCGACCGCGGAGGGACCCGCCGCGAAGGACGAGGGCGAGAGGGACGAGCCCGGCAGTCCTCGGGTGGATCAGCCCACGACCGCCTTCCGGGCGCTCGACCCGACTACCGCCGAGAAACCCGACGGCGACGACCACCCGGTGGACCGTCCGACGACCGCTTTCCGCACCGTCGACCCCGCCAAGGAGCAGGGAACCGGGAAGGCCGAGAAGGCCGCGCAGACCCAGAAGGCGACGGAATCCGAGAGTCCTGAGAAGGGCGACGTGGCGGATGCGGATGCAAAGTCCGCAAAGCCCGTAGACCCGCGGGCGGCCCTCGCCGGAGGGCCCGAAGCCGGCGCGGGCGACGCGGAATCGGACTCCGCGACCAAGACCGCCGAGCCCGAGCCGGACAAGCCGGACGCGGGCAAGCCCGGCCCCGGCAAGCCGGAGCCCGAGGCCGAGTCGGACTCGGAGCGTACGAGCCAGTTCGTGCCCCTCCGGTCCGCCGACGCGCCCCCGCGCCCCAAGCGCGCACCCGGCCCCGTCGTACCGCCGCAGCCCGAGAGCGCGCCCACCGCGGGTGAGCTGCCGCCCGAGGCCGAGGCCCCGAAGCTCAGCGAGGCCGAGCTGACGCGGCAGCAGGTGCGGCCGGACCAGGCCCCGCTGGATCTGCTCGCCCAGCTGACCAACACCCCGCCGCCGCCCGAGACTCCGCTGCGTACGGCCGTGCGCCGTGTGAAGATCTGGACGCCGCTGGTGGTGCTGCTCGCGATCGTCTTCGCCATCGCGCAGGCCGTACGGCCGCTGCCGGACCCGGAGTTGTCGCTCTCCGCCTCGCCCACGTACAGCTTCCAGGGGCCGAAGCCGTCCGTCCCCTGGCCGAGCGAGGGTCAGGCCGCCCTCGACGTGCAGGGTCTCGGTTCGTTCGGCTCGCACGGCAAGCAGAAGCCGGTGCCGATCGCGAGCGTGGCGAAGGTGATGACGGCGTACGTCATCCTCCGCGACCACCCCGTCAAGAAGGGTTCGAAGGGCGCCAGGATCCCCGTCGACAAGAAGGCGGAGAAGGAAGCGGGCCTGAGCGCGCAGAACGAGTCGACCGTCGAGGTGAAGAAGGGCGACACGCTCACCGAACATGAGGCGATCCAGGCCGTGATGATCGCGTCCGCGAACAACGTGGCCCGGTTGCTGGCCCGTTGGGACGCGGGCTCGGAGAAGGCCTTCGCGAAGAAGATGAACGCGGCCGCGAAGGATCTGGGGATGAAGGACACCAAGTACACGGACCCCAGCGGTCTGACGTCCTCCACCGTCAGCACGGCAACGGACCAGGTGAAGCTCGCGAAGAAGGCGATGGACATCGATCTCTTCCGCGACGTCGTGCGGCTTCCGGGATACACCGACACCAAGGGCGACCAGCACGGCAACTGGAACAAGCTCGTCCCGCTCGACGGAGTCGTCGGTGTCAAGACCGGTACGACGACGAAGGCGGGCGGCAATCTGCTCTTCGCTGCGGAGAAGAGGGTCGGCGGCACCCGGCAACTGATCATCGGAGCCGTGCTCGGGCAGTATGAGCCCTCGATACTCGACACCGTGCTCGCCGAGAGCAAGAAGCTCATCGACACCGCACAGGACGCGCTGCGGGCCCAGAAGGTGGTGCAGAAGGGCGAGGTCGTCGGTTACGTGGACGACCAACTCGGTGGCAAGACGCCGGTGGTCGCCTCCCGCGACGTGTCGGCCGTCGGCTGGTCCGGGCTGAAGGTGAAACTCGGGCTGACGGACGGAGGCAAGGCGCTGCCCCACGAGGGCAAGGCGGGCGACCGCGCCGGCACGCTGACCGTGGGCGACGGGCCCGGCCAGGTAAGGGTGCCGGTGAAGCTGAAGGACGACATGACCGAACCGGGCTTCGGATCGAAGTTGACCAGGATCCTGTGAACCCTGATGCCATGACCCGGCGTCACTGGTGAACAGGGGCTCGGCTCACAGCGGATGAGGCGGGCCGGAGCGTACGGGGGAGAGAGCGCAGTGGCGACTGTGCAGGAGCCGCAGATGCCGGAAGGCGACGACGCCGGTATAAGTCCCGGGGACAACGACGTCCCCGGGACCGGCACGTCGCGGCGCACCGTCGCCGACAGGGCGACGGAGAGCGGCACCGTTCCGGGGCCGAGGCGGGAGGCCGACGCGCCCGCCAGGGAGGACGGCGCCGCGCGTACGAGGCGGCGTACGCGCGGGCGCACTGTCGCCGGGACCCGCTCGCGCCGGGGGCACCCGGCGGTCGCGGACGAGCCCGACGGGACGGCGCGCTCCGGAGCACGGGGCGGTGCCGGGACTCGCAGCAGGCGACGCCCCGGCACTCCCGAACTGCCCGGCGCTCCCGGCCTTCCCGGCGCCCCTGACCGTCCCGTTCCTCCCGCCGGGCCCGGCCCTGACGACGGCCCCGGCCGCGACTCCCACTCCCTTCCCGACTCCGATCCCGGTTCCGCTCCTGACTCCGGCCCCGGCGCAGCCTCCGTCCCGGACTCCGCGCCTGCCGCGGCTCCCACGGCGACACCCGCCCCGGCCCCGCGCCCCGCCGACGACGCGGCCACGCGCAGGCGCGTGCGCTCCCGCGTACGCCGCCTGACGGCGACGTCGGTGCGGCATCCCGTGGCCGCGTCCGTGCTGCTCGCGACCGTCCTGCATCTGCTGTGGCTGTGGCTGTTCGCGAGCGGCGGCGGTGACCTCGCGGCGCAGGACGCGTGGGCGGAGTTCGTCAGGGAGCACCCGGACTCCGCGTACAACCTGGCCTGGTACGGCGGGCTCCACCCCTTCTCGTACAGCGTGCTCTCGCCCTATCTCATGGCGTGGCTGGGTGTGCGCAGCACGCTGATCCTGGCCGGAATCCTCTCCGCCGGTCTGCTGGCGCTGATCCTTCAGCGCGTACTGCGCAAGCCGCTGGCGCCCGCCCTGTGGGGCGCCTTTTCCTTCACGTGCAATGCCGCTTCGGGGCGTGTGACGTTCGCGCTCGGCGTCCTCTTCGCGCTCGGTGCGGTCGCGATGGTGTGGGCGTGGCCGCGGCGCTGGTGGCGCCCCTCCGGCAAGGGACGGTACGCGCGGGGTGCCGCAGCCGCTGTGCTCGCGGCGCTCGCTACGACGGGCAGCCCCGTCGCGGGACTCTTCCTCGAAGTGGTCGCCGCCGCCCTCTTCCTGGACCGGCGCCGACAGGCCGCGTACGCGCTCGCCGTCGCACCGCCCGTCGTGGTCGCCGTCTCGGCGGTCTTCTTCCCCTTCCAGGGTCTTCAGCCGATCCCCTGGTGGTCGGTGCTCTTCCCGCTGGCCGGTGCGCTGCCCGCGTTCCTGCTCGTGCCGCGGTCGTGGCGGACCGTGCGGCTCGGAGCGCTCGTGTACGCGGCGGGCATCGTCCTGGCCTGGCTGATCCCCTCGCAGGTCGGGTCGAACGTGGAGCGGCTGAGCCTGCTGTTCGGCGTGGTGATCCTGCTGGCGGCGGCGCCGCTGATCGTGCGGGACTGGCGGTCGCGGCGCGGCGTGGCGATGATCGTCGCTCTCGTGGTGGCGGCGGGCTGGCAGATCGGCAAGCCCGCCTACGACGTCTTCGCGACCACACCGGACGGTGCCTGGACGGGCGAACTCCGTCCGCTCGTCGAGCAGTTGAAGAAGGTTGACGCGTCGCGCGGACGGGTCGAGGTCGTACCCGTCCGAAGTCACCGCGAGGCGTCGGCGCTCGCTCCGTACGTCAATCTCGCCCGCGGCTGGAACAGGCAGGCCGACACCGACCGCAACCCCGTCTTCTACGAGAACGGCGGTCTGACGGCCGAGAGTTACCACGAGTGGCTGCGGCGCTGGGCGGTGCGCTATGTGGTGCTGCCGTCCTCGCCGCCGGACGGCGCGGGCAAGGAGGAGGCCGAGATCGTCCGTGCGGGGCAGCCCTATCTCAAGGAGATCTGGAGCGGCGTGCACTGGCGGCTCTTCCGCGTCGACGATCCGCTGCCGATGGCGGACCCGCCCGCGAGCGTCGAGCGCGCGGGCGCGGGCCAGGTGACGGTGCGGGTGCGGAAGCCCGGTGCCGTGCTCGTACGGATTCCCTGGTCGCCGTGGCTGGGGCTCGTCGACGCCCGGGGGCGGCGTATAGAGGCGCCGGTGCCCGGGAGGCCGAATCTCCAGGGCTGCCTGCGGAAGGCCAGCCCGCGGGTGGGAGGCCCGCCGCCGCCCGGTGAGGAGGAGCCCGTGATGGACACCTGGACCCTGCTGGAGGCGCCTCGCCCCGGGACGTACCGCTTGGCGGCTCCCTACAAGCTGCCCCGCGGTACGACCTGTCCGGACGCGGGCAGCACGATCGGCGGGACGGCCGGCCCCACGGCGGGTGAGGACGAGCAGGGCGGTACGGGCGGCCCGTGAGCCGCGGACACGCGACCGGCCGTAGGACGCGCCTAGCGGGTCAACTGCCGCTGCCGTAGGGGCGGGTGAGGATCTCCATGGAGTGCCCGTCGGGGTCGGCCCAGTACACGCCGCGCCCGCCGTCGTTGTGGTTGATCTCGCCCTCGTGCTGCCGGTGCGGGTCCGCGTAGTAGGTCAGACCGGCGTCCTTGATCCGTCCGAAGATGGCGTCGAAGTCGTCTTCGGAGACGAGGAACGCGTAGTGCTGCGGCGTGATGCCGCCGTCGCCGGCGTCCATGAAGTCGAGCGTGACGTCGTTGGCCGCGACGACGGGCAGGAACGGGCCGAACTGCGGCTGCACTTCGAGCCCCAGCAGGCCGGCCAGGAACTCGGCGGAGGCCTTCTTGTCGGTGGCGTGGACGATCGTGTGATTGAGCTGGACGGCCATGTTCTGTCTCCTCACGCGCTCGACGACGGGGAGGCGCCCGCCGCACGGGAGGCGGGTCCGTCTGCTTCTTCTTCCGTTTCCTTGCCCTCCACCTGTTCCAACGGAGATCCGGCGCAACGGATTTCGGGACGCGCTTCGGTCTTTCGTCGTAGTCCCGCAGGGCGACATGGGGCGGGAGGGGCATGGAGCGGGCCGGGGCGGCGGCCCCGGCCCGCGGTCGGTGAAGCCCGCTCCAGAACACGTGGAGGGCGGGGTCTGTAGGAGTCCCTACGAGGGCGCGCGCATGCTCGTGCGCGGCAGGAGCGGCACGAGGGCGTCCCAGCGCCTCATCTCGCAGCCGTTCTCGCGGTTGAAGTGGGCGTCGACGCGCCGTCCGGCCCAGACGCCGCGCACATGGGCGCTCGCGGGGCCGCCGTACTGCATCGTGCAGCGGGTGCCCGGAGCCACGGGGGCGAAGGGGTCCTTGCCCCAGGTGGTCAGCTCGTCCAGTCCGTCGCAGGCCTCTTCGGGACGGGGGTGGTCGCCCGCGGCGGGGTGGCAGTACAGCTCGAAAGTGCCCTCCGTCGAGGCATGGCCGGATTCGGCGACGGTGACGGTGAGGTGGTCCGTCGGCCTGACCTGCGCGTCGGCGAACGCGTCCGGGGTGACGGTCAGGGCGGAGGTGAGTGCGGTCGCGGTGAGGGCGAGTCGGCGGATCAGCATCGAAGGCTCCTGGACACCGGTACGGGCAGAAGGACGAGGGCAGAGACGGGACGGGGACGGGCGAACGGTGAGCGGGGCGGCGAAGCTCCGACGGCCGGGCCCTCGGAGCGGGGCAGCCCCTGGCCCGCCAACGCGGCGCGGGGGGCGTGCGTCGCGCTCGAAGCCGCAGGTTGACCCGGACGAGCTACACCACGGGCCATACGGACCGGCCGCGGGCGGACCGGCGTTCGGATCGCCTCCGTGCCGCGCCGCCCCGCCCCTCCATGCGGTACCGGCACCGGCACCGGCACCGGCACCGGGCCGGGGTCACGCGGGGCGCTCGGCCGCTCCCGGGGCGCTCGCGGGACCGACAGCCGGACCGACAGCCGGACCGACAGCGGGGCGGACGGCGGAGGTGATGGCCGGGACGGAGCCGTCGCGCTCCTCCGCCTCGCTCGACGGCAGGTCCGCGTCCCGGGCGTCCGTTCCGTCGGGCCCGCGGGACCCGTCCGGCAGAACGCGCCAGTGCTCCCGCGGCTCGCCCGGGACCGTCCTGCCCTGCCGGTTCCATTCGTTCGCGAGCCCGGCGTAGATCGGCTCCAGCCAGTAGGCGCCGGTCAGTTCGGCGAACTGCGTGCGGGGCTCGGAGAGCACGTCGTGCCGTGCGGTCCTCAGAACGATGAATGACGTGTTTCCCATGCACGGGCAACAGCGGGCGGCGAAGCGGGGACACCGTCCGTCCGGTCGCTTCACTGCCACGAGAGCCCTCGTTCGATCACGCGTTGGTCACGGAACGTCAAGAACCTGTGTCAATGTCCGATTTCGCACGGGAGCGGGCACGCGCGCCCTGGCGTCAGCGGATCTGGCGGCGGACCAGTTCGTGGAACTCCCCGGAGGTGTCCGCGAGCAGTTCCGCGGGCGACCCCTGCTGGACGATCCGCCCTTGCGACATCACCAGGACCCGGTCCGCGTCCATGACGGTCGAGAGCCGGTGGGCGATCACGATGCGCGTGGCCTGGAGCTTGCGGGTGCTGTCGATGACGGTGCGCTGCGTCTCGTTGTCGAGGGCGCTGGTCGCCTCGTCGAAGTAGAGGATGCGCGGGCGCCTGATGAGGGCCTGGGCGATCATCAGGCGCTGCCGCTGCCCGCCGGAGACGGCGGCGCCTCCGTCGGAGAGGATCGTGTGCATCCCCATCGGCATGCGCTTGATGTCCTCGGCCAGGCCCGCCATCTCGGCGGCCTCCCATGCCTCTTCGTGGGAGTAGATCTCCGCGCCGCAGATGGAGTCGAGGATCGAGCCGACGAACGGCTGCGCGTTCTGGAGTACGACGCCGCACTGCCGGCGCACCGCCGCCTGGTCGAGGGCGGACAGGTCCTGGCCGTCGTACAGGACGCTCCCGGAGGCCGGCTTCTCGAAGCCGATGAGCAGGCGCAGCAGAGTCGACTTGCCGCAGCCGCTCGGTCCGACGACGGCCACGAACTCGCCGGGCTCCACGCGCAGCGAGACGTCGTCGAGCGTCAGCGGCCCGTCGTCGCTGTAGCGGAACGACAGCTGCCTGGCCTCGATCTCGCCGGTCAGCTCGCCCGGCTGGGTGCTCCCGCCGCGTACTTCGGTGGGCTCGTTCAGCACCGGCTTGACCTTCTCGAACATCGGCAGCGCGGCGGCGGCCGAGATGAGCGAGTTGGTCAGCTGCGTCACCGACGTCAGCATCATCGTGACCGCGGTGTTGAAGGTGAGGAAGGCGCTGGAGGAGAGGGTGCCGCGGGCCGGTCCCGCCAGCAGCATGAAGAGGATGAGTGAAGTGAGCGGCAGATAGACCGAGTTGAGGACCGTGGTGAGGTTCTTGATCCGCCCCACGCGCTGCTGGAGTTCGCGGCTGCGCGCGAACTCCCGTGCCCACGCCGCGTACGCGAAGCTCTCGGCCGCGGCGACGCGCAGCTTCGGCAGACCGCGCAGGGTCTGGAAGGACATGTTGTTGAGCTTGTTGTTCAGGTCGACGAGCTTGCTCTGCCAGCGCAGTTGCCAGATCCCCATCGCGATGAACGCCCCCGCGATGACCACCAGCAGCGCCACAGCCATCAAGGCCAGCGGGATGCTGTAGAAGAGCAGCAGCGCCAGGTTCATCGCGCCGATCGTGCACGCCTGCACGGCCACCGGGCCGACCCCGGACAGCACGCGCCGCATGGTGCTGATTCCCATGGCGGCGCTGGCCAGTTCGCCCGTGGAGCGCTCCGCGAAGAACTTCGTGGGAAGGCGCAGCAGCCGGTCCCAGACGGCGGGCTGGAGCGCCGCCTCGACGCGTCCCTCCATGCGCAGGATCGAGGTGTTCTGGAGCAGCATGAACGCGGCGGTGACGATGCTGCTGAGCACTATCGCCAGCGAGACCTGCTTGATGAGGCTGGTCTCGGCGTTCGGCACGAACTCGCCGAGCACCTGCCCGGTCGCGACCGGCACGAGCGCGCCCAGCGCGACGGCGACGAGCCCGCCGAGCACGAGGTTGCGGACGTCCATGCGGGTGCCGCGCAGGCAGAAGCGCAGCAACTGCCACGCGTTCATGGGCTCTTCGGGCAGCGGACGGTAGAACATCACGGCGCGCGGCTCGAATTCGGCCGCGCGGGACTTGCGGATCCTGGTGCGTGCGCCGTCCGCGTCCACCGCCTCGTACCGTCCGCGGCGCCACAACAGCGCCACGGGTTCCCCGGACCCGGCCCGATGGCCGACGAGGGGCCCGGTGTTCTCCCGCCACCAGCGGCCCCGCAGCTTCACCACGCGCGTACGGACGCGGGAGCTGAGCGCGATGCGCTCCACGGGATTCGTACGGTCGTTGACCGCGCGGCCCCGGGCGGGGGCCGACAGCTCGATGCCGGCGGCGCCGGCGGCCATGCGGGCGACGGCGAGCGTCGCGTCGTCGTTCGCGGAGGTGTTGCCGGAGGCACCCTTGCCGGTGGTGTTGATGGAGGCCAGCAGCGCCTGGTCCGCCTGGGCGCGTACGGCCTCGCCCGCCTCGATGCCCGCGGCCGTACGGTCCTCGTGAGCGCGTTCGAGGCGTTCGATCCAGCGGTCCAGGGCCGAGAGCAGCCGGAACTGCTGGTCGACCATGCGCTGCCACACCGCGCCGTCCACGAGCAGCTGGGACGTCGCCGCCGGGCTGAACTCGGCCCCGTACTGGACGCTTCGGGGGTCGACGTGCATCCACAGGATCTCGTCGTCGCTCTGGCCCTGGCCGGCGCCCGGGTGGACCGCGTCCGGGGTCACCTCCCCGTCGAGCGGCGCCTCGAAGAGCACGCGGAGGCTGCGCCCGACGCCGAGGGCGAAGGCGGAGTCGAGCGGGGTGTGGGGCAGCGCGGCGAGCCCTTCGGCTTGGTTCTGGCCCTGGTTCTGTCCCTGACCGTGGCCCTGGTCCGGGTGCTGGTTCCAGGAGGAGTGACTGCGGAAGTGCGACGAGACGTCGCTGTACTCGGGCCGTTGCAACTCGCGCAGTTCGATGCGGCGCAGCGCGCACTCGCGCAGCGGCCTGCCGACGAGCGTGTGCAGCGTGCCCTGGACCGGGCCGAGGAGGAGGGTGCCGGGCTCCAGCCGCCCGAGGAAGTGCCAGTGCCCCTGCTGCACGTCGTCGACGGCGAAGAGGTCCATCGCCCCGGCCGTCACCAGCCAGAGCACGTGCGGGCCTTCGAGCGGAAGGCTGCGCACGCCGATGCAGTCGACGTCCTCGCCGAGCATCCCGAAGGCGGCGACCACGGGGTCCTGCGGCGAACTGGCGGCCGCCGGAACGGTCTGGTGCCGGCCGG
Source organism: Streptomyces winkii (assembly GCF_032248595.1). Classification (NCBI taxonomy): domain Bacteria; kingdom Bacillati; phylum Actinomycetota; class Actinomycetes; order Kitasatosporales; family Streptomycetaceae; genus Streptomyces; species Streptomyces winkii. The sequence goes on along the minus strand of NZ_JASTTH010000005.1, from coordinate 430,407 downwards.
TGTCGTACGGGTCGGGCTGCTGCCGGCCGGTGTTCTGGCTGACGGTGGGGTATTGGCCGGTGTCGTGGCCGACGGTGGGGTACTGGCCGGTGTCGTGGCCGACCGTCGGGTGCTGGCCGGTGTCGTACGGGTCGGGCTGCTGCCGGCCGGTGTTCTGGCTGACGGTGGGGTATTGGCCGGTGTCGTGGCCGACCGTCGGGTGCCGGCCGGTGTCCTGACCCACGGTCGGGTATTGCCCGGTGTCCTGGTTCACCGTCGGGTACTGCCCCGTGTCGTGGCCCACCGCCCGGTGCTGCCCCGTGTCGTACGAGCCGTTCCGTTCCTGTGCCACGGTCTCGTGCGAGCCGGTGTCCCACTGGCCGCCCGCCGTCCGCCACGAGCCGGTGTCGTGCCCGCCCGCGCGCGGGTCGTCCGCGGAGCCGTCGCCGGATGCCACGTCAGTGCTCCTTGACCAGTTCGGCGTACGGGCCACCGCGGGCCACCAGCTCCTCGTGGCGCCCGCGTTCGACGACGCTGCCGTGGTCCAGCATGACGATCTCGTCGCTGTCGCGGACCGTGCTCAGCCGGTGCGCGATGACCACGCAGGCGCAGCCGCGCCGCCGCAGGTTGTCGATGATGACCTGTTCGGTCTGGGCGTCCAGGGCGCTCGTCACCTCGTCCAGCACGAGGATGCTGGGCCGCCGCACCAGCGCGCGGGCGATCTCCAGGCGCTGCCGCTGACCGCCGGAGAGGTTGCGGCCGTCCTGCTCGACGCGGCTGTGGATGCCGCCTGGCCGCCGCGTGAAGTCGTCGAGGACGGCGGCGTCCCGCAGGGCCGCGGTGACGGCCTCGTCCGGTATCGACGGGTCCCACAGCGCCACGTTGTCCCGCACGGTCCCCTCGAAGAGGAAGACGTCCTGGTCGACGAAGGAGACCGACGCGGCAAGCGCGCTGCGGGAGATGTCCTCCAGCGGCTGCCCGTCGATGCGGATCATTCCCTCCCACGGGCTGTAGAGGCCCGAAATCAGCCTGGACACCGTCGACTTGCCGCTGCCCGAGCCGCCGACGAGCGCCACCTGGCGGCCCGGCCCGACCGACAGCGAGAACTCCGTCAGCAGCGGCTTGTCGAGCGGGCTGTAGCCGAACGTGATGTTCTCCAGCGAGACATGGCCCTTCAGGCGGCGCGTGTCCGCGACGGGCTCGCGCCGTGAATAGAGCGAGTCCACGGGGAAGTTCTCCACGTCCTTCAGCCTGGCCACGTCGGCGGCGAAGTCCTGGATGCGTCCCGCGACGCCGTTGAGCCGTGTGATGGGAGCGGTGAAGCGCGTCACGAGCGCCTGGAAGGCCACCAGCAGACCGATCGAGATGTGCCCCTCGACGGCGCGCATGCCGCCGATCAGCAGGATCATCGCGCTGTTGAGCGTCGCGAGTGTGGGCGCGACGACGGCGAGCCAGGCGGTGGGCACCCCGAGCTTCTGCTGCTCCTCCAGCGTCGTGGCGTGCTGCCCGGACCAGCGGCGGAAGTAGCCGTTCTCGCCGCCGGTCGCCTTCATCGTCTCGATCAGCTGCAAGCCGGTGTACGAGGTGTTGGTGAGGCGGGCGGTGTCCGCGCGCAGCTTCTGCGTGCCCGTGGCGCGCAGCCGTATCACCACTCGCATCGCGACGAGGTTGAGCAGCGCGATCAGCACGCCGATGAGGGTCAGTTGGGGGTCGTACGTCCACAGCAGCACGGCGTAGAGGATGACGACGACGGCGTCGACGCCCGCGGCGGCAAGGTCGCGCGAGAGCGTCTCGGCGACCGTGTCGTTGGACTGGAGGCGCTGCACGAGGTCGGCGGGGCTGCGCTGCGCGAAGAACGTGACCGGCAGCCGCAGCAGGTGCCGGAAGAAGCGCGCGCTGCTGAGCGTCGAGGAGATGATGCGCCCGCGCAGCAGGTTCGCCTGCTGGAGCGCGGTCAGCGCCGCGGTGAGCACGACCATCGCGCCCATCGAGGCGAACAGCACGCCCAGCAGGGACGTCTGGTCCCCGATCAGGAACATGTCGATGTACGTGCGGCTCAGCGCGGGAACCGCCGCCCCGACGCCCACGAGCAGCAGGCTCGCGAGCAGCGCGGCCAGCATGGTGCCGGTGGTGCGGCGCAGTCGCGCCGGCATGGCGCTCATGAATCCGGGGCGCTTGCCGCCGCGGCGGAAGTCCTCATCGGGCTCGAAGGTGAGGACGACGCCGGTGAAGCTGGTGTCGAACTCCTCCAGCGGGACGAAACGCCGGCCCTTGTCCGGGTCGTTGATGTGCACGCCGCGCCGGCCGAGGCGGCTGCCCATCCCCTCGTAGACGACGTAGTGGTTGAACTCCCAGAACAGGACGGCGGGCGCGGGCACTTCGGCGAGCGCCGCGGGTTCCATCTGCATGCCCTTGGCGGCGAGGCCGTAACTGCGGGCCGCCTTCAGGAGGTTGCTGGCGCGGGAGCCGTCGCGGGAGACGCCGCAGGCGATGCGCAGCTCTTCGAGCGGGACGTGCCGTCCGAAGTGCCCCAGGACCATGGACAGCGCGGCGGCGCCGCACTCGACGGCCTCCATCTGGAGCACGGTCGGCGTGCGGATGGCCTTGTACTTGGGCTTCGGTATCGGCTGCGGCGAGCTGTGCGCCGCCGCGCCCGTACGGTGCTTGCCCCCCTTGGCGCCGTCCTTGGCGTTGCGCTTGCCCCCACCCTTGGCGCTGCCCTTGGAGCCGCTCCTGGAGCCGTCCTTGGAGCCCTTCTTCGCGCTGCTCTTGGCCGGATTCCGGGAGCTGCTCTTCGTGGTGTTCCTGGAGGTGCTCCTGCTGCTGCCCGGGCGGTGCCGCCGGTGGCCCGGGGGAGGGAGCCGGTTCTCGCCGGTGTCCTCGACGTCCTCGGTGCCGCGGTCCGCGGCCTGCGCGTCGCGCGCGTCGTCGGCGCTCTTCTGCCGCGGGCTCACGGGAGCAGCCAATCGACGGGACGCTGCTTGGGCTGGTGTATCGCGCCGTCGGTGATCGTCATCGAATCGAGCCGGTACGGCGGGCCCTTCTCGGAGGACCATCTGTAACCGGACTTCGTCTCCGAGGACTTGTCCAGCTGCACCATGACCGGCACGGGCTGGCCGTCCTTCGTGAACTGCGCAGCCAGCTGGCCGTTGCCGAGGAAGCTCGATATCTGCTGACGCGTCTGGGCGGCCCGCCCGACCGCCTTGACGCGGCCGCGCAGTACGCCGTACTCGTCCGTCGGTGCCGACTGCACCGTCAGATCCACCGCGGCGCCGGGGGAGACGGTCGAGCCGCTGCTGCCCGGCACGTACAACATGGCCACCAAGGGCTCGTCGTCACGCTCGATGCGCTCGACGGTCGCCACGTCCTTGCCGGTGGTGATCACGGAGCCGATCTTCGCCGTCAGCGACGTCATGCGTCCCGCGGCCACCGTGCGAACTGACCGGTATCCGAGGTCGGTTCGCACCTTGAGCACAGGTGTGTTCGGCGGAAGCATGCGGCCTTCCTCGGCCAGCACGTCGACGACCTGGCCCGAGACCGGGCTTTGCAGCACGTAACTGCCCTTGGCGTGGGTGAGGACACCGGGCGCGTCCAGCTTCCCGGAGACCCTGCCGGTGATGGCCCAGTAGCCCGCGCCCGCCATGACGAGAACGGTCACGAGCAGCACGAGCCAGCCCTGCGGGCGCGCGTAGCGCACGGGCAGGTCGAGCTCCTCTGGGGACTGGAGCTTGGAAAACGCCTTCTGCCGGAACTGCACGGGGCTATTCCCTCAACTGCGTTCGTCGCTTTCAGGCATGACGCTTCCTTCGGTGGCGGCACCGCACGGCGCCGGCTTCGTCGGTGGAGCGGTCGGGCGTGCGAGCGGCAGCCGCCGACGGCAATTCGGGGACAACAACGGGCGCAAGACTTTCACAACTGACCCCGGACGCATCCGTAAGCCCCGGAACAAGGGGGTTCCGGGGCTCACGATCACCCCACTGGGATTCGGATGCGCCGAGCGGAACGGGCTTCGCACTGCTGTCCCGTCCGCCCGGCGACGGGCATCGCCTCAGAGACCGGCGAGGCCCGTGACCTGGGAGGTGTCGACACCGGTCAGGCCGGAGGCGACGCCGTTCACGGCGTTGGTGGTCTCGGAAACCGGGGCCACCGAGTCGGCGGTGCTCACCGCGGTGCCGACGACCGAGCCGAGGACGCCACCCGAAACGTTGTCCAGGTCGTTGTCGGAAATCTCGCGGGTCTCAATGCGGTCCATGAGTTGAGCTTCCCTTCGCTTGCTTTGGTCTTCTCAATAGCATCGGCCGGCTCGGGGAAAGCCGTCCGGCCGTACGAGCGGTCGTCTGATGCCCGACAACGGGAACCATTCGTTCAACTTCCGCGTCAGGGCCCGATCAAAGCATGTGTACGCGCTGCCGGGCCACTCATCCGTGCGCTGCTCCGGCGTCGATACGGCCCTCAACTTCCGTGAGGTGTAGCCGCGTCCACGAATTCGTGGCGATCCCTTCACTTGTTACTCGGGCATAGACCGCCGTGTGCGAACTCACGACGGGCCCTCAATTGGACATTCCCGCACCAACCTCGCCGCGCCCGGGGTGCGCCGGTGGATGTCCCGGGGGCCATGTGCCGTCCTTACGAACCAGTTGTGCAGGTTCGCTGAATTCAGTTTCGAGCGGCTGCACTTGGTCCTGCCTGCGCGGTCTGACCTGGGAATGGAGGCTCTGTGAAGCGGGGTCCACGAATGGTGTCACTCAAGGTGACCGGGGAAATCCGCTGCGAAGTCATGCTGCTGACACAAGTGCCTATGGAGCGGTAAGGGCGAAATGACTTGTTCGAATGCTGAGACATGTGCGGGATGCACGCACCTGAATTTCCGCCGGCGGCCTGCTCTTTCTTCACGGCGATCGATCCATAAGTGTCCATGCGCAGCCGCAACATGAGGGCAAGTCAGCCGAGTTCCCCGGTACACGCCGAAATGCTGCTTTTCGGGACGGCGTGAGAGGCAGGGGTGTCCGGTCTGTGAACGCGCCGCTCGTGGCTGGCAGTTCAGGGGGGCCTGTCCGGCGAGGTGTGGCGGGGAGACGTGACGGGTCGTCGGCCGCGGCGCCCGACGCGCAGGCGCGGCGCGCACCGGGTGGGGTGCGGCGCATGGCGGCGCCCGGCCGGGCACGAGCTGCTACCCCGTCAGGCGTGCAAAGTCCAGTAATTCGGAGAACCGTGCAGAACCGTGACGATAGCCGGGCGTCTTCGTTAAGCGTGTGCAGGCTGGTAGTGGGTTCCCCCCACGTTGGCGACGGAGGCCCCGGGTTCGCCCCGGGGCCTCCGTCTGTTTCCGGGTGCGCCGTGCTCGCACCGGTCGTGCGTCCCCCGTCCCCGTGCTCCCCCGCACCGTCCGTACCACAGCCCTCACGGGTGCCCCCATGAGTTGAGTCGACCGGAGAACTTCTGCGCACGCGCCTATTTGGCAAGCGGTTGTTCTGTCATGCTCATGCTTTGTCAGTCCGATGTCTGGACCGTCTCTCCCCACGGAGGTACGAAATGCGTCGAAGACTCGCCGCGGGCGTCGTCGTCTCGTCCGCAAGTCTCCTCGCCGTCATCGGCACCGCCACAACCGCTGTCGCAGACCCCGCAGACAAGCCCCAGGTCCTCGCGAGCTGGACACAGGCCGACGCCGGGAGCCAGAACGCCTTCCTGGCCGCGAGGGCGGACCAGGGCGCCTGGGCCGACTACAACTTCGACTGGTCGACCGACGTCTGCTCCTCGTCCCCTGACAACCCGTTCGGTTTCCCCTTCGAGAACGGCTGCATCCGCCACGACTTCGGCTACCGCAACTACAAGGCACAGGGCACGTTCGAAGAGAACAAGGACCGCATAGACAGCGCCTTCTACGAAGATCTCAAGCGCGTCTGCGCCGGATACGACGGCGCTGCGAAGAAGTCCTGCGACGGACTCGCGTGGACGTACTACCAGGCCGTGGTGGTTCTGGGCGTCAAGAAGGGCAGCCCCGTCGGCTGACGGCCTCTCCGCTCGCCAGTCCGCTCCGTCCGCTCAGTCCGCTCTGTCCGCCCCCGCACTCGCCGCCTCTCGGAGGGGACGGCGCAACAGCGCGCGGGACGCCGCCCGGTGGCTGCGGCGTCCCGCGCACTCTCGTCAAGCGGTCACCGCGCCCGCACGGAGCGCGGTGACCGGGGGAACCTTCCGGTGGCCGGACGGATCAGACGGATCAGACGCTGTCCGCCAGTTCCATGCGGCCCTGCATGCGCGCACAGCTCGCGCAGCAGAAGAAGCGTCCTTCGGCCTGTAGGCCGTGGCCCAGGATGCGGCACCCGCAGTTCTCGCAGATCGGTGCCATCTTCTGCGCGGCGCACTCGAAGCTGTCGAAGGTGTGCACAGCGCCTGCCGCCCGGACCTCGAAGGCGGCCTCGTAGTCGTTCCCGCAGACCTCACATACGGCCATCTCATGGCTCCTTGTGTGATGTGGACGATTGAACGGTGGAGAGCTCGGCGTGGAGAGTTTCGACGTGGGGGTTCGGCACGGAGAGAACGGTCGAGGCGGACGGGCGGCCGGAGCCGTCAGTCGGCGGACAGGGCCTCGACCAGCTCGCCCGTATCGGAGTTCGGCAGCGAGCGGGCCACGTCCGCGACCGACACCATGCCGACGAGGCGGTGTCCGTCGATCACCGGCAGCCGGCGCACCTTGTGACGCGTCATCGTGGCCAGGATCTCCTCGGCGTCGTCGTCCGCCCCGATCGTGACGGCCTCTTCCTGATTGAGGCTGCCCGCCGGGAACGTCCCCGGGTCGCGACCCTTGCCGAGCACCTTGACCACGATGTCACGGTCCGTGATCACGCCCTTGATCTTGTCGTCCGGACCGCAGATCGGGAGGGCGCCCACTCCGGCCTCGGTCATTATTCGGGCGGCGTCGGCCGCCGTCTGATCGGTCTGGACGCACTCGGCGCCGGGGCTCATCACGTCTCGCGCAGTAGTCATGGGACAACTCCTGAACGCATATGGGCGGCGGCGCGGAAGCCTCGGTCCGTACTTCTGCCGGGGCCGGAAGCGCCGCATCGTCGCCGCAGCGGGTAGCACGCTCCGGCGCGCTCAAACCCGGGCGGAAGGGGGGTGCGGGAGCGGCGGACGGCCCCGTCCGCCTGCCAGACGGCGGTCCCGGCGCCCGCCTGACCCCGAGCCCCGGGGCCGGCGCCCACGGGAGCCCGGAGGCCGCCCGCGCACCCGCGAACCAGAGCGCCCTGCCCCGCGGGGAAGACCCGCCGGGCAGGGCGCCGTTCGGTGGTGCCGGTGTGCTCTCTCGTGTCTTTCGTGTCTCCCGTACTGCTGCTCTCGTACTGCTGCTTCGTACCGCTCCGGAGCTACTTCTCGACGACCTTGATGCGGTCGGCCTTCGGCGGCTCCAGCGGGTCGGACTTGGAGGAGTGCTCGCCGAAGTACGCCTCCAGCGCCTCCAGATCGGACTTGCCGACGAGCTTGTCCTTGCCGTCCTTGAAGACCGCGAAGCCGTCGCCGCCGCCGGCCAGGAACTCGTTCATCGCGACGCGGTACGTCTTGTCCGGGTCGAGCGCCTTGCCGTCCAGCTTCACCGAGTCCGTCACGACGCGGTCCTTGCCGGACTTCGTCATGTCGAGCGTGTAGCTGAAGCCCTTCGAGACCTGGAGGATCTTCGGCTGCTCCTCGTTGGCCCCGCTGACCTGCTGCTGGAGGGCCGTGACCAGCTGCTTTCCGGTGAGGTCGATCGCCGTCATCATGTTCGTGAACGGCTGCACCGTGAAGCCTTCGCCGTACGTCACGACGCCGTCGCCCTCGTCCTCGGCGGCCTTGTAGACGAGGTCGGAGCGGATGCCGCCCGGGTTCATCAGCGCGAGCTGCGCGCCGCCCTTGTCCTCCGGAGCCATGAACTCCAGCTGCGCGTCGCCGATCACGTCACCCAGCGGCGACTCGGGCTTCTCGGCGCCGCGTCCGGGGATGTCGTCGGAGATGTAGCCGATGGGCTTGTCCGCGATGGGATCGGCCAGCTTGCCCCAGTGCTTGATGAGCGAGGTCATGTCCTTGGCCTTGGCCTGCTTCCGGCTGACCACGTGGTTGGCGCTCTTCACGCCTGTACGCACGATGTCGCCGCTGCGGCGGTCGTACGTCAGCGTGGTGTCCGTGTAGAGCTTGCCGAAGGAGGACGCCGAGGTGACCGTGCGCGGATTCCCGGACGGGTCCGGGATGTTGCACGCGTAGGCCTCGTGGGTGTGGCCGGTGACGAGCGCGTCGACCTTCGGGCTGATGCCCTTGGCGATGTCGGTGATCGGGCCGGAGACGCCGTCGCCCGGACCGGGGCTGTCGCAGTCGTAGTTGTACTCGGGCTTCTCCGGCAGGCCGCCCTCGTGGATGAGCGCGACGATGGACTTCACGCCCATCTTGTCCAGCTTCTTCGCGTACTTGTCGACGGTCTTGATCTCGTCGTGGAACTTCAGCCCCTTGACGCCCTCTTCGCTGACGATGTCCGGGGTGCCTTCGAGCGTGACGCCGATGAAGCCGATCTTCACGCCCTTCTTCTTCCACACCGTGTACGGCTTGAGGATCGGGCGCTCGGTCTTCTCGTCCGTCACGTTCGCGGCGAGGTAGGGGAAGTCGGCGCCCTTGAAGACCTTGCCGTCCTCGGAGCAGCCGTCCTTGGGGTGGCAGCCGCCGTCCTGGAGGCGCTGGAGCTCCTTGCGGCCCTCGTCGAACTCGTGGTTGCCGACGCCCGCGACGTCGAGGTCCATCTTGTTGAACGCCTCGATGCTGGGCTCGTCGTGGAAGAGGCCCGAGATCAGCGGGCTCGCGCCGACCAGGTCGCCGGCCGCGGCGGTGACGCTGTAGGGGTTGTCCTTGCGGGCCTTGCGCAGGGACGTCGCCAGGTACTCGGCCCCGCCCGCGGCCACCTTCTCGGTGGAGCCGTCGGGCTTCTGCCGGGACACCTCGCCGGAGGATCCGGGAGGCGGTTCGATGTTGCCGTGGAAGTCGTTGAAGGAGAGCAACTGCACGTCGACCGTGCGTCCTTGGGCGTGGTCGGTGCCCTCCGCGCCGGCCGGCATCGCCGCCGAGAGCACGCCGACGGCTGCGGCGAGCGTCGCGACGCCGGCGGTCAACCGGCGGAGGCGTCTGCGACGTTGAGGTTTCACGGTCATCGAGGTTCCCCTTCCTGGTCTGCGCGAGCGCTGGCAGCCTACGGTCAACGCGCGTAGTCCGTCAGGAGTGTTGCGGTAACGACAGGGTTGCGGGCAGGCGATCGGGCCGTGGCGCGTGCTCTGTCCGGCTCGCCGCGGGCCGGGGGCGGCCGATGTCGTCCGCCGGTGGCCCCGCCGTACGGATGAGGGGTTAATCTCGGCTGCATCCGTACGGACGGCACGAGCCGCCGGGCCCGGCGGGGCAGCGATCCGCGGCACCCCGGACGCCCGTCACACTCGTGGCGTCTTCCGAGACTCGTGGCGTCCTTCCGAGAGGGGCAGAGTTGAGCAGCGAGGGGCCGGGGCACCGTACGTCCGAGGACATACGGGACAGGATCGACACCAGCATCACGCACACCGCCCGGGTGTGGAACTACTGGCTGGGCGGCAAGGACCACTACGAGGTCGACCGGAAGACCGGCGACCAGATTCGCAAACTCCACCCGGGCATCGGCGATTACGCCCGTGCCGACCGGCGCTTCCTCGGCCACGCCGTCGCGTATCTCGCGGGCGAACTCGGCATCAGGCAGTTCCTCGACATCGGGACGGGCCTGCCGACCGCCGACAACACGCACGAGGTCGCACAGCGGATAGCACCCGACAGCCGCGTCGTGTACGTGGACAACGACCCGATCGTGCTCGTCCACGCGCAGGCGCTGCTGACCAGCACCCCCGAGGGCAGGACGGACTATCTCGACTGCGATCTGCGCGACGTCGGCACGATCCTCGAACGGGCCGCGGAGACACTGGACTTCAGCCGTCCCGTGGCGCTGATCCTGCTCGGCGTGGTCATCTTCATCGAGGACGACGACGAGTCGTACGCCATCGTGCGCCGGCTCATGGACGCCCTGCCGTCCGGCAGTCACCTCGTGCTGTCGCACACCATCACCTCGCCCCCGATGCCCGACGTGGACGAGGCCGTCGCGTTCTGGAACGCCAACGGCACGCCGAAGCTCACGCAGCGCACCCCGGAGCAGGTGGAGCGCTACTTCGACGGGCTGGAACTGCTGGAGCCCGGCGTCGTCTCCTGCTCGCGCTGGCTTCCGGGGACGCGGCTCGACGCGGAGGACGTGGCGATGTTCGGGGGCGTCGGCAAGAAGGCCTGATACCAGGCGCGGTTCCAGGCACGCTGCGGCGCCGCGCCCGGCGCGCCTCGCTTCACCCGGCCCCGCGGCCCGCCGGTCGCGGGGTCTCGCCGTGTCCGTACGAGGAGCCGTGTCCGTACGAGGGGGCACGCACCCGCCGTCACTGAGCGTGTCCGGTCCGGCACACCGGCGGGCGCAGCCGTTGCGCCGTATGGCCGCGAGGGCGCGCGGTGCCCGTAGCGCCCCCATATATCTGGGTTTGTCGACTTTCCCTGAGGAAGCGAGAGCCCACATGAGCACGTACATACGTCACGCCGTCCTCGTCACCGCCACGACAGTGCTGCTGGGAGTCGTCGCCGGGTGCGGCGGCCAGCAGGATCCCCGGCACCGGGACAGCCGCCGCGACGATGCCGCTGCGAAGAGTGTGGCGTCACCGGCGGCCGCGCAGCGACCGTTCACCCTCGTCGCCACAGGCGACGTCCTCTCTCACGACTCGGTGATACGCCAGGCCCGTGAGGACTCCGCCGGCTCCGGCTACGACTTCCGCAAGATGCTCGCCGGTGCCAGACCCCTCGCGTCGCGCGCCGACTTGGCGATATGCCACATGGAGACCGTCTACGGCCGCTCCGGCGGCCCCTTCAGCGGATACCCCGCCTTCAAGACGCCCCCGGACGTCGCCGCGGCCATCAAGGACACCGGCTACGAGAGCTGCTCGTCCGCCTCGAACCACTCCATGGACGACGGCGTGGACGGCGTCCGCCGCACCATCACCGCCATGGACGAGGCGGGTCTGAAGCACGCCGGGTCAGCGGCGTCCGCCCGCGCCCGCACCCGTACGACGATGATGAAGGCGGGCGGCGCGAAGGTCGCCCAACTCGCTTACACCTACGGCACGAACGGCATACCCGTACCGAAGAACAAGGCGTGGGCCGTCAACCGCATGAACCCGAAGCGGATCATCGCCGACGCGCGCGCCGCGCGCCGGGCCGGAGCCGACATCGTCGTGACGAGCATGCACTGGGGCACCGAGTGGCAGCAGACCCCGGACGACCGGCAGAAGAAGCTCGCCAAGCAGCTCACCCGCTCCCGCGACGCCGCCGGACGCAAGGACATCGATCTCATCATCGGCACGCACGCGCACGTGCCGCAGCCGTACGAGAAGGTCAACGGCACCTGGGTCGTCTACGGGATGGGCGACCAGCTCGCCGGGAAGATGAACGACCCCCGGGGAGCCATGAGTTCGGCGGCCCGCTTCACCTTCGTACCGCCGAAGACGAAGGCGAAGGGCGAGTCGCCGGCATCGCGGGTGTCTTCGCCGGCGGCGCCCGGGAGGGACGCGAAGGGCGGCAGCAGCGGAAAGTCCCGCAAGGACAAGTCCCGTAAGGACACCGGCAGTCAGGGGCGTGCGGGCGAATGGTCGGTGAAGAAGGCCGAGTTCGTCCCGTTCTTCGTCCAGACGTCGCCGCGGATCAGCGTCGTCGACCTCAGCCAGGGGAACGCCCGGGACGCCGGTGAGGGCCGCGCCGAGGCCTACCGGACGATTCGCAAGGCGGTCCTCAGCCGGGGCGCCGCGAAGCAGGGCCTGCGCATGGGTCACTGACACGGCGCGGTATGCGAGCCCGGGCCGGACGCATGGCCCGGGCTCTCAGCCCCGTCCGGAGCCCGCGGGCGGGCCGTGCCCGTCCGCGGGGCCGATGCCGAAACGGCAGGCGGCGACGGCGAGTTGGACGCGATTGCGGCTGCCGGTCTTCGTCATCAGGCTGGCGACGTGGGACTTGACGGTGGTGACGCCGATGAAGAGCCGCTCGGCGATCTCGGCGTTGGAGCGGCCCGCGACGACGGCTTCGAGGACCTCGCGCTCCCTGGCGGTGAGCGCCGCGTGCCCGGGCCGACCGGCCTGCCCCTCGGGGGCGTGACCGGTCGCGACGGCCCGCCGCACGAGGCGGCGCAGGACGTGCGGGCTGAACGGGCTCTGGCCGTCGGCGGCCCGGCGTATCCCGTCCAGCAGCTCCTCCGGAGCGGTGTCCTTGGCGAGGAACCCGCAGGCGCCGGCCTCCAGCGCCGGATAGAGATGCTCGTCGTCGTCGAAGGTCGTCAGTACGAGGACGCGCACGGACGGACGCGCACCCAGGATCCGGCGCGTCGCGGTGATTCCGTCGACACCGGGCATGCGCAGGTCCATCAGCACGACGTGCGGCACCAACTGCTCGGCGAGCGAGACGGCTTGACGGCCGTCCTCCGCCTCGCCCACCACCTCGATGCCGTCCGCGGCGGTGCAGAGCATGCGCAGCCCGGCGCGTACGAGCTGCTGGTCGTCGACGACGAGGGTCCGGATCACGGCGCTGCCCGTACCTTCCCGGCACCCGGGGCGCCGGAGGGCGCCGGGGCCTCCGGCAGAAGCGCGAGCAGGGTCCAGCCGACCCCGTCCGGGCCCACGTGCAGCTCTCCGCCGAGCAGTTCGAGACGCTCGCGCATCACGAGCAGTCCGTGTCCGGGTTCGGCCGCGGGCGCCGGGCGTGCGGCGTCCGGGCCCGCGCGTCCTCCGTCGTCGTTCACCTCGACCCGCACCCTTCCCCGGTGGTCGGGTCCCCGGTCGTCGGAATCCGGGTTGTCGGAAGCCGGGTCGTCGGGCCCCTGATCGTCCGGTCCCTGGCCGTCCGGCCGCAGCACGAGCCGTACGTGCGCACCCGGGCGCGCGTGCCTGAGCACGTTCGTCAGTCCCTCCTGCACCACGCGCAGCACGGCATGGCGGCAGGCGGTGTCCAGCCGGTCGACCGTCTCCGCGTCCACCGCCGTCTCCACGCTCGCGCCCGCCTGCCGCGTGCGCTCGACCACCGTCTCCAGCTCCGCCGCGAGCGCGGAGGACGTCAGCAGCACGGGCTCCCCGACGCTCTCCGGATCGCGCAGTACGGACACGAGCCGGCGCAGGTCGGCCAGCGCCTGGCCGCCGATGGCGTGCACGTCCGCCAGGGCCTCGTCGACGCGCGGATCGACGGACGGCACGACATGGCGTACGACTCCCACCCGCAGCACGACGGACGCCACATGGTGGGCGACCACGTCGTGCAACTCGCGGGCCACGGCGGCCCGTTCGTCGGCCCGCGCGACCTTCGTCTCCCAGCTCCTGCGCTGCTCGGCCTCGCTTGCGCGCTGCTCGGCCTGTGCGGCGAGTTCGCGCTGCGAGCGCAGGAACGAGCCCAGCAGCAGCGGCAGTCCGGTGTCGAGCAGCAGGACCAGCAGATTGGCCGCGAGCGAGTAGTGCGGGAAGAAGTCCGCGCCGCCGGCGGCGCCGAGCGCCGCCGCACACCACCACACCCGAGGGCCCCGGCACCGCAGCGCGACCTCGCCGAGCGCCACGCACGCGAGGATCCGCGCCACCCCGCCCCCGATCTCCGCGGAGGCGGGCACGGCGGCGACGAGCAGGACGCACTGGGCCAGCAGCACCGGCACCGGCCGGCGCCCGCCGGCCGGCACCAGCGCCGCCGAGGCCACCGCCACCAGCCAGTCCCAGCCCGACGGCCCGAACTGCGGCACGTGCAGCAGCCCGACGAAGCCGACGGCTCCGGCCATCGGCAGCAGCCGCACCCACCCGTAGTCCGCGACGTGGGTGCGCAAGGAATCCCGGATCGGCCGCACGGGGCGAACGTAGCCCTGGCCGCCGGTGCCCGGCGTCCTACCGGAGGAGGGGGAGGCCCTCCTCCTTCTGGCCGCCGCGGCGGCCGGGAGCACGAAGCGGACGCCCGCGGCCCGGCCGGAGACTGACGGCGACAACGGACCGACGAGGCGCGCCCGTAGACCGGCGGTGCGCGAATCCGGAAGGACTCGAAGCCCATGGCATCCAGGAAGCCGCGACCGCCCCGCCTGACCACCGCGATCCGGCTGGTGCTCTTCGCCGTCTTCGCCGGCTACGGGACGATCAAGCTGCTCGGCGGCCAGTACGACTACGGGGACTGGACGATCTCCAGCCACACGGCGGACGGCACGAGCGTGGTCTGGGCGTTCTACGGCTACTCCCAGATCTACGGACGCTTCACGGGCCTCTACGAACTCCTCCCCGCCCTGCTGCTCCTCTCCCGAAGAACGGCGACGCTCGGCGCCCTGGGGCTCTTCGCTGTCTCGCTGAACATCACGGTGATGGACTTCGCGTACGGCTACCCGGCGGTCAAGTACTTCTCGCTCGCCTACACGCTGCTGGCCCTCTTCCTGCTCGTCCAGGACCGCGACCGCCTCCTGACGGCCTTCTGGCGCCGCTCCTGCGATGCGACGGTGCCGGGCGGGCGCGAGTGAGGCCGGGAACCCGGCGGGACCGACTGGCGGGCGGGGAACGCCCGTTGCGACCGATCCGACCCGAGTAGGGGCTGTTCCGAGGAATTTCTGGTTTCCGTTGTTTCGGCCTTTCCTCGTGTTTCTCTCACTGGTCCGCTGTAACGCCGGGTGGCGAGAATTGTTCCTTTTGGCCCGCGGGCCGCGCAAAGGTAGCAGTCGATTAGTCGTGCCGGAAGCCCGTACGCCATTGCCGGGCATCAGCCGCGCGCTTCCGCTCACCAGCGGCGAAAGAATCCCGGGGGCCTAGCGCGCAACCTGAACTGTGCAGTGCCGTCCGTCTGCCGCCGCGTCAGCCGATTGACGGGGCGGCAGATTCGAGCGTCCGGTTCACCTGGAGAAGCCGCAGGTCACAGCCGTATGGAATGGGAGTCAATGGGCGGTCCGGTGGCAGTCGCCGCAGGTTCTCAACTTCCTTCTGCCCCCGCTTCCCACGCAGGGTGACGGCATCTACACTGACGCCGCGTCAACCGCCTCCACTTCTCATCGATATGCGAAAGCTGCGGTCAACCTATTGAGTACCGAATCTTTAACCGGCAGGACAGGGTACAGACGCCAGACCGTGTGGCCCGCCGCCCTTTTACTTGCGGCTGTCGCTGTCGTCGCGCAGATGGTCAGCTGGTGGACGCGGTCGCCCGCCGTAATGGCGAGCGGATCCGTGGCCACGGTGGGGCTCCTGGCGTGCCTTCCGCATCTGTGGCGGATGCACCGCGAGGACATACGCCATGCCGACAGCTCCGAGGAGCAGGCCGAGCAGGCACAGCGCGCCGCCAAGGCCCAAGTCGGCTCGGAGCGGGCGCGCTTGACGGAACAGTGGCAGACCTGGTCGCAGGCGCAGTTCGAGGCGTTCCACGAGTCCGTCGAGACCTGGTGCCGCGATCTGCACACAGTGCTCACGGAGCGGCGCAAGCCCGATACCGCGCTCCCCAACCTGAGCCCCCAGACGGCGAAGTTGCTCAGCAGCGCGCTCGATGAGGTGGACGAAGAGCTCATCGACGTCCAGGACGCCTGCGAGCACGCGATCGTCTTCCTCGCCCAGCGGCTCCAGACCGGCGGGCTCCAGATCCAGGAGAAGGCCGGGGCGCTGATCGACCGGCCCGAGCCCGGACTCCCCGAACTCGGCATCGAGATCGACCACTTGGCGACGACGTTCGCGCACCACGCGCAGAGCCTGCGCATCCTCGGCGGCTCGTGGACCGGGCAGCAGTGGCAGGAGACGGTTCCCCTCACGGACATCGTCCGTGCGGCAGGCGGCCAGATCACCGACTACCAGCGCGTGGTGATCGGCGGCGAACCCGACCTGGGCGTCAAGGACTTCGCGGCCGAATGGCTCATCCACCTCGTCGCCGAACTCCTCGGGAACGCGACGACCTACAGCCCCAGCAGCAAGGAGGTCACCGCACAGCTGGAGGCCGTGCCGTCGGGAGCGGTCATCCAGATCGACGACCGCGGAACGGGCATGACGGAGGCCCGCCTGCAAAAGGCGCTCGAACTGGTCGCGGGGCCGCGGGACACCAGCATCCGCGACCTTCAGACGCCGCAGGTCGGCCTCGCCGTCGTCGGCAACATCGCGCGGCGCCTGAAGCTCCGGGTGAGCCTGGGGCGTTCACCGTACGGAGGCATCCGCGCCGTCGTCCTCGTCCCCATGGATCTGCTCGAAGCCATCGACCCGGTGTACACGATGCCCGTACCGGAAGGCACCGCCGGCCAGGCGGTGGAAGTGGAGCAGGCCGAACGCCCGGAGCGGGACGAGCATCCGCTCGCGGCGCCGGCCCGGATGCCGCGCGAGTCCTCTCCCGCCGGGTCCGCGTCCGCCGCACCGGCCCAGGCTCCGGCCCCGGCTCCCGAGGCCGCCCCGCTGCCCACTCGCGAGCGGAAATCGGACTTCGGCTCCGCGTCCTCCACGTCCTCCGCGCCGTCCACGCCGTCCTCGACGAGCGGGACCACTGGGACCACCGGGACCACCGAACACTCCTCGGATACGGCACCCCCTCCGGTGGGCCTGCCGCGCAGACGCTCGCCGCGTCACACGACCTCCGCGGCTCCCGCCGAAGCACAGCAGACCAGCGCCGGCAGTGAGGAAGACCCGGAAGCCGCCGCTTCCTTCATGAGCTCCTTCGTGCTGGGGGGCCGGACCTCTTCGCCCGACGACGACACCGATTCGCCCCAGGGGGACGACGACCGATGAGTCACGAAGCAGCTGCGCACGACCAGTCCTGGATGCTCAGTGACGTAGCTGATGTTCCCGGTGTCCAGCACGCGGTGGTGCTCAGCGCCGACGGGCTGGTCCGCGCCCGTACCCGCGATCTCGGCATCGACGAGGCCGACACGCTTGCCGCGGCGGCGGCCGGGCTCCAGTCGCTCGGGGTCAGCCTGGCGGGGCGGTTCGGCGAAGGGGGACTGAAGCAGCACATGGTCGAGTGGAAGGGCGGCTTCCTCTTCCTGCGCGGAGCGGGGGACGGGTCGAGGCTCGCGGTGATCACCAGCAACAAGGTCGATCCGGGAGTCATCGCCTCCCAGATGGTTCTTCAGGTGCAGCGGTTCGGCGATCACCAGGGCAGCCCGCCGAGGAGGCGCTCAGTAACGTGACCCGACCGAGAGGACCGAGAAGGGGGCCCGTGCGCCCCTACGTGCTGACCGGCGGGCGCGCTCGCCCTCGTCAACGGCTCGCGGTGGAGACGCTGCTGGAGACCGTCGACCCCGACGGCACCGAGCTTCCGGTGACCGCCAGCCGGCAGGAACGGATGCTGTGGCGGATGTGCCGGCACAGACTCTCCGTGGCGGAGTCCGCCGCGCATCTGGGTCTGTCGGTCAGCGTCGTCACGATCCTCGCCTGCGACCTGATCGACGCCGGCTACCTGACCACACGTTCGCAGGTCCCCAAGGCGCAGCTTCCCGACGTGCACATACTCCAAGAGGTACTGGATGGACTCCGCAGACAACTCAGCGCCTGAGAGGCGCTATCTGGCCCCCACCGTCGACCAGGCGCTGAAGATCCTCGTCGTGGGCTCGTTCGGGGTCGGCAAGACCACGCTCGTGGGGAGCGTCAGCGAGATCGATCCGCTGCGCACGGAGGAGACCATCACCCAGGCCAGCACGGGCGTGGACGATCTCTCGGGCCTGTCCGGGAAGACCGCGACGACCGTGGCGATGGATTTCGGGCGCATCACGCTCAACTCCCGAATGGTCCTCTACCTCTTCGGAACGCCGGGTCAGCGGCGCTTCTGGGACCTGTGGGAGGGCCTGGTCATCGGATCGATCGGTTTGCTGGTCCTCATCGACACCCGCCGGATCGAGGACAGCTTCGAGATCCTCGACCAACTCGACGTGCGCAGCCTTCCGTTCGCCGTCGCCATCAACCAGTTCCCGGACTCCGTCCGGTACGACGAGGAAGACCTGCGCGAGGCGCTCGATCTGCTTCCGGAGACTCCGCTCGTCCACATCGACGCCCGTAACCGGCACTCGTCGACGCAGGCGCTGATCAGCCTCGTCGAGTACGCCGCCCGCATCAAGGCCCAGGAGAAGGTTGCGTGACCACACCGGCACCGACTCGCCCGTACGACTCCGAGACGCTCGTCTCGCTGACGGACATCACCCAGTCCAGAGACCCGCACCGCATCTACCACCAACTCCGCCTCCAGCACGGCCCGGTGGCCCCCGTCGAGCTGGAGCCCGGAGTGCCCGGGTGGCTGGTGATGGGCCTGGAGCAGCTGCGCATCATCACCGAACGCGAGGCGCTCTTCTCGCGTGACGCCCGCAACTGGCGCGACCTCAACGACGGCATCGTCTCGCCGGACTCGGGTCTGCTGCCGATGATGGCCTACCGGCCGAACGTCATCGGCGCCGACCAGCAGGAGCACCGGCGCCTGCGCCAGCCCCTGGACGACGGGGTCGGACAGATCAACCACCGCGCGCTGCGCCGCCAGGTGCAGCAGATCTGCAGTGAACTCATCAACACGTTCGCCCAGTTCGGCCGGGCGGACCTCGTCGCCGACTACGCGGCGTACGTCCCGATGCTGGCCGTCGCGAGCCTCTTCGGGCTCGACACGCGCCAGGGGCACGAGCTGCGCGCCGCGCTGATCGCGCTGTTCAGCAGCCAGACGGACTCGCAGGTCGGCAACCGCAGCTTCGAGCAGATCCTCTTCGACACCCTGCGGGAGCGGCAGCAGAACCCCACCGAGGATCTGACGACCGCCCTGATGAACCACCCCAACCTCCAGGACGATCCCGAGGTGCTCCAGTCCATGGTGGTGATGATCTCCGCGGGGAACGAGACCACCACCTGCTGGATCGCCCACACCCTGTACCGGATGATCACGGACACCTCGTTCGACGACCGGCTGCGCAGCGGCCAGCTCGGGGTGGACGACGCCCTCGACGAGGTGCTGTGGCGCGAACCGCCCATGACGCACATGCCCGCGCGGTACGCGCTGCGCGACATCGAACTCGGCGGCCAGTTCATCCGCCACGGCGACGTGCTCATCCTCGGGCTCTCCGCCGCGAATTCGGACCCGGCGCTCGCGCCGGGGGGCCACCGTCCGCCCAACAACCGTGCGCACATGGCCTATTCGGCAGGACCGCACATGTGCCCGGCGCAGGACACCTCGCGCGTGATCACCCGTACGGCCGTGGACACCGCGCTGCACCTGCTTCCCGGGCTGCGGCTGACCGTCACGCCCGGCGAGATCACCTGGAACCCCTCGCCTTGGACCCGGTGTCCGACGGCGCTGCCCGTCGTATTCGCCGTTCCCCACGACATCACCGCTCCGCCAGCCGCCGCCCGCCCCATTGGAGAGACCGCATGACGGCAGACCAGGCATCGCCCACCTCCGGCGTACCGACCCTCGAACTCGACCCGCACGGCCGCGACCACCAGGGAGAGGCCGCGAGACTGCGCGCGCTGGGTCCGGTGGTGCGCGTCAAGCTGCCGGGAGACGTGGAGGCCTGGAGCATCACACGTCACGACCTGCTCAACCAGCTGGTGCTGGACCCGCGCATCTCCAAGGACTGGCACAACTGGGGTGCCATGCAGCGCGGTGAGATCCCGGACGACTGGCCGCTGATCGGCATGGTCAAGGTCACCAACATGGTCACCGCGGACGGCGCCGAGCACCGCCGGCTGCGCAAGCTCGTCAGCCAGACGTTCACGGCCCGCCGCGTGGAGGAACTGCGGCCCCGGACGACGGAGATCGTCGAGGGCCTCCTGGACGCGCTGCCCTCGCACGCGGAGCCGGACGGCACCGTCGACCTGCGCAAGCACCTCGCGTACCCGGTGCCCATGCAGGTGATCAGCGACCTCTTCGGCATCCCGGACCACGAACGGCCCGAGCTGCGCGAGGCGGTGGACAAGATCTTCCGCTCCGACCTCTCGCCCGAGGTGGTCGGCGCGAACCAGATCGCCGTCTACCAGCTGCTGGCCCGCGTCGTCGAACTGCGCGGCAGGGAACGGGGGGACGACCTCACCAGCGCCCTGATCTCCGCGCGCGAGGCCGAGCCGGACGCGCTGACGCAGGAGGAACTCGTCGGCACGCTCCTGGTGATGCTCTCCGCCGGGCACGAGACGACGCTCAGTCTCATCGTCAACG
Source organism: Streptomyces winkii (assembly GCF_032248595.1). Classification (NCBI taxonomy): domain Bacteria; kingdom Bacillati; phylum Actinomycetota; class Actinomycetes; order Kitasatosporales; family Streptomycetaceae; genus Streptomyces; species Streptomyces winkii. The sequence continues at coordinate 410,229 of NZ_JASTTH010000005.1, read as the reverse complement.
CGGTGCGCGCCCTGCTGACCCATCCCGACCAACTCGCCCTCACCAAGGGCGAGGAGGACATGTGGCCCGCGGTCGTCGAGGAGACGCTGCGCTGGGAGGCACCCATCGGCAACTTCCCCTTCCGCTACCCGACGGAGGACATCGAGGTCGCGGGCGTCACCATCCCGGCGGGCGATCCGATCATGGCTCCGTACAGCGCCGTCGGCAGGGACCCGCAGCAGCACGGCCCCGACGCGGACACCTTCGACATCAGCCGTGAGCAGGCGCGCCACCTGGCGTTCGGGCACGGCGTGCACGCGTGTCTCGGTGCGCCCCTCGCGCGGCTGGAGGGGACGATCGCGCTTCGCGAACTCTTCGCGCGCTACCCGGACATGATCCTGGCCGCAGTGCCGGGCACCCTCGATCCGGTGCCGTCGATGTTCTCCAACAGCGTCACGACGCTGCCCGTACGGCTGGGGAGGCCCGCCGGGTGATACGACGCGGGAGGGGGCGGCACCGGCAAGGGGAGAAGGACCGTGCCGCCGCCCCTCCCTTCCGGTGTCCGGCCCGGGGGCGCCCCCGGTGGGGGCCGCCCCAGCCGGACCGGGCCGTACGGGGAGGGGGAGCAGGAGGCCGTCGCGCACCTGGGTCCCCGTACGGACCACTGCACGTCCGCACGTAGCAGCTGCCAGAAGCACCACACCCCAGGTTCTTCACGGAAGGCGCGACGACCATGCTCGACGGACAGGAGTACCCGGACATAGCAGCACCGTCCGGACCACCGCCGGCCTCAGCCCCGGCCCCGGCGGGGCTGAACGGCCGGCACCGCCTCAACGGAAACGGGACCGGGAATGGGAACGGGAACGGCGCCGGTACGGCGACCGGCCCCGAGACCCGAGCAGAGACCCGCACGCAAACCCCCTCACAAGCCCCCACACAAGCCCCCACCGGGACCGGCACCCACGACGCCGCGCGGGAAGGCCTCGAAGACTGGCTGGACTTTCGGTACGGCGACCCACTGGCCGAACAGCACCGCTGGGCGCTGCTGCCTCCGGGCAAGCTGCTCCGCCCGGTGCTGCTGCTGGAGTCCGCGGCGGCCGTCGGCGGCAGCCCCGAGCAAGTCGCGCCCGTGGCAACGGGGTTCGAGCTCATGCACGCAGGCAGCCTCATACACGACGACATCATCGACGGGGACGAGTTGCGCCGCGGGCGGGCCGCGACCCACTGCCGGTACGGCGTCGACCGCGCCGTCGTCGGTGCCGACGCCCTCTTCTTCGCCGTCTTCGAGACGCTCGGGGAGTGCCGTCTGCGCGGCGTCTCCGACCGGCGCATCACGGAGGCGACCGCCGTCATCGCCGGGGCCGGGCTGGACATCACCCGCGGGGCGACGCTGGAGCTGGACCTCAGCGGCACGTCCCCGGACGACACCGAGACCTATCTGGAAGTGGCGCGGCTGAAGACCGCGGCGCTGCTGCGTGCGGCCTGCCGCACGGGCGCCGTACTGGCGGGCGGCAGCGCCGAACAGACCGCCGCGCTCACCGAGTTCGGGGAGGCGCTGGGCATCGCCTTCCAGATCCAGGACGACCTGCTGCCGTACGCCCGGCCGCCCCGGGCACAGGCCACGCCCACGGAAAGCGCGCCTACGCGCATCGCGGGCAAGCCTCGCACCAGCGACCTGCGCAACAGGCGTCCCGTCCTGCCCCTCGTGCTCGCCCGGCGCGACGGCAGCGACGCCGACCGCGCACTCCTCGCCGAACTCCTCGACGGCGGGGCCGCGGACGAGGAGTCGCGGCACGAACGCCTGCACCGGCTCCTCGACTCCACCGGCGCCCTGAAGGCCGCCCAGCACACGGCCGACACCTATCTGGAGCGCTGCCGCTCGGCGCTCGCCGTACTGCCCCCGAGCCCGCACCGGCGCCGTCTCGCGTCACTGGCCGATCGGTGCGCCAGCCGGGGGGACGGCCGATGACCACCACGACCACGGACACGGACGGACCCGCGAAGCCGACGCCGGAACCCGGTGCCGCCGGTGTCGCCCGGCGGCTGCTCCGCCCTTTATGGCGCGAGGTCTTCGTCAGCTACCGCTTCAACAGCAACGACCTGTGGTCGACCGTCGTACCCGCCTCGTGCTTCGTCGTCGCCGCCCTGGACCGCGCCGGACTCGGGCCGTACGAGGCCGCGCTCACCGTCGCCGGGGCACTGCCGTACTTCTGGCTCTTCATCTACGGATCGAGCCTGATCAACCAGATCACCGGCGTCGAGGAGGACCGCCTCAACAAGCCCTTCCGGCCCCTGGTCACCGGCGACAGCTCGATGCGGGGGGCGAAGCGGCGGCTGGCGGCGGTCCATGTTCTCTTCCCCGCGCTGGGGCTCGTCCTCGGCGTCGTCGAGTGGGCCCTGCTGTGGCAGTTGCTCTTCATGCTGCACTACGCGTGGGGTGGCCACCGCCACTGGCTGGCGAAGAACCTGCTGATCGCGCTCGGGGTCGTCTCCCAGCTGGCGGCCGCCTGGCAGATGGTCATGCCGATCGAGCCGGCCGTGTGGCACTGGATTCTCACGATGGCCGCCATGACGTTCATGATCATCGGGGTGCAGGATCTGCGGGACGTGGAGGGCGACCGCACCCTGGACCGCCGCACGATGCCGATCGCCCTCGGCGATCTGCCCTGCCGGATCTACTGCTGCGTCAGCTTCGTGGTGCTGCTGCCCGTCACGCACTTCGTGATGGTGGCGCCCGCCGGGTTCCACTGGTGGACGGTCGCCGTCGACGTCGTGCTCGCCGGGCTGAGCGTGCTGCTGGCCGCACGCGTGCTGCTGCTGCGCACGCCCGCGCAGGACCACCGGACGCAGCGGTTCGTCGAGTGGTGGTACACGTTCGTCCTCGCCACCGCGGTCTTTCTGCTGTGACGTCGCCGCTCAGTCGCCGCCCACGGGGCCTGAGACGGTCGCCGCCGGGTACGCGCACGAGAAACTCAGCACGCAGCACACCGCACGCAGCAAGAGCGCACAGAGCACAGAGCACATCGCTTACCCGAGGAGCGCGCCCGATGTCGAAACCACCGCTTCCCGACGCCGCAGTGGCGATGCTGGAGAAGGCCAACCCGGCCGTCGTCACGACGCTGCGGCCCGACGGCCAGCCCGTGTCCACGGCCACCTGGTACCTGTGGGAGCAGGGCCGCGTACTGGTCAACATGGACGAGGGCCGCAAGCGGCTGGAGCACATGCGCGGCGATCCCCGCGTCACGCTCACCGTGCTCGACGAGGGCAGCTGGTACACCCACATCAGCCTCATCGGACGCGTCGTCGAACTCCGTGACGACGAGGACCTGTCCGACATCGACCGCCTCGCCCGCCACTACGTCGGCCAGCCGTACCCGCAGCGGGACCGCGGCCGGGTCAGCGCGTGGATCGAGATCGACCGGTGGCACGGCTGGGGCTCGCAGAAGGACAGCGGCCAGTCGGGCTGACCCGGTGCACCCGCCCGTCGGCGGTGTGAGAGTCAGCCGGACACGGTCAGGCCGTCCGCCCGGTGGGCTGTGCGGGTGCTGACCTCGCACGGCCCACCGGAAGTGCCCTGGAAGCTGAAGGTCATCGGCAGGACGGCACACCCCTCCGCGGCGGACACCCCGCGGCGGATCGCGATCGACCGGAGTTCTAGGGCTTGTCCGACGGGTCCGTGGCTCGAGTCGTCGGACAGGCTGCCGTGGCGAGACCCTCTTTCTCGGCCATGTAGGAGCAAGCCTGCGCGGCGACTGTCATTCCCATGCGGTCCAGCACCTCAACGGACTCCAGAAGGAGCTTCGCGTCCATCTTCGCCATGGCTTCGCCGAATCGATCGCGCTCGGCCACGTCCTCTGGGGACACCGCGGTACGAAGTGCCGCCACCCGCTCGGCCAGCTTCTCGCGCTCGGCTTGCATCGCCGCGAACCCGCGTACGGTACGGACGATCTCCTCATCAGCCATGTCGCTCATCGGGTACCCCTTCGGTCTCCTGCCTTGGTCTCCGGGTCAGGTGAGGCAACTGCACGCCGAGGTCACTCCATCACGTCGACTGAGACATGCGCGACCTGGTCACGTGCGGCCCTCGGGCCCCCTCAGTCCTCGCTGAGCGAGAGCGCCCCGCTCGGGCAGGTCTCGACCGCCTCCCGCACACCGGCCCGTTCGCCTTCCCCGGGCCGCTCGGTCAGGACGACGACCGTGCCCTCCTCCTCGTCCTGGTCGAAGACCGCCGGTTCGCTGAGCACGCACTGGCCGGCGCCGACGCAGCGCGTCGTGTCCGCGACGATGCGCATCAGTCCTCCCTTCCTCTTTGCGGTGGCGTCCTCTTTGCGGGTGGCGCCGAGGCCGCTACCAGGTGACCGGCAGTTCGTAGAGCCCGTAGACGTTGCTGTCGTGCTTGAAGGGCAACTCGTCGACGGGCGCGGCGAGCCGGAGTCCCGGAACGCGCCGGAAGAGGGTCTCGAAGACCATCTGGAGCTCCATGCGGGCCAGGTTCTGGCCGAGGCACTGATGTGCGCCGAACCCGAAGGCCACGTGGTGCCTGTCGCCGCGCGTGAGGTCGAGTTCGTCCGGGCGGTCGAATACGCCGGGGTCGTGGTTGGCCGAGTTGCCGAGCCCGAGCACCCCTTCGCCCGCGCGGATGAGCACCCCGCCGATCTCGACGTCCTCCGTCGCCACCCGGGACGTGGCGGCGTCCACGATGCTGAAGTAGCGCAGCAACTCCTCGACGGCGCCCGGCATCGCGTCCGGGTCCTCACTCAACCGGGCCCTCTCGTCCGGGTGTTCAAGGAGCGCGACGGTGCCGAGCGAGATCATGTTCGCCGTGGTCTCGTGACCCGCGATGAGCAGCAGCACCGCGAGGCTCACGAGCTCCGCGTGGCCGCCTCTGCCCGTCTCCCGCTGCTTGAGCACCTGCCTGCCGAGCAGGTCGTCGGTGGGGTTCTGCTCCTTCGAGGTGATCAACTCGTCGAGGTACGCCCGGAGTTCGTCGCGCGCCTGCTCGCGCGCCGCGACCGGCTCCGTACGTCGCAGCATCCGCCCCGAACGGGACTGGAAGAACTCGTGGTCGGCATACGGCACCCCCAGCAGCTCGCAGATGACGAGGGAGGGGACGGGCAGCGAGAGCGCACGCACCAGATCGGCAGGGCGGGGCCCGGCGAGCATCGCGTCCAGGTGCTCGTCCACGATCTGCTGGATCCGGGGCCGCAGCGCCGCCATCCGCTTGACGGTGAACTCTCCGAGCACCGCCCGGCGGGCGGGCCCGTGCTCCGGCGGATCCATCGAGATCAGCGACAGCTTGAACCTCGCAGTGAGCTGCTGCTGGCCCTCGGCGAGTACGGGGAAGCCGGGACGCGTCCGGTCCGAACTGAACCGCGGGTCGGCGAGCATCGCCCGCACGTCCTCGTGCCGGGTGAGCGCCCAGGCGGAGCCGCCGCCGGGCAGGGCGACGCGGGAGACCGGCGCGTTCTCGCGCATCCGCTCGTACTCCGGGGGCGGGGAGAAGGGACATGTGCGCTGTAAGGGCATTGTCACCGTGGACTGATCGCTCGTCATGGGACCCCAATCCGGGACATGGATTTCCGTGGCGGACCTTCAGCGGCGCGCTCTTTCACGGTAGTTAAGTGGATGATTTTCGTCCACATCTGGAAGTGAAAGAATCAGCCAACTTCCTTTGAGAGGTGGGGACATGGAAGCGGGCTCCGGCTCCGGCCCGGCGGCGGGCACGGGCACACCACTGCGGGCCGACGCGCTGCGCAACCGGCGGAAGATCCTCGCCGCGGCCGAGGAGATATTCGCTCTGCGCGGGCCCGACGTGCCGATGGAGGACATCGCCCGCCGGGCCGCGGTCGGCGTCGCCACGCTCTACCGCCGGTTCCCCGACAGGGAGACGCTGATCCGCGCGGTCGCGCAGGACACCTTCTGCCGGGTGCTGGAGGAGTCCCGCGCGGCGGTCGCCGAGGAGGCGAGCGCTTGGGAGGCGCTCGTACGGATGCTGCGCAGCTCACGCGAGTTGCAGCTGAGCGTCCAGCTCGCCGTCCACTCGGAGCTGGCCCGCACCACCATCCGGGACGACCCCGAGACCGGCCGGTTCCGCAACGAGCTGCTCGGCACGCTCGACCAGGTGGTACGGGCCGCTCAGGATGAGGGAACGCTCCGCGCCGACATCGGCACCGGCGACGTGGCCGCCCTGCTCTCGCTGCTGCTGCGCCGTACGTCCGCGCCGCCCGGGCACCCGGCCGGAGTCGCCTCGGAGCGGGCGATGGGACTCATGCTCGACGGGCTGCGCGCCCGCCCGGGGAACACCTCGCTGCCCGGAGATCCGCTCTCCGTGGACGACTTCGACCCGCGGAAGGCCCGGGACCTGTGACGGCGCCGGGCCGGGGCCGCGGACGGCCGCGGGTCCCGACGGCACGGGCTCACCCGCTCACGGCATGATCTGCGACGCCCGGTCCACCGTCTCGCGGAGCAGTTCGCCGATGCGCTTGACGTCGCTGCGGCTGATCCGCCCCACCGGTACGGCGGTGTTGAACGCGAGGCGCAGGGACGGGAGTTCGCCGCCGAACGCCACGGCGACGGACGAGACGCCCTCCTCGCTCTCCTCGGAGCTCGCCGCGTAACCGCGCCGCCGGATGACCGCGATCTCCTTCTCCAGCTCGCTGCGGCTGCGCACGGAGTGTTCGGTCAGGCCCGTGAGCTCCTCGTCGGGATAGAGATGGTGGAGCTGCTCCGTCGAGAGAGCCGAGAGCATGGCCTTGCCCGAGGACGTGCAGTGCGCCGGCATCGAGCGGCCCAGGCGCGAGGCGACGCGCACGGCCCGCGGGCTCTCGATGGCATCGATGAAACGCACCGTCGCCCCGTCGAGGACGCTGAGATGGACGGTCTCGCCGGTCTCGTGGTTGAGCTCTTCCAGGAACGGCCTCAACTGCTGCCGTACGTCGAACCGTTGGAGGATCGAGAAGGCGACCCCGGTCAGCGCCGTGCCCGGCACATAGGCCTTCGAGCGGGCGTCCTGCCGGATGAATCCCCGGTATTGCAGCATCGCGAGGAGCCGGTGCGCCGTCGACGAGGCTACGCCGAGGTACTTGGCCACCTCCGTGAGCCGCAGCTCGCTGCGCTCGCCCAGGAGCAGCAGGATCTGCATGGCGTTGTCGACCGACTCGATGGGGTACTGCGGCCTGGAGCCGGAGGCGGCTCCCGGTCCCGGAGCCGGAGATTTCTTCATGGCAGAAACCCTAATCGACGGTGGTCAGGTGCCGCGCAGGGCGTGATCGTGCACTCGCGGGCGCCGGGCCCCGCCCGGCACGCCTGTCCGCCGTGCCCCCTGGTGGGCTCCTCCCCCCTGGTTCGCCCACTCCTCTTCCTCGCTCTCAGTGCGTGTCCGTGGGGGTGTGCGGGTGCGGGTCCGGCAGGCGCCGCACGAGGTGGTCCCAGACGGCGGAGACCGCCCGGTCGTGGTAGATGTGCTCGCGCTTGGACAGCGACTCCTCCGGCCGTGACCACGACGGCTCGCCGCCGGCCGCGGCCGTCAACAGCTGCTGTGCGCAGGCCCGTTCGAGCAGTACGGCCGCGACGGTCGCCTGCTGGAGCGTCGCGCCCACGGTCACGATGCCGTGGTTGACCAGGAAGACCGCGCGCGCTTCGCCGAGCGTGCGTGCCACCGAGCGGCCGAGGTCCCGGGTGAGGATCAGGTCGGCGGTGTCGGTGAACGCCGGCACGTCCGGCGGTACGAAGTAGTTCGCGGCGTGGCTGACCGGCCGCAGCGGCAGCCCGGCCGCGGCGAGCGCGACGGCGTGCGGCGGATGCGTGTGCACGACGCCGCCGACGTCCGGCCGCGCCGCCATGATCTCGGTGTGGATGGGGTATTCGCTGTGCGCGACGCCGTCGCCGCTGAGCACAGTCCCGTCCGGCGCCACGAGTTGGACGCGCGCCGCGGTGACCTCGTCCAGACCCCACTCCGCGGACTTGATCCACACCCCCCTGCCGTCGGGGTCGCGCGCCGAGGAGTGGCCCCAGATGAGGTCGTCGTGGCCGGCCGCCGCCAGCACGTGCGAGGAGGCGGCGACGAGTTCGCGGACGTCGTTGCTCATGCAGGTGTCCTTACGGGCGGGTCGGCGGCACGTCCGGGCCCCGTGCCGCCGGTCGGTGCGCCGCTGCTCAATGTGCGCTCGGCAGGGTGAAGAAGAGCCAGGTGAGGAGGGGCGCGGTGACCGCCATGGCGAGGCCCCACACGACCATCACCCGGAAGAGCGCGGGGCGTTCGGTCTCCGGTGCGTTGGCGAGCGTCAGCGCGCCGACGGACGAGAAGGGCGTGGAGTCCACGACGGTCGCGGAGATCGCCAGCGCGGTGATGACGGCGGTGACGCCGATGTCGCCCTGGACGAGGAACGGCACGGCGAGCGGTATGAGCACGCCGAGCAGTCCGGCGCTGGAGGCGAACGCGGAGGTGATCGCGGCGACCAGGCAGAGCAGGAACGCGGTCAGCAGCGGTGCGCCCAGGTCGGCGATGCCCTTGCCGATCACCTCCACGGTGCCGTACCGCTGAAGGGCCTCGACGAGGGTGACGACACCGCAGATCAGCAGCACGACGGACCACACGATGCGCTTGTCGGCCTGCTCGAAGCGGCCGGGGAAGACCACGTGCAGCAACGCGGCGGCGACGAGGGCGAGGAAGCCGATCTCGAGGTCGAAGACCAGCGCACCGACGGCCACGCCGACGATGGCGGCGAGCGTGATCACCTGGTCGACGCGCAGGGCCGACGCCGGACCGCCCCCGGCGCCGCCCGCGCCCGTACTCGTGCCCGCGCCCGCAACGGTGTGGTCCGGGACCGTGTCCTCGACGGGGGAGGCCGTGCCCGTGCCGCCCGCACTCGCACCCGCGGCGGCGGGCACCGCGGTCGTGGCCGCCGTGGTCGTGGTGGAAGCCGTGGCGGTCGCGAGCGCACCCGCACGGTGCTCCCTCCACAAGGTGCGGCCACCGAAGAAGAGGTAGATGACGACGGCGAGACCGATGTTGTAGGCCGCGTTGCCGAAGAACAGCTCTCCGCCGGAGATCTTGAGCCCGTTCGCCTCGGCCGCCTTGCGGACGATGATGGTCAGGCCGTTGAGCGGCGAGAAGTTCCCCAGGCACGAGCCGTGCATCACCATCAGTGCCGACATCCGCCGGTCGATGCCGTAGCGCGATCCGAGCCGCAGACACAGCGGCGCGAGCATGGCAACGCCCGCCGGGCCCAGGGCGCCGGCCGTGGTCGGAACGGCCGAGAAGACGAAGATCAGCCAGGGCACGAGCAACGGACGGTCGCCGAGCAGCCGTACGGCCCGGTCGATGAGCCACTCGATCGTGCCGTTCGCCGCCGCCAGCCCGAACAGATAGGTCACGCCGACGAGCAGCACGAACAGGTCGGGCGGGAAGCCGGAGAGGATCTTCTCCAGGCTCTCGTGTGCGGCGAGCGTGCCGATGAGGAACGTGCCGACGAGCGCCAGCGCGCCGATGTTGACCGGTCGCAGTGTGCCGACGATGAAGACGAGCGCGAGCGTCACGACTCCGATGACGTGGATGGACATGCCACTTCCTCCGGCCTCGTCGCTGGGCCGCCGGCGTGGTGCCCGCAGGGGGACGGGACGCGAGCCGGGCTATGTCGCAGATTGTTTCTGCATTGCAGAAGCACTTTCTTCACTCTGATCGTGCCCTGTCAAGACCCGTGCACCCGGTTAAGCGGAATCGTCGGTTCCCGTAGTCGTGCCAGTTCGTGCCGCCACGCCGTGGCCGTGTTGAACGCCCCGCCGAGGTCCGGCAGTTCGGCCATGTCGCGCTCCGCGAGGTCGCTCAGCTCGCCGCCCGCGCCGACGACGCGGAGCGAGAGCCGTGCGATGCGGTCGACGCTCAGGGCCTGGAGAACGGACTGCTCCACGCTCCCGGCGGCACTGGTCAGGCCGTGTGCGCGCAGCAGTACGACGGGGCGGTCGCCCATGGCCGCGACCATCTCGGCGGCCAGCCGCCGGTCCCGTACGAGCACGCCCCGCGGATAGACGGGAATCCCGCCGGCCGCGAGACGGGTGCCCGGGATGTCGAAGGCGCCGACGACCGGGCGGATCGCGATGCCCGCGAGGTCGGCGGCGACGACGTCGGGCGGATGGGCGTGCGCGACGGCGGAGACGTCCGAACGGGTGCGCAACACCTCGGTGTGCAGCGGGAGTTCGTTCGGCGGGGCGTAACCGCCGTCGAGTTCGTGCGGCGTGCCGGGCCCGCCGTCGAGGTCGACGAGGCGGACGTCGGCCCCGGTCGTGTACGCGAGGCCCCGTTCCTCCGGGCCGCGGCAGCGCACGAGCAGCCGGCGCGCGTCGACGCGGAGGCTGACGTGACCGAGGATGCCGTCGGCCAGGCCCCGCGCCGCCAGCACGCGGCACGCCTCGGCGATCGCCGTACGCAGCGGGGAGAGTTCGCGGCTCGGTGGCGGCTCCGGCTCCGGCTCCGGCCCCGGGTCCGGCCGCGGGGGCTCCGGGCCCGGGGCCCCCGAGGGTTGCGCGTCCGCCGGTGTTCCGCTCATGCCGAGACCCCCGCTCCGCCGTCGCTGTGCACGACCGAGCCGGTGACGCCGCGCGAGCGGTCGGAGGCCAGGAACACATAGCCCCACGCGTGGTCTTCGCCCGACAGGGCCACCCGCAGCGGGACACGGTTCGCGATCTCCGCCGCCCGGTCCGGGGCCGCCCCCAGGCTCCGTTCGCCGAGCCCGAGGCTGTCCGGCCCGCGCAGATCGGTGCCGACGGTGCCGCCCGGTGCGACGCCGTTGACCCGTACGTCCGGGGCGAGTTCGTGCGCGAGCGCGGTGACCAGCCCCCGCACGGCGAACTTCGACGACACGTACAGCACGCCGCCCCGCCCCGGACGGTACGAGGACGCGGACTCGGTCAGGACGACGGCCGCCGGTCCGCCGCTCTCGCGCAGCGCGGGGAGCGCCGCCTTCACCGAGTGGAGGTGCGACTTGACGTTGACGGCGAAGATCTCGGCGAACGCCTCGTCGATCCGTTCGGCGTCCAGGTCCGCGAGCCCCCGGTAGAAGTCGAAGACACCCACGCAGTTGACCAGGACGTCCAGCCCGCCGAACGCGGAGACGGCGGCCTCTACGGCCTCCTCGTTCGCCGTGCGCGTCGCTGCGTCACCGGCCACGACCGGCACTTCGGGCACGGCGGCGGCGAGCAACTCGCACTTGCCGGCGTCGCGTTCGAGCACGGCCACCCGCGCGCCCTCCGCGCGGAAGGCGTCGACCACGGCCCGGCCGATTCCCGAGCCCGCGCCGACGACGAGGGCCCGCTTGCCCTCCAGCCAGCGGGTGCCCGTCATGACTCCGCCCCCGGATGTTCGCCGTCCGCGTCGTCCTCGAAGAGCGGGCCGAAGGGGTTGCCGAGCATCCGCGAGAACGTCTGCGGGTTCTGCCAGGTCAGGGCCTCGGCCTCGAGCGGGCACAGCGTCACCCACCGGCCCGACTTGGGCGACTCGATCAGCAGCCGCGAACCGTTGCGGGTCTCGATCCGGCAGACGCGCACCTCGGCGAACTCGTTGCCGAGCACGATCGCCTCGCCCCGCTCTCCCGGCCGCGGCGTCACAGGAAGACCGCCAGGTTCTGGGTGCGCAGCACCGAGTCGTCGGCCAGGACCGTACGACGGGCCAGCAGCCATCCCTCGCCGTCGGGCGCGCGGCGCAGCAGGTCCTCGCGTCCGGCGGAGACGAGCGCGGGCTCTCGTACGTCTCCGCGGCTGCGGTAGAGCAACAGGGCCGAATCGACGACGAGATGGCGGGGATCGGCGGTGGCGAAGGTGCGCACGTTCGTCACGTAGTGCCGCAGCCGCGAGGGAGGGTCCTCGGTCCAGGCGTGTTCGGTGGCGAACCTGGCCACCCGGCGTGACAGCGAGTACTTGTTCTCGTCGAAGTGGGCCATGCCGGGCGAGGAGTCGTAGCCCGCGCCGCGCGCCGTGGTGACGCGCACGGGCATGATGTAGTGCACGTCCTCGGTCAGCAGGCCCAGCCACTCGTCGTAGTGCTGCGCGTCGAGTACGTACGCCTCCTCGACGAGCCAGTGGTGCGCCTGGAGATGGCGCTCGTCGGAGAACGGCAGCGACCGTCCGGTCCTCCGGAGCGTGGGCGCGTGCCCGCCCAGGGGTGAATCCGCCGAGTACGGACCGCCGTTGCCGTCCGCCGGGTCCGGCCCGTCCGTGCCGTGGGCCCCGTCCGTCCCTCCGGTCTGGGCGCGCGGAGTGCTCATGCCTTCACCGCCCCGGTGTTCCTGGTGCCGCCTGTGCCTTCGGGCGTAGTGCCTTCGGGCGTATCCGCGCCGGCTCGTGTGCCGCCGGCGCCGGGACGGCTGACCTGGACCCGGCGCACGGGAGCGCCCGGGGTCTCCATATGGTCCGCCCAACGCGCCAGCAGATGGCGCTGGTTGTACTCGCCGTACCCCACGTACGCCTCACCGGGACCGGCGAACTGCCCCTCGCCCAGTGGCGGAACGACGTTGCCGCCGTCCTCCAGCAGCCCCATCCGGCTGTTGAGCAGCAGCCGGCGGGCCATCGAGCCCCCGGCCGTGCTGGTCAGCGAGACCCAGTTCTCCACGTCGTCCTGCTCGAACATCCCGGTGCTGCCGAAGCACATCAGATACGCCTTGTACGACAGGGCCTTGTACTCCTCGGGCGCCTCGGCGTCGACGGCGAACCAGGACAGCACCTCTGTCTCGTCCGGCCCGACGGGCTGCCAGGTCCGCAGCGAGATGAACGGCAGCACGTCCTCGGAGTCCTCGACGCGCGGCCAGTTGTGCACGAGGCTCATGTTCGGGAACACCGAGGCCGCGGAGATCAGGAAGCCGTCGCGGCCGATCAGTTCGAGCTGCGCCGGCGACCAGGTCCGCTTCATCCGCTCGACCATGGCCTCGGGGTAGCCGACGTAGGCCAGCTTCTCCTCCAGCGTCCCGGGCGGCAGTTTGTACGTCGTGCCGCCTCCGTTGCCCGCCCAGTACGTGCAGCCGTCCTTGCGCTTCTCGGCCTTCGGCTCCCGGAACAGCCCGATCTCCACGACGCTCGTGTGGGTGTGCGGCGTGTGGTACATGTCGCCGGCGAAGTTCTCCGCGCCGATCTTCCAGTTGGCCTTGATCCGCCAGCGCTGCGGCCCGCGCAGTTCGATGCCGCTCTCCGACTGCCGGGTGTAGTAGTCGAGATAGAAGGCGAAGTCCCCCAAGTACTCCCGCAGCGGCGGCGCTTCGGGATCGAGGCTGACGAAGATCAGGCCGTTGTACGTGCCGAGGGACGGCGCGGGCAGCAGCGTCTGCCCCTTCCGGCGGAACCCCGCCTCGCCGCCGTATGCGTCGCGGTGGAAGGGCAGTCCCACCAGGCGGCCGTCGTTGCGGTAGGACCAGCCGTGGTAGGGGCACCGGAAGTGCGAGGCGTTGCCCATCTCGGCGCGGCACACCTGCATGCCGCGGTGCAGGCACATGTTGAACAGCGCCCGCACGGTGCCGTCTTCGCCGCGCGAGACGATGAACGAGTCCTCCAGTACGCGGCGCACCACGTAGTCGCCGGGCTGCGGGATCTCCGACTCGTGGCCCACGAAGACCCAGGCGCGGCTGAAGAGCCGCTCGCGTTCGAGCCGGAAGATCTCCTCGTCGTTGTAGATGTGCGCCGGGATCATGCCCCGCCGTACGTCCGCGAAGAGGGTGGCCAGTTCGGTCATGGGCGGTCTCACGCTCCAACCGCGGCGGCGCTCGGCCGCCTGCGCTCTGATCTCTGCTTTGCAGAATCACTCTCCGATAAGGAGAATCACCGTCCCCGTGCGCCGGTGTCAACCCCAGCCGCCCCGTTGACCGGCTCCGGTGGCCGCGGCTAGTTTCTGCTGACCAGAAGGTCCTTCCGCAGAGGGGGCGCACGTGTCGGCTTCGGAAGAGTCGGTGGCGACGGCGGTCGCGGCGGTGGCCGACCGCGAATGGCAGCTGTCCGTGGGCGGGCGCACCCGCGCGGCCGGCGGCGGCAGTTACGACGTCGAGTGCCCCGCCACCGAGGCCCCGATCGCCGCCGCGCCCGACGCGACGGACGCGGACGTCGACGCGGTGGTACGCGCCGCGGCCGACGCGGGCACGGCCTGGGCCTCCCTCGACGTACGAGAGCGGGGACGGCGCCTGCGGGCGCTCGCCGAAGCGGTGCGCGCCCACGCCGACGAGCTGGCCCTCCTCGACGCCCTCGACTCGGGCAACCCCGTGACCGCGATGCGCACCGACGTGGGCTGGGGCGCCGAACTCCTCGATCTCTTCGCGGACTTCGCCTCGCACCTGGGCGGCTCCACGATCCCCGCCACACCCGAGAACCTGCACTTCACGCGCCGCGCGCCGTTCGGAGTCGTCGCGCGGATCGTGCCGTTCAATCACCCCGCGCTCTTCGCCGCGGCCAAGGTGGCGGCCCCGCTGATGGCGGGCAACACGGTGGTGCTGAAACCCTCCGAGATCACACCGCTGTCGGCGCTGCGGCTGACCGAGATCGCCGCCGGGGTCCTGCCGCCCGGCGTGCTGTCCGTCGTCACCGGCGACGGCCCCGCCGCGAGCCGCGCACTCGTACGCCACCCGCTGGTGCGCCGCATCGGCTTCATCGGCAGCGAGCGGGTCGGCCGCCTCGTACAGCGCGACGCCGCCGATGCCGGAGTCAAGGAGGTCAGCCTCGAACTCGGCGGGAAGAACGCCCTCGTCGTCTGCCCCGACGCGGACCTGGAGGCGGCCGCGGCCGGCATCGTCGGCGGCATGAACTTCGCCTGGTCCGAGGGCCAGTCGTGCGGCTCGACCTCCCGGGTGCTGCTGCACGCCTCGGTCGCCGACGAGGTGCTGCGGCTGGTCCGCGACCGCGTCGCCGCGATCCGGATCGGCTCGCCCGTCGACCCCGCCACGCAGATGGGACCGCTGGCCTCGCGTGCGCAGTACGAGAAGTCGCGCCGCTACATCGACATCGCGCTCGGCGAGGGCGCCACGCTCTTCCACGGCGGAGACCGTCCGCGGGGCGAGACGTTCGAGCGCGGCCACTACCTCGAACCGACGGTCTTCACCGGCGTACGGCCCAGCATGCGCATCGCGCAGGAGGAGGTCTTCGGCCCGGTGATGTCCGTACTCACCTACACGGACATCGACGAGGCGGTCGAGATCGCCAACGGCGTGGACTACGGCCTCACCGCGAGCATCTGGACCCGCGACGTGTCCACCGCGCTCTCGCTCGCCGACCGGATCGAGGCCGGCTACGTGTGGGTCAACGGCTCCTCACGGCACTTCTGGGGAGTGCCCTTCGGCGGGACGAAGTCCTCCGGCGTCGGCCGTGAGGAGAGCGTCGAGGAACTGCTGAGCTACACGGAGCTCAAGGCGGTGAACGTCTTTGTCTGACCGGCCTTCGCCCGAGCGGCGACGCCTGGGTGCGGACCTCGTCGTCGAGTGCCTCGCCGCCGAAGGGATCACGCACGTCTTCGGGCTTCCCGGCACGACCGTGATGGACCTGATCGACGCGCTGGCCCGGCAGGACGCCGTTCGCTATCTCTCCACGCGGCACGAACAGGTCGCCGGGTTCATGGCCGACGGCTTCTCCCGCTCGCGCGAGGGACTCGGTGTCTGCCTCGCCTCGCGCGGCCCCGGAGCGGCCAACCTCTCCATCGCCGTGCAGAACGCCCACGACGAGTCGGTTCCGGTGCTCGTACTGATCGGGCAGGTCCCCGGAGGCCTGCGCGAGCGCGGGTCCTTCGAGGAGATGGACGTCGTCTCCGCGTTCCGCCCCTTCTGCAAGTGGGCCGTGGAGATCCAAGAGGCCGAGCGGGTACCGGAGTTGCTCCAGCGCGCCGTCCGTACGGCGGTCGGCGGGCGGCCGGGTCCGGTCGTGGTCTCTCTTCCGCTCGACGTGTTCCAGGCACCGGTCTCCGCGCGGCCCGGTCCACGCGTGCGCATCCACCCGCCGGCACCCGACCCCGACGGGATCGCGGAGGCGGCGGAGCTGCTGGCCGCCGCCGAGCGGCCGGTCATCGTCGTCGGCGGAGGCGCGTCGAGCGGAGGCGCGTCGAGCGGGGGCGGGCTCGGCGGAGGCGGCGAGGGCGTAGGCGGCGCGGGCGGAGCCGGCGCGCACCTGTCGCTCGCCGAGGCCGCGGGCGCTCCGCTCGTCACCACCTGGCTGCGCAAGAACGCCGTGCCCAACGCCCATCCGGCCTTTCTCGGCGCCCTCGGTTACGGCGCGCACGACGTGACGGACCGGATCGTGCGCGAGGCGGACGTCGTGGTGGCTCTCGGGTGCCGCTTCTCCGAGTTCACGACCAAGCGCTGGACGCTCCTGCCGTCCGAAGTCGCCCTCGTGCACGCCGACATCGACCCCGGCGAGCTCGGCCGCGTCCATCCGCCGCGGGTCGGCCTCGTCTCCGACGCGGTCGCGGCCTCCCGCGCGCTCACGGCGGCGCTCGCCGAGCGCACGGGCGGCGACTCCGCACGGGGCGAGCGGCGTGCGGCTCGGCGGCAGGCGCTGCGCAAGGAGTACGAGGAGGCGGTGGCGCTGCCCGGCGCCGCCGCGGCACACGTCGCGCCGGACGGTGCGGACGCCGCCGGAACCGTGACCTCCGCCGCGCTGACCCGCGCCGTGCGGTGGCTCGCGGAGCACGAGGGCGTCGTACTCGTCCAGGACGTCCACACCTTCGGGCCGTGGGTCCAGCGCCACGTCGCCTTCGACCGTCCGCGCAGCTACTACGGCTCCGCGGGCGGTGCGATGGCCTGGGGCTTCCCCGCGGCCATGGGAATGGCCACGGCCCGGCCGGGGGAGCGCGTGGTGGCACTGAGCGGGGACGGCAGCTTCTGGATGGTCGCCCAGGACTTCGAGACCTGCGTCCGCGAGAACATCCCCGTCGTGAACGTCGTCGTCAACAACTTCTCGTACGGCAACACCCGCGACCGTCAGCGCTTCGCCCACGGCGGGCGCTACTCCGGCGTGTTCCTCGGCAACCCCGACTTCGCCGCGTTCGCCCGGCTGCTGGGCGGCCACGGCGTCCGCGTCACCTCCGACGCGGAGTTGCTGCCCGCGCTGGAGGAGGCGCTGGCGCAGCCCGGGCCCGGCATCGTCGACGTCGTGCAGAGCGAGATGGAGGGACTGCCGGAGGGGCTGGAGCCGCCCAGGGCACGCTGAGCTGAACTTCCGTGCGTCAGCCGGGAGTTGGGGCGGCCGATCGACTGCGAGCGAGGCCCGCTCTGGGCTGCGTACGGACCGCGCGCGGCGTCAGCCGGTCGTACAGGCGATGAGGGCGTTCTGCCGCGTGTGCGCGTAGGCCATGGCCGCCTGGTTGTGATCGGACCATACGGCGGTGGCGCCCGCCAGCACGACGACGCCCGCGAACACCGCCGTCACCAGCCCGGCCCGTCCGGTCGCGGGTGCGGCGTCCGCGCCTCGCGAGCCGCGGACGCGGGCGGCGACGTAGAGGGCCAGGGCGGCGAGCGCCGCGCCCAACCCCGCGTAGGCCAGGGCGAAGTGGCTCCATGGCACCGCGGCACCCTCGCAGGCCGCGAGGAGGTGCCGACTGGCGAGCACGAGCGCCGCGGCCGCGCAGACCGCACCGGTCAGGGTGAGGGCGACGAGACCCCAGGGCACCGCCGCGCGCCCGCGCTCAGCCGTTGTCACCGTGTCCCGCCTCTCGTTCGCTGTGCGCAGTTCAGTGCATCGCGGTCAGTGCCGCGCATTCGTGTGCGTCCCGATCCCCACGCCGGACGCCGTACGGAAGCAGCCGTACTCCCGTACGCCGAACCGCCGTTGTGCGTACGCCCGGCGCGCGGCCGGTCGCCCTGTATATCAGCGGCCCGCCGCCCGGAAGAAGGCGGGCGGCACGCATCTTGAGCGAGTGCTCAAAAGCCGGGTATGGTCAACGGTGTTGAGCACTCGCTCAAACACTCACTCGCTCAAACACAGCCGGGAATCCGGGAGTTCACATGCGGCTCTACGTCGAGACGCGCATCCGTGCCGCCGTCGGCACGGTGTGGGAGCGCAGCCAGCAGCCCGACCAGCACCAGCGCTGGGACCTGCGGTTCGGCGAGATCGACTACCTGCCGTGCGCGCCGGGGGAGCCGCAGCGCTTCCGGTACGCCACGCGCCTCCTGCCGCTGCTGACGATCGGCGGCACAGGCGTGTCCGCCGGTGAGAGGCACCGTCCCGACGGCAGCCGGGTCTCCGCGCTCCGCTTCTCCTCGTCGCATCCGCTGTCGCTCATCGCGGCCGGCAGCGGCTACTGGCGGTACGTCCCGGACGGCGACGGGCTGCGCTTTCTCACCGGCTACGACTACCGGCCGCGCTGGGGCCGCTTCGGCCGGGCCGCCGACCGGTTCGTCTTCCGTCCCCTGATGGGCTGGGCGACGGCCTGGTCCTTCGACCGGCTGCGGCTGTGGTGCGAGCGGGGCATCTCCCCCGAGCGGGCCCTGCTGCACGCGCTCGCGGAGCTGTTCCTGCGCACGGGCGCGCTGCTCGGCGCGGTGGTGTGCGCTGCGATGGCCTTCGCCGCACCGGCCTCCGCTCCGGCTCCGGCCCTGAGCACGGTCGAGGCCGTCGCCGTGGCCGCCGCCGCGCTCGCGGCGGCGGCCACCGCCCTTCTCGCGCCGCCGCTGTCCGTCACGCCCGCGGCACGCCGCTGTCTGCGCCGTCCGCCTCAACGTACGTACCAAGGCGGCGAGTTCGTGGACGCCACGGCCGCCACCACCGCTCTTCTCAGGACCCTGGAGCAGCCATGACCTCGATCTTCCAGCGGGCGCTCGGCCCCGACTTCGACCGGCTCCATCCGCAGCTCCGGCGACGGTTCTCCGTCGGCCTCGCCGGCGGCGAGGCGTGCACCGGCCGCGGCCGGATGACCCGGATCTGGCACGGCCGCGGCTTCGTCCGCCCGTTTCTGGCGCTGGGCGGCAGCCGCAACATCCTCGTACCGAGGACGGGCCGGGACGTCCCCTTCACCATCGAGAACTTCCCGTACGAAGACACGTACGGACGCGAGACCGTCACCTTCGTGCGGACGTTCCTCTTCCCGCGCCGCGCCCGCCGCTTCGACGCCACCATGGTCTGGAGCCCGGAGCGCGGCTGCATCGTCGACTACCTCGGGACGCACCAACACCTCGCCACCGACCTGCACTTGGCGGCCGACGGCGACGGCGCCCTGGTCATACGCTCCGGGGAGCACCGCTTCCGCGAGGGGCGGGTGGACGCCCGGGTGCCCGAACTGATCGGTGGGGACGCCGTGGTGCGGGAGTCGTACGACGAGGCCGCGCGGCGGTTCCGCATCCAAGTGAGCGTCGAGAACCGGAGGTTCGGGCCGCTCTTCGGCTACGAGGGCTTCTTCTCCGCCGAGTTCACGGACGTGAGCGGGCGCGGGGTGCCCGCCGGGCTGCGCCCGGTGCGCGAGGAGGCCAGGCCGTGAGCGGCGACACGCGCACGAAGCTGCTGGCCGGGGCTCTGCGGACGGTGACCGAGCAGGGTTACGCCAAGACCTCGGCCCGTACCGTCGCCGCGGCGGCCGGGGTCAACCAGGCGCTGGTCTTCTATCACTTCGGCAGCGTCGACGAACTCCTCGCCGCGGCCTGCCGGTACGGCGCCGAGCAGCGCGTCGCGCGCTACCGCGAGCGTCTCGCCCGGGTGGGCAGCCTGGCCGAACTCCTCGCGCTCGGCCGGGAGTTGCACGCCGAGGAACGCGCGGGCGGCCATGTCGCCGTCCTCGCGCAGCTCCTGTCCGGCGCGCAGACCCAGCCGCGGCTCGCGCCCGCCACCGCCGCGGGACTCGCCCTGTGGATCGGCGAGATCGAGCAGGTGCTGGCCCGGGTGCTCGCGGGATCGCCGGTCGCCGAGTTCGTGGACGCCCCGGGTCTCGCCCGCGCACTGGCGGCGGGCTTCGTCGGCCTGGAGCTCTACGAGGGCGTCGACGAGCGGGGCGCACAGCGCGCCCTGGACGCGCTGGAGCAACTGGCCGGACTGGCCGCCGTGCTGGAGGAGCTGGGCCCCGTCACCCAGCGGGCCGTGCGGGCGCGGCTGCGCCGCGGCACGGGCCGGCGCGGCTAGGGGCTGCCCGAACCTGCCCGACGCCGGCCGGCACCCCTTTCCGGAAGGCGGGACGTACACCCCGTCAGCCGGGGTACCCGGCGCCTCCAGCACCGAGGCCTGCCCGGCGAACCCCCGTGCGCGGCAGGCGCGCACCAGCACCGCAGCAGGAGGGAGCGGGCCATGGCGGACCACGGCAGGGCGGACGGCGGCAGGGCGGACCAAGGCAGGGCGGACCACGGCCGGGTCACGACGGTCACGGGGCGCGGCGCACGGGGAACCGTGGCGCAGCGGCTCATCGACGACCACCTCGTGGAGGGCGAGGCCCAGCCCGGGCGGGAGATCGGTCTGCGCATCGACCAGACCCTGACGCAGGACGCCACCGGCACGCTGGTGATGCAGGAGCTGGAGTCGCTCGGCCTGGACCGGGTCCGTACGGAGGTCAGCGTCCAGTACGTGGACCACAACATCCTCCAGGCCGACGAGCGCAACGCCGAGGACCACGCCTTCCTGCGCTCGGCCGCCCGGCGCTTCGGCCTGTGGTACTCCAAGCCCGGCAACGGCGTCTCGCACCCCACGCACATGCAGCGCTTCGGCATCCCCGGCAGGACCCTCGCGGGCTCCGACTCCCATACGTGCGCGGCGGGTTCGCTCGGGATGCTCGCCATCGGCGTCGGCGGCCTCGAAGTGGCGCTGGCCATGGCGGGACGGCCGCTGTACGTGCGCATGCCGCAGATCTGGGGAGTGCGCCTGACGGGCGAACTGCGGCCGTGGGTGAGCGCCAAGGACGTCATCCTGGAGCTGCTGCGCAGGCACGGGGTCAAGGGCGCGATCGACCGCGTCCTCGAATACCACGGACCGGGGCTCGCCTCGCTGACCGCCATGGACCGCCATGTGATCGCCAACATGGGCGCGGAGCTGGGCGCCACCGCGAGCGTCTTCCCGTCCGACGACGCCGTACGCACCTTTCTGCGGGCCGAGGGGCGGGAGAGCGACTTCACCCCGCTCGCGGCGGAGCCCGGCGCGGTCTACGACCTCGACGAGGAGATCGACCTCTCCTCGCTCGAACCCCTCATCGCCCGCCCCTCGTCGCCGGGCAACGTGGTGCCCGTACGGAAGGTGGCGGGCCGGCCCGTGGACCAGTGCGTGATCGGCTCCTCCGCCAACCCCGGGCTGCGCGACTTCGCCGTCGCGGCGGCCATGGTCTCGGGGCGGCGCACGGCCGACGGCGTCAGCCTCGACATCAATCCGACGTCGCGCGAGATCCTTCAGGACCTCACCCGTGGGGGCGGCACGTTCGACCTGATCGCCGCCGGGGCTCGGCTCCACCAGAGCGGCTGCCTGGGCTGCATCGGCATGGGCCAGGCACCGGCGGTGGGACGGAACTCGCTGCGCACGTTCCCCCGCAACTTCCCCGGACGCTCCGGCACGGAGGAGGACTCGGTGTGGCTGTGCTCCCCGGAGACCGCCGCCGCCTCCGCGCTCACCGGCGTCATCACCGACCCCCGCGACTGGGCGGCCGACGCGGGCGCCGCACCGCCGCGGATCACCCTGCCGGAGCGGGCCAGCGTGAACAGGGAGATGCTGGAGGCGCCGCTTCCCGCGGAGGAGGCCCTCGCCGTGGAGCTGGAGCGCGGCCCCAACGTCTCGGCGCTGCCCGAATTCGACCCGCTGCCGGACGTGTTGGAGGGCCCGGTGCTGCTGAAGGCCGGTGACGACGTCTCCACGGACGAAATCTCCCCCGCGGGCGCCCGCGCCCTCCCGTACCGGTCGAACATCCCCCGGCTCGCCGAGTTCACCTTCACGCGCATCGACGCGGACTATCCGCGGCGCGCGGCGGAGGCGGCCGGACAGGACACGAACAACGGGCACTTCGTCGTCGGCGGCGACAACTACGGCCAGGGCTCGTCCCGTGAGCACGCGGCGATCACGCCGCGCCACCTGGGGCTGCGGGCCGTCGTCGCCAAGTCGTTCGCCCGTATCCACTGGCAGAACCTCGTCAACTTCGGTGTGCTGCCCCTGGAGTTCGAGAACCCCCACGACCTCGAACGCGTCGACACCGGCGACGTGCTGCGACTCGACGGCCTGCGCGACGCCCTCGGCGCGGGTACGACCGCGAGTACCGACGCGGACACGGGCGCCGCCGCGGACTCGTACGGGACGGCGCTGCGGCTGCGGAACGTCACCCGCGGCGAGGAGTACGCGGTGAGCCACCGCCTCTCCGCCCGCCAGCGCGAGGTCGTCCTCGCCGGAGGCATCATCCCCGCCCTGGCGGCGGCCAACACGGCACGGTAGAGGGCGAGTTCAGCCCGCCGGTTCTGCGCGCCGGTTCAGCCGGTTCAGCGCGCCGCGCCGCGGCGCCTCCGCGGCGAACTGGGCAGCGGCAGGCGTACGCGCCGGGTGAGGTCCTCCAGCCACTGATGGCCGGAGGAGGTCTCGCGGGTGTACCGGTCGAGCTCGTCCGCGAGCCGCGTCGCCCGCTTCTCCACGTCCAGCTCGTCGAGGATCCGGTCGACCTGGGCCAGCAGCGCCCCGTGCAGCTGCCACTGGCGGGGGTGGTTCTGCACTCCGGCGAGCAGCAGGTCCGCGATGCGGTCGCGGGCCTCGTGCGCCGCGGCGAGCTCCTCCATCAGCCGGGCCTCGGCCGTGTCGGCGTCGGAGGTCACGTCGCTGGTGACGAGGACGGTGAACGCCCTGACCGCTCCGGCCAGATGGGCGAAGAGGTCCTCCAGCGCCCTCGCCTCGTGCGGCGGGAAGAGCGGCTCGCCGACCCGGCTCCTGGCGAGGTCCGTGAGCGTACGGGCGGTGACGCGGAGCACCACCACGCAGATCTCCAGGGTGTCCAGACCCGTCCGCAGTACGACCCGGGAGAGCAGGCCCTCCTTGACCCGGGGGTTGAGCTTGAGGCTCTCCTCGGCCTGCACGAGAGAGGCGTCCACCTGCACGATGTCGTGGTCGAGACGGCGGGCCTCCTCCAGGCGCGCCGCCGCGTCCTCCACCGGCGTATGGCCGCCGAGCTCCTGGCCGAGCCGCCGGATGAGGTGACGCAGGCGGGCGGCCAGATCCTCGATGGACTCGGTCGCGGACCGCGTCCACACCGGCGGCACGAAGAACACGTTGAACAGCAGGCCCACCGCCGCGCCGATGAGGGTCTCCACCACGCGGTCCAGCGCCGTCTCGGCGACCCGGGTCACGCTCACGCCCAGCACGAGCATGGCGCTGATCGCGACCTCCGGCACGAATTCGTGGACCCGTACGAGGTGGCCCACGGTCAGTGCGGCGAGGATGAGCACACCCAGCGACCACCAGCTCAGCCCCACCAGATTGCTGAAGCCGACGGCGACCAGCACCCCCGCCACGACGGCGTTCACACGCCGGATGCCTCTGGTGAGCGTGGCGTAGAGCGTGACCTGGACGACGAGGAGCGTGGTCAGCGGGGCGAGCAGCGGATCCTGCGCGTTGCTCAGCCGGAGGGCGGCGAGGTAGCTGAGTACGGCTGCCGCGGTGGACCGCAGCACCTGGGCGACCGCGGGCTCGTTGCGCCGCCGGACGAGTTCGGCGAGGGGTTCGAGAACAGCGGGCACCCGGTGCCCATTCCCGCTCCCGGACGGAAGCGGTCGCGCGCCGGGCGTCTGCCACCCGAGTGGGCTGTGCCGCGAGCCGCGGCGGCGAGGCAACGGGCGGCGGCCGGGGCACCACTAGCCGAGCGGTCGCAGCAACGCCAGCAGCAGACGGACGAGTTCGTCCACGACCTCGTCGAGAGTGGCGTCCACCCACCCCGCGCCCCAGTCGTGCAGAAGCCCGTTCACGCTGCCGATGAAGGCGGCCGCGGCGATGCTGTAGTCCCGATCGGCCGCCTCCCCCCGCTGGACCGCGGCCGCCGCCTCGGTGCGTATCAGGTCCACCCACCGCGCGCGTCGGGCCAGCCGCTGCTCGTCCATGCGGGGGCTGACGCCGACGATCTCGGTGAAGGTGATCCGCATGCGGCGCGGGTCCTCGGCGAGGCTCGCCGCGTACGCGCGGAAGACGGAGCTGTAGCGCTCGGCGGCGGGCTGGCCCTCGGTACGGGCGAGAGCCTCGACGACGGCGCCCTCGGACCAGTCGTTGACCTGCAAGTGGAGCGCCGCGAGCACGTCTTCGAGGGAGCGGAACTCCTCGTAGAACTGGCGGGTGGACAGCCCGGCCGCCACGCAGAGGGCCGCGACCGTGGTCGATCCGTAGCCGGGGCCGGCGCCGAAGAGCTGGAGCGCCGCGTCGAGGAATCTCCGGCGCCGCTCCGCGTGCCGCTCGCTGGCCGCCTTGCCCGCGTAGCGGCCGGTCGACCGCCTGAGCTGTTCCACTCGCCGTTCTCCCTTGCTCGGGTGCGGGCCATCTTCTCCCGCCCGGGGGGTTGAAGAACCCCATGGCCGACGTTACCTTCGGTATTCCCAATGTGAAGACAGACGTTTTCAGATTGCACGGCAGGGTGTCTCGTAAGAAAGCGCCTGGTCAGCTGTTGCGTCGGACTTCACACTGTGGCGGTTTCCCCGTGCCGCCGCCCCACTCGGAGGGTGCCGCCGTTCCCTCCGGGTGGGGCTTGGCCCCTGCTCAGCTCTGCTCGCCTCAGTCCGCCCGCGGCCCTGCGGACACAGAGCCGCTATGCGAAGGAGTGCCATGCCCGTATCGAGGAAGAAGCGCGCGGACAGCCGGACGCGGACGCCCCGCCAGCGGGACGCGAGGCGCGCGGGACCCGCCCGTCGCCGGGGACTGCCGGTGGCCGTCGCCTCGGCGCTCGTGGCCATGGCCGCCACCACGGGCGCGGCAGCCGTCCCGCCCGGTCCGTCAGGGCAGGCCCGGGACGCCGCGGACCTTCAGCAGGTCATGTTCGTCGGCAACAACTGGGACGGCACCGCCGACGTCATCAAGCCCAGCGGCAGCTTCGAGAAGCTCGGGCGCATCAACGTGGTCCCCGACAAGCAGGAGCGCCTGAACGAGATCTACGCCGATCCCGTCAAGCTCCTGTACTTCCTCGGCATCCGCAACGGGCCGGGGGAGGGGCACGACCAGTTCGTCGACGACATGTACTCCACCCCCGACGGCAAGGCGATGGTCGTCTCCCGCCCGAGCTTCGCCGACGTCGTCTCCATCGACGTGGCGACCGGCGAGCTCAACTGGCGCTTCCCCGTGTCGGGTTACCGCTCCGACCACATGGCCGTCTCCCCGGACGGCGAGCGCGTGGCCGTCTCCGCCTCGACCTCCAACACCGTCCACGTTCTCGACATCGACACCGGCGAGGAGGCCGGTTCGTTCAAGACCGGCGACAAGCCCCACGAGAACGTCTTCACCGACGGCGGCAAGCACATCTGGAACATGGCCATCGGGGACGTGCAGACCGCGACCGACGACCCCTGGCTGGACTGGACGAAGGGCGACCGCAAGATCACCGTCGTGGACGCGGACACCTTCGAGCAGGTCAAGGTCATCGACATGCGCGAGAGGCTCGACGCCTTCGGTCGCAAGGACCTCTCCGACGCCGTACGTCCGGTCGCCTTCACCCCCGACGAGTCCAAGCTCTACTTCCAGGTCTCCTTCTTCAACGGCTTCCTCGAATACGACGTCGCCGCCGACAAGATCACCCGGGCCAAGACCCTGCCCAAGAACCCCGACACCAGCGAGGACCGCACGACCTGGGTCAACGACTCCCGCCACCACGGCATGTCGATGAGCCCGCGCGGCGACAAGCTCTGCATCGCCGGGACCATGGACGACTACGCCACCGTCGTCGACCGCGACACCCTGCGCGAAGGGCCGCTGGTCGCCGCCTCGAAGCCGTACTGGGCGACGGTCAGTGGCGACGGCCGGTCCTGCGTCATCTCGGAGAGCGGAAGCGACCGGGTCACGGCCATCGACTTCGCCACCGGGGAGAAGACGGCCTCGGTCTCCGTCGGGGACCACCCGCAGCGCGTCCGCATCGCCCATGTGCCGGCCGGCTGGACGAGCCCGCAGGCCCGCGGCTGAGCGGGCCGGGGCCGCCCCCGGGCGGCACCGGAGCCGCGTCGGGCCGCTCAAGTCCCGTACGGGATACGGGCGTTGGCCTGTGCTTCCGCCGGGGAACAGGGCGGCTCAGAGCGCGAGATACATGATGTGCAGGCCGACGTAGCCGTGCACCGGGTGCCGGAAACCTCCGGGCACCGTGCCGAGGATCTCGAAGCCGAGCGCCTCGTAGAGCCGCACGGCGTGCACGTTCGTCTCCACGACGGCGTTGAACTGCATGGCGCGGAAGCCCTCCGCGCGCGCCCACTCCAGGCTGTACTCGCACAGCGCCCGGCCGACGCCGCGCCCCGCCTGCGCGGGGTCGACCATGTAGCTGGCGTTGGCCACATGCGAGCCGTTGCCGCCCTGGTTGTTGCCCATCTTCGCGGAGCCCAGCACCGTTCCCGCGTCGTCGACGGCGACGACCGTACGGTTGGGCGCCCGCATCTCCCACAGGCCGCGGCCCTGCTCCTCGGTGAGATCGATCGGGAAGGTGAAGGTGTCGCCCGCGGCGACGATCTCCCGGAAGAAGGGCCACACGGCGGACCAGTCCTCCGTGGTCATTTCCCTGATCAGCATGGGCACAGGATGCCCGCGCGCACTGTGACCCGGCAATGTGGTTCCGTCCGGTACGGACGTACGTCAGGCGGGTCCGAGTCTCCTCGCCGCCCCGCGCGGAATAATTGAATCCTGAACTTCATTGACGGCGGTGCACTGTTCTCCGGCGTCCAGGAGGTCACCATGCCGGCCGTCACCGCAGACACCCTCACTCTGCCCCGCGTCCCGTCCCCCGCGCGTGAAGGCACTCGCTGGCGCGCGGTCACCAGGACCGTCACCGCCCGCCGGCAGCTCGAAGGCGAAGGCTTCGAGGTCCGCCGGCCGTTCCCCGGGGCGGACCTCGCCGCCGCCGATCCGTTCCTGCTGCTGGACCACCTCGGCGCCGTCGAGTACGGGCCGGGCGAGGCCAAGGGCGCGCCCTGGCATCCGCACCGCGGCTTCGAGACCGTGACGTACATGCTCGACGGAGCCTTCGAGCACACCGACTCCACCGGTGGCGGCGGCCTGATCACCGAGGGCGCGACCCAGTGGATGACCGCGGGCGCGGGCGTGCTCCACTCCGAGCTGCCCCCGCAGGACTTCGTCGCCAAGGGCGGCCTGTTCCACGGGATCCAGCTGTGGGTCAACCTTCCCAAGTCCCTGAAGTGGACGCCGGCCCAGTACCAGGACATCACCGCCGGGCAGACGGTGCTGCTCTCCAGCGACGACGGCGGCAGCCTGCTGCGCGTCATCGCCGGCGACCTTGCGGGTCACCGTGGGCCAGGCGTGACCCGTACTCCCATCACGTACGTACACGCGAGCGTCAGCCCCGGCGCCAGGCTCTCGCTGCCGTGGCCCGCTGACTTCAACGCGCTGGTGTACGTGCTGGCGGGGCGCGGCACCGTCGGCACGGAGCAGCGTCCGCTCGCGGAGGGGCAGCTGGCGGTCCTCGGCCCGGGCGAGGCCATGACCCTGCAGGCGGCGGAGAGCCAGGACTACAACGGCAGCCGCACCGGCTGGGAGGTCCTGCTGCTGGGCGGACTGCCGATCCGCGAACCGGTCGCGCGCTACGGCCCGTTCGTGATGAACACCAAGGCGGAGATCATCCAGGCCGTTGAGGACTTCCAGAACGGCCGGCTCGGCACCAGCGCGCCGCACCGCACCAGCGAGGACGCGGCACTGGACGGGCCCACGGCGGAGGACGAAGCGACCGGATGACGGCATCGGCACAGCGCCCGGCGCCTCCATGGGCGCCGGGCGCGCGTGCCGCTCGGGCCGCGCGTCCGGACGCCCTCGGGGGTACGGGTCCCCGCGCCGTTCCTCTCCTACGATCGCGATGGCCGGTTCCCGGGGCACCGCGCGGCGCACGCGCGGTCTCGGCGCGAGGAGGACGAGGGGCGCATGAAGGTCTTGATGATCGGGGCGACGGGCAGCAACGCAGGTGCCGTCCTGCCCGAACTGGTCAAGCGCGGGGTGACCGTGCGCGCGCTGGTGCGCGACGAGGATCGCGCGGCTCTCGCACGCCGTCGCGGCGCGGCCGAAACGGTGGTCGCGGACCTCGGCGATCCTGCGAATCTGCGGGCCGCCGTGGAGGGTGCCGACGCCGTCTTCCACGTCAATCCCGCGTTCGCTCCGCGCGAGGCGGAGATGGGCGTGGCCCTCGTCGAGGCCGCGCGGGCCGCGCGGGTGCGGAAGTTCGTCTTCTCCGGCGTCATCCATCCGTCGATCTCGGCGATGGTCAACCACGCGGCCAAGCAGCCGGTCGAGGAAGCGCTCTACACCTCCGGAATGGACTTCACCGTCCTGCAACCGGCGATGTTCATGCAGAACCTGGCGGCCCTGTGGCCCGAAGTGGCGGAGGAGGGGCGGCTGTCCATGCCCTACTCGGTCTCGGCCGAGGTCTGCTGGGTCGACTACCGGGACGTGGCGGAGGCGGCGGCGCTGGCCCTGACCGGCGACCGGCTCAGCCACGGCACGTTCGAGCTGTGTGCTCCGGGCATGGTCGACCGCGTACGGATGGCCCAGATGATCAGCGAGGAACTGGGCCGCCCGGTCGAAGCGGTCGAGACGCCCTTGCGGCAATGGGCGGAGCGACTGCCGCAGGGGCCGGAACGGGACGGACTGACCCGCATGTTCGCCCACTACGACGAACACGGATTCCCCGGCGGGAACGCTCTCGTGCTCCGCGCCGTCCTCGGCCGGGAACCGCGGTCGCTGAGCGCGTACTTCCACGAACTCGCCACGCGGGCGCCGTGAGGCGCGGGCTCACTCTCCGGCCGGGCTGTCCTCCTCGGTCCGCGTGCTCTCCGCGTCCTCCGCCGCAGGGGCGATGGAGGGACTGGCCTCGCCGGCCTGGGCGAGGCGTTCGGTGAGCCGGTCGCCGAGCGCCCGCCGGGCGGCGGCGCACGCGGGATCGCCGACGCGGTTGACCAGTTCGTCGGGGTCGGCTCGCAGATCGTAGAGATACGTCTCCACGTAGTGGTCGGCGGCCGGAACCTGCCAGGCGTCGGCGCCGGGTGCGACGACGCCGTACTTCCAGCGGTGCGTACGCACGGCCCGCCCCACTTCGGACTCGCTGATCTGGATGAGCACTTCGTCCGGCCAGCCGGTGTCCTCGCCGCGCAGCAGCGGCAGCAGCGAACGGCCCTGCATCTCGGCCGGTACGGCGAGACCCGCGGCGTCCAGGAGCGTGGGAGCCAGGTCGACGTGGCTGACCAGTTCCTCCAGGCGCCGTCCGCCGCGCAGCCCCGGCCCGCTCAGCACGGTCGGCACCCGCACCGACGCGTCGTGCAGGCTCCGCTTGTACTCGTCGTTGCGCGTCTTGAAGTGGCAGCCGTGGTCGGACGTGAACAGCACGACCGTGTTCTCCAGCTCCCCCTGCGCGGCGAGGGTGTCGAGAACCGTGCCCAGCACCTCGTCGAGGCGGCGCACCATCCCGTAGTAACCGGCAAGGTGCTCTTGGGAGTTGCCGCCGCCGAGCGCCCGGAGGTCGGGAGGCGTCCACGCGTCGGCGTAGCGCTCGCGGTAGCCGTGCGGGGCCGGATAGTCGTCGCGGGCGTTCTGGTGGTGGGGTTCCAGGAACGACAGGAACAGGAAGAACGGCTCCTCCCGCCGCTGGCGGAGGAAGCCGGCCGCGGCCGAGCCGAGGGCGTCGGCGCGGTAGCCGTCGAAGTGGTGGGGGCGGCCGTCCTTGTCGTAGAGCGTCGTCGTGTACGCGTCCGAGGTGAACTCCAGCAGGTTCGCCGCCAGCCAGTAGTCGTATCCGCCGCGGTACCGCTCCGGCACGGCACCGGTGTGCTCGTCCGGGGCCAGATGCCACTTGCCGATGTAGCCGGTGTCGTACCCGGCCGCGCGGAAGTGGTGGGCCAGCGTGGGGATGTCGGGCGGCAGGGCGATTCCGTTGCGGAAGACGCCCGTCGCGGTGGGGTAGCGGCCCGTCTGAAGGCTTGCTCTGGACGGAGCGCACACCGGCTGGCAGGTGTACGAGTGGTCGACGCTCACCCCCTGTTCCGCGAGGCGGTCGAGCACCGGGGTCAGGCCGAGCGGATTGCCGTGCAGTCCCGTCGTGTCCCAGCGCTGCTGGTCGGTGAAGAACACCAGGACGTTGGGGTGCCGTCCGGTGCCGGTGCCGGTGCCGGTGCGGGTGCCGGTGTCGGTGTTCACGCGGGACTCGTGGCCTTCCTGCCGGCGGACGGGGGTTCGTGGCGCGCTTCGAGCTCGGCGACGTCCTCCTTGCTGGTCTCGGCGAGCAGCAGAGTCGAGACGAGGGACGCCAGGGCCACGACGATCAGCAGGACCGCGGCCGGCCAGCTCGCGTGGAAGACCACGATCAGCGAGGTCGCCACCGCGGGCACGAAACCGGCCACGAGGGCGGACGCCTGTGTGGCGATCCCCAGCGCGGAGTAGCGCACCCGCGGCCCGAACAGCTCGGTGAAATACGAGCTTTGGACGCTGGACATGCCGACGGCGCCGCCGAGCGCCGCGAGGCACATCGCCGTCCAGGCCAGCGGGGCGGAGTGGCTGTCGACGAGCCAGAAGTAGGGGAACGCGGAGACGGCGACGAAGACGGCCCCGGCCACATACAGCGGCTTGCGGCCGATCCGGTCCGAGACGGCTCCGGCCACCGGCATCAGGCCCAGCCCGAGCACGTTGTAGAGGACGACGCCGATCAGCGCGACGTTCTTGCCGTACCCCAGGGTCGTCGTGGCGTAGGCGATGACGAACGGCTGGTAGATCTGCGAGCTGCACGCCTCTCCGATGCGGGCGCCGAACGCCAGCCCCACCGTCCGCGGGTACTTCCGCAGGGCGGCCACCAGCGGCATGCGCTCCCGGGTGCCCGAGTTCTTGACCTTCTGGAAGTCGGGTGTCTCCCGGATCGTGCGGCGTACGAGCACCCCGACGACCATCAGCACCGCGCTCAGCAGGAACGGCACGCGCCAGCCCCAGGCCAGGAAGTCCTCCTCGGGAAGCGCGGCGAACAAGCTGGTGACCCCCACCGCGATCAGATATCCGATCGGGGCCCCGGTCTGCGGCAGGCTCCCCCAGAAGCCCCGCCGGTGGCGGGGCGCGTGCTCCACGGTCAGCAGGGACGCCCCGGCCCACTCGCCGCCGAGCCCCAGGCCCTGTCCCAGACGCAGCACGACGAGCAGGACGGGAGCCCAGACGCCGATATGGCGGTAGTCGGGCAGCAGCCCGATCAGGAACGTCGCACCGCCGATGATGAGCATGGTCGCCACCAGCGACTTCTTGCGGCCCACGCGGTCGCCGAGGTGCCCGAACAGCAGGGCGCCGAGCGGCCGGAGGACGAAGCCGGCTCCGAAGGTGGCCAGCGCGGCGAGGGTTCCGATGGCCGGGTCGGCGTCGGGGAAGAAGATCTTGTTGAACACGAGGGCGGCGGATATGCCGTAGAGGTTGAAGTCGTACCACTCCAGGGCGGCCCCGGACAGGCTCGCCGCCAGGACCTGCCGCATGGACTGCGGGGCCGGCTCGGGTGTGGCAGTGGCAGAGGCAGACTCCGAGTGGGAGTCGGAGACAGGGAGCGGGGGCTCGTGGGGAGGCTCCGGCGGCGGTGCGGCAGTCACGTCATCGCCCTTCCGACTGGTGCGTGGGGTGGACGGTTCTTGTTCGCCGGTGTGGTGGCGGGGAGTGCCGGGGGCATCCGGGGTCGCGGTTCGCTTCCGGACGCCGGGCGGCACTTTAAATAAGACTCGTTTATTTAATGCGGGCGATACGCTGGCATGCCATGCCGAGCACGTCAAGAGATGTCGCGGACACCGCTTACGTCCGCCAGCTGAACGCCCTTCGCGTACTGCGAGCCCTGCGCGCGGGCGACGCGATGTCCGCCAGCGAACTCATCTCGGCCACCGGCATGTCACGGCCCACCGTGCACGCCGCGGCCCGGCATCTGATCGAGCTCGGCTGGGTCGCCGAGGCGCCCGGCGGTCACGAGGCGACCGCCCCGCGCCGCGGACGCCCCTCGCGCGTCTTCGTCTTCCGCGCCGACGCGGGCCATGTGCTGGGCATCGACATCGGTGCGCACACCGCGCGCACGGTCCTCGCGGATCTGCGCGGCGAGTCCGTCGCCGAGAGGCAGATCACCTTCGAGGACCCGGACGTCGCCCCGGAGCAGCGGATCGCTCTCGTACGGGAGCTCGCCGCGACGACCGTGCGCGACGCGGGCTTCGAACCGCGGCACGTGCTGTCGGTGTGCGTGGGGACCAGCGGCACCATCAGCGAGACGGGCGTCGTACGCGTACGCACCGGCATTCCCGGTTTCCTCGACCTCGACCTGCGGGCCGCGATCGAGAAGGACTTCGGCTGGCACGTCGCCGTCGAGAACGACTGCAACCTCGCGGCCGTGGCCGAGCGCTGGCGCGGCGTCGCCACCGGCACCGACGACGTGGTGTGCCTGCTGGCCGGTGAGCGGCTCGGCGTGGGCGTCTTCACCGGGGGGACGCTGCTGCGCGGCCACCACAACAGGGCCCGCGACCTGTCGTTCCTCAAACTCATGCCCGGCAGCACGCCCGACGGCATCGCCTTCCTCGCGCGCAGCCGCGGGGCGGAGGCGGTCGCGGAGCTGGCCCGGCGCCGGTCGTCCCCGGCCTCGCCGGGGAGTGCCGCACCGGCGGCCGCCCTCTACGACCTCGTCGAGGGCGACCCGGCGCGTGTCGACGCCGAGACGGTCTTCCGGGCCGTACGGGCCGGCGACGCGGCGGCGTCCCGGATCCTCGACGACGCCCTCGCCTCCACGGCACGGGCCGTAGCGACGCTCTCGATGATCCTCGCGCCCGAACTCGTCGTCATCAGCGGCGCCGTGGCCGCCGCGGGCGACGTGCTCCTCGAACCCCTGCGCCGCCAGGTCGAGGGCATCACCGGCGACGTGCCGAGACTCGCGGCCTCGCCGCTCACCCACCGGGCGGTCGTCACCGGGGCCCTCCACCACGCCTTGCAGCACACACAGGTGCGCTACCTCGACGCACTCGCTCAGGCCCCCGGTCCCGCCCCGGCGTGACGCCCGGACCGGCAGCAACGCCCGTGCCGGGCAACGGAGTTGGGCCGTACCGGCGCCGTGGCGGGAGCGGCCGCGGCCGCAACCGGTCGTCCCCCGGCCGTCACCGGCGGAGCATCCGGCGGGCGCGGTCGATCATGGCGCGGGCCGCGGGGCTGACCGTGCCCTCCGCGCGCCAGGCGAAGGCGAGGGACCCGCGCAGCGCGGGCCGGGTGATGGTGAGCGGATGCAGGTCGTCCCGTGACCCGGCGACGGACATGGGCACGATCGCGGCGCCGAGCCCCCGTGCCGCGAGATCCGCGAGCATCAGCGGGCTGCCGGCCTCGAAGGCGACGTGCGGTGTGAAGCCGGCCGCCGCGCAGGCCTCGTCGAGGACCGACCGGATTCCGGCGCCCGGGGGCAGGCAGATCAGCGGCCGCTCGCGCAGGGAGCCGAGCGGGATCGTCGTGCGCCTCGCCAGGGCGTCACGTCGGCCGACGGCCGCGGCGATCCGCTCCTCGGTGATGACGTGGGTGCCCAGGCCGTCCGGTGGTTCGGCGCCGTAGGCGATGATCGCCGCGTCCAGCCGTCCGGTCCGCAGCGCGTCGACGAGCCGGTCGGAGTCGTCCTCGGTGAGCGTGATCTCCACCTGGGGATGGTCCTCGTGGAAGGCGGCCAGCAGCGCGGGCAGATCCACGTCGTGCGAGGTCACGGTGCCGATCGCGACGTGCCCGCGCAGCAGACCGGTCAGCTCGTCGACGGCGAGGCGCGCGCCCTCGACCGCCGAGAGTGCCGCCCTCGCGTACGGGAGCACGGCGGCGCCCGCCTCCGTCAGCCGGACCGAGCGCCCCGAGCGGTCCAGCAGCTCCTGCCCGAGCTCGCGTTCGAGCCGCCGGATCTGGGCGCTCACCCCCGGCTGGGCCACGTGCACCCGCGCGGCGGCCCTCGTGAAGTTCGCCTCCTCGGCGACGGCCACGAAGTAGTGCAGCTGGCGAAGTTCCATAACGGATGAGTCTAACTACGAGAACGAACTGCTCTTTGAGTTCTGGCTCGAACCGACGCAGGCTGGACGTATGAACAGGGAGGCACCGATGAACACCGCATACGAACGCGCAGCCGAGCCCGAGGATCTGACCCGTCTCTTCGTCGAGCGGGCGGTCGCCCGCGACGCCGACGGCCTCGCCGCGCTCTACGAGGCCGACGCAGTGCTCGCGTACCCGCCCGGGTCGGTCACGGTCGGCCGTGACGCGATCCGGGCCGTCATGGAGCAGATGCTCGCGCACGTGCCCGACTTCCAGCCGGAACCGCCGCTGCCGACCGTCCGCAACGGCGACCTCGCGATCACCTCGACCCGCTCGGCGGACGACACCGGCGGCCGGGTCCAGGTCGTGCGGCGGCAAGCGGACGGAACCTGGCTGCGGGTCATCGACCGGCCCGAGGTCCGGGACTGAGCATGCGCATCGTCGTCGCCGGAGCCGGGATCGGCGGGCTGACCGCGGCGCTCAGCCTGCACGCCGAGGGCCTCGGAGCCGAGGTGTCGGTGATCGAGGCCGCCCGCGAGCTGCGGCCCCTGGGCGTCGGCATCAATCTTCTGCCCCATGCCGTACGGGAGTTGACCGAGCTCGGTCTCGGCGGCGATCTCGCCCGCGTCGGCGTCGCCACCGCCCGGAACGTCTACTGCGACCAGCACGGGAACACCCTCTTCACGGAGCCGCGGGGCCTCGCGGGCGGCTACGGCCACCCGCAGTACTCCGTGCACCGCGGCCGGCTCCAGATGCTGCTGCTCTCGGCGGTACGCGACCGGCTCGGCCCGCACGCCGTACGCACCGGAACCCGGCTGCTGGGTTTCGAGCAGGACGCCGGGACGGTCCGCGTACGGACCCCGGACGGAACCCTGGACGCGGCGGCCCTGATCGGTGCGGACGGTCTGCATTCGGCGGTCCGCGCCCGGCTGCACCCGGGCCCGGACCCGTTGCTCTGGTCCGGAGTACGGATGTGGCGCGGGGCGGCCGAAACGGGGCCGTTCCTCGACGGCCGCACGATGATCCTCGCGCGGGGCGAGGCAGGCGCCGAGTTGATCGCCTATCCGATCGGCCCGTCCCTGGTGAACTGGGTGGGCCTGGTGCGCGCGGGCGAGCCGGGGCCGCTGCCGGGCGACGCCGACTGGAACCGCCCCGGACGGACCGGCGACGTCCTCGGCCACTTCGGCGACTGGGACCTGCGAGGACTCGACGTGCAACGGCTGATCCGGAACAGCGGGCAGGTGCTCGAATACCCCATGGTCGACCGGGACCCCCTGCCGTCGTGGGGCGAGGGCCGGGTGACGCTGCTCGGCGACGCGGCGCACCCGATGTATCCCGTCGGGGCCAACGGCGCGTCGCAGGCGATCGTCGACGCCCGCGTGCTCGCCGCCGAACTGGCCCGCGACCGCGACCTGTTGGGAGGCCTCGCGCGCTACGAGTCGAAGCGGCGCGAGGCGACGACGGCGGTCGTCGCCGCCAACCGCGAGATGCAGCGCACCGGGGACGAGAAGTCCCCCGCGGCGCTCGCGCGCGTCACGCGGACCTACCGGCGCGACACCGGGGCCGACGCCATGTGCCGCGGACGGTGATCCGCGGCCGCCCGGTTCACACCTGGCCGTGGTGGACCAGGCTCAGGGCCAGGGAGGCCGCGGCCAGGCAGAAGAACAGGGCCCAGGCTCCCAACTGGCGGTCATGGACCCGCAGATGGGCGGCGAGCGCCGCGAGGAAGTAGACGACCAGACCGGTGGCGGCGAGCGTGCCCAGCGCGGGCACGACGAACCCCGCCAGCAGCCCCAGCGCGCCCGCGCCCAGGGCGGCGCCCAGCGGGCGCACCCAGGACCGGGGCACGCGCAGCCTGTCCGCCTCCCTCTTCGGGTAGTCGTGTCCGGTGAGATTCGCGACGGCCGCGAGGCCGTTCAGGGCCGCGGTGACGAGGGTGACCACGAGATAGGCGGCGAACACGCGGGTCTCCTTCTTCCTTGAACGGCTGCTGGGTCCACCCCTATGACGGCACCCGCGCCCCGGACGTGACATGCGCCGCGGCCCAAAGCGAATCCAGCAATTCAGATTGATTGAACTATCTGGATTGATGTATCTTCCGCGTGTGCCCTCCACCGTTTCCCGGAACACTCCGGACGCCCCGGCCACCTCGGACACCCCGACGGCCCCGCCCGGCTTCCTCCAGCTGACCGGGCACCCCGTGCGCTGGCAGCTGCTGAGCGAACTCGCCCGCAGTGACCGGCAGGTGCGCGAGCTGACGGCTCTGATCGGCCAGCGGCAGAGCCTCACGTCGTACCACCTCGGCCAGTTGCGCGGCGGCGGCCTGGTGACGACGCGGCGCAGCTCGGCGGACAAGCGCGACACGTACTACAGCCTCGATCTGGCCGCGTGCCGTGACCGGCTCACCGAGGCGGGTGCCGCGCTCCATCCGGGCCTGCGGCTGGTTCCGGCCGAGTTGAGCCCGGCCGCGGGCGGCTCCCGCCGGCGGCGGTCCGGGCCGCCTGTCCGCGTGCTGTTCCTGTGTACGGGCAACAGCTCCCGCTCCCAGATGGCCGAGGCGATCCTGGAGCGGCTGGGCGGCCCCTTGGTCGAGGCGGCCAGCGCCGGCAGCCACCCCAAGCCCCTGCACGCCGACGCCGTGCGCGTGATGCGCGAACGCGGCATCGACATGGGCGGCCGCCGCTCGAAGCATCTGGACGAGTTCGCCGAGCGGCGCTTCGACCACGTCATCAGCCTGTGCGACCGCGTGCGGGAGCGGTGCCCGGACTTCCCCGGGGCCCCGGCCGTGGCGCATTGGAGCATCCCCGATCCGGCGGCCGAGGCGGCGGCCGGAGAGGACGGCCACCCGGCGTTCGTCCGCACCGCGGACGAGCTGAACACGCGTATCCAGTTCCTGCTGTATGCGATCCGTGCGTGATCGAACGCACCCTGACGACTTCGGAGGGATCCAAGTGCCCGACAATCCAGCGGACTTGGTCAATGTCCGGTACATGGTCGACGACG
Organism: Streptomyces winkii; assembly: GCF_032248595.1. Lineage (NCBI taxonomy): Bacteria > Bacillati > Actinomycetota > Actinomycetes > Kitasatosporales > Streptomycetaceae > Streptomyces > Streptomyces winkii. Next base: position 373,152 of record NZ_JASTTH010000005.1, on the reverse strand, counting down.
TCGAGACGGCGATCGGCTTCTACACCGGGCATCTCGGCTTCACCCTCAGGATGAGCGCGGCCCCGGCGTTCGCCGACGTCGTACGCGGCAATCTGCGGCTCCTGCTCAGCGGGCCCGCCAGCTCGGCGGGCCGGCCCATGCCCGACGGCACCCGGCCGGTTCCGGGCGGCTGGAACCGCATCCACCTCATCGTGGGGGACATCGCCGCCGAGGTGGACCGGCTGCGTGCGGCGGGCCTCACGTTCCGCAACGACATCGTCTCCGGTCCCGGGGGACAGCAGATCCTGCTGGAGGACCCGTCCGGCAACGTGGTCGAGCTGTTCCAGCCCGCCGGCGCCTGAGCGCCCTACGCCGCCGAGCGGTCGTAGAGGACCGGGTTCAGGGGCGTCGACGGGATCTCGCCGACCGCGGTGCCCGGCATCCACGCGGTCAGATCGGCCCGCTGGTTGTCGTTGACCGGCTCGGCGACGGTGATGTTCGCGTCCATGTAGATGACCGTCATCACCCGGCGCGGCTCGCTCGCGCGGTTGGGCGAGGCGCGGTGGAAGGTCCAGCCGTTGTGGAAGCTGACGTCCCCCAGCTCGTACGGCGCTTCGAGCACGGGCAGCTTCCGCGCGGCGAGTGCGCGCTGGAGTTCGCGTTCGGACTTGTCGCTGATCGGGAGGTCGCGCCCGTGGACGAAGCGGTGGCTGCCGACGGCGAAGGTCAGCGGCCCCATCTCAACGGGCGTCTCCTGCAAGGGAATCCAGGCCGTGACGGTCCGGTCGCTGGACAGCGGCCAGTAGTACTGGTCCGCGTGCCACGGCGTGATGCCGCCGCCCGGCTCCTTGTACAGGGCCTGGTCGTGGTAGAGGCGGACGGCCCCCACGCCGAGCAGATCGGCGGCGATGCCCGCCAGCCGCGAGGAGAAGACGAGATCCCGTACGGCTTGGCTGTGCTGCCACAGGTTGGTGACCTGGAGGAAGGCCTTGCCGTAGGTGTCGCGCTCGGCGAGCGGCAGATGCTGGGTGTTCAACTCGATGACCCGAGACGTGATCTCCGGCTCGTAGCTCTCGACGACGCCGGGGGAGAGCACACCGGGAAGCCTGACGAAGCCCTGCTCGTCGAAGTGCCGCAGCGCTGATCTCTCAACGGCGCAGCGGCGGTGGAGGTCTGGATGCGTGGCCGTCATGCACGTCAGATTCCGCGGCTCCCGGCGATCCCTCCACGTCTACGATGGCCGGAACCGGTACTTTCTTGACCTCGCCCGCCAGGACCTGGTCACAGGAAGAAGGCAGGGATAAGGCAGGGATAGCGTGCGCGCCGCTTTCGAGCACGTCGGTTCCACACCACCGCTCTCCTGGAAGCTGTTCGTGCGCAGGGAGCGGCAGTTCGCGTTCCAGTGGCACTTCCACCACGAATTCGAGCTGACCCTCATCACCCGGGGCACCGGCACCCGGCTTGTCGGCGACTGCGTTCAGGACTACGGGCCCGGCGATCTCACCCTGATCGGCCCGGACTTGCCCCATACATACGTCTCGACTCCCGGGCAGGACGAACAGGAAGCCGTCGTGGCCCAGTTCCGCGGCGACTTCCTCGGCGACTTCCTCGACCGGCCCGAATTCGCCGCCGTCGCCGGGCTGTTGGAGCGCGCCGCACGCGGTCTGGTGTTCCCGCCGAGCCTCGTGGGGCTGGACGAGCTGAACGGACTGGGCCCGGCCGAGCGGACGTTGGAGCTGCTGAGGGTGCTGCTTCGGCTGTCCGGCTGCGCACACGCACGCCCGCTCGCCGGCGCCCGGCACGTTCCCGTACTGGACCGGGCGGCGAGCGAACGCATCGACGCGATGGTGGGGCTGATGCACGCCGCCTACCACCGGCCCCTGCGTCTCGAAGAGGTGGCCGACGCGGCGCACATGGCCCCGAGTTCGGCCAGCAGGTTCTTCCGGCGCACCACCGGAACCACGATCACCGACTACCTCAACTCGCTGCGTGTGAACGCCGCTTGCCACCTTCTGCGGGACTCCGGCCGGCGCGTCGCCGACATCGCCGCGGACTGCGGCTACGGGAATCTGTCGAACTTCAACAGACGCTTCCGGGAGCTGAAGGGGATGGCGCCCCGCGACTACCGGAACCGGTTCGAGGCGTCGCGCGGCGTCGGTGCGTGATTCCTCGGTTATCGCGTGCGCACGGACAGTGATCGCATCCGTACGGTGAGTGGCCGTGCGGAGTCACGGGCTGCCCGTCGCACGCGTGGCTTCTCCTCCGAGGAGTACCGCCGGAACCAGAGATTCTCCCGGGGTTGCGCGAGGGCGTCCCACTTCGCCGCTCACTACCACGACGCGTACGGGGTCAGCCCCGGCGACACCCTCGCAACGTGACGAAGGCGCCGCCGAGTTCGCCGCCGCCCGCCGGGTCAGTCGAGCTTCGCGACCGCGGTCCTGGTCGTCCGCTTGAAGTCGCGGACCGGTGCCTGGCCCAGATCGCCCATCTGGCCCCAGCGGACGACGGTCACGAGCTTGCCGTCGCGCCCGACGCCGAAGAGGTGCGCGCCCGGCTCGGACTCGGGGACGGAGGTGTGCACCCCGTAGACATGCGCGCCGTCCCCGGCGGCCAGGCCGCCGTAGTCCTCCCAGGAGGCGGTGCCGCCGGGAGTCTCACGCAGCCAGTCCGCGGCGCACGAGGCGACGGCCTCCCGCAGCGAGGCGGCCAGCCTCTTCGCCGCGGCGGTGCTCGGACTGGTGACGGCGACCTGGGTCGCGTTGGTGTCCAAGTCGGTCTGGAACTCCCGGTGATGGCTTCTCGCCGAGGGCAACGCGCCGTCCAGGCAGAAGGGTTCCGGATCGGGCAGCCCCGCCGTCACCGTGCCCGCCCACCAGGAGGAGGACGGGTGCGGCGGCAGGTCCGCGGGCGCCAGGAAGCCCGGCACCCGGGTCTTCGCGCCCGTGCTCGCCGCGGCGCCCGGCCCGGCCGCGACGAGCGTGAGCCCCAGCGCGGCGAGCGCCGCCGCACCCAGAGCGGCGGAACGGAAGGGATGTACGCGCATATTCGGAACCTTTCCCCCGTAACGGTTGCTGTCGTCACGACAGACCGTCAAGCGTGCCGAAAGGTTGTGCGCGGTGAGAGTCCCGTACCGGCCCGCTCCGGCCGGGCCTCAACGCCCTGCCACGAACCCCCGTTTGTGCGCTCAGCCTGCGAGCGCCGCCGCGACCGAGTCGGCGATCGGTGTCGTCGGGCGGCCGATCAGCCGCGACAAGTCACCGCTGGTGCCTGCCAGTTCGCCCTTCTCGATGGACGCGTCCACTCCGGCCAGGATCGCGGCGAGCCCCTCGGGCAGCCCGGCGCCGGTGAGGACACCGGTGTACGTCTCGGCGGAGACCGCGTTGTAGGCGATCTCCCTGCCGGTCTGCCTGCTCAACTCGGCGGCGTACTCGGCGAAGCTCCACGCCGTGTCCCCGCTCAGCTCGAACGTCCTGTTCTCGTACCCCTCGCCGGTCAGCACCGCCACGGCCGCCGCCGCGTAGTCGGCACGCGAGGCCGAGGCGACCCGGCCCTCGCCGGCGGCCTGGACGACGGCGCCGTGTTCCAGCACCGGCGCGAGCTGCTCGGTGTAGTTCTCGCTGTACCAGTTGTTCCGCAGCAGTACGTACGGCAGACCGGATCCCTCGATCACCTTCTCGGTGCCGCGGTGGTCGTCTCCGAGTGCGGCGGTCAGGCTCCCCGGGGCGCTGGTGTACGCGAGCAGCCCCACGTTCGCGGCCTTGGCCGCCTCGATCACGGCGGTGTGCTGGGCGACGCGGTCCTTGTCGACCTCGCTGCCCGAGATGAGCAGCACCCTGTCCCCGGCGGCGAAGAGGCCGCCGAGGGTGCTGGGGGTGCTGTAGTCGGCGATGTGCAGCCCGACGCCCTTCGCGGCTATCGGCGCGGCCTTCTCGCGGTCGCGGACGACGGCGACGATCTGGTCGGCCGGAACCTTCTCCAGCAGGCCGTCGACGACGTGGCGGCCCAGATTCCCGGTGGCTCCGGTGACGACGATGCGCATTGTCGAATCTCCTCTGCGGGTGTGCGTGCGTGCACACTCACCCTAGGAGCAGTACAGACGGTTTCGTTAGTACCCACCTTGAAGTAAGGTACTGGCATGGCTGTAAGTACCGCAGGCAGTACGCCGTCCGACAAGTACGTCGTCGGGGACGAGGGCATGTGTCCGTACCGCCTCGTCCTGGAGCACGTCACCAGCCGCTGGGGCGTCCTCGTCCTGATCCACCTCCAGGAGCGGCCGCACCGCTTCAACGAGCTGCGCCGCGCCATCGGCCGCGTCAGCGAGAAGATGCTCACCCAGACCCTCCAGACCCTGGAGCGCGACGGGTTGGTGCACCGGGACGCGAAGCCCGTGATCCCTCCGCGCGTCGACTACTCCCTCACGGAGCTGGGCCGCGAGGCCGCCGAGCAGGTGCGTTCCCTCGCGATGTGGACCGAGAAGCGGATGGAGTCGGTGCAGGAGGCGCGGCGGACGTACGACACCGCGAAGGGGCGGATCTGAGCGGGGCGTTCGTCCGCCATGGGCCGTCTGCCATGTGCCGTCCGCCGTGGGCCCGTCCGCCAGGCAGTGCGTGGACCTCGACGCCCGCGGTGGTACGTATCGTCGAGGTCCGGCATGCGCGCCGGCGGCACTGACGACGAGAGAGCCGAATTGATCACTGTCATCGCCTTGCTCAAGGCCCGGGACGGGCTCAGCCGGGAGCAGTTCGTCGACTACTACGAGAACCATCACGTACCGCTGATCCTCAGCCTCGCGCCGGCACCGGAGTACTACGCCCGGAACTATCTGCCGGATCCCGTGGACCGCCGGTTCGCCGCCGACTTCGACGTGGTGACCCATGTGAAGTTCCCCGACGAGGCGGCGTACCGGCACTGGCTCGCCGTGGTCCGCGCCGAGGACTCCGGAGTGGCCGAGGACGAGGCCCGCTTCCTCGACCCCGGACGGACCCGCTCGTGGGTCGTCGAGGAGCACACGTCGGCGGCTGCCGGGTCCTGACGACGGTCGCCGGCGCGGAGTTCCGGGCCGGGGTAGTTATCCTCGGTTGATCAACCTATTGTTAGTACCCATGGGGAAGGACAGCACACCGCCAGAAGACGCCGACGAGGTCGCCGCCGCGCTGCGGCTGGTCGTGGGCCGCATCGCCCGCCGCGTGAGACAGGCGCACAGCGTGGGGGAGTTGACGCTCTCGGAGGTCTCGGTGCTCGCGCGGCTCGACCGTGACGGCGCGGGATCGCCGGGGTCGCTCGCGGAGCTGGAGCGGGTGCGCCCGCAGGCCATGGCATCCACGCTCGCCGCGCTGGAGGAGCGAGGCCTGGTGACCCGGCGGCAGGATGCGGCGGACGGCCGCAGGGTGCTGATGGCGGTGACCGCGGCCGGGCGCGGCGTGCTGGCCGACCGCCGCTCCGAGTCCGTACGGCTGCTGACGGGCGTGCTGGAGGAGGAGTTCACCGCGTCCGAGCGCCGGAGGCTGGTGGCGGTGCTGCCGCTGCTCGACCGGCTCGCGGACCGGCTGTGAGCGCCGGCCCGCCGCCGAAGGAGGCGGCGGCCGGGGCGCCGGGGACGGACGGGCGCTACAAGTGGGTGGCGCTGTCCAACACGACGCTGGGCGTTCTGATCGCGACCATAGACGGCTCGATCGTGATCATCTCGCTGCCGGCGATCTTCCGCGGCATCGGTCTCGACCCGCTGCTCCCCGCCAACATCGGCTATCTGCTCTGGATGATCCTCGGCTATCTGCTGGTCTCCGCGGTGCTCGTCGTGGTGCTGGGGCGGCTCGGCGACATGTTCGGCCGGGTGCGGATGTACAACATGGGGTTCGCCGTGTTCGCGTGCGCCTCGCTCGCCCTCTCCCTCGATCCGCTGCGCGGCGGCGGGGGCGCCCTGTGGCTGATCGGGTTCCGCATCGTGCAGGCCGTCGGCGGGTCCATGCTGACGGCGAACTCGGCGGCCATCCTGACGGACGCCTTCCCGGCCGGACAGCGCGGCATGGCGCTCGGGGTCAACCAGATCACCGCGCTGGCCGGGCAGTTCCTCGGGCTGCTCGCGGGCGGCCTGCTCGCGACCATCCACTGGCGCGCGGTGTTCTGGGTGAGCGTGCCGATCGGGGTGATCGGCACGGTGTGGTCGTACCGCAGTCTGCGCGAGACCGGAGCGCGCACGCCGGGCCGCATCGACTGGATCGGCAACCTGACCTTCACCGCCGGGGCCGGCGGTCTCCTCGCCGCCATCACCTACGGAATCCAGCCGTACGGCGGGCACTCCACGGGATGGACCAACCCCTGGGTGCTGGGCGGCCTGGGCGCCGGGCTGGGGCTGCTCGTGCTGTTCTGCGTCGCGGAGACCCGGATCCGCGAACCGATGTTCCAGCTCGGCCTGTTCCGCGTGCGGGCCTTCGCCGCGGGGAATCTGGCGGCTCTGCTGACGGCCGTCGCACGGGGCGGCATGCAGTTCATGCTGATCATCTGGTTGCAGGGCGTCTGGCTGCCGCTGCACGGCTACGAGTTCGAGCGCACGCCCCTGTGGGCCGGGATCTTCATGCTGCCGCTGACGATCGGGTTCCTCGTGGCCGGTCCGGTCTCGGGGCATCTCTCCGACAGATTCGGGGCGCGGCTGTTCTCCACGGCCGGACTGCTGCTGGTGGCGGGCGCCTTCGTCGGGCTGCTCATGATCCCGGTCGACTTCCCGTACGCCGCGTTCGCGGGTCTGCTGCTGGTCAGCGGGCTGGGCCAGGGAATGTTCTCCGCCCCGAACACCTCCGCCATCATGGGCAGCGTCGCGCCCGAGCAGCGAGGAGTGGCGTCCGGCATGCGCTCGACGTTCCAGAACTCGGGGACGGCGCTGTCCATCGGGCTCTTCTTCTCCCTGATGATCTCCGGCCTGGCCGGGTCGCTTCCCGGAGCGCTGGAGGGCGGCCTGCGCGGGCAGGGCGTACCGGCGGACGCGGCGGCCCGGGTGGCCGAACTGCCCCCGGTGAGCACGCTGTTCGCCACGTTCCTCGGCGAGAACCCGATCGGCCACCTCCTCGGGCCCGGCGGCGTCCTGGAGAGGCTTCCGGAGCACAGCGTGCGGACCCTGACCGGGACCCGCTTCTTCCCCGAGCTCGTCTCGGGGCCCTTCCACCACGGGCTCGTCACGGTCTTCAGCATGGCCACGGCGATGGCACTCGTCGCCGCGCTCGCCTCGGGGCTGCGCGGCCGGCGCCGCCGGCCCGGCTCGTACGAGACGGCACTCGGGCCCGACGACACCGAGAAAGGACAGCGAACATGGCGAAAAGCGCCCTCCTCGTGCTGGACGTCCAGCAGGGCATCGTGGACCGCTTCCAGGACGACGGCGGATATCTGGCGCGGCTGCGCCGAGCCGTGGACGCGGCACGCGCGGCGGGCACGCCGGTGATCTACGTCGTCGTCGGCTTCCGTGCGGGCCACCCCGAAGTGAGCCCCCGGAACAAGTCGTTCGGCGCGCTGGCGCGGGGAGGGGGCGGCTTCGCCGAGAGCGACCCGGGGGCGGCGGTCCACCCGGACGTCGCACCGGAGCCCGGCGACGTCGTCGTCACCAAGAAGCGCGTCAGCGGCTTCGCGGGCAGCGATCTCGACATGGTGCTCAGGGCGGGCGGCGTCGAGGACCTCGTCCTCACCGGCATCGCCACCAGCGGTGTCGTGCTGTCCACTCTCCGCCAGGCCGCCGACCTGGACTTCGGCCTCACGGTCCTCTCGGACGGCTGCCTCGACGGCGATCCCGAGGTGCACCGGGTGCTGACCGAGAAGGTGTTCCCGCGCCAGGCCGAGGTCACGACCGTCGGCGAGTGGGTCTCCGCGTAAGCGGCCGGTCCCGGCGGCGGCTCCCCGCGCCCCGGCCGGAACTCTCCCGTCGCGGAAGGCGGTTCGCCCCGGAATGAACCTTCGCTGCGGTGCGGTAAGGAACTCATGCGTCACGGCAATGCCGGCCGGGGGCGGGTCACTCGTAGCGTCCGGCGTGTACGAGCCAGGACGGAGCGCGCCGTGGAAGGCCCCGGCGACCACCGGTCCGTCCTCCCCACACTCGGAGGCGAGCCACGCGATGCTCCGTGACACGACGGCAGATCCGGAGTCCCCCGCCGGCCAGGAAGAGAGCCGCACGGCCACGCGAACCCCGGCGAACGCGGAAGAGGCGGTGGAGCGGCTCGCCGCGAGGATTCGCCACGTCCTGCGTGGCGGCTTCTACCGCGTCGGTCAGGAGATCTCCGTCGAGCAGCTCAGCGCGGATGTGAACGCGTCTCCGGCCATCACGCGGTGCGCCGCGTTCCGTCTTCACGAGCGGGGTCTTGTCGAACTCCTCGGTTCCGCACCGGAGGTGACGCCTGTCGGGCCCGCCCATGTCACCGCGACGGCGCGTGTGACGCTGAGGCTGCGGGAGCGGATCGCTCTGGGCGTCTACCCGCCCGGCTCGGTGCTGCCGACGCAGACCGCGCTGGCACGGTCGGTGGGCACGTCGAAGGCCACCGTCGCGAACGCGCTGGAGGCCCTGGCCGGTGAGGGGTGGGTGGCTCGCGAACCCCGCCGTGCGTCCACGGCGGCACGTCCCGCACGCGAGATCCGCGCTGTGCGTGTCGTGTCTGTTCCGCTGTGACCGGCAACCGGTGACGGACGAGCGGGTCCGGCGACCGGTGACCGGGGGTGACGCGGAACCGTCACGGGCCTACCCGGGCGACGGCTACGTGCCAGCCCGCACTCCCCGGGACGGGCTCCACCGGCCGGTCAGGCGGGGCCAGTTCGGGGTGCCACGCGTCATCCCGTACGACGCCCGGCTCGACGAGGACAAGGCCCTCGACCAGCGCAGCCGTCTCCTCCTCGGTGCGTGGCTCACAGATCAAGCCGGCCTCCCGCAGGATCTTCATCCCCGCCGCGAAGCCGGGCGCATCGTCCTCCGCGAGTTCGCAGACGCTGACGAGACTGCCGGGCGCGAGACGGGAGACGGTCCGTGAGACCAGCAGCGGGTCGAGTACGGGGCCGGTCTCTCCGTATATGACGCCCAGCGGCCGGGAGAGGTCCATGCCGTGGTCGCGGCTCAGCGTCTCCAGGAGCCCCTCGGGGTCGCCCGGCGTCAGTGCCGTGCACCCGACTCGGTGTGCGGTCACGGACGGGGCCAGCTCCCCGAAGTACACCCGCGCGACGGGGTCCTGGTCGGCGTTCACCCATCTCGCGCCAGGCGGGGCCCACTCGTGCAGGTGCGGAGCCTGCGGCAGTCCGCAGCCCAGGTGCAGAAACTGCCGTACGCCCTGGCCGGCGGCCCAACGGACCACGCGCTCGCGGTGGTTGCGGGCGGAGCGCACCAGCCGGCCGAAGGGGAACTGGTCGTCCACGCGCCGGAGCAGCTCGCCCTCGTGCGGGTACCAGTAGTCCCCGTCCCGGCAGGCGTTGATCAGCCCGGACCAGCGCGGCGCGGGGCGGCGGACGCGCGGTGCGGGGCTCCAGGTGTCGCTGCCGCTCGGCTTCGGCGGCGCGGCGGTCACAGGCGAGGTCTGCGGTCCCGGATCGGGCAGCGTGAGCTCACCGGCGATGGCCAGGGCCAGGATCACCTCGTACGTATGCGCGGGCTTCCCGGTCAGCGTGCGGCCCAGAGCGTTGCCGATCTTCGCCAGACGGTTGCGGACGGTCCGCTGGCTCGTGCGCTCGGCCTCGGCGGTGGCCTCGGTCCCGTGGACCAGCCAGCTGACGAGCAGTGCTCGCTGCTCGCCGGTCAGCCCGCCGAGCAGTTCGCGCTGCCAGCTCACCGCCTCGGGAGAGTCGAGGACTTGCCGCAGGGTCGGCGGTGCGGACTCGGCCGGTACCGCACCGTCCGGCCCGGCGACTCCGTCGAGCCCGAGGGCGAGATACAGCACGGCGCGCTCCATCCGCGAGCCCGTGAGGCCGGCGTCGCGGCCGAGCCGCTGGAGCTTCTCGGTGACCTGGTTGCGGTCGCCCACCGACACGCGTCGCACCCAGCCGCCTCGCGCGGCGGCGGCGTCCTCCACGGTCCCCAGCAGATGGGCCGCCTGCACGGGACCGAGGCTCAGCGCCATGGTGGCGACGTGCACCAGCTCGCGGCGCTCCTCCACGGGGAGCCGCGAGAGGGGAGCGTGCAGCACGGACGCGGCCCAAGCCTGTGTCCAGGGCTTGAGCCGCTTGACCAGAGAGCCGGAGGTGTCCTTGGAGTCCCCGAAGGCCACGCGGCCGGGCTCCTGACGGGCGCGCGTCAGCGCCTGCATCCCGTTGCGGTACGCGAGGGTGGTGTGCCGCCAGGCCGCCGAGGCGCTGACGCCGAGTACGAGTCCCCGCTCCTCCAGTACGGGCCGCAGGGCGTCGCGCAGCCGGCGACCGTCTCCGGTGCCCTCGTCCGGCGTGAGCACGAGGACGTTGCGCGGCTCGCCCAGGCACAGCACCACCAGCGCGTCGCCGGCCATGATCCGCTCGCACTCCCCGCGCACCTGCTCGCGGTCCTGGCCGGGAGCGCACTGAAGGATGCCCATCCTCATCCACTCGCGGGTCAGCAGATCGGGCATCAGCGGCGCCAGCACCCGCCCGGCGACGGCCACGTTCCCGGTCATCAGCAACTGAAGGCCCGACTGGCGCACCGCCGACCAGCTGCGATGCAGCTCGGCGTGCTCCGTGCGCCAAGTCACCGGCAGCTGAAGCCGGTTCACCTCTGCCGCGGCCCGCTCCATCAGCTTCTTGTGCAGCGGGTGCCACGGGGCGTTGCGGGTGGAGACCAGCACGGGGCGCTTGTCGTTGCCTGCCAGCGCCACCGGGTCGATCCGTTCCAGGGCGTGCATCAGTACGTACGGGCCCTGCCCGTCCGGGCCGTCGTCGGCGCCCCACGTCGGAGAGCCGTTCCGGATTCGCCAGAACACGTCCAGCAGGCCCGGATCGACGCCCTCGACGCGCTCGGCTCCCTCTACGGGATCGAGAACGGCCAGGTGGGCGCCGGTCGTCTGCGAAAGCCACTTCACCAGCGCCTCCGGGCCCTTGCCTTCACGGAAGAAGCGCCCGGAACGGTCGAGCAGTTGCTGTAGAAGATGCGCCCACTGATCGGACGCCTCGGCCTTGCGGCGCAGCAGCTCCGACTGGATCTCCAGTGCCGTGCACGCCGTCGTGGGCCGGAAGACCGGCAGGCGAGGGGAGTCCGGCACGTCGACGTCGTCGAGCAGCACCGCGCCCACCGCGCCCGCCCGCTCCAGCTGGACCGTCAACTGCCGCAGATCACCGGCACCTTGAGCACCGTCGACGATCACCAGCGCGGCCGTGGCGGACGGGCGGGACGCCGTCGCCCGCTCCCACACCACGATCTCCTTCACGACGGAGTCGCGGAGGTGACGAGGTCGCGCCACCCACTGGAGCACCGGCGCGCGCCGGTGCGTCCCGTTGACCAGTTCCGTCAGGGTCAGCATGTGCCCCCACTCACCTCTCCCCCATGGCCGGAGACTATCGAACACCAGTAAGACCGGCTCCGCTCTTTTTCGGCGCCGGGTGCGGCGTGGGCGGAGGCGCCAGGAGCCGGCTGGATCGCCGCTCCGTGCGGCACGGCAAGAATCCCGTGCATCGCGGCAATGCGCGGCGGGCCCGGCGGGGCCGTAGCGTCCGAGCAGGTCCGAGAGCAGGTCCGAGAGCAGGTCCGAGAGCAGGTCCGAGCAGGTCCGAGACGGGCCGCGGACGGACTCACGCGTTCTGTCCGCGATGTGAGAGTAGTGAGTGGAACATGACCAGTCCTCCCCCGCCCGAGGGCGGATCCGGCTTCGGCCCGCCGCCCGGTGCCGACGGGCCTCCGCCGCCGCAGGCGCAGCCTCCCGTACCGCCGGTGCCGCAGCCCTATGGGCAGCCCTGTCCGCCGCAGTATCCGTACGGGGGGCCGCCGTTGGGGCCGCCCGGGTACGGGGTGCCGCCTCCGAGGAAGGGCAACGCCGGGAGGGTGCTCGCCGTGATCGCGGTGTGCGTGGCGGGTGTCCTCGGGCTCGCCCTCCTCTCCTGGTACGGCAACAACATTGCTGGAAAGGACTCGTCTTCACCGTCCGACGCGGGCGGGACCAAGTACCACGTGACCATGCCCAGGACCCTCGTGGACGGGAAGTACGAGCTGGCGAAGGACATGAGCGATGAATCGCGCGCCAAGAACCCCGACTTGGGCGCCGGCGACCAGCAGTACGTGGGCATGTACAACGGCAGTTCCGCACAGGAGCAGCTGCTGTACCTCGGTCTGAACTCGGACGCCGTCGGCGGTGGCGTCGGCCACGGTGACGAGATGCTCGACGGCATGGAGCAGGACCCGGCGGTCGATGTGGCGGTGCCCCGCCGGGAGATAACGCCTCCCGGCGCCGGCGATCCGCTCACCTGCGAGGTCGTGACCAAGACCCAGGGCGGCCGCGAGTTGTCCATCGCCACGTGTGCCTGGAGCGATCCCGGTTCGGGAGCAAGCGTGTCCGACAACAGCTACGAGACGCTGAGCCGCAAGCCGGAAGAGATCGATCTGAAGGCGTTCGCCGAGCAGGTGGACTCGGTGCGGAGCGAGGTGCGCAAGCCGGCGGCGGAGTGACGCGCCGGCCGCTCGTCGTGCGCCGGGTGCCCAACTCCTCACAGCGGCCCGGTACTTGGCGGCCGTGGGCCGGCTCGGCGTGGAATGCGCGCTTCGCGCGGAGCGTGTGCGGGAAGGGTCGGGGGAGGGCTGGTGAGCGGCGGGTCCGCGTCCTCAAGGGACGCACCGTGGTGCGCGATCCGGCCGTACGAGTCGCTCGGCTCCCCGCACCGCCGCCGGACCGCGCGCCTTCGGGCGCGTAGACGAGGAACAGACGGCGGTGCCGTGCCGTTGTGACTCACGACGAGGTACGCGTACGGCGCTCGTCCCGGCGCGACGGACGGAGGTGCGGCACATGCGACGGCATCCGCACCCCCTGCGCTCCCGCGCCCTGAGCCCGCGAGCCCTGCATCCGCGCCGCCGCATCCGTCTCTACTCCAGGCCGCACATCGATCTGCGGCGCGTTGCCGGCGCGCTCTGTCGCCCCTGACCTTCCCCCGGCCCTGGGCCGCAGCCCTCATCTCGTTGCGCCCGCCCGCCGCCGTGCCCTGCCCTGCCCTTCCCTCTTCGGGCGCGAGGCGGTGATCTCGTACGGACCTCAAGGAAGGCACCCGGCCGTGTCCTCACCACTCCCTGCCCAGCCCCCCGCTCAAGGCGTTTCCCAACTCCCGTCCCAACTCCCGTCAGTCCCGTCCTCACTCCCTTCGCCGCCCGCTTCCCAGCTGCACCTCGCCGTCGCCCTCGACGGCACCGGATGGCATCCCGCCTCCTGGCGCGAGGCCTCCGCCCGCCCCCGGGACCTGCTCACCGCCGGATACTGGGCCGGTCTGGTCGCCGAGGCCGAGCGCGGCCTGCTCGACTTCGTGACATTCGAGGACGGCCTCGGCCTCCAGTCCTCCCGCTTCCCCGACCTCGACGGCCGGACCGACCAGGTCCGCGGCCGTCTGGACGCCGTCCTCGTCGCCGCGCGCATCGCACCCCTCACCCGGCACATAGGACTGGTGCCGACAGCGGTCGTCACGCACACGGAGCCGTTCCACATCTCCAAGGCGATCGCCACCCTCGACTACGCGAGCACCGGTCGGGCGGGCCTGCGGGTGCAGATCGCCGCGCGCCCGAACGAGGCCGCGCACTTCGGCCGCCGCACGATCCCCCGCGTCGAGTCGTACGACGGCCCGGACGCGCGGGAGTCGGCGGCCGGGCTCCTGGACGAGGCCGCCGACTACGTGGAGGTCGTCCGCCGCCTGTGGGACAGCTGGGAGGACGACGCGGAGATCCGGGACGTGGCGACCGGCCGCTTCATCGACCGCGACAAGCTCCACTACATCGACTTCGAGGGCAGGCACTTCAGCGTGCGGGGCCCGTCCATCACTCCCCGTCCTCCCCAGGGCCAGCCCCCGGTCAGCGCGCTCGCACACCGGACCGCCCCATACCGGCTGGTGGCCCGCCAGGCCGACATCGGATACGTCACGCCGCACGACACGGGCCAGGCACGCGCGATCGTCGCGGAGATCCGCGCGGAGCAGGAGAAGGCCGGACGAGCGGAAGTGCCCTTGCACGTCTTCGGGGACCTGGTGGTCTTCCTCGACGACGACCAGGGCGCCGCGGCGGCCCGGCGCGAGCGGCTCGACGACCTCGCCGGGTCCCCGTACACCGGCGACGCCCGCGTCTTCACCGGCACGGCCGCCCAACTCGCCGACCTGCTCCAGGAGTTGCAGTCGGCCGGGCTGAGCGGATTCCGGCTGCGCCCGGCCGTCCTCGGCCACGACCTCCCGGCGATCACCGACGGCCTGGTCCCCGAGCTCCAGCGCCGGGGCGCCTTCCGCCGCTCCTACGAGGCCGGCACCCTGCGCGGGCTGCTGGGCCTTGCCCGTCCCGCCAACCGCTATTCCCCCGAGCTCTCCGAGCAGGGGGTACCCCCAACCGCCTGAGTCGGAGGGACCGCAGACCATGAGCAAGCCGTTGAAGCAGATCCACCTGGCTGCCCATTTCCCCGGCGTCAACAACACCACCGTGTGGAGCGATCCCGAGGCCGGCAGCCACATCGAGTTCAGCTCCTTCGCGCACTTCGCACGGACCGCCGAGCGCGCCAAGTTCGACTTCCTCTTCCTCGCCGAGGGGCTGAGGCTGCGCGAACAGGGCGGCGAGATCTACGACTTGGACGTCGTCGGGCGGCCCGACACCTTCACCGTCCTCGCCGCGCTCGCCGCCGTCACCGACCGCCTCGGCCTGACCGGGACCATCAACTCGACCTTCAACGAGCCCTACGAGGTCGCCCGCCAGTTCGCCAGCCTCGACCATCTCTCGGGCGGCCGCTCCGCGTGGAACGTCGTCACCTCGTGGGACGCCTTCACCGGCGAGAACTTCCGCCGTGGCGGCTTCCTCCCGCAGGAGGAGCGCTACTCGCGTGCCAGGGAGTTCCTGGCAACGGCGAACGAGCTCTTCGACTCCTGGCACGGCGACGAGATCCTCGCCGACCAGGCCACCGGCGTGTTCCTGCGGGACGCCAAGGCCGGGGCGTTCGTCCACACCGGCCCGCACTTCGACATCCGGGGCCAGTTCGACGTCCCGCGCCCGCCGCAGGGCCGTCCGGTGATCTTCCAGGCCGGGGACTCCGACGAGGGCCGCGAGTTCGCCGCCTCGGAGGCCGACGCGATCTTCAGCCGGTACGCGTCGCTGAACGAGGGGCGGGCCTTCTACGCGGACGTCAAGAAGCGGCTGGCCAAGTACGGCCGTACGCCTGACCAGTTGCTGATCCTGCCCGCCGCCACCTTCGTGCTCGGCGACACCGACGCCGAGGCCGCGGAGCTGGCCAGGGAGGTGCGCCGGAAGCAGGTCAGCGGGGCGACGGCCATCAAGCATCTGGAGTTCGTCTGGAACCGGGACCTGTCCGCGTACGACCCGGACGGCCCGCTCCCCGACGTCGACCCGGACCCGGGAGAGCACCACATCGCCCGCGGCCGGGCCCAAGTGCGCATGTACCGCGATCCGTTGGCCACCGCCCGCGAATGGCGGGAGCGCGCCGCCGCCAACAACTGGTCCATCCGCGACCTCGTCATCGAGACGGGCAACCGGCAGAGCTTCGTCGGCTCGCCGGCCACCGTCGCCAAGACCATCGACGACTTCGTACAGGCCGACGCGGCCGACGGGTTCATCCTCGTCCCGCACATCACCCCGGGCGGCCTCGACGTCTTCGCCGACAAGGTCGTGCCGCTGCTTCAGGAACAGGGCGTCTTCCGCACGGAGTACGAGGGCGAGACGCTGCGCGACCACCTCGGCCTCGCCCACCCGGACGTACGGCGCGACGGACGGAAGGACGCAGGCGCGGAGGTACGGCAGGTACGGCAGGTACGCAGCGAGGCACGCAGCGAGGAGGCCGCCTCGTGAAGTTCCTCGCCATCACGCTGATCGTGCACGCCCCGCACCCCGTGACCGGCGTACGGAAGACGACAGGCGACCGCTTCCGCGAGGTGCTCGACAACGCCCTGCTCGCCGAGGAGCTGGGCTTCGACGGGTTCGGGGTGGGGGAGCGGCACGAGCGGCCGTTCATCTCCTCCTCGCCGCCCGTCGTACTCAGCCATATCGCCGCCCTGACGAGGCACATCCGCCTGTTCACGGCGGTGACCACGCTCAGCCTGCTGGACCCCGTACGCGCCTACGAGGACTACGCGACCCTGGACCATCTCTCCGGCGGGCGCCTCGAGTTGATCGTCGGCAAAGTGCACCGCTACCCCGAGCAGTTCGGCCACACGGTGCTGCATCTGCACGCCGACGCAAGCGGACTGACGGAGAGACAGCACCGGGACTCGCTGGAGCTCTTCCAGTCCGAGGCCGCTCCGGTGCTGCGTCGCGAGATCCCCGAACCGCCGTTCGCCTGGGGCCCCGTGCTTCCGGCGTCACCGAACCCTGAGGAGCCCGCTCATGTCTGACATCCGCCTCGGCGTCCTCGACCTCGTCCCGATCCCGTCCGGCTCGACGGCGGCCGACGCCCTCCGGAACTCCGTCGACCTGGCAGGGCAGGCCGAGCGCCTCGGGTACGACCGGTACTGGTTCGCCGAGCACCATCTCAATCCCGGCGTGGCCGGCACGTCCCCGGCCGTCGTCCTGGCCCTCACGGCCTCCGCGACCTCCACCATCCGGCTCGGCTCCGGCGCCGTACAGCTCGGGCACCGCACGGCGCTGTCCACTGTCGAGGAGTTCGGCCTGCTCGACGCCGCGCACCCGGGGCGCTTCGACCTGGGCCTGGGCCGCTCGGGCGGCCGACCTCCGGGGCAACCGGCGACTCCGCCTGGGACTTCGGGTACGACGGCCGGCCCGGCCGCTCCGGACGATCCGGCAACTCCGGCCCCGCCTACGGTCGTCGACGGCAGGGCCCCGAACCGCCTTCTCATACCGCCCCGCTTCTCCTTCGAGCGCCTGCTCGGCTCGCCCCGGATCGCCCTGCAACGCAAGCTGCTCCAGCTGCCCGGCGCCGAACCGCAGGACTACACCGAGCAGATCGACGACATCCTCGCCCTGCTCGCGGGCACCTACCGCTCGCCGGAGGGCGTCGAGGCGCACGTCGTTCCGGGTGAGGGCGCCGATCTGGAGGTGTGGATCCTGGGCAGCAGCGGCGGCCAGAGCGCCGGGACCGCGGGGGCCCGGGGCCTGCGCTTCGCCGCGAACTACCACGTCAGCCCGGCCACCGTCCTGGAAGCGGTGGAGGGCTACCGGGCCTTCTTCCAGCCCTCCGAGTTCCTCGACAAGCCGTACGTCAGCGTGTCGGCGGACGTCGTCGCCGCCGAGGACGACGCGACGGCCCGCGAACTCGCCGCCGGATACGGCCCGTGGGTCCGCAGCATCCGCACCGCCGAGGGCGCCATCCAGTTCCCGACGCCGCAGGAGGCGCGCGCCCTTGCGTGGAGCGACGAGGACCGCGCCCTCGTCCAGGACCGCCTCGACACGCAGTTCGTGGGCTCCCCGGGCCGCGTGGCCGATCGGCTGGAGCAGCTCCAAGAGGCCACGG
Organism: Streptomyces winkii; assembly: GCF_032248595.1. Classification (NCBI taxonomy): domain Bacteria; kingdom Bacillati; phylum Actinomycetota; class Actinomycetes; order Kitasatosporales; family Streptomycetaceae; genus Streptomyces; species Streptomyces winkii. Next base: position 355,612 of record NZ_JASTTH010000005.1, on the reverse strand, counting down.
GCGCCGACGAGTTGCTGATCACGACCATTACCCACGACCACGCGGACCGCGTCCGCTCGTACGAACTGCTCGCGGAGGAGTGGCGGCGCAGGGGCCACAACCTCCGGCAGGCGCACGCACAGTGAGATCGCCGGGCGGCGTCCGGGCCCCGCGAATCCGGCGATCCGGGCCCCGTGCCTGGCGTTCAAGGTTCGGGAGTCCTGGCGTCCGGACCGATGAGTTTCCGCGCCCCACGGTGTCTACCGGGTGGTGGCGAGGCCCTGCCTCCCCACCGCGGAGGCCGGATCGGACCGGACGGGATCGAACCGGATCGGACCGGCAGCGAGGCGGACCGGTCACAGAGGTCGAAGAAAAAAGGGGTGCGTGATGAAGCTGGTCGTGCAGGAGTTCCTGAGTCTCGACGGTGTCTCCCAGGGACCGGGCTCCCCGGACGAGGACACCAGCGACGGGTTCACGCGGGGCGGCTGGTTCGTGCCGCATCTGGACGACGAGTTCGAGCAGTTGGCCGGGACGTGGCTCCGCGAGGCGGACGCGTTCCTGTTCGGCCGCCGCACCTATCAGAACTTCGCTCGGGACTGGCCGAAGATGCCCGACCACCCCTCCGCCGCGATCCTGAACGGTCTGCCGAAGTACGTGGCCTCCCACACCCTGACCGAGGCCGGGTGGGACCCGACCACGATCCTCTCCGGCGACGTCGCCGCCCAGGTCGCCGAGGTGAAGCGGCAGCCTGGCCGGGAGTTGCAGATCCACGGCAGCGCCAGGCTGGCGCAGTCGCTGCTGGCCGCCGGGCTGATCGACACGCTGCGGCTCGTGATCGCCCCGGTCGTGGTGGGCAGCGGCAGGCGCCTCTTTCCGGACGGCGGCGCCCCCGCCGGGCTGCGGCTCGCCGAGCACCGGACGACGCCGGGCGGCCTGTCGGTGCACGTCTTCGAGTCGACGGGGCTTCCCGAGTACGGGACGTACGGACCCGGCGCGTAGACCCGCCGCAGACCTGGTACGAGGCCCGCGAAGACTCCCGGAACCGACCCGCGAAAACGCAGGCGGCAGCGTCCGCCTCCTCCCGGCATTGACATGCAGCCGTGCGGCTGCCTATCTTTCATGCAGCCAATCGGCTGCATGTACTCGAGGAAGGCGAGATGGACGAGGTGTTCAAGGCGCTGGCCGACCCCAGCCGCCGGCTGCTGCTCGACAGCCTGAACTCGCGCGGCGGCCAGAGCCTGCGCGAGCTCTGCGCCGGTCTGGAGATGGCGCGGCAGTCCGTCAGCAAGCACCTGGCGGTGCTGGAGGCGGCGAACCTGGTGACGACCGCATGGCGCGGCCGGGAGAAGCTGCACTACCTCAACGCCGTGCCCATCAACGCCATCGCGGAACGCTGGATCAGCCGGTACGACCGCGGGCGCGTCGAGGCGCTCGCCGATCTGAAGCGAGCATTGGAGCAAGAACCCATGAGCGGAACAGAGTTCGTCTACACGACATACATCAGCACCACGCCCGAACGCCTCTGGCAGGCCCTGACCGAACCGTCCTTCACCCGCCGCTACTGGGAGACCGCCTTCGAGACCGACTGGAAGCCGGGATCGACGATGGTCTGGGACGGACACGGCTGCAGGACCGAGGACCCGGCCCAGGTCGTACTGGAATCCGAGCCGTGCCGCCGGCTGTCGTACACCTGGCACACGTTCACGCCGGAGTGGGCCGAGGCCGCGGGGGTCAGCCGGGAGGTCCTCGGCAAGATCGCCGAGGAGCGCCGGTCGAAGGTGACCTTCGAGATCGAGCCGCTCGGTGAGCTGGTCAAACTGACCGTGGTGCACGACGACTTCGAGCCGGGCAGCACCGTGCTGGAGATGATCCGGCAGGGCTGGCCGCACCTGCTCTCCAGCCTCAAGACCCTGCTGGAGACCGGCGAGACCCTGCCCGGACCCGACCCCGAGCCCGAACCCGCGAGCCGGGGCTCCTGACGGGCTGCCGCCGCGGCCGCGGCCCGGCCCCGTCCGGGCGGGCCCCGGAGATCCCGCGCCCGGCGGCCACTTGGGATCTGACCTGCGCACCTGAGGCTGGCACAGGTGACAGGGGTGCGGGAGGATGGCCGCTCGCCACGCCAGGCTGACAGGTGATGCCGATGATGAGCTTGTTCGACCTCATGCGCGCTCCGGTGGACGTCCTGTGCTACCACCCGGGTCCGGGCACGCTGCGGCGGGACTCCGTCGCCGTCGACCGGGTCGTGATCACCGATGCGGACTGGCAGTTGGCCGAGGCGGCGACGGGCCCCGGGACCGGCACGGGCGCGGTTACGGGCGCAGGCCCAGGCACAGGCACGTCGATCCTGGCCGTCGTGCCCGCCGAAGGCGGGAGCATCGGCGCCGCCGCCGTCCCGCGTGCCCTCTCCGGCCTGGTGGAGGCCGGAGTGACGGCCATCGCGCTCGCGGCCGGTCCGCAGACGTTCCCGGACGGCGTCGAGCGCGAGGCGGCCAGGCTCAACATCCCGGTCCTCGTCCCCGCGCGCCCGTCGGAGGCCGGCGCCGCCGGCATCCGCGCGGACGTGGTGGACGTCCAGGTCGCGGTGCTGGAGGCGCAGCGGGAACAGATCGCGCGGGGAACGCGGTTGGCCGCGGAGCTGGAACGCTCCCCGGAGGACGCCCCCGCCCGTCTGACCAAGTGGCTCGCGGAGGAGATGGCCCGCGAGGAGGTGACGGCGATGCTCGTGCCTCCTCCGGGGCCGCCCGACATCGTCGCGGGCAACGCGTCTGCCGAGCGGGAGTACGAGCGCGTACGGGACGGGCTCGCGCCCACCGCTCACATTCCGGGTCAGCCGGGCCAGGCGCACGTACTGCTCAACCCAGCGAGCGCGGTGCGCCCGTACGACGTGCTGGTGGCCGTCGGTCCGTGGCCGTGGACGCCCCATCACGTCGATCTGGCGCGGCAGACCGCCCGGCACATCGTCCACTCCCAGGGCCACGCGTACGGACGGCGGCTCAGGCAGACGGAGTTGGCCCTCCGCGTCGCGATACTCCAGCAGCTTCTGACGGGGGACGTCGCCAGCGCGCGGCGGGCGTCCCGCGGGCTGCCGTCGGGCAATCTCACGGGCCACGCAGCGCGCATGGCGGTCCTGGAGTGCGCGACGCCGGCCGACCGGGAGCTGGCCATGTACGCCGCCGAACGGGCCACCGAGGGCCGTGCGCTGGTGGCGGAGTGCCCGGCCGTGGCGAGGCATGTGCTGATCGTGCTGCCACAGCAGACCGCACGGGACGACCAGCATGTACGGGCGATGCTCTCGCCCCTGACCCGGGGCAGCGGTGCGGCGGTCGGCGTCTCCACCGCCATGCCGTACTACGCGACCGCCCACGCCTATACGGCGGCACGCGGGGCTCTGGCCGCGGCCCGCGGCGGCGAGGACCGCATCGCGGTGCACCCCGGGGGCACGACGCTGGGCGGCGAGCTGCCGCGGTCTCTCTATTCGGCGTGGGCGGCTGTGCTGCGGGAGCCCCTTGCCGTCTCACGCCGCGTACCGGAGGACCAGCGTGACGTCATGGTGCACACGACCGCGCTCGCCGTGGCGCTGGGCACCACGGCGGCCTCCCGGCTGCTGGGCATCGGCTCCACCACGGCCCGTCGCCACGTCGAGGGCGTCATGGGCGCCATGCGACTCGACCACCGGCAGGTCGCGCACCGGGCCGTGGCCCAACTCGCCCTCCAGGCACCGCCCGCCGGGCACGACGCAGCGACTCCCGTACGGCCGTTGACGGCGCTCCTCGCCCACGAGGGCCCCCGCAAGTGGGCCGAGGAGGTGCTGCGTCCCCTCAACGGGCAGCCGGAGGCGGTGGAGTTGCTGGCGACGTGGCTGCGCTGCAACACGGAGACGATCGCGACGGCCCGCACGGCCGTGCTCGGCCGGAACACCGTCGCGCGGCGGCTCGACAGGATGGCGCACGAGCTGGCGCTGCCGCTGACCGACCCCGGCGGGGGCGGGCACGAGACGCTGTGGGCGCTGACGATCCGCGGCGACCTGCGGGAGCCCCTCCCCGACCCCGCAAAAAAACCGGTCCTGCTCTGAGCCTCGATTCCCCGCGCTGACCAGCCAGTTCACCGAATGTGGACGGCTGTTTCTCCCGCGCGGTGCGAATGCACCAGCCGAATGGCGCCTGTGCACCAGGGGTTCGGGCCGGCTCTGCCCGTACGGTCTGGAAACCGTGAGTGGACCCCGGCCAGGATGACGGCGGCGAGGAGGGGTTCGCCGCGCGCCCGATCCGGGTGCCGAAGTGGGGGATTCGGCACCCGGCGACGGCGCCCCCGGCGAGCGGGGGAGAAAACGGGGGAGGGATACGGGGGAGCGGCCGGGGAGAACAGCCAGAGTTCTCTCCGGCCGCCTCCGAATTCGCGCTGCGGGCTCGGCTGCCAACTCCCGCCCCACGACCGGGCGTTACCCCGCCCGTTTGCCCCCTTGCCCCGCGCATCGGTGCGGCGCAGGGTGAATCCCGTACAAGTACGGGGTGATCGGATGTCCGGTGCGCGAAGCTGGTGGCGGTACCGGGACGGAGGGGGCGGCGAAGGCATGGCCGACGAAGAGCGCGTCGAGAGGCGGCTGTTGCTGTCGGTGGACGCGCGGGGCTACGGCAGCGCGCCCGACTGGATGCACGAGGAGATCCAGCGGGGCCTGCTGGGGGTGCTGGACGTGGCCGCGAAGGAGGCCGGGCTGCGGCGCGATGCGTGGGACACGCAGGGTGCGGGCGACGGGGAGCTGGCCGTGCTGCCGCTGGAGGAGCCGGAGGTCCGGGTCGTCGAGCGCTTCCCCCGGGAGCTGAAGAGGGCGCTGCTCAGGCACAACCGGGGCCGCAGCGACGAGACGCGGCTGCGGCTGCGGATGGCCGTGCACTTCGGCACGGCGAAGCCGGGGTCCAACGGCTACAAGCACGCGGGTCCCGTCGTCGTCAGCAGGCTCTGCGACATCGAACCGCTGAAGCGGACGCTCGTGGCGTCCGGCGCGGATCTGGCCGTCGTCTTCTCCCGCACGATCTACAACGACACCGTCAAGTCGGGTCTCGCGCTGCTGGATTCGCCGGAACTGCGCCAAGTGCGGGCCAGAAACAAGGAGTTCGACGAGGACGCGTGGATCTGGGTGCCCGGATACGACGTTCGTGCCCTGGACTTGGAGGACGCTCCGGAAGAGGGGACGCGCCCGTCCGCGCCCACTTCCGGACTGCCCGCTCCGGACGAGAGGGCGGCCAGGTCCGAGCCCTCTCCCGGCCGGACCCCGGGTCCCGAGGCGGAGCCTCCCCCTTCCGGCGGCCGTGCCCCGCTCGCCGTGAGCGAGCACGACGTGCTCGGTCCCGCTGTCCCGGCGGGCCGGTTGCGGGGCTTCCGTCTCGACGAGGACTGACCAGCCCAAGCGACAGCCGACCGGGGGGAGTTGACTGCTGAACGCGGATCCCATGGGCGAGTGGCCCCCGCACAGCCTGCTCGGCGGCCTCCCGCCGGACGAGCGGGAGGATCTGCTGCGCCTCGGCTCCGTGCAGCGGTTCGGGGCCGGGGAGACGATGCTCGTCGAGGGGGACCGCGATTCCCGCGATGTGTATGTGCTGCTCAAAGGGGCCGTGAAGGTCGTCGGCAACACCGAGGACGGCACCGCGGTGCTGCTGTCCATCCGTGCCGACGGCGATCTGCTCGGCGAGCTCGCCAGCCTGGACGGCAGCCCGCGGCTCGCCGGTGTCGTCACCATCCGCACGTGCACGGTACGGCGCATCGGGCAGCAGGCGTTCCTCGGCTTTCTGCGGACGCATCCGGGCGCCTCGCTCGCCGTCAGCCGCAGCGTCTCGGCGAAGCTGCGCAACGCGACATGGCATCGCGTCGAGTACGGCAGCGCACCCGTACCGGTCCGGCTGGCCCGGCTGCTGATCCAGCTCGCGACGCAGCACGGAGAACCGGCGGACGAGGGCACGGCCATTCGACTCCCGCTGACTCAGACCGAGTTGGCCGCGCTCGCCGGTGCCCGCGAGCCCACGGTGCAGAGGGCCCTGCGGGCGCTGCGCCAGGAGGGCGCCATCGGCATCGGCTACCGGCGCATCGTCGTACACGACTGGGCGGCGCTGCACGAGGCGGCGGGGATCAGCGAGATACCGCCCGCGTACGGCATCCCGCCCGCCCCGCCGCGGAACGTGCACGGGGACTGACCGCACGGGACGGGCAACGGGACTGACCGCCGCTGCCTCGGGCCTCAACACCCGGCATATTTCCGGACGTTGGGCATCCGATTGCAGGTGTCCTCTGGAAATCCGTAGCAGGACGGCTTCTGCCGTGCCGCCTGCTGGAACACTGAGAGCCCCGATTCGGAGGGATCGCCAAAGACCCCTGCATTTCGGGTAGTTGTCACCACCGCACATGAAGAGGCGACATGAGCATGCAGGCCCGCCGCGGACGCACTCCCGATCCGCTCTGGAAGCGGCGGGCGAGGGCGCTGCCCGTTCCGCTGGCCATCGTGCTGACGCTGACGCTCCTCATCGTGGGCGGGACCTACTGGTTCTCGGGGGACGACGAGGCGGGCGGGGCCGAACACGTCAACGGCCGGTCGTTCTCGGTCGGTTACGCGGGCAGCGCGAGCCGGCTCCAGGGCATGACGAAGCTGGAGACCACCGAGCAGTTGCGCGACTGGGCCCGCTACGGGCTGGCCGCCCGGCTGGGCATGGACACCGACGGCTACCGGGACTCCTCGTACGACACCCTGCCCGTCCGCGATCCCGGATTCGACGGCCTCGTGCGGCAGGTGAACGGGCCGGGGCGCTCCCTCTTCGACGGCGGCCGGGACACCCTGCATGTGCTGGTGCCGGTCGGCGACCGGCACAAGAAGCGCACGGTCGGCATGGAGATCGACCAGCACCGGACGGACGCGGGCTCCGACCCGCGGCGGGTGCAGGTGCACGAGTACGAGATCCGGCCGCACGACGAGTCGATCCGGATCGCGGCCGGCAAGGCCGAGCGGACCGCGAAGGTGCGTACGGCCTACGGCTATGTGACGGGGCGCGCCGACACCGCCGAGGGGCTGAAGACCTTCCTGGCCCGCGCCGACCGGCTCTCCTCGCTGGAGAAGCGGGGCTCGAAGATCTATGCACGGGGCTGGAGTTGGGCCGGGAAGTCGCTCGTGGACGCCGAGGACGTGTCGGTCCTTCAGCGCGGATACAGCTCGCGCCAGCGACCCGCCTTCTCGCTGGACCCGAAGAACGCGAGCAAGCCGGCGGACATCCGCGGGGCGCTGCCGGAGCTGAAGTCCGCCTGGGCGGACGACATCGCACACGGCAAGTCGCCGGCCGGGCTGCGCGGCAAGGTCGAGGACGCGCTCCTCCACGGCAAGAAGTACAAGGGACTCCCGGAGAACCGGGCGCAGTTGGAGGCCCTGAGGGGCCTGCTCGGCGGCGGCGGCGCCTACACGCAGGCGCGGTACGAGGGCGGTCTCGCCGGCACCGAGGTCGGGATGACCCTCTTCTACACCGACTACGTCGCCAAGCACTGGGTGGCCGGGGCAGGCGACGGCGTTCCGTCCAAGGCGGTCGAGGGCTTCGTTCCCGACACCCAGGCCGACATTCCGTGGGGCGAGTGCTCCAAGTCCCCCGAGGAAGGGAGCGAGGCGGGACGGATCTGGTTCGGTCCGGACTCCTCCGGATCCGCGAGCTCCGGCGACCGCGTCGACCTCGGTGCGCAGACGACGCGCCTCTTCGCCAGGGCGAAGAGCGGCGAGAGGGAAGTCGAGGCGAGCTACGCCCTCGGCCGGGGCACGCGCTGGTGGGACCGGCACTACCAGGACGTCGCCGACTATGAGCCGCAGTACGAACGTCTCGACCAGATCATGCGGTGGAGCAGTGCCCTGGACTGGCTGAGCAGCAAGGCCGGCGGCGCGGAACTTCCGCGGCCCGCGGACGGGCGCGTCACGTCCGGCCTGCGGTTCAAGGACTGGTACGCGGACCACGACGAGCTGCGTGAGCGCAGGCACATCGAGTTCGTCTCGCCGCCCTCCGCCGATACCGAAGCCCTCCAGAACGGTGTCTCCAAGGCGTTCGAGAGCTGCGGCTACGTAGGGGTCACGGGTGGGGTCTCGCTCGCCGACCGCGTCTCGTCGGGCAGGGACACGGACCGGCCGGACATCCCGCGGGACCTGCGGCGCGCGGGCGAGTTCGAGTCGGCGGCGCTGGACGGTCCGGACGGCACGGGCCGCATCGAGCAGGTCTGGAGGAACGACGTCGGCGACGTCACCGACCGGGTGGAGCGCACCCTCAGCCGCGGCGAGGGCGGCAGCGCCGTCGTACGCACCGAGGGCGAGGACCGGGACGGCGCACACGTCGGCGACCTGAAGCAGACTCAGGCCGACGGGCCCGCACGGCAGGTGAGTTCGGGGATCTCCGCAGGCGGAGAAGAGCTCCGGCAGAGCGTCGAGGTGAGCGGGAAGCCGGTCGGCGAGGAGCGGGCCACCCGCACCCCGGACGGGGTGGATCTGCGGTGGGAGCGCGGGGTGGTCGACCGCTTCCGCAGCGCGGCGCGCACCGTGCAGGAGCGGCTCGCGAAGGGGAAGGAGGGCACCCCGGCGGCCGACGACGTGCTGTACGAATACCGGGACGGCGACCGGGCCCAGTACAAGACGGGCGGCGAGGACGCACCCTGGTTCGCGCACACCAGGGGCGAAAAGGCCGACGGCGCGGTGCTGAGCGTGCGGCTGGGCGCGCCGTCCAAGGGCACGGGCGGCCCGGAGTTCTCCACGGCCGCGCTGGTGCCGGGCCCGGGCGGGAAGGGGCCGGGGGCTCCGCGCGGCCCGCCCGGCGGGGGCTGGATCGAGGCCGAACCCGCGGGTTCGGGCGGCGGGGGCCGTCCCGCCGTGGTGCGGCCCGTCGGCGAGCCGCGCGGGAAGGACTCCACGGCCACCGTGGAGACCTCCGACGGCGCTACCGCCACCGTCCACTACGCCGACGGCCGCGCCCGGGCCGAGGCGGACGACCCCGTACTCGGCCTCGACGGGACGGCCGCGGGTGCGGCGCTCATGACGCACTACTCCCAGGTCCATACGGCGATGAAGGACGCCGGGCGCAGCCGCGACGGGCTGTACCGCGCCGTCGAGTTGGGCCCGGACGGCGCCGACGGGATCGCGCTCGCGGGCGCCGGCAACAAGATCGTCCTCTTCGAGTCCGGATACGACTGGACGGCCAGGCTCCAGAGGGCGCTCGGCGTCGACACGTCGAAGGGCGGTCCGCTGATCCGCTACAAGGAGGACGGCCGGCCGCAGCACGTCTCGAAGAACAAGCTCAAGCCCGGCAAGGGCAAGGCGCACACGATGACCCTCGGCGACGCGCTCCGCGAGAACCCCGGAGTCGTCTACACGAGCCCCCGGCTCACCGCCCAACTCTCCGGCGGCAAGGGCGAGATGCCGCACCTCTCGCCGACGCGCAAGGACCTGAAGGTCGTGGTGGTGTCGGCGGGTGTCGCCGGGGTGAGCGCCCGGGCCGGTGAGAGCCGTAACGCCGGGCCCGACGTCTACCGCTACCGCGGCGAGGAGTGGATGCGGCTCGGGCCTCCCGGCGGGGGCGGCGCGGGGCCCGGCGGTTCCGCCGCCGGCCGGGGCGCGCTTCCCGCGAGGAACAGTGTGGTGATCGCCTGCACGGACGGTGAGAGCGACGACCCCGACTCCGCCTGCCACACCGGCGACGACTGACCGGGGCGCCGTTCACATGGAGATCAGTGCAGACCACCCCGCCCTGCCTGCCGTACGGCGGGCCGAGAAGCGGTACGAGCAGGGGGACGCCGCAGGCTGCGACGCGGAGTTCGCGAAGGCCGAGCAGCTGGCGCGGCGCGACCCCCGCCTGTGGGGCGAGCTCGCCGTGCACCATGTGTCGCGGCTCGTCGGTCTCCGCGATCTGCGGAGCGCGGGCTCCCGCTGCGACGCGTATCTCGGCCGTGTCGCCGTGGGCCCCGAACGGACGCGGCTGCGGGGCGAACTCCGGGTGCTGCGGGCCGAGATCCTGGCCGACGGCGGTCGATCGGCCGCCGCCGCACGGGAGTCGGAGGACGCACGGCACGAACTCCTCGTCCACGGAGGCTCGTTGAGTACGGACGACGAGGCCCGGCTGCTGCGCGTGCAGGGCGTGGCCGCGGGCGAGGAGGGCGACGGCGCACGGGCCCGGCTGCTTCTGGAGCGGTCACGGGAGCTGTTCGCGCGGCTCGGCGACGACGACGCCGCGGCCCGGATCGAGCGGGAGCTGGACCGGCTCGGGGTGCTGGACGGGGACCAGGACGCCGCGCGGAAGGTGGCGGACGCCGGCCGGGACGCCGATCCTGCCGACGAGTTCGTACGCGGCATGGCCCTGAAGCTGCTGTGCCGGTACGAGGAGGCCCTGCACACGATGGTCGGCTGTGCCCTGCGGGAGGACCTCTCCGCGGAGCGGCGCTGGCCCGTACTGAGGGAGATCGCGCTGCTGCTGAGGGCTCTGGGCCAGGACGAGACCGCCGACCGGCTCAAGGAGCAGCTCACCGAGACCGCCGCCCGCGCCGACGACCGGTCCAGGGCTGAGGCCGAACTCGCCCGGCTCCTCCACCGGGACGCCCCGTCGGACGGCACCTTCATGGGCGAACTTCAGCACGCCCTGCGTCTGCTCGCCCCCGCCGCACCCCGTCGGGAAAAGCTCAGGGCCGCCGAGCAGATCATCGTCGGCGTACGCGACCGGGCGGACTCCGAGCACGAGTGCGCGGTGTGGCATCTGGCCGCCGGAGAGCTGGAGTTGAAGCTCGCACAGGCGGACCGGGACGGCCCGGACGGCCCGGACGACCGGGACGGCCGGGGAGGCGAGGCCGCCGGGGTCAGGGACGCGATGGTCCATCTGGAGCTGGCGATCGACCGGGCGGAGCGGTGTTCGCGCATCGAAGTCCGCGTCCAGGCACTGAGGTTGCTCGGCCGCGCGTACTACCACCGCAGCTCCAGGCCGGCGGACGGCTCCACGTCGGAGGCCCGGTCCACCTCGGCGGACGGCTCGCTGTCGGGCGGCAACTCCACCTCGGCCGACGGTTCCACGCCGGACGGCGACCTCTCGCGGGCGCGCGAGTGCTGGAACGAGGCGCGCCGCCTGGAAGAGGGGATCACCGCGCTCCAGGAGACCGACAAGGTGCGCCGGGAGATGTCGCTCACCATCGCCGACACCACCGACGAGTGGATCGCCTCCGCGGTCGCGGCGGGCCGGCACCTCTCCGGAGCGAACGCGACGGCGGCGCTGCTCGTGGCGATGGAGGCCGCGCGCGGGGCGTCGATCCTGGCGGAGATCCTTCCCGGTGCCTCCGGCTCCGTCCGTGCCCTGCCGCGGCCGGGCGACCACGACGGCGCCCGCGCATGGGCGGGGGAGATCGCGCTGCGGCTGCCGCACTCCCGGACGGGCTCCCAGGCGGTCTGGCTGATGCATGCGGGGACGGACCACATCCACCATGCGGTGCTCTCCTGGGACGAGTGCTTCCGGGTGAGCGTGCCCTGCCGGAGGGACCTGCTGAAGAAGGCGATCGACGAGTTCGCGGGCTGCTGGAGCAGCGAGGAGATCCTGGAACTGAGCCTGGAGAACGACGACTTCGGCCAGAGCCTCGACACCGTCGCCCGGCTCATGGGCGTGGCGCAGGTGCTGGGCAGGCTGCCGGAACACGTACGGCGGATCGCCGTCGTCGCGGGCGGGATGCTCGCGGAGGTGCCGCTGGGCGCCGTCGCGACCGAGGGCGGCGAGCCGCTGGGCATCCGGTACGCGCTCTCCGACCTGCCGTGCCTGTCGGCGCTGGCGCCGCTTCGCCGACGCGGCCACCGCACAAGGGGGTTCAGCCGCTTGGTGGTCAGCCCGCGTCCGGAGGGCACGGCCCGTCCCGCCCGGGTGTCCCCGTGGGAGAAGGTCGTCGACGAGGCCCGCCCGCCCGAGGCGGCGAGCAAGGCCGTCCGCCGCCCGCGCCGCCGGCTGATGCTGCTCGACCGGCACGCGACCCCGGAGGCCCTGGGCGCCGCTCTCTCCCGGCGCCGTCATCGCCTCGTCCGCATCTACTCGCACGGCAAGCACCACCACACCGACTCCGGCCGCTCGAAGCTTCAACTCGCCCCCGAGGGGCCCGACGGGGCCGTACTGACGGACGAGTTGCAGCAGATGGATCTGCGCCGCTGCGGCACGCTGGTGCTCGGCGCCTGCGAGTCGGGCATGGCGCAGCTCGTCGGGGGCGACGAGCGCACCGGCTTCGTACGGGCCGCGTTCGTCGCGGGCGCGGCCTCCGCCGTCGCGGCCCGCTGGGTGGCGCCCGCGCACGTCGCCGCCGAGTTGCTCGACCGCTTCGAGTCGTACGCGCGCCACCAGCCGCGCGACGTCGCGCTCCAACTCGCCCAGCGTGACGTCTACTCGGGCGCGGCCGGCGAGGGCGTGCTCGGAACCCGTGGGCAGGACCCGCGCCGCACGCACTTCGCGAACTGGGCCTGCTGGACCCTCTACGGGGACTCCGGGTTCCAGACCAGGGCGGATCCCGTCACCCGTCGACTGCGCAGCGCGCTGCGCGAGTTCACCACCAGGAGGCGCCATGCAGGGCCACGTTGAAGGGAGGAGCCCGCGGGTCTTCCTGTGCTTCGCCGCGGCCGACCACGCCGAGGCCGAACGGCTGGGCCGCGACCTGCGGGCCCGCGGCGTCGGCACCGTCGACCACGGCTACCAGATCGGGCCGGGCGCCAACATCGTGCTCGCCGCCGACCGGGCCATGACGGAGTCGGACTACTTCGTGCTCCTGTGGTCCGAGGCCGCCCGGGACCAGCCGTGGATCGACGAGCAGTGGTCCGCCGCGTTCGTGCGCGACATGCGCGAGAAGCACCGCCGGTTCTTCTTCGTCGTACGGCTCGACGAGACGCCGCTGAGGTCGACGATCCTGGCGGCCCGCCCGCATGTGGACGCGTGCCGCGACTGGGACGCCGCGGTCGCCGAACTGGTCGCCACCTGGGCATACGAGGGGGCCCTCGAACACCCGGCACTGCCCGCGCCGAACCCCCCGCTGCGCGCACCGGAGCTGACGGTCTATGTCCGCAACACGTCTTTGAACGTCTACCTCAAGCTGGAGCACGTCCCGGCGGACGCGACGGGCGGGCAGCTCCAGGACGAGATCCGCGCCGAGCTCCAACTGCCCCCCGAAGTCTCGAAGTTCGGCGGCAAGGTCGGGCTGCGCTTCTCGTACCGCTTCCTGTACGGCGGCGAGCCGCTGCCGGAGGACAAGCCGCTCGCCTCGCTCGGACTGGGCCACCGCAGCTGGGTGGAGCTGGAGGTCGGGATCGAGCCGTTCGGGCCGGACGGCGGCTCCGCGTCGGGCACGTTCCTCAGCGACGACGAGCCGGGAGAGCTGAACCCGGCGCTGCTGCGAATGCTCGTGGACTCGGCGTTCGCGCACCTCAGGCCCGGGAATCTTCCGTGAATGCAGAATTCCGGCCAAGCGGCCGGTTAGTTGTCAGAGTCGTTCGGCGGCCTTTTTATAGGGGGAGTCAGTAATTCCTTGATCGAAGAGCCGGCACCCGCCGTTCGTGAATGAATGGTGTTCGCCGCGCAGAAGCCGTGTCCGCGGTGCTTTCCGTGTGATAGCGGAACTCTGTTTCCGCTGCTCGTGTCCGGATTGGACCCGGGTTTCGATCGTTTTGCGGGAAGGCGGTAGTTCGGTTTATTGTCTTCGCCTCGCCCAGGCGTCACCGCAGTTGGAGGGGGTGCGATGACCCATGATCAATTTTCCCGGAGGGACCCGTAGGCGCGGAATTAATTACCGATGAGTTTGTTCGGGCAGGGGCGGACTTTCCTTGCCGCGCTCCCGTCGCAAGATCGCAGGGCATTGTTTTCCAGGGGTACGCCACACGCATATGCGCCCGGTGAGACAGTGGTGCGGGAGGGGGAGTCCACGACATTTGTGGTGCTCATTCTCTCCGGCTGGTCGGTGGTATCCGTGGAGACCGAAAGAGGCACGCGGCTCATTCTCGCCCTGCGCGGAGCGGGCGAAGTGGTCGGCGATCTGGCGGCCGTGGACCAGCGTCCGCGCAGCGCCACGGTGACGGCGCTCGGGCGGCTGGAGACGGTCGTGGTCCCCGGCCGGCAGTTCCGCGGCTTCCTGGCCTCCCGCCCGGCGGCCACCTCGCTGATCATGCGGCAGCTCAGCTCCCGGCTGCGCAGCGCCGACGTCGAGCGCCGCTCGCTCGCCTCCGGGACGGTGTTGCAGCGGCTGGCCGCCCGGCTGCTCGAACTCGCGGAACGCACGGGGCGGCAGGACGGCGAGGGCATCGCCCTGAACCTGCCGCTGCCGCAGCACGAACTCGCCGCTGCGGTCGGCGCGACCCGGGAGGCGGTCGCCAAGGCCCTGCGGCTGCTGCGGGAGGAGGAGGTCGTGCGGACGGGCAACCGGCGGCTGGTGGTCACCAACGTCCAGCTGCTCCGGCTGCTGGCCGCTGGCCAGTCCCAGCCGCAGCAGCCGCCGAGGAGGCCCGGGCCCGGGGATTCAGGCGAATCCCCGCCGGATGTGTAAACGGCTACAGCCAGGGGGGTTGACACGCGGTCACGCTTCATCCGTCCAGGGCGAGAAGCAGTACGGAGGGGGACGAGTGAGCAGTCCGGAAGCCGTGAACCGGCTGGTGGTCTTCGCGGACACCTGCGGTTCCGGGCAGATGAACATCGCCGCCAAGCGCCGGACGCGCGAGGGGATGTACGAGGCGTTCGCGAAGGCGTTCGCCTCGGTCGGCGTGAACGAGGGCGAGATGCACCAGGAGGACCGGGGCGACGGCATCCTCGCCGCCCTCGACCCCGGCGTGCCGTCCTCGCTGATGGTCGGCAGATGGCTCAGCACGCTGTACGAGAGCCTGCGCGAGCACAACACCGTCAGCGCCACGCGGCTGCGCATGCGCGTCGCGATGCACATGGGACCTGTGGTCGACGACGGCAAGGGGCTCGTCGGCAGGGCGGTGGACGTCACGTGCCGGCTGTGCGACAGCGAGGAGGCGAAGGCGACCATCGCCCGGGCCGACGGCTCCGACCTGCTGCATGTCGTCTCGGACTGGCTGTACGCCAACGTCGTCGCGGAGGGCGGCCGTTACATCGAGCCGGACCACTACCGGCAGGTGCGCGTCGAGAACAAGGAGGCCGACGAGCTGGCCTGGTTCCGCGTACCGGGGCTGCCCGGGCCCCCGATGACCGTCCCGCCGCCGGCGCGCCGTGCGGGGGGCGGTGTGCCGGCGGCGGGACCTGGACCGCTGGAGCCGGCGGCACAGCACGGGCCGGGGCACCAAGTCCCAGGCACCAAGAACCAGTTCAACGTCGCGGGCGACAGCCTGTACTTCGAAGGCGGCCGGTTCGAGAACTTCACCGGCATCCGCAAGGACCGCCCGCAGACCGGCGGTTCGGAGGCCTGACGTGAGCGAGCCGAACGAGGGGGCGGGGGCGTCCCCGGAGGAACCGCAGCCCGAGGAGCGCGCGGACGACGGCGCCGGGGCAGGGGGCGCCGGCGCCGAACAGCCGCAGGAACGCGACCCGTTTGAGGAGGCGGGACGGGGCCCACTCGGCGGCGCGGGCGGCACCGGCGGCTCCCGGGCCGCCCGGGACGCGCGCCGGAACTGGGCGGGCGCCGAGCGGATCTACGAGATCCGGGGCGACAGCCAGTACTACGAGGGCAACGTCTTCCTCAACCAGCAGTTCCTCGGCGGCGGCGCCGCTGTCGTCGACGGGCCCGTGCCGGCGGAGGAGCTGCGCCGCCTCCGCCAGGTCTATCTGGAGGCTCCGGGATACGGGCGGATGAAGAGGCTGCTGCGCAGCCGCCGGCTGCTGGTCCTGAGCGGCGAGCCGGGCAGCGGGCGCACCGCGACCGCGCTGGCCCTGCTGGACGAGGTGGCGGGGGACGAGCGCGTCGTCCGGCTCGATCCGCAGGAGACCGAGCTGCGGACGGTGCCCAGGGAGTCCATCAAGCCGGGCCACGGGCACGTCCTCGAACTGGTCCGTACGGACGGCCAGTTGAGCGACGACCAGGAGATGCCCACCGAGCTCCACCTCGACCGCCTCAGCGCCCTGCTCACCGGGGCCGATGCCTACGGCGTGGTCATCGTGGCGAGCGGCGACCTCTCCGACCGTCTGCTGCGCGGCCGTTACGGCATGCGCTGCACGCCGCCGGACACGGACGACGTGCTGGACGGGCATCTGCGCGCCCTGCTCAAGGACGCCGACGCCGCCGAAGTCTCCGGGGCCGCCGGGGCCCCAGAAGACGGAGCCCTCGCGCGAGCGTGCGAGCTCGCGCGCAGCGCCCTTGTCCGGGACGCCCTCGCGCTGGAGGAGCTGCGCCCCGCCGAGGCCGCTCGGCTCGCCGGGCACCTCGCCGACCGGCAGCGCGGCCAACTCACCGACGCCCAGCTCCTCGACGCCTGCGCCCGGTTCGTCCCCGCCCAGGCCCGCGAGTGGTTCGCGGGGGCCGACGCCCCCGGCGCCGTGCCGGCCGCGCTGCCCGCTCTGGGCACGGCCGCGTTCCGGATGGCGGTGGCGGTCTTCAACGGCTCCGCCTACAGCCTCACCGCCGAGGCCGCCGAGCAGCTCGCGTGGGAGTTCTCCCTCACCCTCGACCCCGAACGCGCCCCGGGCAGGCGGCTGTTCGGCACGCACGCGGCCAACCGTCCCGCCGCGGCCCGCTCCGTCCTCTACGACGACGAGCTGGACCTCGGCACCGATCAGGTGCCCGTACGAGCGATCCGCTTCCAGGGCACGGGACTTGCCACCGCCGTCCTGCACGAGGTGTGGCACGGCTACCACAACGCCCGAGGCCCCGTCTCGCGCTGGCTGCGCGCGCTGTGCGACGACCCGCGCCCGCAGGTGTGGGTCCGCGCGTCGCTCGCCGCCGGGGTGCTCTGCGCGTGGGACTGGATTCACGGATACGACGAACTCGTCGCCCCCATGGCGGGAGCCGACTCCCCGTTGCAGCAGATGGCCGCGGCCACCGCGCTCGCCCAGGCGTCCAGGGAGCCGTCCGTACGGCCCGTCGTGAAGAGCCTGTTGAGCGAGTGGGCCGACCAGCGGACGGGCAGGGGTGAGCATCTGCGTACGACGGCGATCCTCACGCACGGCTACGGGCTGGCCGCCGGATCGGTCTCCGCCTCGCTCGACGAACTGGGGAAGCTGGCGCGCCGGGGCGGCACGGCCGTCCTGCCCGATGTGTCGCACAGCGTGCTGAGGCTGCTGGCCGGTGCCGGCCCCGGCACCGTCGTGGGGCGGCTCGGCGACTGGCTGCGCGACGGGCGCCGCGAGTACCGCGACCTGGTGCTGCTGACCGTCGTGGGCGCGCTGCGCACGAAGACCACGTTCCTGTGGGGGCTGGAGGACGCACCCGAGCTGGAGGCGCACGGCTCGTGGCCCTGTGCGGCCACGCTGGCCGCGACCCGCCCGCAGCAGTCGCAGCGCATCGCCGACCTGGTGCGGCACGCCCTGACCTCGGCGCGCTCCGGAAGCGCGGCGCTGGCGGGGATGGAGAGCTGGATGCGCCAAGCGGCAGGTGACGAGGAGCAGTTGAGAGCCCTGTGCGACTTCCTGCCGCGGCTCGTGGACGACGTCCTGGACGCGGACCGGCTGCGGCACCTGCTGAAGCGGCTGGTGGAGGACGTGGACGAGCCGCTGGACAAGGGGGCGGCGCGGCGGATGTGGGACGCGGTGGAGAGCGAGATGGAGCAGTGAACGGGCAGTACGCAGACGAGGGTCGGGGCGCTCAGCCCCGTGGGGATCTCCCCGGGCCCGCCGGGGCCGAGGGTGGGGGTCTCCCCAGGCCCGTCGGGGCCGAGGGTGGGGGCGTCCACGGCGTCCAGGGGTACGGCGGGCCGGGCCCCGTCCGCGGGCCGCTGCTGCGGCAGTGCCCGCTGCCCTACCGGCGGCACGGCAGCGGGCATGTCGCCGCGGTCCAGATGTACGACAACGGCGGGCACACCGTGCTGTGGCCCGACCGTCCCCGCGAGGACGTGAACAGGCCGTGGCTGCGTCAGCCGGTGCGGGTGTTCGAGGTGGCTCTCGGGCGGCATGTGGCCAGGTTCGGGCTGCCGCTGCCGGCCGCGGGCGACGCGGAGTTCTTCCAGGCCGAGGCCGCCGTGCACTGGCAGGTCGAGGACCCGGTGCTGGTCGTGCGCCACCAGGTATGGGACGTCGCCGAGCTGGTCCACGACGACCTCGTCGACCAACTCCGGTACGTCTCCCGGCGGTTCCGGCTCAACGAGGCCCAGCTGGCCGACGAGGCAGTACGGGCGGAGCTCGACTCGGAGCGTTTCGGGCTGGGTTCGGACCTGGGGCTGCGCACCAAGGTGCACGCCCGCATCGATCTGAGCGAGCGGGTGGTCGAGCGCGTCCGGGAGGGGACGGGCCTGGACCACGAACTGGACCTCACCGAGCGGCAGCACCGGATCGACCGCCGCAAGCAGCAGCACCGGGGAGAGCTCGTCCAGGCGCGCGCCCGTGAGCTTCAGGCCGCCATGGCGGACGGGGACGACGCCAAGATCGCCCACTTCATGGCCCTGGAACCCGGCAGTGAGCTGGACATCGCGCGGCTCTTCGCGCGGGAGAGCCAGCAGTACAAGGCGGACAGGCTGGCGTTCCTCACCAAGATGCTCGACACGGGTGTCGTGGAGCGGCACCAGGTCAGCGAGCTCACGTCCGAGGCGCTGAAGGCTCTCAAGGAGCAGTCCGGCCGCGTCCTCGGCGAGTCGGTGGGCAGAGCGCTGCCCCAAGAGACCGACTACCGGCGGGAGTTGGACGCCGGATCTCTGCCGCGCCGCCGCCGTCCCTTCTGGGAGACGGGCGGGGACGACGACACCGGCCGGGACGACGACACCGGCCCGGAGCTCGAAGAGGCCCCCGGCGAGGGGGACTCGGCCGGGCCTTCGGGCGTCCATGAGCCCAGCAGTGTCGAGTCCGCAGAGGAGCGCGCCGAACGGACCCGCGGCGCCGACGACTTGGCCGCGCCGCGACGTCGCGGCCGTGCCAGCGACCGGTTCGACGACTGGGGGGACTGAGGACCGATGAGCGATCCCGAGCAGTGGCCCGGCACGTCGCCCGCCACCGGGTCGGCGACCGGGCCCGGCGCCACGGCACCGGCCGCGCCCACCTCGTCGGCCACCAGGCCGGCTCCCGATTCCGCCCGGGCCGATTCCGACGTCCGCTACGTCGCCGAGCGGCTGCTGGCCGCCGTACGCGAGGACCTGGGCCGTGCCGATTCCAAGGCCGCGATCCTGCTCTCGGGAGCCATGGCCCTGGTCGCGGTGCTGTTCTCCGCGCGGCGCGGGCCCGTCGCGGACGCCGGAGCGGGGTCGGGCGTCCAGGTCGCCCTGATGCTCGTCGCGGGGCTGCTGTGGGCGGGCGGCGTGGTGGCGCTCGTGGCCGTGCTCATGCCGCGTACGCGCGTCGCCGCGGACCTCACGTTCATCCGCGAGGTGACGTCGGGTGTCTCTGCGACGGAGCTGATGCCGAGGCTCACCGAGTCCGGCGAGGACGTCGTCCGCTGGACGCTCGACCAGTCGTGCGCGCTGGGTGCGGTGCTGGCGCGGAAGTACAGGTGGCTGCGCGTGGGGATCTGCTGTCTGGCTCTCGGTGCGATTTCCGCTCTCTTCAGCGAGATGTGGTGAAAGGCGATGTCTTTTCCGGTTGATCACCGGCCAAGTTGTGGATGCAGAACGGGTGTTGAGCGCACGACGGCGTGCGGCTCGCTCCCGAAGCGAATGGGAGGAAGTCCGTGATTCAGCAGACGACCGGGCGCGGGGCGGAAGTCCGTGCCGCCCGGCGTACGGCCCGGCGGGCGGCGGCGACAGCCGTACTGCTCGTGGGCGCTCTCCTGACACCGCTGTTCGCCGGCGCGGGGGCCGTTGCCGAGGAGCGGGCGGGAGCACGCGCGGGAGCGGCGGCCGGGGAGAGCGGCGACAAGGGGCCCGACCCGATCGACTTCGCAGTGGTCGTCGACCAGTCGAAGAGCCTCAGCAAGAAGGACCTCCAGCGCGAGGTGGAGGCCGCGGCGCTCATCAGCCAGGGGGAGATCTCCGACCGGTCCCGCGCCATGGTGATGGGCTTCGGCAGCGCCGAGAAGGAAGGGCAGTCGGCCGTCGACGAGGTGTGCGAGCTGACCGTCGCCGACGCCCCGGGACGGCAGGAACTCAGCGACTGCGTACAGGAGCTGGCCCGCTCAAGCCATAAGAAGACCGGTCCCGGGACCGACTTCCCCGCCGCCCTGTCGCAGGCCAGGGACCGCCTCACCGAGGACTCCGAGCCGGGCAGGCCCAAGGTGGTCTTCCTCCTCACCGACGGCAAGCTCGACGTGCGCGACAGCTCCGGCTACGGCAAGGAGGACGACCCCGCCGCCCGCCAGAAGAACGGCGAGAAGGCCCTCAAGGGCGAGTTCGAGAAGGCCCGCAAGGAGCAGATCCAGCTGTGGCCCCTCGGCTTCGGCGCCGTCGACAAGGGCGCCCTCGGCGAGATGGCCGCCGGCGGCTACCGCGGAGCCTGCGCCGAACTGCCCGGCGCCAAGCCCCGGATGCGCGTCGTCGAGGAGTCGGCACAGCTGGAGAAGGCGTTGCAGGAGACCTTCGCGGACGCCCGCTGCGCGCGCGTCGAGGAGGGCACGAAGGGCAAACCGCCCACCGATCTGCACGTCACCATCCCGCCGATCGCCACCGACGGCTCGATCACCGTCACCAAGCGCGATCCGGAGGTGCGGGCCACGTACTACGACCCGAAGGGCAACGAAGTCCCCCGGAACGGAAGGAAGTTCGGCTCCAGCTTCGAGTTGAGCGGCGAGGAGGGGCCCGTCGAGGCGCTTCGGGTGAAGGACCCGGAGCCGGGCAAGTGGAAGGTCCACCTGGACGCGCCGGAGGACCACCGCGAGCAGACGGCCTCCGTCAGCGCCATCTGGCAGGGCAGGCTGCGCTCTCTGGTCACGCTCGACCCGACCTCGCCGAAGCCGGGCGAGAAGGCCGAGATCGAGGCCAGGCTCCAGACCAGGGACGACGTGGTCGTCGACGACAGCGACCAGCTCGGCGGCGTCCACGCCACGGCCACGCTGAAGGGCGACGGCTTCGACCCGGTGAAGGTGCCGCTGCGCGACGACGGCGAGGGCGGGGACGAGGAGCGCGGCGACGCGCACTTCTCCGGCAGCGTCGAGATCCCCGGCTCCGCCACCGGCGCCCTGAGCCTCACCAGTGAGATGGCCGCGCCCGGCGTCACCGGCGACAAGCGCCCTTACCACACCGTGATCACCGCGGGCTCCGCCCCGATGACGGCCCACGCCTCGGTCGACGGCCATTCCGTCCACCCCGGCGGCAAGGTCGAGGGCACGCTCAACGCCCGTAACGACAGCGGCAGTACGCACACGCTGCGGCTCCGCCTCGCCGACAGGCGGGGCGATTCGGTGAGCGTCAGGCCCTCCGGGGTGCGGGTCCCGGCCGGGAAGACCAGGACCGTCCACTACCGGCTCGCGTTCGACGGGCACACGCCGATCGGCGAGGCGGGCGGACGGATCGAGGTCGTCGACACGACGGACGGGGGCCGCGTGGTCGACGAGACCCCGCTGGCGGTCTCGGTCACGGCGCCGCCCTCGTGGTGGGACATATGGTGGTGGGCCGTCGTCGGGGGAGCGGCGCTGGCGCTGTTCGCCGCCGTGGTCGCCAAGCTGCGCATCGCCGCGGGCCGCAGGACCCGCGATGTGGCCGGTCTGACGCTGGAGTTGCTCAGGAACGGACTGGTCGAGAGCACCCAGAAGACCCGGCGCGGCTCCGCCTTCGAGTTCACCGTCGACACCGGCGGCCCCCGGCCCCGGCTGAGCGCGAGCAGGAGCGGCGCGTCCGGCGCGTACCGGCTGACCCGTGACCGCAGCGGCGCGGTGGTGATCCGGCCCCCGAGGGGCAAGCAGCATGCGCGCACCGGCAATGCGCTGAAGCTCGGGGACGGTCTCGAACTCGTCCTCAAGGGCGGCAAGTTGAGCGGCGGCGCGGCAGCAGGCAGCGCCGAGCGCCCTCGCCGTACGAACCCGTTCGCCTGGCTCAAGTTCCCGTCGCCCAAGGCCGGTTCGGGGGAGCCCGGCCGACGCGGCGAGGAGCCGGACGGCACGCAGCGCGCCGGACGGCGCGAATCCACCCCGCCGGCGCCTGGCAGGAACCGCCTCCCCGACCACTTCTGACCCGTTGAAGCGTGGCCGCCGCACACACGGCGGCCGGAAGCGAGAAATGTCATGAAGATCTACCAGCCCATGCTGTTCGTGGGCCTCGGCGGCACCGGCGCCCGCGTCGGCGCCGAGCTGGAGCGCGGACTGCGCCGCGAGTTGTGCGGCCCGGACGGCACCGCCCTGTCGGGCAGTTCCGGCCGTGCGCCGTTCCAGCTGCCCGAGTGCCTCCAGTTCGTGTACGCCGATTTCAGCGAGGCGCAGCTGGCCCAGCTCCCGCACATGAGCGCCAAGGGCACGGAGCAGGCGGCGTACCGCCAGACCTCCCGCGCCATACACGACCTGCTGCCCGCCGGGTTCGACGCCTCGCCCGAGGTCACGCGCATGCTGCGCATCAACATGCATGAGGAGACCGCGAGTTGGCTGCCCCCGATGGCCGGCCAGCCCCGCGTCGCTCCGCTCAACACGGGCGCCGGGCAGCTGCCCACCGTCGGCCGGGCCTCGCTGTTCGCGACGCTCCAGCAGGGTCTGGAGCCGGTGCGGCGGCAGCTGCGGGAGGCGATCGGCGCCATCGCCGCCTGCGCGGGCGATCTGCGCGAAGTCGGCGGGGGCCGCATCCGCGGCTGCGACGTGTTCGTGGCGTTCTCCGTGGCGGGCGGCACGGGCGCCGGGATCTACTACGACTTCCTCCACCTCATCGGCGAGGAGTTCCGTCAGTCCAAGGTGCCCGGCGTCAAGATCTACCCGCTCGTCGTGATGCCTTCCGCCTTCCCGCCCGAGCAGGGCGGCGGACGCGAGGCCGAACTCAACGCCTCCCGCGCCCTGGTGGACCTCTCCCGGCTCGTCGACGACCAGAACGTGCCCCGCGCGTCCGACGACGGCGAGGAGGAGAGCGGCCGCCTCGGCGTGCGCTACCCGCACCACGGCCGGATCACGCTGCGCCCCGCGACGGTGCAGACCGGGTTCCTCTTCAGCAGGACCGCGGGCATCCGCCCCGAGGACCTGCGCCGGTCGATCACGTCCCTGGTGATGTCGCTGATCGGCACCGAACTCGGCGACGACAGCGGCAACGGACGGGGCGAAGACTTCCAGTCCTTCGCCGAGGGCTTCGTCAACAAGGCCGTCGAGCGCTCCACCCCGGCCCGCAACGGCATCGGCTTCCGCGGCATGTCCACGAGCCTGGCCGCCTCCCTCACCGTCCCCGTCGACGACCTCGCCGAGATCGTCTCCGGGCGGCTGCTGGCCGCGGCGGTCGGCGGGATGACCGAGGCGGCCCGCAAGCAGAGCGAGTACGGCACCGAGCAGGTGCACGAGATGTTCGTCAACGCCGCCATCGGGCCGCTGTGGACGCGCGAGCCGCAGGAGGTGCCGCTCCCGGACCCGGTGCCCAAGGGCGTCAGGGACATCACCCAGAAGCTCCGCGACCGCCTCCAGGACATGGACGAGGCGCTCACCGAGCGCGACCGCGACCTGGGCCGCGAAGTCCCGCGCATGGTCGACGACTTCAACCCCGCCGCGGCCGTACGGAAACTCCTCGGCACCATCGACCCGTTCCGCGTCGAGAAGCTGCTGACGGGGCTGCCCGGCCACCCCGAACGGGTCGCCGAAGCCGGCTTTACCGGGATGCTGGAGAACCGCCGCAACGAGCCCGAACGCCCCGAGGGCGTCGACCTGGCGGCGCCCCAGGTGCCGGCCGTCAAGCGGCCCATGGCGGGCATGGCCCCGGCCCGCTGGGGCGACCCCGAGGTGCAGAACGCCCTCGACGAGCAGGACGCCTGGTACGCGTGGCGCACCCGGCGGCTGTGGCACCGCCACTGGAAGGACCTGGAGCAGCGCTGGCGCCCGGCCCTCCAGCGGACCGTCAAGGACGTCTCGGAGCTCGTACGGGCGCTCCGCGCGCACGCCGACGAGGAGGGCAAGTTCTTCGCGGAGAAGAAGCAGGAGCTCTACCGCGAGGACCGCAAGGGCGTCTCGTACCTCCTGCCCCCGCAGAACTCCCTGCGCCTCTTCTACGACGCCGTCTTCGAGCGGCTGCTCCAGCACATGGCCCTGCCCGAGGGCATGCACGAGGCGGGGCTGCTGGCCCGCATGGTCGAACCCGAGGACTGGCACCGGGCGCTGGCCGCGCTGCGGAACTCCAAGGTCGCCGCGGTGAAGGTGATCAAGCAGGTCGTCGAGCGGAGGGTGAAGCAACTCTTCGTGGAGGCAGGCGTGTTGAACGAGCGTCCGCTGCTGCCCTCGCTCGCGGAGCTGCTGCGCGCCGCGGCGGGCGACGAGGACGCCGCGTCGGCCGTCGACGCGGAGTGGCTGGAGCAGTTCCGCTCCCAGCTGGCCGGGCTGCTGCCCGTCGGCTTCGTCCCGGACGGCAACGGCCCGCTGAAGGTCCTCATCGTCCATCCGCAGACCGAGGCCGCGACGAGCGCAGAGCGCTACCTCAAGCAGCAGCTGGCGCTGCCGCACGACAACGGCATGACGGTGGAGTGCCGTCCCGTCTCGACGGACTCGATCAACGTGGTGCTGTTCCGCAGCGGCATGAGCCTCACCGACGTCTCCGAGGTGCGGAAGGTGCTCCGGCTGTGGGCGAAGTCCCGTGACTCCGGCGGCTCCGAGGACTTCCTGGACTGGCGGCAGCGGCTCGGCCACAGCGACGACTGGCTCGCCAGCACAGAGGAGGACCGGCAGCGGATCCTGCACCGGCTGCTGTGCGTGCTGTGGAACGGGCGGGTGCAGATCAAGGGCGACTCCCGGTCGCCCAGGGCGATCCGCATCCGGCTTCAGCCCGGCGACGACGCCGCCACGATGACGCTGCGCCTGGAGTCCTACGACGACGGCGTGTCCAGCTGGGCAGGGCTGCTGCGCGCGTACGAGGAGTGGGCGCTGCTCGAAGAGGGGCGGGTCGTCGACGACTTCGCCTACCAGCTGATGCAGGCGCAGCCGCGGGGCCTGACGGGGGCGCCGGTGCCGCCGGCCGAGCTGTACCGGGTCCTGGTGCACGAAGTCGCCCCGCAGCAGCGGAAGTTGATCAAGCGCCTGCGGGAGCAGCACGGCGCGGACGCCGATGTGTGGCTCGCACCGATGCGGCGCTTCTGGGAGGAGACCCTGCCGGGCGCCCTGGAGCTGCCCTTCCCCGGAGTGAAGGCCCCGATCCGGCGCAATCTGCGGGTCCTCGAGGCCCGCAAGCAGCAGAACCCGGGGCCGTACGACGAGGACACCCCGGAGGAGGACGAGTGGACCACCCCCGGGGAGGTGCCCGAGCCCAGGCCGCCGGAGCCGGAGCCCCGGCGGGAGCCCGCGCCGGCCCTGCCGGACGAGGTCAAGCCCCGTGGCGGCGAGGGCCGTTGGGACTCCTGGGACGACGGCTGGGGCGGCGGCGAGGGGAACGAGCGGCGGGACCGGTGGGACAACGACGACGAGGGGGACTGGAAGTGACCGTGCTCCGTGTCGACCTGCGGCCGGCCGCGGCGGAAGGCGGCGAGGGGAAGGAGCGGGAAGTCGACGAGATCGTCGACGACGCCGTCAACCGGGCACAGGCCTGCGAGAAGCCGCGCTTCCTCATCGTCGACCACGCCTGCGACCTCGTGGCCCACCAGCTGCTCTACGAGGAGCTGCTGGGCTACGGCTCCGTGCCCACGATCTGCCTCGCCGTCGGGGGGCCGGGGGCGAACGGCGGGGCGGGCGAGGGAAGTTCGGCCTCCCCGCAGCTGGCGCGTCCGCTGACCCTGAAGCCCCCGTCCGCGGGAGTGCTGTGGGCGCCCGACCCCGAGTACGGCACGGGCCCCGGCGGCGCCCAGGCCGGGGAGGCGGACCAGGAGCGCCAGTGGCGGACCGTACGGCCGCTCTGCCGACTCCTCGAAGAACCCCATGTGTTCGATGCCGTGCTGCACGCGCTCGGCGAGATCCGCGACGGTGTCGCCGTCGCCGCCCCGCACGTCCTGGAGCACGATCTGACGGACTCCGCCCGCGCCCGGGTGTGGCGGCAGGCCCTGGAGGGCCTGTGCGGCCGGGAGATCCTCACCGCGCTGCCGCCGTCCGGCACCGGCGAGGACCGGGTGCCGCACGAACTCGCCCCGCTCGTCGGCGAGGAGGTGCCCAAGGCCCTCGGCGACCGCGTGTGGTGCATGCCCCGCGGCGAGGCCGACGAGGGGCGCCGCGGCTGCGAGGCGGCGCTGCGCGAGGCGCAGGACGTCTGCCAGCAGGTGCGTTCCCCGTTCGCGTGGCTGCGTACGGAGACCTCCCGGCGGTCCGGACTGCCCGACAGGCTCGCCGAGTTGGCGGACGCGCTCACCGCGTACCGGAAGACCGCCGAGGAGTGTCTGCGGGAGGGCGACGGCGTGCGGCTCTCGCCCGAGCAGCGCTCCCGGCTCGCCCGCCGCGGCATCGACCTGCCCGACATCCCGGAGGCCTCGCGCGAGCACGTCGTCCCTGGGCTGCGGGACTACACGGAGAAGCTCATCGACCGTCCGCTGCCGCTGCGTTCGGTCGCGGCACGGCTCGCCGCGCTCTCCGACCGCTCGGCGCCGGCGGGCAGCGCGGCCCGGCTCGGGCAGCTCAACGAGGCCTGCCCGCAGGACTGTCCGGCCCGGCTGCGCCGCCCGGCGCAGTTCGACGTGGTGGCGCCGGGGTTCTGGGCGAACGTCCTCCCGGGCTTCGTCATCGCCTTCCTCGCCGGGCTGTGGCCCGGGGCGGGCTGGGCCGCGGGCGCGGGGATGCTGGCTGGGCTGGCCGCCACGGGGATCGCGGTCCTGATGCAGATCCGCCGCCCCAACTGCACCGCCGACGGGCGGCTTGACGGCGGCGGGCAGTCCAACGCCGCCGTGCACGCCGTCACCGGGATCGTCGGCGCCGCCGTGGGCGTCGGGGCCGGGCAGAAGCTGATGCTGCCCGTGTGGGCGGCGGCCACCGCGCTGGGCCTTGCGGTGGTCGTACTGGTACTGCACGCGATGTGGCAGTGGACCCACTCCGTGGACGCGTGGTGGGAGCGGATGCGCCCCGAGGACGCCGCTCCGATGTGGGCGGACATCGAGACCGTGCTCAGCGAGGCCGCCGTCCACGACTGGATGCTCGCCGAGGCGCGGCTGCACTGCGCGGACGGAGCGCGAGCAGTGTCGGTGCTGCTGCGGAAGTTCGCGACGGAGATGGAGGAGTACGGCGCCGACTCGCCTGCGGTGGCGGCGAGTTCGGAGGACCCGGACCTGTTCGCCGCCGTGCCGGCCGCCGCTGACTCGCCCGCTCCGGCGGGGGAGCCGACGAAGGACGACGGGACGGACGGCGAGTGGGAGCCCTGGGACTGGGACAGCTGGGCCGACGACGCGGAGCCCGCCTCCGGGCCGGAGCCGGCGCCCGTGCCAGTCCAGCGGGAGTCCGGGGACGTCCCCGAGGCCGGCGAGGCGGAGCCGTCCGCCGCGCCCCTCCCCGAGGCGGCGCCCCCTGAGGAACCGCCCCGTCCCCTCGAACTCCGCTGGCTGACCCGCGAGTCGGGCGATGCCGGCCGGGCCCTGGTCGACACCCTCATCCGTGACCTCGCCGACGGAGTGGTCGGGGTGCTCGCGGGCTGCTGGGGCGTGCTGGAGAGCGACCCGAACGCTGTCGGCCGCTTCCGCGTCGCGGGCCGCGTCGCGGAACTCCTCGACGAGGAGCGCGCCTGCCTCGCCCGCGACGGCGCCGCCGCCGCGCCTCCGTACGCCCGTCCCCGCGAGGACCGGACCCGCCCCGGCACCGCGGAGCTGTTCGGCATCGCCACCGACCGCGTGTCCCGCGTCCTCGCCGACGGCGAGGCGAAGCCGCCCCAGCCGCTGTGCTCGCCGTTCCGCAAGCGGATGCTCTCGAAGGACCCGGGCGCCGCCCGCATGGTGCGCTTCGCGCCCGAGTCGGCCCGCCGCGGCGCCGCCGCCCGGGACCCGCTCGGCGACGGCGGCTGGGACACCTCGGGCGACGACATCGTCTGGACGCTGACCGGCCGCTTCGCGGGGGTGCTGCGCATGGTGCCGCTCAGCGACGGCGCGGTGCGCACCGTCCGGTCGTACGGCGGACCGAGCGCCGAAGTGGCCCAGGCACAACCGGAGTTGCGAGGTCCGAGCGCATGACCGGATCAGAGCACGGAGCACAACACGACACCGAGGAGCTGGAGTTCTTCTCCGCCGCCGGTGAACTCACCTGCCTCCCCGCCCGTTACGAGCCGGAGCTGCACATCCCGGCCCGCGGTCCCCTGACCCTGCGGCACGCGGTCGTGGGCGAGGACCGGCCGGTGATCCAGTACCGGCTGCCGCTCTCCGCGCGCAAGGACCAGCGCGCCCGCGAGGCCCTGGAGCGCGAGGCCGGCGCCGCCCTCTCCATCGAGCGGGAGTACGGAGCCGAGCGCTACCGCGCGCTCTTCACCCGCTTCGCCGGGCACAACCTCGACGCGGCAGAGCCCTTCGTGCTCTACGCCGCCACCTCGGCTCCCGGTGCCGAACCTCTCTCCCGCTTCGCGGGCCGCCTCAGCGTGGAGCAACTGCGCGCCGTGATGGCGCAGTTGACCCTGGTGACCCGGCTGCTGGAACACGTGGGCTTCGTACACCGTGCCCTCACCCCGCAGACCGTCTGGTGGGACGGGAAGAAGGTACGCGTCGCCGAGCCCTACGCCGCCATCCCGGCCGGGGTGCCGCGCGAGCCGTACGGGCAGGCGCCCTGGTCGTCGCCCGAGCAGCGCTCGGGGACGGGCGCGGCCGACCCCCGGGACGACCTGTGGAGCGTCGCGCAGCTGACGTACTTCCTTGTCGCGGGCCGCCCCGCCGAGGGCACGGGCCCGCCGCCCGACCTCGACTCCTACCGCCAGCTCGCCGCCTTCCGCGACAGCGGCGTCTTCGCGCCCCGTGCCGACCAACGCCCCGACGCCGCCCAGGTGTTGCGGCTGCTCAACCGCCCCGACCCGCTGGCGGGCGCCTCCGGGGCGGCGGACCCGCTGGACGTGTACCGCGACGAGTTCGAGCGGCTTCTCGCCGCCAAACGCGCCGACTTGGCGGAGGACCCCGCCGAACAGGGCGCCGGCAAGGGGGAGACCCTGCTCGTCACCCCCAACGGCTGGTCCATCCTGCGCGGCCTCGCCGCCCGGAAGGGAGGCGACCGGTGACCACAGACCAGCCCGGCAGCAGCCGTCCGACGGTCATCTGCCCGTACTGCCTCGACCCGCTCTCGTACGACGAGACCCGGTTGCACACCCGCAACGACCAGCAGGAGTACGAACCACTCGACCTGTCCCGCGAGTACAACCCCGTCCGCCGCGCCGACGCGCTGAACAGCGC
Organism: Streptomyces winkii; assembly: GCF_032248595.1. Taxonomy (NCBI): domain Bacteria; kingdom Bacillati; phylum Actinomycetota; class Actinomycetes; order Kitasatosporales; family Streptomycetaceae; genus Streptomyces; species Streptomyces winkii. The sequence goes on along the minus strand of NZ_JASTTH010000005.1, from coordinate 326,186 downwards.
GTTCCAGCGCTGCCCGCACGACGGGCACATGGACCCGCACTACCTTCCCGTCCCGTATCTGACGAGCGGACCGCCGCTGACCGTCGCCATGGTCGGCAGCTCGTCCACCGGCAAGACGCACCTCCTCGGCTCGATGATCGGCGAGGTCGAGCGCGGCGGACTGGAGCCGTACGGGCTCAACTACCGCCCCCTGAACCCGGACTGGCACAGCCGCTTCGTCCGCGAACGCGTCCAGCCACTGCACGACGGGCAGGTGCTGGCGCGTACGACGATGGCGAAGAAGTTCGCCTTCTTCGCGGACGGACTGCTGGTGTCGGGGCATGGCGTGACCCGTCCGGTGATGTTCTTCGACCTCGCCGGTGAGGACCTCGTCGAGTACGGCGAAGTCACCCGCTTCCTCGCGGGCGTGAGCGCCCTGATCTTCGTCGTCGACCCGCTGCGCGCCCTCGGCATCCCGTACCTCGACCACGAGCGCAAGAAGGCCGAGGTGCCCGAACGCGCCCTCGGCGACGAGTCGTTCGCGGCCGTCCTCGCCCGCATGCCGCGCTCCGCGCGCGACGAGCGCTACGTCGACGTGCCCGCGGCGGTCGCCGTCAACAAGAGCGACCTGGTCCGCTTCGAGCCCCCCGTCGACCGCTGGCTGCGGCAGCCGCTCCCCGCGGAGCTCACCGACGGCGACCTGCGTGCCGAGAGCCGCGACCTCTACGCCTTCGTCCGCCGCCACGGCAGCAAGGCATGGCTCCGCCCCTTCGCCGAATGCGCCCGCTGCACGGGCCACTTCGTCTCCGCGACCGGCGGCCGCCAGATGGAGAACGTCTTCCCCAACGGCGTCACACCCCGGCGGGTCCTGGCGCCGCTCCTTTCGATCTTCGCGATGTCCGGACTCCTCCCGGACGACAACCTGAACGAGGCGGGACTTTGATGACGTCAGGTCAGACATGGGCGGACCAGCTGGTCTTCCGCTGGGACGCGGACAACCGCTCGGGCAACACCGGCTTCGGCCTGGTCGCGTGGTCGAACGACCCCGAGCGGGCGGAGAAGGTGTTCCGCGGGGTGGCCCGGAAGCTCCAGGTCTCGGGCGACGAGGTCGCTCCCGGCCTGGTACGCATCGTCGACAGGACCGGGGAGAGCGTCCTGCTGGTCCGCCGGGTCCTCGGCCACGACCCCGGCGGCCGTCCGGGCACCGTGTGCCACGCGCTGCTCGGCTCGAACGCGTCCCTCGGCGTGGAGACGTGTATCGGGCTGCACCGCTGGTCGTGGGAGGGGAGCGACCTCCCGCTCAACGAGGTCCGGGGCCGCCTGGATCCGGTGCCCGCCAAGGCCCTGCTCCAGGCCTCCATGCCGCAGTGCGAGGACCTCTCCCGCTTCCTGCCGCAGGTGGCAGAAGAGCTGAGCGCGGCCACCGCCGAGGTGCTGCGCCACCCCGGCAGCCGCTACACCTTCCTGGACCGTACGGGCGGGGAGTTCCCCTTCCTCATCCTCTGGGGACTCCGCGGAATCCTCGGCGAGCTGCGCGCGACGCACCCCCTCGGCTGGTCCTTCGCCAGCCACGACACCGACGACTCCGAGAAGTTCCGCTTCGTCTTCGTCCCCCGCTGGCCCGCCTCGGCCGCCCACGACGAGCGCCGCGTACGGACCGACCTTCAACAGCCCCGCGACGACCGGGCGTTGATGCTCGCCACCGAGCTGGTGAACCACCATCTGGAGTGGTCGGGCCGCGGGGGAGAAGGGCTCCGCCGGGTGCCGGCGACCCTGGCCGAAGCCGCCGGAGAACTGGGACGGCTGGAATCGGGCGACGCCCTGCTGGCCGCCGCCGAGCGCGCCGTGAAGCACCTCGGCCCGGCGGTGCGCCCGCCCGGCCCCGGACCGCGCTACCGACGGGACGACGACCTGGACGTGCCCTCCATCTGGAGGGGCGAGACGGCCCCCGTCCCGGATTCCGGCCCCGCGGCGCCGCCGCCGGACTTCCGACGGGCGAGCAGGGAGGAGGAGTTGCTGTACGCGCTGCGCGACGACCTGCCCTACGAGGAGATCACCCACGTCCTGGACGAGATCCGGCACGGCTTCGACGACTGGCCGTCCGCGCTGCGGGAGGAGCTGGCGCGCATAGCGCTCGAGAAGAACCTCTTCCGCGACCGCCATCCGGACCCAGGCGGACAGCCGCACGCCGCACGCCGGACGCCGGACCCCGCACGGCTCGACCGTTCCGCCCCGGAGAGGGACGCCCGCGCGCGCCGCCCCGCCGTGGACCACGGCCCGGTCACCCGCACCGTCATGCCGGATGCCCGCCGTGCATCCCCGGGGCCGGAGGGCGGCCAGCGCACATCGATGATCACCGTCGCGGCTGGTGTCGGCATCATCGTCGTCCTGCTGTTGACGATCGTGATGCTCTGGTAGCCCTCAAGGGATGATCCGTCCATTTCGGAAATCCAAGAGTGAATGCGCCCCAATGACTCGGATGCGCACGGGAATTGCCGGACGGCGGGCCCGCCGCGACCGTTTGCCTTTTCGGATCAAGGCGTTTCTTAGCGCGTAGCGAGAAATATGCGAGGGCGTTGAACCGAGCATGCCAACATGGCGTGGTCGTGAGCGCCATGGATTTTCGAGACAGCAAGGCAGCTTGCCGTGCCGGGCGGCGGCTTCGCGGATCATCGATTCCCTCTGCGTGAGGGCTGGGCAGACGAGGAAAAAAGCATATGGGAAAGGGAAAGCACAGACGCGTCAAGTCGCGTGAGGCCACCGGGGCCAAGGTCGTGGGCCAGGCCGTCGTCGGGCTGGTTTCCAGCGTCGCCGTGGCCGGCGCGGCGAGCACCGCCTTTGCGGACCCCACCGCGAAGCGCCAGGCGTCCGACACCCAGTACTCGCGTGCCGACGCCTCCTACGCGGACTGCGATTCGTCGCAGGTCGCGCCGGACTCCGCTTCCCATGGAGTGACCGATCAGACCGGCCGGAGCGGTGGCTCGGCGCGGTCGACCCAGCAGAACTGCGGCGAAGCCGACATGTCCACGGCGCAGTTGATCGACCAGTTGCGCCCCGACCGCGACAACAGCACGGATGAGCGCAGGGCGGCCGCCGAGGAACTCGGCAACCGCGGAACGTTCGTCTCCGATCAGAGGACCAACAGGCTCTTCTTCGAGCCCATGACGGCGGACTCCGACCGGATGGACCAAGCACGCCGGATGACGCTGCGTCAGCTCACCGACCTGCTCACTTCGAACCGCGCTGTCAGCCAGGCCGAGCGTACGGCTGCCTTCCTGGGACTCCAGGCCCGCGGATTCAGCATCTTCGACCCGAAGACCGAGCAGCTGCGCTTCAACCCCCGGGATCTGGTGGACGGATCATCGGGCGACCGGTCTCCCGACCGGTCCACGCCCGGGGATTCCCCACGTCCCGTGAGCGAGGCTCCGGCCTCGCACCAGTCCGGCGTACAGGCCGCTTCGGCCTCGAACCGGGTCGAGGTGAAGCCGCTCTCGGCGCTGAACCAGGCCGAGGTGAAGGAGGCCCCGGCCCCGGCCTCGAACGAGGCCGAGGTGAAGGCGGCTCCGGCTCCAGCCTCGAACGACGCCGACGTACAGGCCGTTTCGGCCTCGAATCGGGTCGAGGTGAAGCCGCTCTCGGCGTTGAACCAGGCCGAAGTGAAGGAGGCCCCGGCCCCGGCCCCGGCCCCGAACCAGGCCGGCGCACAGGCGGCCCCGGGCCCGAACCAGGTTGCCGCGAAGCAACCACTGGCCTCGAACCAGGTTGCCGCGAAGGAGGCCCCGGCTCCGAAGGCAGGGGCGGCACCGCAGCAGTCCGAGGGGCTGATCGGCGGCCGGATCGAGTTCCCCACCGGCCCCAACTCGTTCGGCTTCATTCAGGCGGGAGCCAACTCGAAGACGATCTCGATTTCCGGCGGCGGCGGTGTCGGGGTCGGCTCCAACAGGTCGTTCGTCGGCGAGTTCCCGGCTCCCCCGACCGGCATCAATCTCCGTGGCGATGTCTCGGTTCAGTCTCCGGTCGCCAGCGTGAAGGGAGAGGCGAAGGTCAACTTCAACCCCGTGACCCGAGAATTCTCCGGCGGAGGTTCCGGAGAGATTCAGGCGACCGGCACGAACGGAATCGGGCTTTCGGACAAGGTGTCCCTGGACGTCAAACCCGACGGCCAAATCAACATCACGACGTCCCAGGGCCAGCAGGTCGATCTCGGCGGCCGCAAGCTGTCCGTCGACGCCTCGCAACCCTCCACCGACGGAACTCAGTCCGCGCCCTCCTTCAAGCTCGGCCTCTCGGGCGGACCGGCGGGCACCAGCAACCAGGGCTTCAAGGTGGAGGGCCGGATCGAGGCCGACGCCACGGCCAACATCCCCCTGGACGGCCAACAGCAGCCCCCAGCCGCCCAGCCTCCGACCGAGCAGGCTCCGGCGGAACAGGCTCCGGGTGCTGAGGCTCCGGCTGAGCAGGCTCCGGCGGAACAGGCTCCGGCCGAGCAGGCTCCGGCGGATCAGGCTCCGGCTCCGGGCGCGGGTGAGCAGGCTCCGGCGGATCAGGCTCCGGGTGCGGAGGCACCGGCGGATCAGGCTCCGGCTCCGGGCGCGGGTGAGCAGGCTCCGACGGAACAGGCTCCGGGTGCGGAGGCACCGGCTGAGCAGGCCCCGGCTCCAGGTGCGGAGGCCCCGGCTCCGGGCGCGGGTGAGCAGGCTCCGGCGGAACAGGCTCCGGCCGAGCAGGCTCCGGGTGGGCAGGCTCGCGGTGTTGAGGCTCCGGGTACTGAGGCTCCGGCCGAGCAGGCTCCCGCTGAGCAAGCTCCGGGCGCGACTGATGGTTCTGGTGACCTCGGTTCCGGTGACACCGGCGGTGACTTCGGCTCTGACGAGGGCGACTTCGGTTCCGATGATGCCGGGGGCGACTTCGGTTCGGACGATGGCGCAGGCGACTTCGGCTCCGGCGATGCCGGTTCGGGTTTCGGCTCTGGTGACATCGGCGGTGACTTCGACGGAGGCTCGGACTTCAGCTCCGGCGATGCTGGTTCGGATTTCGGCTCTGGCGACACGGGCGGTGACTTCAGCGGCGGCTCGGACTTCGGCTCCGGCGGGGGCGACCTCGGCGGAGGCTCGGACCTTGGTTCCAGCGGGGGTGACTTCGGCGGCGGAGGCGACCTCGGCGGAGGCTCGGACTTCGGCGGCGGAGGTGACTTCGGCGGCGGCGGAGACTTCGGCGGTGGAAGTGACTTCGGCGGCGGTGGCGGCGGGTTCTGACGAGGGACGAGGGACCGAGCGAGCAGGCTCGGTCCGTCCCGTAGAACCACGGACGTGACACGCGCCCCCTAGAGCAGCAGAACGGCCGGCCCAGCGGATACTCCCGCTGAGCCGGCCGTTCTCGTTCTGCGCAAGCAGGATTCGCCCCGCAACACCCGCCCCGGCTCCCCCCGTTCGCACCCTTCCCGCCCTCGCAGTCTGAAGCCGACGGCGGGCCGGCGGCCCGGTCCCTCCGCGAGCGCCTCCTGCTGGTCCTGCCGGGGCTCTCCTTCGGGCGCCTCGGCAGACGCGGACTCTGGCCTCGGCGGCCCCGAGACTTTCGGCGCTCAGGCAGACGAGCAGTTGTGTTGTGTCTGGCTCTCTTCGGGCGGCTCTATCTCCGGCTTTGTGAGAAGTAGGGTTCGACCATGACGGACGAGGTGAACTCCCCCCGTGTAGTAGTTGGCGGCGCGATCTGTGACCAGGGACGATTGCTGGCTGCCCGACGCACCGCCCCGCCTGCGCTCGCGGGCCGTTGGGAGCTGCCGGGCGGCAAGGTCGAACCTGGCGAGACGGCGGACATGGCACTCGTACGCGAGCTGCGTGAGGAACTCGGCATTGAAGTCGAGGCAGTTGAGCGGGTGCCGGGAGAGTGGGTGGTGAAGGACGGCCTCGTTCTGCACGTCTGGCAGGCTCGGTTGCTGAAGGGTGAGCCTCAACCTTTGCAAGACCACGACGAGTTGAGGTGGCTCGCTCCCGACGAAGCATTTGACGTCGACTGGCTCGACCAGGACCGGCCTGCGGTCACGGCGGTAGTGCGGTCGCTACGCGGCGAAGAGCGGCAGCGACAGACCTAACGCCCTCACTCGCGAGAGATTTGACATCCCCAGAGACGGGTCTGGAGCTGACGTGTTGCGCGAGCTCGTCCGCAGCAGCCCGAGAGCGGTGCTGCGGACGGCAATTCCCGCTACTAGTGCGTGATCGACGAGTACGTCAAAACGTCTGCTGGAAGCTCGTGCTTGAGCTTCCAGACGATGCTCATCGGCTTACTGCCCTCGTGCCGGACGTACTCTGCCGGGCCGAGCAGCGTCGAGGCGTGGGCTTTGCCGATGTCGTTGGTCTTGTAGCGGCGGACGAAGAGCAGGACTTGAGTGCCGCGCTCCTTGTGGGTTTGGTAGCGCTTGCCGACCTCTGACGTCGGCGACGTGCTGTTCTGCGAGTCCCAGTGAAAGTGGTGCGGGCCCAACGCGTAGTCGCTGTAGCGAGTTTCAGGCGAGAAGTCCTTCTCCTTCTTCTCCAGGGTCACGAAGAGCGCGTCCGCTTTGAGAGACGCGCACCACCGGGCGCCTTCCTGGAAAGTACTCGGGTAGGGGCCGTCGATGCTGCCGAGGCCCAGAGCGGCGAAGTACTCCTCGCGGCTGTACGCACAGTGAACACTCAGCGTTTCCGGGAGAGTTGGGTCTTGGACCGGCAACGTCTCGGTGTGGTCCAGGTTGTACGCCAGTACCTGCCTGAGCTCGTTCCGGAACTCCCGATGGGGTCCCAGCGTGGCGAGGCCCTCTGCGTAACTTGAAAAACCACCACCATCCGGCCACAGCGAGAAGAAGAGCATCCGCGCGAAAGCCTGGTCGCGGTTGCCCAGGTCGTCGTAGTTGGGCGCGCCGTCCTGGAGCAGCCGGGTGTACGCGTTGACGCGACGCTCGTCGTCGACGTGCAGGAATGTGAACACCCGCTTCAGCAGGGCATCTTCACTCTTTGACCCCGACTTGGGCAGCAAGTCCGCGCGACGGAGCAGTGACGTCCACGAGGAGTCGTTGCTGCGGTACAGCTCCTTAAGCTCTCGACCGCTCACCTTCAGGAAGCCCTTTAGCTGGCGCTCGCCAGCCTCGCGCACCTCCACGGCGAGCTGCTTGACGTTAACGTCGACCTGCGCGCGGATATTGTCGACGACGCGCTCCTTCGACTTTCTGTCGAGGATGATGCGGCAGCCGGCGGGCAGCTTCGGGAAGTCCGCCTTCACATGCGCGAGGAGACGCCTGCCGCCATGCCCGGTGAGGGCCTTGTAGCGCGGCGTGAAGTGGTATTCGCGCCGGTGCTGGCCGATGAAGTCAAGGACGGTCAAAACGGGTTTGGTTGGAGATCGCCGCAGGCCACGGCCGAACTGCTGGAGGAAGATCGTCGGGCTCTGGGTGGGCCGAAGCAGTAGCAAGGTGTCGACGTCGGGGATGTCCAGGCCCTCGTTGAAGAGGTCGACGGAGAAGAGAGCCTGGAGCCTCCCCGCCTTGAACTTCTCCAAGGCGTCCCGCCGTGCCTGCGTTGTGGAAGCGCCGTCGAGAGCCGCGGACTTGATGCCCCTCGCGGTGAAGTACTCGGCCATGTACTGCGCGTGCTGCACATTCACGCAGAAGCCCAGTGCCCGCATCTCCGTGTAGTTGGGAACCTTGTCGACAAGCGAATCGACGATGAGTTGGGCCCGCGAGTCATCCCCCGTGAGCAGTTCTCCGAGCTGTCGCTGGTCGTATCCGCTGCCGCGCTTCCACTCGACCGCGGTCATGTCCGTATCGTCGGCAATGCCGAAGTAGTGGAATGGACTGAGGAGTTCGTATTCCAGCGCCTCCCACAGTCGCATCTCAGCAGCGATGCGTCCGTCGAAGTAGATGTCGTGGACGTGAATCCCGTCGCTGCGCTCGGGAGTGGCCGTAAGACCGAGGAACTCCAGGTTCGGCTCAAAGTGGTCGATGAGTCGCTGGTACGAGTCTGCCGCGCTGTGGTGGAACTCGTCGATGACGATCACGTCGAAGTGATCCGCAGCGTACTTCTCCAGGGTCTGGGCCCCGAATGACTGGATGCTGGCGAAGACGTGGTCGTTGTACTCCGGTTTCTTGCCGCCCACGTACAGCTCGCCGAACTTGGGATCGCGCAGCACCTCGCGGTACTTGAACAGTGCCTGCTCGAGGATCTCTTCGCGGTGAGCGATGAACAGTAGACGAAGGGGCTTCCCTTCCTGCTGCTCACGTAGGCGTTTGTAGTCGAGGGCGGCCATCACGGTCTTGCCTGTGCCGGTCGCCGCGACGAGCAAGTTCCGGTGAAATTCGTGGACTTCACGTTCCACGGTCAGCCGGTCCAGCATGTCCCGCTGGTGCGGATACGGCTCAACTTCCTGGTTCCTGAGGCTGCTTGGGACGGGGCCTCCGCCTGGCTGCTGAGCTCGCCTCGAACGACCCAGAGCATCGTCAAGCCGCTCGCGATCGACGTCGGGGTCGTAGCTCTCGAAGGCAGCGTCTTCCCAGTAGGTGTTGAAGGTGTCGATGAACTTGTTCATCACGGCGGGAGTGGCCACAGAGGAGACCCTGACGTTCCACTCCAGCCCTTCGAGTAGGGCCGCTTGGGAAAGGTTTGAGCTGCCGACGTAAGCGGTGTTGTAGCCACTGTTGCGATGGAACATCCACGCCTTGGCGTGCAGACGCGTCGAATACGTCTCGTAGCTGATCTTGACCTGGGCGCCAAGCTCCCTGACGAAGCGGTCGACTGCGTCCGCTTGCGTGGCTCCGATGTACGTCGTCGTGATGACGCGTATCGGCACCCCCCGATCATGCGCTTCTCTCAGCGTATTGATCAGCACCCGCAGGCCCTGTGACTGGACAAACGCGCAGAGCAGATCGATGCGGTCGGCGGATGCCATCTCGGCTTCCAACTCGGGGCCGAGGCTGGGGTCTTGGCGATCGTTGGTGAGGAGGGCGGCTTCCGACAACGGCGTGCTGGGGCGCGTCTGGTAGCGGCCGGCTTCATCCGCGGGCTCGCTGAGGGCCAAGAGTCGCCGAGGGGCCTGCTGGTCGTCGAAGAGGAGACGTTCTTGAGGCTTCGGAGCTCGATCGGTGAGGTGGTTGAGGATGAGGTTGGCGGCGACCAACTGCTCAACCGACGTCAACCCTTTCAGCGCCTGCTCGACGATGGAGCCCACATGTCGGGCGACGGTGTGCGGGGCTAAGTCGGCACCTATGGGCTCCTCTATGACGTTCCAGCCGTTCTGGCGGAGCTGGTCAAGGCGCTGCCGCAGCTCTTCGGTGACAAGTTGCTCGTAGATGCCGGCGGCGGGCTTCGGGTTGTTCACGTACGGGCCTCTCGGGAGAGCGGTGTGCTTCGCAGGGCCCGGTCTAGCAGCCGCCCCTGACAAGTGGGGGGTAGATCAACGACGTCCTCACGCAAGGGGGCGTAAAGCCTCCACATCACTCGGGTCTGGGCTGAGGTGAGATTGGTTCCGTACGAGCGTGGGCCACGGTATGTGCGTGCGCCTGAAGATGACGTCGCCCTCGTGCAGTTCAGCCCGGACGCAGCGGTGAAGGCGTCGACGAGGGTCCGGCTGGAGTACCGGCACGAGCACCCCGACCGCGGACTAATCGCTGGTCGACGTACGTACACGCCGACACAGTCGCTGGCCCGACGTCAAGCGGACCTCGACCCGGAGGCGAGACGGTCAGGACAGGCGCACGACGAGGTTCGTGCGGCCGTCGGCGGAGCCCGCCGTGGCGACGACCTCCTGCCCGCGAGCCGTAGTGACGACCCGGTACGGCACCGACTTTCCATCGATGGTCGCGGAGCTGACCTTCGCTCCCCTCGGCAGCACATGCCCGACTGACAGCGCGGAGTCCAGGCCGTGCCGGGTGACGGTGGTGCTGAGAGTCTTCCCGGAGCGGGTGGCGCGGACGTCGACCGCTCCCTTCGCCAGACGGATGTTGCTGCCGGCGACACGATCCTGACCCTCCGGCACCTGCGGGATCACCGAGAGCCTGTCCCGTCCCATGTCAGGCGCAACTCCGAGCTGGTGGTGCACCACCGGCCACAGCACGCCGTAGGCGCCCCACGCCTGCAGCGCCATCGAGCGGTCGGTGAGGTGCCGGTCGATGTTCGGGATGAAGTCGGGACTCGGCGCGATCTCCGGCATCGCACCGGGCATCTCCCAGACCGACGGGTCCAGTTGGATCCGTGCGTTAGCCGTTGTGTAACGCTGCTGCTGATCCTTGCCCAGCCGCCCGTAATTGCCTTCGGCGACGGCCATGATCCCTGTGTTGAGCGAGTAGGAGGTCCGCTCGCTCTGCACCGCGGAGACCGCGCTGTCGCACGACGGGCCCTTGTTGCCGCCCTCCGCCGACGTCGGTCCCGTTCCGGTGTGGAACAGCCCGAACTCGCCGGAATAGCAATCCTGTTGGCGTCTGTCCAGTGCGGTTCCGCCGTGCTCGGCCGGCGCCAGAGGCACGGTGGGCTTGCCGGGGCGGACCATCTCCGCGTCCATGGGCGTCACACCGATCCAGTGCCGCTGGAGGATCGGGCTGTTGGACGGGTTCTCCAGCGAGTCGCCGTACTGGTCGGTGTCCCTACCGGCCCACCAGGTCTTGTCGAACTTCTTCTCCAGGTCCTGGGCGCGGCTCGTCGCCCAGGCGGCGGTCTCGGAGTCGTCCTTGCTGCGCGCCATGTCCGCGAGGTCGCGGAAGCCGCGCATCGTGTACACGGCGTTGTCCAGCTTCTCCGGCCCCATGCCCGGCCGTTCGACATTGCCGGTGCCCTCGGGCCATCCGTCCCCGTCGTCGTCGAGCGTGCGATCTATGTACTTCATGTTGCGCACGCTGAAGTCGTACAACTCGTCGCGGAAGCCGTCGTCTCCGGTCCATCTCCACACCAGGGCGACGGCACTCGGGAACTTCGCGGTCTCGTCGGTGTTCCCGGCGTCGTCGTTGGCCCCGTAGTAGACAGAGCCGTCCGGCGTCATCTCATGGATGACCTTTCCGCTGCGGTCGTTGATGACCTCGCTGACGTCCCTCAGAGACGTCAGATGTCCCTTGATGTCGTCGAACTGTCCCATGGCTACGGAGGCGAAGGCCGTGTACTCCCCGTCGGTGCCGAACAGCCAGGGATAGTCCGGCCAGCCCGCACCGAGCCAGCGGGCGGAGGGGAGGGTGCCGCTCGGTTCGGGGTACTGCTTGCCCTCGCGTGTGCTGCGCAGCCGCAAGTCCCGTGCCTCCTGGGCGGAGTCGGCGAGATTCTGCTTCGACCATTCCACGCTGCGTTGCAGGCGCTTGTCGCCGGGAAGGTCGACGGACGTGCGAGCCGATATCGCGCGGCGCTTTTGAATCTTGTTCTTGAGCAGGCCCAGCGGGTCGGCCAGCGCCTTGTCGTACTGGGCGCGCGCTTCGTCCGGGCCCTTGTCCGAGCCGGCGACGGCGAACCAGAGAGTCGTGGGGGCATCGGCGTCGAGCGTGACGCGGTACGTCATCTGCCCGCCCGTCCCCTTGCCGAACGAACTGTCGTCGCACGTGGCCGGCTTGTCGCCTTCGGCCGGGCAGACGGCCGGGTCGCTCTGCGGGCCGCGGAAGTCCGGCCCGAGCTTGTGCGCGTTGGCGGGCGTCTTGGTGCCGACGACGGCCGCGTAGTCGTGCGGCGTGGCGTTGGGGGTCGCGGGTGTTCCGGTCTCACGGAAGCTGAGTGCGTTTCCTTCGAAGCTGCCTGTGTCCGGCAGGTTGAAGTCCGACTGGCTCGGAGTGGTCCAGCCCCAGGGGTAGGCGTTCATGAGTTCCGAGTGGGCGTCGAGGTCGAGCGTCACCTCGGCGTCCTGCTCCGCGGTGAGCGTCAGCCCGACCAGACCGGCGCGCAGGCCGTCCGGTGCGAAGTCGGTACGGCTGGCGTGGACGCCGCCGGTCGGGGCGTAGTCGACCCGGTTGTAGCCCCATCCCGAGGTGAACGTGGTCGCCTTGGCCTGCTTGCCCAGCCACGCGTCGTCCAGACCGAACCACATGCCGTCGAGCAACTTGATCGGCTGGGTCCACATGCCGCCCATCTCGCCGGTGGTGTGCCACCCGGCGGCCGGATAGAGGCCGTCCTCGGTGCCCATCGAGTAGAAGCGGTCCCCGACCGCGAGCGAACGGCGGTCGGGCAGGCGCTTGGTCTCGGAGAGCTCCGACGAGCGCGGCAGCGGGTCCTGTTCTGCGGAACCGGGCTGGGCGACGGCAGCAGGGGCGAGGCCACCCGTGAGGAGAATGCCGGCGGCCGCCATCATGAGTGCGATCCGTGGTCGCATGATCACCGCCAGATTCCGCATCTATCCGCCGGTTCATCCGAAATCATCATGACACAGACGGATTTGAATGTACGTACTAGTGGGCGACGAACAGTCAACTCACACTCAGGCGCGGGCGTCAATCGTGCTGAGCGGACATTCTGTGCCCCGCATCGCCCAGATGACGACCGCGTCCCCGGCTCTCCGACCGTTCACCGCCACACACCCGGTGCCCCTGGAGCGTCCCTCCACCGGCTTCAACCTGGAGCTCCGCTTGCGCACAGATGAAGCGTGACCTGTGACTACAGCTTGATCGTCTGGGAGATATTTGGGAGACGCGGGAGGGAGCCCAGGGTGTTCTCACCCCGTATCGAGACTGCGCCCCGCATGCGAAAGACCCATGTCGGCAACTCGCTGACCTGGGCCTTTGCTGCTATTCGCGCTGGTAGTACGTGTGCCCCTGGCAGGATTCGAACCTGCGACACCCGCTTTAGGAGCTCTCTGCGGCGCTGTTGCTGCCCACCTCAGTCGCGGGTTGCTCCGCATGGCGGTTCCGCCACTGGCCTCGGCAATCTGTCGTTCGTCCGCCGTCGTTGATGTCATCCGTGGATGTCAGCAACCCCGGCGGGACGCGCACAGGGCTCCGGAAGGCGCTTGAGTACCACGAAATCCAGCAGGTCAGGGGCTGGCGACGGCTTACCGTTCTGCGTCGGTCCATGGATGGTCCATGGAGGGGGTGGCGCTAGCCTGTCGGTTCCTGCACCAAGGAGCGGTCCAGACTTGCGGTCACCGTTACTGTGCTGGATTCGTCGCCGCGGATCTGGCTCGCCACCATGAACTTGGGTTGAGCTTGCGAACCTGGCACCAGCAGATGTAACTCTGCTGCCAGTTTTCGATGTCGTGGCCTGGAAGCTGGGCGGCGGAAATAATCTGAAGTTTTTTGTGCGCCTTTCCTGGGTTCACTTACCGGGCGGTCAGTGTCACAACGCTGTTACTCCGAGGGCCTGGCCACGGGGACAGGCAGAGTCTGATCAATGGATGGGAGCGGCAAGCTCATCTCTTGAACGCTGCTGTCCCGTGCAGTACGAATTTTCTTCTCCGCTTCCTTAAGGTACGTGGGGGAGACATCCATGCCCACAAACCGACGTCCGAGCATTCGGGCTGCAACCCCGGAGTTTCCACTGCCTACGAACGGATCCAAGACAAGGTCGCCGGGCTCTGTGGTGAGTGCAATGCAGCGACCGGGAAGCGAAATGGGGAACTGCGCACCATGTCCGCCACCGCTCGATGTCGGCAGAACCCAGACATCGGAGAGCTTGTCAGGCTCATAGCGAACATTCCGGCCACCCAAACTTGGATGCAGTGTCCGATACGCCGCCTTATCAAATTTTGGAGTTCGAGTTGGCGATAGGTGGATAATATATTCCAGGGCTCGGCTAACTCGGGAATTTTGAGGTTCTGGCAGGTTGCTCTGCTTTGCCCATGTGATCACGCTCTTAACCTGATAACCGATTCGACTGGCGCGTTCAGCAATGCGTGAGGGGATCATGCACTGCTCGCCATCTTTGAGATATGAATGTCCTGCGCTGTACCGTCGAGCATCGTGATCCCCCCACTTGCGCGCGTCTTTGCCTTTCATGGCGTGGAGGGCTTCGGCGGCATTTCCGCGAATCTGCGTTCGCGTATTGTAAGAATCCATCAGATTCCACCACACGGAAGCATTCGCAGTAAGAGCCGGCTTCAGTAGCATAAGGATTTCAACAGTGTGCCGAATGAAGCCTTCCGGAGTCTGTTCGTGCCCATAAGCACAAGTTTCTCCATCGGCCCAGCTGATCAGCCTCGAATCCTCATACATTCGCAGTCCCCAGTAAGGAGTCGAGGTGACGACGCATTGGACGCTTGCTTGGCCCAGTTGGCGAACCGAGCTTGTGGCGCTTCCCTCCACAAGCGCGTGAGTCTCGACCATCATCGGCTCTGCCGAGTGATCGTCGTCTGCGAGTTTGCAAAGGTAATCAAGGACGTGCGATCGCTGGACAAAGGTCTCAGCGTAAGAGTCTTGATCAAGGAGTAGGAGGACATCCGCAACCGTGAGGTCACCCCTATGGCCAACCACCTTATGGATGAAGGTGTGGGACATGCCCACGACAGGAGCCACCCACTGGACAGGGAACGCCTCATCGCGATCAAGCCAGGCTTCTCGGCTAAGGGATGCTACTGGCGTCTGCGGTTTGATGTCAGGCAGCTGTACCTGTTGGACCGACATGGGCGCCGTGCTCACTTTCTCTCTCAAGCGGTTAGGCCTACCCTGCCAGGGGCTACTGACAGGCAACCGTACCGGGCGTCAGGTAGGCCCCAGCACAGAACGAGACTGGCCCCTCTTCGGCACGGTCGTTCGTGGCGTCACAGACCGCGTTCCCTCACTGCGAGACCCCGTGCTGCAAGCCGGCAGCCAGGTGCCTCGGCCCTCACCTAGCTACCGCAGCCATCCGCGACTGCCCATTTGGCTCGGGCCCCGGACGCTGGCTGAGGCGTTCCACACCACTACAGACCCCTGCCGTATGATCCTCTTCGGGAGCCGATCCGCGGGACGGCCCGGCTGCGGGGCCTAGGGCTTCGCCTCCGCAGTGTCATCGTCACTGTCGACAGCGGAGGGTACCAGGGCAAGTGCCTCTATGACCCGCGCCAGAATCTTGTCCTCGACTAGCACAGCCCGCCAAAGCCTGGTCCATGTCCGCTGAGTCAACCGGTCCCGGTGAGCGGCCGGGTTGCGGAAGTTTCGGCTGATTTGGCGCAGCGGCTCAACAAGGGCACGCAGGGCCTCCCTGTCGGCTCCGCTGGCATCCAAGTATGCGCGAATCGCCTGGTGCCTCGGCTGAGGTTGTTTGTCCTTCAGGCTCTCTTCGATGAGGGCGATCACCTGGCCGAACGTGGCCCGCGCGCAGGCGTCCTGTAGTTGTGGGCTGTGGGCCGTGGCAGGAGTGATCAGCCCATCATGCAGCGTGCTCTCTAGACTGGCACATATTCCGATCACGGGCCCTGAGTAATCGCTGATCGATGCATTCTCTGCGTCAGAGTCGCCCAGCAAGGAAAACCCGATGTATTCGGCTGTGGCGAGCATCGCCTGAGCTGTTCCGCCAAGAGCTTCCCAGCGCGCGTCTCCCAGTATCACGCGGACACGGTGTCGCGAGTATTTGAGGAGCTGAGCCGATACCGTGGCTGTGAAAGCCTGAAGTTCGGCTTTTTTAGCGCGATAGAAGAGTTCGCCTTCGTCTTCATTTTCCTCGCTGGCGTACCGATCCAAGGGGGGGATGTCGAGAAGGCCGAGGATGGCGGTCGCTAGCGGAGCCAGTGCCCTCTGGCTCTCATCGCGTGAGGCTGGATTGAGCCGAATTGCGTACAGTGCTCCGTTCTTTCCGGAAGTGCTTGACGGGTGGTCAGACTTGCCCTGCTCGTGGACGTAGTAGGTATAGCCACTCAGGTCTTCTGTATCGTTGGTGTGGAACAGGATCGCGCCAAGAGGACTGGTGGACAGGCTGAAGTTGTCGAGATAACCTAGGATTTTGTATAGCTCTTCGGCTGGGGGGGCACCGCGCTGACGAAGCTTTGGGTCGATCACGGCGAGGCGCTCGTATCCTTCTTTTCCTGACCGCACTGTTTTAACCACGATGTCAGGCATGCCACCCAGCGGTGTGCCGTCATCCCGCTGCCAACGTGCCCGACAGTTGGAAGAGACTCGGGGCAGCGATCGCTGGAAGTACAGTTCGAGCGTTCCTGCGTACTGGTTCCAAGTGTATGCGGGACGGTCGTCCCGCCAGCGCGGGTCGAGTTCAGGAACGGCTACCACGAGCTGCCGGGAGATTTCTACGGCGAGCAAGCGCAGGCACCACAATTCGAATAGACGAGTGTCGAACCGATCGCCGTAGAAGTCCCACTCAAGGTCACCGGAGTTGACCACGGGCTCACCGCACAGAATGCGTTCAACCCAGTTGACCAGCTCCGCGTACGGCGCGGCATTGGCAATCTCCCGGCGGCGCAGCCGTCGTTTTACGGAGGTGATCAGCTTTTGTTCGGCCCGCTGGTGGGTTATCCGTTCTGCCGCTGGGACGCACGCTGCCAGCCAAGGCAGCCGCAGTGCACGTACCAACGCCTGTCGCTCCTCCTGATAGCGGCGATACTCAGGGCCGGTTGGGGGGACTCGGGCTGATGCGAGAGCGTTGCGAAGCTCGCGCAATAGCCAATTGCCAGCGTAAGCGGCGAGAACGTTCTCGGGTGTTTGTTCTGTGCGGCGCACCGCTAGCACCGGGAAGGTCGGAGTGTCTGCAACCGCTCCTAGTCGTAGAAAGTAGCGGTTGGTATCGAGTTGTCCTGTCACTTGGCCGGTGCTCTCCTCCGACCGTAGTTCATATCGGAACGTGGCCCGTCCAGCGATGCGGTCGAGAAGAAGCCTCATGCGCCTGGCAGCGGCGAGTGCTACCCGCAGTCGTAGGGCTTCGAGTAGAGTTTTGGTTACCTCGTGCCCGTTATCGGTCTCGCTGTGGTTCGAGCGATTCCGCCGACCGAGCCCCACCTGCGGAGTCAGCGGTTGGCGACCAGTGGCGAAGTACCGGCCGACTACGGAGAGGGCCTCGGCGATCGCGGCCTTCCGCGCAGCTGCGTTTAGACTCCCGCCACGAGCGGCCGTCTCTACAAGGGTTTCCTCACTGGTGTCTCGATTGATCCAGTCGTCTCCTGTGCCAAAATGCTGGGGCGCGTTCACGCGATGTGATGGGGGTCGGCCAGGTGGCGCAAAGCCTGGGACGCGATGGTGAGATTTTCGGCCTGGAACAATGCGGCGAATGTATGCAATTCGTCGCCTAGGTCGGCCATCTGCGGCACGAAGCGGTCAGCCACGGCTTCATCGATTACCGTCATTATGTCGCCAGCTGGGTTACTTGCCCACTGGAGTAGAACTAGCTTCAGCACGTCAACGACCTGTGCTGTGCCTACTGGCCACCCCGGCCCGGAGTCGGGCTGGCGCAGCCCGTCAACTGTGCGCTGCAACTTCTTCAACCCGTCCTCACACTCCAGGGAAGCCTTATTCAGGGAGTCGATGTGCAGAGTCTGGGTATGACCGTAAGTTTCGTGCAACCAGCGATGCGCCGATGCAAGTGCATGGCGTAGTTCAGTCGTGACCGCCAGATCGGCGCTCGCGCGTTCAGTAGGAACACCGACTGTGACGAATTGGAAGCGCCGCGTCAGGCCCTGTGAGATCTGGTTGACGAACGAGGTGTCAAGGTCATTCATCGCGGCAATGATCCGAAAGCGGGCCGGAATCCACAGCTGCCGCCTGGTGGGGTCGGACTCGAACCAAAGGTCAACGGGCGTGGCTCGTAGGTGATTGGCGTCACAGGATGACAGTATGGTGAACAAGGGGCCAATCGCTTTGTCAATGTCGGCACGGTTGAATTCGTCGATAAACAGCCATGTCGCCTGGTACCCGGATAGCGACTCCTCGCCCGCTTCTCCTTCTCCCTGTACGTCCTGCCGAACGGTGTGGGCACAGTGAAGGGCCGCCTGGGTGACCGTGCCATGCGCAGCGGTGAGACCCCCGTCGGCGGATGGACGGAAACCCCCGACGACGTGGTACGGGGACCATTCACTAGTGGCAGTAGTCTGGAACAAAGCCACCTCGAAGGCTTCCGCGAGGAGCCTGGCCAACGTCGTTTTGCCGGTGCCGGGGGGCCCTTGGAGAACGAGATTGCCGACAAGAAGTGCGTTCACGCAGCGACGCACCAGACGCTCGGCATCGGGTAGCACCATGTACACCTGTTCGAGGCTGTCCAAGACCTGACGCGTGAGCGCGTCGACGTTTACGTCGCTCAGAGGGTAGTGGCATACGTCGCGCGTCCATGTGAGCCCTTCGGTTTCCCGCACATCGTCTGCCAGTTGCTGTTCTGTCTCCAGGACCGGCTCAGGCTCCTGGGGCGGCTGCAGCTGGTGGTGTTCCGGCTCGTCAGCGGGACGACTGTGGGATGGCGGGCCGAGCGTGGACTTCTCGATTAGTTCTGGGCTCCACTCGGGGTTGCCGAGGATGGGGCAACCTAGTTCACGATCCGAGGTGATTCGCGCGAACTCGTCGGCGCTCAGGCCGATCTCTTGGCTAGCCGCCTCGTGCAGCTTTGTGCGAGTCGGTTCACCTGCCCAGTCGTCAAGCCTACGAGTGAGGAAGACGGCCAGTGCGTCTCGGCCGGGAAGCTGTGCGTCACCGATCCCCTCTAGCAGGATATCGATGGCATCGTCTCGCAGGCCGTACTTAAAGTGATTCTGGTCAAAGAGGACGGTTTGTGTTCCGCTGCGGGTGCCGGTGTTCCATACAGTGGAACGCCCTGAGTCGTTAATCTTCAGCCAGCGACCCGCTGCGCCGGGTCGTATAAACGGATTGATACGACCGTGCGTCTGATCGTCGGGTAGTAGTACGAATAGATCTTCTACGGCTCGGTTGACTCCGCTGATGGTGTTCGGGTAGCCCGCAGCTTCGACGTAGCACGCAGCTAGGAAGGTAGACATCCAGTTAGAGCGGTGCTTGTTGTCTCCGGCGTGCTCAGCGAGCTGGCGCAACGATTGCTCCAGCGCCGCCTGCGAGCAACGTGGCATCTGTTCCCCCTGTCCCTGGCCGCGATGGTGCGGCGATCGGTCAGTGCGCTGAGTGGCGAAGGGCGCCTACACGGCCGTGGAGCAGCGTGATAGACGCCGCCACAGATTAGCGGGTGGCGACAGTTCCCTTTAGATAGGGTCGACTTGCCCAAGTGAGGTCGGTGGAGCAGCTTTGGGCTGGAGCTGCCTTGGTGCGAGTGGTCATGGCCCCTTACGCTGGCCCGCGGATCGGGCCGGCTTGTGGACCTGCCCGTTAGTGCCCGATGTGGGCCCCTGATCTCGAGGCTCGCGCCGAGGTGGCTGCCTAAAGCCCAAGACCGGGAAGTTAGGGGCCGGTTGGGGCTGTGACCTGCGGTGTAACGGTCAGGGTGATGGTGACGGGTGTCTTGCGGCCGACGCTGCCTGCGGTCTTGTTGTAGGCGTAGGGCGAGAGGGTGCGTTTCACGCAGCGGGGGCTGATGTGGGATCGTCTGCGCCGGTCGGTGAGGTTGCGGGGATGCAGCAGAACGGCCAGAGCCGTGACGGCAGTTCTGCCGGGGGCGGGAGCGTCGGCGGTGATCACGGTGTGGCGTGCGGTGCGCAAAGCGATGGTGAAGGAGAGCCGGTCGGGATCCAGGCCGGCGCCCTGGGCGGTATCTGTGATCGCGGTGCGGGTGACCTGGAAGACGGTCAGCAGAGCGTAGATCTCCTGCTCGACCCCCTCGACGTGGCGGGAGCGCAGGACGCGGTCCGCGCCGCGGAGGGTGACCTTGAGTCCGTAGTAGGCGGTCTCGATCTCCCAGCGCTGGTGGTAGAGCTCGGCGAGCTCGGCCGCGGGATAGCGCACGGGGTCCAGGAGTGTGGTGATCAGCCGCACTGTGCTGCACTGGCGGCGCCCATCAGCGCTGGTGGCGGTGACCTGGTAGCTGATGACGCGCACGGTCATCGACGTCAGGTGCGGCGGTGAGGTCTTGCGCTTGCGGCGCTGCCAGGCGGCCAGGCGGTCGCCGGAGCGGCGGTCGAGGATGTGGGAGATGTGGCTGCCGTCCGGTAGGGAGCGGAGGACGGGCAGGAGCCGTCCGGACTGGACGCGCCAGAGCAGGTCAGCACCGGTGGAGGCGGCTTCGCGGATGGCTTCGTATCCGTCGTATCCGCGGTCGGCCAGCAGCAGTATCCCCGGCCGCAGGACGGGCAGCAGACGGCGGGCCTGGGGCAGTTCCTTCTCGCGCATGGGCCCGAAGGCGGCTGCGATCAACGCTCTGGTGCCGCACTCGACCAGGGTGGTCAGCCGCACCTGCGGATACCCGGCGGGGCGGCTGCTGCCGCGTGCGTGCCGGCCGAAGTGCTCCACATTCGCTGCAGTGTCGGCCGCTTCCACACTCGTGCCGTCCTAGGCCACCACCCGCAGCCCACGCCAGAACACCCCGGCGTCGAATCACGGGCCCACCGGACCTCGCAGCCGCTCGAAGAGCAACGCCAAAGGGGCAACTCCCAGCCGGCGCCGGGCCTGACGCAGTGCTGATGCCGAGGGATCAGGCGCCCACCGGCCGGGCAGTCCGGCCGTCAACGCCGCCCACACACTGCGATAGCCGCAGTCGCCGAAGAGCGTCAGGGCCAGCACGAAGTAGACCACCACCCGCGCCGGCAGAAGCCGCACCCGCCTCTCCACCCGGCCCGTCGCGGCCAGCACCTCATCGACCAGGCCGGGCGGCACCCACCGGGTCAACACCCCTAACTGACCCGGCAACCACACCCCACAACCACCCCGCACCCGCGGAGCGGTGGCACACTGAACAGACAACGGAGCCCCCTTGGACTGCGACTTCGACACTCACAGTCCGGCAGGGGCTCCGTTCCTACGTCAAACGCTCCCACCAGGCCCTTGACACCCCACGCCACCCGCTAACTTCCCGGTCTTGGCCTAAAGCCGCGGAGCCGACCGCCCCAGCCACGACGTGTTCTGACCCCATGTACGGCGTGCGCTGCCACCCGGAGGAGCGGAGCGACGACGGGTGCTTGACTTCGACGTGGACCAGATCCCCCAACCCGTGCCGGGCCAGGACCCGGTGGACGGTAGAGGGCGGCATTTCCAGGATCGGTCCGATCCGTGCCCCAGCAGTAGCTAGTCAGGGCTCGTCTTCGAGTTGGATGTTCCCGAAGTCCTGGCGAGGCGGGACCCGCCTCCCATACTCTTACACTCCGTGCAATTCTTCGTGAATACCTCTCTATAAGGAGGATTGGTGAGCAAGCTGCCTTTTACGTACGAAGAATTCAGTGAATGGTTTGATGACTATTCCAAGAAATACCTTGAGCCAGCGAAAGAGTCCGCATCGCGCGCCTTGAGAGAGTACTTGGACGCGGAGCTTCCAGAAATTGAGCGAGTGCGAGTAAAGGTGTCCCCTGGGCGCGTCAAAGGGAAAGAGAGGACTTGGAAAAAACTGGAGCTAAATAAGTACAGGGACAGAGTTAAATCCCTTCAGCAGATCCCCCAAGTAATTGATGACTTGGTTGGGTTAAGGGTTACCTGCAACAATAAATCTGATGTTCAGCGAGTGATGGATCTCGTAAGGACGCTAAGGGTTTTTCAAGTTGGTCAGGAGCCTGTACTGGAGCAACAGGAAGGTTCTTTTCGGGATTATCTCGACCAGCCAAAACCGAGCGGCTACCGTGCGATTCATATCAATCTGTGCACCTCGGTGTCCACCGGATTGAAGCGGAGGGTCGTCACGTGTGAACTGCAGATTCGAACTCTCCTGCAGGATGGTTGGGGTGAATTGACACATGAGGATACTTATAAGCCCGGGAGCACCCCTCCTGTGCTCGTTGAAACACTGAGTCGTCGGATGGCCGACTTGCTGGCTGCCGTGGATGATATTGCGCAGGACCTGAGGCAGGAGCTAGACCGCCTGTCTACGAAAGACATTGAAGTTTCTCCGGAAGGTGAGCCCGTACCAGCTTCGGCGGGTGGGGGCTCAGGTGAGGTCGCATTTCAGCCTGCAATCCGTGACGCTGCATCGGAATACTTGCGTAATCGAGTGGCTCAGCTGCAAAGGCCGATGGACCTGGCAAGCCTGGCTTGGGAATTAAGCAGGAAGTTTGGCCAAGAAGTGAGTCAGGGATGGTTCGGCCTTGGGAACTTTAAGAGCTTCCTCAGGGAGTCAATTCCAAACATCAGGATGACTGATGAGCCGCCCTCATACGTTCTACCTGGTGGATATCAGGGTGCTGCAGCCACTAAAGCTTCACCACCCCCCGGGATTCCTGCGGCCGCAATGGCTCTCAGGGACATTGATCGGTCCTTCCCGCTACTTGATTCGGCGCGCCTTAACGCCGCCTATAGGCAGCTCGCAGAGGCATCGGAAAGTGTCAACTGGGCTGATGAAACAACCAATGACATTGGACGTCTCAACGAGATGACGCGTAGGGCTCGGGAATTGAACTCGGAAGACCTGGCAATTTCGCGAACGCATCTTGATTATATCGCGAAGTCGCTTCTGTTTTCCGGTAACCTGGGGCGCCCGCTTACGACGGATGAGATCAAGTCTATTTACTCGACGTGGACGGTTAAGAGGCTGCGCAGTGTCACGAGTCCGAGTAATCGGCAGGTCGCTGCGATTAGGAAATGGCTATCCTAGTCTCTAGGTCACCACCAGAAAGGGGCTGGAGCTGTATTGGTGCGAGTGATCACGGCACCGCAAGCTTCCGGAGCGCGGGGCAGTCCCTGGACCTGCCCTCCCAAAGCGCGACGTTGGGGCAATGATCTCCAAGGCACACGTCAGCGTGAGTGTGGTTGTGGCCTGGTGGATGCTGCGGGATGGAGTAGGGAATGTCTTGTCGCGCTGAGGTGCTTCTTTCGGGCTGCTCCCTCACGGGCTCGCAGGCCAAAGGGCCGTCTTCACCACCAGGAACGGGCGACCGGTCGAGCCGCGGAACGTCTACAGGTCCTTCACCCGGGTCGCCAAGGATGCGGGCCTTCGCGTCGTCCGGCTGCATGACGCTCGGCATGGGTGCGCGACGCTGCTCGTCGCTGCCGGCGTCGCTCCTCGCGTGGTGATGGAGATCCTTGGGCACTCCCAGATCAGCATCACGATGGACGTCTACACGCACGTCGTGCAGGACACCCAGCGCGAGGCGATCAGTCACATGGACCGGCTGCTGAAGCGGCGTCCAGGGTCGTGACCGACCCCTACGGTTGATGTCGGATTTGGATGTCAAAGACCCCGGACCTTGATCGGTCCGGGGTCTTTTCGCTGGTGCCCCCGGCAGGATTCGAACCTGCGACACCCGCTTTAGGAGAGCGGTGCTCTATCCCCTGAGCTACGGAGGCGGGGCTTGGTGGGCCTCGGTGAGGGTCCACCTGTGTGCCAGGGTCGCCCAGGCTGGGCGGCCCTGGACAGGTTAGCTGATGGGTCGGCGTGATGATGCACGCGATGACGCTCCGGGGGGGCGGCGGTCTGCACCCGGGGCTGGGTCGGCCTCGCGGACCTCGCCGTAGGCATCCGTAGGCATGGAACCGTCGGCGACTTCCGGCCCGGTAGGGCGCCGCCCCCGGCCATCCCCGCCCCCCAAGTCCGCCCCTCTCCCTCAGGCTTCGATGCGCCGGGCCTCGGCGTGCGTGGCCTCCTCGCCCGCCGTGACCCCGTGGAGGATCTGGGCGAGGATCTCGGTGCCTCGGACCGTGCGGGGGCCTGGGCGGTTGAAGAACGAAGGGCCGTCCACGACCCAGACCTGGCCCGCCGCGACCGCGGGCAGCTCCGCCCAGCCGGGGAGGCGCGTCAGCAACTCCCGTTCCTTCTCGGTGCGTTCAGGTGCCAGCCCGCAAGGCATGAGCAGCACGACGTCCGGGCGCGCCGACCGTACGGTCTCCCAGTCGACCGGTTCGGTGTGCTCCCCGGATTCCGCGAGCAGGGCCTCGCCGCCCGCGATCCGGATCTGTTCCGGGACCCAGTGGCCGGCGGGCCACAGAGGGTCCAGCCATTCGATCGCGGCCACCCGCGGGCGGGGCAGGCCCGAGACGGACTTGCGGACGCGCTCCAGCCGTTCCCGGAGTTCCGCTTTCCGGCGTGATCCCTCCAGCGGCACACCCAGCTCTCCGCCCACCCGCTCCACGCAGTCGAGTACGTCCGACAGCGTGCGCGGTTCCAGGCTGAGCACGGTCGGGCCGCTCTCCAGAGAGCGGACGGCGCCCGCGACCGTGCTGTAGGAGACGGCGCACACCTCGCACAACTCCTGCGTCAGCACGACGTCCGGCGCCAGTTCGGCCAGCTTCGCCGTATCGAGGTCGTAGAGGGAGGATCCGCCGTGTTCGGCGCCGCCGACCGCCTCGGAGATCTCCCTGCTGCCCATCCGGTCGGCATCGAAGCCCGCAGAGGTGACGACGGGGACGTCCCGCACGGCGTCCGGAGGCCAGTCGCATTCGTGCGTACGGCCCACCAGAGCCTGGGCCAGGCCGAGTTCGGCCACGATGTCTGTTGCGGCGGGGAGCAGCGAGACGATGCGCATCCCGGAACCGTACTGCCCTCCGCGGCGGATCTCCTGGCGGGTTCCGGTTACGTCTTCGTCCAGGTGAAGGCGGTGTTATGCACTGGGCGGAGAGGTTGTGCAGACGGCCGGCGGCGACGCTAGAGCCGCCGGCCGTGGAGGCTGAGGCCGCCGTCCGAGATCTCGAGGGGGTCTCCTGTGTGCACCGCGGCCAGGGCCGGGTGATCACGCACCAGGACGGGCAGCGGCCGCTCGTACAACTCCTCGACCACGAGCGACGCGGCGGTGACCCCGGCGTCGGGGTGGGCGAGGACGACCGCGACCGGCCCGACTCCCGCCCGGACCGCCTCCGCCAGAACGCTGGGGCTGGAGGTGGAGCCGCGGAGCGCGGCCGTGACGAGCACCGTGCCGGCGACGGACCGGCCGTGCTGCGGATGGTGCACGTCGACGATGCGGCCCGTCCCGGGGTCCAGGCCGCCCCAGAAACTGAGGGGTTCGTCCAGCACGAGCGCCGGGCCCCGCACGCTCCGGCTTTCAGGCATCGGCCCACAGCTCTCAGGCGTCGGCCCACAACTCTCAGGCATCGGCCCACAGCCTCTCGTCACGCCGGACGCGTCCGGCCACCGCCGATTCGACGCATTCGCGCATGCTGCCGAACGCGACGGTGATGCCCAGGTTTCCGGGGCCGTAGTACGCCCACTTCGCAGACGAGGTCATGACCGACCCCGTGTCCGCGGAGAGGACGCCGGGAAAGTACGTGCAGGTGTCCTCGACGATCCGGATGCCGGGCCGGTCGAGCGCCGACAGCAGCCCCGTCTCCCGCAGTTGCCCGTGGACGTGGCGGCTGGTCGAGAGGTAGAGCGGCACTTCGGGAGCGCGCCCGTCCAGGAGAGCGATGATCGAGGTGAACTCCGCGAGGGAGAGATGCGGGGTGCCCAGGCACACGGCACCGGGGCGGTCCGGCGTGCTTCCGGAGGTCAGCGAGTCGCGCCCCGCGCGGATGCGTACCGGACCGATCGTGACCGTGCCCTCGGGCTCCGCCCCCTGGAACGCCGCCTCCATGGAAGGGGCTTCGGGCGTGACACCCACGACGTGGAAGAGGCCGACGCCGCCCGAAGCGGAGGCCGCCGCCCCGAGCGCCTTGAGCCGGTCCTCGGTGACCGCGGCCGGATCGAGACCCGCCACGACGGGCACCGCGTTGCCGCACTCCTGGCCGATCACGTGGCCGAGCACGGCGTAGAAGACGTCCTCGTCGAGCAGGCGCCTGCCGATCTCCGCGTCCACGCGGACGAGGACCTGGCCGCGCCGGTTCTCCGGGCAGTGGAGGCCGGTGTACGGGACGCGTCCGGTCAGCGCCGCCGCCACGTCCAGGAAGTCGCCGTAGCGGTTGGTGCGCGCGCCGAGTACGGAGTTGGCGAAGGCGACGGCGTTCGACTCGCCCCAGGCGACCTGCTCTGCGAAGGCGGGCCGGTGACCCGCCTGATAGGGAGTGCACGTCCAGGTGGGACGTGCGCCCATCTTCCGGTAGAGGCCCATGAGTTCGCGCGCTTCGGACGCCGAGGGGCCCGAGTGGTCCCGTGCCGGGCTGTGCACGAGGTCGACCGCGCCGGTGTTCAAGGTGGTCGGAATGCGCACCTCGGCACCCAGGGAGACCAGACGGCGGGCGTAGTCCACGCCGACGGTGCCGGTGTAGAAGCAGCCGACGAGGTGCGCGGACGCCACGCTGATCAGCCGCGGCGCCGCCGTCGCCTCGGCCGCGCCGATCAGCAGCCGCATCGCGAACCGCGCGGCCTGGCCGCTCGTCCCGTCGAGCATCGCGCGGTCGTGCGCCGAGAGTTCGAGTCGCATCGGGCCTCCTACCGCGTACGGGGCTCCGGCCGCCGGTGAACCGGAGACCCGGGGCTCATTCCGGCTCGTCCTCGCCGCTGCCGCGTGCCGCGTGGTGCAGCTCGACGCAGCATTTCAGAGAGCCTGACCGAGCAGGCGGCCGAGGCGACGCCCGCCCGCACTCACTCGTGCGGGATCACCGCCACCGGCCGGGGCGAGTGGTGGAGCAGGGCGTGGGCGACCGGGCCGATGCGGGTGGGGAACGGGTGGCCGCGGGTGCGGCGGCCCACCGTCAACAGGGCGGCGTCGGTGCTGACTTGGAGGAGGTACGGGGCAGCGGCCCCGCCCTCGGCGCGGATCTCGGTGTCCACCTCGGGGAAGCGCTCCCGCCACGGTTCCAGCAGCCGCGCGAGCGACTGCTTCGCGCGGAGCTCCGCCTGCACGGTCGCGCGGGGCTCGGGGAGCGCCGAGGGACAGGAGTAGAGGGAGTGAGGGCTCCAGGCGTGGGCCACCCGGAGGTTCCTGCCGTGAGCGGACGCCGTACGGAACGCGAAGTCGAGCACCTCGTCGGAACCGCGACTCAGGTCGACCCCGGCGACGACCGGCCCCGTCTCGGCGGCGGCGCCCGCCGGCATCCGCCCTCGTACGGCGACCACGGGCAGCCGCGCGTGGGCGATCACCGACAGCCCCACCGAGCCCAGAACGAAGCCTTCGGCCCTGCCCAGCCCGCATGAGCCGAGCACCAGTAGACCGGCCTCTTCGGCGACGGTGAGCAGCGCCTTCGCCGGTGCCTCGCACACGGCGTCCTCGGTGACGTCCAGGGACGGGTAGAGGCGGGCGGCCAGCCGGTGAGCCGCGTGCAGTTGATCGTGCGACCACGTGTTCCGGTCGCCGGAGCGCGCCGGTTCCTGCGCGCACACGATCCACAACGGCACATCGCGCGCGACGGCCTCCGCTCCGGCCCACTCCACCGCGGCCAGACTCTCCGCGGAACCGTCCGCTCCGACGGCGACCGGCCGCCCCGCCCCATGACGCCCCTCGTCACGGCGCCGGTCGGCGGGCGGCCGGTCGGCCCGTCGGCTCATGGTTCACCCCTCACCTCTCCCATTTCCATGCCATACCGGTGTCACAGCGTCCGCGTCACCAGGTCACGTCGGGCCAGCCGAAGTCGGCACGCGCCTTGGCCGGCAGCGGCCCGGCCCCCACGCCTTGCAGGTCGCGGTCGGCGGCCCGCATCATCTGGCGGCCCAGTTCGGCCATGGCGCGGCTGGCGGCGAGTTCGTCGCCGATCTCCGGGATGTCGACGTCCTCCGGGTTGCAGCGGGCGACCCCTCTGCCGGAGAGCGTCGTATCGCCGGTGTCGAGCACGGCTCGCGCGGTCGTGGTGCCTTCGTCCTCGTACAGGAAGATCCGTACGTTCCATTCGCGTGTGTTCATCGTGCCGACCTCCTCGGTGTCGGCCCGCGGGCGGGGCTCAGACCCGCTCCGGGGCGAGGATTTCCCTTTCGATGCGGCGCCGGACCTGGGCGGTCAGCGCCTTGGACTCGTCGGAGAAGACGGGGCGCGGCGGCAGCGGCCCCGTGATCCGCCGTGCCTCCGGCGGCAGTTGGGCGACGTCGGCGGCGAAGCGCTGCTGCGCCTCCCGCAGCGGCGGCGCCTCGCTGACGCGCCGTCCGCCGCGCATCACGGGACGCATCAGGGGCCGTACGTCGGCCGGGGGCTGCTCGTGCCGGAGCGCGATCACGTCCTGGCAGGCGTGGCCGCGGAAGATCTGCTTCGCATCGGGCGCGGTGTTCTTCCTCGACGAGAGCTTCATGACGGGGCGTCCGTCGTACGCCACGAGCTTGTAGGCGGAGTCCAGATACGGCGCGTCCGCGGCGACGCCGACCCGCGTGCCCACTGCGTAGACGTCGATCGGTGCGCCTTCCTGCACGAGCCGGTCCACGGCGTACTCGTCGAGCCCGCCGCTCGCCACGATCAGCACGCCTGTCAGCCCGGCCTCGTCCAGGATGCGCCGTGCCCGCACCGCCTGGTCGCCGAGGTCGCCGCTGTCCAGCCGGATCGCCGAACCGGCGCTCGCGCCGAGGGACTTGAACACCCGTGCCGCGGTGCGCACGCCCGTGTCCGTGTCGTAGGTGTCGACGAGAAGGGTCACGGGGCGGTCCGGGTGGGCGCGCGTGAAGGCGCGGAAGGCGTCCTCCTCCGAGCGGAACGCCTCCACGTACGAGTGCGCCATCGTGCCGATCGCGGTCAGCCCGAGAGAGGCCGCCGCGTCCACGTTGCTGGTGCCGGCGAAGCCGACGAGGGCGCCGAGGCGTGCCGCCTCGTAGGCCGCTTCGAGACCGTGCGTCCTGCGCATCGAGAAGTCCATGACGGGACGGCCTCCCGCGGCGAGCACGCACCTCGCCGCCTTCGAGGCGACCGCCGTCTGGTGGCTGAGCAGGTTGACCAGGTACGTCTCGACGAGCTGGGCCACGGGCAGCGGCGCCGTGACCTCCAGCAGGGGTTCGTTCGCGAAGACGAGGGTGCCTTCGGGGACGGCGCGCACATCGCCCTTGAAGGTCATGCCGAGCAGCGGCACCAGTTCGCGGGTGGGGCGGCCGAGCGCCGTGCCGAAGGAGTCCAGGTCGCCGGGGCCGATGCGGAAGCCGGAGAGGTAGTCGAGGGCCGGTTCGAGCCCGGCGGCCACCAGGAAGCCGCGTTCGGGCGGGAGGTCGCGCACGAAGAGGCTGAAGGTCGCGGGTTCCGTCATCCCTTCGCGTACGTAGGACATGGCCATCGTCAGCTCGTACAGGTCCGTCTTCTTCGCCTCGGACATCTGCGAGCACCTCCTGGAGGCGGGCCGTGCGGCGGGGCTGCCGCCGCGCGGCCCCGTGTCAGTCGTGCGGCACGATCGCGACCGGTGTATGTGCGTGGTGCATGACGGCGTGGGCGACGGTGCCCACGTGCGTGCCCAGCCGCGAGCGCCGGTTGCGGCGGCCGACGATCAGCAGCGACGCCTGCGCCGCCGCCTCCACCAGCAGCCGTGAGGGCTGCCCGATGACGGCGTCGGCCTGCACCTTCACGCCGGGCTGTTCGTCCTGCCGGGGGCGGAGCGCTGCGGCGAGCGCCTGGTTCTGGGCGGCGAGCAGCTCGTTGGTCATCGCGGGCGGTACGGGCAGCGGCCGCATACCGTACGTCGGGGGGAGGTCCCAGGCGTGCAGGACGCGCAGCTGCGCCGCGTGGCGCGCGGCGGTGTCGAAGGCGAAGGCGATGAGCTCGTCGCAGGGGCGGCCCAGGTCGAGGCCGAGCACGACGTCGCCGCCGGGCGTCTCGGACTCCGGGTAGGGGCCGGACCCGGCGCCGGAAGGGGAGCCGGACACGGATTCGGACAGGGCCCGGCCTTGCAGATGGCCGACGCTCTCGCCCTTCGCCTCGGGCCTGGCGCGTACGAGGACCACCGGGCACGCGGTGTGCGCGACGGTGGGCAGCGCGGTCGAGCCGACGATGAAGCCGAGCACGGTGCCGAGGCCGCGTGAGCCGAGCACGAGCAGATCGGTCTCGGCGGAGGCGTCCGCGAGCACATGGGCGGGGCGGCCGGCGACCATGTCGACGTTGACGGCCAGGTCGGGCATGTTGCGGTTGAGATCGTCGAGGGCCTCGTTCGTGATCGTCTGTGCCCATTCACGTTCGACCTCGTCGTCGGCGATGGGCGAGTACGGGTAGGCCCCGGTCTCCCGGACCTGGATGATCTCCAGCGTGACGCCTCGCAGCAGGGCCTCGCGCGCCGCCCAGTCGACGGCGGCCAGGCTCTCGCGCGTACCGTCCAGACCCACGGTGACGGACTGGAACATGAGTCTCCCTCCTGCGGCCCGGGGCCCACTCCCCGGACCGAGGCCCGCATCACGCATCTCTCAGTTGAAGAGTCCTGCGCCGCCGCGGCACAGCCGAGGGGTCGGGCGGCCCGAGGAGGGGGCCGAAGGTCCCGGCGGAAGGTGCTCGCGGACGCGTGCGCTCGCCCGGACCGGGCCGCTCGGACGCGCTCCCTGGGCCGGGCGGCCCATGCGGGTGCGGGAACCCGCGGGCCAGGCTGGGAGCAGGGTCTCCTGGCTGTGCCGGGACTCGCCGGAACCGACGGGAGCCCGCGGAAGACTCACGGGACCCGCGGATCCGGTCCCCCGCCGACAGGAGACCCGCCGCAACAGACGCCCCCGCAGGAGACCCCGGCGCGGGAGAGCGGGACACGGGAGGAGCGTGACCGATGAAGGCGCTGGTCTTTCACGAGCCCGGCAGGGCCGCCTGGGAGGGCGTGGCCGACCCGGACATCCAGGACTCCCAGGACGTCGTCGTACGGGTGGAGACCACCACCGTCTGCGGCACCGATCTGCACATCCTCTCCGGCGACGTCGAGATCGAGCCGGGCACGGTCCTCGGGCACGAGGCCGTCGGCGAGGTGGTCGAGGCCGGTCGCGACGTGCGGACGGTGCGCCCCGGCGACCGCGTCCTGATCTCGTGCATCACCGCCTGCGGCCGCTGCCGCTACTGCCGCGAGGGCTCGTACGGGCAGTGCCGGGGCGGCGGCGGATGGATCCTCGGGCACAGCATCGACGGCACGCAGGCCGAGTACGTGCGCGTGCCCTTCGCCGACCACTCGCTGCATCTGCTGCCGGGCGGCATCGACAGCCAGGACGCGGTGCTCTTCGCCGACATCTACCCCACCGGCTACGAGGTGGGCGTGCTCAACGGGCAGGTGCGGCCCGGCGACACGGTCGTCGTGGTGGGGGCGGGGCCCGTGGGGCTGGCGGCGATCGCCACGTCACGGCTGTACTCGCCGGACAGGGTCGTCGCCGTCGATCTGGAGCGCGGGCGGCTGGAGGCGGCGGGCCGCTTCGGCGCGGACGCGTGGGCGCTCGCCTCCGACAAGCCGGAACAGCTCGTCGAGGACCTCACGGACGGTCTCGGCGCGGACGTGACGATCGAGGCGGTCGGCGCCCCGGAGACCTTCGAGATGTGCACGCGCATGGTGCGGCCCGGCGGCCACGTCGCCAACGTCGGCGTGCACGGCAAGCCGGTGGCGCTGCACCTTGAGGACCTGTGGATCAGGGACCTGACGATACGGATGGGTCTGGTCGACACCTCCTCGACGCCGATGCTGCTGAGCATGCTCGCCGCGGGCAGACTGCCGACGTCCTCGCTGGTCACGCACGTCTTCGAGCTCGGGGCGATCGAGGAGGCGTACGAGGTGTTCGCAAGCGCCGCCGAGACGGGCGCGCTGAAGATCGCGCTCAAGGGCGAGCAGATCTACAGGGCGGACAGCTCTTCGCTGGTGACGACGGCGGGCACCGGGGTGCCGCTGCGCTGACAGCGGGCACGGTTGCTGCGCGGTTGCTGGGTTCCTTGGTTCCTGAGCGGTTGCTGGGTTCGGCGGTACCCGGACTCAGGCCCTCGGCCCGCTGCCCTGCGGCCCGTACAGATCCAGCAGCCGGGTGCGGGACGCGTGGAGCCGACGGGCGACGATCCCGGCGACCTGGTGATAGAGGGCCCGTCCGAGGTCGGCGTCCTCCTCGCACAGCGCGCGTACGTCCTTC
The DNA here is from genome assembly GCF_032248595.1 of Streptomyces winkii. Classification (NCBI taxonomy): domain Bacteria; kingdom Bacillati; phylum Actinomycetota; class Actinomycetes; order Kitasatosporales; family Streptomycetaceae; genus Streptomyces; species Streptomyces winkii. The sequence goes on along the minus strand of NZ_JASTTH010000005.1, from coordinate 294,438 downwards.
GCGTCGAACTCCAGCGCCTGCACGGGCACCAACACGGAGGCCCCCAGGTGCCATACGTACGGCGGGAAGAGCCATGACCAGCCGAGCAGATCCTCCGAGCCGAGGGTCTCGACGGTCGCGGCGTGCCGTCCCGGGACATGGATGTCGAGGGCGACCGAGCCGCTGCGGATGATCCAGAACCTGTCCGCCTGGCTCCCCTCCTCGAAGATGCGCGTGCCGCCGGAGAACCGCACCGGCCGGGCCAGCCGCATAAGGCGCTCGCGCCCCTCGGGCGGGAGCGCCCTGAACAGCCGCGGATGTGCGGTGGTCGCCATGGAGTTCACGATGTGGCGGTGCCGCGGGGGCCGCAACTCGGCCCCGGCGCACGGGCCGCTCAGCCCTCCTCCAGCTTCGCCTCGGCGTCCTCGGGGTGGTGCAGGTCGAAGGCCGGGGACTCGGAGCGGATGCGCGGCAGCGCGTCGAAGTTGTGCCGTGGCGGCGGGCAGGACGTGGCCCACTCCAGGGAACGTCCGTATCCCCAGGGGTCGGCCTCCTCGACCTTCGGTGCGGAGACCGCCGTCCGCCACACGTTGTAGAGGAACGGCAGCGTGGAGAGCCCGAGGACGAAGGCGCCGATCGTCGAGACCGTGTTCAGGGCGGTGAAGCCGTCGGCGGCGAGATAGTCCGCGTATCGCCGCGGCATCCCCTCGGCGCCGAGCCAGTGGTGGACGAGGAAGGTGGTGTGGAAGCCGGTGAAGAGCGTCCAGAAGTGGATCTTGCCGAGGGTCTCGTCGAGCATCCGGCCGGTGAACTTGGGCCACCAGAAGTAGAAGCCGGCGAACATCGCGAAGACGACGGTCCCGAAGACGACGTAGTGGAAGTGGGCCACGACGAAATAGCTGTCGGTGACGTGGAAGTCCATCGGCGGCGACGCGAGCAGCACGCCCGTCAGACCGCCGAAGAGGAACGTGACGAGGAAGCCGACGCTCCACAGCATCGGCGTCTCGAACGACAGCGAGCCCCGCCACATCGTGCCGACCCAGTTGAAGAACTTCACGCCCGTCGGCACCGCGATCAGGAACGACATGAAGGAGAAGAACGGCAGCAGCACGGCCCCCGTCGCGAACATGTGGTGCGCCCAGACCGTCACCGAGAGCCCGGTGATGGCGATGGTCGCGCCGACGAGACCGACGTACCCGAATGTGGGCTTGCGGCTGAAGACGGGGAAGATCTCGGTCACGATCCCGAAGAACGGCAGCGCGATGATGTAGACCTCGGGATGGCCGAAGAACCAGAACAGGTGCTGCCACAGGACGGCGCCGCCGTTCGCGGTGTCGTAGATGTGCGCGCCGAACTTCCGGTCGGCCTCCAGCGCGAAGAGCGAGGCGGCGAGCACGGGGAAGGCGACCAGCACCAGCACGCTCGTCAGCAGGATGTTCCAGCTGAAGATCGGCATCCGGAACATCGTCATGCCAGGCGCGCGCATGCAGATGATCGTGGTGATGAAGTTGACCGCGCCGAGGATCGTGCCGAAGCCGGAGAGCGCGAGCCCCATCACCCACAGGTCCCCGCCGAGGCCCGGGGAGTGCTCCGAGTTGGACAGCGGCGTGTACGCGAACCACCCGAAGTCGGCGGCCCCGTTGGGCGTGAGGAAGCCGATGATCGAGATGAGGCCGCCGAAGAGGTAGAGCCAGTACGACAGCATGTTCAGCCGGGGGAAGGCCACGTCCGGCGAGCCGATCTGGAGCGGCATGATCGCGTTGGCGAAGCCCGCGAAGAGCGGGGTCGCGAAGAAGAGCATCATGATCGTGCCGTGCATGGTGAACGCCTGGTTGTACTGCTCCGCCGAGAGCAACTGGAGCCCGGGGCGGGCCAGTTCGGCCCTCATCCCGAGCGCCAGCAGGCCGCCGATGAGGAAGAAGACGAAGCCGCTCGCCATGTAGAGAGCGCCGATCTTCTTGTGGTCCGTCGTGGAGAGCCAGACGACGGCCACCGAACCCGGTCGGCGGCGGGTCCGCTTCTGCCCAGCGTCCCGCGGCGGCGGTTCGGTCACTACGGGCATGGCGCGGCCCTTTCGGTCACTGCCGCCGTCCGTCCGGCGGGAGTACGGGAGTACGGGAGTCGGGGGCGGGACTCGGTGGGGCCCGCGCGGCCTGTGCCGTGGCGGGGCCGCGCCGGTCGCAGGACGTTCGTACCGTCCGCAGCGCACGAAAGGTGCATTTCACCCTTACGTGGGCCGTGTGCGGAGGGCGGTGCGAGAGCGGTGCGAGGTCGGTCACAACGAGGTCCGAACAGGCCGCCGCGGGTACGCGGGAACGGCCCGGCGCCGACCGCCGGCGCCGCCCCGCGAGGGAAGCGAAGGAACCCGAAGGGGCACGAGACGAAGGGGAACGAGACGAAGGGGGGCACCCGGTGGCCGAGGCATCGGCACCGCCGCGGCCGGCCCGTGCGGCGCCCAGGCGCGGCACGGGCCGCCTGACGCAGTGGCTGCACAGAGCCAGGAGCCCGGACGGCCATGAGCGCCAGACGCTGACGCTCATCGGCAAGAGCACGCTCGTGGCGAGCATTTCGTGGTTCATCGCGTACGTGGTGATGCACGCTCAGACCCCCGCGTTCGCGCCCTTCTCGGCGGTGCTGATCGTGCAGATCACGGCGTACCAGTCGCTGCTCCAGGCGCTGCGCTACGTCGGCGCGGTGTCGGTGGGCGTGTCCCTCCAGGGGTTCTTCGGCGCCCTGGCCGGCCCGAACCTGGTGAGCTTCGTCCTCGTGGCCCTGGTCGCGGTGACGATCGGGCGGTGGCGGCGGCTCGGGGCGCAGGGCCCGCAGGTGGCGACGGCCGCGTTCTTCGCCTTCTCGACGTACGCGGCGGCCGCGAGCCAGAGCCAGGGGCTGAGGGAGCTGGGGCAGATCGTCCTGCTCGTCCTCATCGGGTGCGGCGTGGGCATCGTCGTGAACGTGCTGGTGCTGCCGCCGATGCGCTATCGCAGCGCCGAGTACGGCATCCGCGCCCTGGGCCGGAGCCTGTGCGACCTGGCCGTCGACATCAGCGAGGCGCTGCGCGCGGGCGAGTGGGGCAAGGCGCGCACCGAGGACTGGCGGTACCGGGCGAATCGGCTCGGGCCGATGGCCGCCCAGGCGCAGTCGTCCGTCCGTACGGCCTGGGAGAGCACCTTCTACCATCCGCGGAGGCTGCTGCGGCGGCACCGCGACGGCACCTCGTTCACCGCCTACCAGCAGCTCATCGACGCGCTGGAGCGGGTCACGTACCAGATGGCGTCGATGACGCGCAGCCTCGACCAGTGGCACGAGGCGGGTGACGATCCGGGGCACCGCGAATTCCTGTCGCGCTACGGCGACTTCCTGGCGCGCTGCGCCGAGATCGCCGCGATCTACGCCCGCATCGACGAGGACAGGCTCCACGAGCAGGTGCGGGAGCTGCGCGCGGCGGGCGAGAGGGCGTACGAGGCGCGCGAGCTGCTCGCCGAGGCGGCCGGTGACGGATGGTCGCTGTCGCTGAGCGATCCGGCCCGTCCGTTCGGGGTCCTTCTGGTGGAGGCCGTACGGCTGCTGGACGAGGTCGAGCACACCTGCGGCGTCCTGAGCCGGTCGGTGAACCAGGCTCCGGACGGGGCCGCCGCCCGTACGCCGTGACGTCTCGGGCCCGGCGTGTGTCGGGAGCGGGCCGCGCGGTCACCCGGCAAGGGCAGCAAGAACAGCACCGTACGACTGCGACGCAAGGACGAGCGTACGAATCGGCCGCGGAGCCGGAGGGGTGGCGGGAAGCCATGCGCTACGAGGAGTTCACCGGACAGGTGCAGGCGCGCGCCGACCTCGGGAGCAGGCAGGCGGCGGAGCAGGCACTGCGCGCGACGCTGGAGACCATCGCGGAGCGGGTGCCCGACGGAGTCGCCGACCATCTGGCCGCCCAGCTCCCGCACGAGGCGGCGGAATCGCTGCGCCGGGTCGTCGCCGTGCACGAGACCTCACCTCACGAGCGCGCCGAGGGGCGGGTGAGCGGAGAGCGCTTCGACCTGCCGGTCTTCGCGGGCCGCGTGGCCTGGCGCGCCGAGACGACGGAGGACGAGGCGCTGCGGCGCGCGAGCGCGGTCCTGGAGGTGCTGGACGCGGCGGTGGCGCCGGAACTGATGCGCAAGCTGGAGGACGTCCTTCCGCGGGACATCCGCGACGTGCTGCCCTCGGGCCGCGCGAGCAGCTGAAGGCGGCAGCGCCCGCCGGGACCCCTGTAGGACCAGACCCCAGCAGGACCAGGCCGTCAGCGCAGCCCCGCACGGGGCGCCGCGTCCGGCGGCGCGTCCGTCAGATACGCGAGATGGTTGCGGACCTCGACGACGCCGTCCACGCCCCTGGTAAGGCGGTCCACGACAGGCAGCAGCGATCTGTGCTCGACGATGCCCTGGAGGGTCACGCGGCCCTCGGCCACGGTGACCGTCACCTGCCTCGGGCCGATGCCGAGAGTGCGGTCGAGGACGTCTCCGGCGATCTCCTGGCGTACGGCCCGGTCGGGACGTACGAAGGACCGCACCAGGTCGGTCCGGCCGAGGAAGCCGACGAGCCGGTCCGCGCCGTCCACCACGGGGAGCCGCTTGACGCGGCGGCGCTCCATCGTGCGGGCCGCCTGCGCGAGGCTCCAGCCGGGGCGGGCGGTGACCGCGGGGCTCGTCATCACGTCGTCCGCCGTCGTCACGCCGGACAGCCGCCGACCGGGGCCCGCCGGGGCGGAGCGCGCGGCGGAGTACGCGGAGTACGGGCCGGCCTCACCGGACGTACGGACGCGGCGCGAGCCCTCGCCCAGGTCCTTCCGTGAGACGACGCCGACGGGGCACTCGCCGTCGTCGACGACGGGCACCGCGGTGATGGAGTGCTCGTCCAGGAGCCGGGTCACGTCACCGGCCGTGGTGCCGCGGTGCACGCGTATGCCCGGCGCGGTCATCAGCTCTCCGACGGTGCGGTGCGGCATCGTCCCCACCTCCACGTCCCCCCACGTCTCCCCGCGTCTCCCCAGGCTTCAGTGTCGGCTCGGGGGCGGTGCGCGGGGGAGGGGCGGAGGAGCCCCGATGTGCCGCCGGCCGTCCCGTACGGGCGGGACGTCCGGCCGCCCGGGGCCGTACGTTCCGGTGCCGTTCGGCCCACTCAGCGGCTACTGTTTGGACCAGAGGAACCGGACGTAAGGGTCACATCCTCCCAATTCACGCGGAGGGTCGATGAGCGGCAGCGGCTCTGTGCATCACATGGACGGCGAGCATCCGGGCCACCTGCCCCGGATGCAACTCGACGACCTGCTCGAAGAGTTGCAGGTGCGGATCGACGCGGTCCGCGGCACGCGGGACCGCATCCACAACCTGCTCGACGCCGTGCTCTCCGTGGGCCGGGAACTGGAGCTCTCCCAGGTGCTGCAACGCATCGCCGAGTCGGCCGTCCTGCTCGTCGACGCCGAGTACGGGGCACTGGGCGTGATCGGCGAGGACGGAACGCTCTCCCAGTTCATCCCCGTCGGCGTGCCCGAGCAGCAGGCCGAGGCCATCGGGCCCCTGCCGACGGGCCGCGGACTGCTCGGCGAACTGATCCGCAACCCCGTACCGCTGCGGCTGCCGGAACTCGGGCGGCATCCGTCCTCGCAGGGCTTTCCCCCGAACCATCCGCCGATGCACTCGTTCCTCGGGGTGCCGATCCGGGTGCGGGACGAGGTGTTCGGCAACCTCTATCTGGCCGAGAAGCGCGACGGCAAGGAGTTCGACAGCGAGGACGAGACCGTGCTGTCGACCCTGGCCGCGGCGGCGGGCGTCGCCATCGAGAACGCGAGGCTGTACGAGGAGGCGCAGTACCGGCAGCGCTGGATGGAGGCGAACGCCGAGGTCACGCGGGCGCTGCTGTCCGGGATCGGGGAACGGCGCGTGCTCGGGCTGATCGTCGAGTTGGCGCGCACGATCCTCTCCGCCGACCTGGGAGTGCTTGCTCTGCCGGAGGAGGGCGGCGAGGCCCTGGCCGTGGCCGTCGCGGTGGGAACCGACGCCGAGCACCACCGGTCGCTGCGGCTGCCTCGCGAGGGCACCTTCGTCGGCGCCGCCATGGACGCCGGCGAGGTCACCACGAGCGCCGACGTCGAGCACGACCCGCGGATCACGGCGGGGCCCCCGCGCTGGTCGGGGCTCGGTCCCGCCGTCGCGGTGCCCATGATCGCCGAGGACGTGCCGAAGGGGGTGCTGCTCCTTGCCCGCTCGAAGCCCCGCCAGCCCTTCGCCGAGCCGCAGATCGCGCCGCTGAGCGCCTTCGCGGGGCAGGCCGCCGTCGCGATGGAGCTTGCCGAGCGGCGGCGCGACGCCGAGCAGATCACGCTGCTCGAAGAGCGCGACCGCATCGCCCGCGACCTGCACGACCTGGCGATCCAGCGGCTCTTCGCGACGGGCATGACGTTGCAGAGCGCCATCCGCTTCGTGGACCACCCCAAGGCGAGCGAGCGGCTGCTGAGAGCCGTGGACGACCTCGACGCCACCATCAAGATCATCCGCTCGACGATCTTCGGGCTGCGCGCACACGACAGCGAATCGGGCGGCGACGGGCTGCGCGGCCGCGTCACGGAGGCCGTCCAGGACGTCGCGTCCGCCCTGGGCTTCACGCCGGTGCTGCGCATGGAAGGACTGCTCGACACCGACGTCCCCGGCGAGACCGCGGACGAGGCGGTGGCGGTCGTACGGGAGGCGCTGTCGAACGTCGCCCGTCACGCCGGAGCGAGCAGCGTCGAGGTCTCGGCGGAGACGACGGGCGAGGCGCTGACGCTCAGCGTCGTGGACGACGGCGTCGGGATACCACAGGACGCCCGCCACAGCGGCCTCCACAACCTCTCCGAGCGGGCGGAGCGGCTCGGCGGCGCGATGCGCCTGGCCACACCGCCCGGCGGCGGCACGAGGCTGACCTGGCACGTCCCGCTGGACGGCGCGGTGACGCAGGGCTGAAACGAGACAGGGCGACACCGGCTCGTACGGCGCCGACGCGACCGCCGCCGACGCGTACGGCCTGCGCCCGCGGCTGTGCGTACGCGGTGACGTGCCACCGCGCGTGTCCACGGCGTCCCGCCGGGATACGGCGCGCTACCGGCCGGGGGCCGGATGCGCCGCCGCGTTCCGCTGAGCGTACGCGGTGACGGAGGGCTGAGGCGGTGCCGGACCGTGCGGCGTGCGCCCGCGGCGTGTCACCGCGTGTTCCGCGGTGTCCCGCCGGGGTACGGCGGGCTACCGGCCGGGGGCCGGATGCGCCGCCGCGTGCCGCTGTCCGCCCGGGCACTGCCCAGACCCGTGCGGTGCCGCAAGCGGTACGGCCGGGCCATCGGCGCCCGGCCGCGGTCCGGCTCAGGGGCTCGGAGCGCGGGGTTCGGCGCCTGGGCCCGGCTTCCCCGGCCCGGCGTCCGGGGTTCGGAGCTTGGGGGTTCTACGTCCGGGGTGCGGTCCAGACCCTGCGCCCGGCCATGTGCCGGGCTTCGGCTCGGGTCGTGTGTCCGGCTGTCCGCCGGGGCACTGCCCGGACCGTGTGTTGGCTGTCCGCCCTGGCATCGTCCGGACTGTGCGTCCGGCCGTGCGGGGCTTCGGTTCGGCTCTGTGTCCGGCTGTTCGCCCAGGCATTGTCCGAAACCGTGTGTCCGGCTGTCCGCCCGGGCACTGCCCGGACCCCGCGCCCGGCTGTGCGCCGGGCCTCGGGCCCGGGTCGTCCCGCTGTCCCGCCCCTGCCCAGGCATAGCCCTGGGCCTGCGTCCCCGGCGTGCGCCCCGCCCGGACCGGGCCGGGCGTCGTGCGCCGTTCCAGGCCACCCGCCGCCGGCCGGCGGCGCTCGGCGCCGGCGTCAGTGGCGGCGGTGTCTCTCCTTCTCCTGCGCGTGCGCCTGCGTCGCGAGCACGGCCGCCTGTACGCGCCGCTCCACGCCCAGCTTCGCCAGCAGCCGCGAGATGTGGTTCTTCACCGTCTTCTCCGACAGGAACAGACGGTCGCCGATCTCGTGGTTCGTCATCCCCTCCCCGATGAGGTCCAGGATGTCCCGCTCACGCGGGGACAGCCCGGCGAACGCGTCGCCCTGCTGCTCCTCCCCCTCGTGGTCCTCCGGACCGCGCAGGCTGCCCATGAGCCGGGCCGTGGTCGCCGGGTCGAGCATCGACTGGCCCGCCGCGACCGTACGTACGGCCGAGACCAGGTCCGAGCCCTTGATCTGCTTGAGCACGTAGCCCGCGGCGCCCGCCATGATCGCGTCCAGCAGGGCGTCGTCGTCGTCGAACGACGTCAGCATCAGGCACGCGAGCTCCGGCAGGCGTGAGCGCAGCTCCCGGCAGACGGTCACGCCGTCGCCGTCGGGCAGCCGCACGTCCAGGACGGCCACGTGCGGACGGAGCGCGGGCCCGCGGGCGAGGGCCTGCTCGGCGGTGGCGGCCTCGCCGACGACGTCGATGTCGGCTTCGGCCTCCAGCAGGTCGTGCACGCCGCGCCGTACGACCTCGTGGTCGTCCAGCAGCAGGACGCGGATGGGGTTCTGCTCGGAGTACGTCCGCACTTCGCTCATGTCGCACTGCTTCCCCTCGTAACCGCTGCTGTCGGCATCGTCGCCCCGTCGCGCGCCGCCCGAACAGGGCCGAACGGCCCCGACCCGGCAGCGGAGGGGGCCATCCGTACCAGCATCGCTGGACCTTTCGGCCCCCTTAGCGGGACGCCCGCAGATCACCTCGCACCCGTGGCTGGTTTGCCGCCGTGAGGGGAGTCGGCACATGAGGACGAGGAGATGGCTGTGGCGCTGGCGGACGAATCCGCTCAAGCGCCGCTCCGACCGTGCCGAGGCGTGGACGGGCGTCGCAGCCGGAGTGATCATGGCCGTGAGCGCCCCGCTCACCGGGGCGATGGCCTCCGACACGGTCGCCGCCAATCTGAGCGACCAGCCGGGCCTCCACCGCACGTCCGCCGTGCTGCGCGAGGACGCGCCCACGACGGACGGGATCACGACCGTCTCCGACGACCCGACCGTGCTCACCGAGGTCAGCTGGAAGACTCCCGACGGCCGCACCCACGTAGGCCGTGCGCCGGTGGCGACCGGAACCCGCGAGGGCACACACGTCCCGCTGTGGCTGGACCGGCAGGGCGCTCCGCACCAGCCGCCCCCCGACGCGACCGAGGTCACCGTGGAGAGCGGGGCCGCCGGCGGTGCGGTGGCCGTGGCGACCTGCTTCCTCGTGGGGAGCGGATGCTGGGCGGTACGGCGCCGCCTCGACGTCCTGCGAGCCAGGCAGTGGGAGTACGAGTGGTCCGAGGTCGGGCCGCGATGGAGCCGACGGGACTGACGAGGGCAGGGCCCCTCCGCCCCCGTCGGCCGGCACGGCCAGGGCCGCAGGGACCCGTCAGGGAACGATCTCCAGCACGTCCTGGACGGGACGGCGCGGCGTCGCCGGCCGCAGCGGTCCGTATCCCAGCCGCACCACCATCTGCACCGGTCCCGCTCCCCACACCGGATCGCGCAGCAGCCACCGCAGCTCGGGGCGCTCCAGCGCCTGCGCGGCGAACGAGGTGGCCAGTCCCTCCCGTGTGGCCGCCAGCAGCATCCGCTCCATGGCCTGGCCCGCCGCCAGCCAGTCGTCCGGGTGGTCGTGCTCGGTGCAGAGCAGCCCCAGATGAGGAACGTGCTCGAACTCGGCCGTGCCCTGGTCGGACACCCCCCTGCCGCGGCCGAAGTCGCGCACCGGCGCCCGGCCGTCGCCCTTGCGGGGGCCGAAGCTGTACTCGGGGACGCCGTCCCCCTCAGAGACCGCGTCCGAGAGCTGCACGCCCGTACGCACCCACCGCTGCTCGTCCGGGTCGCCCTCGTGCTCCGACCTCAGCTCGGCCTCCTCGATGACGTCGAGGACGAGGGACAGATGCCAGCCGGAGAGGAACGCCAGCCGCGCGCCCTCGGCGCGTACCTGCTCGATCAGCGTGCCGGCCAGCGCGGTCGGTATCGGGCGCTCCGCGAACGGGTAGCGGCTCGTGCGCCGCTCGGCGATCGCCGGGTAGAGCAGGGACAGATCGCCGTCGACGGTCTCCGCCGCATCCCCCAGCGACACGGCGGCAAGGGTCTGCCAGTCGTCCGGATCGGGCAGCTCCCTCACGACGGGACGGAACCCGGCGTGCTGCGCGGCCACCCGCAGATTGAACAGCGCCGCCCCGCAGCCGAGGTGCAGCGCCCGCAGCTCGGGGTCCGCGTGCGGCATGGCCCGCCCGGGGTCCGCGCGCAGCGTGATCACGTCGCCGCCGCGGCTGTAGCGGAAGCGCCATGGCTGCGCGTTGTGCATGGACGGTGCCATGGAGGCATCGCGGACAAGCTCCTCGACCACCTCGGCGCGGGCGAATGAGGTGGAAGGCATGAGAACTCCCTTGTGGTTCCGGTCGGTTGTCGGTCCTCGGCGGCTCGCGTGCGCGCGCCGCCGGCCACGGGCTCCGGGCAACGGCCGGGATCCCGGCTCCGGATGGCATGGCGCCTCTCACCCGCCAGCCTCCTGCCGCCGCCGCACGGCGCCGAGGGCCCGGGAGGTCCCGATGAGGGGCCGAACGTCCCCATGCCGCGGGCGTGCCCGGATCGCGGTGTCCCGGCGGACGTCGTCGGGCGTCGCCGTCCGCACGCGGCTCGGCGCCCCGTCCGCGGTGGGAGGGGGCGCCGAGCCAGGGTTCTCGTCGGAGCAGCGGCTACGGTGGCGCCGCCCGGGAACCGTCAGTAGCCGAGTCCGTGCCCGAACTCGTAGAGCGTGCCGTCCGCCTCGTCGAGAGCGGGGATGCTCACCGGGAGTTTTCCGCCCGGCGCGACGTCGCCGTACAGGGCGCGCACGACGGACGCGAGCGACGGCTTCCCGTACGAGAACGTGGCGAGGTAGGCGGGCACGTCCGGGAAGCGGCGGATGTCGTACGCGTTGCGCACCGCGACCGCCACGACCGGCTTGCCGGTCTTCACCAGGGCCTTGACCAGGTCGGCCTGTGCCGCGCCCTTGTCCTTGACCGAAGCCGCGGCGTTCGTCAGGACGACGGTCACGTCGTGGTCCCGCGCCGCGGTGGCGGCGTCCTCGATCTGCGTGCTGCCGGGAGCCGCACCGGTCGCCAGAGGGGTGGCCGTCTGCCCGGAGCGCTTGCCGACCGCACCGGCGACGGCGGCGACCTGGCCGGTGTCCCAGCCGGTGACGAGGACGGTACGGCGATCGCCGGAGAGCGGCAGCGTGCGGCCCTCGTTGCGCACCAGCGTGACCGTACGGTCGGTGATGCGCGCGGCGTCCTCGGTGTGGCGGCGGCTGCCGACGACCCGCGCGGCCCGGTCCTCGTCGACGTACGGACGCGGGAACAGGCCGTTGCGCAGCTTGTGTTCGAGGATGCGCAGCACCGACGCGTCGAGCCGGTCCTCGGAGACCTCGCCTCCCTCGACCGCCTTGAGGACGGCGGCGTGCGCCGTGTCCGCCTTGGGCGCGAGCACGAGCTGGTCGCAGCCGGCCTTGAGCGCCCGTACGGGAGCGACGTCCGGCGGGAAGTCCTCGGTCGCACCGCCCATGTCGAGGGCGTCCGTGACGATGAGGCCGTCGAAGCCCAGCTCCTCGCGGAGCAGCCCTGTCACGATGGGCTTCGACATCGTCGCGGGGACCTCGCTGGAGTCCAGGGACGGCACGACGATGTGGGCGGTCATGATCGTGTCGACGCCGCGTGCGATGGCCGCCCGGAACGGCGGCAGGTCGATCTTGTCCAGCTGCTCGCGCGTGTGCTTGATGACGGGAAGGCCCGTGTGGCTGTCCACGTCGGTGTCGCCGTGACCGGGGAAGTGCTTTGCGGCGCTTGCCACTTCGCCGCGGTGGTAGCCGCGTACGGACTCGGAGACGAGCTCCGAGCACAGGGCGGGATCGGAGCCGAAGGAGCGGACGCCGATGATCGGGTTGTCCGGGTTGACGTTGACGTCGGCGACGGGCGCGTAGTTCTGGTTGATGCCCATCGCGGCCAGCTCCGTCCCGATGATCTCGGACGAGCGGCGGACGTCGTCGCGCGAACGGGCCGCGGCCAGCGCCATGTTGCCCGGCAGCTGCGTGGCGGGCTCCAGCATGCGGTAGACGACGCTGCCGCCCTCCTGGTCGATGGAGACCAGGAGCGGGATGCGGGCGCCGGTGCGCAGGGACGCGCGCTGGAGGCCGTTGGAGAGGCCCGCGATCTGGCGCGGGTCCTTGAGGTTGTCGGGACCGCGGCGCGCGTCGAAGTAGATGACGCCGCCGGGGCGGTACTTGGCGACGACCTCCGCCGGAGTCGAAACCCCGTACAGCTCCTTGTTCTTGTCGTGCGCGGCGTCCGCCGACTTCCCGTAGACCTCGACGACGAAGAGCTGGCCGATCTTCTCCTTGAGCGACATGCGGCGGAGCAGGGCGCGGGCGGCGCGCCTGGTGTCGCCCGCGTCGGCGGCGTGTGCCGCGCCGGCCGGGAGGCCGAGGGCCGCCACGACGCCGGCCGCTCCGGCGGCTCCGGCTCCGGCGAGGATCCGTCTGCGGGTGGTGGACTGCGGTGGCGGCGTCTGCTGCATCGAGTGCTCCTCACACAGGGCCACATGGAGCCGGTCATACGGGCATACGGGAGCGCACATCGTTGCAGCGGGGCGGGGGGAGGAGAAGACGCCGCGCTGATGTTCATGGGTCCAGTCCACTGGCGGAGGGGCGGTCGCCGGGGCGCCGTCGGGGCGGCGCTGGGGGCGGCGTGACGGGCGGGGCCCGGGTGGCGGTCGGCCCGTGAGACCGGCTGGCCCGTGCCCGATGCGGACCACGCTTCCGGCCTGCACCTGCACACGCCCGGCCGTATGTGCCCCTTCCGTGACGTCGCGCCTCCTCGCGTCACTGTGACGCGGAGCACAGGAAGCCGCGAAATAAGCGGCACCCGGTCCCGGTTGAACCCAGGTGTTCCCACGAAACGGGGACTCGCTCCCCGGATCCTCCGGGGGCGGCGGCCACCGGGCCGGAACCAGAACCGGGAACTGGGGAGGAGCCATGGGCAGCGCCACTTGTGGGGCCATGGATGCGGCCTCCCGGTCGAAGGCAGTGGGAGGCTCCGGCGCCGCGACGGCCGTGGCGGCGGCTCCGAGGGCCCGCGCGGACGCCGTGCGGAACAGGGAGCGGCTCGTCTCGGCCGCGCGCGAGGCGTTCGTCGTCCATGGGGCGGACGCGCCGCTCGACGACATCGCGCGGCGCGCTGGCGTCGGGAACGCCACCCTCTACCGGCACTTCGCGGACCGGAACGCGCTCGTGCACGGCGTCGTCCTCGCCGTCACCGAGCGCATCGCGGACCGCGCGCAGGCCGCCCTCGACGAGTCCGCGGAGGGCGGCGGTAGCGGGCAGGCGGATGCCTTCGAGGCGCTGCGCCACTTCGTCTTCGCCGCCGTCGAGGAGCGCATCGGCGCACTGTGCCCTCTGCTCTCGGACCGGCTCGACCGGAACGATCCCCGTCTCCTCGCCGCCAGGCAACGGCTGGAGGGGCTCGTACGGGAGCTCGTCCAACGGGCCAAGGAGGCGGGCCGGTTGCGCCCCGACATCGAGGTCGGGGACCTGCTCGTCGCCATCAGCCAGCTCACCAGGCCGCTGCCGGGCACCGGTTGCGCCGAGATCGCCCGCTTCGTCGAACGCCATGTGCAGCTCTACCTCGACGGGCTTCAGGCCCCGGCAAGGTCCGAACTGCCAGGCCACGCCGCCACGTTGGAGGACCTCCGTACGCCTGCCTGACAGGCGGCTTCCACAGGGGTGCGAGGCGGCGACGGCCGTCGTGCACCTCCTTACGGGGAAATATCGCGCCTTTCTCTGATCAGTTCGGCGCGACCGTCCGGGGCTCGGCTCCGTTGCGTCCGTCATCTGCTGCCGGTCATCCGCTGACAGTCGTCCGTCATCTGTCATCTGTCAGTTGTCGCTCGTCACCTGTCACTCATCGCCCGTCACCCGTCACCCGTCACCCGTCACTCATCACCCGTCACCCATCCACTCGTTCATTCAGCACCGTGAGGCAGGCACACCCATGCCGGAAACAGTCCGAACCACCACCGCGACCGCCGGGACCGCCGTCCCCGGTCGCCCCGATCCGAGACGCTGGACCGCCCTGGGGTTCATAGCCCTCGCCCAGTTGATGGTCGTGCTCGACGCGACCATCGTGAACATCGCGCTGCCCTCCGCCCAGGCGGACCTCCACATCTCCGACGGCAACCGGCAGTGGGTCGTCACGGCGTACGCCCTCGCCTTCGGCGGTCTGCTGCTCTTCGGCGGCCGGATTGCCGACCTCTGGGGGCGCAAGCGGACCTTCGTCACGGGCCTGACCGGCTTCGCCGTCGCGTCCGCCCTCGGCGGCGCGGCACCGAGCGAGGCCGTGCTGCTGGGCTCCCGCGCACTTCAGGGCGCCTTCGGGGCGCTGCTCGCGCCGGCCGCGCTGTCCCTGCTCGCGGTGATGTTCACCGAGGGCAAGGAGCGCGCGAAGGCGTTCGGCATCTACGGCGCCATCGCGGGCGGCGGAGGCGCCATCGGGCTGATACTCGGCGGCGTCCTCACCGAATACCTGGACTGGCGCTGGACGTTCTTCGTCAACATCCCCTTCGCCGTGCTCGCCGCCGCGGGAGCCGTGCTGGTGATACGGGAGCCCGCCGGTACCCGTAACCGCTCGCCGCTGGACGTCCCCGGCGTCGTCCTCTCCACGCTGGGCCTGGTCTCTCTCGTCTACGGCTTCACGCGCGCGGAGTCGCACGGCTGGAGCGAGGGCGGCACGCTGGCCATGTTCGTCGCGACCGTGCTGCTGCTCGGCGCGTTCGCCGCCGTCGAGGCGAGGTCGAAGGCGCCGCTGCTGCCGCTGCGCGTGGTCACCGACCGGAACAGGGGAGGGGTCTACCTCTCGCTCGGCCTCGCCGTCATCGCGATGTTCGGGCTGTTCCTCTTCCTCACGTACTACCTGCAAGTGGTGAAGGGATACTCCCCGGTCAGGACCGGCATCGCGTTCCTCCCCATGATCGCGGGCATGATCACCGGCTCCACGCAGATCGGCGCACGGCTGATGACGCGGGTGCGGCCGAGGCTGCTGATGGGGCCCGGCTTCGTCGTCGCGGCCGGCGGCATGCTGCTGCTCACGCGGCTGGAGGTCGACAGCTCGTACGCGACCCTGATCCTGCCCGCGCAACTCCTGCTGGGGCTGGGCATGGGCACCGCGTTCATGACGGCGATGTCGCTCGCGACGACCGGTGTGGAGGCACGGGACGCGGGTGTCGCCTCGGCCATGGTCAACACCTCGCAGCAGGTGGGAGGCGCCATCGGCACGGCTTTGCTGAACACCGTGGCAGCCAGCGCCACCACCGCGTACATCGGCGAACGGGTCGCGGGGGCGACGAGCGAATCGGCTCGCAAGCTGCTCACGGCGCAGGGCATGGTGCACGGCTACACCACGGCGATCTGGTGGGCGGTCGGCATCCTGCTGACCTCGGCGGCCATCGCGTACACGCTCGTGACGGCGCGCGGCCAGGGCGGCAGCGGCGGATCGGGGACTGCCCCGGCTGCGGCGGGCGCCGGCTCCGAGGGAAGCGGCTCTGACGGGGCCGGCTCCGAGGGCGCCGGCTCTGACGGCGGTGCCTCGGGGGAGGGCGGTACCGGGAGCGGCTCCGAGGACGGTGACGGCACGGAGCGCGCACCCGCGCTGCTGCGCTGAGCCCATGCCCGTACGGCGGGCGGCGGTGGACGCGTGGATCCCGGCCGGGGCCGGGCGGACGGCAGAGCGCCGCTCCGCCCGGCCCCGGCGTCTCCGCGTATCGGGGGCGGGGGGCGACGGTCGGCGACCCCGGCGGGGCCGCGATTGCCGAGATTGGCCGGATGCGGTCCCACCGGTTCCGGGTTCCGCTCCCGGCGGCGCGATGGCCCCGTCCCGCAGCCGTCAAACGTCCCGCGGGCCGCCTTTTTCCGTACGATCCGGGGCCACGTGCAACCAATGGCCCCTTCTGGTCGTCTCTACTGGGGAGGGCAGTAAGTCACGCCGCTGTTCAGCAGGCGTGATCATCAGTGCCGAAGACGGTGGACGGCGTGCCACGCGGGTCGCAGAGGTCGCGCGGAGCCCGCGGATCTCTCCCCCGGCGCCTGCTCCAGCAGTATCCCTGGGCCCCTCAACATCGGGCCGCTCGCTGCGGGCGGACAGGGTACTGCATGATCAGGAAAATGACGCGGTGGTTGGGAATTAAGTCCGGTTTCCGCTCGTTGTTTCCTACGGATGGGGGCACCCGGCAAGTGCCCGATCCAAGCCACCGACCAGTTTGATTGAGTCCACTCGCAAGGGAGCACGCATGGCAACCCGTGCCGTCGCCCGTCGTCAGGCCACCACGACCGGTGCCACTGACACGGCAAGCAGTGTTCGCGCCGCAGGCAGCGAAGTCGCGGACCGCGACCTGGTCGGCATGTATCTCGACGAGATCGCGCGTACACCGCTGCTCGACGCGGCGAAGGAAGTAGAGCTGTCCCTCGCCATCGAGGCCGGGGTCTACGCACGGCGAATACTGAACAAGGACGAGGAGCCGCTGAGCGCCGACTCGGCGAGCGCGACCGCCACCCGCGAGGAGCTGGAGGCGATCGTCGCCGAGGGCGAGCGTGCCAAGGACGTCTTCATCCGCTCCAACCTCCGTCTCGTCGTGGCCGTGGCGCGGCGCTATCCGCGCAGCGGGCTGCCCCTGCTGGACCTGATCCAGGAGGGCAATGCCGGCCTGGTCCGCGCAGTCGAGAAGTTCGACTACCGCAAGGGCTTCAAGTTCTCCACGTACGCGACGTGGTGGATCCGTCAGGCCATCACGCGCTCCATCGCCGACCAGTCCCGGACGATCCGGCTGCCCGTCCATCTCGTGGAGGAGCTGGGGCGCATCCGGCGCGTCCAGCGGGAGTTCAACAGGGAACACGGGCGCGAGCCGGAGCCCGAGGAGGTCGCGGCCGAGCTGAGCTCCACGCCGGAGCGCGTCATCGACGTACTGGACTGGGCGCGTGACCCGGTCAGCCTGAACATGTCCGTCGACGAAGAGGGCGAGACGCAGTTCGGCGACCTGCTGGAGGACACCTCCGCGGCCTCGCCCGAGCAGTCCGTGCTGACGCTGCTGCGCCGCGAGGAGCTGGACGGGCTCATCGGCCGTCTCGACTCCCGCACCGCGTCCATCATCAAGGCGCGTTACGGCATGGTCGACGGGCGGGAGCGCACCCTCACGGAGGTCGGCAAGCAGCACGGCCTGACGCGTGAGCGCATCCGGCAGATCGAGAAGCACGCCCTGCTGGAGCTGAAGAAGCTCGCCTCGGACACCGGCTTCGACGCCGCCGCCTGACGGACGAGCAGAAAATGGAACGGCGACCGCCCAGCCCGCCCCGACCGCCGAGAGCCCGACGGCGCGACGAGCCCAACTTCACACACAGCAGCGGCATTTGACGGCCGCTCCGAGACCGAGTCCCGGTGCCCTCCCCCGAGCGCCGGGACTCTTCTCTGTCCGGGAAAGGCTCCGGGTCTCACCAGGTCCATCGCCCTGTCCGGTCCCTGTGCATGTCCCTGTGCATGTCTCTGCCCCTCTGCCCTGTCCGGTTCCGCGTCGGTCTGTGTCCGGGTGTCTGTGTCGGCGTCTGTGTCCGGTATCGGTGTCCGGGTGTCTGTGTTCAGATGCCCGGATGTGTTTACTTCTCGCTTCCATGGGCCTAGTGTCCGCGTGAAAGTCACACGTTCGGGCATGAACGGACCTGGAGTCGCAGCACGATGTACGCACCGGAGCGCCAGCAGGAGATCCTCCGCCTCGCACAGCAGCGGGGCCGCGTGGAGGTGCTCTCGCTCGCGCAGGAGTTCCAGGTCACGGCGGAGACGGTCAGGCGCGATCTGAAGGCGCTCGACCGGGCCGGTGTGCTGCGGCGTGTGCACGGCGGCGCGATCCCCGCGGGCCGCCTCGACTTCGAGCCCGATCTCCACGAGCGCGAGGCCTCGGCCCCCGACGAGAAGGAGCGCATCGCGCGCGCCGCCCTCGACGAGCTTCCGGCCGACGGTAGCGTCCTCCTCGACGCCGGATCCACCACGGGCCGTCTCGCCGCGTCCGTCCCCGTGGACGCGGCGTTCACCGTCGTCACCCACGCTCTGCCGCTGGCCGCACGGCTGGCCGACCATCCCGGGATCGATCTGCACCTCGTGGGCGGCCGTGTGCGGCACCGCACCCGCGCCGCGGTCGACGCGTGGGCGCTGCGCGCCTACGGAGAGATCAACGCCGATCTCCTCTTCCTCGCCACCAACGGCTTCTCCCTCGAAGGCGGGCTCACCACTCCCGACCTCGCCGAGGCCGCCGTCAAGCGCGCAGTGACGGCAGCGGCCCGCAGGGTCGTGCTGCTCGCCGACTCCACCAAGTTCGGGCAGGAGCACTTCGCCCGGTTCGGCGGCCTCGAGGACGTCGACCTGCTCATCACCGACACCGGGCTCGACGCCGACGACGCCCGCGCGATCGAGCGCAAGGGCCCGGAGGTGAGGCGGGTATGAGCGACGGCACCGCAGCCTCCGCCGCAGCCGGGACCGGGCCGGAAGCCGGGCCCGAAGCCGCGCCCGGAAGCCGTCCCTCCGGCACCGTCGTGACCGTCACGCCCAACCCCAGCCTGGACCGTACGTACGAGATCGCCGGGCTGTCCCGCGGAGCCGTCCTGCGCGCGGGCACCGACCGTGTCGACCCCGGCGGAAAGGGCGTCAACGTCTCGCGTGCCCTGGCCGCGGCGGGACGGAGCACCGTCGCGGTGCTGCCGCTCGGCGGGCCCGAAGGCGCGCTCCTCGCCCAGCTGTTGAGCCGGAGGGGCATCGAGGTGGCGGGTGTGCCCGTACACGAGTCGACCCGTGTCAACATCTCCCTCGCCGAGCCCGACGGCAGCCTCACCAAGATCAACGCGGCCGGTCCCGAGATCACCGCGGACGAGGCCGAGGCCCTTCTGGAGGCGGTCGGCGACCGCGCTGCCGGTGCGGGCGCCGCCTGGATCGTGTGCAGCGGCAGCCTTCCGCGCGGTCTGCCGCCCGCGTGGTACGCCGGGCTCGTGGCCCGCGCACGCGAACAGGGCATACGCATCGCCGTGGACGCCTCCGGGCCCGCACTCTCCGCCGCCCTGCGCGAGCGGCCGGACCTGGTCAAGCCCAACGCCGTCGAGCTCGCCGAGGCCGTCGGCCGCCCCCTCGCCACCGTGAGCGACGCCGTGAAGGCCGCGGAGGACCTGCTGAACGCGGGCGCCGGCGCGGTCCTCGCCAGCCTCGGCGCCACCGGCCAACTGCTGGTCGACGGCGCCGGAATGTGCTTCGGCAGCACCCCGGCCGTCTCCGTACGCAGCGATGTCGGCGCGGGCGACGCCTCGCTCGCCGGCTTCCTCGCCGCCGGCGGCGCCGGCCCCCGGGCGCTGACCGCCGCCGTCGCGCACGGCCTCGCCGCGGTGCAGCTGCCCGGCAGCGAGATGCCGCACCCCGCGGATCTGCGCCCCGACGACGTCACCGTGACGACCGAACCGCCCCTGGACCACCCCCTGGGCCGTCCCCTGCCCGACAGCGCCGATGGAGCCGTGCCATGAGCCAGCTGATCAACGCGGACCTGGTCGACCTCGATCTGACCGCGAACACCAAGGAAGAAGCAGCACGTTCGCTCGCCGAGCGGATGGTCGCGGAAGGCCGCGTCACCGATCTCGAAGGGTTCCTGGCGGACGTGGCCGCGCGGGAGACCCAGATGCCGACGGGCCTCGAAGGCGGCATCGGGATTCCCCACTGCCGCAGCGCACACGTCACCGAACCCACGCTGGCCTTCGGCCGCCCCGTCACGCCCGTCGACTTCGGTGCGACGGACGGACCGGCAGACCTGATCTTTCTGATCGCGGCGCCCGACGGGGCCGACAGCGATCACCTCGGCATACTCTCCTCCCTCGCGCGGCACTTGGCGGACGCGGACTTCACCGAAGCCCTGCGCACGGTGGCCGATCCCGAGCGCGCCGCGGCCCTCATACGCGGTGACGAGGCCGCCGAGGACGCGGCGGACGAAGCCACGGACGGATCTGCGGACGGAGCCGCAGCCGGATCTCCCGGCGGAGCCGGTGAGCCTGATCCCGCCGGGCCGCAGGCACCGGAGGAGGGCAGCGGCGAGGGCGGCCGTCCCTTCCGTATCGTCGCCGTCACCTCCTGCCCCACCGGGATCGCGCACACGTACATGGCCGCCGAGTCCCTGGAGCGGGCCGGGCAGGAGGCCGGGGCCGAAGTCTCCGTCGAGACACAGGGGTCCGCCGGGTTCGACCGCCTCGACCCCGCCGTCATCGCCGCCGCGGACGGCGTGATCTTCGCGCACGACGTGGAGGTCCGCGAGAAGGAGCGCTTCGCGGGCAAGCCCACCGTCGACGCCGGTGTGAAGGCCGCGATCAACCGCCCCGGCGAACTCGTCGCCGAGGTACAGGGCAAGGCCGAACGCGGCGAGGTCTCCGGAACCGCCCGCCCCGGCGCGCCCGTGGACACCGCGGGGGAGCCCGGGGACGGTTACGGCACCCGCCTTCGCAAGTGGCTGATGACCGGCGTGAGTTACATGGTCCCGTTCGTCGCCGCGGGCGGTCTCCTCATCGCGGTCTCGTTCGCGATCGGCGGCTACGAGATCGCCGACGCCAAGTCCGTCGCCGACCACTTCGCCTGGACGGAACTCCACAGCTGGGCAGCGCTGTTCAACCAGATCGGCCAGCTCGCCTTCGGCTTCCTGGTACCGGTGCTCGCCGGATACATCGCCTACGGCATGGCCGACCGGCCGGGGCTCGTGCCCGGCTTCGTCGGGGGTGCCGTCGCCGTCGAGATCGGAGCCGGTTTCCTGGGCGGCCTGGTGGCGGGCCTGCTCGCGGGCGCCGTCGTAACCGCCGTCCGGCGCGTGGCCGTTCCGCCCGTGCTGCGGGGCATCATGCCCGTGGTCGTCATACCGCTGCTCTCCTCGGCGGTTGTCGGCGCGCTGATGTTCGTGCTCATCGGCAAGCCGGTCGCCACCGCGCAGAAGGCCATGACGGACTGGCTCGGGGGCCTCACCGGCACCAACGCCGTCCTGCTGGGCCTGCTCATCGGGCTCATGATGTGCTTCGACCTGGGCGGCCCGGTCAACAAGGTCGCCTACACCTTCGCCACCGGAGGCATCGCCACGTCCGACCCCGGCCACGGCAGCCTGACCGTGATGGCCACCGCCATGGCCGCGGGAATGGTCCCGCCCCTGGGCATGGCCCTCGCGACGGTCGTGCGCGGCAGGCTGTTCACGACGGCGGAGCGCGAGAACGGCAAGGCGGCCTGGGTGCTCGGCGCCTCGTTCATCACCGAGGGCGCCATCCCCTTCGCGGCCGCCGACCCGCTGCGCGTGATCCCTTCGTCCATGGCGGGCGGTGCCGTCACCGGCGCGCTGACGATGGCGTTCGGAAGCACGCTGCGCGCACCGCACGGCGGCGTCTTCGTCGTGCCGCTCATCGGCTCCCCGTTCCAGTACCTGATCGCGATCGCCGCCGGTACGGCGGTCACCACCGGGCTCGTCGTGCTCCTCAAGGGGGCCCGCGTGCGCAGGAGCCGGAGGCCGGACGGATCGGACGGTACGCACGAGCAGCCGGCGGCACCGAGCGAGCAGCCCTCCGGCGCCACCGTGCCCGCCTGAGCGGAACCAGTTCGCAGGCCGCCAGCCCGGTCCAACGTGCCCTGACCGCAGGTGTGTTGGCGCTACGTGCGCCGGCTCTCGCTGCCCTGACGCCCGTACAGATCCCGGTAGGAGGGGAAGACGCCGCCCGGACCGTCCACGCCGTCGGCGGCGAGCACCGCCTTGACCACCGACCGCGTCAGCACGTCCGCGGCGGCGGCCAGCAGATCGTTCAACTCCCCGCCCGCAAGGGGACGTTCGCAGGTCGCCATGGTGAAGACGGTATCGCCGTCGTGCATGAGGTGTACGGGCCGCACCGCGCGGGCCAGCCCGTCGTGGGCCGTGCCCGCCGCCTTCTGGGCCTGGGCGCGGGTGAGTTCGGCATCGGTCGCGACCACCGCCAGCGTGGTGTTGAGCGGAGGGCGCAGCACTCCGGCCGAACGCCTGCCCGTCTCCTCCCGCGCCTCCGCAAGCCGTCGCTGTGCTTCGGTGTGCGTACGCTCGTCCGGCGCGGCGGGAAGGCCGCCCCACATCTCCCCGTAGAGGACGCCCGTCGCCGGGTCCACCGCCGAACCGGCCGCATTGACAGCGGAGATCGCCCCGACGGTGACGCCCGAGGCGAGCGTGGTGCTCGCCGTGCCGATCCCGCCCTTGATTCCGCCCACCACGGCACCCGTCCCCGCACCGGCGTTGCCCTGCGGGACAGGCGCCCCCGGCTCCGACGCGGCGGCGGCCTCGACGGCCTCCCGCCCCAGCGCCGCATCCGGGCGGGCCTGCCAGAGTCCGCCACGGCCCAGGTCGAACAGGACGGCCGCCGGGACGACGGGCACGACCTGCGCCGGGTCCGGCCCCACGGGGACGCCACGGCCCTGCTCCTCCAGCCAACTCATCACGCCCGCCGCGGAGTCGAGCCCGAAGGCGCTGCCACCCGTGAGCACCACGGCGTGGATGCGTTCCACGACGTTCCGCGGATCCAGCGCGTCCGTCTCCCTGGTGCCCGGGGCGCCGCCACGGGAGTCGACACCGGCGACGGCGCCCCCTTCCGGAGCCAGCACCACCGTCGTGCCCGTCAGCCAGCCGGGGCTGTCGCCCTGCGCCCGCTGGGCGTGCCCGACCCGCACGCCGGGGACGTCCGTCACACCGTCCTGAGTAGTCATGCGGCATAGATACCAGGCGTACGGGGACGCCGTACGCTTCATGCATGACCACCGGCTCGCACCAGCCCGACGACCCCGCCGACCGGCTCCAGTTCGACGATCCGCTCAGCGCCCGCTCCGCGGACGACACCGACAGCGGCTGGGGCGACGGCGGCACGGGCGCCGGTTCACGCGGCGGGCAGTACGGAGACGCCGCCGCGGACCTGGCCCGCTTCCTGGAGGAGAAGCCGCCGCACCACCTGTGAGGCCCGGCTACTGCTTCTCGGTGCTCACCCCGGGCTGCCCTCCGCCTGGGCCTTGGCGGCCCGGAAGGTGCCCCCCGCGCTGCTGTCCCACCGAGCCCGCCGGGCCGTCGTCCTCCGAGCCCGCGCGCTGTGCGGCGAGCAGGTCGCGGATCTCCGTCAGCAGATCGATCTCCGTCGCCTCCTCGGGCTCCTCGGGCGTCTCGTTCCGCGCTGCCAGCCGTTCCTTGTACCTGTTCATCGGAAGGATCATGAGGAAGTAGACGACGGCGGCCGTGATCAGGAAGGTCAGCGTGGCGCTGAGCACCGGGCCCCAGTTGATCGGGACGCCCTGCGTCACTTCGCCCGTCGCCTTGTTGATCTCGCAGGGGGATTTCAGACAGGACCTGTACTTCTCCAGGTCCTTCGTCCCTATCGCGCCCACGAGCGGATTGATCAGGCCCTTGACGACGGAATCCACGATCTTGCTGAATGCCGTGCCGACGACGACGGCGACGGCCAGCTCGACCACGTTGCCGCGCATCAGGAATTCCCTGAATCCCGCCAGCAGGCCCTTCTTCTCGCTCTCCACTGCTGCCACGCTCTTCGACCTGTCTCTTTCCGAGTGCTTCGAGGTACGGCCGGCGGCGCACGGCCGGCGCGGCACGTGTGCTCAGCACAGCGTCACCGCCAGCCTGCCTGAGGCTCCCGCGCCGGCGAGCGCGGTGGCCGTCCTGCGCGGCACTCTGAGCACGACGAGCGCTCCACCGTCCGCTTCGCCGACCGGGTCAGTCTCCACCGACCTGGGCACACGATCCACCCGCGCGCTCCTGGCCACCACCCTGGCCCGTTCCGTACCGCCCTGGCCGGCGATCACATCGACCCGGTCTCCCGGGTGCAGCAGCCGCACCGCCGCGGCGTCCGCGATCCGCACCGGGGCCAGCACCGCCGAGGCGGACCCCTCTCCGCCCGCGGGACGGCCAAGTGCCCGCGGAGCGGCGGCAGTCGGGCCCGAAGGCGACCCACGGCCCGCCTCGGCATGCGCGGAACCGCCGCGGTCGCCACGGGGGATCTGGGCCGCGAGCGCGGCCGACGCCGCCGCGGCGACCGCGAGCCCCGCGGCCGTGAAGCGTCGCCTCGCGTGCACCATCCGGCGCAGACGGTGCCCGCCCCGCGGCCCCGGACGCACCGGTGTGAGATCCGGCACCGCGCAGGGACCCGGAACGTGGCCATGCCCCCAGCGGTGCCCGTGGGACCGCGCATCGCGGCGCCCGCCCACCCCTCCGGGATCACCGCCACCGCTGCCGCCCGGTGGTTCGAAGTCCCGGTGCATCACGATCACCACCTGCCGTCAGAGCATCGGAGAACTCGCCTTCCGCTGCCAGACTGCTGCCTTCGGCGATGCTCGGACGAAACCCGCCGAAATCTGTGGATAACCAGGCAGTTGTGGATAAATCAGGGCCCTGAACCGGGACCCCTCGCGGCCAGCAACGAGCCACGAGCCACGACTCGCGAGCCACGAATCGCGAGCCGACGAGCCGACGAGCCGACGAGCCGACGAGAGGGCGCGAGGGCGCCCAAGCCCCCGGCCCCGTACCCCCGCCCCCCGTACTCGCTGCCTACTGCTCCAGCGCGCCCGGCAGTTCGATGCCCGGGTCCATCCCGCCCAGCGCCTGCCCGCACCCGCAGTCGCGCTTCTTCGGCAGCTTGGCGACCGCGTCGAAGAGCACCCTGCGCAGCCGCCCCACGTTCTCCCCGAACACGCGAAGCACTTCCTCGTGCGAGACTCCCTCGCCGGTCTCCGCGCCGGCGTCCAGATCCGTGACGAGCGTCAACGAGGAGTAGCAGAGCCCCAGTTCACGGGCGAGCACGGCCTCGGGGTGGCCCGTCATGCCCACCACGGACCAGCCCTGCGCCGCATGCCACCGGGACTCGGCACGCGTGGAGAAGCGGGGCCCCTCGACCACGCAGAGCGTGCCGCCGTCCACCGCGTCCCAGCCGTGCTCGCGCGCGGCGGCCAGCGAGGCCTGCCGCCCGGCCTCGCAGTACGGGTCGGCGAAGGTCAGATGGATGACGTGCGGCACGGACCCGTCGGGCAGCGGCTCGCCGTCGAAGTAGGTCTGCGCACGCGACTTCGTACGGTCCACGAGCTGGTCCGGCACGAGCAGCGTGCCCGGCCCGTACTCCTGGCGAAGACCCCCCACCGCACACGGACCCAGCACCTGCCGCGCTCCGACGGAACTCAACGCCCACATGTTTGCGCGGTAGTTGATGCGGTGCGGCGGCAGATGGTGCTTGCGGCCGTGCCGCGGCAGAAAGGCGACGCGGCGCCCCGACAGCTCACCGATGAAGAGCGAGTCGCTCGGTTCGCCGTACGGGGTGTCGACCGTGACCTCTGTCACGTCGTCGAGGAAGGAGTAGAAACCCGAGCCGCCGATGACGCCGATCTCTGCCTGTTCACTCATACGGGTCACCCTACGGGCAGGCGGCGAACCGTCGCTGCCGGACCGTACGGTCGCCCGGCGCGACCCGCCCGGCGGGCCCGTCAGGCGTCGGCGCGGCCCTCAGGCGGCCGAAGAGCCCGCCTTGCTCGCGCTCTTGGAGCCGTTGCCCGAGGACGAGCCGGAGGAGCCCGAAGAGCCGGACGAGGAACCGCTCTTCGCGGAGTCCGAGGACGACGAGCCGGACCCGGAGTCCGAAGAGGAGGACGACGAGGACGAGTCCGAGGAGGACGACGAGTCGCCGTTGCCCTTGGACGAGTCGGACGACCCGGAGGACGACTTGCCCGCCCCCGAAGAGCTGCGGCTGTCGTTCCGGTAGAAGCCGGAGCCCTTGAAGACGATGCCGACGGCCGAGAACACCTTCTTCAGGCGGCCCGCACAGCTGGGGCACTCGGTCAGTGAGTCGTCGGTAAACTTCTGCACCACCTCAAGGCCATCGCCGCACTCGGTGCACTGGTACTGGTACGTCGGCACGTTCTCCTCCTGGCACTCTTACTCGGTGAGTGCTAACGACGCTCCATAGTGCAGTATTCCCGCGCCTCAGTCCACCGGGACAGGTGGACGGTGACCCACCGCACCCCCGGACGACCCATCACCCGTGCCGACGGCCAGCCTCCGCCGGAAGACGACGAGCGCGGCCAGAGCCAGCCCCGTACCGGCCAGCGGTGCGAGGAAGCCCGCGCCCGCGCCGGCCGCGTCCGCGAGCTGACCCGCGACCATCGACCCCGAGGCCTGCCCCAGCGCCACGGCGCCGGTCAGCCAGGTGAACGCCTCCGTGCGGAACGCCGCCGGAACCAGCAGCTCCGCCAGCGTGAAGCCCGTGATCATGGACGGGGCGACCCACAGCCCGAGCAGCAGCCCGAGCCCGCCCAGCAGGGGCAGCAGCGGCGCCAGTTGGGCCGTCACCGCCAGCGTGAGGGCGGCCAGCACGAGCACCGGGTAGGCGGTCAGCAGCCGTACGTCCGCGCTCCGCCGCCAGCGCACCGTCCCCACGACGAGAGCGGCAGAGGTGTTGCCCGCCGCGAAGACGCCGTACAGCACCCCGTTGAGCTCGGGCGCCTCCGCGGCCTGGGTGAACGCGGCGACCGAGACCTGCATCCCCCCGAAGACCGTGCCGATGCCGAGCAGTACGACGATGAGGACGCGCATGCCCCGGACACCGAGCGCCGACCCCGCGCGCCTGCCGCTCCCCTCGCCCCGTCTGCCCTTGCCGCGGCCGCTCGTCCCGCCTCCGCCCCCCGTCCGCACCTCGGGCTGGGTGCCGCGCTGCGCGGCGAAGAGCAGGCCGCTGCACAGCATCAGCGCGACCTCCGCGACCAGTCCGGCCGCGGGGTGCACCCCCGTGCACAGCGCCGTCGCCAATACGGGACCCACGATGAAGCTGAACTCGTCCGTCACCGACTCGAAGGCCGCGGCAGTCGTCATGAGCGACGAGCCGCCCGAGCCCCCCGCATCGTTCGTGCCCGCAGTACGCTCCGCACCCCCCAGCCGCGCCGACCAGCGCGCCCGCACCATCGGGCTGATCTGCGGAATGGTCGCCCCCGCCGGCACCGCGGCCGCGAAGAGGGCCCACACCGGTGCCCCGCGCAGCGCCAGGGCGATCAGCAGCGAGACCGACAGCGCGTGCAGCAGTACGAGCGGAACCAGCACCGCCCCCTGCCCGAACCGGTCGGTGAGCCTGCCGCCCTGCGGCGCGAGCAGCGCCATGGAGACACCCGAGACGGCGGTCACGATCCCGGCCGCTGCGTACGAGCCGGTGGTGTGCTCGACGAGCAGGACCGTTCCGACGCCGAGCATGGCGATGGGCTGCCGGGCCAGGAAGCCCGGTATCAGAAAGCGCCACGCGCCGGGTGTGCGCAACAGTGCGCGGTATCCGGCACGGCGGTCGCCGGTCGCTGTGGCCGGGGTTGCCACGGCCGAGCCTCTCTGCCGCCTGGTAGCGCGCTGCGGGCGCCGAAGGCCGTCCTCTCGCGCGGCCATGACGGCCACGCCGGCCCTGCATCAGGCGGGAACGGTGAATTCCCTTACCGACAGGAGGATAACGGCCACCCCGCACGCCCCGGATCCCCGCGAACAGGCCTCTGGCGAGCGGGCTCATCGGCTCGCTTGCGGGCTCACTTCTGCGGCCGGGGCCCCCGGCCCGCGCGCTGCGACTCCCGCAGCCATCCCGCGAGCTTGCCGCCCCGGCCGACCTCCAGGAGGCGGTCCTCCGTGGCGTCCCGCACCGGGTCGGTCGCCACGACCAGCAGTTCGTCGCCGTGCCGCAGCATCGTCGTCGGCAGCGGTACGAAGCTGCTGCCGTCCCGCACGACCAGGGTGACGGCCGCGCCCGGCGGCAGCCGCAGCTCGGTGATCTCCACGCCGTGCATCTTCGAGTGGGCCGGGATCGCCACCGACAGCAGATGGCCCCGCAGCCGTTCCAGCGGCGCGGATTCGATGTCCAGATCCGTCGGTTCCTCGCTGTCGCTCAGGTTCAGCTTGCGCGCGACCCAGGGCAGCGTCGGCCCCTGCACCAGCGTAAAGATGATCACGAGCATGAAGACGATGTTGAAGATGTTCTCGCTGCCCTCGACTTCGGCGACCCGTGGGATCGTCGACAGCACGATCGGTACCGCCCCGCGCAGCCCGGCCCAGGAGAGCAGTGCCTGGTCCCGCCAGCGCTGGTCGAAGGGGAGCATGCTGCACAGCACCGACAACGGCCGCGCCACGATGGTCAGTACGAGCCCGACGCCGATGGCCGGCCAGAAGTCGTCGACGAGGTCGTGCGGAGTGACCAACAGGCCCAGCAGCACGAAGAGTCCGATCTGCGCGATCCACGCGAGCCCGTCGGCGAAGCCCCGTACCGCGGGCCGGTGCGGCAGCTTCGCGTTGCCGAGGATCAGCGCCGTGACGTAGACGGCGAGGAACCCGGAGCCGTGCAGCAGCGCACCGCTCGCGTACGACAGAACGCACAGCGCCATAACGGCGATCGGGTAGAGACCGGACGCCGGAAGCGCCACCCGCCCCAGGCTCAGCGCCCCCAGCTTGCCCACGAGGAGACCGACCACGAGCCCGATGGCGAGCTCCAGAAGGATCTCCGCGATGAGCACCTCCCAGTGGTCCGGCGGGAAGTGGTGCGAGGAGAAGGCCACGACGAGGATGACGACCGGTGCGTCGTTGAAGCCCGACTCCGCCTCCAGTACGCCCGCGAGCCGCTTCGGCAGCGGCACCTTGCGCAGTACGGAGAAGACGGCCGCGGCGTCGGTGGAGGAGACCACGGCGCCCATGAGCAGCGAGGTCTGCCAGGCGAGACCGATGAGGAAGTGGGCGGCGCAGGCGGTGATCAGCACGCTCACCCCCACACCGACCGTGGAGAGAACGGCGGCGGCCGGCACCGAGGGCCGGATCTCACGCCACTTGGTGCTCAGACCGCCCTCGGTGAGGATCACCACCAGGGCCGCGTAGCCGAGCGTGCGGGTCAGTTCGGCGTTGTCGAACTCCACGCCGAGCCCGTCCTGCCCGAGCGCGATGCCGATCCCGAGATAGACGAGCAGGCTGGGGAGCCCGCTGCGCGAGGAGAGCCTTACCGCCGCGACCGCGAACAGCAGGACGAGCGTGCTGAGAAGGAGCAGTTGGTTGAGGCGGTCGACACTCAGGGGCAGATCCTCTCTCTCGATCGAACCTCGAAGTCCCGTTCAGGTCCGCCAGTTCGTTCATGTGGCTAACAATTTACCATCGCTTGAATGTCGGCGGCCTTCGGGCGATGACTCCCTGTGTAGCGCTGCTCCGGCTCGGCCTATGGTTGGTCCGGCGTGGCTCCGTTCGCTCCGTTCCGGTCCTCACGCCCAAGGTCCACCCTGCCCTCGAAGGACAGCGATGCCCGCCAAGAAGACCTCGCGACGCGCCCGTCTGATCGTGATCGCAGTCGTGCTGCTGCTCGTGGCCGGTGTCGGAGGCGGCACGTTCTGGACGGTCAGCACGGTCCGCGACTCCTTCCCGCAGACCACCGGCTCGCTGAAGCTCAAGGGCCTGGACGACCCCGTCACCGTCCAGCGCGACCGCGAGGGCATTCCGCAGGTGTACGCGGACAGTTCGGCCGACCTGTTCACCGCGCAGGGATACGTCCAGGCACAGGACCGCTTCTGGGAGATGGACGTACGGCGGCACACGACGTCCGGCCGGCTGTCGGAGATGTTCGGCCCCGGCCAGGTGAAGACCGACGCCTTCCTGCGGACGCTCGGCTGGCGCCGCGTCGCCGAGCGTGAGTACGCAGGGCTCTCCAAGGAGACCAAGGCCAACCTCAGGTCGTACACGGCGGGCGTCAACGCCTACCTCAAGGACCACAAGGACTCCGCTGCTTCCCTCGAGTACGCGGCTCTCGACCTCTCCACCGACTACAAGCCCGAGAAGTGGGATCCGGTCGACTCGGTGGCCTGGCTCAAGGCGATGGCGTGGGACCTGCGCGCCAACATGTCCTCCGAGATCGACCGCGCGCTCATGGCCGGCCGGCTCTCCGGCGATCAGATCGCCGACCTGTACCCGGACTACCCGGCCGAGCGGAACAAGCCCATCACCGGCGGCTCGGTGGGCGCCGGCAAGAACTTCGAGCCGAAGGGCGACTCCGCCGCCTCGCCCACCTCGGGCGCCGGTGCGCAGCAGGCCGTGCGCAACGCCGGCTCGGAGCTGAGTTCCGTCGCCACGCGCCTCGACAAGATCCCGGCGATGCTCGGCGCGAACAACAGCGGCATCGGCTCCAACTCCTGGGTGGTCTCCGGGAAGTACACGACGACGGGCAAGCCGCTGCTGGCCAACGACCCGCATCTCGCGCCCCAGCTGCCGTCCATCTGGTATCAGATGGGGCTGCACTGCCGTACGGTCACCAAGTCCTGCCCGTACGACGTCTCCGGATTCACCTTCGCCGGGCTGCCCGGCGTCGTCATCGGCCACAACCAGGACGTCTCCTGGGGCATGACGAACCTCGGCGCCGACGTGACGGACCTGTATCTGGAGAAGTTCAAGGACGGCGGATACGTGTACGACGGCAGGCGACGCCCGTACCGGATCCGCGAGGAGACCATCAAGGTCGCCGGCGGGAAGAGCCGCAAGATAACCGTGCGCGAGACCAACAACGGCCCCGTCATCTCCGACCGCGACCGCGAACTGCGCAATGTGGGCGAGGAGTCGCCCGTGGACAACGCCGCGCCCGACCGCGGCGACGGTTACGGGGTCTCGCTGCGCTGGACGGCGCTGAGCCCCAGCAAGACCATGGACGCCGTCTTCAAACTGGACCGCGCGTCCGACTTCAAGGAATTCCGCGCCGCCGCCCGCGACTTCGCGGTGCCCTCGCAGAACCTGATCTACGCCGACACCAAGGGCAACATCGGCTACCAGGCGCCCGGCGCCATCCCGGTGCGCGGCAAGGGCGACGGACGCTATCCCGTCCCCGGCTGGGACCCGCGCTACCGCTGGAAGGGATACGTGCCCCAGAAGGCGCTGCCCTGGGAGTACAACCCGCGCCGCGGATACATAGTCACCGCCAACCAGGCCGTCGTGGACGAGAAGAAGTACCCGTATCTGCTCACCGAGGACTGGGAGTACGGCACCCGCAGCCAGCGCATCAACGATCTGATCAGCTCGAAGATCGCGGACGGCGGCAAGATCTCCATGGGCGACATGCAGACCATGCAGATGGACAACAGCAGCGAGATCGCCAAGCTGCTCGTGCCGTACCTGCTGAAGATCAACATAGAGGACGGCTACGTACGCGAGGCCCAGCAGCTGCTCGAAGGCTGGGACTACACGCAGGAGCGCGACTCCGCGCCCGCCGCGTACTTCAACGCCGTCTGGCGGAACCTGCTGGTGCTCGCCTTCGGCAACAAGCTGCCCAAGGAGCTGCGGGTCAAGGGCGACTGCATCAACGTGCGGCCCTCCGACGAGTCCGGCCCCGTCGACGACCTCGACGGCGACACCCGCCTGGTGCGCGAGTGCGGCATGCGCGACGCGGCCTCGGCGCAGCCCGACGGCGGCGACCGGTGGTTCGAGGTCGTGCGCAAGCTCATAAAGGACGAGGACAGCGACTGGTGGAGGACGCCGGGCAACAACGGCCGCGCCGGCGACAACAACCGTGACGACCTCCTCAAGCACGCGATGAAGAGCGCCCGCTGGGAGCTGACGTCCAAGCTCGGCAAGGACATAGATTCCTGGAGCTGGGGCCGGCTGCACCACCTGATGCTGCGGAACCAGACCATCGGCACCGAGGGCCCGGGCTTCATGCAGTTCCTCCTCAACCGCGGTCCCTGGGACCTCGGCGGCGGCAAGGACGCCGTCAACGCCACCGGGTGGAACGCGGCGGGGGGTTACGACGTGATCTGGGTGCCGTCGATGCGGATGGTCGTCAACCTCGACGACTTCGACAAGTCCCGCTGGATCAACCTCACCGGCGCCTCCGGGCACGCCTACAACCCGCACTACGTCGACCAGATGGACAAGTGGTCCGAAGGGGCCCTGCTGCCCTGGGCGTTCAGCCAGCGGGCGGTTGAGAAGGGCACCGAGGAGAAGATGGCGCTGACGCCGTAGAGCCCTCCGAGCCGCGGCCGGGTCCGGGCCGATGTACGCCCGGGGCGAGCCCGCCGCGGCTCACGCGTGGTGCGGCGGCGGCGGCGGCGTGAATCGGTGCACGGCCGAGGGCGTCACCGCCGCGGCCACCGGCAGGTCGTGCGGCTCCGCCGGGACGCTGCCGACGACTTCGGCGTCGTACAGCAGCACGGCGAGCGCCGGGCGCGCACCCGCCGCCCCGATCCGTGCCAGCACCCGGTCGTACGAGCCGCCGCCGCGCCCCAGCCGGATCCCGTCCCCGTCCACGGCGAGGCCCGGCAGCAGTACCGCGTCCGCCTCCGTGACGGCGTCCGGGCCCAGCCGTGGTCCGCCGGGCTCCAGCAGGCCCCGCCGCGCTCGCACGAGCCCGGCCGTCCCCTCGTACACGGCCCAGTCCAGGTCGTTGTCGGGCAGCAGAACCGGCAGCAGCACCCGTACGCCCTGAGCGCGCAGCGCCTCCAGCAGAGGGCCGGTGCCCGGCTCCCGCCCCACCGACACATACGCCGCGACGGTGCGCGCCTCGGTCAGCTCCGGGAGCTCCAGCGCGCGCTCGGCCAGCACCGTGGCCGTCGCCTCCGCGTCGCGCGCCGTCAACCGGGCCCTCACCGCGAGGATGCTCTCCCGCAACGCACGCTTACTACCGTCGATTTCGCCCACTGGCGTTCCCTGTTCCTTCCGCCTCGGCCGCCGTTGCTCACACCGTCACATATGCGGTCGAAGCCATACTTACGGCTCAAAGCCACCGGTTATCGTGCGGGGCATGAGTACTTACAGAGGACAGATCACCAAGGCTGTCATCCCGGCAGCAGGGTTGGGCACCCGCTTCCTGCCCGCCACCAAGGCGACCCCCAAGGAGATGCTTCCGGTCGTCGACAAGCCGGCGATCCAGTATGTGGTCGAGGAGGCGGTCGCGGCCGGGCTCCCGGACGTGCTGATGGTCACCGGCCGCAACAAGCGCCCTCTTGAAGATCACTTCGACCGCAATTACGAACTCGAACAGGTCCTGCGCGACAAGGGCGATGAGACGAAGCTCAGCAGGGTCGAGGAGTCCAGCGTCCTCGCCACCATGCACTACGTCCGCCAGGGCGATCCCCGCGGCCTGGGCCACGCCGTCCTGTGCGCCGCGCCGCACGTGGGCGAGCAGCCCTTCGCCGTCCTCCTGGGCGACGACCTGATCGACCCGCGCGACCCGCTGCTGGCCACGATGCTGCGGGTGCGCGAGGAGCACGGCGGCAGCGTCATCGCGCTCATGGAGGTCCCGCGGGAGAACATCCATCTCTACGGTTGCGCGGCGGCCGCCCCCACCGGCGAGACGGACGTCGTACGCGTCTCCGACCTGGTGGAGAAGCCGTCGCCCGCCGAGGCCCCGTCCAATCTCGCGATCATCGGGCGCTACGTGCTCGATCCCGCCGTCTTCGAGGTGCTGCGCAAGACCGAGCCGGGCCGCGGCGGCGAGATCCAGCTCACCGACGCCTTGCAGACCCTCGCGGCCGAACCCTCCCTGGGCGGGCCGGTGCACGGCGTCGTCTTCCGCGGGCGCCGCTACGACACCGGTGACCGAAGCGACTATCTGCGCGCCATTGTCAGGCTGGCATGCGAACGTGAGGACCTGGGCCCGGAGTTCCGGGAATGGTTGCGCGGCTTCGTCACCGAGGAGATGTAAGGCTTGAGCGAGACCTGGTCGGTCGAGGAGCACCTGGACGACATCCTCAGCAGCATCCGTCCCCTTGAGCCCATCGAGCTGCAACTGCTCGACGCCCAGGGGTGCGTGCTCGTCGAGGACGTCACGGTGCCCGCTGCCCTGCCGCCGTTCGACAACAGCTCGATGGACGGATACGCGGTGCGCACCGCCGATGTCGAGGGCGCCACCGAGGAGTTCCCCGCGGTGCTGACCGTCATAGGGGACGTCGCGGCGGGCGAGCGCGACCTGCCCGTGGTCGAGCGCGGCAGCGCCGCCCGCATCATGACGGGCGCGGCGCTGCCGCCGGGAGCCGAGGCCGTCGTCCCGGTGGAGTGGACGGACGGCGGGCTCGGCGGCGGCCCGGTCGAGACGATGAGCGCCCGCAGCCTCGACCCGAGGGGCGCGGCGGGCGAGGTCCGCGTCCACCGCCCCGTCGAGCAGGGCCAGCATGTGCGTCCGCGCGGCAGCGACGTACGGGCGGGCGCGGTCGCCCTCAGCGCCGGTACGGTCCTCGGCCCGCCCCAGGTGGGTCTCCTCGCGGCGATCGGCCGTGGCACGGTCACCGTGCGCCCGCGCCCCCGCGTGGTCGTCGTCTCCACCGGCAGCGAACTCGTCCAGCCCGGCGAGCAGTTGGGCGCCGGCCAGATCTACGACTCCAACAGCTTCGTGCTGACGGCCGCCGCTCGCGACGCCGGCGCGATCTCCTACCGCGTGGGCGCCGTCGCCGACGACGCGGACACCCTGCGTTCGACGATCGAGGATCAGCTCATCCGGGCGGACATCGTCGTCACCAGCGGCGGCGTCAGCGTCGGCGCGTACGACGTGGTGAAGGAGGTGCTCTCGCGGATCGACGGCGACGAGAGCAGCGTCGAGTTCCGGCGGCTGGCGATGCAGCCGGGCAAGCCGCAGGGCTTCGGCCTGATCGGCCCCGACCGCACGCCCGTCCTCGCCCTTCCGGGCAACCCGGTCAGCTCGTACGTCTCCTTCGAGCTCTTCGTGCGTCCCGCGGTGCGGGCGCTGATGGGCCGCGCGGCGGTGCGCCGCGAGACCGTGCGCGCAAGGCTGGAGAGCGAGGAGGCGCTGACCTCGCCGGACGGCAAACGCCAGTTCCTGCGCGGTAGTTACCTTCCGCCGGCGGCCGGTGAGGCGGCGGGCGTGGTGCGTCCCGTCGGAGGTGCCGGATCGCACCTGGTCGCGGCGCTGGCACAGGCGAACGCGCTGATCGACGTCCCGGAGAAGACCACGCGGGTCACCCCCGGCGAGGAAGTGTCCGTGGTGCCGCTCGACCCCTAGGCAGGCCCTAGGCAGGCCCTGGGCAGGCCCTGGGCAGGCCCTGGGCAGGCCCTGGGGCCGCCGGGGCGGGGCCGGCGCGCCGCGGGCCCGGTACCGTATCCGGTCACAGGGACGGTTTCGGGAGCACGATGAGCAGCGCAGAACAGCAGCACCTCACCCACATCGACGAGGGTGGGGCGGCCCGCATGGTCGACGTCTCCGCGAAGGACGTCACCGCGCGCACCGCCCGCGCGGCCGGCAGAGTGCTGGTCTCCCCCCGCGTCGTCGAGCTGCTGCGGGGGGAGGGCGGCGAGGGCCTGCCCAAGGGCGACGCCCTGGCAACGGCCCGTATCGCGGGCATCATGGGCGCCAAGCGGACGCCGGAGCTCGTCCCGCTGTGCCATCCGCTCGCGCTGTCCGGCGTCACCGTGGATCTCTCGGTCACGGACGAGGCCGTCGAGATCAGCGCGCAGGTGAGGACCACGGACCGCACGGGCGTCGAGATGGAGGCGCTGACGGCGGTCACGGTCGCGGCCCTGACGGTGGTCGACATGGTGAAGGCCGTGGACAAGTCGGCGGTCGTCACCGACGTCCGCGTCGAGGAGAAGAGCGGCGGCCGCTCCGGTAACTGGACGCGCTCCGGGGGTACTTCGTCCCGTACCGGCGATGTGTCCGGCACGTCCGGCGAGGAGGAGTCCGGAGTATGAGCCCTGCCCTGCACCCCTACCGCGCCCTCGCCGTCACGGCGTCCAACCGCGCGGCCGAGGGAGTCTACGAGGACAAGGGCGGCCCGTTGATCGTCGAGGGCCTGTCCGCGCTGGGCTTCGACGTGGACGGCCCCAGCGTCGTACATGACGGCGAACCGGTCGCGGACGTGCTCGGCGCGGCGGTCGCGGCCCGCTACGACGTCGTCGTCACCACCGGCGGCACCGGCATCTCGCCCACCGACCGCACTCCTGAAATGACGCGCCGCGTCCTCGACTTCGAGATCCCGGGCATCGCCGAGGCGATCCGTGCCGAGGGCGCGGGGAAGGTGCCGGCGGCGGCCCTCTCGCGGGGGATCGCGGGCGTGGCGAACAGCACCCTGATCGTGAACCTTCCCGGTTCGTCGGGCGGGGTGCGCGACGGACTCGCCGTACTGGGACGGCTGTTGGTGCACGCCGTCGACCAGATGCGCGGCGGTGACCACCCAAGAGGGGACCTCGCCACGTGACCAGAGGGGACCTCAACTGAACGCGTCCTGGCCGATCGTGCTGACGGACGGTGCGACCACCCTCCGTCCCATAAAGCTGCGCGACCAGCGTGCCTGGCGCGAAGTCAACCAGCGCAACCGCGAGTGGCTGCGCCCGTGGGAGGCCACCATCCCGCCGGCCCCGCCCGGGATCACGCCGCCGAGCCGCCCCTCGTACCGGCAGATGGTCAGGCATCTGCGCGCCGAGGCCCACGCCGGCCGGATGCTGCCGTTCGTCGTGGAGCATCAGGACCGTCTGGCGGGCCAGTTGACGGTCGCGGGCATCACGTGGGGCTCGATGTGCTCGGGCCACATCGGGTACTGGATCGACCGGGCGGTCGCCGGCCGCGGTGTGATGCCGACGGCTGTCGCGCTCGCAACGGACCACTGTTTCCGTACGGTCGGACTGCACCGCATCGAGATCTGCATCCGTCCCGAGAACACGCCGAGCCGGCGCGTGGTGGAGAAACTCGGCTTCCGTGAAGAGGGGTTGAGGCCGCGGTATCTGCATATCGACGGTGCGTGGCGCGACCATCTCGTTTTCGCCCTGACCGCCGAAGAAGTGCCGGAAGGGCTGCTCACACGCTGGCACCGCACCGCTCCCGGCGCCTCCCGTAAATAAAATAGACGTTCGATATTGGGATGTCCCCGTTGAACGGGCCGTCCCCGCCCCGGAATTGGGCGCTGACGGGGATTCGGCGTCAACGCCGGTGAAAAACATGGAGAGATCGGCCGGATCATGCGACACACCGCCGTATTTGGCAGATGGCTGCGGCTGAACCCCTCTACCGTGTGAGGGTGAACAGCAGTGGCCTCATTTACGCAGTCATCGTCGGGGCCTGGGCTGCCTACTTGGTGCCGATGTGGCTCCGCAGGCAGGACGAGCTGAACGAATCCCGTCCGACGGAACGCTTCAGCACCGCCATCCGTCTGCTGTCCGGCAAGGCGGCGATGGAACGGCGCTACGCGAAGGAGGCGGAGCGCCGCGACGGTGAAGACCCGGACGAGCAAGGCGATTCACCGGCTTCCGACATCGGCCGCCCCGCCGACCGCGACGCGCACGGCGGCGTCCCGGAGAGCGCGGCCGCCGTCGAAGGAGCCGACGAGTCGGTCGACGTACGGGCGTTCGCCGATCCCAAGACCATTGTGGGCGGGGACGGTACGGGCGACGCCACCGAGGTGTTCGGCACATCCGCCGCGGACCCCGCCGACGGCGGGACGGGCTCCGGCACCGGCTCGGCCGAACGCGACAAGGCCGAGCGCGACAGAGCGGAGCGCGACAAGGTCCGGCAGAAGAGCAAGCGGGCCAAGGTGCTCGCGCGCCGCCGCCGCACCACGATGGTGCTCTTCCTCGCCTTCACCGCGGGCACGATCGTCGCCGCCGTGGGCGGGCTCGGATTCCTGTGGGCTCCGGCCGCGCCCGGGCTGCTGCTGAGCGCGTACATCGTGCACCTGCGGGTGCAGGAACGCCGCCGCTTCGCCGCCACCATGGACAAGCGCCGCACGGAGGGCGCAGCGGAGGAGCGGCACGCACCGCAGGCGCACGACGCTGCCGACGTCGCAGCAGCGGGCGGCGCGGAGACGGAGGCACACCACGGCGCCTCCGGGCCCGCCGCCGGGCACGCCGCGGCTCCGGAGTCCGCCGCCCCCGCGCACAGGGAGCAGCCCGGCGCGGCCGACCGGCGCGCACTCGTCGAGCAGACCGATCACGCGGAGTGGGTCGACCAGCAGCGGCACGGCGACCGCGAGCCCGCCGAGGGCTGGGACCCGGTGCCGGTGCCGCTGCCGACGTACGTCAGCGCTCCGGTCGCTCCGCGCAGCACACGGGGCGTCGACCTGGAGGCCCCCGGCACCTGGAGCTCGGCCCGCTCCAGCAGCGCGAGCGGCGAGCCGGCTGAGCCCCCGGCCGGTTCGGGCTCGGGCTCGGCCTCGGAGTCCGGCTCTGGCTCGGGTTCCGGTTCCGGCCGAGGCTCCGGCAAGGAGCAGGGCGAGGAGCCCTCCGCCGGGGCCCGTCGCGGGCGGGGCCGGCGCCGGACGCCGCTCTTCGACCAGTACGAGGACGACGACCGCCCCCGCGCCGCCAACGAGTGACCCGGACCGGGCAGGCCCGGCGGCCTCCACACACACCGCCGAGCCCGCCCCGCACCGCGATGACCAGCACCGGAACCGATTACCGCCCGGCCCGGCGGGGATGCTAAGGTTTCACCCGTTGCAAGGGCCTGTGGCGCAGTCCGGTAGCGCATCTCGTTCGCAACGAGAGGGTCAGGGGTTCAAATCCCCTCAGGTCCACCGCAGGTCAAAGCCCCCGTCGGAGAAGTCCAGCGGGGGCTTTGTCGTGCCGTACAGCAGCGAAGGGTCTCCTTTGCCCGCTGTCTTCTCCCCTGCGTCTCGGGGGAGTTCTGTTACGGGGCGGCGGGTTCGTTTACGCTGTCGCTCGCTCGGACGGTGAGCGGTCCCCACCGGGGGCCCGGGGCGGGGAAAGACTCGTGACCGATTCCTGGACCACCGCTGTGTCGGGCAGTTGACGATGCGTTGTGGGTGGTGGACCCGACAAGGGGGAGAGTCGGCATGTCTCAACCGGGCTCTGGCCGGCCAGAGGCCCCGCCGGTGAGTGGGGGACACGAGGCGGGGTGGCCGACGACTCCGCCGGCACATCGGGCACTTGGGACCGGTGATCCTTCCGAGGTGGGTCCGTACCGGCTGGAGGGAGTGCTGGGCGCGGGCGGGATGGGCCGCGTCTATCTGGGACGTACGCCGGCCGGAAGCGCGGTGGCGGTCAAGGTCGTGCACCGCGAGTACGCGGGAGATGTGTCCTTCCGCAAGCGGTTCGAGCAGGAGGTGGCCGCGGCCCGGCGGGTCCAGGGCCTGTACACGGTGCCGGTGGTCGACGCGGATCTGCGGGCCGACGAGCCGTGGCTGGCCACGGCCTACGTTCCCGGGCCGTCGTTGCAGCACGCGGTCGCCGAGGCCGGGCCGTTGCCGGTCGATGCGGCGGTGCGGCTCGTCGCCACGGTGGCCGAGGCCTTGCAGTCCATCCACGCGGCCGACGTGATCCACCGCGACCTCAAGCCGTCCAACATCATCCTCACCGGCGACGGGCCCAAGGTCATCGACTTCGGCATCGCCCGTGCCGCGGACGTCACGTCGGTGACCGGCACCGGGATGCGTACGGGAACGCCCGCCTACATGGCGCCGGAGTACATCACGGGGCAGGACGTCACCGAAGCCGGCGACGTGTTCGCCCTCGGAGTCATCGCCCACTTCGCCGCCACGGGACGGCTCGCCTTCGGCGGCGGCAGCGCGCACAGCGTGACCTACCGGATCCTGGAGCAGGAGCCCGACCTCGACGGCTGCCCCGAGCCCCTTCGGGCCGTCGCCGCCCGCTGCCTGGTGAAGGACCCGCAGCAGCGGCCCACGCCCGCCGAGGTCATCGAGCAGTGCCGCCCGGCCGCCGCTCCGGGCATCGCCGACGCCGACACACGCACCGCGCCGGCGGCGCCGGCCGCGGCACCGGCGGCACCCGCCGCGCCTGCCGGGCCCGGCTTGCACGACGCCGCGACCTCTCCGGCAGGGTCTCCGGCAGGATCGCCTCCCGCGCTGCCGACCATGCGCGACCCCGTGCGGGTTGCCGCCCCCGGACCTCCCGCGACCTCCCCGGACCCGGATACGGGACCCGCTTCGCGGCTGCCCGTGCTGCTCGGCGGAGCCGGGACCGTGGTCGTCATCGTCGTCGCGGTCCTGCTCGCCGCCTACCTCCCGTCCTCGACCGACCGCGGCCCCGGCATTCCGTATCCCTCGTTCAAGCCCACCGATTCGCTCACCGCCACGGGGTCGTCGGGCTCGTTCACGGACGTGGCGTTCAGCCCGGACGGCAAGCTGCTGGCCGGCAGTGACCTCGACGGCAGCGTGCAGCTGTGGGATGCCGGAAGCCGCAAGCCGAGCGCCACTCTCAGCCCCGACGGATCCCCGACAGACGTGTCGACCGTCGCCAGCCTCGCGTTCAGCCCCGACGGGAAGCTCCTCGCCACAGGGGGCGACGACAAGGTGGAACTGTGGGACGTGGCCGAGCGCCGGCGGATTCGCTCCCTCCACGAATCCGGTCTGGTCAACAGCGTGGCGTTCAGTCCGGACGGCAAGACGCTCGCCTCCGGCAACGAGCTCGGCGACGTGACGCTGTGGGACACCGGCAGCAAGAAGGACAAGGAACTCGCCGTCCTCGACGGCGAGACGGACGTCGTCAACGCGGTGGCCTTCAGCGCGGACGGCAAGACGCTCGCCACCGCGGGCAGCAACTCCCAAGGCAACCCGGACGGCACGGCGGTCCTCTGGGACCTGCACAGCCGCAAGGCGCGCGCCACGCTCCGCCCCGGCGGATCTCTCTCGACCGTGGCGTTCAGTCCGGACGGCAAGACACTCGCCACCACCGGCATCGCGGAAGAGGTGAGGCTGTGGAACGTGGCAAGCGGCCACCAGAAAGCCTCACTTGACGACTCCTACGCCGGATCGTCGGGCTACGACATGTCGTTCAGTCCGGACGGCAAGACACTCGCCACCCCCGCCTACAACGGAGTGTGGCTGTGGAACGTGGCCGGCCGCGAACCACGTGCCCGCCTGTCGAGCAAGACGGACACGAAGAAGACGAACGGCGCGGAAGAAGTGGCCTTCAGCCCGAACGGCCGGCTCATCGCGGCCACCGGCCACGAGCGCCC
Source organism: Streptomyces winkii (assembly GCF_032248595.1). Taxonomy (NCBI): domain Bacteria; kingdom Bacillati; phylum Actinomycetota; class Actinomycetes; order Kitasatosporales; family Streptomycetaceae; genus Streptomyces; species Streptomyces winkii. The sequence continues at coordinate 253,475 of NZ_JASTTH010000005.1, read as the reverse complement.
CGTGCAGGTGTGGGAGAACCCTTAGGACCTGTGCTTCCAGCTGGCGGGGGCCGCCCGTAGCGGCGACGGCCCCGACCGGCTTCCCGGGTTCTCAACTCGCCGACGTGCGGCGGGCGATGCGGATTCCGCAGTGCTGCAACCAGTCGCGGCTGCCGTCGTGTCATCGCCAGCGGATGTGACCTTGTGACCGAAGGAAGCAACGCATGACCCGCATACGGAAACGCTCGGGCGCCCCGACCGAGCGGCGTCCGCGTACCCGCAAGGAGCGAGTCCTCCGTGCCGCGGCGCTGCCGGCAGCCGCCCTGCTGCTGATGGCCGGCGGTCTGACCGCCTGGTCGCCCGACTCGCAGGAGGCGCGGCCGGCCGCGGAAAAGCCGCCGCAAAAGGAGGACTTCAACGGCGACGGCTACGCGGACCTGGTGGCCGGTGCACCGGGGGGCACCGTCGCCGGCAAGGAGGACGCCGGCTACGTGGCGGTGACGTACGGCTCGGCCAAGGGGCTCGACCCCTCCCACAAGAAGGTGGTGAGCCGTTCGACGAGCGGCGTGCCCGGACCGGCCGCCGCCAAGCAGGAGTTCGGCACCTCGTTCAGCAAGGGGGACCTGGACGGCGACGGCTACGGCGACCTCGTCGTCGGCTCCACGGACGACGGCTCGGCGGACAGCGTCATCCTGTGGGGCTCGTCCAAGGGCCTCTCGGGCGGCACGGCGATCCCCTCGTACGGGGTGACGCCGCAGATCGGCTACTTCGACGGCGACAGCAAGGCCGACCTGGCCCTGCTCGGGTACCCCGACCCCGATCTCATCGGGGACCCACCGGCGGCGCAGCCCGCGGCCCTGTGGAAGGGACCCGTCTCGCGCAAGGGCACTCCCGCCAAGCGACTCGACTTCCTGGACGAGTCCGAGTGGGACGGAGGCATCCTCGACTTCCTGGACGAGTCCAAGGCGGGCGAAGAAGACACCGACGGGCCCAAGTCGATCAGCGGGCCGTCCATGACCCGCGCCGTCGGCGACGTCAACGGCGACAACCGGCAGGACATCGCGCTCTGGCTCTACTACGGCGACGGCGTATACGACAACGACGTTCTGCTCGGCGGTGATTCGGGCTTCACGCTGACCAAGGGGCCCTGGGGTGACGACTCGAGCGATATGGACCTGGGCGACGTGGACGGCGACGGCTACGACGACCTCGTGATGAACACGGGCGACGACATGGAGGACGAGATCACGGTCGCCTTCGGCACACGGAACGGCCTCTCCGGCAGCCGCCGTCAGACCGTCGATCAGAGCCTCGACGGGTTCCCGACCCGGCATGAGGAAGGCGACATGGGCGGCTCGTGCGTCTCGGTCGCGGACGTCACCGGCGACGGCCGGGCGGAGGTCGCGCTCGGCATCAGCGGGAAGGACGTCGACGATGCGCCCTCGGGTGCGCTCGTCCTGCTCCACGGCTCCAAGTCGGGCGTCACCGGCACCGGCAGCCAGGCGGTGGACCAGAGCGTGTCCGGAGTCGCCGAGAAGGGCCAGGAGTTCGGGACATCCTGCGCCCTCCTCGACGTCGACGGCGACGGGCACCGCGATCTCAACGTCTCCGCGACCGAGGAGGACGTGGCCACCGGCGCCGTGTGGTCGCTGCACGGCACCGGCAGGGGTCTGACGACGAAGGGCGCGACGGCCTTCGGGCCGGACGACCTCGGCGCCCCCGCCAGGAAGGCGTTCTTCGGCACCCTGGTGCGCTGAACCGGGGCCTCGCCGGACGGGACTCGAACACGTCAACAGGCAGCCGGGCGGGCGGACTTCGCTCCGGTTCGGCCGCGGCGCCCTGCCGCGGCGTGCCGCCGGCCGCGTCCGACCGGTGAGTCCCGTCCCGCGGGGGCCCGTGCGCAAGCTATTGACGTGAGGGAAGGCGCGGCATAACGTCCCGCCTAATCGTTTAGCAAACCCCGCCCGGCGTACGTACGACGAAGATCCTAATCGTTTAGGAGAGGAGGTCCCGTGGCCGCCAAGAAGCCCACGTTGCGGGATGTCAGCCAGGCCACAGGGCTGTCCATCTACACCGTCTCGCGCGCGCTGAGCGATCGCGACGGGGTGTCCCGCAGCAGCAGGGAACTGGTGCTGAAGGCCGCGCGGGAGCTGGGGTATGTGCCGAACCGGGCGGCGCAGGAGTTGCGCCGGAACACGCGCAGTTCGGTCGGCGTGATCACCGCGAGCACGTCCAACCACTACTACCTGGATCTGATGGACGGGATCCAGCGCACCCTGCGGTCGTCCCATCGGACCGCGATCGTCGCCGACGTCGCCGCCGAGGGCGTCTACACCCGGGAGGTCGAGGAGACGCTGGTGCGCGACCTGATCCAGTCGCGGACCGCGGGTGTCATCGCGACGCTCACGCTGAGCAAGAAGAGCCTCCGGCTGTTCGAGGACTGGGACATCCCCGTCGTGTTCGTCGACTCGCTGCCGCCGGAGGGCGCGGACACGGTGCCGAGCCTGAGCACGGACAACTTCGGGGCCAGCATGAAGGTCGGGGCTCACCTGGCCGAACACGGTTACGGCGACTGGCTGTTCGTGGCCTATCCCGCGCTCTGGTCGTCGCGCGCGGAGCGCGAGCGCGGGCTGCGTGAAGCGGCGTCCGCCCACGGCGCCAGGCTGGAGGTGCTGGAGTGCGAGAACGACGCCGCTTCGGCCTTCACCGCGCTGAGCCGCTGTCTGGACGAGCCGGGGCGCTCACTGCCCCGCGTCGTCATCGCGGGCAACAACCCGCTGTTGCACGCGAGTCTGCAAGTCCTCCGGGCACGGGACGTGACGGTGCCGGAGGACGTCGCAGTCGTCGCCTTCGACGAGTTCGCCTGGGCGCCGCTGCTCGACCCTCCGCTGACCGTCCTCAACGAGGACAGCGAATCCATCGGCGTACGCGCCGCCCAGATCCTCACTCGCATCATCGACGAGCAGGTGAAGGCGGAGGCGCTGGGCGACCAGCCCACGCCCGTCTATCTGCCGGCCGACCGCCAGGTCATGACGGCCGACCTCATCATCCGGAAGTCCTGCGGCTGCTGAGCACGCCGTGACCCCGTAGCCCGCGAATGTCCCCGCCTCGCCCGATGCACGGCTGCTGGACATGCCGTCCGCCGAGGCCGATTCGATCACGACCGTCGCAGCCCTGAGCAATGTGCGGGGGCGAGCACATCCGAAGGAGTCGCATGCCATGAAGTCGATCACCAGCAGGGGGCTGGCCCTTGCCACCGCAGCCCTCGCCACCGTGAGCCTGGCCGCTTGCACGTCGGGCGACAGCGAGGCGTCGGAGAAGCCCGAGAAGATCGAGAAGATCGGTCTGATGGTCCAGGACATGTCGAATCCGTTCTTCTCCGCCATGGACAAGGGCGCCAAGCGGGCGGCGTCCAAGATCGGTGCCAGCAACAGCACCCAGGACGCCCAGCTCGACCTCGACAACCAGAACAAGCAGATAGAAACGTTCATTCAGCAGGGCGTGGACCTGATCGTCATCAGCGCCGTCGACGGCAAGGGCATCCAGCCGGCGATCGAACGCGCACAGCGCAGCGGCATCATCGTCGTCGCGGTGGACACCCCCGCGAAGGGAGCCGACGCCGTCGTCATGACGGACGCCGTGCAGGCCGGCGAGAAGTCGTGCGAGTACCTCTTCGAGCAACTCGGCGGCAAGGGCAGCATCTTGATCGTCGACGGCACGCCCATCCAGACGATCCGCGACCGCATCACCGGATGCGAGCGTGCCATGAAGAAGCACCCGGGCATCAAGGTCGCCGGGCACCAGTCCTCCAAGAACGACCGGTCCTCGGGTCTCGCCGTGACCACGGACATGCTCACCGCCGCACCGAAGGTTCAGGGCATCTTCGGCATGAACGATCCCTCCGCCCTGGGCGCCGTCCAGGCCGTCACACAGGCGAACAAGACCGACCAGGTGCAGGTCACGGGCGTGGACGGGAGCCCGGAAGGCGTGGACGAGCTGAAGCGCAAGGGGTCGCCCTTCGTCGGCACCGCCACCCAGAACCCCGGTGAGATGGTCCGGCGTGCAGTGCAGGTCGCCCAGGGCATCGTCGACGGCAAGCCGCCGAAGCAGAAGACGATCCTCATCCCGAGCAAGCTCGTGACCCGGGACAACGTCGAGCAGTACAAGGGCTGGTGAGCCTCACGGCTCCCGCGCAGCAGGCATCGCGGCAGGGGTTCCGGCAGCCGCCGGAACCCGGCCCGCCTGACCGCTGGAAGGCACACTCATGATCACTTCTGCTTCCCCGCCGCTGCTCCGGCTGGAAGGCGTGGCGAAGAGCTTCGGCCCCACTCAGGCCCTCGGCGGGGTGGACTTCGACCTCCACGGCGGCGAAGTGCACGCGCTGATGGGCGAGAACGGCGCGGGCAAGTCCACCCTGATGAAGATCCTCGCGGGCAACGTGCACCGGGACACCGGACGGATCCTGCTGGACGGCCGGGAGATCGACATCCGCTCGCCCGGCGACGCCGTCGCGCACGGCATCGCGATCATCCATCAGGAGCTCAACACCGTCCCCACCATGAGCGTGGCGGAGAACCTGGAGCTCGGACGCGAACCGATCACCAGGTTCGGTGCGCTCGACCGGCGGGCGATGCTCGACTCGGCCCGGGCGAAGCTGGCCCGCATCGGCGCCGACGTCGATCCGCGCCGCGAGCTGGGCGAACTGAGCGTCGGCATGCGGCAGATGGTCGAGATCGCCCGTGCGGTGAGCGAGAACGCCCGGATCCTGGTGCTCGACGAGCCGACCGCCGCGCTGTCGCACGCCGAGGCGCTGCGCCTGTACGACCTCATCGGCGAGATGCGGGACGCGGGCACCGGCCTGGTCTACATCAGCCACCGCATGGAGGAGGTCTGGCGGCTCGCCGACCGGATCACCGTCTTCCGCGACGGGATGCTGGTCGGTACGAGGGAGAAGAGCCGGGTCGGCCCGCCGGACGTCGTACGGATGATGGTCGGCCGCCCCCTGGACGACCTCTACCACCACCAGGCACGCAGTCCGGGCGAGACCGTGCTCGACGTCCGCGGGTTGCGGGGAGCCGACGGGACGGGACCGGTCAGCTTCCAGGTGCGAGCCGGTGAAGTCGTGTGCCTGGCAGGGCTGGTGGGCGCCGGCCGTACGGAGGTCGCCCGGCTGATCTTCGGCGCGGACAGGCGCACCGGCGGAACGGTCACCGTCCGCGGCCGGCGGGCCACCGCCGACAGCCCCGGCCGGGCGATGGCGGCCGGAATCGCCATGGTCCCCGAGGACCGCAAGGACCAGGCGCTCTTCCTCGACCACTCGGTGCACGACAACATCGCCGTCAGTTCGCTCGGAGGGCACGTCAGCGCCGGTGTGCTCAAGCGCGACCGGATCCGGGGTGCCGTCGAGGCGCAGATGGCCCGGCTGCGGCTGCGCTCCAGCGCGCTGCGCCTGCCGGCGAGGGCTCTGTCCGGCGGCAATCAGCAGAAGGCCGTTCTCGCCCGCTGGCTCATGCGCGAGTGCGAGGTGCTGATCCTCGACGAGCCCACCCGCGGCGTCGACATCGGCGCCAAGAGCGAGATCTACGAGGTGGTCGACGAACTTGCCGCCGCCGGCAAGGCGATCCTCGTCATCTCCTCCGACCTGCCCGAGGCGATCGGCATCAGCGACCGCATCCTCGTCATGCGTGCCGGGCGCCTCGTACACGAACTCCCCTCTCGCCGCGCCACGGAGGAAGACGTGATGTTCCACGCCACCGGAACCGCCGCGCACGCACATGGAGACGACCGATGACGGACCAGACCCTCGGCCAGCGGGACGACCGCACACCGGCCGGCGACGCCGCCCCGAAGAGCGAGCAGGCGGCCGACGCGGGCTTCGACTTCGCCTACTGGTGGGACCGCGTGGGCATCCTCGTCGTCCTCGTCGTTCTCACCGCCTTGATGGCGGCCATCGCGCCGAACTTCGCGACCGCCGACAACCTTCTCAACGTCGCCCGCTCGATCTCCATCAACGCGATCCTGGCCGCGGGCATCACCTTCGTGATCCTCACCGCCGGCATCGATCTCTCCGTCGGTTCGACGGTGGCCGTCGCCGGAGTCGTCGCGGTGCTCGCGGCGACCTCCGGGGCGCCCTCGCCCGTCGCCGTCGTCGTGGGGGTACTGGTCGGCGCCGTCGCGGGACTGATCAACGGCCTGCTGACGGCGTACCTCTCCCTGGCGGCGTTCATCGTCACGCTCGGGGCGATGACGTATCTGCGGGGCCTGGGCTACACCATGACCGGGGGCCAGCCGATCGTCTCCAACACGCTGAACTTCCGGGACGTCGGCAACGGTTACATGGCGGGGATACCCGTGCCCGTCGTCATCATGGGAGTCGTCTATCTCGTCGCCTGGTTCGTCCTCGAGCGAACGCGCTACGGCAAGCACATCTACGCCGTCGGCGGCAACGCCGAAGCGGCTCGCCTCGCCGGAATCGACGTGCGCCGCGTCATCACCTCGGTCTACGCCATCGCCGGTGCCTGCGCCGGACTCGCCGGCGTCATCTTCGCCGCCCGCGTGGTCTCGGCCCAGCCCACGGCCGGCACCGGTTACGAGCTGGACGCCATCGCGGCGGCGGTCCTGGGCGGCACCAGTCTCATGGGCGGACGCGGACGGATCCTCGGCACGCTGATCGGGTCCGTCATCCTCGGCGTGCTGAGCACCGGGCTGATCCTCATGGACGTCCCGTTCTTCACCCAGCTCCTGGTCAAGGGCGTCGTCATCATCCTCGCCGTCGCCATCGACAGCCTGAAGAGGCGCCCCGTACGGCTGCGGCGCCGGCGCATCCCTGCCGCGGCCACCGCGCACGACCGGCCCGAGAGCTGACCCGGCCCTGTCTCCTGTCCCCCTCCCACGCAACGAGAGGAGCGACAGTGGCCCTGCCCACCGTCGTCATCACCGACCCCCTGCCCGGTCGCCGGGTCGCCGAGCCCGTGCGGTTCACCGTCGACGCCGCGCTGGACGGCGACCTGTGGATCGCCCGCACCGACGCGGGAGAGCACGTGCACTGCCAGCGGCTGGCCCATGGTGCCGCGCGGGGGCGCACGACCTTCGCCGCCGTCGTCTCCTTCGAGGAGCGGGCCGAACTCACCCTGATCGGACCGGCGTCCGGCACCGTCGAGGGCATCCGCAGGCGCGAGCCCCGCGAGGCCGACGCGTTCGTCCGCCTGGACACCGGCTACTTCGACCTGGAGATGTGCACCGGGACGGCCCGGGGAACCGGCGACTCGAAATGGGGACTCCGCCACTTCAGCGCCACGGCGGAAGGCGTGGACCTCCTCCCGTCCGGCAACAACGCCATCGGAGGCTTCTATGGTCCGTTCTTCACCCCGGAGAACGGGCTCGTCAACCCGCCGGAACACACGACCGTCGACATCGAGGCCGTCGAAGAGGGGCCGGTCCTGCACCACTACCGGATGCACGGCACCGTCCCCGACGGACTCCTCGAAGAGCTGCGCGGGAAGCGCTTCTCCGTCGACTGGATCTTCACCCACGGCACGCCGTACTTCACCCGCACCTACCGCGTCGACGACTTCCAGACCGTGATCAACGGGCGCTCCGTCACCGACAAGATCACGGTGGGCGACGAGTTCGAAAGCGGCGTCGGCGACATCGTCTTCACCCGCTTCGAGGCCTACGACGGGACGCGGTACCGCGCCGGCGACCCGTACGCCCAAGAGCTCAAGTCCACCGTCTCCAGCCTGCTGGAGTCCGAGACAGATCGCAGCGAGAAGTTCCGGACCTTCAAGGCGCTGCTCACCGACGGTCTCGACTCGGCCCACTGGGACCTGTACTGGCGGCTGTTGAGCACGTGGGAGGGGGCGCTGCCGGACATCGACCTCGCGGAGCACCTTCGCCGCGTGATGAAGTCGTCGCACATACGGGCCGACCTCGGCGACCGCCCGTGGATCTTCGCGCGCGGGGGCGTCGAGGTCTCCGCGGTGCCGGACGAGACGATCTTCGCCGGAGCCTCGGACAAGACCGTCGAGTACCACCCCGGTCGCGGACAGGCGATGATCTGGCAGACCTCGCGGCCTTCCGGTGCCTTCCAGATCGTCCAGCGGCGGCAGTCGGGCTGGGTCAACTGGGGAACCAACGGGGAGAACGAGTGCCCCGAACTCCCCGTCGGCGCCCGCATCAAGACCGCTTACGGGCCGTTCATCGACGAGTGGACGGCGGTGGCGGACGGGTTGGAGAGCCCGCCACGGGTGACGGTGGAGCGGGGGTGAGAGCCCCTGCCGGGCGGCGGGGTTCTCAGTCCGCCTCCGGTGCGGCACTTGAGAAGTCATACGTCGCCCAGTCGCTGACCGGGACGTAGCCGATGCGCCGGTAGACGGCGTTGCTGGTGGGGTTGGCGGGGTCCGCGAAGAGCACGACGTCCGTCGCGCCCGCGGCCAGCGCGGCCCTGCTCACCTCGGCCGTCACGGCGCCGGCGTAGCCGCGGCCCCGGAGGCGGGCCGGGGTGTAGACGGGGTCCACCCGGACCATGCCGCCGGTCATCGACGTCGAGCCCGCCATGGAGACGGGCGTGCCGTCCGGGGTCTCCCAGAAGGTGAAGTGCTTGTCGGCGAAGCGCGAGGCGCCCCACGACGCGGCGTCCACGGCGGGGACTTCGCCGACGGACTCGGTGAACTCCCCGCACCAGCTCACGAGTTGTTCATGCTGCTGCTCGCCGGCGCGGCGGCCCCGGCCCTCCGGGAGCGGGTCCGGCGGGGTGAGCGTGCCCAGACGGTACAGACGGATCCGCTTGCCGAATTCCGGAGTCGCGCCCGTGTGCCGCTGCCATGCCCCGGCGAATGCGGTGGCGGTGCCGTGGTCCGCGCTGACGTAGGGAAGGGAGTGCCCGAGGGCGGCCAGCCGGGCGGCGAGGGCGTCGGCCTCCTCGGCGGAGAGCGGGGTGATGCTCAGGCCGCGGGACGGCATGCGGTGGAAGACGGCGCGGATCTGGCCCCCCGACTCCAGCCGTCCGAGGAGGGTGGCTTCGGCCCCGTATGGCTCCGCCCCGCGCGTGCGGAGCTTCGCGGCCACCGTCAGGTGCACGGTGTGCGGGGCGGGCCGTGAGCGCAGGAAGTCTCCGGCCCGGAGAAGGAAGTCGTCGGCGTCTTCGGTGACATGCCAGGCGTCCGGTCGCATGCCTCATGGTTTCGCGGGGCGCGGGCGTGCGCACGTGGTTCTTCCGCAGGCGGATTCCGCCACCCTGCTCAAAGCGCCTGCTTGCCCGCCGGGTTGTACGTGATGAGCGAGGTCGGGACCGTGATCCGGCGGGGCGGTCTCGGCTCGCCGGACGGCGGCTGGTCGGCGGGCCGTATGCGGGAGACGAGCAACTCCGCGGAGCGGCGGCCGAGTTGGTCGGTGTCGTAGGCGACGACGGTGAGGGGAAGCCCCAGGGCGTCGGCGAGTTCGAAGTCGTCGAATCCGGTGAGGGCGGTGGAGCGGCCCGCGGCGCGGATGGCGTGGTAGGCGCCGATGGTGTTGCGGTTGTTGGAGCAGAACAGGGCGGTGGGCGGATCGGGCAGCGAGAGGAGTTCCTGCGCGGCCAGGGTCGCCTCGCCGGTGGTCTTCTGCCCCTGCCGTACGTAGCGCTCGTCGACGGGAAGCCCCGCGGCGTCGAGGGCGTCGGTGAAGCCCTTGAGGCGCTGGGTGCCGGTGTAGACGGTCGTGGGCGAGCCGACGAAGCCGATCGTGCGGTGGCCCTGGGCGAGCAGATCCTCGGTGGCGCTGCGCGCACCGCCGAAGTCGTCCACGAGGACGCAGTCGGCCTCGAACCCCTCGGGCGGGCGGCTCGCGAGGACGACGGGCACCCCGCCCTCCGCCGCCGCGGCCAGATGGCGCTGGTCGCCGGAGGCGGGAACCGCGACGATGCCGTCGACGCGACGCGCGACGAGGTCGGCCACGAGTTCGCGCTCGCTGACCGGGTCCTGCTTGGTGTTGGCGATGACGGTCTTCAGCCCGTGCGGCGCGAGCACCGAGTCGACGCCCAGCGCGAGCTGCGAGTAGAAGGGGTTGGCGAGGTTGGTGACGAGGAGACCGACGAGGCCCGTGCCCTTGCCGAGGCGGAGACTGCGGGCCAAGTGGTTGGGCATGTAGCCGAGTTCGTCGGCGGCCGCCCGTACGCGCTCGCGGGTCGCCTGGGTCGCGCGCGGGTCGCCGCGCAGCACACGTGAGGCCGTCATGGAGCTGACGCCCGCCTGCTCGGCGACGTCGCGCAGCGTCGGCTTACCGCCCTTCGCCGCTCTCCCGTCCGCCATGCCGGCCGTGCCCCCTCTCACCTCGGCCTCTCATCTCGGCCTCACCTCGCCGCCGCCGCGAAGGCCGCTCCGACGAGCGCGGCGTCCCCGGTGAGGCGGCTCGTCCTCACCGTGACCGGAGTATCTCCCAGTCCGGCGCGGAGCGCCGGGCCGATCAGGTCCCATGAGCCTGTCATGGAACCGCCGACGACGAGCACCGAGGCACCGAAGGAGGCCAAGTACGGTGCCAGCACGCCGCCCAGGGCGGTGAACGCCTCGTCGAGGACGGTACGGGCCCGCTCGTCGCCGGTGCGTGCGCGTGAGGCGATGGCGGCCACGTCGAGCCGTCCGTCGCCGTACCGTTCGCGGATCGCGCGGCGGGAGACGGTCTCCTCCAGCGGCCGTCCGTCCAACTGGAGCAGATCGGCGCGGCCTTGGGGCGGCACGCCGGGTCCGCCGGTCTGCGGGGAGCCGTCCGCGAGAAAGGCCGATCCGACGCCCGTGCCGAGCGTGATTCCGGCGCAGCGCTCGTGGCCCCGCGCCGCGCCCGCGTGCCATTCCCCGAGCAGGAAGGCGTGGGCGTCGTTGAGGAAGACCAGGTCGGCGGGCCGGCGGGGAAGTCCGTTCAGCAGCGCCGCCCGTACGTCGACGCCGCGCAGGCTGTCGAACTTGCCGACGCCCTCGAAGAGTCCGATGCCGCGGGCGTAGTCGAACGGACCGGGCACGGCCACGCCCCATACGGCGCCGGGCGGCGCGGGAAGACCGGCGGCGCAGGAGACGACGCTGCCCAGGATGTCCTCCGCGCTGCCCTGCGCCTCGATCCGCCTGCTGACGCGCGCGGTGACCTCGGCGCCGCCGGGGTCGGCCATCGCCGCCGTCACATGGGTGCCGCCGATCTCCAGGACGGCTCTCACGGCGCGTCCTCCGGGCGTACGAGGGCCTTGACGACCTTGGCCGGTCCGCCGCCCGCCGGGTGCAGCCGGTAGGGGCCGACCGCCGCGGGCACGGTCAGGGTCTCCGCGTGGGCGAGCCGGTGCCGGTGGCCGGACGAGGTCTCCACGGTCACTCCCTCGCCCTCGACGACGTTCAGCACGTGGAAGCGGCCCTCGGTGTCGTCCTCGGCCGCCGTGCTGCCGTCGAGTATCACGCGCCGCACCTCGTAGAACATCTCCTCCAGCGCGCCGAGCACCTCCTCGCGCCAGCCGTCGCCGGCACGCAGGGTGCGCGGCCGCGGCACCAGGTCGCGGACGACGTCCTCGCCTCGGCGCCGCGTGTCGAGGTTGGCCAGGCCGTGCTCGTAGGGGAGCGGACGGGGGTTGCCGTCGGCGTCCGGACGCAGCCAGTCGTAGAAGCGGAGGCTGTAGAGGTACGGGGTGGCGCTGATCTCCAGTACGAGGTTGCCGGAGCCGCTCGCATGCGGCGTGCCCGCGGGGATCATGAACAGCCGCCCCTGCTCGGCCGGGAAGGTCAGCACGTGGTCCTCCGGACTCATCGGCGTGCCCTCGGAGACGGCGTCCTCGATCTGCTTGCGGAACAGCGCGACGTCGGCGTCCTGCCGCAGGCCGAGGAAGACGCGGGTGCGAGGGCTGCCGACGGTCATGTAGTACGTCTCGTGCTGCGTGTAGTGCCAGCCGAAGCGCTCCCGCATGTACCGCTCCTGGGGGTGGCAGTGCAGCGAGAGGTCGCCGCCGCCGACGGTGTCCAGATAGTCGAAGCGGATGGGGAACGACGTGCCGTACCGCGCGTGCACGTCGCCGCCGAGCATCTCCAACGGATGCAGAACGCACAGCAGTTGGAACGGGATCTCGGCCTGTGCCCTCGGCCCGTCGCCGATGAGGACGCCGGACTCGGGGGCGATCAGCTCGTAGCCCAGGGCGGTGTTGCGTGCGCCGGGATTGAAGCCGAGCGTTCGCTGGGCCCAATGCCCTCCCCAGGGCGTGGAGTTGAAGTACGGCCGGGTGCGCACGGGCAGCCGGGCCATCGACGCCAGGGTCGCGCGCAGCCCGTCCCCGTCGAGGAACACGGGGTGTTCGGGCTCCTGCACGTCGAGCCAGGCGTCGACGCGCGGCGCCAGGGCGTCCCGGTGCCGGTCGAGCATGGGCCAGTCGACGTAGAACAGCCGGCGCAACTCGCCGCGCGCGCCCGGCAGTCCGAGGTTGGAGCCGGTGCCCGCCGCGACGGCGGCCTCCGCGTGGCGCTTGGGCACGTCCGCGTACCACAGCACGTCGTGGTCGGCCACGGCGGCGCCCGGCCCGCAGACGAGCAGCACGCCCTCCGGCGGTGCGGCCGGGTCCGGGACGGCGCCGAACAGGTCCCGGAGCGGGTTGTCCGCGAGCTTGCAGTAGTACGGGTCGGCGTCGTCCTCGGGCCGCACGGTGCGCCGCGCCACGACCTCCGCCGGTGCGTAGTGCCCGCGCACGTCGAGCACCCGTACCGCGGTGCCGTGGGCGGAGAGGTGCTCCGCCAGCCGGTGCCGAAGCGTCTCCCAGTCCGCCGCGGGCGGCCCGTCCACCGCCACGACCGCCGGTTCGCGCGGCAGTCCGGCGGCCAGTTCCGCGGATACGGCCCGCCACCCGGCGGCGAGGCGGGCCTGCGGCGCGGGGGCGTATCGCGGGTCGAGCCGGTACACACGTTCTCCTTCGGGGACGGAAACAGGGGTCGGCGCGGGGCGCCGGCGTCACGGACGTTCGAGGAGCACCGCCGCCGTGCTCAGTGGCGGGATGTCCACGCGGGTTCCGCCGCCGGTCAGGGGGAGCGGGCTCACGGGGCGGCCGAGGTAGTCGGCGCTGTGGGCGGCCGTCGCGGGGAAGAGCGCCCGCACCGGGCACGTCAGCGACTCCTCCGCGAAGGACTGCAACCGCAGCAGTACGGCGTCGCCGGGGCCGGGAGTGGTCGCGCCGACGAGGCGCACGCGCGGGTCGCCGAGTTCGGCGAAGGCGAGCGAGTCCCGCAGCGGGGCTCCAGCGTCCGCGCCGTCCGCGTCCGCGGAGCCACCGTCCGCGGAGCCGCCCCGTGCCCGCACCGCGTGCAGCGGGCGGCTGCCCGATGCCGCCGTGCGCGGGCCGATCCCCGTCGCCGTCTGACCGGAACCGCACGCGACGCTGTAGCGGAAGCCGAAGTCGAAGCCCTGCTCGCTGGGGAAGTTGGTGTCCCACAGGTTGTTGTGGATCCACGAGAAGACCGTGGCGGGCTCGTCGTGCTCCAGCGTGCGCGGGAACGGCGCGTACGGCAGGGCGATGTTGCCGAACTGCACCAGCGGCGCGTCCTGCGTGGCCCACGCGACGGTGAAGTCGTCCTCGGCGAGCGTGATCCAGCGGCGCACGGCCCGCATGTGGAGAGCCGAGCCGGGCACGACGGGAAGGCCGCTGCCGGTGACGCCGCCGGACGCCTCCATCCGTACCTCGGGATCGTCGAAGGCGAAGGGGAACGCGAAGTAGGCGCTCTCCTTGCCGAGCGTGGCGTCCTTGTCGACGCGGTTGTCGATGTCGAGCCTCGCGATGCCGCGCGGCAGCGTCAGCGTCGTGCGCACCCGGCGCGCACCGCCGGGCCGCGTCTCGTACGTGACGGACTCCGCGGTGGCCGTGGACGTGCGGGCGATCAGCGCCGCGGGCGGCGCCACCACGCGTGCGCCCAGGTGCTCCAGCCGGTCGGAGGCCGTGGTGCGGCTGGAGTTGTGGTTGAAGCCGCCCGCGGTGGTGTAGCTGTCGTGGACGTAGCCGTTGAACCCGACGATCGCGTCCGCGCGCACCAGCTCCCGCCCGGTCGCCTTGTCGACGACGGACGAGACGCAGGCGCGGGCCAGGTCGACCCGCACCGCGAGGTGCTCGTTCTCCAGCAGCGCAGGGTCAGCGTGGGCCAGTGCCCGCGCCGCGCTCTCGCCCGGGTCGTGCTTCTCGGGACCGCCGGTCGGATTCCACGGGGGAGCCACACGCGGACTCCCGGTCTCCTCCGACGCCGCGAGGATGTCCAGGCGCACCGACCCCGCCGGCGGCACGTCGTCCACGCGCACGCGCAAGAAGCGTCCAGCGTCCCGGTGTTCGGGGTTGGCCTGGGCCCGCTCCTCGTGGTCGAGGCGGCCGCCCGTCCGGGCGTCGTGCACCTCCACGGACGTGCCGAGGCCGACGCTGCTCTCCGGCAGGAAGATCTCCGCGACCTCCGTACGGGGCCACGAGCAGGTGTTGACCACGTGGTACGAGGCCGCCGCACCCTCCGCGGCGGCCAGCCGCTGCCCGAGTCGCGCCGTCGCGCGGTCCAGCAGCGTCCGGGAGTCGTCGTGGGCGCGCAGCGCCTGCCCGTACTTCCAGTGCCACTGCTGCTCGCCGGAGTGCATGTGCTCGTGGCCGTGCGTCCACGGGTCGGCCGCGCCCCAGGTGTGCTCGTCGAAGAGGGAGACCGCCTCGTAGACGCCGGCCGCTCCGGCGGTCTCCTCGACTGCCCCGTCCGCGCCGAGGATTCCGGCGAACGTGCCGATGGTCTGGGCGTCGGCGGCGGTGGACTGGGCGGTGCGGGCCATCGACAGGGGATGGGCGCCGGAGCCGACGCCGTCGACCCACCAGTCCGTCCAGTCGCCCTCGAAGGTGCGGATCTGATCGCCGAGGCGGGCCTCGGCGTCGGTGAAGAAGTCCTCGTTGCGCGAGAGCCGCAGCTGCGGGTAGGCCCACGTCTCGTTCCAGCGCCGGACGGTGTCGGCGATGATGCGGCGCGGCGGCGCGTTGTCCCCGAACTTGCCCTGTACGCGCAGGTGGAGGACGTCCCACGGGTAGGGCTCGCGCTCGGTCCTCTCCTGGTCCATGCTCCAGCCGAAGACGCCGCCCGGATACGGATAGGGGCGCGTCGCCAGCGCCGTCAGATAGGCGGGCAGCAGATCGTCGACGCGACCGTAGTCGGTGTCGAAGCCGAGCAGCGGGCCTTCCATGTACGCGAGTCCGTGCGGGGTGTCCGTCACCCACACCAGCAGGCTGTTTCCGCTGGGGGCCGCCCAGCGGAAGAGCCGGGGCAGCTTGTCGCCGCCCACGAGGTGCGGCACGGAGCGGCCCGCCCAATTGTGGGCCACCGACAGGTACTTCACGCCCGCCGAGGCGAGCGCGTCGACGAGTCCCACGACCGAGCCCGGCACGTCCGTCTGCATGGCCGAGGTGAGCGTCAGACCGTGCTCGTCGCTCACCTGCCGCGCGGTGCGCAGCAGTTCGTGGAGTTCGTCGGTGGAGCAGGTCTCGGTGTGCAGGTTGAAGGGCATCGCCGTCAGCTCGATGCGTCCCTGCCGTACCCGGCGTACGAACTCTGCCACCTGCTCCGCGGGCCGGGCCGCGGCCCACTGCTGGAAGGACCACAGCGACTCCACGCACCAGCGGAACTGCGAGTCGGCGGGCCACTCGTCGGTCGCCCGCGTCAGCTCCAGGCACGAGTCCAGGTAGGACAGATGCTCGGCCAGCACCCGGCCCTGCGGATCGGTGTATCCGATGTCCAGGTGCGAGTGGTGCACCAGATGGACGGTCCACCGGCGCTGCGGCGTCAGCGTCACCGCGACGCTCTCGCCGTCACGGCCGGGCACCGAGACGGTGACCTGCTGCGCGGAGCCGACGGCCGGCACCAGCAGCCGCACCGAACCCGCGGGCCCGGGCCGGCGTTCGACGGGCAGCGCCGCGCCCGATCCGGTGCGCACCGCCAACTCCCGTGGCACGGCGGCTCCTTCGGCCGCCTCGACGCGCAGCGACTGGAGCAGTCCGCCGCCGGAGGCGCGGCGCAGCAGCGGCTCCTGGACCAGCCGCACCCGGCTGTCCGCCAGCCGGCCCTCCGCCGAGACCACGGACTCGCGTAGGCTGTCGTGGATCCTCTCGTGGTCCCAGTCGTTCGTCCGTACGAGGGCACGGGTCGTCATGCGGCACTCGCTTTCATCGTGCGATGGCGGTGACTCCGCGGAGGAAGAGACCGCGGAAGAGAAGGAAGACGAGCAGGGTGGGCACCGAGACGATCAGCGCCCCGGCGAGGATCACGGGCGGACCGGAGGAGCCGTACGCGGAGTTGAGCGTCGTCAGAGCCGCCATCACCGGCTGCACCTCGGGGCTGCGGCTGAGCGTGATGCCGAGCAGCAGGTCGTTCCAGACGGCGGTGAACTGGAAGATGAACGCCGCTCCCAGACCGGAGCTCATCAGCGGCACGTGGATGCGCCAGAAGATCCGGCGGAAGGACGCGCCGTCCAGCATCGCCGCCTCGGTGACCTCCGGCGGCATGGTCGTCATCTGGTTGCGGATGAGGAAGAAGGCGAACGGCACCGCCCACGCCGCGTACACGAGCATCAGCCCGAGCCGCGTGTCGTAGAGGTTGGCGTCCGCGTACAGCCCGAACAGCGGCGCGAGGAACATCTGCAACGGGAAGAGCGTCCCGGAGTAGATCAGCCAGAACCAGAACGCGGGCCTGGGAACCGGCAGTACGACGACGGCGAAGGCCGCCATCGCGGCGACCAGCACGGCCACCGCCCCGCACACCACCGAGTACAGCAGCGAGACGAGGAAGCTCGGCCCGATGCCGGCCTCGCTCCACGCGATGTGCAGGTTGTCGAATATGGCGAAGCCCTGCGGAACCCAGTCCGGCGTGCCGGTGTAACCGCCCGCGGCGGTCAGGGAGTTGACGATCAGCAGATAGAGCGGGATCAGCCAGAGCAGCACGCATCCGGCGACGAAGATGTTGCGCAGCGCACGTCCCATGGTCCGTGCCTCCTCAGTCCCGGTCGCCGCCGGGCATCTGGCGGCGCAGATACAGCCAGGACGCGGCGACGACGATGACGGACAGAACCAGGGCCACGGCCGAGCCGTAGCCGACGTGGAAGAGCCGGAAGGCCTCGCGGTACATCGTCAGCGCCAGCGTCTCGGAGGACCGCGACGGGCCGCCCTGCGTGAGCACCCAGATCAGGTCGAACGCCTTCAGGGAGTTGACGATGGCCATGCCGACGACCACCACCGTCATGGCCCGCAGCTGCGGCAGCGTGATGTGCCGGAACATGCTCCAGCCGCTCACGCCGTCCAGGTGCGCGGCCTCGACGATGTCGCGCGGGATGGCCCGCAGCCCGATGGTGAAGAGCACCACGTTGATGCCCGTCGCCTGCCAGGTGCCGGCGATGATCAGCGACACGGTGTTCTGCGGCCACTCCAGTAGCCACGGCTGCGCCAGCGAGCCCAGACCGACCGCGCCGAGCACCTGGTTGACGGCGCCGTCCGAGGTCAGCATGAACTTCCACAGCACGGCCGTCGACGCCCCGGATATCGCGTACGGCAGGACGATCACCAGCTGCGCCAGATTCCCCAGCCGCATCCGGTGCGTGGCGACCGCGATCAGCAGCCCGACCGCCACGGGAAGCAGCAGCGTCCCCGCGACCCACATCACGGTGTTGATCAGCGAGCGGCCCAGGATCGGGTCCTCCGCCAGCCGGACGTAGTTGTCGAGCCCGACGAACTCGCTGGTGAAGCCGTTGTCCTCGAAGAGGCTGCCGTAGACGCTGCGGAAGAACGGATAGACCAGCAGGATTCCCACGAAGGCCAGCGCGGGGGCGGCCCACACCAGCGACCCGGCGGGGCTGCCCAGCCTGCGCCGCCCCGGCGCCGTGCCGGAGGCCTGCCCGGGTGTCCGTGTGGGAATGCGCCGCCTGACCCGCAGCGTCCCGGCAGTGCTCAGCGTCTCGCTCATACCTTCTCCGCCTCCCTCCACACCTGCCACGCCTCGTCCGCGCGTTCCTGCATCGTGCTGAGCACCTTCCGGTAGGAGGACGGGTCGAGCAGGAAGCCCGCCAGATCGTCGACCGTCGACTCCACCAGCTCCGGCGGGCCCTGCTCCCAGAAGCGGTTGAGCATCCACAGCCGCTTCTGGCGCGCGGTGCGGGCGATGCCCTCGACCATCGGATTGGCCGGTTTCACAAGGGGGTTGGGGCAGCCGTCCTGAAGGGTGTGCGAGAACGCCTCGGACACCCGCGGGTGCAGCCACTGGCCCGCCGCCTTGACGGCCTCCTCGCGGTCCGGCCCCTTGCTCGTGCACACCAGCGCGCTCGATTCGAAGACCATGCTGGGCCGGGCACGCTCGTCGGCCATGGGCAGTACGAACGCGTCCACGTCGCCGCCCGGCTTGCCGCCCGCGGCTTGCAGGCTGGGCGTGAGGAAGGTGCCGCCGGGCATCATCCCGACCTTGCCGTGCACCACGCCGGCGGCCGCGTCCTCATGGCTCATGTCCATGGGCGTGAACCAGTCCTTGTCGAAGAACGAGACGATGGTGCGCATCGCCCGCACCGCGCGCGGGTCGGTGTAGCTCCCGCGCCCGTTCATCAAGTCCTGGTAGAAGCGCGGGTCTTGGCGGACCAGGACCTCCATGAACCAGATGAAGGCCGGCCAGCGGCCGTCGGTCGTGGCGTGCAGCGGCGTGATCCCGGCGCTCTTGAGGCGCTTGCAGGCCGCGAGGAAGTCGTCCCAGGTACGGGGGGCTTCGAGGCCGTGCTCGGCGAAGACCTTCGTGTTGTAGAAGAAGACCCAGTAGGCCAGGTTCATCGGCAGGGCCCACACGCGGTCCTTGTACGTGAAGGCGCTGCGCAGCTCCGGATAGACCCAGCCGCGCGCGGCGGCCCTCTTCCACTGGCCGGTCATCTCGATGATCCCGCCGGTGCGCGCCAGATCCTGAAGCCGGTACCCCGACCAGTACTTGAGCATGTCCGGCGTCTTGCTCGTACGCAGCGAGGACTTGACGATCTGCTCGAACGACTCGAGCGACGGTACGACCAGCGGGACGAGTTCGATGCCCGCGAGCGACTTCATCTGGCGGCCCGCGGCGGCGATCGGCTTGTCCCACGCGGCGTTGTCGCCGTGGAGTGCGACCTCGCCGGGAGGCTGGCCCGCGGCGGTTCCGCAGGCGGAGGTGAGAGCGGCGGCCCCGGCTGCCGCGAGGAGACCTCGGCGGTTCAGAGTGCCCCTCGGGGTGGCGCCCGGGGTCGTGCTGTGACGGCGTCCGTGCATGGGACTGGCCCCTCACGTGCGGGTGTTATCGTTAACATGTTGCGCGGAAGCCAACTCCTGCCGCCTCCGGATGTCAATGGGCGCGACAGCATCTGTCTGCTCGCCGGTCTCTCCAGCCGGTTGTTCGGCGGTCCCCGCGCTTGCTGCGAGTTCGGAAGCCGGGCTCCCCGACTCCCTTTGTGCGCAGGCCCGTTGCGCGCAGACCCGTCAGACGTCCGCCGCGGGGCGGGCCGGGTCCGTGGAGTCGCGGATCACCAGGCGGCACGGGAGGCGCCGCACGCGGCGCCCGCGTCGCTCATGGCATCCGGGCCGCTGTCGCCCCGGATGCGGACCCGGCTCCTCTTCCGTACGGGCGCGGCCGTGCTGCTCTGCCTCGCCGTGCGCCGTCTCGGGGCCCGGTTCACTGCGCCTGGCTGTCCAGGCTGCCCACGATCGCGGAAGGGGCGAGCTCGTGGTTGACGAGGGCGCGGACGGTGTCGATCAGCTTGACGTGATGTCCCTCCGCGTACGCGCGCAGCATGTGCGCCGCGTCGGCGAAGGTGACGCCGCCGTGTTCGACGATCATCCCCTTCGCGATCTCCAGGTTGCTCTTCGCCGCGATGACGCTCTGGAGCCGCGTGAGGATCTCGCCCGGCCGGGCCGGCTCCGCCGACCACTGCATGAGGGCGAGCATCGTGGCGTCGGACAGGTCCTGCGCGAGGCACTGGTCCTCCGGGGACAGCGCGCCCCGTTCGGTACGGAACAGGTTGACCGCGCCCACGACGTGCTCGTGCAGCCGCAGCGGCACCGTGTGCATCGCGGAGAAGCCCGCGTCGATCGCGGCCGGCACGACCAGCGGCCAGCGCGCCCGCTCGGCGGAGAGGTTCGGAACGCTGAGCCGGCGACGCTGGTAGTAGGAGTCCACACAGGGGCCGGAGCCGTGCTGGAGCTGCAACACCTCGAGGAACGCGGCCTCTTCGCTGGAGGCGGCCGCCGTCCGCAGTCCGCCGCGGGCGTCACGCATCATCACGCCGGCCGCCGCGACGTCCAGCAGCGCGGTGCAGTGGTCGACGAGACGCTGGAAGAGCGATAGGGGGTCGAAGTCCTCGGCGAGTGTGTCCGCCAATGTGACGAAGGCTCTGCTGACCTTTCGCTCACGGCTCACGCGGGCGCCTCCTGTCGGCATGAGAATCGGCCACTGACTAGTCCCCGCTGCGGGGGTCGTCCCTGCGGTTGGTGACGTCCTTCGCCACATCGGTGATCGTCCTGTTGAGGACGAACGCGCGGGCCCGCAGCCTTGCCATCGCCTCGTCGGCACTCACGCCGAGGCGCACCATCAGCATCCCGGTGGCTTGATAGACCTCTTCGTGATTGGCCTCGGCCTGCGTCCACCAGCCTACTCCGGGCTGTGTCTCGTCCCCCTGGCCGTGATGAACGGCCGCGAGCACCATCGCGACGGCGTCGGCAGCGCGCAGACCGAGCCGGATGTCGGCCTCCCCGAGGCTGCTCGGACCCGTGTTGTACAGGTCGACGGTGCCCAGCACGCTGCCGCTCTGGCTCATGGGGAACGAGAAGGCCGAGCCGGCCCCCGCCTCCACGGCCTGGTGCGCGAAAACCGGCCACCGCCGCGCGTCCCTGCCGCCCGTCAGGTCGACCGCCGAGACCGGGGCCCTCATCTCGCTGGCATAGCGGCACGGCCCCTCGCCCAGCGTGTACTGGATCTCCGCCAGCCTCGCCGCGACCTCGTCGGTGGCGCACAGGGTCACTCGCGTACGGCCCGCGCCGTCCGCCAGCGACAGGGACCCGCCGGTCACGGGAAGAAGCCGGACACAGGCCTCGCACAGCTGCCGTGGCACGCCGAGTGCGAGCTCGCTCGGAGCCTCGGCCGTCATCTCGGCGACGAAGCCGTCCCATCGGATGTCCTGTTCGTCCGGTGGATCCAGGCGCTCATCGGGCTCGTCAGGGTCGAGGCCGCCTCGTTCGCCGCCGATGTCCACCGTTCTCACCTCCGACCGGTCTGCCGTGGTATCCCGCCACTCGCCCTCGTTTCCGATGATCCACCCACGCGTCACCGGGGGAAGCCGGCCGGATTTCCGGTGCCGGGGAGAGGGGCGCTTCGGCATCCGCCCACGGGCTGGGACGGACGGCTGCGCACCGGCCCCGTCCCGTCCAAGTCGTCAGGTACCCGCTGTTTCGGAATCACCCACACGTGTTGCGTGGTCTTGTGCCTCTGCCCTCCGCTGCGGTATGGGGAACCGGTCCTGAGGCGTACGGGAGGGCCGGTAACCTGATCCGACGCATCGCGACGCGACCGACCCGCGTGCCGGGCGACGTTCCGGGACGCGGCGTAGGGGGAGGTGGGCGGTGCAGGCGGATGACGACAGGAGCGAAGAGAAGCCCGTGGACGGACGCCGGAACGGACCGGGCGAGCCCGCCCCTGGGGACGACGCGGACTGGGAGCGGATCCCCGAGGAGCTCGCGCTCGCGGCCCGCGGAGTCGCGCCGGACTCGGTCCCGGAGCGGCTGTGTGAGGCGTGCGTACGGCTTCTGCCCGCCACCGGTGCCTCGATCTCGATGAAGAGCCAGAAGGGCATACGCGTCACCCTGTGCGCGAGCGACCGCGTCTCAGCTCACCTCGCGGAGGTCCAGGACACCTTGGGGGACGGACCGTGCATCGAGGCGGGCACCTTGGTCGCCCCCGTCTTCGCGCCGGATCTCACCGCCTCCGCGGACGCCCGTCGCTGGCCGCTCTTCGTGCCGCAGGCGCTGGAGGCGGGAGCCGAGGCGGTCTTCTCGTTTCCGCTGGCGCTGGCGGGCACCGCCGTCGGATCGCTCGACCTGTACCGGCAGCGTGCCGGTCCGCTGGGGGAGCGCGACGTACGCACGGCCCTCTACATCGCCGACGCCCTGACGCTGTCGGTGCTGGCGCTCCCCGACCGCCATCCCACCAGGGAGGACGGAGGCGTACCGTGGTTGACAGGGGCCGAAGCCAATCGCGAGGAGATCTATCAGGCGACCGGCATGCTGATGGTGCAGCTCGGCGTAAGCGCCGCCGAGGCACTCTCACGCCTTCGGGGTCGCGCCTTCTCGCAGGGCCGCACGATCACTCAGGTTGCCAAGGACGTCGTGGAACGCGTGGGTGACGGTTTCGATGGCGACGACTGAGCCCTATTCGCCCCGCCCAGGCGGGCAGGAGGCAAAGATGAACCGCGAACAGCAGGTGAGCAGGGCCTTCGTTGCGTTGTCGGACACCTTCGCCGCCGAGTTCGACCCGCTGAGCCTCTTCCAGAACCTCGTGCGCCAGTGCGTCGGTCTGCTGGATGTCACCGCGGCCGGGGTCATGCTCGACGACGGCCGCGGGCAGCTGCGGATCATGGCGATCTCCGGCGAGGAGGCGGGTGTTCTGGAGATGCTCCAGCTTCAGACCGATGCCGGGCCCTGCATGGACTGCTACCGGACCGGCAGCCCGCTCACGGTGGCCGACCTCTCTGAGGAGGCGGGGCGCTGGCCGGGTCTCGTGCCGCATGCGCTGGAGTACGGATACCGGTCGCTGCACACGGTGCCGCTCCAGCTCCAGGGGCGCGTGCTGGGAGCCGTCAACCTCTTCCGTACGGACCCGGGCACCCTCGACGTCGCCGATCAGCAGCTGGCCCAGGCGTTCGCGGACATCTCCGCGGTGGCGCTGATGCACTGGTCGGTCGAGCCGGCCAGGCCCGAGGACGTCCTCACGCGCATGCAGAGCGTGATCTCCGCCAAGGTGAGCCTGGAGGTCGCCAAGGGCATGGTCGCCCAGGCCGCGGACATATCCGTCAGCGAGGCCGGGGAGCTGCTGCGCGACCACGCCGCCGAGCGCCGCATGCGGCTGAGCGACCTCGTACACGGGCTCACGGACGGGTCGTTGTCCCTTCGCGAGGTGACGTCCGGGGAGCCCGAGCCTCATATCTAGCCGGGGTCGGGGCGTCCGGCCGCTGAGTCCCTCTGTTTGACATGGGCGGAAGCCCCGCGGATAGCCTCGCCACATGGCGACGATGTTCAGAAGGGTGCTCGGCGCACTGCCCCGGATGGGCGTGCAGGTACTCGACCTCGGCCCGGGTGCCGCGGTCGTCTCAAGGCGCGGCGGCTACACCGCCACGAAGACGAGTGCGACCGAGTGGACGGTCGGCAGCAAGGGGTCTGGCACCGCCGCGGACGGGTGGGGCCTGCACAAGACGACCTCAAGCAGACTGTGTGCCCGGCATGTCGCCGACCTTCTCGCCAACTACGAGGTGAACTGCGTCTTCGACGTCGGCGCCAACAAGGGCCAGTACGGCAGGCAGCTGCGCGACTTCGGGTACCGGGGCAGGATCGTCTCCTTCGAGCCCGTGCCGGATGCGCTGGCCAAGCTGCGCAAGGTCGCCGCGCGCGACCGGGACTGGCTGGTCTACCCGTGCGCGCTGGGCCGGAGCGAATCCGTCCAGACCATGCATCTGGGCTGGAAGACCATGAACTCCCTGCTGGAGCCGAGCGCTTACGGACAGAAGCGCTACAAGCGGTTCGCCAACTCCGCCCGCACCACGGAGGTTTCGCTGCGTCGGCTGGACGCCGTCATGGACGAGGCCATGGAGGGCGTGGCGCACCCGCGGCCGTTCCTGAAGATGGACACGCAGGGCTTCGACATGGAGGTCTTCGCGGGCGCCGGCGAGCGGATCGGCGAGTACGTGGGGATGCAGTCGGAGGTCGCCGTGCTTCAACTGTACGAGGGGAGCCCGCACATGATCGAGGCCATCGCCGCCTACGAGGAGGCGGGCTTCGAGATCACCGGCATGTATCCCGTCACCCGTGAGGAGACCACGGGGCGGGTCGTCGAGTTCGACTGCATATTGGCGCGCGCGGACTCGGTGCCGGCGCAGCGTTCGGCTCCGCCCCGGGGCTGAGGTGCAGGAGCGTACGCGGGGCTTCGGACCCCTGGTCCGGGTCCAGGGCCGGGGTCCGGCGTGCGGTCCCGTTTCCGGCGCCGGTTCTGCGTTTCCGGCGCGGCGCCGTCGGCTTGAACGTACGGGCTTCCAGGGGGAGTTGGGGGTTCTGACGCCCGGTTCTGACGGTCCCGGGTGCGATGCCCGGCCACGCACGCGGAGGCCGTCTCCGACCGCGCGCGTCTCTCCCGGCTCTCGCCCGATGTCCTTCCGGCGGGGACCGCGCCCGGCGCGGTGAGAGGCACGCCACAGCATCCCCTCACCTCTGCCGGAGACCCGTGAGCTGCCGGCGGCGGAGGCGGTTTCACACTGCGATTTTCCGGCGGTCGAACGCCGTTCACTTGTGATGTGCAGCCTGCGGGCAGGCATAAAGAGACGCAATCAACGCGAAAGGCAGCAGTGCGTAACACGTCGTCCACGGTTTACCAGGCGCCGATCAAGGTGAGCGTCGTCGTTCCCGTCCACGACACCGGCGAGACGGTCCTGACCGGACTGCGCTCCTTCCTCGCCCAGACCATGGCCCCGTCGGACTTCGAGGTCGTCTACGTCGACGACGGCTCCACCGACGGCACCGTCGGAATCCTGGAATCCGAGATCGCCCGTCAGGAAGGCCAGGAAAGCCAGGAAGGCCAGGAAGCCGGACCGGCGGTCCGGGTGATCCGC
The DNA here is from genome assembly GCF_032248595.1 of Streptomyces winkii. Classification (NCBI taxonomy): domain Bacteria; kingdom Bacillati; phylum Actinomycetota; class Actinomycetes; order Kitasatosporales; family Streptomycetaceae; genus Streptomyces; species Streptomyces winkii. Next base: position 228,647 of record NZ_JASTTH010000005.1, on the reverse strand, counting down.
ATCGCGAACTCCGGCTGGCCCGGCAGGCCGCGCAACGTCGGAATGGACGCCGCGCGGGGCGAGTTCGTCTACTTCGTCGACGATGACGACTGGCTGGCACCCGAAGCCCTGGAGCGTACGTACGCGCGGGCGCGGGAGACCGGAGCCGACATCGTGATAGGCCGCATCGCCGGACACGGACGCCGCGCGCCGCGAGCCCTCTTCGAAAAGCCGCTGGCCGCCGCCGACTTGCGCTCGGGCACCGAGCTGCTGGCCTCGATGACGGTGCACAAGCTCTTCCGGCGCGCCTTCCTCCAGGAGCACGGGCTGCGCTTCGCCGAGGGCCAAGTCCGGCTCGAGGACCACATGTTCACCCTGCGCGCCTATCTCCTCAGCGGCCGGGTCGCGACCGTGCACGACTACACCTGCTACCACTGGGTGCGTCACAGCCGCGACGATCTCAACATCAGTTACGGGACGATCGAGCCGGGCCCGTACATCGACAGCGTCCGGAAAGTGCTCGCCATCCTGGACGCTCCCGGCACCCGCGTCGCCCCCGGCAAGCACCGCGACCGGCTGACGGCGAACTGGTACGGCAAGAAGGCGCTCGCGCGCGTCAGCGGACAGCGCCTCCTCGACCAGCCCGCCCCGCGCAGGGCCGAATGGATCGAGGCCGTCGGCGCGCTGGCGGCCGGGATACCGAGGGAGGTCGACGCGGTGCTCCCCACGCGGCTGCGCATCGTCGCGGCCCTCGCCCGGCACGGCGACCGCGCGCTGCTGGAAGAACACGCGGAGTTCGAGGCCGGGATCGACCAGCGGCCCGTCGTCCGCTCCGCCGGGTGGGACGACGGACGGCTCACGGTCAGGTGCGCCGCCCGGCTGGTCCGCAAGGCGGGCAAGGGCGTTCCCGCCGCGCCGCTAGCCTTCTCCCGCGCCGGGGGCCGCTACCGGCTGCGGCTGTCGCCGGGCGTCGCACAGGTGCCGGAGGCGGCCGAGGCCGCCGACTTCACCAGGGCCGTACGCCGCAGCAACGTCCGCGGCCTGCTCCGTCACCGCGAAGGGGGCACCGTGCTGAGCGTGCCGCTCGATCACCGAGTGACCGAGCGGCCGCTGCCGGAGCAGGAGTCCGCCGCGTCCGGGCTCGTGGCACGGGCCGCGCGTGTGCTGCGGCTGTCGCGGTGGCTGAGGTCCCGCCTCCCGGGCGCCCGCCGGAACCCGGATCTGTGCGCGCTGGGCTTCGAGACCGAGTTCACCGTCGACCCGTACACGGCCGACAACGGCCGCCCGCTGGCGCCGGGAACCTGGGATCTCCAGCTTCAACTGGGCTGCGGCGGCTGGCGCATCGCCCGGACGCTGCGCGGCCAGTCCGTCGAGGTACCGGCCGACATGCGGGCGGACGTACGGCCGGAGGCAGCACCACCCCAGGACGTACCGGACGACGCCTCATCGCACGGCGTACGGGAGGACGCAGCGGAGTCCCCGCCGGTCGCGGCGGCCGCCAGGCCCGGCTAGGAGCGTCTAGGAGCGGCCGTGGCCGTGGCCTCTGCCGCGCTCGACCGTTCCGCCGTACTGCGCCTGGATCGGTCCCAGCTTCGAGGGCTTGTCGGTGACGACGATCCAGCGGGAGCCGACGAGGTAGGTGCCGCCGTAGTCCTTCGAGTAGTCCAGCCAGCCACGCTTGGCGTGGTTGTCCTTGAAGGTCACGAAGGTGTACAGCGTCTTGTCCGCCTTGCAGGCGCCCAGGCGGTAGTCCTCGACCTTCTTCTGGATGTCGGCCTTGCACTTCAGCGCCCCCGCGAGCTTCTCGACCGTGGGCGGCTTCGAGGACTTCGCCACGGACGCGGTTCCGGAGTCGCCGCTGCATCCGCCGAGCAGCAGCGCGGCGGAGGCCGCCACGACTGCCGGGAGGACGATCCTGCCGGGTCGTCGCGACAGGGCTCCCAGTGGCGCCCCCTCGTAGCGCCGCTGGGTGCTGTCGGCCTCGGCCGGTGGCAACTGCTCTCTCATCAGCGCTCCCTGGGACGGAGAAGGCTCCACGACTCTAGGTCGCGGCCACGGTGCGGGGCCGTATTTGTCACCGGCGTGAAGGGTTCCGGACGGGGCCTTCGGCGGCCCGTCGTTTATAGGGGATAAGCGCTGGTTTGGGGTTCTTGTCCGCCGGTAGCACCATGGGAGTCGGCGGGGGTCCTCATCGACCACCGGAGGAGGAGGGCTGTGCCCAGATTCATAGACGTCCATCACGGGATGCACGGCATCACAGCGGAGCAGCTCGACAGCATCCACCGGGCCGACCTGGCCGCCGAGCACGCCGAGGACGTGCACTTCGAGCGGGCCTGGGCCGATCCGGCCTCTGGGACGGTGTTCTGCCTGTCGGAGGCGCCGTCCGCCGAAGCCGTACGGCAGGTGCACGCGCGGGCGGGACACCCGGTGCGGGAGGTCCATCCCGTGCCGCTCAGCGTGTGACGGGAACAGGAACAGGAACAGGAACAGGAACGGGAACAGCAACAGGAATCAGGACGACGGGAGGCCGAGCCATGACGTTCGTCCAGATCATCGAGTACGAGACGACGCGCGCGGACGAGCTGGAAGCCGTCTTCGACGAGTGGATGAAGGCCACGGAGGGCAAGCGGACCGTGCTGCACGAGATGCACGGACAGGACCGTGAGAACCCGACTCACTTCGTGGACATCGTCGAATTCCCCTCGTACGAGAAGGCGATGGAGAACAGCCGGCTGCCGGAGACGCAGAAGATAGCCGACCAGGCCCGCGCCCTGTGCACGGGCGAGCCGCGCTTCTTGAACCTGGACGTGCAGCGCGAGCAGATCAAGCAGAGGTGAGCCGAGCGGCCTTACGCCGGAGCCGGAGCCCGCGGGCGGCGGCTCTGGTGGGCTGGTGCCGCAACAGGGCCTCGGTGAGGCCGTGTTCGTTCGGGAAGTCCATGGGGACGATGCCCAGACCGTGCCAGCCCGAGTTGTCGGCTGAGTCGAGCAGGTCGCGGACGCGGGGGTTGAGGCGGTCCGCGTTGGAGCGGGGCGGCAGGAGTGCCGCCGTACTGACGAAGTTGACGTAGAGCTTGCCCGGTTGGGCGACGGCCTTGCGGAAGTGCTCCTCGATCAGCGGGTACTTGGCACCCGGCTCCTCCATGTAGGAGTCCTGGATGTCGAAGAGCGCCGCGTCCCCGTAGCGCACGCCGGGGAGCCCGTCGGAGTCGCCGAGCAGCACCACACGGCCGCGCGCGGAGCCCAAGTCCGGCAGCGCGGCGTCCAGTTGGAAGAGGGGACGCCAGCCGTGTCCGTCCAGATAGTCGTCGAAGACGGCACGGAAGCGCTCGGCGCTCTCCTCCGAGTACTCCTGCTTGACGCGCATCAGGACCGTCTCGGACGGATGCGAGGCGAGGAAGTCCCGGCAGGCGCCCAGTACGTCGTCGAAGTTGAGGTGCTGGTACGAGGGGCCGTGGTGGATCGTGAAGGAGCCCTCGAAGAGGCGGCAGCGGATGTCGAGGAAGCGGACGCCGGACGCGAGCTGATCCGCGATGGCCGTGTTCTGGCACTCGGTCCACGGACCGCCGTGGCGGGCACCGGAGTTGTGGGTGCCGGGGATCGTCAGCTCCCGCAGCAGGGCGGCGTCGGGCAGCAGTGACATCCAGGCGTCGGGACCGGCGTCCGCGGCGGTGCGGGCGGGTGCGGCGTGTGCGTCGGCGGCGGTGGCCGCGGCCGTCAGCGCGGCGAGGGAGAGCGCGGCTGAGCCGCGGAGGAAGTGACGGCGTTTCATGGCCATGACAATGATGGAAGCACAGGGCTCCGGCTTTCCACAGAGTGTGAATGCGCCGTCCTGACACGGTAGTTGCGCGCCGGCGCCTCACCTGCCTGCCTGCGCTCGGCCGGATTGCGCTCGGCCGGACTCGCGCTCTGCCGGACCGCGCTCTAGCGTCCGAGCCGCGCGGCGCACGCGTCGCGCAGCCGGGCCGCGAGCGCGGCGGACTCCTCCGGGGACCTCGGCAGGACGCCGTTCTCCGTCATCAGCGCGTGGAACTGCTGCTGCCTGTACGGCACTCCCTCCGGCAACCCCGCGATGTGCCAGTGCAGATGGGCGTTGCCCTGGCGGCTGCCGAGGGACAGCAGATAGGTGCGCTCGGGCGCGACCACGTCCTCGACGGCCAGCGCCACCCCGCGCACGACACCCATGAGGCGCAGATACGCGGCCTCGTCGAGCTCGCGTACGACGTGCTCGACGTGAGCCTTCGGGGCGACGAGGACCTTGCCGGGGAGCGTGGGGTACCGGTCGAGGAAGGCGATCTGCTCCTCGTCCTCGTACACGGTCTCGTGGGCGAACTCCGGGTCGCCGCCCACGAACGCGCAGACGAAGCAGGGCCCGGAACGGGCCCGCGCCTCATACGCGTCGAGATCCATCGGCTCGCGGTCAGCGGTCATGTGCGTGCTCCGCGGCGGCGATTCGCGCGCCGATGTCCGAGTCGAGCTCGTCCATGGTCCGGTGGTAGGCCTCCGCGAGCGGAACGCCGTACCGGTGGGCGAGGATCAGCACCGACCACAGGCAGTCCGCGAGCTCGTGCTCCAACGCGCCCCGCCCGCCGCGAACTTCGCGGGCCCCCTCCTCGGCCATGACCAGTTTCGCGAGGTCGCCGACGTCGCCGGTGAAGCCGAGCATGAACTCCTCGCGGGTCCATACCCGTCCGCGTTCGAGGCGGTTCAGCTCGTCGTACAGGTCGTGGACGTGTACGGCCCGGTGTCGCAGCTCTTCCAGGTCCGCGGCCGGCGGTACGCGGACGCGTGGGGTGCGTGACGGGCGGAGGACCGATTCGCTGGCGATCGGGGTGAAGTCCGCCGCGAGGAACGCGCGGAGCGAGCGGGCGTTGCCGGGGGAGACGGCGGCGAAGACGGGCTCGCCCGCGGGGACGAGGGTGAGGGCGTCCCGGATCAGGGACCGTCCCGTCCCGTGGCCGCCGCTCTGTGCGGGGTCGTTGAGCTCGACGCTCAGTTCGCGGCGGCCGGCGAGCCCGTCGGCGAGGGTGACCAGGCCGCGGTCGTCCCCGAACGTCCGTACGCGCGTGCGCAGTTCGAGGGCCAGCCGGACGCGGGGGTGGTCCTCCAGGCCGGTGCGTTCGTGCAGGCGGGGCGGGCCGCCCGTGCCCCTGGCGGTCAGGGTGGCGTCGACGCAGCCGATCGCGCCGTCCGGACCGGCGAGCCCGCGCAGCACGTCCGGGGTGAGGGAGCCGCCGAAGCCGTCGGGTTCCAGCTCGTCGACCTCCTCGGGCGGGAGCGACGTCGCGATGACCGCGTGCCCGGTGAACGCGACCGAGCACTCCAGCCCGCGGGGCAGCGGCCCGAGCACGGTAACGCCACCGTCGGCGGGCGGGAACCGTCCGTCGGCCGCGTCGAGGAACAGACGGAGCAGAGGGTGGGGCTGGTGCTGGTCAGCGGCCACGGCGGACCGCCTGCCGCGGCGTTCGCCGTCCTCGTGTCCCGCCGTGCGTCCGGGCTCGTGTCCCGCCGTGCGTCCGGACGTTCTCGGGTGTGCGCATGGGCCCAGCCTCACACGGAGCTCCGGGGAGGCGTACCGGATTACAGCGGCTCTGGTCCGGTGCCGTCGCGGTGCACGGACGGGCGTCCTCGGGGCCCTCCGCCGGGCGTGGGAAAGGGGGTTCGAGGGGCCCGGGCAGGCGGACCGATTGGCGCAGCGCACCCTGTGCGGGCCAGGCTGGCCCCCATGAGCATCGCGTTCCTCTTCCCGGGGCGGGGTTCGCAGCGTCCCGGCATGCTGCACCGGCTGCCCGACACCGCGGCGTCCGCGACCGTACTGGCCGAGGCGGACTGGGCGTTGCGGCGGCTCGCGTCCCGTACGGGCGGGGAGAGCGGCACCGGCTCCGGGCCGGAGTACGCGGACGGCATCGTCGAGCTGGACTCACCGGAGGCGCTGGAGCGCTCGCCGGTGGCCTGCCATGTCGCGCTGCTGATCGCCGGGGTCGCGGGCGCCCGCGCGCTGATCGAGGACGAGGAGGTGCGCCCCTCGTACGTCGCCGGGCACGGCACCGGCGGATACGCGGCGGCCGTGCTCGCGGACGTGCTCACCTTCGAGGAGGCGCTCCGTGCGGTACGGCTGCGCGGCGAGCTGCTCCAGAGCGCCGAGAGCACGAACGCCCCGGAGAGCGATGTGGCGATCCGGCTGGCTCAGCACCTGGCCACGGTCAAGAGGCGCCCGCAGTCCGTGTCTTACGTGGGCGGGGTGCAGGGGCGGAGCCTGCTCGGGGACACGAACGCCGTCTTCGACGACCTCGCGTGGTCGGCCGCCCGGCCGGTGCGGTGGGCCGAGGTGCTGACCGTGCTGGCGGAGGAGAAGGTGGCCTGCTGCGTCGAGCTGCCGCCGGGTCGTGCGCTGACGGGGCAGCTGACGGACGCGGGGACGGGCCTGCGGGCGGTGTCGGTGGAGGAGCAGGGCATCGCGGAGGCCGCGGAGTTCGCGCGCGCGGCGGGCGGCGGAGGCGGCGGGAGCCGGCACCAGAGCGAGGACTGGTAAGCCCCGGCCCGACCCCCGGAGCGAACGCCTCGGCCTGCGACCGGCTCCGGGCCCGCCCTCGGCTCAGGCCCGGGCTAAGCCCCGGGCACCGGGCCAGGCTTGGGCCCTGGTTCGGGCCCCGCCTCGGGCCCCGCCTCGGGCCCGGCCTCGGGGTTGGGGTTCGGGTCCGGGCCCGGCCCCCAGTCTGGGTTCGGGCCCTGGTCCAGATCCGGGCATGGGCCCCGGCTCCCGGCTCGGAGCAGGCCGCCCCGGCGGGGGCCGGCGGGGCCGGTCAGAGTGGCTTCGCGTAGCAGCGGCTCTGGGGCTCGAAGCGGTAGAGGCCGAACTTCTCCGTGGGTTCGTAGCCCGAGGAGACGTACAGCCCGATCGCCTCGGGCTGCTTCGTGCCCGTCTCCAGCACCATGCGGGTGCGGCCCGCGGCCCGCGCGTCGTCCTCCAGCGCGGCCAGGACCTGACGGGCGAGCCCGCGCCCCCGCGCCTCCCGTACCACGAACATTCGCTTGATCTCGGCGTCGCCGTCGGCGTAGCCCTCGTCGTTGCGCTCCTGTGCGCGCCAGCCGCCCGTCGCGACGGGGCGGGCGTCCTCGTCGTACACCAGCAGATACAGCCCGTGCGGCGGTTCGAACATCGCGGGGTCGAGCGGCGTGATGTCGCCCCCGTCGCCGTAGCGCTCCGCGTACTCCAGCTGCACGGTGTCGTTGAGCTTCATCGCGTCAGGGTGGTCGTAGGGCACGCGGACGATTCGCATGACCGCATCGTAAGGTGACCCGGATGCCGAAGGTGACGACGATCAACGTGAACGGGCTGCGGGCGGCGGCCAGGAAGGGCTACCGCGAGTGGCTGGCGGCGACCGACGCGGACGTGGTCTGCCTCCAGGAGGTGCGGGCGGAACCGCACCAACTCCCCGACGACGTACGCACACCCGAGGGCTGGCACACGGTCTACGCGCCCGCGGCGACGAAGGGCCGCGCCGGTGTGGCGATCCTCACGCGGCGCGAGCCGGACGAGGCGCGGATCGGCTTCGGCGCGGAGGAGTTCGAGGACTCCGGCCGCTACGCCGAGGTGGATCTTCCGGGGATGACCGTGGCCAGCCTGTATCTGCCCTCGGGGGACGTCGGCACGGAGCGGCAGGCCGCCAAGGAGCGCTTCATGGCGGCCTTTCTGCCGTACCTGCGCGAGCTGCGCGAGCGTGCGGCGGCGGACGGGCGCGAGGTGCTGGTGTGCGGCGACTGGAACATCGCGCACCGGGAGGCGGACCTGAAGAACTGGCGCGCGAACCGGCGTTCCGCGGGCTTCCTGCCCGAGGAGCGGGAGTGGCTCTCGCGGGTCTTCGATCCGGAGGACGGCGGCTACGCGGACGTCGTACGAGCCCTGCATCCGGACGTCGCGGGGCCGTACTCGTGGTGGTCGTACCGGGGGCGGGCGTTCGACAACGACGCGGGCTGGCGCATCGACTACGCGGTGGCGACGCCGGGGCTGGCGTCGCGTGCCGTCAAGGCCGTGGTGGAGCGGGCCGCCGCTCATGAGGAGCGCTGGAGCGATCACGCCCCGGTGAGCGTGGACTTCGTGGCCTAGGACGAGCAGTGGGCGGCACGGACGGCATCGACAGGGACGGACTGGATACGGACGGCATGGACCCCTACACCGGCACGGACACGGGCACCGCCGCGGGCACGACCGGACCGTCCCCGCGAACGTTGACGTTCGTCGTCGGCACCGGACGGTGCGGATCGACCGCCCTCTCGGACGTGCTGCGGCTGCACCCGGACGTGCTCGGCCTCAGCGAGCTCATCGCCTCCGTCGAACCCGGCGCGCTGCCCGAACAGCCGCTGACCGGCGAGGAGTTCTGGCAGCTGCTCGCGTCCAGCCGACCGTTCGCCGACCGCATGATCCGCGAGGGGGCGCCGCTGCCCGAGCATCTCTATCCCCGCCTGCCGGGAGGCCGGTTCTCGGGGGCCGACGGCGGCGGCGTGCCGGCGCTCTGCCTGACGACTCTGCCGCACCTCACCGACGATCCGGACGCGCTGTTCGACGCGCTGGAGCCCGAGTTGGCGGGCCGCGGACGCGCAGCCGTGGCCGATCACTACCGTGCTCTCTTCGCGGCCCTCGCGGCGCGCGTCGGCGGCGGCCGTGCCGTGGTGGAGCGCTCGGGCTTCTCGCTCGCGTCGGTGCCGCGGCTGCGCTCCCACTTCCCCGAGGCCCGTTTCGTCCACCTCTACCGCGACGGGCCCGACTGTGCGCTCTCCATGAGCCGCCATGCGGGTTTCCGCCTGCTGCGGACGGCGGCGCAGGCCGAGGAGGGGTCCGGGGACCAGGAACTCGCGGCGCGGCTGGGGACGTTGATGGCGGACGACAGCTTCGACCTGCGGGCCGTGCTGGACCGGCCGGTGCCCGTGGAACGCTTCGGCGAGCTGTGGAGCGCGATGGTCACCGAGGGGGTCGGCAGTCTCGGCGAGGTTCCCGCGCCGCTGCGCGCCTCCCTGTCGTACGAGAGCCTGCTCGACGAGCCCGAGCGCGAACTGACCGCGCTGGCACGGCACATCGGCGTCGATCCGCGGCCGGACTGGCTGAAGGCCGCCGGCGCGCTGCTCGACGGCGGCCGCCGTGGCGCGGCGCTCGCCCTGCCGCCGGACGAGCGCGCCCGGCTGAGCGCGAGCTGCGCCCCGGGGATGCGGGCGCTGGGGCTCGGTCCCGGCTGAAGCTGGAGCGGCCGGGACCGGCCCGGATCGGCGGGACCGGCCGGGCGGGCGGCGGAACCGGCACCCGCGGCGCCGCCCCGGCACACGCCCCCCCCGGCCACGCCACACGCCACCCGCACCGCCGAACGTCAGTAGCCGGAGCGGGCGTTGACCCGCCGCGGGTAGTAGCGCTCGTCGCCCCTGCGCTCGTACGGCTTCCAGCGAGGCGCGTCGCCCGTGGGGTGATCCCCGAGGACGGTCACGCGCCGGCCGAGCCGGTACTCCTGGTAGTCGTTGATCGCGACGTGCTGGGTGGCACGGTTGTCCCAGATGGCCACCGCGCCCGGCTCCCAGCGGTAGCGGCAGTTGAAGCGCGGCGACTCGGAGTGCTCGAAGAGGTACTGGAGCACCGCGTCGCTCTCGTTCCGGCTGAGCTGCGGAATGTGCGACGTCCACATGCGCGTGACGTAGAGCGAGCGCCGTCCCGTCTCCGGATGTACGCGTACGACGGGGTGTTCGGCGGAGTGCGTCCCCACCTCCGGTGCCTGGAGGACGTGCACCGCGGTGAGCCCGTCGAGCATCTCCCTGAAGGGCTCGGAGAGCGTCTCGTAGGCGAGGTACTGGTTGCTCCACATCGTGTCGCCGCCCGACTCGGGGCAGGTGATCAGCTGGAGGACGGAGGCGACGGGCGGATTGGGGCTGAAGGTGACGTCGATGTGCCACTCGTCCGCCTTCCCGCCCTTGTCGGACTCGATGAGCGTCAGCTCCGGATGGCCGTCCAGCTTCGGCAGGAAGGGATGCACCTCCACCTCGCCGAAGCGGCGTCCGAGCGCTATGTGCGCCTCCGGGGTGAGCCCGGTCTGGCCGGGGATGAAGAGGACGAGGTAGCGCAGGAGCAACTCGTGTATCCGCGCGAACAGTTCGTCGTCGAGGGCGGTCAGGTCGATGCCGTGCAGCTCCGCGCCGAGGGCGCCGGAGACGGGACGTACGGACAGGCCGAGGTCGTCGTCGGCGGGGCGCTGTTGGGGGGAGGCGTTCACGGACACTCCGTTCTCCGGGGGCAGTTGGCCGGCGGCAGGTGATGTGCGGTCGGTGGTCGGCGCCGGGCGGTCGGCGGTCATCGGTCGGCGGTCATCGGTCGGTGACGTGGCGGGTCGATGCTCGTACGGACTGCGGATCGTCGGCCCGCCTCACGCCGACGGGACCCGGTGGGCGCGGGGGTCGGGCAGCAGACCGATCTGGTGCAGACGGTCCAGCAGCGTAAGCGGGCGCGGCCCCAGACCGGCCATGTTGTACGTGATGGTGTGCAGCAGCCGCGGGTTGGCGCCGGTGCAGCGCACCGCACGGCGCCCGAGCACCCGTCCCGGCCAGGTGAGGTCGGTGACCATGCGGGCGGCGTTGGCGCTCGTCCGCCCGGCGTGGCCCAGCACGGGCAGCCGGTCCTGCTCGTAGTCGCGCAGGGCGGCGTCGACCGCCTCGGCGGCGAGCTGCTCCGGCGAGTCCGACCACCCGGCGGGGGTGAGCCGGGCGTCGAGCTGGTCGGCGAGCGCCGCGGCGCTCGTGATCGCGGAGTTCATGCCCTGCGCGGCCATGGGGTGTACGGCGTAGGCCGACTCCCCGACGAGCGCGAGGCCCGGGGCGGTCAGCCGTGCGGCGAGGAAGCGCGCGACGGGGAAGAGCTGCCGGGTCTCCGCCGCCGCTCCGGCGGCCCCGGCGAGCGCTTCGAGGGCCGGGACCTCGCGCACCGCCTGCTCGCTCCAGCGTGCGAACCCGGCACGGTCCAGGCCGCGCAGCTCTCCCGGCTCGGCCTGCACGTACAGGCGGACGCGTCCGCCCGGGAGTGGATACACCAACCGCAGCCCCCGGCCGGTGAGATACGCCGAGAAGTCCTCGGGCAGCCAGGGCGCGTCGTGCAGCTCCAGCGCGACGAGCCGGTGCGGGTAGTCGCCGCGGCTGCCGCCGATGTCCGCGGCGCGGCGCAGCCGGGAGCCGATGCCGTCGGCGGCGACGACGAGCGGCGCGTGCACGTCCCGCCGGGTGGTCCCGCCCTCGTCGAGGCGTACGCCGACGACCCGCCCGGTGGCGTCGCGCAGTGCCTCCATCACCCGTACGCCGCGCCGCAGTTCGACGTTCGGGCCCAGCCCCGCCGTCAGGGCGTCGAGGATCGCCACATGGTCGTGAGCGAGCAACGAGCTGTCAGCGGCGGGCAGTCGGCCGTAGTCGAGCGTCATGACGGGCCCGCCCGCGGCGTCGCGCACCGTCAACTGCCCGAGGCGCAGCGCCCCGTTGCGCGTCAGCAGCCGGTCGGTGCCCCAGCGGCGCAGCACGCGCAGCGCGCCGGGCTGGAGGACCTCGCCCTTCGCGACCGGGCGCGCGGCGCGCTGCTTGTCGACGAGCAGGACGCGGAGCCCGATCGCGCCCAGGGCGCGGGCGGAGGCCAGGCCCCCGGCACCGGCGCCGCACACCACCACGTCGTGGTCGCCGCTCATGCCGCACCGGCCTCCTTCGTACCGCCGCTCGGGCCGGTGGTCTCCGTGGACGTGAGTGCGCGCAGCCTGGCGAGGGCGCGGACGGCGAGGCCCGAGGCGATGCCGTCGTCGGCGTAGCGCGAGCAGAACCGGACGTACTCGTTGAGCGGTGCGCCCTGCCAACTGCCGTCGTCGCACTGCGATTCGGTCAGCCGGTGTGCTGCCGCGGCGACCGGCTCGCCGTGCGGGTCGGTGCCCGACGCGAGCAGCGCGTGCAGCGCCCATGCGGTCTCCTCGACCGTGCCCTTGTCGGTCCCAGCGTTCCCGTCGCGGGCGCTGCCGGGTGGCGCGCCGGGGCCGTCGGCGTCGGCCGTCGACCACGAACCGTCCTCGGACTGCGTACGCAGCAGGAAGTCGCGCGCCCGCCGTGCGGTCCTGCTGCCGCCGCGCCCGGCACGGCAGAACGTCTCCAGCACGACCGCCGTGCCAGCGGTCCGGCCCCGGTACCACAGCGCCTCGTACGAACCGTCCGCGTCCTGCACCCGGCTCAGCCATCCCAACGCCCGTACCACGCGCCGGTCTTCGGCGGACGCGCCGGAGTCGAGCAGCGCCCGTACCGCCTTCGCCGTCATGTGCGGGCAGGGGCCGAAGCCGCCCGGCTTGCTGCCGCGTACGGCCAGGCTCCAGGAACCCCGCGGGTCCTGGGTGGCGGTCAGCCACTCGATGCCGCGCCGGGCGTGCGCGTCGCCCGTCCCGTCCGGCATGCGCAGCAGCGCCGAGCTGACCTCCGCGGTCTCCAGCGCCATGGGCCAGCTGTACGCGCTGGAGAAGCCCCAGAAGCCGGGCGGGCAGCCGAGCGCCGCGAACGGCTCGTCCTGCTGGCGCTCGCGGAACATGGTGCGGGTCGCCTCCAGCCGCGGGTCCCTGGCGCGCCCCGCCTCCAGCAGCGCGGCCGTCGCGAAGCTGGACCACGTCACATCGAGCGGCATCAGGTCCCACGAGCCGTCCGGCCGTGCCATCGCGCGCAGGCTCCGCGCGGACGCGCGCGAGATGTCGGGGGCCAGGCCGGAGCGGGTGACGCCGAGCGAGATGAGGCTCGTCAGCCACGGGTCGGTGCTGAACTCGCCCGTGGCGCCCTCGCGTTCGTACGCGTCGCGCACCACCCGGAGCGCCTCGCGCCGCGCGGGACCGCGTACGGGTGCGAGGAGCGGCATGGGCGGACGGTGTACGGACTGCGCCAGCGCCATGCTCGCGAAGATCGGCAGGCGGAGGCTGAGCAGCCTGCGGGCGGGCCCGCGCAGCAGGAGCAGCTCCAGCGGCAGCCGCGGGAGGGCGGCCAGGTCCCCGTTGCCGGAGAGGGCGTCAAACTGCCGGACCAGGCCGGTCATGGCCGGTTCGCGGAGGGCCTCGGGCCCGCCGAGCCGGGCGACGAGGCCGCTGCCGGCGCGTATCGCCGACGCCGCGTGGCCGGGGGCGGTCAGCCGGAGCGCGGCCGTGGCGGCGGCCGTCGCCAGCAGCTCGGTGGGGACTTTGGCCATCGCCCAGCCGCCGTCGGCGCGTTGGGAGTCGCGGAGGCGGGTCACGCCGCGGGCGACGACCCCGTCCGGCCCGTCCGGCCGCTGCGCCCCCTCCGCCCTGTCGGCGTGGTGCAGCGCGATGAGGGCGGCGGCCGTGTTGGCGGGGGAGAAGCGGTCGCCGCGCGGTGCGAAGACCCCGTCCGGACGCTGCCGCGCGAACAGCGCCTCGCAGCCGGAGTCGACCGCGGCGCCGATCCGCCGGGTCAGGTCCTCGCTCAGCATGTCGGGGAGTCACCTCGCAGGTCGCGCGGCGCCGGCGGAGCCCCCGCGGACTCGGAGTCCGGGGCCTGCGCGCCGTCGGCCCGGTCCGGGAACTCGTGGCGGGAGCGCATCCGCGCCTGGACGACCAGGCTGAGGGTCAGCAGCGGCAGCACCACCGCGAGCGCGGGCAGCAGCGTCCAGCCCGCGGCGAGCAACGCGCCCGCCAGCAGCAGCCGTTGGGCCACCAGGATCTCGTGCGCCCGCAGGGCGCGTTCGGGGGTGAGCGCGGCGGACTCGCCGTCGCGGGCCCCGCCGTCGCCGGCCTCGCCGTGTGCTCCACCGCCGAGCACACCGCCGTCACGCAGCAGCGGTACGAACGCCGCCGCGCCGCAGGCCGCCGCGCACAGCAGCGGCAGCAGGGCGCTCCGGGGCTCGGCCGTCGCGAGGAGCAGCGCCGGTACGGCGGTCGCCAGGGCCGCGGCGTGCAGCAGCGCGGCCGTGCGGACCGCCGCGCGCACGCCGCGGCGCACCGGAACGGTCTCGCAGCCGCCTCTGCGGTCTCCTTCCACGTCGCGCAGCGTGCCCACGAGGTTCGACGCCGTGTCCTGCGCCCAGAACACCCCCGCGAACACCACGACTTGCCACGACGGCAGCTCCGTCACGGTCATCGCTCCGAAGACCACGGTGGTGGCGGTCAGCGCTCCCCGCACGGCGTTGCCCGTCAGGCCGCGCCCCTTCAGCAGCCTGCTGTAGGCCACGATGCCCAGCATCGCCACGGCGACCAGCAGCACCGTCCGCCAGTTGACCGACGCGGCGGCGACGGCGGCGGCCCCGGCGCACCCCACACCGCACAGCAGCGCGGCGCGCGGGCTCAACCGCCCGGAGGGCAGCGGGCGTTGGGGCTTGCTGATCGCGTCGAGCTCGCGGTCGAACCAGTCGCCCAGATAGTGGCCGCTGACCCAGCCGAGCGTCGGAGCGCCCCAGGCCACCAGGAGGCCTCCGGTGCCGGGTGCGCCGTCGGGGGCGGCGTCACCGCTGCTCAGGGCCGCGCCCGTGAGGCCGACCAGCCCGGGATAGGCCAGGGTGTACGGGCGCCACGTCTCGATGTGGGCCCTGCACACGCCGGTGGACCGCATCCGCAGCGCCCGTGGTGACCGTGGCGGCACCGGCCTCAGCCACCCCGGCGGCTTGCGCAGCCGCGACGGAAGCCGGGGAGTCCGTGCGCGCGCACGGACCGCCGTGCGTGCCGCTTCCAGGGCGTTCACCGGACCCGGACCGGGGCCGCGCGCCCTGGCCGCTGTGCGGTCATGTCGCGGCCCCCTCCCCGAACTTGCCCGCCAGCTCCGCGAATGCGTCGTTGCCCTCCCGGTCGGCGACGGTCACGCGTATGCCCTCGCCCGGCTTCCCGCAGACCAGCACACCGTGGTCCGCGCAGAACTGGGTGAACTCCTCGACGCCGCTCGTCATGGGCAGCCACAGGAAGTTGGCCTGGCTGGGCGTCACCCGCCAACCCAGCTTCAGCAGCCGGTCGTTGAGCCTCTCGCGCTCCTCCACGGTGACGTCGCAGCGCCGCCTGAACTCCGCCTCCTCGGCGAGCGCGGCCTGCGCCGCGGCCTGCGCGGTGTTGCTCACCCTGAAGAACGGCTGGAGTCCGCGCAGCCGCCCGAGGGTCCGCCCGTGTCCGACGAGATAGCCGACGCGCAGGCCGAGCAGCCCGTACGACTTGGAGAACGTCCGCACGGCGCACACCCGTTCGTCGCTCCGGTAGAGCGTCACGGCGTCGGCGGCGCCGTCGTCGCGTACGAAGTCCCGGTACGCCTCGTCGACGACCACGACGACGTCTGAAGGCAGCCGGGTCAGGAAGCGCTCGACGTCCGCGTGCCGAAGGGCGTTTCCCGTCGGGTTGTTGGGGTGGCACAGCAGCACCATGCGCGTGCGGTCGGTGACGGCGTCCGCCATCGCGTCGAGGTCGTGTGCGTCGTCCTCGCCCAGCGGCACACGGACCGTCGTGGAGCCCGCGTTGGCCGCGAGCATCGGATACGCCTCCCACGACGGCCACGCGTGCACGGTGTCGCTGCCGGGGCCCGTCAGCACGCTGAAGAGGTGCTGGAGCAGGGCGGCCGACCCCGGTCCCACGAGGACATCGCCGGCCGGGACGCCCAGCCGCTCCGCGATGCGGCCGGTCAGTCCGGTCGCGAGGGCGTCGTTCGTACGGTGCGACTCGGCGGCGGAAGCCTGAACGGCCCGCAGTACCCCCTGAGTCGGCGGGAAGAAGGTCTCGTTGAGCGACATCTGGTGCGACACGGGATCAGGACCGAGCGCCGGCTGCATTCTGTTCCAGCCGTCTTCTTCGTCCATTTACGTCCAATCCGATTGAACCGGCCCGGAACGTTCCGGTGTGACGCCCCCGCGGGGAGGGCCGCGCAGACGGAGCAACGATTGTGAACGCTCAAGTGCCCTCCGGCCAAGGGAAGTTGTCAGCCACCGGCTTGAAACCGGAATCACCGGGCTGCACTTGGAGCCTCCCCGGGAGGAATACCGGAAAGGTGCCGGTGGAGGGACGGAAGAAAACCGGGGAGACAAGCGCGACTCGGGAATGTGCGTGCTTATCCGGCAGCCGGGTGCTGCCGCCCGGAGGTGCGGGAGCCGAATACCCGGCGATCTGTTCGCGCCGTTTCATCCGGGACCGGAATCCGGCGGAAGCGCTGCCGGATTCGGGTACCTCGGCGAAGTATGCGAGCTGTGATTTCGAGGCCGGGACGATCTGCGGACGACGCCCGACGCGGACCAGCGCCCGGCCTGCGGGGCAGCCGTCCTGCGGGACGGCCGTGCGGTCACCGTCCGGTGCCGCTCCGCTCCTGCCGTTCCTTCCGCTCCTGCCGTTCCGCCAGCTTCCGCAGGGTCAGCAGCTGACGCCGCATCATCAGCAGATCCCCCCACGCCATCAGCGGACGGCGCAGCCGCCGCAGCGCCCCGTCGCCGTCTCCCACGACGAGCTTGACCAGCAGCCGCGTCCTGCCGTGCTCCTCACCCGTGACCCTGTACGTGACCGCGAAGTTCCCGAACAGGCCCTGGCCCTTGGGGTCGTCGAGCGTGAGCGTCATGTCCCGGTCCTGTGTGAACTCCACGAGCCGGAAGATGGTCATCACGCGCTGCCCCGGCTCCAGCCGCTCGGCGCCGGGAGTGAGCCGGCGCGGGCTGCGGCGGCCGAAGTTGTCCAGGGTGTCGTAGCTGTACGGGGCGACCTTGAGCTGGCAGAGCCAGCGGAAGACGGTGGCCGGCTCGGCGTCCACGGTGACCGCGCGGAACCAGCTCTCCCGCGGACGGTCCAGCAGTCCGTCGCAGGGGAACTCCGCCCGTACCTCGTCCTCCCGCGCCCCCCACACCTTCGGAACCCGCGTCATCTCGACCCGTTCGTTCCGGTCATGCCGTTCTTCCCGGTCGTGTCGTTCGTGCCGGTCGTACCCGCGTCGTCCCGCGCGGCGGGACCGCCGTTCGCGAGCCACTCCTCGATCTCGTCACGGACCCGCCGGTCGAGGGCCAGGCCCAGTTCGGCCTCGACGACCTGCTTGGCGAGGGGACGCAGCTGAGTGAGCAGGTCGTTGAGGCAGTCGGCGTCGAGTCCGTCCGGGGCCGCGGCCGCGTGCTTGGGCAGCAGATACGTCCTGAAGAGCCGGGCGAAGACCTCCGCTGTCGCCTCGCTCTGCGTACGCAGCTCACGCCCGGCGGCGAGTACGGCGGCGAGCGGGATGCCCTTCTTCACCAGCTCCGACGACGCGTCGAGCAGCCGCCGGCTCGTATGGACGAATTCGTCCCCGTCGACGGCGATATAGCCGATATCGAGCGATGCGGCGAGATTCTCGGGTGTGACCTCGCCCTGGTAATAGTCGGCGAGTTCCTGCGGCGTGAGCCTGATCGGCGTCTCTTCCGCGAAGAGGTGCCCTATCTCGGCGGATTCAAGGCCGAGCAGCTCGGCGGTGCCGTGCGAGCCGCGTCCCTTCTCGAAGGCTTCGAGAAGGTCGGCGATCCCGCCGAGCGTGTGCCCGCGCTCCACCAGCGCCGTGATGGTGCGCAGCCGGGCCAGATGGTGCTCGTCGTAAAAAGCAACACGGCCCTCGCGGCGGGGCGGGGGCAGCAGTCTGCGCTCGCGGTAGAAGCGCAGGGTCCGCGTGGTGATCCCGGCGAGCTCGGCCAACTCGGCGGCCCGGTACTCGTGCGGCTCGCCGTTACCCGCTTCCGCGCCTGCGTGAGGGGCGGCGTAGGGCTCCGGGTCCGTGCCCGATCCCTCGTCGGCGTGACCGGCTCGGCCCGGGACGCCCGGCGCCGTGCTCTGCGCTCGCTCTATGTCGGTCACCTTGGCAGCTTAACGATCCGGTCCAGCAGGGCCCACGGCTGTAGTCGCCCGGTGACTGTGCGGGGTTGCGGGTGCCCGCCTGCCTGCCTGAACTGCCGGGCCCCAGAGGGGAGTTGGGATCGACCCCTGATTGGCGTGAACAGGGGCGTACGTCTAGGATCACCGGCCTCAAGATCCAGAAGTTCCCTCGATTGAGTGAAACGAGACGTCAGTGGCAGCGAGGAAGTTTGTCGTCCGATTCGTCGCAAGTGCGGCTCTTGCGCTGATCGTCGTTCCGGCGATATCCCAGGCGCTTCAGGGCGACGATCGTCCGGCGACCCGCGTGGTCGCGGGGTCCGCTGAGCCGCGGAAAATGGATTGGTGACCAGAGAGTCGCCTGACCGTCTGTCTCAGGAGCCCGTCGCCTTGCGGTCTCCGAGGAAGGTCCGGAGCGAGGCCGCCTCGGCCTTGGCGCCGAGCCTGGTGTAGAGGGCCAAGGCCTCTTCCGCCCAGCTGCGCACCCGGTCTCCGGCCGTCGTCAGCGCCGTTGCGCGCGCGAGCCCGTCCATGGCCCTGGCTGAGCCCAGCGGGTAGTTGATCTCCCGGGAGATGCGCAGCGCCTTCTCGTAGATGTCCAGCGCCTGGTTCAGGCGCCCGGACGTCCGGTGTATGTCGGCTGTGTGCACCAACGCACGTTGCTGCTCATACGAGTTGTCGATGCTCTTCGCCAGTTGCTCGGCCCTGGTGAAGTGCAACAGGGCCTCCCGCAGGCGGCCCGTGTCCGCGAAGGTCTTGCCCAGGGCGATCAAGGTGTCGGCTTCGCCGCTTGTGTCGCCGCCCGTGCGGTAGCCGTCGAGGGCTCGCTGCAAGGAGGCCAGGGCTCGTTCCGGCTCACCCGTGGCGTTGTAGACGACTGCCAGGTTGCCTTCCAGGATCACGCAGACCCGGCGCGCGCCGAACCGCCGTGCCAGGTCGAGCGACCGCTCGAAGTAGTCGCGAGCCTCCTCGTACCGTTCCTGCAGAAGTGACAAATCGCCCATGTTGTTCAGGGCCCTCGACTCAAGCTGCTGATCGCCGAGTTCCTCCGCAAGGCGAAGCATGGCGCCGAAGCGCTCCGAGGCCGCGCGGTGATCGCCGCGGTAGTGCAATGCGACACCCTGGACATTCAGGACTTCCGCCTGGCTGTAGCGGTCCCCGCACTCCTCGTGCAGTCGCAGTGCGCGCTCCAGTGTCCGCAGGGCGCTGTCACCGCGGCCTGCCGCGAGCCGCCCGCGTCCGATCTGGAGGAGGGCGGCGGCGCTTCCCTCCACGTCGCCGAGCTCCTCGAACAGCGAGAGTGCCTCGGACGCGTCGTCGAGGGCATCGCTGGGACACTCCTGGGCGCGTATGCCCGCACGGTCGGTCAACGCCTGCGCCAGTGCGCGCCGGTCGGAGCCCGAGCGCAGCACGGAGACCGCCCCGGCGTGCAGTTCGGCCGCGAATCGCCAGACGCCCCACGACCTGAGAGTCGGCGCGAGCACGTGGGAGAAGCCCGCGATGCGGGACGGCGCCGAGTCCTTCGCCGTGCACGCCGCCGCGAGCAGATTCGCGCGTTCGACGTCCAGCCAGACCGACGCCTCGTCCGCGTCGGCGAACTCCTCGGCGTACACGGGTACTTCGGGGTCCGCTACCGGCGTCCGCCCGCCGACCGGCAGTCGCCGCCGCCGCGGGTGGACGAGCCGGTCGGCGCGGTCGGCGCTGCGCAGGTAGTACGTCAGGAGCCGGTCCGTCGCGGAGTGCCGCGAGGTTTCCGGCTCGTCCCGGCGGCACACCTGGACCGCGAAGGCCCGTACGAGGTCGTGGAGTTGGTAGCTGCCCAGCTGGCCTTCGCTGAGCAGGTGCGCGTCCAGCAGCGTTTCCACGTGCTGCCGGGCCGTCGCCGGGCCGGTGCCGAGGAGCGCGCTCGCCGCGCCCAAGGTGACGGCGGGGCCGGAGTGCAGCGCGAGGCGGCGGAGCAATCGCCGTGTGTCAGGGCCCAGTTCGGCGTACGACAGCGCGAACGCCTGCGTCAGCCCGAGTCCCACGTCGAGCCCGGCGTCGAGCTCCTCCAGCGGGTCCGGTGCCTGCGTCAGCCGCTCGTAGAGGTGTTCCACGTCCCATGACTCCCGGTGCCGGTAGCGGCCCGCGAGCAGTTGCAGGGCGAGCGGGTGCCGGCCGCAGGCGTCGACGACCTGGCGCAGCGCGGCGCGGTCGGCCGTGCGTGCCGGGCCCGCGACGCGGCCGAACAGCTGAATGGCCTCGTTCGCCGACAGCACGTCGAGGAAGAGCGGCGTGGCGCCGTCCAGCCCCACCAGCCGGTTCCGGCTGGTCACGATCGCCCGGCAGGCCGGTGCTCCGGGCAGCAGGGGAGTCACCTGCTGTGTCGTACGGGCGTTGTCCAGAATGACGAGAGCCCGGTGCCGAGCAGTCCACTCGCGCCACCGGGCGGCCCGTTCGTCCAGGGAGTCCGGTAACTCGGTGACGGCTCCCGACGACCGCAGCAGCAGGGCGAGCGCTTCGCGGGGCTCGCACCGGGACTGCTCGCTGTAGCCGCGCAGGTCGACGTAGAACTGCCCGTCCGGATAGCGCTCCCGCATCCGGTGCGCGGCGCGAACAGCCGTGGCCGTCTTGCCGATTCCGGGCATCCCGTACAGCACGGTGACGGGCATGGCGGTCTCGTCGTCGCCGTCCGGGCGGACGGGATCGGCGAGCAGGGCGGCGAGTTCGCCCGTACGTCCGGTGAAGTCGCGGGTGTCGCGGGGCAGATTCCCCGACGGCCGGGACGTCCCCGGAGGCGCGGACCCCGCGCCTCCGGCACCCCCGCCGGCATCCCCGCCCTCGCCATCGCGCGAGCTCTCGTCCCCGCTTCCGGCCCCGGCCCCGGCGGCGGAAGCCTCCCCGCTCCCCAAGTGAGCCGGAGGCAGGTCCAGTTCGGGGTCCTGCTCGATGATCTGCCGGTTGAGCCGCTGCAACTCCGCGCCGGGCCGGATGCCGAGCTGGTCGTCGAGGCGCCGGTACGTCTCGCGGTAGACGTCCAGCGATTCGGCGTGCCGGCCGCTGCGGTAGAGCGCCAGCATCAGGGAGCCGACGGCCTGTTGGGCGAATGGATTCTGCACCACGAGTCCGCGCAGTTCGCCGATGAGGTCGGCGTGCCGCCCTCTCTCCAGTTCCAGCCTGATCCTCTCCTCCTTCACCCGCAGCAGGTCTTCGTGGAGCTGGGCGCGTTTGGACGCCGCCCACTCCCCGGTGAACTCGGGGAGCGGCTCGCCCC
Source organism: Streptomyces winkii (assembly GCF_032248595.1). NCBI lineage: Bacteria > Bacillati > Actinomycetota > Actinomycetes > Kitasatosporales > Streptomycetaceae > Streptomyces > Streptomyces winkii. Next base: position 207,591 of record NZ_JASTTH010000005.1, on the reverse strand, counting down.
GCCACAGCGCTTCGGCCTCCCGCAGCAGACCGATCGCCGTCTCGGCGTCGTCGCTGTCCACGGCGGCGCGTGCTCGGGTTCGCAGGTGCCGGAAGCGCAGCAGATCGACCGTGTCCGGGGCGACGGTCAGCCGGTACCGGCCCGGCGAGGGGCGCTCCAGCCGTGCCGCGTCCCCCAGAACCTTCAGCCGTCCCCGGAGCCGCGAGAGGTAAGTGTGGGTGTTCCCGACCGAGTTGGGCGGCAGCTCTTCGTCGTCCCAGACGCGGGACATGATCGTCTCCAGCGGGACCGGCTCGCCCCGCGCGTGCAGCAGCACGGCCAGCACGCAGCGCTCTTTCGGCGAGCCCAGGCTGCGTTGCCGCCCCTGACTCCACAATTCGATGGGTCCCAGTGCAAGAAGGTTCACCATCGCCCCCGAATGGTCCCGCTTCTCCTGCCGTTGCGGCAGCACCCGCACGTTCGTACGGCCCTCAACCAACGTCGTGGCAGAGCGGATCCACCGACAGGGGCGCAATGAGGCAACGGGGGCGCACGGCCCTGCCACCTCGGCGGTCATCACGGTGCAAGGTTCTTGCAATCAGGTCATCCAGCTCCGCAGGGCAACCCCTCGTCACGAGGGTCGCGGATTCGCGGCCTCGTCAACGACCCGACAGGCAAGCGGAGTTGAAAGGACCACGGGGGATGTCGATGAACACGGTGCTTGATCTCGATACGCAGCATGTACCTCTGCGCCCGGACGTCGAGCGATGGGCGACCCGGCACGTACGCAAGCGCGTCCTGGCCGTGGTGCACACGGTCACCGCGGGGCAGCGGCTGCTGGAAGCCGTACGGCTGCTGGAGGGCGACCCACGGGTGCAGGTGTTCTTCACCGCCGGGCCCGACGTATTCACCAACGGGGTCCAGGAGTTCCTCGCCGACATCGACGGCCTGGTGCTGCCCTGGACCCACGCCGTGCGGACGGAGTTCGACCTGGCGCTGGCGGCGGCCCACGGGGGCCTGCACGAGCTGCACGCCCCGGTGATCGTTGTGCCGCACGGGGCCGGGCACAACAAGTTCGGGTCCGCGCGCCTTTCCCGGTCCGGCTCTCGACGTGGACGCGGCGGAGGCGACCACGTGCGTGTGCGCGGGGGTGCCCCCTCTGAGCGCAGCGTGTCCGGGCTGGGCCGGCGTTGGCTGGTGCAGGACGGCGTCGTCGTCCCCCGGGCCATAGCCCTCGGACACGAGGACGAGAAGGACCGGCTGGGCCGCGAGTGCCCGGAGGCGCTGCCCGCCGCCGAGGTCGTGGGCGACCCGTGCTACGACCGCTTGGTGGCGAGCTTCTCGTCCCGGGCGCTGTACCGGCAGGCACTCGGCGTCTCGCCGGAGCAGTCGCTGGTCCTGGCCTGTTCCACCTGGGGCGGGGCCTCGCTGATCGGGAGCGACTGGGAGCTGCTGGAGCGGCTGGTGACCGAACTGCCGTCCGACCGCTACCGGACCGCCCTGATGCTGCACCCGCACGTGTGGAACACGCACAGCCCGTGGACGGTACGGAGCTGGTTCGCGGCGCTGGCCCGCAGGGGGCTGGTGGTGCTCAGCCACCGCGCCGACTGGTGCGGGGCGATGGCCTCCGCGGAGTTCGTCGTCGGCGACCACGGCTCGGTCTCCCTGTACGGGGCGATGACCGGCGTACCCGTCCTGACGGCGGGCGAACAGCGGCCGGGTGGCGCCGGGTTGGACCCGGAGTCGCCCCTCGCCGAGCTGCGGTCCTTCGTGCCGCGGCTGCGTCCCGACCGGCCGCTGCAACGGCAGCTCACGCGCAGTTCGGCGACGTACCGGCGCGACCTGCACGAGGGCGTCGCGGCACGCATCACGTCCGAACCGGGGCGGTACGTACGCCGGATGAGGGCTCTGCTCTACCGGACGCTCGGGCTGCGCCCGCCCGCCGTGCGGCCGGTCACCAGCCCGGCGGCGCTGCCCGTCGTCGTCGACTGCGACGGACGGAGCACGTGGTGAGCGCCGTGCGGCGGTTGTCGCTGCGGTGCGCAGGACCGGGGTGCCGGTCGTACGCGACGGTGTCGGTGTCGGTGACGGTGACCGTGACCGAGAGCGCGGCGGCGGGCGGCTTTGCGGAGCAGGGCCCCGGGGCAGGGCGGTTCGTCCGCGTCGTGCTCACCGGGGCGGCGGGGGAGCGCGTGGTGGACGAGCATCTGCGCGCAGGGCTGCACGCGCCGCCGCGCGGGCGCAGGCTCGCGGACGTTCTGGTCGGATGCGGCGGGAACGACGGCCCGCGCCCGGACTGCGGCTGCGCGGCGTGTACCGGGCGGGGGTCCGCCGTGCGGCACCCGGGTGCGCTGGTGGTCGCCGTGCCGCGGAACGCGGAGTGCGTGCTGCGGTACGGGGCCGCCGCCGGTGGCGCGTCCGGTTTCGCTGCTCCGGACGCGTCGGGGACCGACGGTCGGCTGACGCTCGGGAGCGCTCACAGGGCGCGGGCCCCGTGGGAGGCGTGGGCGTCGCTGGCCCACGCCTGGCTGGTGGCGGGATGGCCGATGGAGGAGTTCGGCACGCTGCCGGAGGCCGGACACCGGCGCCCGTAGGCGGTCGACCCGGGCCGGTGAGCCCGACCCGGTCGCGGTTCGGCCGGTCGACTCGGGCCGGTCAATCTGGGCCGGTGAGCCCGACCCGGTCGCGGTTCGGCCGGTCGACTCGGGTGGGTCAACCCGGGCCGGTCAGCCAGGCCGGGTCAGGGTTCGGCCCGGTCAACCGCCGCCGGGAGCGGCGCTGTTGGTATCGCCTGCGTGCCCGCTGTCGGCGTCGCGTGCGTTGTCGCCGCCGGCGGCGGTGCCCGCGTCGCCGGTTCCGGCCCCGCGCAGCCGCTCCATCCGGCTGCGCGCGGCGTCCGCCTCGGCGGCGTGCCGGACCGCCGAGTAGAGGGCGACCGCCTCGCGGTAGTGCTCCCGTGCCTGCCCGGGGCGGCCGCGCAGCTCGGCGAGCCGCGCGCAGGACTCCACAGCGCGCGCCGTCTCGTAGTCGGCGGACATCGGACGCAGTACGGCCAGCGCCTCGGCGAGCCACAGTTCGGCCTCTCGCAGCCCCTCCGGCGACGCCTCGCGCTCCTCGCGTCCGGTCGCGAGGTACGTGCGCGCCATGAGTCCGGCCGCGCGGGCCGCGTTGTAGACGTCGCCCGCGTCCCGCAGAGTGGTCCGCGCGGCGCGGGCGTTGAGCAGGGCTTCGTCCGAACGCCCGTCCTCCAGGGCGAGTTCGGCGAGGTTGAAGCGGGCCAGGGCGCCCGCGCGTGCGTCGCCGCACCCGGGGAGACGGTCGGCCGCGAGGGCGAAGAGCTCCGCCGCCTCCGCCGGCCGGCCCAGCCGGTACAGCGCCCGCCCGCGGTAGTTGAGCGTGCGGGCCTGTCCGAGCGCGTCGCCGTTCTCCTCGAAGAGCCGTGCGGCGCGCTCGAACTTGGCCAGTGCGGCCTCGACGTCCATGACGAGTTCACCCATGCCGCCCGACGTCAGCATGCGGCACTCCGCTCTCACGTCCCCCAACTCCCGTGCGGCCACGAGCCCTTCCTCGTGTGCCGCGCGCCAGTTGTCGTAGTGCTTTCTGCGCAGGAAGAGCGGCCACAGGGCGTCGGCGAGCTGCCAGGCGACGGACGGGAATCCCGCCGCGCGGGCCGTCTTCAACGTGGCCATGGCGTTGGGCAGTTCGCGCTCCAGCCAGTCCAGCGCGGTGTTCGCGTCCGCCTCGCCGCCGTCTCGCGGCGGTGCGAGGTCCGGGACGATCCTCGGGCCGGGCCCGTACGTGCGGGCCATCGTGCGGTGCTGGGGGTCGATGATCTGCTCGGCGAGGGTCGCTCCCGCCAAGTAGTGGTCCGCGATGCGCCGCCGCGCCGCCGCGAGCTCCTCCGGGGGTTCGTCCTCCGCCGCCTTGGCCGCCGCGTGCAGCCGCACGAGGTCGTGGAAGCGGTGCCGTTCGTCTCCGGCGTCCACCAGGAGGCTCGCGTCGTGGAGCAGGTCGAGGAGCGGCGTCGCCCGCGCCTCGTACGAAGCGGGCGGCGTCCCGTCGGGCCGTGCCAGCGCCGCGGCGGCCACGCCGCTGCCGAACTCCCCTCCCGGGTGCAGCCCGAGGAGCCGGTACAGGCGTGCCGCCTCGGCGGGGAGTTCCCGGTAGGAGAGGTCGAGCGCGGCCTGGACGCCGTGGTCGTCGTCCTCGACGGTCAGCACCGCGAGCCGGCCCCGCTCCTCGGTCAGGGCGCGGACCATCGTGCCGATGCGCCGGGAGGGGCGGGTCGCGAGCCGCGCGCCCGCGACCCGCACCGCCAGGGGTAACCCCGCGCACAGATCGACGAGCGCGCGTGCGTCGTCCGGCTGGTCGTCGACCCGTCCGTCGGCGAGCGTGGCCGCCAGCAGCTCGACGGCGGCGTCCTCCGCCAGCGGTTCCAGCTGGACCGCCCGGCAGCCGTCCAGGGCCAGGCCGGACAGCCGTCTGCGGCTGGTCACCGCCGTGACGTTGCGGCCTCCCGGCAGCAGAGGTCTGACCTGGGCGGCCGTGAGCGCGTCGTCGAGGAGCACCACCAGACGGCGCTGAGACGTCAACGAGCGGTACAGCGCGGTGCGTTCGACCACGTCGACCGGTACGTGCTCCGCCGGTACGCCCAGGTCGCGCAGGAATCGGGCCAGCACCTCGCCGGGGTCGGCCGGGCCGTCCGGCGACTGCGCGCGCAGGTCCGCATACAGCTGCCCACCGGGATAGCGCTCGCGCAACGTGTGCAGCCAGGCCAGTGCGAGCGTGGTCTTGCCGACTCCGCCGAGGCCGCTCACGGCGGTCAGCGTGGGGTGGCCCCGCTCGGCGAGCTCGGCCCGGTGGCGCTCCAGCACGGCCAGCGCGTCCGTACGGTCGGTGAGCGGCGCCCCCGGCGGAAGCTGCCACGGCACATGGGCCTCACGGCGCGGGCCGGCCGGGTCGGCGGGGCCGTCGGAGCCCGTGCGGATGTGGACGTCGCCGTGGATCGCGCCTGCCTGCACGCTCGGCCCGTACACGGAACCGCTCAGCTCGTTGCTCCTCGGCTCGTCGCCGCTCGGTTCGTTGCCGCTCGGTTCGTCGTGCCTCGGCTCGTCGCCGCTCGGTTCGTTACGGCCCGACTCGTTCCTGCGGCTCAACTCGCCGTGGCCGCCCGTCTGTTGCTCCCTCACCCGTCCCCCTCCGGCCGCGAGCGATTCCCCCGCGCACGGCACATTCGACGTCATTCGACGTGCCGCGCGGAGCCGTCGTCGACCGCGGGCACTCGTACTGAGTTCGCTGTACGTGCCGGCCCCGTTGCCGGTACCAGGTGTGCGCAGTGCTGTCGCCGAGCCGGACGCCCTCCAACCGTGCAACCGGCGGTAACTTCCGTTGCGCGACCCCTACCCATCGGTATCCGTCTGCCCTACGCTCCAACCGTGCCAGTGATTACTGGCATGTTGCTGGTGGTGGAAGACAGACCCCGGGAGGCGGCGGAATGGCGGCCGAGCGCGAGCGCGAGCACGAGCACGTAAGGGTTGCGGTGATCGGATCCGGATTCGGCGGTTTGGGAGCCGCCGTACGGCTGCGCCGCGCCGGAATCACGGACTTCGTCGTCCTCGAACGCCGGGAGGCCGTCGGCGGCACCTGGCACGACAACACGTATCCGGGGTGCGCGTGCGACGTGCCCTCGCATCTGTACTCCTTCTCCTTCGCGCCCAACCCCGAGTGGCCGCGCACCTTTTCGGGGCAGGAGCACATCCGCGCCTATCTGGAGCGGGTCGCGGACACCTTCGGGCTGCGGCCGCACATCAGGTTCAACTCCGAGGTCGAGCTGATGAGCTGGGACCCGGAGGAGCTGCACTGGACCATCACCACCGGGCAGGGCGACCGGCTGACCGCGGACTTCGTCGTCAACGCGACGGGCCCGCTCTCCGACGCCAAGATCCCGGACATCCCCGGCCTGGAGGGCTTCGGCGGCAAGGTCTTCCACACCTCGCGCTGGGACCACGACTACGACCTGAGCGGCAAGCGCGTGGCCGTCATCGGCACGGGCGCCTCCGCGATCCAGGTCGTGCCGTCGATCCAGCCGCAGGTCGAGCGGCTCACCCTCTTCCAGCGCACACCGGCGTGGGTCATGCCCAGGGCCGACCGGGAGATCCGCGCGGTGGAGCGCAGGCTGCACGCCAGGGTGCCGGCGACGGGCAGCCTGCGGCGCCAGATCCTGTGGGCCATAAGGGAGTTGCAGGTCTCGGCCTTCGCCAAGCACCCGCAGGTCCTCGGCCTCCTCGAAGGCCTGGCGTCCAGGCACATGAAGCGTGCCGTGAAGGACCCGGAGACGCGGCGCAAGCTCACTCCGGACTACCGCATCGGGTGCAAGCGCATCCTGCTCTCCAACGACTACTATCCGGCGCTCGCTCAGCCCAACACCGACCTGGTCGCCTCCGGTCTGAAGGAGATCCGCGGCAACACCCTCGTCGCCTCGGACGGCACCGAGGCCGAGGTCGACGCGATCATCTTCGGCACCGGCTTCCACGTCACGGACATGCCGATCGCGCAGCGCGTCAAGGGCGCCGACGGCATGACGCTCGCCGAGTCGTGGTCCGAGGGCATGGAGGCGCTGCGCGGCTGCTCGGCCGCCGGCTTCCCCAACCTGATGACCGTCATCGGGCCCAACACGGGCCTGGGCAACAGCTCGATGATCCTCATCATCGAGGCGCAGCTGACCTACATGGTCGACTACCTGCGGAAGTTGGAGACGTTGGGCGGCGAGTCCGGCAAGGTCGCCCTCGACGCCCGCCCCTCGGCCGTACGCGCCTGGAACGGCCACGTGCAGGACAGGATGCGCCGCAGCGTGTGGAACACGGGCTGCGACAGCTGGTATCTCGACGCCAACGGCCGCAACACGACCGTGTGGCCGGGCACGACCTCCGAGTTCCGCAAGGTCACCAGCGAGGTCCGGCTTGAGGAGTACGAGGTGCTGCGGCAGCCCGCGCGGGGCCGTGCCTCCGCCGCGCGCCGCCCCGCCGCGGCAGGCGCGCGGGTGCCGGGCACAGCCGGACGCGGCGTCGCGACCGCCGCCTTCCACGCGGCGGAGGAGGGCTGATGGCGCGCCTCACGGCGTCGCTGGGCAGGACGCCCGGCCCGTACGATCCACCGCCCGCCGCACGGGAGTTGACCGCGACATCCGCCGACGGCGCCCGCATCCACGTCGAGGTGCACGGACGCGGAAGCGATCCGGCCGTGGTGCTGTCACACGGCTGGACGTGCTCCACGGCCTTCTGGGGCGCCGTCATAAGGGAGTTGACGGCGAGCGGCCACCGCGTGATCGCGTACGACCAGCGCGGCCACGGCCGCACGCCGGGCACCGACCCCCGCGCCTACAGCCCCGCCACGCTCGCCGACGATCTGTGCGCCGTACTGGACGAGGCGCTGGAGGCGGGCGAACGGGCCGTCGTGGGCGGCCACTCCATGGGCGCGATGACCCTCATCGCCGCCGCCGGGCGACCGGACCTCGAACGGCGGGCCGCCGCACTGCTGTTGTGCAACACGGGTGCGCACCGGCTCGTGACCTCGGCACGGATTTTCCCCGTCCCCTCAAGGCGCGTCCGCGAGCGGGCTCAGCGATTCCTGCTGCTCTCCAGGCTGCCGCTCGGTCCCGAGTCGCCGGTGACGAGAAGGGCGCTGAAGTACGGGACGCTGGGCCCCGGCGCCACTCCCGAACAGGTCGCCGTCGTCGCCCGCGTGGTGCACGCGTGCCGCCCGCGCGAACGCGGGGCCTGGGGCGCCGTGTTGGCGGACCTCGACATCGCGGCGAACGTCCGCTCGCTCCGCCCGCCGACCGCGGTGATCACCGGCGCCGCGGACCGTCTGACGCCTCCGGCCGCGGGCCGCGAGATAGCGGACGCGCTGCCGCACTGCACCGGGCTGCACGAGCTGCCCCGGCGCGGGCACATGACGCCGATCGAGACTCCGTCCGAGGTGAGCGGGGTACTGCGCGCGCTCGTACGGGAGCACCTCACGGACGCGGAAGCGGCGGCGGGAGAGGCGGCCGGGGCGGCGGCCGGAACCCGAACGGACAAGCCCGGTACGGGAACGGGAACGAAGACGCCGGCGCGGACGCGAACGAAGCGGACACAGGCGAAGCAGACACAGCCGAAGCAAGCACAGCCGAAGCAGACACAGGCGAATCAGACGAAGGAGGAGGCGCCGTGAGCCGTCGTCGGAGCATGGAGGGCCAGGTCGCGGTCGTCACCGGGGCGGCCCGCGGAGTGGGCGAGCTGCTGGCGCGGAAGCTCTCCGCGCGGGGAGCGAGGGTCGCGCTGATCGGCCTGGAACCCGACGAGTTGAAGAAGGTGAACGCGTCGCTCCCTGCGGAGTCGGCGTACTGGCACGGCGACGTCACCGACCAGGACGCGATGACCCGTATCGCCGCGGAGGTCGGGGACCGCTTCGGCAAGGTCGACGTCGTGGTGGCCAACGCGGGCGTCGCCAGCGGCGGCCCGTTCACCGACTCCGACCCCGTGTCGTGGCGGCGCGTCATCGAGGTCAACCTCCTCGGCGGGGCGGTGACGGCGCGCGCGTTCCTCCCCCGGCTCATCGCCTCCCGGGGCTACTTCCTCCAGATCGCCTCGCTCGCCGCGATCACTCCGGCTCCGATGATGAGCGCGTACTGCGCGTCGAAGTCGGGCGTCGAGGCCTTCGCCCACTGCCTGGCCGCGGAGGTGGGCCACAAGGGCGTACGGGTCGGCGTCGGCTATCTCTCCTGGACCGACACGGACATGGTGCGCGGCGCCGACGAGGACGAGGTCATGCGGGACCTGCGCAAGCGGCTGCCATGGCCGGCGAACCGCACGTATCCGCTGGGCCCGTCCGTCGACCGCATCGTGGCGGGCATCGAACGCAGGTCGCGCCATGTCTACGGGCAGTGGTGGCTGCGCGGCATGCAGGGCGTCCGCGGCTATCTGCCGCCCGTCATCGGCACGGTGGGCCGCCGCGAGATGCGCCGCTTCGAGCCCCGCCTCACCGGCACCGGCATCCGCACGGGCCTCGTGGGCGCGGGCGGCGCCGCGGACGAGGGCGAACGCGCGGCCCGCCGCTGACGCGACGCCGCGGTGGCGCGCGCTGCCGCGCGGGGTTCTGCCCGAGTGAACGCCGCCCCGGCCCGGCCGTGAAGCCGGAGAACAGCCGGCGGGTCTTGCCGGTTGCGGAGCTGTTCCGCCGCCGGGCTCTCACCGCCATGGTGCGTCCGCCGTTGCTGCGGAGGCGACTCCGCCGCAGCGGCGGGCGGCGGCCCGACGGACGCTGCGGAGCCGTTCCGTACGAGTCTCCCGCCGCGTCCTCGAATGCCGTGCACAGAAGCGGCGTTCGGGCTGATCCACCTGGTCGGGGCTCGCGGGGCACCGCGTTCGCGCTTCGGAGTCCTCCCCGGCTGCCGGCTGCCGGCTTCCCGGAATCCCGTGGCCGGACGCGGCCCGATACCGCCCGCTCAGCCGTCCGTTCAGCCGCGCGGTGGCAGTGACGGGCGGCTCAGGTCGGGGACGCGGGTGTAGTCCGGCGGGGCGGACGCCGGGTGGTGTTCCAGGAGTTCGAGGGCGGTGCGTACGGCCTTCTCCAGCACCGAGGGCCGCCCCTCCGCCCACTCCACCGGCGAACGCACCGCCTCGATGTCCGGCGCGATGCCGTGGTTCTCCACGGACCAGCCGTACGCGTCGAACCAGGCGGCGTGCATGGGCACCGTGATCGTGGTGCCGTCCACGAGCTGGTGGCGGCCCGTCACGCCGACCACGCCGCCCCAAGTGCGGGCGCCGACCACGGGGCCGAGGCCCAGCAGCCGGAAGGCCGCGGTGATCATGTCGCCGTCGGACGAGGTCATCTCGTCCGCGAGCGCGACGACGGGGCCGCGCGGCGCGTTGCCCGCGTAACTGACGGGCTGCGCGTCCCGCGTGAGGTCCCAGCCGAGGATGGTGCGGGTCAGCGTCTCGACCACCAGTTCGCTGATGTGCCCGCCCGCGTTGCCCCGTACGTCGACGATCAGGGCCGCTCGTGAGACCTCCATCCGCAGATCGCGGTTGAACTGTGCCCAGCCCGATCCGCCCATGTCGGGGATGTGCAGATAGCCGCACCGTCCGTCGCTCAACTCCCGTACGACGGCGCGGCGTCGGGCGACCCAGTCCTGGTAGCGCAGCGCCCGGTCGTCGATGAGCGGGAGGACGGCGACCCGGCGCGGGGGCTGTCCGTCCGCCCCGGCGAGGGACGGTGCCTGGCCGTGGATGCGGGAGCTGCCACCGGTCGCGGGACGGGCGCCGTTGCCGGTCGCCGGCCGGGCGCCGTTCCGGGAACCGCCGCGGGTCGCGGGCCGCGAACCGTCGCCGTCCGGCTCGGCCTCGGGCTGTGTGAAGCCCAGCTCGACCGTGCTGCCTCCGGCCGCCGCCAGCAGCGGCCACGGCCCGGCGATCGGGTCGACCTGCCGCCCGTCGATGTGCGTGAGTACCGCGCCCTCCCGCACGCCGGTGCCCGCGAGAGGCGAACGCGCCTTGGAGTCGGAGGAGTCGCCCGGCAGGATGCGCTGGATGTGCCACTCGCCGGACGGCGTACGCGCGAGGTCGGCGCCCAGCATCCCGATGGGCTGCTGGTAGTGGGACGGGCCCTCGTCGCGCCGCGCCGGCGTGACGTACGCGTGCGAGGTGCCCAGTTCACCGAGGACTTCGCGGAGCAGGTCGGCGAACTCGTCGGGCGACGCCACGCGCCGTACGAGCGGACGGTACTGGTCGAGCACGGCCGTCCAGTCGATGCCGCACATCCGCGGCTCCCAGAAGTACGCCCGTACGATCCGCCCCGCCTCCTCGTACGCCTGCCGCCACTCGGCGCCCGGGTCGACCTCGTGGAGTACGCGGCGCAGGTCGATCCACGTGGTCGTCGCGTCCTCCGCGACCTCGGCGGCGGGCACCGCGCGCAGCTCGCCGTCGTCGTTGACCACGAGCCGCGAGCCGTCGCCGCTGAGCGAGAACCAGTCGACGTCCTCGCTGAGTTCGGTGCGCTTCGCCGTCGCCAGGTCGAAGTGTTCGAGGGTGGGGCGGCCGGAGGTGTCGGCGGGGTTCGCGAACGTCTCGCCGAGCGCTCCGGAGATCGGGTAGCGCAGCCAGATCAGCCCGCCGCCGCTGACGGGAGCGAGCGCGGAGTACTTCGACGCCGTCACCGGGAACGGCGTCACCCTGCTCGCCAGGCCCTCGGCCTCGACGAGCACGGGACCGCCCTCACCGCCGCCGTTCGGGGTCTCTTCGCCGTAGGCGGGGGCGGGATCGAGCCCCCCGGCGGCCGGGCGGCCCTCGGGGGAGAGGGCGAAGGGCGAGGGGGTCGCGGACGACAGCGGTACGAGATAGGGGCGGCAGCCCAGCGGGAACGACAGGTCGCCGGTGTGCACGTCGTATACGGGGTCGAAGCCGCGCCACGAGAGGAACGCGAGGTAGCGGCCGTCCCGGGTGAAGACCGGCTGCTCGTCCTCGAAGCGGCCGTCGGTGACGTCGATGAGGGTCCGGCTCTCCAGATTCGCGATCTTGATCTGGCTGAGTGAACGGCCCACGCCCGGGTGCGCCCAGGTGAGCCAGCGCGAGTCCGGTGAGAAGGACAGGTCGTGTACGGGACCGTTGTCCGACCGGACCAGCACGTCCACCTCGGGGTCCGGGGCGGCGCCCGCGCGCGCGGCCCCGGCAGCGCCGTCGGCCCTGCCCCCGGTGACCCCACCGGCCTCGACACCCGTGTCGACACCCGCCTCGACACCTGCCTCCCCGCCGCTTTCGACGCCCGCCTCGTCCCCGGCCTCGACGGCCGCCCCGCTCAGCGCGCTCACGTCGAGCAGCAGCAGCCGTCCGTCGTGGCTCGCGACGGCCAGCCTCCGCCCGTCCGGCGAGACGGCCAGCTCGCGCGCGCGTCCGAGGAGGCCGGAGGCGATCCGCCGGGGCGGGCCCGTACGGGTCGCGCGCGGCAGGTCCGCGATCTCGACGGCGTCCTCGCCGGTCGCGTCCGAGACGTACGCGATCTTCCCGGTGTCGCCGAGCATCCGCGGCAGCCGCACCCGCACCCCCGGGGTGTCGGAGACGGCGCGCGCCGGGCCGTCCCGGTGCGTGAGCCAGTAGAGGCTGCCCCGTACGCAGACGGCGCTGGCCCGCCCCGTCGCGTCCGCCGCGAGGGAGTCGAGGTTGGCGGCGGCGGGGACCTGGTAGCTGCGCCGCCCGGCCCGCGGACCGCCCAGCCTGACGTCCAGCCGGCGCGGCCTCCCGGACGGCGAGAAGTCGTCGACGAGCCACAGGTCGCCCCCGCACTGGTAGACGACCCGGTTGCCGTCGGTCGACGCGTTGCGGGCGTAGAAGTCGTCGTGGTCGGTGTGCCGCCGCAGGTCGGTGCCGTCGGGACGGCACGAGTAGAGGTTGCCGATGCCCTCGTGGTCGGAGAGGAAGGCGATCCGGGCGTCGTCGCCCACGAACATCACCGAGTCGAGGTGCCCCTCCAGGTCCGGCAGCAGCCGCTCGCCGTGCAGCCACAGCCGCCCGGTGGCCCCGCCCCGGTAGCGCTTCCAGGAGGCGGGGTCGTGCGGCGGCTTGCCCGTGAGCAGCAGGGTGCGGCGGACGCCGCCGTATTCGGTTACGGCGATGTCGGCGACGGGGCCCCAGGGCAGGCGGCTGCCGGGGCTGCCGTCGGTCGGGAGCCGGTAGGACCAGGTGCGGTAGTGGAACGGCTGCTCGTGCGAGGAGACCGCCAGCACGTCTCCCTCGGGCGTCCAGCCGCACACGCGCGCCTGCGGTGCGCCCCAGTACGTCAGACGACGGGCCGGGCCGCCGTCGACGGGGACGACATGGATCTCGGGGTCGAGACTGCGCCACGAGGTGAAGGCGATCCGCCGCCCGTCCGGTGAGAAGCGGGGGCAGGTGACGCGGGTGCGGTCGACCGTCAGCCGCCAGGCTCGCCCCCGGGATCGCTCGCGCCGTGCGGCCGTCCCCGCGCTTCCGGTCGCCGCCGTGCTTCCCGGGGTGAGCGGCGCGATCCAGACGTCGTCCTCGGCGACGAAGCACACGAGGTCGTCGTGCAGGTGCGGGTAGCGCAGATACGGGGCGTGTGCGCCGTCCTCGTCAGCCACGGCGGCCCCCCGGCCGCTGCCCGGGGCCCTGCGTCGGGGCGCACGGTGCCGCCGAGATGAGACGGGTTCGGCGTGCGGCTCCCGCGGGCGAGGGCGGCGGATCGTGACGCATGGCCATGACTGCCATGGTTCGAGCAGGTTCGCGCGGCGGCAACTCGTGAGCAGCGGCGGCATGAGCGGGCGCATGAGCGGCACGAGCGGGCGCGTGAGCCGGGGCGGCCGCGACCTACGTACGAGGGTGTACGGGGAGACGCCCGAGCGGGAACGGGAACGGGATCGAGAGCGGAAACCTGAGTCGGGAGCGGAGGCGGAAACCGGGTCGGAAACCGGGTCGGGAACCGAGTCGGGAACTGGGCCGGGCCCCTGTCGCTCAGACCCCGCGCAGCAGCGCGGCCAGGCCCAGCTCCACGTCCGTCTCGCCGTGCTCCTGGCCCGCGGCGACCTCGTCGTACGAGCGGAGCAGGAAACAGCGGAGGTCGGCGCTGTCGAACTCGACGACGGCGACGCCCTCTTCGGAGAGCAGCTCGATCACCGTGCGGGAGCCGTCGCGCGGCCATACGTGTACGTCGCCCTCGCCGGCGGGGCTGTGGAGTCCGGCGTCGAGAAGTTCACGGGCGAAGGCCCAGGCGACGTCCGCGCCGTCGAGCGAGGCGTCGGCGGGGAAGAGGATGCGGACGGCGAGGGGATCGGCGGCGTCGTAGCGCAGGGAGGGGCGCAGCTCCCTGCTCGTGTGCGGTCCAGCGATGAGGCGGGCCTGCACGGTGTGATCGAAGACTGCGGACATCCTCTGCTCCTATGTCGTCGGGGGCGGCCCCGGCCGCTCGGCTCCGTGTTGCCCATTCCCACTGACAGACGCACGGGGAGGGGCTGGAGTCACCGGAAAAACAGGGTGAGGTGTGCCACAGGCTGCCCCGTTCCGGTCTCTCGTGAACACCGGCCCGCCGTCCGGTATTTCAAGCGAGGCTCCCGCTCTTGCAATTGGTTTGCAGGAAGGCCCTATCATCGAACGGTTGCGTAGTGGCTGAAGGATCCGGCCGAGCCGGGAAGTCCAGCCGGGAAGCCGAACCGAGAAGCGGAGTGGCGTCATGCATGTGCCCGACGGATTCATCAACGCCCCCGTGTCCGTCGCCGCCGGCGTCGCCGCGGCGGGTGCGGTCGCGGTCTCGCTGCGCGGCGCGCGCCGCGAACTCGGCGGCGGGGAGGGCGAGTCCGCAGGTGGAGCCGCCGCCGGCGCGCTGCCGGGCGGTGAACGCACCGCGCCCCTCGCAGGTCTCGTCGCGGCGTTCATCTTCGCCGTGCAGATGCTCAACTTCCCCGTGGCGGCCGGGACGAGCGGCCATCTGCTGGGAGGCGCGCTGGCCGCGGTGCTCGTCGGCCCGTACACCGGGCTGCTGTGCGTCGCCGTCGTACTGCTGATGCAGGGGGTGCTCTTCGCGGACGGCGGGCTGACCGCGCTCGGCGTGAACATCCTGGACATGGGCGTCGTGACCGTCGTCGTCGCCTACGGGATATTCCGCGGGCTGCTGCGCGTCCTGCCGCGCGGACGGGGAAGCGTCACGGGCGCCTCGTTCGCCGCGGCGCTGGTCTCGGTGCCCGCCGCGGCGGTCGCGTTCACCGGGCTCTACGCGCTGGGCGGCACCGCGGACGTCGAGTTGGGCAAGGTCTTCGCCGCGATGACGGGCGTGCATGTGCTGATCGGCATCGGCGAGGCGGCGATCACGGCGGCGACGGTCGGCGCCGTCGTCGCGGTGCGTCCCGATCTCGTCTACGGGGCACGGGACTTCGCCGCACGGCCGCTTGAGCTGCGTACGGCGGTGGTGGCGGCCCCCGGCGGCGCCACGGCGACGCGGCAGGCGGACGCCGGAGCACCGGACGGGTCCGGAACCGGGCCCGTCTCCGCACACGTCTCCGCGTCCGTCTCCGCACCCGCGTCCGGAACCGCACCCCAGCCCGCCGCCGAGCGCGAGCCCGAGACCGCACCCGTCTCCGCGTCCGCGCCCGCCGCCCCCTCCCGCCGCCCCAACCGCGGCCTGTGGCTGGGCGGTCTGGCCGCGACCGTGCTCTGCGCGGGCGTCGTCAGCTTCTACGCCTCTGCCAGCCCCGACGGCCTGGAGAAGGTCGCCGCCGACAACGGCATCGACAAGCGCGCCGAGGACCACGCCGCGAAGGACTCCCCCCTCGCCGACTACGGCGTCGAGAGCATCGCCGACTCCCGCCTGTCCGGCGGGCTCGCGGGCGTCATCGGCGCCGGGGCGACGCTCGCGGCGGGCAGCGCCGTCTTCGTCGTGGTGCGCCGCCGCCGCGAGGGGAACCGGACGGGTCCGGCGAACCAGGGGCCGGTGAACCAGGGTCCGGCGAACCAGGGACAAGAGGCCGTCTGACATGGGTGCGGGCCATGCCCACAAGCTCTATCTGCACGGGAGTTCACCCGTGCACGCGCTGCCGCCGCACTGCAAGCTCGCCGCGGTCTTCTGCTTCGTACTCGTCGTGGTCTCGACGCCGCGCGAGGCGATGTGGGCCTTCGCGCTGTACGCGGTGCTGCTCGCCGCCGTCGCCCGCGCCGGGCGGGTTCCGTACGGGCATCTGCTGAAGCGGATGCTGATCGAAGTGCCGTTCGTGGCCTTCGCGGTGCTGATGCCCTTCGTCGCGCGCGGCCCCTACGTGGAGGTGCTCGGCATGACGCTCTCCTCGTCGGGGCTGTGGGGCGCGTGGAACGTCCTCGCCAAGGGCACGCTCGGCGTCGCCGCCTCGGTGCTGCTCGCCTCGACGACGGAGCTGCGCGAACTCCTGCTCGGGCTCCAGCGGTTGAGGCTGCCCCAACTGCTCGTCCAGATCGCCTCGTTCATGGTCCGGTACGGCGACGTCATCACCGACGAGATGCGCAGGATGCGGATCGCGCGCGCCTCGCGGGGCTTCCGCGCGCGGGGCGTACGGCAGTGGGGCGTGCTGGCGAAGTCCGCCGGTGCGCTCTTCATCCGCTCGTACGAGCGTGGCGAGCGCGTCCACCTCGCCATGGTCAGCCGCGGTTACACGGGCACGATGCCCGTCGTCGACGAGGTGAACGCGACGCGCGCGCAGTGGACCGGGGCCGCGGCCCTCCCGCTCGCGGCGCTCGCGGTCTGCCTGCTGGGATGGACCCTGTGACGAGCGACAGCACGAGCGACCCGACGAGCGGCAGTACGCGCGCCGGCGCGGGCCGCAGCACGAGCGGGGCCACCGGCGGCGAGCCGGGCACGGGCTCCGCGCCCCCGCCCTCCCTGCACGTCTCCGGCCTCGCATACGCCTACCCCGACGGCCATCAGGCCCTGTTCGGCGTCGACTTGACCGTCCCGCGCGGTGAGCGCGTCGCCCTGCTCGGTCCCAACGGCGCGGGCAAGACCACCCTCGTACTGCACCTGAACGGAATCCTCACCGCGGGCGCGGGCTCCGTCACCGTGGCGGGGCTGCCGGTCGGCAGGGAGCATCTCGCGGAGATCCGGCGCCGGGTCGGCATCGTCTTCCAGGACCCTGACGACCAGCTGTTCATGCCCACGGTGCGCGAGGACGTGGCGTTCGGCCCCGCGACCGCCGGGCTGCGCGGCGCCGAGCTGGCCTCGCGCGTGCACGACGCCCTCGCGCGGGTCGGCATGGAGGCGCACGCCGACCGCCCGCCGCACCACCTCTCCTTCGGGCAGCGCAGGCGCGTCGCGGTGGCCACCGTGCTGGCCATGCAGCCGGAGATACTCGTACTGGACGAGCCGTCCTCGAACCTCGACCCGGCGTCGCGCCGTGAACTGGCCGACATCCTCCAGCAGTTGGACGTGACGGTGCTGATGGTCACGCACGACCTGCCGTACGCGCTCCAGCTGTGCCCGCGTTCGGTGGTGCTCAGCGACGGCGTCATCGTCGCGGACGGCGCCACGCAGGAACTCCTCTGCGACGAGGCGCTGTTGGCCGCGCACCGCCTGGAGCTGCCGTTCGGCTTCGACCCCGGCTCGGTGCGGGTGCCGCAGCGATAGCACCATGGACCGTGCACGGAAGACGGCACGAGTGGGACGGACAAGGGCGTGAAGGCTCGCAGCGCTGAGAACGCGGTGGACGTCCAGGGCACGGTCGCGGACGGCTACGAGCCCGTCCGGGACGCCTTCGCGGAGAACTTCGCCGAGCGTGGCGAGGGCGGCGCGGCCCTCACCGTGCACCGCGAGGGACGCGTCGTCGTCGACCTGTGGGGCGGCACCCGAGGCGAGGCGAAGCGAGACGAAGACGACCGAGGCGGAGAGAACCCGGACCGAGAGAGCCCGGACCCAGAGAGCCTGCCCTGGCGGGAGGAGACCGCCGCCGTCGTGCGTTCCGCCTCCAAGGGGCCCGCGGCCGCGGTGCTCCATCTGCTCCATCAGCGGGGCCAGTTGGACCTGGACGCGCCCGTCGCCACGTACTGGCCGGAGTTCAAGGCGAACGGCAAGGACCGCGTCCTGGTGCGGCACGTTCTCGCCCACCGCGCCGGGCTGCCCGCGCTCGACACCCCGCTCAGCGTCGGCCAGGCCGTCGACGGCGTCAGCGGCCCCGCCGCCCTCGTGGCCCAGGCACCGCTCTGGGAGCCCGGCACGGACCACGGCTACCACCCGCACACCTTCGGCTGGCTCGTGGGCGAGCTGGTGCTGCGCGCGACGGGACGCGGCCTGGGGCGCTGGTTCGCGGAGGAGGTCGCGGGGCCGCTCGGGCTGCGCATGTGGTTCGGGATTCCGGCGACGCCCGAAATCCCCGACGGAGGCGTCGACTTGGCGCCCCTGGTCGATGTGGCCACCCCGGAACCGCCCGCCGCGGCCGGGCTGCGCCTGCGGCCGAAACGATCGGTCACCCAGGCGTACAGCGATCCGGCCTCGCTGACCCGGCGGGCCTTCGACTCGGTCGGCCCGCGTCCGTACGAGAACGATCCGGCCTGGCTCGCCGCCGGGCTGCCGGGCGCCGGTGCCGTCGCGACGGCCCGCTCGCTCTCACGCTTCTACGCGGCGCTGATCGGGCCCGTCGATCCGCTGCCGGGGACGCCGCGGGACCTGGTGCCGGACCCCCGGCGGTACGGGCGCGGAGCCGCCGCCGCGGCCGGGCGGCTGTTCACACCCGCAACTCTGACGCAGGCGCGCTCCCAGGAGTCGAGCGGCCCCGACCGGGTGCTGGTCGTGGGCTCCCGCTTCGGACTGGGCTTCATGCTGCACGGGCCGGGGGCGCCGATGCTCGCGCAGGGGTCGTTCGGCCACCCCGGCCGCGGCGGTTCGCTGGCCTTCGCCGACCCGGAGTCGGGCGTCGCCTTCGCGTACGTCACGGCCGCCATGCAGCGCTCGGTCACCTCGGATCCGCGTGCCCACGCCCTCGTACGGGCGCTGCGCGGGTGCGTCTGAACGCGAGCCGCACGGCCGACGTCCGACCGACCAACCGCCCGACCGCCCGACCGCCCGTCTTACGACGGGCACCCGGCCGGCCTTCCGGCCGGCCGGGTGCCGCCGCCCCCCTGGATGGTCCGAACGTGCCCGGCGTGCGCTCCGCCGGCCCTGGAGCCTTCAGCCTTGGGCCTCAGCCCTGGAGTTGTGCCCAGACCGCGCTGCCGCGCGTGACCGGAGACACCGTCACGCCCCAGCAGTCGGCCAGCGTCTCGACGATGAACAGCCCGCGGCCGGATTCCCTCTCGGCGGTGGGCGAACGCCGCTGCGGCGCGCGGCTGCTGGTGTCGTCGTCGTGGACCTCCACCCTGACCCCGTCGTACGGGGAGAAGGAGGTGGCGCAGACGATCCACGCGGAGTCGGTGTGCGTGACCGCGTTGGTCACCAACTCCGAGAGGACGAGGGCTGCTTGCTCGCGTAAATCGGGAGAGGCACCTCTGCGGCCGAGCCAGCGGTCCATCGCGTGCCGGGCGCGCGGGACGCTGACGTCCTCGGCCGGCAGCCGGAGGGCATGGGAGTCCGCGCCGGCGGCCGTACCGGACGGCGGGCGCGGTGGGCGGAGTTGCGTGGGGGGCACGCTCAAGGGGAGCACGGCCTCACTATGAGCGCTGCGGTCTTCAACTCGCAAGCTTCCTTCTGATAATTTCAGAGTGAAGGCGCAATGAGGCGGCCTGAGTTGACGGAAAATCGTCGGCTCTGTCCCGCCACGGCTGTGTGGTGGACCGCGCGCACGGTGTACGGCCGCACCGCCGATGACAACCGGGATCTCGGGGAGGTGAGGGCGTGACGGATTCTCTGCCGAGCGGTTCGAGTGCTCCGACGGTCCTGCGCATCATCCTCGGGAAGCGGCTCCGGGAGCTGCGCGAGAGCTCGGGCGTCCGGATCGACGCCGCAGCGAAGGCGCTCCACGTCAACCATCTGACGATCAGGCGGATGGAGAACGCACAGGTCGGTCTCAAGGTCCCGTACCTCAAGGAACTTCTGAACCTGTACGGCGTGGGGGACGCGGAGGTCGGCGAGTTCATCGCCCTGGCCGAGCGGGCGAACGCGCCGGGCTGGTGGTATCCCTTCCGCGACGCGCTGCCCGACTGGTTCCGCGCCTACGTGAGCCTGGAGACGGACGCGGAGGTCATCCGGGTCTACGAACCCCACTACGTGACGGGGCTGTTGCAGACCCGGGACTACGCCCGGGCGGTCATCGGCGCCGGATTCCCCAACGAGTCCTACGAGTCGCTGGAGCACCGCGTCGATCTGCGGGTGCGCCGCCAGGAGTTGCTGGAGCGGCCGGACGCCCCGACGTTGTGGGTCGTCCTCGAAGAGGCCGCGCTGCGGCGCGAGGTGGGCGGCCCGGCGGTCATGCGGGGACAGCTCGACCGGCTCGCGGAGGCCTCGGAGGCGCCGAACGTCACGCTGCGGATCGTTCCGCTCGCGGCCGGGCCGCACCCGGGGACGGGCGGGCACGTGACCTACTTCCGTTTCCACGAGCGGGAGTTGCAGGACATCGTCTACACCGAGGTCGGCCTGACCAGCGCTATCTATCTCGACCAGCGGCCCGACGTGGTCACGCATCTGGAGGCGCTCACGCGCATCTCGCTGCTGGCCGCCGAACACGTACCGGATCCCCGTACGTACCTGCTCAACCTGCGTAAGGAGTTCGAGAAATGACTCGTCAAGCTCCCACCCGTCACGGGGTGCACAACGGGATGCCGGCCCGTGAACTGGGCACCGAGGGCTGGCACAAGCCGTGGAGCGGCCAGAACGGCGGCGCGTGCGTGGAGGCCAAGCGACTGTCCGACGGATGCGTGGCGCTTCGTCAGTCCACCGATCCGGAGAGCCCCGCGCTGCTTTACTCGATGCACGGGATGACCGAGTTCATCGAGGCCGCCAAGTCGGGGGACGCCGACTTCCTCACGAGCTGATCGACGGGGCAGCGAACTTCGACCGACCATACGGGCCGGCCGGCGGGGAAGTACTTCGCCGTGTACTTTCCCCGCCGGCCTCACATGGCAGCCGACCCCACACGGCAGAAGAGGGATGACCGATGACCACGTCCGGCAAGCCGGAGATCGACACCAGCAGGCCCCACTCGGCCCGGATGTACGACTACTACCTGGGCGGTAAGGACTGGTATCCCGTCGACGAGGAAGCCGCCGAGCGGGTCCTCCAGGTCTGCCCCCAGATCCGGCGCACCGCGGAGACCAACAGGTCGTTCATGCACCGCGCCACGCGAACTCTCGCCGCCGACCACGGAGTTCGCCAGTTCGTCGACATCGGCACCGGGATTCCGACCTCGCCCAACCTCCACCAGGTCGCCCAGAAGGTGGCGCCCGACGCCCGCGTCGTCTACGCGGACCACGACGCGACGGTGCTGGAGTACGCACACGTCCTGATGCGCAGCTCCGCCGAGGGCCGCACCGCCTACATCAACGCGGACGTGCGCGAGGACGACATACTCGACTCCCCGCGGCTGCGCGAAGTCATCGACCTGGACAAGCCGGTGGCGCTGTCGCTCGTGGCCCTGCTCCACTTCGTCCCGGACGACCGCAAGCCGTACGAGATAGTCAGCGGCCTCCTGGACCGGCTCGCCTCCGGCAGCTTCCTCGTGCTCAGCCACTGCACGGCCGACTTCGACGCACCGGCCTGGCAGGGCGTGAAGAAGATCTACGACGCGGGCGGCACGGCGGTTCAGCTGCGCAGCAAGCAGGAGGTCGAGCGGTTCTTCGACGGCCTGGAACTGCTCGACCCGCAGGTGACGGCGGCACACGACTGGCGTCCCGACGAGCCCGTCGAAGTGACCGGCGAGGAGGCCGAGTTGCTGCGCAGCGCCGCGCTCTACGCGGCGGTCGGGAGGAAGCCGTGAGCGTTCCGCTCGGAAAGCGGCCCTCCGGCGCCGGCGGGCCGCGGCCGACCAAGGAGCAGCTGCGGCTGGCACACGTGCGGGCCCGTGCGACGGGCGAGTCCCTCGCGCATGTGCTCTCGGTGTTCATGGGCGGGGGCCGCTACGGCGAGGAGACCGGCGCGGCGCCCACCGGGCCCGAGGCCCCGCTGCGGCCCGAGCCGCAGGAGCCGTCCGGGTCCTCCGGGGCGCCGGCTCAGGCGGAGCCGGAGGTCGGCGGCGCCGAGCAGCTCGCCCCGGTGATCCCGCTGTCACGCGCGGCCCGCGGCGACCGCCCGGGACGCAGCTGACAGTTGAGCCCGGCCCGCCCGGCAAGGACCCGAGCCCGAGCGGCCCGGGCCCGCCCGGTCAGAGGTCGGGAAGCCACGCGGACGTCTCCGGAGAACCGGGCGTCTCCTGCCGCGTCTGCTCGGCCCAGATGACCTTGCCGTCCTTGGTGTAGCGGGTGCCCCAGCGCTCCGCGACCTGGGCGACGAGGAAGAGCCCGCGCCCGCCCTCGTCCATGGTGGCCGCGTACCGCAGATGCGGCGAGGTGCTGCTGTGGTCGGCGACCTCGCAGATGAGCGTGCGGTCGCGCAGCAGCCGCACGTTGATGGGCCCGGCGCCGTGGCGCATCGCGTTGGTGATCAGTTCGCTGAGGATCAGCTCGGTGGTGTCGACGAGGTCGTCCAGCCCCCATTCGGTGAGGCGCTCTGAGACGGCGGCGCGCACCCTGGCGACGGCGGAGGGGTCCGACTCCACGTCCCACTCGGCGACTTGGTCCGCTCCCAGCACCTGCGTACGGGCGACGAGCAGCGCGATGTCGTCGCTCTGGACGACGGGCAGAAGCGCGTCGAGCACGGCGTCGCAGGTCTCCTCGGGGGTCTGCTCGGGGTGGGCGAGGGTCTCGCGGAGCAGCCGGAGCCCGGTGTCGATGTCCTGGTCGCGGCGCTCCACGAGCCCGTCGGTGTACAGCACGATCCTGCCGCCCTCCGGCAGCGGCAACTCGGCGGTCTCGAAGGGCAGTCCGCCGATGCCCAGGGGAAGGCCGGCCGGCACGTCGAGGAACTCCACGGTGCCGTCGGGGTGTGCGAGCGCCGGCGTGGGGTGGCCCGCCCTGGCGATGGCGCAGATCCGGGTGACGGAGTCGTAGACCGCGTACAGGCAGGTGGCGCCGGTGATCGTGGTCTGGTCGCCCGCCGCGACCGCGTCCTGGTCGATGAGGGTGACCAACTCGTCGAGGTGGCCGAGGAGTTCGTCGGGCGGCAGGTCGAGGGAGGAGAAGTTGTGCACGGCGGTGCGCAGCCGCCCCATGGTCGCGGCGGCGTGCAGCCCGTGCCCGACGACGTCGCCCATGACCAGCGCGACGCGCGCGCCCGGCAGCGGGATGACGTCGAACCAGTCGCCGCCGACGCCCTCTTGGGCGGGCAGATAGCGGGAGGCGACCTGGACGGCGTTCTGTTCCGGCAGGGCACGCGGCAGCAGGCTCCGCTGGAGCGTCACCGCCATGCCGTGCTCGCGGGTGTAGCGGCGGGCGTTGTCGATGGACACGGCGGCGCGGGCGGCCAGTTCGGCCGCGAGGGAGAGGTCGTCGTCCTCGAAGGGCTCTGGCTTTTCGGAGCGCCAGAAGTTCACGACGCCGAGCATCACGCCACGGGCGGGCAGCGGCGCCGAGATGAGCGAGTGGATGCCGTAGTCGATGACCCGGGAGGCCCGTGTGCGGTCGATCGCCTGCCACCCGGGGGACTCGTCCAGACGGGGTTCCAGGACCGCCTGCCCGGACTCGAAGGTGCGGGCCTGCGGCGAGGACGGCACGAAGGTGATCAGGTCGCCGACGGGGAAGAGGGGCGGCTCTTCGCTGATGCCGCTGAAGGCCGTGCGCCGCAACCGCACTCCGCCTTCGCTGGTGCGGCTGCTGGTGCCGTTCACGCCGGGCTCGTCGCCGCGCAGCACGGGCTCGGCCAGATCGACGGTGACGAAGTCGGCCAGACGGGGCACGGCGACCTGTGCCAGCTCTTCGGCCGTACGGGTCACGTCCAGGGTGGTGCCGATGCCGCCGGTCGCGTCGTAGAGCAACTCCAGCCGCCGACGGACCAGCTCGACCCGCTGCGACGCCTCGCCGATCATCTCCATGATCTCGTCGGAGCGGACCTGCTCCTCTCCGGCCACCGCGTCGACCGCGAGCCGCGCGGAGGCCGCGCCGACCGAACCCGCGAGCTGGGACTCCGCGTGATGGACCAGCTCCGGGGCCGCCTCGGCAGTGGGCGAGTCGGCGTCCGTCCCGTGATAGGAGCGCATCGCCCGCTGGGCGCCGTCCCGTCCGAGGAAGCGCTGGAGCAGCCTCTGGAGCTCGCCGACCGTGGCGCGGGTCCGCCAGCGCCGCTCCCTGGGGGGCCCTTCGAGGACGTCGACGAACTGCACCGCCTGCGCCCGCTCGGAGGCGTCCGGCTCACCGGCGAGGGAGACCACGACATACGCGCCGATGTTCAGCAGCGCGCTCCAGAACATCGCATGGCTGACCGGGTCCAGCCCGGACAGGCCGAACAGCTGCTGCGGCCGCAGCGCGTGGATGCCCAGAGGACCGTCGTTCAGGAACGACTTGGGCAGCAGTCCGGACTCGGCGAAGCTCGGCAGCAGCAGGGTGTACGCCCACACGGCGAACCCGAGCGCGAGGCCGGTCAGCGCGCCCTGGCGGGTGCCGCCCTTCCAGAACAGCCCGCCCAGGATCGCGGGCGCGAACTGCGCCACCGCCGCGAAGGACACCGTGCCGATCGCCCCCAGCGCCGGCCCCTCCCCGGCGAGCCGGAAGTACGCGTACCCGAGCAGCAGGACCAGCACGATGGTCACCCGGCGGATGCCCAGCACCATGCCGGAGAGGTCCTCCCGGTGGGCCATCCGGCGCTTGCCGCGCAGCAGCAGCGGCATCACGAGCGAGTTGGACACCATGGTGCTGAGCGCGACCGTCTCGACGATGATCATGCTGGTGCCCGCGCTGACGCCGCCGATGAAGACCAGCAGCGCGAGCGCCTGCGGGCCCTCGGACATCGGAAGCGTCAGGACGTACGTGTCGGCGTCGGCTGAGTTCCCCAGCCGCAGAAGCCCCCCGGCCGCGATCGGCAGCACGAAGAAGGTGATCGCGAGCAGATACAGCGGGAACACCCACATCGCACGCTTGAGGTGCTTCTCGTTGACGTTCTCGACGACGATCATCTGCCACTGCCGGGGCAGCAGCACGATCGCGAGCATGGCCAGCAGATTGAGCCAGACCCACTCGCCGTAGCCGGTCTCCGGCCGCAGCGTGAACAGCTTGGAGAGGCCGTCCGAGGTCTGGGAGAACAGGTCGCCGAACCCCGAGAACACCCAGAAGGTCACGAAGACCCCGACCGAGACGAACATGACGAGCTTGACCACGGACTCGAAGGCGATGGCGGCGACGATGCCCTCGTGGCGCTCGGTGGCGTCCAGGTGCCGGGTGCCGAAGAGGATCGTGAACGCGGCCAGCGCCAGCGCCACGTAGAACCCGGTGTCCTCGTACAGCGGGACGTGGCCCAGGTCCGAGGTGGAGGTGATGTCGGGGTGCCGCCGCAGGATCTCGAAGGTGTTGGAGATCGCTTTGAGCTGTAGCGAGATGTAGGGAACGATCCCGACCACCGCGACGATCGTGACCAGACCGCCCAGCGCGGCGCTCTTGCCGTAGCGGGCGGAGACGAAGTCGGCCAGCGAGGTGATCCGGTGCCGTCTGCTGATCCGGATGATTCTGCGCAGCACCAGCCAGCCCAGCGCGAACATCACCATCGGCCCCAGATAGACCGAGAGGAAGCCGACGCCGTCCTTGGCGGCGGTGCCCACGTTCCCGTAGAAGCCCCACGCGGTCTCGTACACCGCGAGGGACAGCGCGTAGACCGTGGCGTTGTTGATCAGGCTGCGGCCGGTGTCCGCCCGCCGGTCGGCATAGAAGGCCACGGCGAAGAGCAGACCGAGGTACGCCACCGAGACGGCGACGATCACCCAGGTCTGTAGCAGCACGGCATTACCTCGGTCTGCCGCCGATGAAGGCGACCAGACCGATCAGGACCGCCCAGACGAGATAGAGGTAGAACCAGAGGACCGGGACGCCGAAGATCCGGTCCGGGTGGTCGAACTGCGCCAGCATCGGCGGAACGATCAGCACGATCCCCAAGGCGGCTACGGCCGTCAGGCGCCCGGCGAGCTGTTTGTCGTCTCGTGGCTTCGCCACGGCTCCCTCCGCATCCTCAAGGTCCGCGCTGCGACCGCCCTGGTACGTCCGCTGCCGTACCAGGGCGCCGATCGAGTCCGCCATGGCCGGCACTGCGCCCAGTCCAGCACGGCACGGTCAGGGCCGCACTGCGCGACCTCGTTCGCAGCAGGCCCCGCCGCCCCCCGGATGGGTCAACGCCACCGGGGGCGGCACCTCCCGGAACCGGCACCCCGGAACGGTCGGAATCGGCGGTACGCGAGCTGGTACGCGGTGGGAGCGTACGAGTGCGACCCGGTGGACACCCTCGTTAACTCTCTGTGAGCATCGGGGAGTTGCGACAGGTCAGGGCCAACGGGACCGGAGGGGGCCGGAGATGAGGCAGAGTGCGGGCAGGTCCTGGGGCGGCGAGCCGGACACGTCGGACAGCCTCAAGTCCTTCGGCGCGATCGTGAAGGTCTTCCGCGAACGGGCCGGGATGACGCAGGACGCGCTGGCCGAACTGGTGCAGTACTCGCTTCCGATGGTCTCCTCGATCGAGCAGGGACGCCGCCTGCCGCCGCCGGAGTTCGTCGAGAGGGCCGAACTCGCGCTGGACGCCTTCGGAGTGCTGCGGGCGGCGGCCCAACACGTCGGACGGCAGCCGGGGTTGGCGAACTGGTTCCGCGAGTGGGCGCGGCTGGAGAAGGACGCCATCAACCTGTGTACGTACGAGTGCCGTCTGGTGCCGGGGCTGCTCCAGGCCGAGAGGTATGTCCGCACGGTCTTCGACAACCGGCTGCCGCCGCTGACGGACACGCAGCTGGAGTCCCAGGTCACCGCGCGAATGGAACGGCAGCGGCTGCTGATCGAGCGCCCCTGCACGTCCTTCAGCTTCATCGTCGAGGAGTCCGTCTTCCTGCGCCGCCTCGGCGGCGTCGACGTCACGCGTGAGCAGCTCGAACATCTGCTGCGCTGCGGGGAGTTGCGCAATGTGGAGATCCAGATCGTCCCGGCCGACCGGGAGGAGCACGCGTGCCTTGACGGCCCCGTCGCGCTGCTCGAAACGCCGTACCACCGCTGGCAGGCCTACAGCGAGGGCCAGGAGAACGGCCGGCTGATCTCCGAGCCGAAAGAGGTCAGCGTGCTCCAGATGCGGTATGCCAAGATGCGCTCACAGGCTCTGTCCCACGTCGAATCGATGAGCCTGCTGCATCAGATGCGAGGAGCGCTATGACCCCCGAACTGGCCTGGTTCAAGTCGAGCTACAGCGGCACATCCGGCGACAACTGCCTGGAAGTGGCCCTCTCCTGGACCAAGTCGAGCTACAGCGGCACCCAGGGCGACGACTGTGTCGAGGTCGCGGCCTGCCCCGGCACCGTCCACGTGCGGGACTCCAAGGACAAGGAAGGCCCCCAGCTCGCGCTCTCCCCGAGCGCCTGGACCGCCTTCGTCGCCCACGCCGCACAGGCGTAACTCCCCGTGTCCATGCGGCGGTTCGAGGGCTGTGCGGCGCTGGTGACCGCCGCCGGGCAGGGCATCGGCGCGGCCGTCTCCCGGCGGCTGGCCGACGAGGGCGCACGCGTGCTGGTCTCCGATCTGGACGGCGCGCGGGCAGCCCGTACCGCCGAAGAGATCCGGGAGCACGGAGGAGAGGCCGAGAGCACGGCCTGCGACGTCGGGGACCGCGAATCGGTCGAGTCCGCCGTGTCGCAGGCCGTGGAGCGCTTCGGCCGCCTGGACGTGCTGGTCAACAACGCCTACTCCTGCCACGCGGACGCGGAGTTGCTGGAGGACGAGCCGGACGAGGTCTGGCAGGCGGACCTGGACACCACGCTCACCGGCGCGTTCCGCTGCGCGCGGGCCGCGATGCCGCACCTCGCCGCCGCGGGCGGACGTGGCGCGATCGTCAACGTCGGCTCCGTCAACGGGATTCAGGACTTCGGCAACCACGCGTACAGCGCCGCCAAGGCCGGTCTCGCGAGCCTCACCCGCACCCTCGCGGGAGACGGCGGACCGCGCGGCGTGCGGGTCAACCTGGTCGCGCCGGGCACCGTACGTACGGCCGCGTGGGCGGGCAGGGACGAGGCCCTGGAACGGCTGGCCGAGGTCTATCCGCTCGGCAGGGTGGGCCGCCCCGAGGACATCGCGGCGGCGGTCGCGTTCCTCGCCTCCGCCGACGCGGAGTGGATCACGGGCGTGACGCTGCCGGTCGACGGCGGCATCACGTCCGTCAACACGGCCTTCGCGCGGCAGCTGCGCTGAGGCGGCGGCACGCGGGACGCCGGACGAACCGGCCGCCCCGGTGCCGGGTTTGCCGAACCGGCAACGAAACTCGCGGTGTCCGCGCCGTTCCCGCAGGATCGAGCGCGGATCACCGCCCGGGGCCGCCCTCCGGGGGCGGACCGAGAACCTTGGAGCGCTCATGTCGCAGCAGGCCACGGACGTCACGCACCGGCTGGTCCCCTCGCCCGCGGGCCGAATCCACCTGGCCGAACAGGGCACGGGGCCGCTGGTGCTGCTCGTGCACGGCTTCCCGGAGTCCTGGTACTCGTGGCACCGCCAGCTGCCGGCCCTGGCGGCGGCCGGATACCGCGCGGTCGCGGTCGACGTACGTGGCTACGGCCGCTCGTCCAAGCCCGGCAGTATCGAGGCGTACCGGATGCTGGAGCTGGTGGAGGACGCCGCCGCCGTGGTGCACGCCCTGGGCGAGGAGTCCGCGGTCATCGTCGGCCACGACTGGGGGTCGGTCATCGCCGCCAACTCCGCCCTGGTCAGGCCGGACGTCTTCCGCGCGGTCGGGATGCTGAGCGTTCCCTACGCCCCGCGCGGCGGGCCCCGGCCCAGCGAGATCTTCTCCCGGCTGGGCGGGGACGACGAGTTCTACATCTCCTACTTCCAGGAACCCGGCCGGGCCGAGGCGGAGATCGAGCCCGACGTGCGCGGCTGGCTCGCGGGCGTCTACGCCGCCCTGTCCGCCGACACCATGGCTCCGCCCGGCGGACCGGCCCCGCACTTCATCAGCCCGGGCGGGAAAATGCGCGACCGCTTCCCCACCGACCGGCTGCCCGGCTGGCTCAGCGAGAGCGATCTGGACGTCTACAGCGGGGAGTTCGAGCGGACCGGCGTGAGCGGGGCGCTCAACCGCTACCGGAACATGGACCGGGACTGGGAGGAGCTCGCCGACTTCGACGGCGCCCCCATCACCCAGCCGTCCTTCTTCGCCGGCGGCGGACGGGACGCCTCCACCACGTGGATGGACGAGGCGATCGAGGCCTTTCCGACGACGCTGCCCGGCCTGATCTCCTCGCAGATCCTCGACGACACCGGCCACTGGATCCAGCAGGAGCGCCCCGACGAGATCAACCGGCTCCTGGCCGACTGGCTCTCCGAACTGCCGAGTTGAGGTCTCGCTGGCTGTGCCCGGGTCGGGCCCGGTCGGGTCGGTTCGGCCGGGCTCGGTCCGGGCTCGGTTTCCGGGCTGGGTCCGGGCTGGGTTTCCGGGCCGGGTCCGTGGCTCTCTCGGGGCGCCGTCAGCGGAGGGTCGCGCCCGGAGCCGGTGAGGTCGTCGTGCGCGCGGTGCGGCAGTGCCCCGAGGCCCTCAGTGCCGATGCGACCTGTTCCGCCGACTCCGCGTCCCGGGTGAGGAACGCGCACGTCGGGCCCGAGCCGGAGACCAGCGCGGCCAGCGCGCCCGCCGCCGAGCCGTTCTTGAGGGTGTCGGTCAGCGACGGGCGCAGCGAAACGGCCGCCGCCTGAAGGTCGTTGGAGACCGAGGCCGCCAGCGCCTCCGCGTCGCCCGTGCGCAGCGCGTCGAGCAGCGCACGCGAAGGCCGGGGCTCCGGCACGGAGTCGGCGGTCGCGCCCGTACCGCCGCTCTCGCGCAGCCGGTCGCACTCGCGGTAGACGGCCGGCGTGGACAGCCCGCCGTCCGCCAGGGCGAAGACCCAGTGGAACGTCCCGCCGGTCTCCAGGGGCGTCAGCAGCTCGCCGCGCCCCTGGCCGAGCGCCGCGCCGCCCACGAGGGCGAACGGCACATCGGACCCCAACTCGGCGCCCAGGGAACGCAGTTCGTCCGGCTCCGTCCGCGTGCCCCACAGGGCGTCACACGCCAGCAGCGCGCCCGCCGCGTCCGCGCTGCCGCCCGCCATGCCCCCCGCGACGGGGATGTCCTTCTCGATGTGCAGCCGCACGTGCGGCTCGCGCCCGTGCCGCTCGGCGAGCAGCCGTGCGGCACGCACGGCCAGATTGCTCTCGTCCAGCGGGACTTGGGCCGCGTCGCGGCCCGCGACGGTCAGCCGCACGCCGTCCTCGCCGGGGCTCGCGGTGACCTCGTCGTACAGGCCGACGGCGAGGAACACGTTCGCCAGGCCGTGGAAGCCGTCCGGGCGCAGACCGCCCACCGCCAGCTGGACGTTGACCTTCGCCGGGACCCGTACCGTCACCCGGCCGGTGTCCGTCCCGGTCCCAGTCCCGGTCCCGGACGCATTCGCTGTCACGCGGCGTTCTCCTTGTGCTTCGTACGCTGTTCCGCGATCGCGGCGAACTCCGCGACCGTCAGCTGCTCCCCGCGCGCACGCGGCGAGACACCCGCGCCGGTCAGCGCCTCCTCGGCCGCCGACGCCGAACCGGCCCACCGGGCGAGCGCCGAGCGCAGCGTCTTGCGGCGCTGCGCGAACGCGGCGTCCACGACGGCGAAGACCTCGTCACGCGTGGCGCGGGTGCGCGGCGGATCGCGCCGGACGAGCGAGACCAGGCCCGAGTCGACGTTCGGCGCGGGCCAGAAGACGCTCCGGCCGATCGAGCCCGCGCGCTTCACCTCGCAGTACCAGGACGCCTTGACCGACGGCACGCCGTAGACCCTCGAACCGGGCCCCGCGGCAAGCCTGTCGGCGACCTCCGCCTGCACCATGACCAGGGCGCGCCGCAGCGTCGGGAACGACGCCAGCATGTGCAGCAGCACCGGAACGGCCACGTTGTAGGGGAGGTTGGCGACCAGCGCGGTCGGCGGCGGCCCCGGCAGCCGCGTCACGTGCATCGCGTCGTCGTGCACGAGCGCGAAGTGCCCGGCGCGGTGCGGCAGTCGGGCCCCGACGGTGGCCGGAAGGCCGGCTGCCAGGGCGTCGTCGACCTCGACGGCGACGACGCGGTCCGCGGTCTGGAGGAGCGCGAGCGTCAGCGAGCCCAGGCCCGGCCCGATCTCCAGCACGACGTCGTGGGCGCCGACGTCCGCGGTACGCACGATCCTGCGCACCGTGTTCGCGTCGATGACGAAGTTCTGACCGCGCTGCTTCGTCGGCCGCACGCCCAGCGCATCGGCGAGCTCGCGGATATCGGCGGCGCCCATGAGCGCGCCGGGGGCCTGCTCGTGCCCGGCGTCGTGGTCGCTTTCGGGGGCCCGCCGGGGCTCGGCGGCGAGCTCGCGGCCGGGCTCTCGATCGGGCTCCTGCGCGGGTTCCTGACCAGGTTCCCGACCAGGCCGCTGACCGGAGTCCTGATCAGGGTCGTGGGCTGCGGTCACTCGGCCAGTTTACGGCCGCAGTACGGCCACGGACTCGCGCCCTCCGAGACGTACAGCTTCTTCGCGCGGTACGTCTGCTCCTGAGCCGGAGCGTCCTGCGGTCGGCCGCTGCCGCCCAGGGCCTGCCAGGTGGGGGTGTCGAACTGGTAGAGCCCGCCGTGGTACCCGGAGGCGTCGACAGCACGGGGACGGCCGCCGGACTCGCACTGCGCCAGCGCCGCCCAGTCGAGATGGTCGGCGCCCGGAACGGACTGCGGCAGCGGCCGGGTGCCCACGCGGATGATCTGCTTGTGCGGCTTGCGCAGCACCTCCACGGCGATGCGCCGCGGCTTCTCCCGCACCCCGTTGACCGTACGCAGCCTGTACGTCACACGTCGCAGGCCCGGCCTGCCCTCGCGCGCCACCACCTCGGTGCCCTGCGGCAGTTGGGGGTCCGCGTGCCGCACGGTCTTGAAGGCGATCCGCTCCTCCTTCACCTTCTCCCTGCCGGTGATCCTCATCACCGTGATGGTCTGCCCGTCGCGCGGGAAGCTGTCCATCGGCGCGGACGTGGTGTCCAGGCCGTCGAGTTCGACGCCGGTCTCCGCGAGGGCGTCGGCCACGGTCGCGGCGTTCGTACGGACCGTCTTCTCGTGCCCGTCCGCGAGGAAGGTCACGGTGCGCTCGGTGCGCACCTCCAGCCTGAGGCCGGTCGCCGGGATGTCCGCGCTGGGGGCGAGCGAGAGGGCCGCGCCCTGCGTGTGTACGCCCATGCGCCGCAGGGCGTCGTGCACCGTGCGCGCGGTCGTCCACACGCGGCGGCGGGTGCCGTCGAGGGTGAGGTCGAGCGGACGGCCGTGGCTGAAGGTGATCTCGTCGCCGTCGGCGATGCGCTGGCGGGGCGACGGGCCGACGCTGTCGTGCGAGCCGAGCTCCACGCCTTCCTCGTCGAGGAGTTCGCCGACGTCGTCGGCGAAGGTGTGCAGCGTGCGGGGCGAGCCGTCGACGCTCAGCTCGACCTCCTTGTCGTGGGCGACGAAGGCCGAGGTGCCGCCCGCCAGGAACGCCACGACGAGCGCCTGCGGCACCAACCGGCGCAGCGCTTCCGGGCGTTGGGCGGCCTTGCGCGCGCGGGCGGCGCGCCGGGCGGCGGCGCGACCGGGCTGCCGGGGCTCGTCCGACTGGTCCGCCTGGTCCGGGTGGTCCGCGTGGTCTCCGGGTTCGGACCGCTCCGGCTGTTCCGCCCGCTCATAGGGCTCGTAGGGCTCGAAGGTCCTGTAGCCCTCGTAGGTCTCGTACGAGGGGCGGTAGGTGTCGTACGGGTTCCGCGCGTGGCGCGGCGGCGGTACGGGCCGGAACGCCGGGGGAGGGGGCGGCGCCGGTGCGGGTGCCGGTGCCCGGGGCGGCGCCGGTGCGGGCGCGGCGTGCCTGCCCTGCTTCGGGCGGGGCTGCGGGTGGTGAGCCGGGCGGCCGGCCGTGTAGGGCAGGCCCTGCGGGCGCGCCGGATACGCGGGCCGCGGCTGGGCTTGTGGCTGCGCGTGCGGCTGGGCGTACGCCTGGGCGTGCGCCCGGCGCTGACCGTAGGGAGACGCGGCGGAGGCGGGCGGCGCGGAAGCGTACAGGGTCGGCGGTCCGTACGCGGAGGGGAGACCCGGGCGGACCGGGACGACGAGCGTCCGCTGATCGTCGTACCTCTGCTCCGGCACGCGCGGCGCGGGCTCCGGCTGCCCCCCTCGCGGTCCGCGGCCGGCTCGGCCCCCACCTCGCACCGCGCGATGACTTCCCTGAGTCTGGCTCAACACGCGCTCCAAGGTCCGGCGGGATGTCGCGGGGATGTCGCGCGGACTGTAACCGGTGAACCGGTCACTCTCCAAAGTCGGTTGACTGCGAAGAGTGGTCATCGGGTGGACGCCGAGGCCCCGGCGAGGGGGCGAGGGGCGTTCAGTCGTGGCTCGACAGCCGCTCAGTGACCGCTCGATAGCCGCTCTGTAGCGGCTCAGTAGCCGAAGGCGCGCGCGGTGTTGGCGGCCACGTGCCCTGCCAGAGAGTCCTCGGACATCCCCTTCGTCTCGGCCATCGCCCGCAGGGTGACCGGAACGAGGTACGGGGCGTTGGGCCTTCCGCGGTACGGCGCCGGCGTCAGGAAGGGCGCGTCGGTCTCGACGAGGACCAGCTCGGGAGGCACGACGGCGAGCGCGTCGCGCAACGGCTGCGCGTTCTTGAACGTCACGTTCCCCGCGAAGGACATGAACCAGCCCCGGGACGCGCAGTGCCGGGCCATCTCCGCGTCCCCGGAGAAGCAGTGGAAGACGGTGCGCTCCGGCGCGCCCTCCTCGTCGAGGATGCGCAGCACGTCGGCGTGCGCGTCGCGGTCGTGGATGACGAGCGCCCGCTGCTGCCGCTTGGCGATCGCGATGTGCGCGCGGAACGAGTACTGCTGCGCGCTGATCCCGTCCTCACCGGTACGGAAGTAGTCCAGCCCCGTCTCCCCGACGCCGAGCACCTGCGGCAGCGCGGCGAGCTTCTCGATCTCCGCGAGGGACGAGTCCAGTTCACCGCGTGCGTCGGCGCGGGGCGCCTCGTTGGGATGCAGGGCGACGGTGGCGTGCACCGCGGAGTGCGCGGCGGCGGTCTCGGCGGCCCACCGGGACCGCTCCAGATCGCACCCGACCTGCACGAGCGTGCTCACCCCGACCGAGGCCGCGGCGCTCAGCGCCTCCTGCACGGAGGCCTCCTGCATGTCGAGGTGCGTATGCGAATCGGCAACGCCCACCCGCAACGCCTCGGGCAACGGCGCCGCCTCCTGCACCTTCCGCGACCCGTCCTTGGACGTCGGCATACGCCCGATCCTAGGCGGGCGCGGAGACGGGGGGCGTCGCGGGGGCGGGGGTTGCCGGGGCCCGCGGCTCCGCACCCCTGCGCCCCCGGCCCAGGAGCCGACGCCCCGCGCGTTCCGGCACGACGCCTCACGGCTCGCGCGTTCCGGTGGGCCGGGGCGGTCCGAGGCGCTGCGGCGGGCGCCGTGCCGGATCACACGGCGGTCGCCACACCGCCGGACCCTCGCCGTCGTGGTTCGCCGCCGTTGCGGCGGAACGAGGTGGGCCCGGCGGCGTGGACGAATGCGGGCGGGCCTTCTCGGGGCCGTGCCCCGAGGGGTGCGAGGCTCGCGGGGCGAGCCGAGGCGGCCCCGCGGGGGCTACCCGCGAGCCGTTGTCTTGGAGGCCACCACCGCGTCGAAGACCTTGCGCTTCGGGACGCTCACCTGTTGCGCCACCGCCGCGATCGCCTCCTTGCGGCGTTCTCCCGCCTCCTCGCGCACCGCGACCCTGCGGGCCAGCTCCGCCGCGTCCAGCTCCTCGCCGCCGCGCTCCGTGGCGCCGCCGACGACGACCGTGATCTCGCCCCGTACGCCCTCGGCGGCCCAGTCCGCCAGCTCGTCCAGCGGTCCGCGCCTGACCTCCTCGTACGTCTTGGTCAGCTCGCGGCACACCGCGGCCGGGCGGTCGCCGCCGAAGGTCTCCGCCATCGCGTGCAGCGTCTCCGCCAGGCGGCGCGGGGACTCGAAGTACACCAGCGTGCGCCGCTCGTCCGCCGCCTCGCGCAGCCGCGCGCCCCGCTCGCCGCCCTTGCGCGGCAGGAAGCCCTCGAAGCAGAACCGGTCGACGGGCAGCCCCGACAGCGCGAGCGCCGTCAGCACGGCGGACGGGCCCGGCACCGCCGTGACGCCGACGCCCCGTTCCACGGCCGCGGACACGAGCCGGTAGCCCGGGTCGGAGACGGACGGCATGCCCGCGTCCGTCACGAGCAGCACCCGCGAACCCGCCTCCAGCGCGTCGGCCAACTCCGCTGTGCGCGCCGCCTCGTTGCCCTCGAAGTAGGAGACGACCCGGCCCTGCGGACGTACGTCCAGCGCCTGCGCGAGACGCCGCAGCCGCCGGGTGTCCTCGGCGGCGACGATGTCGGCCCCGGCGAGTTCGCGTGCGAGGCGCGGCGGCGCGTCCGCGACGTCGCCGATGGGCGTTCCGGCCAGTACGAGCGTCCCTGTCACGGGCCCATCCTCGCAGGGGCGTGACGACCGCGGTGACGCCCGCCTCACCTCCGTCCCCGGCCGCCCCGCCCGCGCCCGGCGCGCACGGCCGCATCACGCCGGGCCCCCGAGCGGCGCGAACTCCGCACAATTGCGCGGAGTTCGCGTGGCGGCACTCGCGCGCGGGACGGTTCCTTACCATGGCCCGGTGACGACCAGCGACACCGCGGCGGAGAGCCCTCCCACGCAGACCCAGGACCCCGCGCCCACGTGGCAGGCCCGCCTGCGCCGCTTCGGCTACTCCGCGCGCCCCCGGGTCGGCACCCGCGAGCGGCTGCTGGCGCCCTTCCCGAAGCCGGACCTGCGCGTCGGCGCCGTCTTCGGCCTCTCGCCTCTCGCCGCCGTCCGGCTGGCGCGCTGGTCGGCGTGGGGCGCCCCGCTCCTGGTGGCGCTCGTGGCCGGAGCGCTCCGCTTCTGGCAGCTGGGCTCGCCGCACGCCGTGATATTCGACGAGACGTACTACGCGAAGGACGCCTGGTCCCTCTTCCGGTACGGCTACGAGGGCAGCTGGCCCGACAAGGCCAACGACCAGATCCTCGCCCCGCACCCGAAGATCCCCCTCTCCCCGGACGGCGCCTACGTCGTCCACCCGCCCGCCGGGAAGTGGATCATCGGCATCGGGGAGTCGGTCTTCGGCCTGGACCCCTTCGGCTGGCGCTTCATGACGGCGCTGCTCGGCACCTTGTCGGTGCTGATGCTGTGCCGCATCGGACGGCGCCTGTTCCGCTCCACCGCGCTCGGATGCCTCGCCGGTGCGCTGATGGCCGTGGACGGGCTGCACTTCGTGATGAGCCGTACGGCGCTGCTCGACCTGGTGCTGATGTTCTGGGTGCTGGCCGCGTTCGGCTGTCTGCTGCTGGACCGGGACAGAACACGGGCGAAGCTCGCGGACGCGCTGCCCACGGAGGCGTCGGCGGATCTGCCTCCGGGGGGCGCCGCCATTCCGTCCCCTCTCGCCCCGTCCCCTCTCACCTCGGCGTCCGGAGCCCCGTCGTCCGGAGCCCCGCCCACCGGTGCTCTGTCCGGCGCACCGTCCGGCGGCGCGGACGTACGTCCCGACCCGGAGACCGGAGCGCGCCTGCGCCTCGGCCTGCGCCCGTGGCGGCTGGCCGCCGGGCTCTGCCTGGGCATCGGCTTCGCGACGAAGTGGAACGGCCTGTACATCCTCGCGGCCTTCGGCCTGCTCACCGTCCTGTGGGACATGGGCGCCCGCCGCACCGCCGGGGCGCCGCGGCCCTTCGCGGCGATGCTCCGGCGCGACGCCCTCCCGGCGTTCGCCTCGACGGTCGTCGTGGCGTTCGGCACCTACATCGCGTCCTGGACGGGCTGGTTCGCCACCTCGGGTGGCTACTTCCGGGACTGGGCGGAGAAGGACGGCGCCGGCGGCCCGTGGGGCTGGCTGCCCGGGCCGCTGCGCAGCCTGTGGCACTACGAGTCGGAGGTCTACGACTTCCATGTCGGCCTGACCTCCGGTCACACCTACGAGTCCAATCCATGGAGCTGGCTGATCCTCGGCCGTCCCGTCTCGTACTTCTACGAGTCGCCGAAGGCGGGCCACGACGGCTGCACCTCACGGGCGGAGGGCTGCGCCCGCGAAGTGCTCGCGCTGGGCACGCCGTTGCTGTGGTGGGCGGCCTGCTTCGCGGTGCTCTACGCGCTCTACCGCTGGGTGCTGCGGCGCGACTGGCGGGCCGGTGCCGTGCTGTGCGGCATCGCCGCGGGCTATCTGCCGTGGTTCATGTACCAGGAGCGCACGATCTTCCTCTTCTACGCGGTCGTGTTCCTGCCGTTCCTGTGCCTCGCGGTGGCCATGATGCTGGGCGCGCTCGCCGGGCCGCCGGGCGTGGGGGAGCGCAGACGAACCGCCGGGATCGTCGCCTCCGGAGTCCTGGTGCTGCTCGTCGTATGGAACTTCGTGTACTTCTGGCCGATCTACACGGGGCAGACGATCCCCATGGACGCGTGGCGCAACCGGATGTGGTTCGAGACGTGGATCTGAACGTTCCGTACGCGACCCCCGAGTGACACCCGAGTGAAGCCAGGTGAACGTGAGTTGACTCAGAACTGGACATCGCGGCGGCCCACGTAACGTTCCTGTACGCTCCCGCCCCCTGATCCGGTGATTATTCGAATCAGCATCCCGTCCATATGCCCCCTAACAGGGATACCGGGGGCACGTGATGTTGCACGCGTGCTCTAGGGTGCCTCGGACAGGTCCTCGGCCGCATGGCCGAGGCGGGGTGGAGGGGCAGATTCTCAGATGCGTGACACTCAGAAGATGGCGCTTATCGGTGGCGCCGCGGCAGTCGTCGTCGGTGCGACCGGCTTCGGCGTCTACGCACTCGTCGGAGGTGACGGCAAGGCAGGCGGCAACGGGAGCGTCGCCGCAAGCGCGGACGGCAAGGGCGAGGCGAAGGTCGACAAGAGCCCGCCCAGCGCGGCCGAGGTCCGCACGACCGCCAAGCGCTTCCTGACGGCCTGGTCTTCGGGCGACGCGAAGAAGGCCGCAGCGCTCACGGACGACAAGGCGGAGGCGGCCCGCGCCCTCAAGGGCTTCCAGGACGACGCGCACGTCACGAAGGTCAAGCTGACGCCCGACACCGCTTCGGGCAGGCAGGTGCCGTTCGGCGTGACCGCGCAGGTCTCCTATATGCAGCAGAGCTCCACCTGGTCCTACCCCTCCTCGCTGGAGGTCGTGCGGGACGAGAAGACGGGCGACCCGGTCGTGGAGTGGAAGCCGTCGGTGCTGAACCCGAAGTTGAAGAAGGGTCAGGCCATAAAGACCGGCAAGGCGGGCACGCCGCCGATCAAGGCCGTCGACCGCAAGGGCGCCACGCTGTCGAAGGAAGAGCACCCGATGCTCGGCAGCATCCTCGACGACCTGCGCAGGCGCTACGGCGACAAGACCGACGGCACGCCGGGCGTCGAGACGCGCATCGTCGACGCCAAGGGCCAGGACACCGGCACCACCCTGCGCACCCTGTCCAAGGGCAAGCCCGGCACGCTCAAGACGACCCTCGACAAGGACATGCAGGTGGCCGCCGAGCAGTCCGTCAAGGGGAAGCCGAAGGCCTCGGCCGTCGCCGTGCAGCCCAGCACCGGCGAGGTGCGCGCCGTCGCCAACTCCCCGGCGGACGGCTACAACAACGCCTTCCGCGGCTCGCTCGCGCCCGGCTCCACGATGAAGGTGATCAGCTCCGCGATGCTGCTCGACAAGGGGCTGGCCTCGCCGGACAAGCCGCACCCGTGTCCCAAGTACGTGGAGTACGGCGGCTGGAAGTTCCACAACGACGACAAGTTCGAGATCAAGAACGGGACGTTCGCGCAGAGCTTCGCCCGCTCCTGCAACACGGCCTTCATCAGCCAGGCCAAGGAGCTCAAGGACGACGACCTGAGCAAGGAGGCCCGCGACGTCTTCGGCATCGGCGCCAACTGGCAGGTGGGCACCGGCACGTTCGACGGCAGCGTGCCCGTCCAGTCGGACGCGCAGATGGCCTCGTCGCTGATCGGCCAGGGCGGTGTGCGGATGAACCCGCTCAACATGGCGTCCGTCGCGGCGACGGTGCAGAGCGGCACCTTCAAGCAGCCCGTGATCGTCTCGCCGGACCTGGACGACCGTACGATCGCGAAGGCCGGGCGCAGCATGAAGCCGCAGGTCCACAGCGATCTGAAGGGCCTGATGAAGCTGACGGCCAACAGCGGCACCGCCGCGGAGCCGATGGCCGGGCTCGGAGGTGACGTCGGCGCCAAGACGGGCTCGGCGGAGGTCGACGGGCAGAAGAAGCCGAACGCGTGGTTCACCGCGTACAACGGCGACATGGCCGCGGCCGCGGTCGTTCCGGCCTCCGGGCACGGCAACGAGAACGCCGGCCCGGTCGTACGCAAGATGCTCGACGCGGCCACGGGCTGAACCGCCCCGCCCGTCCGCCCCGTCGCGCGAGCAGCGACACCACGAGCGGTGCCCTTCCGGTGAGGCCGGGAGGGCACCGCTCGTCTGTGTGGGAGGCGGGCGACGGGCGGCCCCGCGATGCGCTGGAAACGGCGTCGCGCGCCGCGCCGTCCGGCGGGTAGCGTCCGCCCCATGAGCAAGGCGCCCGCACCCCACCCCCGTTTCGCCGAGGCCCTCTCCGCCCTGGGCCTGCTGAACGGCACAGAGATCCGTGTCTTCCCCGATGCCACCCGCACCGCGGCGCAGGCCGCCGATGCGATCGGCTGCGAGCTGAGCCAGATCGTCAAGTCGCTGGTCTTCGACGCCGACGGCGAGCCCGTCCTCGTCCTGATGGACGGTGCGTCGCGCGTCGATGTCGCCCTCGTACGCGCCGAGTTGGGTGCTCAGGCCGTACGGAGAGCGAACGCGGACCTCGTGCGTGAGGCGACCGGCTACGCGATCGGCGGCGTGCCGCCGTTCGGCCACGTCACCGAGATGCGCGTGCTCGCCGACCGCGGGCTGCTGGCGCACGAGGTGGTGTGGGCGGCCGCGGGCACCCCGCACACGGTCTTCGCCCTCGCCCCCGGCGAGCTGATCGAGCACGCACGCGGCTCGCTCGTGGACGTACGCGAGGAGACCGCCGGCGACGCCGCCGTCGCTCCGTGACGCCCCTGGTCGTCGCGGCGGTGCTGGTCGCCGCGGTCACACACGCGTCGTGGAACGCCCTCGCGCACCACATCAAGGACCAGCTGCTCGCGTTCACCCTCGTCGGCGGGGGCGGCGCGCTGTGCGGCCTCGCGCTCGCGTGCTTCGTGCCGCTGCCGGCCCGCGGGGCGTGGCCCGCGCTGGTGGTCTCCGTGGTGCTGCACGTCGTCTACCAGCTGCTGCTGATGCGGTCGTTCGGGCTCGGCGACTTCGGGCAGATGTATCCGATCGCGCGGGGCACGGCGCCGCTCGTCGTCACGGTGCTCGCCGCGGTCTTCCTCCAAGAGCTGCCGGACGCCTGGCAGTTGACGGGTGTCGCCGTCGCCTCGGCGGGGCTGCTGGGCGTCGCGCTGTGGGGGATACGGCGGAGGGGCCCGGCCGCGGGCGGGCGGCGGCCGGAGCCCGGGAAGCCGGGGGAGCCCTCCGCGGGGCCGGCGGGGGAGCCCCGGGGGTCGTCCCGGCGTCCCGCGCTGATCGCCGCCGTGCTGACCGGCCTGGCGATCGCCTCGTACACCGTCGTCGACGGCGCCGGGGTGCGTGCCTCGCACTCCGCGGCCGGCTACGTGGCCTGGCTGATGCTGCTCCAGAGCCTCGCCATCCCCGCGTACGCGATCGCCACCCGGAGGGGCGTGCTCCTCGCGCAGCTGCGCCCCCTCGCACTGCGGGGCCTGACAGCCGGTGCGCTCTCCCTTGTGGCGTACGGCCTCGTGCTCTGGGCGCAGACCCGCGCGCCGCTCGCGCCGGTCGCGGCGCTCCGCGAATCGTCGATCATCGCGGGCGCGGCCATAGGCGCGCTCTTCTTCAAGGAGCGCTTCGGCACGCCGCGCGTGGCCGCGTCCGCCCTCATGGTCGGCGGCATCGCCCTGATGCTGCACGGCGGTTGAGCGCGGGGAGAGCCCAGGAGAGCCCGGGAGAGCCCGGGGACAGCGGGGGGGGGAAGGGGCGGGTCCGCGCCCCCGTTCACCTCAGTACCCTGGAGGGCTGATGCGGGGCCCTCCGGCCGGGGGCCGGGAGGGGTTCCCGCGCCGCAGGCCAGGGGAAGCGCGCGACAGGAGTGAGATGGCCGTCAACCTCGTGAATCTGGAAGCCGTGGGCAAGGTCTACGGCACCCGGGCGCTGCTCGACGGCGTCTCGCTCGGGGTGAGCGAGGGCGACCGCATCGGCGTCGTCGGGCGGAACGGGGACGGCAAGACCACGCTGATCCGGCTGCTGTCCAAGCTGGAGCCCGCCGACGACGGCCGCGTGACGCACTCGGGCGGGCTGCGCCTCGGCGTGCTGACCCAGCACGACTCCCTCGACCCGGCCGCGACCGTACGGCACGAGGTCGTCGGCGACATGGCCGACCACGAGTGGGCGGGCGACGCGAGGATCCGCGACGTGCTGACGGGGCTCTTCGGCGGCCTCGGCCTGCCCGGCTTCCCGCAGGGCCTCGACACCGTCATCGGGCCCCTCTCCGGCGGCGAGCGGCGCCGCATCGCGCTCGCCCGACTCCTCATCTCCGAACAGGACTTGATCGTCCTCGACGAGCCCACCAACCACCTGGACGTCGAGGGCATCGCCTGGCTCGCCGCGCATCTGCGCGCCCGCCGCTCGGCGCTGGTGTGCGTGACGCACGACCGCTGGTTCCTCGACCAGGTGTGCACGCGGATGTGGGACGTGCAGCGCGGCTCCGTCCACGAGTACGAAGGCGGCTACTCCGACTACGTCTTCGCCCGCGCCGAGCGTGAGCGCATCGCCGCGCAGGAGGAGGCCAAGCGCAAGAACCTGATGCGCAAGGAGCTGGCCTGGCTGCGCCGCGGCGCCCCCGCCCGTACGAGCAAGCCGCGCTTCCGCGTGGAGGCGGCGAACGCGCTCATCGCGGACGAGCCGCCGCCCCGCGACGACGCGGAGCTGATGCGGTTCGCCAACTCCCGCCTCGGCAAGACCGTGTTCGACCTGGAGGACGTCACGGTGCAGGCCGGGCCCAAGGTGCTGCTGAACCACCAGACCTGGCAGCTGGGCCCGGGCGAGCGGATCGGCCTCGTCGGTGTCAACGGCTCCGGCAAGACCTCGCTCCTGAAGGCGCTCGCGACGGCTGCGCGCAGCGGCGGCGAGCAGCAGTCCGAGCTGGTCACGGGAGGCCGCGTCAAGGTCGGCAGGACGGTGAAGCTGGCGTATCTCTCCCAGGAGGTCGACGAGTTGGGGTCGCCCGGCGGGAAGGGCGACCTCCGGGTGCTGGAGGCCGTCGAGCAGGTCCGCTCGCGCGTCGACCTCGGCAAGGGGCGCGAGATGACGGCGTCGCAGCTGTGCGAGCGCTTCGGCTTCGTCAAGGAGAAGCAGTGGACGCCGGTATCCGATCTCTCCGGCGGCGAGCGCCGGCGCCTTCAGATCCTGCGGCTGCTGATGGACGAGCCCAACGTGCTCTTCCTCGATGAGCCCACCAACGACCTCGACATCGAGACCCTCACGCAGCTGGAGGACCTGCTGGACGGCTGGCCCGGCTCGCTGATCGTCATCTCCCACGACAGGTACTTCGTCGAGCGCACCACGGGCACGGTGTACGCGCTGCTCGGAGACGGCGCGCTGCGGATGCTTCCGCGAGGCATCGACGAGTACCTCGAACGCCGCGCACGGCAACGGGAGTCGGCACCGGGGAGCGCCAACGCGCCCGACGCGCCCCGCACTTCGGCGCCCTCGCCCGCTCCGGCGGGACCGGGGCAGGAGACCTCCCGCAAACCCGCGGCGATCGCGCGGGCGGGGCAGAAGGAGATGCAGC
Organism: Streptomyces winkii; assembly: GCF_032248595.1. Classification (NCBI taxonomy): domain Bacteria; kingdom Bacillati; phylum Actinomycetota; class Actinomycetes; order Kitasatosporales; family Streptomycetaceae; genus Streptomyces; species Streptomyces winkii. The sequence continues at coordinate 165,024 of NZ_JASTTH010000005.1, read as the reverse complement.
GCATCGAGCGGCAACTGGACCGCATCGAGGACAAGCAGTCCGAACTGCACCAGGCCCTCGCCGACCACGCGACGGACTTCGAACGCGTCGCGAACCTCGACGCGGAGCTGCGCGAACTGGACTCCCAGCGCGAGGACTTGGAGTCCCGCTGGCTCGAACTGGCGGAAAACGGCTGACGCGGCGCCTTCCCGGGCACACGACGCCGCCCCGGGGGCGGGGCGCCCGCACCCGCCACGGCCACCTGCGAACTTCCGTCCCAGTCATCAACTCCCGGCGGCCGCATCCGGTTCGGCTCACCGGCCCGTCCGGGTTGCCCGGCCAGACGCGTGCCACCGCGCATCCCGCCCGGCCATCTCTGGATTCGGGCCCACGGGCCAACTCCCCGGCGGCCGCATCCGGTTCGGCTCACCGGCCCGTCCGGGTTGCCCGGCCAGACGCGTGCCACCGCGCATCCCGCCCGGCCATCTCTGGATTCGGGCCCGCGGGCCAACTCCCCGGCCGCCCCGGCCGGTTCGGCTCCGCGGCTCGCGTGCGGTTCCGTTGTGGTCTTGCGTCGTGCGGGCTTGGCTCTGGCCGCGCGTAGGCACCCGCGACCGGCAGCCCGTGCCGGGCACTGGGGAGGCGGCCGGGACCGGCCCTTCCTCGGGCAGCCCGGGTGCGCCGCTTCGCGGCCCGCGGCAGCTCCGGGCCCGCCCCCCCCCGCTAGCGGTGGCGCACTCCCGTGGACGCATGGGCGACCCGTGCGCGCGGCGGGGGCGACTCGCGCCCCGCCCAGCCACCTGCGGACTCCCCGCCCACGGGCCAACTCCCCGGCCCCCCGGGCGGTTCGGCTTCCCGGTGGTCGCGGGCGGGCGGAGCCCGGGCTGCCGCGGTTTGCGCGGTGCCGTCGCGGCGGCGCGCGTCCGCGTGGCGGCGGTCGATCGCGAGCGCGAGGGTCCCGCCGCGCGGAGGCAGCCGGGACCGGCAGGTCCGGCTGGTTCCCGTGGCTGTCGGCCGTCACGTCCCGACCGTCAACTCCCCAGCCGCCCGGCCAGTTCGGCTTGCCGCGGTCAGCGGCGAGGCGGAGGCTCGTCCGGTGGGGGTTCGCGGCGTCGCGGCGCATCCTGCGCCGGCGCTTGGGCGGTTGATCGCGGGGGCCAGACGCAGCGGTGCGGAGGCGGGGCGGCCCGGCCGCCCCGGCCGGCCGCCCCGGTCGGCACCCTCCGGCCGGTCTTCCCGGGCTTAGCCCGGGGGAGCCCGGAGGCCCAACCCCCGGGACACCAGCCCGGCTTTGCTGCGGGCCCGCCGGGCCCGCCCCGCTAACGGCGGCGCAACGGGTGCGTCTCGGGCGCGTCTCGGCCAGTGGTGCCCGGCTGGAACCGGACCGCCGGTTCGTGGTGTCCGGTGGTAGAAAGACATCCGCGTACAAGCCAGCCGAAGGCGGGCCTGATGTCCGATTCGCTCCGCCCTACGGGGGTTTGAGGGGCGGACGTCCGGTCTGTTCGTCAACGAGGGAATCGCTCATGTCGCAGCCGCCTCCGCCCCCCAGCCAGCCCCCTAGAGGGGATTCACCCGATCCGGAGAAGCCGGAAGGCACCGGATCGGACAACGAGGCGCCGCAGCAGCCGCCCGGCGGCTTCGGCGCCCCGCCGCAGCCCCCGGCCGGAGGCTATGGCTACCCCCAACAGCAGCCGCCCGCAGGCGGTTTCGGCGCGCCCCCGCAACCGCCGGGCGCGGGCGGGTACGGCTACCCGCAGCAACCGCCCCAGGGTCCTGGCGGCCCCGGCTATCCCCAACAGCCGCCCCCGGGCGGCGGATACGGCTACGGCTACGGACAGCAGCCGGGCGCGCCGGGGCAGCCCTACGGCCAGCCCGGCCCCGGCATGTACCCGACGGGGCCGCAGGGCGGCCCGTACGGACCGGGCGGTCCCGGCGGCCCGGGCGGGCCCGGATCGGGCGGCGGCAACGGCAAGGTGATCGCCGTCGTCAGCGCGGCGGTCGTCGCGGTGCTCGCCGCCGTCACCATCGGCTTCTTCGTCGTGAACCGGGACGACGACACCGAGGCCAAGGACAGCGGAGGGAGCGGTACGAAGGACGTCGGCGGCAAGCCCGCCTCGACCGAGGGCAAGGAACTGTTCAAGATCCCCTCGCCGAAGCTCACGGACGAGGAGACGGTCAGCACGACCGGCGCCTGGGCCACCGACAAGGTCTTCGCCAAGAGCACCGTCAACGGCATCATCGGCATGGACGCGGCCAGCGGGAAGCAGGCCTGGAAGCTCTCCCTCGACGGCCAGATCTGCGCGGCCTCCCGGCAGACCACGGACGACGGCAAGGCCGCCGTGGTGTTCGCCGAGACCAAGTCCTCCCGCGCGAAGTGCAATCAGATGGCCGTCATCGACATCGACAAGGGCAAGAAGGCCTGGCAGGAGAAGATGCCGAACAGCGACAGCGCCGTGTCGCTCGGCATGAATCTGGCCATCGGCGACGACGTCGTCGCGGCCAAGTGGATCGGCGGCTCGGTCGCGTACAAGATGTCCGGCGGCTCGCCGCTGTGGGCGTCCGAAGGCGGCGGCGCCTGCGAGGACGAGGGCTTCGCGGGCGGCAAGGAGCTGATGGCGGTCGTGCAGTGCGGCAGCTACAGCGATCCGAAGCTGAAGGTGCAGAAGCTCAACCCGCAGACGGGCAAGGCGAATTGGGAGTTCGACGTGCCCAAGGGCGTGCAGAGCGCCCGGGTCGTCTCCTCCGACCCGGTGGTGATCGCCGTGAGCGCGGGCACCAGCTCCGTCACCGACCTGATGACGGTCGGAGAGGACGAGAAGCTCAAGGCCAAGATCTCCCTGGGCGACAACAAGTACGACCCGGGGTGCAGCACCGGCGTCGAGTCGTGCTCGTCCGTGGTCGTCGACGACGACTACATCTATCTGCCCTCGGCGAGGCACCAGGGCGACACCGCGTCCACGAACGAGATCATCGCGTTCGACGTCGACAGCGGAAGCCCCAAGTGGAAGTCCGACGCGGGCGAGAAGCGCACCATCGTCCCCGTGCGCATGCAGGGCGACAAGCTCATCGCGTACAAGAAGCCGACGTACGACGCGGGCGGCCAGGTCGTCGCCGTCGACCCGGGCGCGCAGGGCAAGCAGGAGCTCTACATGCGCAACCCCGACGACACCGCGGAGATCGAGAACAACCTCGCCGGCATCACGCTGCGCGAACCGCCCCTCTACGAGAACGGACGGCTCTTCCTCCACCAGACGATCATCTCGAAGCGGAGCAGCGGCAGTTACGGCAAGTACCTCGGCATCGGGTTCGGCGCCCAGTGACCTGCCGGGGGCGCTTCCAGGGCCACCCGGCCCCGGAGGCGCCCCCGCCCCGGCCGAAGACCGAAGGGCCGCAGGCTTAAGAGCACGTCTGATCACCGTTCGTCCGCCGTTCCTCCCACTTCTCCCCCCGAAGTGACCCGGAACGGCGGGCGAACGTGTAGCTTCCGGGAAACAGGAGGGGCTGCTCCCGGGCGCCCCGGGCCGCCCGGGCCGCCGGGCCCCAGGGGCCCTGAGGGGACGCCCGCAGGGAGCGGCGGTGGGGGTTGTTGCGCATGAGCGTCCGGCTCATGGTGGTGGACGATCACAGACTGCTCGCCGAGGCGCTCGCCTCGGCGTTGAAACTGCGCGGCCACCGTGTACTGGCTGCCGCGGCGCCCAGCGCGGGCGCGGCGGATCTGGTGCTGAGCAGGGCGCCCGAAGTGTGTCTGCTGGGCACGGCCGTGCCCGCCGAGGCCGGGGTCTTCGATCCGGTGGTGCGGATCAAGCGGGAGAAGCCGCAGATCGCGGTCGTGGTGCTGGGGCCCGTGCCCAACCCGCGCGGTGTGGCCTCCGCGTTCGCCGCGGGGGCCTCCGGCTACGTACGGCACGATGAGCGGATCGAGGGCGTAGAGCGCGCGATGATGAAGGCACGCGCGGGGGACGCGGCCGTCGCGCCGCAGCTGCTCCAGGAGTCCTTCGCCGACCTGCTCGACCCCACGCCCGAGCCCGACGACGAGGGCGCCCGGCTGCTCCAGCTCCTCACTCCACGCGAGGTCGAAGTGCTGATGCGGGTCGCCGAGGGCGAGGACACCCGGCTGATCGCGACGGGGATGCGCATAGCGCCGAGCACCGCCCGTACGCATGTGCAGCGGGTGCTGATGAAGCTGGGCGTCGGGTCGCGGCTGGAGGCGGCGGCGCTGGCGGCCCGCACGGGACTGCTGGACAGGGCGTACGAGCCGGGCTCCGCCCTGGAGTGAGCCGCTTCCGGGGGTGAGCCGCCAGGAGCGAGCGGCCGGTCCCGGCCTTCACCCGGGTGAACTGTCCACGGGCGGCGCGGAGTTCACCGGTTTCGCGCCGGTTCGCGGTGAATCCCGCATGTAGCTGTGAATCCCTCATGTATGCGAACTGAGGCCCGGTACGGCCGATCTGCCCGCATGCACTCGGCCGTTGCTGTGCAGGCCTGTTGGGCTCTGAGTTCTTCTGTGCGATTATGTTGAGACGTATGGTGTGACGCCTATCGAGACGCCTATCGAGACGCCGGGACCGGCCCGACGGTGAGGAGAGCGGACGCCGTGAAGAAGACCTCCGGCCGGCTCGCCGACGGCCGCGAAATCATCTACTACGACCTGCGGGACGACGCGGTGCGCGACGCCGTCGACGCCCGCTCCCTCGGCAGCATCACGACGGCCTCGGAGATCCGCTACGACCCGCTGCTCGCGGAGTGGACGGCCGTCACCGCGCACCGGCAGGAGCGTACGTACCACCCGCCCGCCGACGCGTGCCCGCTCTGCCCGACCCGCGGCGCCAATCTCAGCGAGATCCCCGAACCCGACTACGACGTGGCCGTGTTCGAGAACCGCTTCCCCTCCTTCGCCGGCGGCCCCGGGCCTGAACCGGCCGGCCCAGCGGGAGCGGAGACCTCCGTACCGGACGGGCTGCTGGCGCACCGCCCCGGCGCGGGCCGCTGCGAGGTCGTCTGCTTCACCCCCGACCACCACGCCTCCTTCGCGTCCCTCACCGAGGAGCAGGCCGGGCTGGTGCTGGAGGCGTGGACGGACCGCACCGCCGAGCTCTCCCAGCACCCCGGGGTCGAGCAGGTCTTCTGCTTCGAGAACCGCGGCGCGGAGATCGGCGTGACCCTCCAGCACCCGCACGGCCAGATCTACGCCTATCCCTTCACCACGCCGCGCACCGAGCGCATGCTGCGCTCCGCCGCCCGCCACGCCGCCCGTACGGGAGGGCGCAACCTCTTCGACGACGTCGTCGCCGCGGAGCTGGCCGACGGCCGCCGCGTGGTGCACCAGAGCGAGCACTGGACGGCCTTCGTGCCGCACGCCGCGCACTGGCCGTACGAGGTGCACCTGTATCCCAGGGAGCGGGTGCCGGATCTGCCCGCGCTCAGCGAGGAGGCGAGGGCGGACTTCCCGGCCGTCTATCTGGAGCTGCTGCGCCGCTTCGACCGCGTCTTCGGGCCGGACGAGCCGCCCACCCCGTACATAGCCGCCTGGCACCAGGCGCCGTTCACGCTGCCCGCGCGCGGGCGGCCGCCGGGCGGCCGGGGGGACGGTGCAGCGGTGTCCGCCGCCCGCGAGGACTTCGCACTGCACCTTGAGCTTTTCACCATCCGACGGACTTCCGGCAAACTGAAGTTCCTCGCGGGTTCCGAATCCGGGATGAGCGTGTTCATCAACGATGTGCCGCCGGAGCGCGCGGCCGAGCGACTGCGAGAGGTAGCGAGTGACTGCCAGCCCCCGGGGGACGTCCCCCGCAGCACACACCGGTAAGTACCTGGTCACAGGCGGAGCGGGGTACGTCGGAAGCGTCGTGGCCGCCCATCTGACCGAGGCCGGGCATGCCGTGACCGTGCTCGACGACCTCTCCACGGGCTTCCGCGACGCGGTCCCCGAGGGCGCCGACTTCGTCGAGGGCCGAGTGCAGGACGCCGCCCGCGTGCTCGACGACTCCTACGACGGTGTGCTGCACTTCGCGGCCCACTCCCAGGTCGGCGAGTCCGTGCAGGACCCCGGCAAGTACTGGCGCAACAACGTCGGCGGCAGCATCGAGCTGCTCAGCGCCATGCGGGAGTCCGGCGTGCGCAGGCTCGTCTTCTCCTCGACCGCCGCCACCTACGGCGAACCGCTGAGCACGCCCATCCACGAGGACGCGTCCGAGGCCCCGACGAATCCGTACGGCGCCTCCAAGCTCGCGGTCGACCACATGATCAGCGGCGAGTGCCGCGCGCACGGCCTGGCCGCCGTCTCGCTTCGCTACTTCAACGTGGCTGGCGCCTACGGCCGTTACGGCGAGCGGCACGACCCCGAGTCGCATCTCATCCCGATCGTGCTCCAGGTCGCCCAGGGCCGCCGCGAGAGCGTCTCCGTCTTCGGCGACGACTACCCCACGCCCGACGGCACCTGCGTGCGGGACTACATCCACGTGGCGGATCTCGCCGAGGCCCATCTCCTCGCGATGTCGGCGATGACCGAGGCGGAGGGCGAGGTCCCCGCGGGCACCCATCTGATCTGCAACCTGGGCAACGGCAACGGCTTCTCCGTACGAGAGGTCGTGGAGACGGTGCGCAAGGTGACCGGCCACCCCGTGCCCGAGACCGCCGCGCCCCGCCGGGAGGGCGACCCGGCGCAGCTCGTGGCCTCCGCGGAACGGGCCGTTCAGCGCCTGGGCTGGCGGCCCTCGCGCGCCGACCTCGCCGAAATCGTCCAGGACGCATGGGACTTCACCAGGGAGCGGGCAGCGCAGGCCGCGCGCCCGGGGCAGACCGTATGACGGAAGGCTTCCGCGCGGTGTACGGGGCGGCGCCCGACGGCGTGTGGGCGGCGCCGGGCCGGGTCAATCTGATCGGTGAACACACCGACTACAACGACGGCTTCGTCATGCCGCTCGCGCTCCCGCACACCTGCCGCGTGGAGGCCGCCCGCCGGGACGACGGCGTGCTGCGGCTGCACTCGTCCGACGCACCCGGCGGCGTCACCGAGCTGCACGTCGACGCCCTCGCACCGCTGGGCGCCACCGGCGACCGCGGCGGCTGGGCCGCCTACCCGGCCGGCGTGGTGTGGTCGCTGCGCGCCGCAGGGCACCAAGTGGGCGGCGCCGACCTGCACTTCGAGAGCACAGTGCCCACGGGGGCGGGGCTCTCCTCGTCCGCCGCGCTGGAGGTCGCCACGGCCTTCGCCCTCGACGGTCTGTACGGGCTGGGCGTCGCGCCCCACCGCCTGGCCGAGCTGTGCCGGCGTGCGGAGAACGACTTCGTCGGCGTCCCGTGCGGTGTGATGGACCAGATGGCCTCCGCCTGCTGCACCGCCGGGCACGCCCTGTATCTGGACACCCGGGACCTCACCCGCCGGCAAGTCCCCTTCGACCTCGCGGAGTCGGGGCTGCGGCTGCTCGTGGTCGACACCGGCGTCAAGCACGCTCTGGGCGACGGCGCCTACGCCGAGCGCCGCGCGGGCTGCGAGGCTGCCGCCGCCGCCCTCGGCGTCCCGGCCCTGCGCGACGTGGCATACGAGGAGCTGCCCGCGGCGCTGGAGCGGCTTGAGGACGCGTCGCTCCGGCCGCTGGTGCGGCACGTCGTCACGGAGAACGAGCGCGTCGCGCGCACCATCCGCCTCCTCGACGCGGGGGAGACGCAGGCCATCGGGCCCGTACTGACGGACGGACACGCCTCGCTGCGCGACGACTTCGGCGTCTCCTGCGCCGAACTCGACCTGGTAGTCGAGGCGTCGAACGCGAACGGCGCGCTGGGCGCGCGCATGACGGGCGGCGGCTTCGGCGGCTCGGCCATCGTGCTCGTACGGGCGGACGCCGCGGAATCCGTCGCCAAGGCGGTCGTTGAGGCCTTCGCGGCCGCCGGTCACCGGGAGCCGCGGGTCTTCGAGGCCGTGCCGGGGCAGGGCGCCCGGCGGATCCCGGACGCTTGACGCAGACGCTTGAACGCAGACGGTCCGTCAGCGGCGCCGTAGCCGGAGCGGCCCGGCGTCGAACGTGCGGACCCCGAGGGGAACTTGGGATCTTCGGAATCCGCAGGTGTGCCGCGCGGCCCGCGCATCACCGGTGAGCTGCGCGAGCCGGTTTCGCCGGGAGTCCGTGCACGAGGCGGCCGTCTTCGCCCGTCGGTGCACGCCTTCCGGTGCGGAAAACGTCACTCAGTTCACGCCGTGCGCAAGCAGTTTCGTCAATCGGTTTCCGTTGTCATCTTCCGGCCTTACCCTGAGTCGTACGCATTGCACCGGTGGGGGCCGGTGCCAGTCAGGGGGCGGGGCGGCCGGGCAGGCCACGCCGGGCAGGGACGCCGGGCGGGCCGGCAAGGACGCGGCGGTGTCCTCCCACGATCTTCGGTGTGGGAGGGGCCCGGCGGGGCGAGGTGGATTCCCCCAGCCCGCGCATCTCCTCCCTCCGCCACGGGTGACGTACCCGCACTGCCAGGGGGCGGTATGCAACGAATCCGAGTGCTCGTCGTCGACGACCACCGCATCTTCGCCGAGTCCCTGGCCGCCGCGCTCGCGGCCGAGCAGGACGTGGAGGTCGCGGCGGCAGGCAGCGCTCAGGCGGCGCTGCGCAGTCTCGAGCGGGGCGCCGCGGACGGCCGGCGCTTCGACGTGCTGCTGGTCGACGCGGACCTGTCGGCGCCGTCCGGCGGAGCGGGCGCGGGACCGGCCGCGGGCACGAGCGCTCAGGCCGCCGGTACCGCCGCGGCCAACGGGTCCAACGTGGCGCTGCCGTCCGTCGTTTCGCGCGACGGAGCTCCCAACGGGCCCTCCGCACCCGCCGGTTCAGGCGCGGGCGCCGCCGCACGACCCTCCGGCGGCCAGGGCCCGCCCGTGAGCATGGCCTCACCGTCCGGCGGCAGGGCCTCACCGTCCGAGTCGGACCCGGGCGGCATCCCGCTCGTCGCCCGCGTGCGCACGGAACATCCGGACGTGCGCACGGTGGTGCTCGCCGAGCGCGACGACCCGCGGCAGGCCGCCTCGGCGCTCCAGGCCGGCGCCGGCGGCTGGGTCGCGAAGGACTGCTCGCTCTCCCGGCTGCTCCAGGTCGTCCGCGGGGTGCTGAAGGACGAGACGCACCTTCCTCCGGCCCTTCTGACGGGCGTGCTCAAGGAGTTGACGGCCTCGCGCAAGCACCGCACCGAGAGCGAGCGCCTCGTGGAGTCGCTGACGCCGAGGGAGCGGGAGGTGCTGCGCTGCATGGTCGCCGGGCTGGGCCGCAAGGCCGTCGCCGAGCGGCTGTATCTCTCCCCGCACACCGTCCGTACGCACATGCAGAACGTGCTCGGCAAGCTCGGTGTCCACTCGACGCTCGCCGCGGTCGCCCTGGCCCGTCGGGCGGGTGTCGGTCCGGTCGACCTGGAGCCGAGCGCCGCGCGCTGAGCGGGGTCGCTGCGCTGGGCCGAACTCCGGTATGGAGGGTGGGGGTTGGGCTGGGGTGTGGTGTGGGTGTGCACATGCAGAACGTGCTCGGCAAGCTCGGCGTCCACTCGACGCTCGCTGCGGTCGCCCTGGCCCGCCGGGCGGGTGTCGGTCCGGTCGACCTGGAGCCGAGCGCCGCGCGCTGAGCGGGGTCGCTGCGCTGAGCCGAACGACCCTGCGGGGGCGGGGACTTGGGAGTCCCGCAGGTCAGAGCGAGGTCTTGTACACGCTCCATCCGCCGTCGACGACGAGGCTGGTCCCCGTCACATACGAGGCGTCGCCGGAGAGCAGGAAGGCGATGGCCGCGGCCACCTCGTCGGGGTGCCCGTAGCGGCCCGCGACGGTCTGCGCGGCCGTCATCCGCGCGTCCTCCTCGCTGGTGCCCTCCCACGCGTCCGTGAGGATCGGCCCCGGCAGCACGCTGTTGACGCGGACGCCCGGCCCGTAGTCCACGGCGAGCTGGCGGCCGAGCCCCGTCAGCCCCGCCTTCGCCGCCGCGTACGCGGGCCGCTCCCGCAGCCCTACGAGCGCCTGCACGGACGAGGTCAGCACGACCGCTCCCCGGCGTGCGCGCAGATCCTCCAGGCAGGCCCTCAACCCGAGGAACGCTCCCGTCAGATTGACGCCCAACTGCCACTGCCAGTCGGAGAGCGGAAGCTCACCGGCCGGGCCGGGCAGCATCAGCCCGGCGTTGCTCACCAGCCCGTCGACGGGGCCGAACCCGTGGCGCGCGGTGCGCACGGCCCGCGTCCAGGCGGGCTCGTCGGTCACGTCTCCGAGCACGAACGCGGCACGGGCCCCGGACGCGGTGATCTCGCGGGCCGTGCGGTGGCCGTTCTCCTCGTCGCTGTCGAGGATGACGACGGCGGCGCCCTCATCGGCCAGCCTGTGCGCGGTGGCGGCTCCGATGCCCGCGCCACCGCCGGTGACCAGGACGGTCCGTCCCGCGAATCGATCCGAATGACGTCCGCCCATGCACGGATGTTACGGGCTCCGCCGCGCGCCTCGCAGCGGGGCACTCCGGCGGGCACCGCGACGTTCGGCCAACGGTGCGACGGCGACCGCGACTTGGCGCTCCGCGCGGCGGCGCGCGGTGCGAACGGACGGCCGCGGCGGGCCCGTCAGCCGGGGATGTTGTCGAAGGGAGCGGTCAACTGGCGCAGCAGCGAGGCGAGTTCGGCCCGCTGCGCGGAGGAGAGCTCGGCGAGGATCGCACGCTCCTGGGCGAGCAGCCCGGCAAGCGCGCTGTCGGCGCGGTCGCGGCCCTCGACGGTGAGCCGCACCAGCACACCGCGCCTGTCGCTCGGGTCGGGCAGGCGCTCGACGAGGCCCTTCTTCGCGAGCCGGTCGATACGGTTCGTCATCGTCCCCGAGGTCACCAGCGTCTGCGTGAGAAGCTGCCCGGGCGAGAGCTGATACGGCGTACCGGCGCGGCGCAGCGCGGTGAGGACGTCGAACTCCCAAGGTTCCAGGTTGTGTTCGGAGAACGCGATCCGGCGCGCGCGATCGAGGTGCCGCGCGAGTCTGCTGACGCGGCTGAGCACCTCCAACGGTTCCACGTCGAGGTCCGGGCGCTCGCGGCGCCAGGCTGCCACCAGTCGGTCGACCTCGTCCTCCATGTGATCAGTGTAGTAGTTGTGTCGACATGAAGTCTCTTGACATCGAGATATACGGGGTGGAGGCTGCCGCCATGACGTCACCCGTGTGGGATCCGCATCAGTACGAACGGCACTCCGGGCACCGCAGCCGCCCGATCGCCGACCTGCTCTCCCGCGTGCCCCCGCTGCCGCATGAGAAGGCGCCGCGCATCGCCGACCTGGGCTGCGGACCCGGCGGGCCGTCCCTGCTGCTCGCCGAGCGCTGGCCGGGCGCGCACATCACCGGCTACGACAACTCGCCGGCCATGCTGCACGAAGCCCGCGCCCACGCCGGAAAGACCTCCGCCGGCGGCACGCTCGAATTCACCCACGCCGACCTCTCCACCTGGCGCCCCGCGAGCGACGAGCGGTTCGACCTGATCTTCTCCAACGCGGCACTCCACTGGGTTCTCCCGCCCGACGGCAACGGAAGGGCCCCCGGTACCGGCGGAGCTCCCGGCCACACCGCCCTCTTCCCGGCCTGGGTCCGGGCCCTGCCGCCGGGCGGCGTCTTCGCCTTCCAGGTCCCGGGCAACTTCGACGCCCCGAGCCACGCACTGCTGCTGGAGCTGCGCAACTCACCGCGGTGGCGCGAGCGTCTGGGCACCGAGTCCCGCATCGGCTCCGTCCTCGATCCGGCCGACTACCTCGCCGAACTGGAGTCGCTGGGCTGTGACACCGACGCCTGGGAGACCACGTACGCACATCTGCTGCACGGCGAGGACGCCGTACTGGACTGGCTCATGGGCACGGGACTGCGCCCCGTACTGACGCTGCTCGCCGACGACCCCGAGGCGCGGTCGGCCTTCCTCGACGAGTACGGGCGGTTGCTGCGCGAGGCCTATCCGCCGCTGGGCGGTGACCCCGCGCGCGGGATCGTCATGCCCTTCCGGCGCGTCTTCGCCGTGGCGGTCAAGCGATGACGGACGCCGCGCCGGAACCCGCGCCCGGTTCCGCTCCCCGCATCGACGCGCTGGACCACGTCCAACTCGCCGCCCCTGCCGGGTCGGAGGACACACTGCGCGCGTACTACGGCGGCGTCCTCGGCATGATGGAGATCCCCAAGCCGCCGGTGCTCGCCGCGCGCGGCGGCTGCTGGTTCGCGGCCGGTTCCGTCGTCCTGCACCTGGGGGTCGAGGCGGACTTCCGCCCCGCCAGGAAGGCACACCCCGGCATCCGCGTGCGCGGCATCGAGGCCTTCGCCGCGCGCCTCGCGGGCCACGGAGCACAGGTGGTCTGGGACGCCGACCTCCCCGGCCACCGCCGCTTCTACTCGTACGACCCGGTCGGCAACCGCCTGGAGTTCCTGGAGCCCCAACTCGCTGAGCCGGCCCCGTAATTCGATTGCCCGCACTTCCCGCCGTCCGTAGGGTGCCGCTTCGCCCACGCCGGAAGGGACGCCCGCATGAGCACGCTCTACCCGCCCGTCGAGCCCTACGACCAGGGGATGCTCGACGTCGGCGACGGCGACCGCGTCCACTGGGAGGTGTGCGGCAACCCAGAAGGCAAGCCCGCACTCGTCGTCCACGGAGGCCCCGGTTCGGGCTGCGGCACGATCGCGCGCCGCCGGTTCGACCCCGACCGCTACAAGGTCGTCCTCTTCGACCAGCGCGGATGCGGACGCAGCACTCCGCACGCCGCCGACCCGTCCACCGGCATGGGCCACAACACCACCGCGCATCTGATCGCCGACATGGAGCGGCTCCGTGAACACCTGGGCATCCGGCGGTGGTTGCTCTTCGGGGGCTCCTGGGGCTCGACGCTGATCCTCGCCTACGCCCAGAGGAACCCGGCCCGCGTCTCGCAGATCGTGATCCCCGCCGTCACGACCACCCGCCGGTCCGAGATCGACTGGCTCTACCGGGGCGCCGGCCGCTTCTTCCCCGAGGAGTGGCACCGCTTCGCGGAGGCCGTGCCCGAAGCGGACGCCGAGGGCGGCGTCCCCGCGATCCTCGCGGCGTACGCGCGCCGCATGGAGGACCCCGATCCGGACGTACGGGCCCGAGCCGCCGACGAGTGGTGCCGCTGGGAGGACACGGTGCTCTCCATGGAGACCACCGCCGGCGCCCCGAAGACCTACGGGGACCGGCCGACGGCCGCCCGGCACGCCCTCGTGCGTATCGCCGCGCACTACTTCTCGAACGGCGCCTGGCTGGAAGAGGGAGCGCTCATCCGGGACGCGGGACGCCTCGCCGGCATCCCCGGCGTCCTCATCCACGGGCGCTTCGACATAGGGGGCCCGCTCGGCACCGCGTGGGAACTGGCCCGGGGCTGGCCCGGCGCGCGTCTCGTCGTCGTCGAGGACGCGGGCCATCTGGGCAGCGAGGCGATGAGCCGCGAGATCCGCGCCGCGCTCGACGGCTTCGCCTCCCGCTGAGAGCTTCCGCTGACCGCCCCCGAGGAGGCGCGGCCGTGACGTCGCCGTCTCAGCTGCGGCGGTGACCTATGAGACGCGGCCTGGCCTCCAGCCCGTCCAGGCCGTGCCACGCCAAGTTGACGAGATGCGCGGCGACTTCGGCCTTCTTCGGCTTGCGGACGTTCAGCCACCACTGCCCGGTCAGGGCCACCATGCCGACCAGCGCCTGCGCGTACAGGGGGGAGAGCTTCGGGTCGAAGCCGCGGGACTTGAACTCGCGGCCGAGGATGTCCTCGACCTGCGTGGCGATGTCGCTGATCAGCGACGCGAAGTTGCCCGTCGACTGCGCGACCGGCGAATCGCGGACGAGGATGCGGAACCCGTCGGTGTAGACGTCGATGTAGTCCAGCAGCGCGAACGCCGCCTGCTCCAGCAGCTCCCGCGGGTGCCCGCCCGTGAGGGCACCCGTCACCATGTCCAGGAGCTGCCGCATCTCCCGGTCGATGACGACCGCGTAGAGACCTTCCTTGCCGCCGAAGTGCTCGTACACCACCGGTTTGGAGACGCCCGCCTTCGCCGCGATCTCCTCGACGGACGTGCCCTCGAAGCCGCGTTCGGCGAAGAGGGCACGTCCGATGTCGAGCAGCTGCTCGCGGCGCTCCTTGCCGCTCATCCGGCGACGCGCTGCGCGCTTCTCCTTCTTGGCGGCCCTGGCCGCCCCTCTTGCGGGTTTGGCGGTGCTGTCATCGGTCGGCACAGACTCCATCATGCCGCTTGGCGGGACGCCTCCTTGCGGCGGGAGTCGATACGCGAACGGGCCGGCCAGCGCACGTCGTACGCCCACCCCGTCAGCTCCAGCCAGCGGATGATGCGGGCACTGGAGTCGAGCTGGCCCTTCTCCACACCGTGCCGCGCGCTCGTCGGGTCGGCGTGGTGCAGGTTGTGCCACGACTCACCGCACGAGAGGACCGCGAGCCACCACACGTTGCCCGACTTGTCGCGGGACTTGAAGGGCCGCTTGCCCACCGCGTGGCAGATGGAGTTGATGGACCAGGTGACGTGGTGCAGCAGCGCGACCCGTACGAGAGAGCCCCAGAAGAACGCCGTCAGCGCGCCCTGCCAGGACATCGTCGCCAGACCGCCGATCGCGGCGGGCAGCAGCAGCGAGACCGTCGTCCACAGCACGAACTGGCGCGAGACGGCACGGACCGCCGGGTCCTTGATCAGGTCGGGTGCGTACTTGTGCTGCGGCGTCTGCTCCTCGTCGAACATCCAGCCGACGTGCGCCCACCACAGGCCCTTCATCAGGGCGGGGACGGTCTCGCCGTAGCGCCACGGCGAATGCGGGTCGCCCTCGGCGTCGGAGAACTTGTGGTGCTTGCGGTGGTCGGCGACCCAGCGCACCACCGGACCCTCGACGGCCAGGGAGCCCAGGATCGCCAGCGCGATGCGCAGCGGCCGCTTCGCCTTGAACGAGCCGTGCGTGAAGTACCGGTGGAAGCCGATCGTGATGCCGTGGCAGCCGATGAAGTACATCGCCGTGAGCAGACCCAGGTCGAGCCAGCTCACCCCCCAGCCCCACATCAGCGGCACCGCCGCGAGCAGCGCCAGGAAGGGGACCACGATGAAGCCGAGCAGCGCGATCTGCTCGACCGAGCGGCGCTTCTCGCCGCCCAGCGTCGCGGACTCGGCGACGGGGGAGCCTGAGGCGTCGGAAGCGGTTTTCTTCTGGGCGTCGGGGGAGCTGTCGAGTACGTCCGGGGGGCTGGTGGTCATAGATGTCCCTTGTCAGAGCGGTAAGGGGCTTCGGCGTCGTGCACTTTTCGCTTCTCGTGCCCACGCAAGTCCTACGGAACCGTAACCTACGGCGTCGTAAGTATGGCAGCCCTCACCGGCGTATCAAGGGGGGCGTGAGGGAGGCGGGGCCATGCTCACCCATCGGACGGCACGCCGGTCGGGAAGCCGCCCGCGCATATCCTGGGAACCGTCGGACAGCGCGGTCCGTGACCTGCCCGAAGCAAATGCCGCCGCAAGGAGCCGCACCTGTGAGCAGTGCCGATGTGAGCCGTGCCGAGACCCGCCAGCACCCGGGCGGAAACGGGTCCGAGGCCGGCGACGGGACCGACGCCGCCGAAACCGAATCGACCAGCGCCCTGCGCGCCGACATCCGGCGCCTCGGCGACCTGCTCGGCGAGACCCTCGTACGGCAGGAAGGCGCCGAGTTGCTCGACCTCGTCGAACGCGTACGGGCCCTGACCCGCAGCGACGGTGAGGCCGCGGCCGCGCTGCTGGGCAGGACCGACCTGGAGACCGCCACCAAGCTCGTGCGGGCCTTCTCGACGTACTTCCACCTGGCCAACGTCACCGAGCAGGTGCACCGCGGCCGCGAGCTGCGCGCCCGCCGCTCCGCCGAGGGCGGCAACCTCTCCCGCACCGCCGACATGCTCAAGGACGCCGACCCCGCCCATCTGGCCGAGACCGTACGGAACCTCGGCGTGCGGCCCGTGTTCACGGCGCACCCCACCGAGGCCGCCCGGCGCTCCGTCCTCACCAAGCTCCGCAAGATCGCCGAACTGCTGGAGCACACCGATGCCGAGGACAGGCGCCGCACCGACCTGCGCCTCGCCGAGAACGTCGACCTCGTCTGGCAGACCGACGAGCTGCGCGTCGCACGCCCCGAGCCCGCCGACGAGGCCCGCAACGCCGTCTACTACCTGGACGAGCTGCACCGCGGCGCCGTCGGCGACGTGCTGGAGGACCTCGCCGCCGAGCTCGACCGCGCCGGCGCGCCCCTGCCCACCGGCAGCCGGCCCCTCACGTTCGGCACCTGGATCGGCGGCGACCGCGACGGCAACCCCAACGTCACGCCCGACGTGACCTGGGAGGTGCTGCTGCTCCAGCACGAGCACGGCATCGCCGACGCCCTCGAACACGTCGACGAGCTGCGCGGCGCCCTGTCCAACTCCATCCGCAACAGCGGCGCCACCACCGAACTCCTCGACTCCCTGAGCCGCGACCTGGAGCGGCTGCCCGAGATCAGCCCCCGCTACAAGCGCCTCAACGCCGAGGAGCCGTACCGCCTCAAGGCCACCTGCATCCGGCAGAAGCTCCTCAACACGCGCGACCGGCTCGCCTCCGGCTCGGACCACGCCCCCGGACGCGACTACCTGGGTACGGCCCAACTCGTCGACGACCTGATGCTGTTGCAGACGTCGCTGCGCGCACACCGCGGCGAACTCGTCGCCGACGGACGCCTGGAGCGCGTGCTGCGCACGCTGGCCGCCTTCGGCCTCCAGCTGGCCACCATGGACGTACGGGAGCACGCCGACGCCCACCACCACGCCCTCGGCCAGCTCTTCGACCGCCTCGGCGAGGAGTCCTGGCGCTACATCGACATGCCCCGCGACTACCGGCAGCGGCTGCTGGCCAAGGAGTTGCGCTCCCGGCGACCCCTCTCGCCCTCGCCGGCGCCCCTGGACGCGGCGGGCGCGAAGACCCTCGGCGTCTTCACCACCGTCCGCAAGGCGCTGGAGACGTTCGGGCCGGAGGTCATCGAGTCGTACATCATCTCCATGTGCCAGGGCGCGGACGACGTGTTCGCAGCGGCCGTGCTCGCCCGCGAGGCCGGGCTGATCGATCTGCACGCCGGCTGGGCCGACATCGGCATCGTCCCGCTGCTGGAGACCACGGACGAGCTGAAGATCGCCGACGAACTCCTCGACGCGATGCTCTCCGACCCCTCCTACCGCAAGCTCGTCTCGCTCCGCGGCGACCTCCAGGAGGTCATGCTCGGCTACTCCGACTCCTCCAAGTTCGGCGGCATCACGACCTCCCAGTGGGAGATCCACCGCGCACAGCGGCGGCTGCGCGACGTCGCGCACCGGCACGGCGTGCGGCTGCGCCTCTTCCACGGCCGCGGCGGCACCGTCGGCCGCGGCGGCGGCCCCACGCACGACGCGATCCTCGCCCAGCCCTGGGGCACTTTGGAGGGTGAGATCAAGGTCACAGAGCAGGGCGAAGTCATCTCCGACAAGTACCTCGTGCCGTCGCTGGCGCGGGAGAACCTGGAGCTGACCGTCGCCGCCACGCTCCAGGCGTCCGCGCTGCACACCGCGCCCCGCCAGTCCGACGAGGCGCTCGCCCGCTGGGACGCCGCCATGGACACCGTCTCCGACGCGGCACACGGCGCGTACCGTCGCCTCGTCGAAGACCCCGACCTGCCCGCGTACTTCTTCGCCTCGACGCCCGTCGACCAGCTCGCCGAACTCCACCTGGGCTCCCGGCCCTCACGGCGTCCCGACAGCGGCGCCGGCCTCGACGGACTGCGCGCCATCCCCTGGGTGTTCGGCTGGACGCAGTCCCGGCAGATCGTGCCCGGCTGGTACGGCGTCGGCACCGGGCTGAAGGCCGCCCGCGAGGCCGGGCTCGGCGGCGTACTCGAAGAGGCCCACGAGCACTGGCACTTCTTCCGGAACTTCCTCGCCAACGTCGAGATGACGCTCGCCAAGACCGATCTGCGCATCGCTCAGCACTACGTCGACACCCTCGTGCCGGACGGCCTCAAGCACGTCTTCGAGGCCATCCGCGCCGAACACGACCTGACCGTACGGGAAGTGCTGAGCATCACCGGAGAACGCGAACTGCTCGACGCCAGCCCCGTGTTGAAGCAGACCTTCGCCATCCGCGACGCCTACCTCGACCCGCTCTCCTACCTCCAGGTGACGCTGCTGCACCGGCAGCGCGCCGCCGCCGAACGCGGAGAGGAACCCGACCAGATGCTCAGCCGTGCGCTGCTGCTGACCGTCAACGGCGTCGCGGCCGGGCTGCGCAACACCGGCTGACGGGACGGGCCTCCGGCCTCCGGGACGCCTGGAGGCCGCGAACTGCGGCGCCGCGGCGGACACTTCGCCGCGGCGCCGTCGGCGTCTGCCGCCTTGTGCGTCTTCGTTTCCGGCGCGAGCCGTACCCGGGCCCGGCTCAGAACGTCAGCAGCGCCCAGGAAGCACCCACCAGCGCCACACCCAGCAGCCCCAGCGTCACCGCCGTCCGCTTCATCCGCATCCCGCCGAGGACGACCACCGCCGCGAGGATCAGCGAACCCCCGAACGGCACCGCACCGTAGAGCGCACCCGAGGGCCCCGTCCGTACGACCTCCTTCGTACCGGGACGCAACGCCACCTGGAGCCGCTCGCCGACCGTGCCCGAGACGGGCTCCGCGACCGTCACCTTCCGCACCTGCGAACTGCCGCCCGTGGTGGGGATGAACGTTCCGGCGCACCGTTCCTCGGTGCACTTCGCGACCCGCATCGTCCCCCGCACCTCACCGGTCAGCGCGGGCCCCGCCGTCTGCCACGACGTCCACCCGCCGGCGACGAGCAGCAGCAGCGCGACCAGAGTCAGAACGATGTTGCGCGCCAGCAGCAGCATCCCGAACATGCTCTCCCCGGCCCGGCGAGTACGGCTGCGCTTGGCGCGTCTGATGTTGACTG
This sequence comes from Streptomyces winkii, assembly GCF_032248595.1. Taxonomy (NCBI): domain Bacteria; kingdom Bacillati; phylum Actinomycetota; class Actinomycetes; order Kitasatosporales; family Streptomycetaceae; genus Streptomyces; species Streptomyces winkii. Next base: position 146,121 of record NZ_JASTTH010000005.1, on the reverse strand, counting down.
TGCTCGTCGTGCCGGTGCTCGTCGAGGAGGACATGGCCGAGATCCTTGGGCAAACCGCCCGGAGGGTCAACCTCCGCATCCTGCTTGGACGGTAAAAGGCGGATGCGCCCGGCTCCTCCCCGGAAGCACTACTCCACATCCGGGCCCTGCACGCGGAATCAGGGGCGGAACCCCCGCGCGGGCCTTACGAGTTGTACGTGCTCTGCGCCCGCTCCAGACCGTCCAGCACCAGCGACTCCACCGCGTCCGCTGCCCGGTCCGCGAAGTAGTCCAGCTCCTTGCGCTCCGCCGCGGAGAAGTCCTTCAGCACGTAGTCCGCCACCGGCATACGGCCCGGCGGCCGCCCCACACCGAACCGCACCCGGAAATACCCCGGACCCAGCGACTTCGTCAGCGACTTCAGCCCGTTGTGGCCGTTGTCGCCGCCGCCCTTCTTCAGACGCAGCACGCCGAAGCCGATGTCCAGCTCGTCGTGCACCACCACGATCCGGTCCACCGGCACCTTGTAGAAGTCCCGCAGCGCCGTCACCGGACCGCCGGAGAGATTCATGTACGTCATCGGCTGGGCGAGCACCGCCCGGCAGCCCGACGCCGACCCCGGCGCCCCGAACCGGCCCTCCAGCACCCGGGAACGCGACTTGTGCGCCTTGAACTTCCCGCCCATGCGGTCGGCCAGCAGATCCGTGACCATGAAGCCGATGTTGTGCCGGTTGCCCGCATAGCCCGGGCCCGGATTGCCCAGCCCCACGACCAGCCAGGGCCCCGACGGGCCGCCGCCCGCGCCCGTACCGCCAGCGCCACCCGTACCGGCAACAGTCGTCATCACAGGGGTCCTTCAGGAATCGGTGTACGGCGGTAGCCGTCGTCAGGGGTCGGGGAGTCGGGAGTCGGGAGTTGGAAGTTGGAAGTTGGAAGTGGATTACGAGGCGGGAGTACCCGGTCGGGAACTGGGAGCCGGGAGCCGGGAGTACGGCGCTGGGCCGCGCCGCGGCGGCAGTGCAACGACCGCCGCCGCGCTCACCCGGCCCGAGCAGCCAGGGAACGCGGCGGCAGCCGGAGAGCCGACCCGGAAGAACCGGATCACTCAGGGGCGACCTCGCTCGGGGCCTCCTCCTCGGCCTCGGCGGCCTCCTCGGCGGAGGGCTCCTCGGCCTGGGCGGCCAGCACCTGGATCACGACGTCGTCCTCCTCGACGGTCAGCGTCGTGCCCTTCGGCAGCTCGATCTGGCCCGCGGTGACCGAGTCACCCGCGTCCAGGCCCTCGACGGAGACCGTGACCGACTCCGGAATGTGCGTGGCCTCGGCCTCGACCGGCAGCGCGTTCAGCACGTGCTCCAGCAGGTTCTGCCCGGGAGCCAGCTCGCCCTCGACGTGGATCGGGATGTCCACGTTGACCTTCTCGCCGCGGCGCACGACCAGCAGGTCCGCGTGGACCAGGAAGCCGCGGATCGCCTCACGCTGCACGGCCTTCGGAATGACCAGCTGCTTCTTGCCCTCGACGTCCAGGTGGATCAGGACGTTCGGCGTCTTCAGCGCCATCATCATGTCGTAGCTGGGCAGCGCCACGTGGACCGGGTCCTCACCGTGGCCGTAGATCACCGCGGGGATCTTCTCCTCGCGGCGCAGACGACGGGCAGCGCCCTTGCCGAACTCGGAACGGATGCTCGCGGAAAGATTGACGTCAGCCATGCTGCGCTCCTCGCACTCGAAACGGATCCCGCATCTGGGGTGTCACTCGGTCCGTCCACGACAGACCGGCCACGCCGCAGAGCCGACCGCGGACGGAAACTCCGCGGGGACCCTGGCGAAGAGCGCGCGTCGATAACGGATGAGCCGGACCGTGCGACCAGCGCACGAACACGGCCTCCCTCGCCGAGCGACACCGGGAGTGTACGCGGCGAGAAAGGCCGTGCGGAAATCGATCACCCAGGGACGGAAGCCCCTCGGGCTCACAAAACCGCCCCAACTCCCCGAGCGCGGCCCCGGATCTCAGGAGCCGCCCGCGCCCTCAGGCCTGCTCGTCGAAGAGGCTCGTCACCGAACCGTCCTCGAACACCTCGCGCACCGCACGGGCGATCGTCGGCGCCATCGACAGCACCGTGATCTTGTCCAGATCCTGCTCGCCCGGCGTCGGCAGCGTATTGGTGAAGACGAACTCACTCACCTTCGAGTTCTTCAACCGGTCCGCCGCCGGGCCCGACAGCACACCGTGCGTCGCCGTCACGATGACGTCCTCCGCACCGTTCGCGAACAGCGCGTCCGCGGCCGCACAGATCGTGCCGCCCGTATCGATCATGTCGTCCACCAGGACGCACACGCGGCCCTCGACGTCGCCGACCACCTCGTGCACCGTCACCTGGTTCGCCACCTCCGGATCGCGGCGCTTGTGCACGATCGCCAGCGGCGCACCCAGCCGGTCCGCCCACCGGTCCGCCACCCGGACGCGGCCCGCGTCCGGCGAGACCACCGTCAGCTTGTTCCGGTCCACCTGCTCGCCCACATAGTCCGCGAGAACCGGCAACGCGAAAAGATGATCCACCGGACCGTCGAAGAACCCCTGAATCTGATCCGTGTGCAGATCCACCGTGAGAATCCGGTCCGCACCCGCCGTCTGAAGCAGATCCGCCATCAGCCGCGCCGAAATGGGCTCACGCCCACGGTGCTTCTTGTCCTGACGCGCATAGCCGTAGAACGGCACGATCACCGTGATGCTGCGAGCCGAAGCACGCTTCAAAGCATCGATCATGATCAGCTGCTCCATGATCGACTTATTGATCGGAGCCGTGTGGCTCTGCATCAGAAAGCAGTCGGCACCACGCGCCGACTCCCGGAAACGGACGTAGATCTCGCCGTTCGCGAAGTCGAAAGTCTTGGTCGGGACAACACCGATACCCAGCTGATCCGCGACCTCCTCCGCAAGCTCGGGGTGGGCGCGGCCGGAGAAGAGCATCAACTTCTTCTCGCCGGTCGTCTTGATCCCGGTCACTGCACCGTCTCCTTGAGTTCCGCGGGGCGTGCGTGCCTCTTAACCGTACGCCCCGGCCCACGGCCACGCGCACCCGGCAGGAGGCGTCCCCGCTCGTCAACCACCCAGCGGGCCCTCGGCGCCCTTCACATCACGCGCTCCGGCGGCGCCCGGGCCGGCTCCCTCGGCGGCCTCCCCGGCGGCGCCCTCCGCCGCCCGAGCCGACGCACTGCCCGGCCTCTTACGCGCCACCCACCCCGCGATATTGCGCTGTTGACCACGCGCCACCGCCAGCGAACCCGGCGGCACATCCTTCGTGATCACCGAACCCGCCGCCGTATAGGCACCGTCCCCGACGGTGACAGGCGCCACGAACATGTTGTCCGCACCCGTCTTGCAGTGTGAACCGATAGACGTGCGGTGCTTGTTCTCACCGTCGTAATTCACAAACACAGACGCAGCACCGATGTTGGAGTGCTCACCGACCGAAGCGTCACCCACGTACGACAGATGCGGCACCTTCGAACCCTCGCCGATCTCCGCGTTCTTGATCTCGACGAAGCTCCCCGCCTTCACCTTCACACCCAGCTTCGTGCCAGGCCGCAAATACGTGAACGGGCCCACCTTCGCGCCCGGACCGATCTCCGCACCAGAGGCCACCGTGTTGCTCACCGAAGCGCCCGCGCCCACGGCCGTATCCGACAGCTGTGAATTCGGTCCCACCTCACAGCCCTCTGCCAGATGCGTCGAACCCGTCAACTGCGTGCCCGGAAGCACCGTCACGTCCTGCTCGTACGACACCGACACGTCCAGCCACGTCGACCCCGGATCGACGACCGTCACGCCCGCGAGCATCGCCCGCTCCAGCAGACGCGCGTTGAGCAGCCGCCGCGCCTCCGCGAGCTGCACACGGTTGTTGATCCCGAGGATCTCCTGGTGGTCCCCCGCCACCGAAGCCCCCACCCGGTGCCCCGCGCTGCGCAGAATGCCGAGCACGTCCGTCAGATACTCCTCGCCCTGGCTGTTGTCCGTACGCACCTTGCCGAGCGCGTCCGTCAGCAGCTGCGCGTCGAACGCGAACACACCCGAGTTGATCTCCGTGAGGGCACGCTGCGCCGGCGTCGCGTCCTTGTGCTCGACGATCGCCGTCACCGCGCCGCTGTCCGGATCGCGCACGATGCGGCCGTAGCCCGTCGAGTCGGGCACCTGGGCCGTCAGCACCGTGACCGCGTTGCCCTCCGCCTCGTGCGTCCCGGCCAGCGCCCGCAGCGTCTCCCCGGTCAGCAGCGGGGTGTCGCCGCAGGTGACGACCACGGTGCCGTCGAGCGCCACGCCGCTGCGCGACAGCTCCTCCAGAGCCATGCGGACCGCGTGACCGGTGCCGTTCTGCTCGTGCTGGACCGCCGTACGCACCTCCGCGTCCACCTCCGAGAGGTGCGCGGTCACCTGCTCGCGGGCATGGCCGACCACGACGACCAGATGCTCGGGGGAGAGGCTGCGGGACGCGGCGACGACATGGCCGAGCAGGGAACGGCCACAGATCTCGTGCAGAACCTTGGCCGTCGCCGACTTCATACGGGTGCCCTCACCCGCTGCGAGTACGACGACGGCTGCCGGGCGGTTGGCGCTCACGGGGTGTGCCCTTCGGCTACGGGGTCAGGGGGAACACCCGCAGGATACCGGTGGGTTACCGAGGGCTTGAGCTCCGGACACAGCGGGGGCTCTGACCTCGGGGAGGCGAGGATTCGAACCTTGAGCTCCCGGGGGAGGATTCGAACCCCCATCATTGGATCCAAAATCCAAGGACTTGCCCTTAGTCGACCCGGGATCAATCTATGCCCGAATTGCCCCTCTCGGGGTCTCGGGCTCCACATACTATGCCCGACCACCAGCCCTCGATGCGACGGTATAGATCGGCGCCTTGCAGAACCCGGACCACGAGGCAGCCTCGGTAGCCGGCCCCTACATTCTTACGGACCGTCTTCGGGTTGTGCCGCTTGAGGGTCGTCTTCCCGAACGCGCCCGGATCGGCTCCGGCAAGATCCGCCCAGTAGCGTTCCGCGGCCTTCACGTCAGCCGATTCGTGGATCATCACCGAGAACCGCAAGCGGTCAGGCGCGACCTTCAGCAAGGCCAGCCAGGCGAGATACACGCGGATCATGTCGGAATCGCTGTTGACGAAGGTGACGACTTCGCTGGGCCGGTGGGGCTTGCACTTCGTCCCCTCCGCCCAGTAGACGCCGACGCCCAGTACGAACAGGTCCCGCTCGGTCAGGCGGCCGAACGCGCGGCGCGCGTGCTCGGTGGTGTGCCTGCGGGTCAGCTCGCGTTCGCGGCGGAACGGCTCCCACCTGGCCTGAGCCATCCTGCGAGCGTGCTCGACGGAACGCCTGGGCGTGGGCAGATCCCGTACCCACAGGGACACCGAGCTCTTCGCCACTCCCAGCTCCGCCACGATCTCGTCGTACGTCTTTCCCGCGTGCCGCAGCTCCCGCGCGCGGGCCTTGAGTTCTGATTTCGGTCGCACCATGTCGGCAGCTTTCGCCAACTCCGTGCCGAGTGCGGCGGAATCAGGTGCTATTCGCCAGTTCGAGTGGGGAACGGGCGTTGCCCTTGCGCGTGACGACTGTGCTTGCTGTGGCCGGAATGTTGGGTTCCGGCGACGGAGTGTTCGGTTCCTGTACGAGCCGGAAAAGAGCTTGGCACCCGGTCGTACGCTGGTCGGTATGACCGAGACGGGGGAGAGGCGGACCGTCGGCGGGCCATGGTGGTGGACGCGCCGGCGGAGCGCCGTGCTGGACATCATTCTCGGCCTGGTATCCGCCGTGGAGTGCGCCGTGCAGGGCGTGGGGTTCGCGGACGAGGCGGGGCTGCCCGCCGCGTCCGGGGTCGCTCTCGGGCTGGTCGCCGGGTCGACGCTGGTGCTGCGGCGGCGGTGGCCGATCGCGGTGGTGCTGGTGTCGATCGCGCTGTCGCCCGCGGAGATGGGGTATCTGCTCGGCTTCGTCGGGCTCTACAGCCTCGCGGTCGCCGCGAACGTGCCGCGCCGGATCACGGTGCTGCTCACGGGGATGCAGGCGGCCGCCGCCGTGGTCATCACGGTGATACGGATGCATCAGAGCATCGGCCAGGACGCCGGGTTCAACCCTCCGGCGTGGTTCATCCCGCTGATGTCCGTCGTGGTCGCGATCGGGCTGACGGCGCCGCCGGTGCTGATGGGCTTGTACGTGGGTGCGCGCCGGCGTCTCGTGGAGTCGCTGCGGGAGCGGGCGGACGGTCTGGAGCGTGAGTTGGCGCTGCTGGCGGACCGGGCGGAGGAGCGTGCGGAGTGGGCGCGCAGCGAGGAGCGGACGCGGATCGCCCGTGAGATGCACGACGTGGTGGCGCACCGGGTGAGCCTGATGGTCGTGCACGCGGCCGCGTTGCAGGCGGTGGCTCTGCGGGATCCGGAGAAGGCTTCGAAGAACGCCGCGCTCGTGGGGGACATGGGGCGGCAGGCGCTGAACGAGCTGCGGACGATGCTGGGGGTGCTGCGTTCCCCGGAGGGCGGGCCGGAGGAGTCCGTTTCCGGGGGTGCGTCGGTGCGGCTGGCGGAGTTCGCGGTGGCCGCGGCGGGGTCGGCGAAGGACGACGCGGGCGGGCGCGAGTCCGGGCGGGAGTCCGGGCGGGAGCCGCGGGAACCGGCGGCCGGTGCCGCGGCGCCGGCGGGCGGCTCCGCTCAGGCGGCTGCGGCCGGTTCGGCGGGTACGGCGGGTACGGCGGCGAAGACGGGTGCGGCCGGTGCGGCCGGCCTGTCCGGCGGTGCGGCGGAGGACCGTGGCGCGGCCGAGGGGCCGTCGCTGTCGGAACTGGATGTGCTGGTGGGGCAGTCGCGGGAGGCGGGGATGTCCGTCGACTTCTCGGTGGACGGTTCGTCGCCCGGCTACGGGGCGCGGGTTGAGCAGACGGCGTTCCGTGTGGTGCAGGAGGCCCTGACGAACGTCCACAAGCATGCGCCCGGTGCCCGTACGAGGGTGCGGCTCGCGCACCGCGAGGGGGAGGTCGCGGTGCAGGTGGAGAACGAGCGCCCCGTGGACGGCGACGGTGCGGCGGCAGCTGGGCTGCCGAGCGGCGGCAACGGGCTGGTGGGGATGGAGGAGCGCGTCACGGCGCTCGGCGGCGGCTTCGTGTCCGGGCCTACGGCTGTGGGGGGCTTCCGGGTGTCGGCGGTGATTCCGGCGCGGCGGTCGGAGTCCGCGGGGTCTTGAGGGGCTGGCGCCTGCCCGCGGTGGCGGGCCGTGGCGCTGTCGGCTCTGTTGCCGCCGGGTGCCGCCCCGCGCGGTCTGTCAGGCGGTCTCCGTCGGTACGGACGGGGTCAGGCGGTCTCCGTCGTACGGACCGGGTCGGGTGGACGGCGGGGTCCGGGCGGCCGGCTGGTGTGGACGGGGCCGCTCGTGGAGGCGGCGCCCGCACCCGTACCCGTGTCCGGACCAGCGCCCGTACCCATGTCCGGACCCGCGCCCGTACCCATGTCCGGACCCGCGCCCGTACGCGCGCTCATGTACGCGCCCGGGCCGATGTGATCCGAGCCGTCCGGACCCTCACCGCCCGCGGCCGTGCCCTTGTCGGCGTCGAGCGGTCTGGTGAGCCGTTCGGGGCGGGCGCCGGTGAGCAGTGCGGAGAGTGCGGTGTCGAAGTCGCGGCCGAGGTACCAGTCGCCGGTGTGGTCGAGGCTGTAGACGCGTGCCTCGGTGTCGATGGCGAGGAGGGCGGCGTCGGCGCCGTCGGTGCCGAGCGGGCAGATCTCGGTCCGCAGCGCCCGGCCGAGGTCGGCGAGGGTGCGGGCGGCGTGCAGGGCGTGCAGGGGGTCGACGCGCACGCTGCTGGGGGCGATGGTGCGTCCGGGGCCGGTGGGGTCGATGGGCAGGTTGCCGAATTCGGCCCAGACTTCGACGGCGGCGGGGAAGACGGCGTGCCGGTGGCCGCCGGGGGAGATGTGACCGCGGAGGGCGTCGGCCCACTCCTCGGCCTGGCGCATGTCCCATCGTCCGGGCTGCCAGCCCGCGTTGCGCAGCGCGTCGTCGACGGCGACGGGAAAGCGGGTGGTGGAGGTGCGCTGGTGCGGGGGCCGGTTCACCTGTGCGCCTTTCCGCCGGCGGCTCCGGGGTCGACGGGGCGCACGCCGAAGTGGGCGAGGAGCGCTCCGCACGCCCGGCAGGGCGGGGCGTAGTGCCCGTGCAGCGGGTCGCCGTGTTCGCGGATGTGGCGGGCGGTGAGTCTGGCGTTCTTCAGGGCACGCTTGGCCTCGCTGTGGGTGAGGGGCTTGGGCTTGGTGCTTCCGGTGCGGCGGGCGCCGCGCTTGGCGGCGCGTGCGGTCTCGGTGGTGGTGAGGTAGCGGGAGAGCAGGACGGTCTCGGGGCAGCGGCCGGTGTGGCGGGCGCGGTGCTCGGTGGTGAGGGTGTCGAGGAAGTCCTGCACAAGGGGGTGCGGTGCGGGGGGCTGGTCTCCCTTGTTGCCGGTGGAGGTGAGGGTGCGTCCTCGTACGGAGAGGGCGGCGGCGACCGCCGGGAGGATGCCGTCGCGGCGTTCGTGGAGCGGCGGTGTGGTGTCGTCGGGCGCGATGGTCCAGCCGACGCGGGGGTCGTCGGGAGTGCGCTGCGCGGTGGGCGCGGACGCGGTGGCTCTCGCGGACGTGGCGGATGCGGCAGGTCCGGTCTGTGCGACCGGTGCGGCCGGTGTGGACGCAGGGGAATTCAGCGACGCGGTGTTCATGTGGTGGTTCCTCCCCGCACGGCCCCTTCTGCCGTTTGTGTCGCGGTGTGTGCTGTGTGCCGGGCCAAGTATGCAGTGTGGGGGGAGAGTCGATCATGCCACCGGCCTTGTCATCGGGATGTGATGGTTTCCCGAGGGGTGGTGAATCGGGGGTGGTGGGTGGGGATAGTTGGGGCCAGCATCGGGCGTACATCGTTTTTTCGAGGCAGGAGTTCCGTGATGGGCCGCACCTCTCTTCGTTGTCGCAGTGATGGTGACCGACACAGTCGCACGTGTGGTCGCAGGGGTAGTCGTCTCGGTACGCGTGTCCGGCGTGCGCTGGGTGTGGCCGTGGTGGTGCCGGTGCTGGCGGTGTCGACGGCGGCGTGCAGTGGCGGCGGTGACGGCGGCGGCGCCGACGGCAAGAAGGACGGCCAGGAGCAGGGTTCCGGCGACGCCGCGGGCGACGGGGGCAAGGGCGCGGGCGGCTCCGACTCCGGTGACGACGCCGCGGGCGGCGGCGTTCCGCCCCTGGACCAGAAGCAGTTGGAGAAGGCGCTGCTCAAGTCCGGTGATGTGAAGGGCTATCGGGCGCAGCGCAACAGCGAGGACGCGCTCCCGGAGCAGAACACCCTGGAGTCGCACGATCCCGAGTGCGCCCCGATCACCGACGTCGTGGACTCCAAGCCGGACCACAAGCGCGTGGCGTACACGAGCGGTGTGCTGATGAAAGGTTCACTCAGTACGGGCGGCGCGGTGCAGCAGGTGCTGCTCTCCTCGTACGAGGACGGCGAGGCGCAGCAGTGGCTCGGGGAGTTGAAGAAGGCGCTGAAGCGCTGCGGTTCGTTCACCGGGCAGATCGGCACGGGCCAGGAGACGCGGCTGCGGATCAAGCCGGACGCGGGCGTGGGCGTCGGTGACGACTCGGTGCGTTTCACGATGGAGGACGCGAAGGGCAAGGACTCTCCGACGGTCTTCACCATCGTCCGTACGGGCGGCAATACGGCGTCGTTCATGTCGGTCTCGCTGTCGGGCAAGCCGCACGCCGTGGCCAAGTCGCTGGTGGAGAAGCAGGACGAGAAGCTGACCGAGGCAGCCAAGAACTAGGCGGCGAAGAACCGGCCGGCCAAGAACCGGCCGGCCAAGAACTACGCAGCCGCGAACTACGCAGCCCAGAGCCGGGCGGCGAGGAACCGGGCAGCGCCGGGGCGCATGCCGCGCCGCGCCGCGCCGCGCCGTCCGCTCCGCCGCATGTCGGGCGGACGGGCCGCACCGTGCGGGCGTGCTGCGGTGTCGGCGTACCGCATAGGCTGTCCCAGTCAGCCAGATGTGCAGCAGGGGGCTTCCGCGATGACGACAGGCCGGCTCGAGGGGGCGCGCCCCGACACTCCTCCCCCTGGCTTTTCCGGGGGGTACTCCCAGGCGGGATCTCCGCCGGGCCCGCCGGGCGTTGGAACGCCCGCGCCACCGAACCGGGCCTACGCAGGGCAGGTCGTGAACTTCCCCGATCCGGTGCGGGCCGCCCGCCACCCGGGCGGGGTGCGGGTCGACGAGAACGGCCTGCCGCAGTTCTCCCCGTACGCGCGCGCGGCTGCCGAGATCGCGGAGCCGCCCGAGGGCTTCGGCGGCGACGAACTGCGCCTGACGGACTACGTGTCGGCCAACGCCGCGCTGCACGCGTCCGGGCACGAACTGTGGGCGGATCTGCCGCCGGTGGCGACGCCGCACGGCTGGACGTGGCACCACGCGCCGTACTCGCGCCGCATGGAGCTGATCCCCGTCGAGGTGAAGGTGCTGCTGAGGCACCACGGCGGGCTGGCGACGGCCAACGTCGACCACGCCAAGGGCGGTACGCGGCCGTTGCAGGAGACCCGGCCGGTGCACTTCGAGGTGCCGCACTCGGTCGCGGTGACCGAGTCGCAGGTGCTGGAGGTGGAGGAGCGGCTGGGGTACCGGCTTCCCTGCGCCTACCGGGCGTTCCTGAAGGCGGCGGGCGGCTGCGCGCCGCGCGGGGTGGCGCTGGACGCCGAGTTGGGGCTGCTGGTCGACCAGCCGTTCTTCACGGTGCGGGAGGACGCGGCGGTCAACGACCTCGTCTACATCAACAAGTGCCTGCGCGACCACTTCACGAAGGACTTCCTCGGGGTGGGCTTCGTGCAGGGCGGCCTGATCGCGGTGAAGGTGAAGGGCGAGGGCGCCGGTTCGGTGTGGTTCTGCGCCTTCGACGACGCGCGCGATCAGGACGGGCTCGATGTGCAGGCGCGGGTGGAGCGGCTTCTGCGGCCGTGCGGCGCCGACTTCGACGAGTTCCTGCTGCGGCTCGCGGGCGACCCGCCGGAGCTGGAGACCGTCGCGAACCTGATGGTCGACGGCGGCTTCGCACGCGCGGTCCCGGTGTGAAGGGCCGGCCGGAGTGTGAAGGGTCCGGGTGCGAACGGTCCCGGCGAGAACGGTCCGGGCGAGAACGGTCCGGGCGAGAACGGTCCGGGTCTGAACGGCCGGGTGTGAGGGCGACGTTGAGGGTTGAGGGGTGAGCGCGCGATGGTGACCTTCGCACAGGCTCAGGAGCGCGCGGAGCGCTGGGTCAACGGCGATGTTCCCGTCGACCGCCGACACGAGGTGCGGGTACGGGAGTTCGACCTGGGCTTCGTGGCGTGGGCCGAGCCGCCCGCGGGCGAGGGCGCCGGGTCCGGGGCCGGGCCGGGAGCCGAAGTGCCCCGTGCGCGGCTGGTGATAGCGCGTGACAGCGGCGATACGACGCTGTGGCCGGGGCTGCCGGTGGGCGAGGTCATCCGCCGTTACGAGGAGGAGTACGGCGCGACGAGTGCGGCGCCTGCTCCGGGCGCGGCCTCGGCGCCGCAGCGGCTGGACCTGGAGGCCACGTCGTTCCTTCTGACCCCGCCGGAGTGGCTTCAGCAGGCCGCCGATCAGATGGGCGTGCCGGGCAGGAGGGGCGCAGGCGCGGGTGCCGCTGCGGGTGCTCCCGGGGCCGGTGCCGGGGCCGGGGCAGGCGCGAGCGCGCCGCACGCCGCCGGAGTCAGCCCGTGGGACGCGGCGGACACCAGCAGTTCGGGCGGCGGTGAGGCACAGCTGCCGCCCGCGACGGTCTTCGCGCCGCCTCTCGCCGACGGCGGGGACGCGGCGTCGCCGGACGCCAAGACGGAGCTGATGCCCGAGGGCCCCTCCCTTCCGAGGACCGCGGTCTCCCCCGCGGTCGACGGCCAGGACCAGCAGGCCGGGCCGCCCGGGCAGGGCCCAGGGCAGGGTCAGGCGCCCGGCGGTCAGGGTCAGGCACCCGGCGGTCAGGGTCAGGCACCCGGCCCGGCAGTGCCGCCCCCGCCGCCCATGCCGCCGAACGCACCGCCCCCGCCCCCGCCCCCGGGTTCGGGCCCGGGCGGCGGCGACAGCGGCGGCGGCGATGTGCACCATGCGGCGACGATGCTCTCCGGTCCGCCGACGGGCGGCTCGGCGCCGTCCGGCCCCTCGCGGGGCAGCGGGCCGTCCGTTCCGCCGCCGCCCGGTGCCCCCGGCACGCCCGGTGCGAGGCCCGGCGGCTCCGCACCCGGGACTCCCGGAGCGCCAAGTGGCGGCTACGTACCGACGCAGATGGTCTCCGCCGACGAGCTGGCGGGTGCGCCCGGCGGCGCCGACGGCCCTGGCGGGCCCGGCGGTTCGGACGGTTCGGGGTCGGGTGGCGACGGCGCCGGCGTGCACCACGCGGCGACGATGCTCGCCGACCCCTCGCAGGGCGGTCCCGCCGGCCCCGGCGCGCCTCCTCCGCCGCCCGGCGCACCGGGGCAGTCCCCGGGTTCGGGCCCGGGCGGCGGCGACAGCGGCGGCGGCGATGTGCACCACGCCGCGACCATGCTGGCCGACCCGTCGCAGGGCGGTCCGGGCACACCGGCACCCCCGAGGCCGCCGGGTCCGCCGCCCGCGCCGCCGGGCGCACCCGTCGGCGCCCCGCCGCAGGGCTACGGCTTTCCGCAGCAGGGGCCTCCGGCCGGTCCGCCGCCCGCCGCGGCGCCCCCGCCCGGAGCTCCCGGGGTTCCCGGGGTTCCCGGAGCCCCCGCCGCTCCCGCGCCGCCCGCGTACGGCTACCCGCAGCAGCAACCGCAACAGCAGCATCAGCAGCCCTCGGGCGTGCCCACGGTCGGCCCCGGCTACATGGCGGTTCTCCGCTACCGCGCGCCGGACGGCTCGGAGCAGCAGCTGATCAGGCGCTCGGCGCCCGGCGTCCCGCACCCGGAGTGGCAGATCCTGCACGAGCTGCGCGGCATGAACGTACCGCCGCAGCAAGTGCTGGAGCTCCACACGGAGTTGGAGTCGTGCGAGCTGCCCGGCGGCTACTGCGCCCGCATGATCCGCGAGACCTGGCCGCAGGTCCGGGTGACGCACACGGCGTCGTACGGACGCGACCACGCCTCCCGTCAGCAGGGCATGCGCCATCTCCTGGAGCACCAGGGCGAGTTGCACCAGGTCGCGGACGGGCCCGCGCGCCCCGCCCCGTGCCGGGTGCCGCTGCCGCCGCAGCATCAGATCCCGCCGGTGCCTCCGGTGCCGCCGGACGCCATAGGGCAGGAGCTGCTCCAGGCGTTCGGGCCGCAGGGGGTCTTCCGCTTCGATCAGCACGCCGTCTCGCGTCAGGGCGTGCCCGACATCGTCGGGCAGACGCTGGTGTGGGCCGGTCTGCCGGTGGAGGTCGGCCCGTTCTTCTGGGGGCAGACCCAGCCGGGCCGTCCGGTGCCGACGCTGGCCGAGCTGGCGCAGGAGCGGGGCGTGCAGCCGGGCTCCGATGCCGGTTCGTATCTGGTGATGGGCAACGACTTCGGCAAACAGATGTGCGTGCAGTACGGCACGGCGAACATCGTGGCCGTACCGCTGGAGGGCGGCCCCGAAGGGCAGCCCGCGCAGCCGCAGTTCGTCAACACCGGGCTGCCGGAGTTCGTGCGCGTGCTCGCGCTGCTCGGCCGGATGTGGCCGCTGCGGTACGGGCTGACGCAGGAGCAGGCGGGCCGCTGGACGGTCGACTTCCAGGCTCAGCTGGCCGCGCTGGACCCGGCGGCGTTCTCCTCGCCGGAGAACTGGTGGGCGGTGCTGCTGGAACAGATGTGGGACGGCCTCTTCTAGCCACGCGGCACCGCGGAGCCCCGTAGACAGGTTCCAGCCGCAAGGCGCTTCGGGCGCGGCACATGGCCGCGCCCGCACCGGCGTATGCGCGCCCACCCCCAGGGCGGCGCCCACGGGCGTCCCCAAGTGCCGTGCCCAAGTCCCCCGCCTCGCCCTGCCGTTCACCCTCCACGGCGTTACCGCCGCCCGTCGCCCGTCACTCGCACGGATGGTCCGCAGCGTCCGTGAGGTGACGCGCGGCGGGAACCGCGCCGTGCGGGCATCGCCGCTGGTGCCGCCCGCGAAACCCGCCGACTCCGGCCCGTCTCGCCCCCGCCCCGGGTGACATGACGCGCCGTTCGTGGCGCACTCGTAGGGAGTGTCGGGTTATGACCGCTTCGCTCCCATCAAGAAGGATGTGCGTCCGCCGTTGAGTGTGTCGCCGAGGTAAGGGGCTCGATATGGGTGCGTCGCCGCATGCGTTCACCGTTGTACGGGGCCGTGGCTACCGGCCCGAGCAGGTCGACCGGGCCGTGGCCGGGCTGATCGGGCAGCTGGACGAGAACCGCCGGCGCGTCGCCGAGCTCACCGGCTTCGAGGAGGAACTGGCCGCGGAGGCCGAGCGGTTGAGGTCCGTCGCCGAGTCGCTGCCGCCGCAGTCGTACGAGTCGCTGGGCGAGCGCGCCCGGCGGCTGCTGTCGCTCGCCGAGGCGGAGGCCGCGGACGTACGGGAGGCGGCCGAGGCCGACGCCCGGCGCACCGAGTCCGAGGCCGAGGCGCACGCGCGGGCGGTCCGCGAGGCCGCGGAGGAGGAGGCGGAGCTGCTGCGCACCGAGGCGTGCGCTGCCGCCGCCCGCAGGGCCGAGGCGGCGCGCAGCGAGGCCGGGGCCGTGGCCGAGGCGGCGCGCGCGGCGGCCCGGGAGACGCGCGCCGAGGCGGACGAGGCCCTGCGGGAGACCGAGGCGCACTGCGCCGGGGCGCTCGCGGAGCAGGAGCGGGAGCAGGCGGCCGCGGCGGAGGAGGCGGAGCGCGAACTCGCCGACCGGAGGCGCGCCGTCGAGGCGTACACGGGCGAACTGGCCGACCGCGGCGAGGAGTTGCTGGACGCCGCGCGGCGCGAGCGCGCCGAGGCCGAGGAGGACGCGCGACGCTGGCAGCAGGAGGCGCAGGCACGCGGCGAGAAGCTGCTGGCCGGTGCGCGCGTACGGGAGGACGCCGTCGAGCGCGAGACCGAGCGGGTGCTGTGGGAGCACGCCGAACGCGCGACGGAGATGAGACGGCACATGGCGCGGGTGCGCAGCACGCTCGCATCGCTGACGGGCCGTACGTCGGGGGACGCCGGCGAAGGGCAGGCCCGTACCGCCGAGGACGAGGCGGACGCGGACGCCGGCACGGGCGATGCGGTGACGGTCCCGGGCCAGGTCAGGGGCCGCGACCGCTGACAGCCCGCACCGGCGGGCACGGGCCGCGCGCTGCCAAGTCCCGCTCCCGCAAGGGGCTTCACGGCTCTACGTCCGGGGCCGGGCCCGGCCCCGGGGGTGCGTGCGCCTCAGCGGCGCCTGGCGCCGGCCAGCAGCTGCGGCTCGGCGATCCCGTACTCCGTTCGTGCCCGCCGCGGCGCCGACAGCCCGCATCGGAGGCATGGGCCGCGCGCTGCCAAGTCGCGCGTCCCAAGTCCCCATGCCCGCAGGGCCCGGCCCCCGGAGGCCCGTGCGCCTTATCGGCGCCTGGCGCCGGCCAGGAGACGTGGTTCGGCGATCCGGTACTCCGTACGTCCTCGTTCGCGCCTGCGGCGGCCGCTGAGGAAGGTGCCCATCCAGCCGAGCAGGAAGCCGACGGGGATGCTGATCATGCCGCTCGTGGTGAGCGGGAAGACGTCGAAGTCCCGGTCGGGGAAGAGGGATTGGGGCGTGCCGGAGATCGTCGTGGAGAAGGCCGTCACCGCGATCGCGGTGGCCGTGCCGCCGATGAGCGTGCCCAGCAGGCCGAGGCGCGTGAAGCGCCGCCAGAACAGGTTGTAGACGAGCGCCGGTGCGATGGCTGACGCGGCGATGCTGAACGACAGGATGATCAGCGAGCGCAGCGCCTTGTCCTGGACGAGGACGGCCAGCGCGATCGCGGGCGCTCCGACGGCGAACGCGGCGAGGCGTGCGATGAGCAGTTCGCGGCGCGGCGAGGGCTCGCCGGTGCGGGTCATCACGTGTGCGTACAGGTCGTGGGCGAGCGAGTTGCCGCAGGCCAGGATCATCCCGGCCACCGACGAGAGCAGCGTCAGGAAGACCGCCGTCGAGACGGTGGTGAAGACGAATGTCGAGAGGGCCGCGGAGTCGCCGAGGATGCCGCGTGCCAGCCGGAGGATCGCGGTGCTGCCCTCGGGGTCGCCCGCGGCGAGGGCCTCGCGGCCCAGGAGGGCCGTCGCTCCGGCGCCGATGACGGCGATGAAGAGCGCGAAGACCGCCATGATCATGACGGCGTACGACATGGCGCGGCGGATGTCGGGCGCGTTCCTCGCGGTGTACATGCGCATCGTGACGTGCGGCAGGCAGGCGGCGCCGAAGACGACGGTCAGGGCGCTGGCCACCAGGTCGGCCTTGCCGACGGACGTGGGCTCGATCAGCAGCCCGGACCGCGAGTAGGCGGCTCCGCGTCCGCTGCCGACGTCGGCGAGGGTGATGAGGCGGGAGGGGTCCCAGCCGACCTTGTCCAGGACGAGGAGGGCGAGCATCAGCGAGGCGCCGAAGAGCACCACGAGCTTGATGATGTGGATGAGGGCGGTGCCCTTCATGCCGCCGATCGCGGCGTAGCCGATCATGAGCGTGCCGAGGGCGACGATGACGACCGTACGGACGGAGGAGCCCTCGAAGCCCAGCACGAGGGTGACGAGATGGCCCGCGCCGGAGAGCTGGAAGACCATCAGGGGGAGCAGCGCGGCGAGGGTCACGGCGGTCGCGGCGAGACGTACCAGGCGGCTGGGGGCGCGGTGGGTGAGGGCGTCGCCCATGGTGAACCGGCCCGCGTTGCGCAGTGGTTCGGCCAGCAGAACCATCAGCAGCAGCAGGGACAGGGCCGTGCTGAGGGCGAGTACGAGCCCGTCGAAGCCGGCGAGGGCGATGATGCCGATGGTCGACAGGACGGTCGCGGCGGAGATGTAGTCGCCGGCGATGGCGAAGCCGTTGCGCAGCGGGGCGAGCGTGCGGAAGCCGGTGTAGAACTCGTCGAGGTCGTCGCGTTCGGCGCTCGTCATGATGCACAGCAGCAGCGTGACGCTGACGAGGGCGGCGAAGATGGCGAAGGACAGGGACTGCGAACCGGCGTCCACGGAGCTCGGGTTCACCGGCGGCCCTCCTCGTCCTCGCGCCGTTCCTCGTCGGCCACGCGAACCCGGTGCGAGATCGGGTCGACGGTGACGCGCGCGAAGAGCTCGTAGGTCACGATCGTCACGAGCGTGATCGGGATCACCAGCAGCCCGAGGAAGACGCCCAGAGTGACGGAGCCGAACAGGGACCTCCCCATGAGGTCCGGCAGATAGGCGGCCATGCACAGCCAGGCGGTGAAGTAGCCGAGCACGGCGACCGTCATGCCGCGGCGCAGCCAGCGGTAGGCGGAGCGCAGCCGGACGAGTTCGGTGTCGGCGTGCGCCGGAACGCTCGGGGCGTGTGCGGGCGGCGGCTCGTAGGAGGGGCGTGGCGGGTGGTACGGACGGGGCGGATAGGAGGGAGAGGGCGGAGGTGGCGGCGGATACGTTCCGTAGTCGTCGTAGTACCCGTCCCGTCCGCCCGTGTTGAACGCCATGCGCGCCTCCCCTCCGTACGGGGCCGAACGCCCGAGGTTGAGCGCACGTTACTGGCGAGTGTCGGTACGTAGGAAGGGCCGCGGGGAAACCTGTCACATTTCCAACATCGTCACAGCAGGTCACAGCAGGTCATGGCGGTTGACGGCGCTTACCGGCCCAGGCGCCGGCCCTGTTTCCCCGAGGTCTCCCCGAGCCGCCCCCTAGGGGCACTCCGGCGCTTCCCTGTGCTGCGGAATCGTCCCGGAGCAGGAGGAGGACGCCGCTGCCGCCGCATAGGCTCCTGGCACGGAGCCGGTACGGGGGGTTCCGTCCCACCGGTGCCGCCGGCCGGGGGTGGGGGCAGCCCCAGCATCCGGAGAGGTACGGGCACCATCGCGCCGCGCACCCGCGCACCGGAAGACTCGGAGCGAAGTCATCCGGGCGCGGCGGTCGGGCGCCGTCCGGCGCGGGCGTACGGCGCGCGAGAAGCCGGACACCGACGCCCCAGAGCCCTACCGAAGCCCAGAGCCCAAGGCCCAGAGCCCGAAGCCCAACCGAAGCCCAGAGCCCAAAGCCCAGAGAAACGCCTGCAACACCCGACGGGGAGAGGAACACACATCATGACGACGGCTGTAGCGGATCCCAGGAGCGGGGGCAGCGGGGCGCATACGGCCGTCGCGGCCTCCGCCCGTCAGCTGGTCAAGTCGTACGGTTCGGGCGAGACGCGGGTCATCGCGCTCGACCACGTCGACGTGGACATCGCACGCGGCGCCTTCACCGCGATCATGGGCCCGTCGGGCTCCGGCAAGTCGACGCTGATGCACTGCCTCGCCGGTCTGGACTCGGTCACCGAGGGCCGCATCAAGATCGGCGAGCAGGAGATCACCGGTCTGAAGGACAAGAAGCTGACGCGGCTGCGGCGCGACCGGATCGGCTTCATCTTCCAGGCGTACAACCTGCTGCCGACGCTCAACGCCCTGGAGAACATCACCCTTCCCATGGACATCGCGGGCCGCAAGCCCGACAAGGCGTGGCTGGAGACGGTCATCGCCACCGTCGGCCTGGAGGGGCGGCTCAAGCACCGGCCGAGCCAGCTTTCCGGCGGGCAGCAGCAGCGGGTGGCCGTCGCGCGGGCGCTGGCGGCACGGCCCGAGATCATCTTCGGCGACGAGCCGACCGGCAACCTCGACTCGCGTGCGGGCGCCGAGATGCTGGGCTTCCTGCGCCGCTCCGTCGACGAGCTGCGGCAGACCATCGTGATGGTCACGCACGACCCGGTGGCCGCCGCGTACGCGGACCGCGTCCTCTATCTCGCCGACGGGCGCATCGTCGACGAGATGAACCGGCCGACGGCCGAGGCCGTGCTGGACAAGATGCTGCGCCTCGCGGAGCCGTCCGGGGCGGGCGCGTCCCCGCACGGGGCCCCCGACGGCGCCGCGCGCGGAACTCCGTACGCGGCCCCGCACGGGACCGCCGACGGAAACCAGGACGGACTCGCCGCGTTCGGGAGCCTCGACGACGGATACGACGACGGATTCGACGACGGCGGCGCCGGGCCTCACGGCTCCCGCCGCGACGCCGGGTTCGACGCCTTCGGCGCCAACGGGAGCCGGTCGTGACCGTGTTCAAGGCGTCCCTGCGCAACTTCTTCGCGCACAAGGGGAGGATGGCGCTCAGCGCCGTCGCCGTTCTGCTGTCCGTGGCGTTCGTGTGCGGCACGCTCGTCTTCACCGACACCATGAACACCACCTTCGACCGGCTCTTCGCGTCCACGTCGGCCGACGTGACCGTCAGCCCGAAGAAGGCGGAGGAGGCGGCCGGATCGGGCAAGAGCACGGCCAGGCCCCGCACGCTGCCCGCCTCCGCGCTCGCGAAGGCCCGCGAGGCCGAGGGCGCGAAGTCCGCGGAGGGCGTGGTCTCCAGCGAGCAGGTCACCGTCGTCGACGGCGACGACAAGAACATCGGCTCCACCACCGGAGCGCCCACCATCGCCGCCAACTGGACGGCGGGCGACCGGAAGACGATGAAGATCACCTCTGGGCACGCGCCGCGCGGCGCGTCCGAGGTCATGGTCGACGCCGACACCGCCGAGAAGCGCCATCTGAAGCTCGGCGACGAGCTGCGGACCGTCGCCGCCACCGGCGACTTCACCGCCCGCGTCTCCGGCATCGCGACGTTCCAGGTCACCAACCCCGGTGCGGCGATCGTCTACTTCGACACGGCCACAGCCCAGCGGGAGCTGCTCGGCGGCTCCGGCTCGTACACGAACATCGCCGTGACCGCCGAACAGGGCGTCACACACGCGCTGTTGAAGAAGAACGTGACCGCGTCGCTGGGCGAGGGCCGGTACACGTACCAGACGCAGAAGGAGGCGGCGGACTCCAACCGTGAGGAGATCGGCTCCTTCCTGGACGTCATGAAGTACGCGCTGCTCGGCTTCGCGGGCATCGCGCTGCTCGTGGGCATCTTCCTCATCGTCAACACCTTCTCGATGCTGGTCGCGCAGCGCACCCGCGAGATCGGCCTGATGCGGGCCATCGGATCGAGCCGCAGGCAGGTCAACAGGTCCGTACTGATCGAGGCGTTGCTGCTCGGCGTCGTGGGATCGGTGCTGGGCGTGGGCGCCGGAGTCGGGCTGGCCATCGGCCTGATGGAGGCCATGGGCAGGCTCGGGATGAACCTGAGCACGTCCGAGCTGACCGTCAAGTGGACGACGCCCGTCACCGGCCTCGTGCTCGGCATCCTCGTCACGCTGCTCGCGGCGTATCTGCCCGCGCGCCGCGCCGGCAGGGTCTCCCCGATGGCCGCGCTGCGCGACGCGGGCACTCCCGCGGACGGCAAGGCCGGAGCGGTGCGCGCCGTCCTCGGCGTGCTGCTCACCGGCGGCGGCGCGGCCGCTCTCTACGCCGCCACACAGGCGGAGAAGGCGAGCCAGGGCTCGCTGTATCTGGGGGCCGGAGTCGTGCTCACGCTGCTCGGCTTCGTCGTCGTCGGGCCGGTCCTCGCGGGTGTGCTGGTGCGGGTGCTGTCCGTGGTGACGCTGCGGCCGTTCGGCGGCCGGGTGGGGCGCCTCGCGGAGCGCAACGCGCTGCGCAATCCCCGTCGTACGGGCGCCACGGCCGCGGCGCTGATGATCGGGCTGGCGCTCGTCGCGTCGCTGTCGGTGGTCGGCTCGTCGATGGTCGCCTCGGCGACGCAGGAACTGGACCGCTCCGTCGGCGCGGACTTCATCATCCAGTCCGGCAACGGCCAGCCGATCACTCCGGCAGTGGAGAAGAAGCTCAAGGCGTCGACGTCGCTGGAGACCGTGACCTCGTACAAGATGGTCGCGGCCGAGATCACCACGCCGGACGGCGCGAAGGGCAAGGAGCAGCTCTCCGCGACCGACCCCTCGTACATGCGGGATCTGCGGCGCGAGGTGACGTCGGGCGATCTGACGGCGGCGTACGGCCGCGACGCGATGTCCGTCGGCGCGGGCTACGCCAAGGAGCACGGCGTCAGGACGGGCGACACCCTGAAGGTCGCCTTCGCGGGCGGCGGTACGGCGAAGCTGCGCGTGGCCGCCGTCACCAAGGAGGAGACCAGCGTCGACAAGGGGGCGATGTACACGGACATCGCGACCGCCAGGCGCCACCTCCCCGAGGCCCAAGTGCCGCCCAGCGTCATGATGTTCGGCTCCGCGAAGGACGGGCAGGAGGACGCCGCGTACTCGGCGCTGAAGAAGGAGCTCAAGCCCTATCCGCAGTATCAGGTGCGCGACCAGGCCGACTTCAAGCAGACCTTGCAGGACCAGGTCGGGCAGATGCTCAACATGGTCTACGGGCTGCTGGCGCTGGCGATCATCGTCGCCGTCCTGGGAGTGGTGAACACCCTCGCCCTCTCCGTCGTCGAACGCACCCGCGAGATCGGCCTGATGCGGGCGATCGGCCTCGCGCGGCGCCAGCTGCGGCGCATGATCCGGCTGGAGTCGGTCGTCATCGCGCTCTTCGGCGCCATGCTCGGGCTGGGGCTGGGCATGTTCTGGGGGGCGGCGGCGCAGAAGCTGCTGGCCCTGGAGGGCCTGAACGTGCTGGAGATCCCGTGGCCGACGATCGGCGCGGTCTTCGCCGGGTCCGCCCTGGTGGGCCTGGTGGCGGCGCTGGTCCCGGCGTTCCGGGCGGGCCGGATGAACGTACTGAACGCGATCGCCACGGAGTGACGGCCCGTGCCGTGGCCGGTTCCGTCCCCGCGCGGGTGGGACGGGCCCGGCTACGGCGAAGGCGCGACTATGCGAAGCTCGCACGTGTCTGCGGCCTTCTTTCTGAATGTCCACTTGATACTGATTCGAGCCCGGCGCCTGCCGGGCTCGAATCAGTAAGGACCAGAAAGAGAGGCACAGATGAGAAGGAACCGGATCCTCAGCGTGAGCGCGCTGGCCCTGGCGCTGGTGGCCGGAGGCGGCTGGACGGCGCAGGCCGACTCCACGGACGCGCACAAGCCCATGGGCGGCCACGACAAGATCCACGGTTACGAGGTCGTACGGCTGCCGAACAGGAACGTGGACAACTTCGAGCGCCGTACCGTCTGGTGCCCCCCGGGCAAGAAGGTGCTCGGTGGCGGCGCCGAGGCGCGCGGCGACGGAGCGATCCTGGTCGGCAGCTTCCCGACCGACAACAACCGCGGCTGGATCGGCCTCGGCCGGCAGGACACCGACGACAACGTCGGGATCAGCGTCTTCGCGATCTGCGCCTACCCGCACTGAGCCGCGCAAGGCTCCGGGCTCTGATCCGGGCCCTGGTCCGGGCCCTGGTCCGGGCGCTCGTCCCGGACGCGTGACGCGTCACGTACGACCGGTCACGCACGACGTACGGCCCGGCCACGCACGACCTGGCATGCACGACCGGTCACGCACGACGCACGAGCACGAGCACGACGCACGAAGCACGAGCACCGTGCGCGACGTACGACGGCGGCACCGGCGGCCCCACCGACCCCGCGAGAGCGCAGCCCTCCGAGGTCGCGGGGCCGCCGGTGCCTGCTGCTGCCGAGGCCGCCGCCTCCGTGCCCCGAACGCCGCCGAACCGTGAAGCACCCCGCGGGAGATCGCGGCCACGCCTGTCCTCGCGTCGCCGTAGGCTTGGAAGCCCCCCGGAACGTCCGCGCCGCGCCGTTGCGGGGCGTTCGCGTTGCCCACCCCCCGACGGGAAGCCACCCCAGATGAGTCTCACCGGACTGCTCGACGCGCTCTCGTACGACCCCGCGCTCCAGGAGGCCGTCGAGGCCGCCGCCGACGGCAACCGGCACCACGTCGACCTCGTCGGCCCCGCCGCCGCCCGGCCCTTCGCCGTTGCGGCGCTCGCCCGCTCCTCCGGGCGCCCCGTGCTGGCCGTGACCGCCACCGGCCGGGAGGCGGAGGACCTGACGGAGTCGCTGCGCTCGCTGCTGCCGCCCGAGGGCGTCGTGGAGTACCCGTCGTGGGAGACGCTGCCGCACGAGCGGCTCTCGCCCCGCTCTGACACCGTCGGCCGCCGCCTCGCCGTGCTGCGCCGCCTCGCGCACCCGGACGAGTCGGGCGAGGCCGGCACGGGCCCCGTCAGCGTCGTCGTCGCGCCCGTACGGTCCGTGCTCCAGCCGCAGGTCAAGGGCCTGGGCGACCTGGAGCCCGTCGCGCTGCGGCAGGGGCAGAGCGCCGACATGGACGAGGTCGTGGACGCACTGGCCGCGGCGGCCTACTCGCGCGTCGAACTCGTCGAGAAGCGCGGCGAGTTCGCGGTGCGCGGCGGCATCCTCGATGTCTTCCCGCCCACCGAGGAGCACCCGCTGCGCGTGGAGTTCTGGGGTGACGAGATCGAGGAGATCCGCTACTTCCGCGTCGCCGACCAGCGGTCCCTGGAGGCCGCCGAGCACGGCCTGTGGGCGCCGCCCTGCCGTGAGCTGCTGCTGACGGACGACGTCAGGCGGCGGGCCGCCGCCCTCGCCGAGGAGCACCCCGGGCTCCGCGAGCTGCTCGGGAAGATCGCCGAGGGCATCGCCGTCGAGGGCATGGAGTCGCTCGCGCCCGTACTCGTCGACGACATGGAGCTGCTGCTCGACGTCGTACCGAAGGGGACGATGGCGATCGTGTGCGACCCGGAGCGGGTGCGCACGCGTGCGGCGGACCTGGTGGCCACGTCGCAGGAGTTCCTCCAGGCGTCCTGGAGCGCCACGGCGATGTCCGACGGCGGCGAGGCGCCCGTCGACCTGGGTGCCGCGTCCCTGTGGGGCATCGCCGACCTGCGTGAGCGCGCCCGCGAACTCGGCATGATGTGGTGGTCGGTCAGCCCCTTCAGCCCCGGCGCCGGCACCGGCGAGGACGACGAGGCGCTGTACGAGGAGTCCCTCGCCGAGGGCGCCGACGTCCTGCGGCTGGGCATGCACGCTCCCGAGAGCTACCGCGGCGACACCGCCCGCGCCCTCGCCGACACCAAGCAGTGGCTGTCGGCGGGCTGGCGGTGCGTGTTCGTCACGGAGGCGCACGGCCCCGCCGTCCGTACCGTCGAGGTCCTCGGCGGCGAGGGCATCGCCGCCCGCCAGGAGAGCGACCTGGGCGAGATCGAGCCGTCCGTGGTGCACGTGGCCCGCGGCTGCCTCGACAACGGCTTCGTCGACCCGGGGCTGAAGCTCGCGGTGCTCACCGAGACCGATCTGTCCGGGCAGCGGGCCGCGGGCCGTGAGGCCGCCCGCATGCCGGCCCGGCGGCGCAAGCAGATCGACCCGCTCACGCTCGTCCCCGGCGACTTCATCGTCCACGAGCAGCACGGCGTCGGCCGCTACGTCGAGATGGTCCAGCGCACCGTGCAGGGCGCCACCCGCGAGTATCTGCTCGTCGAGTACGCCCCGGCCAAGCGCGGCCAGCCCGGCGACCGCCTGTTCGTGCCCACGGACCAGCTGGAGCAGGTCACCAAGTACGTCGGCGGCGAGCAGCCGTCGCTGCACCGCCTCGGCGGCGCCGACTGGACGAAGACGAAGGCGCGGGCGAAGAAGGCCGTCAAGGAGATCGCCGCCGACCTCATCAAGCTCTACTCGGCGCGCATGGCCGCCCCCGGCTACGCCTTCGGCCAGGACTCGCCGTGGCAGCGCGAGCTGGAGGACGCCTTCCCGTACGCCGAGACCCCGGACCAGCTGACGACCATCGGCGAGGTCAAGGAGGACATGGAGAAGTCCGTCCCGATGGACAGGCTCATCTGCGGCGACGTCGGCTACGGCAAGACCGAGATCGCGGTGCGGGCCGCGTTCAAGGCCGTGCAGGACGGCAAGCAGGTCGCCGTGCTCGTTCCGACGACGCTCCTTGTCCAGCAGCACTTCTCGACGTTCACCGAGCGGTACGGGCAGTTCCCAGTCAACGTGCGGGCCCTGTCCCGCTTCCAGAGCGAGTCCGAGGCGCGGGCGGTCGTCGACGGGCTGCGGGACGGGACGGTCGACGTCGTCATCGGCACGCACCGGCTCTTCTCCTCCGACACCAGGTTCAAGGACCTCGGCCTGCTCATCGTCGACGAGGAGCAGCGCTTCGGCGTCGAGCACAAGGAGCAGCTGAAGAAGCTGCGGGCGAACGTCGACGTGCTGAGCATGTCCGCCACTCCCATCCCGCGCACGCTGGAGATGGCGGTCACCGG
Organism: Streptomyces winkii; assembly: GCF_032248595.1. NCBI lineage: Bacteria > Bacillati > Actinomycetota > Actinomycetes > Kitasatosporales > Streptomycetaceae > Streptomyces > Streptomyces winkii. Next base: position 120,917 of record NZ_JASTTH010000005.1, on the reverse strand, counting down.
CATCCGCGAGATGTCGACGATCACCACGCCGCCCGAGGAGCGGCATCCGGTGCTCACGTTCGTCGGTCCGTACGAGGAGAAGCAGATCGGCGCCGCGGTCCGGCGTGAACTGCTGCGCGAGGGCCAGGTCTTCTACATCCACAACCGTGTCGAGTCCATCGAGCGCGCGGCGGCTCGGCTGCGGCAGATCGTGCCGGAGGCCCGCATCGCCACGGCGCACGGGCAGATGTCGGAGCAGGCGCTGGAACAGGTCGTCATCGACTTCTGGGAGAAGAAGTCCGACGTGCTGGTCGCCACGACGATCGTCGAGAACGGCATCGACATCTCCAACGCCAACACCCTCGTCGTCGAGCGTGGCGACAACTTCGGCCTCTCGCAGCTCCATCAGCTGCGCGGACGGGTCGGCCGCGGCCGTGAGCGCGGCTACGCCTACTTCCTCTACCCGCCCGAGAAGCCGCTGACCGAGACCGCGCACGAGCGGCTCGCCACCATCGCCCAGCACACCGAGATGGGCGCGGGCATGTACGTCGCGATGAAGGACCTGGAGATCCGCGGCGCCGGCAATCTGCTCGGCGGCGAGCAGTCCGGCCACATCGCAGGCGTCGGTTTCGACCTGTACGTACGCATGGTGGGCGAGGCCGTCGCCGACTACCGCAACGCGCTGGAGCAGGGCGGCGAGGTGGAGGAGGCCCCGCTGGAGGTCAAGATCGAGCTGCCCGTCGACGCACACGTGCCGCACGACTACGCACCGGGCGAGCGGCTGCGCCTCCAGGCGTACCGGTCCATCGCGTCGGCCAATTCGGAGCAGGACATCACCGCCGTACGGGAGGAACTGACCGACCGCTACGGCCCGTTGCCGGAGCCGGTGGAGAACCTGCTGCTGGTCGCCGGGCTGCGCATGCTCGCGCGCTCGTGCGGCATCTCGGACATCACGCTCCAGGGGAACAACGTGCGCTTCAGCCCCGTGGAGCTGCGCGAGTCGCAGGAGCTGCGGCTGGCGCGCGTCTATCCGCGGTCGGTCGTCAAGCAGGCGACGCGGCAGGTACTGGTGCCGCGGCCCAAGGCGGGCGGCATCGGCGGGAAGCCGGTCGTCGGGCGCGAACTGCTCGCGTGGGTGGGCGAGTTCCTGACGACGATTCCGGGGTCGTGAGGGGCGTGGCGGCTCATGGGGGTTGTGGGGGAGTACGGGTGGGGAGGACCCGGTGACTGGGGCTCGGGGCCTGTGGGCCCGGCGGGGCAGGGCTTCGGGTCCGCGGAGGGTGCGCAGTGCCCGGAGCCGGATCAGGCCCGGCCGGAGCCGGTATCGGGGCCCGAATACCCCGGTTCACCCCGAATCGTTGCCGGGATGAGAGCGGAAGCGGTGGTCTCCACCACCTCCGCTGCCTAACATCGATCAACGCCGAGGTCGTGCACAACCGCCGCACGCCCCTAGCCGCCGTCCGGGAGAGCCGATGCACAGCAGCACCAGAGCAAGCCGTCGTCGCAGGTCCGCGCTCACCGTCAGTGGTGCGGCCGCGCTGCTCGTCGCAGCGCCGCTGCTCACCGGGTGCGGCGACGACGCGCACCCCGGCGCCGCCGCCGTGACCGGCGGTGAGCGCATCAGCATGGGGCAGCTCCAGGCGAAGGTCGAGGCGGTACGGGACGCGCAGCGCGCGGCCCCCCACGGCGCAGAGATGATCAAGGGCAGCGGGCAGCTGACGCGGGCCGCCCTCGACGGCATGATCCGCGAACGCGTCGTCGACAAGGCCGCGAAGGACGCAAAGGTGTCCGTCACCCGCAGCGAAGTCGGCAAGTACCGGGCACAGTTGCGCAAGCAGGCGGGCGGGGAGAAGAGGCTGAAGGAGGCCCTGCTCCAGCAGCAGGCCGTGGCGCCCTCGCAGGTGAACGACTGGCTGCGCATGCAGGTCGCCGTGGACAAGATCGCGAAGGCCGAGGGCATCGACCCGCAGACCCCGAAGGGCAACGCGGCGCTGCTGAAGAAGTTCTCCGACACCTCCAAGGACCTGCACATCACGGTCAATCCGCGCTACGGGAAGTGGGACGAGAAGGCGTCCACGCTCGGCAACACCTCGGAGCCGTGGCTGCGGGACATCACCGGCAAGCAAGAGGACCGCCGGCAGCAGCAACAACAGCAGCAGCCGCAGATGTAGCACCGCAGAAGTAGCACCCGCGGGTGCGGGAGCCGCGGGTGCAGGACGGCGGCCGGAGGCGGTGCCCTCCGGCCGCTGCGTTACGTTCGACGCGTGAACGCTTCCGACGGCACCGGCCGCATCGTCCTCCTCACCACCAGCCACCGCGTGGCCCCCGGGCTGCTGTCCTGGCCCGCCTGGGAGGCGCTGCGCGACGCCGACCGCGTCGTCTGCGGCGATCCGGAGCACCCGCAACTGCCGTACGTGCGCGAGGCCGGCGTCGACGTCGGCACCGGAACCCTGCCCACCGCCCGCGAACTGGTCGACGACTGCGCGCAGGGCCGTACGACAGTCGTCATCGCCGCCGCCGAGGGCGAGCCACGGCTGACCGACGGGCTGGCGGCGCTCGCCGGCTCGGGCCGCACGCCCATGCCCGAACTGGAGCTGCTGCCCGGCTCCTACGACCTGCCCGGCGCACGCTTCCTCGACCTCGTGGAGGTCATGGACAGCATCCGCACGGACTGCCCATGGAGCGGGGCCCGGACGCACGAAGGGCTCGTCAAGTACGGCATCGAGGAGATGTACGAACTCGTCGAGGCCATCGAGGAAGGCGACCGGGCCGCCCTGTGCGAGGAGTTGGGGGACGTCCTGCTGCAAGTGGTCTTCCACGCCCGCATCGCGCAGGAGGACCCGGAGGAGCCCTTCTCCATCGACGACGTGGCGGGCGCCATCGTCGAGAAGCTCATCCACCGGCACCCCCATGTGTTCGGGGAGGAGCAGGCGGCGACGGCGGAGGAGGTCCGGGAGCACTGGCTCCGCACGAAGGCCGTCGAGAAGCGCCGCGACTCGGTGACGGAGGGCATCCCCCTCGGCCAGCCCGCCCTGGCGCTGGCGGCGAAGCTCGCACAGCGCGTACGGCTGGCGGGGCTGGACGTGCCCGTCACCCGGGACGGCCGGAAGGACGGGCGGCAGGGGCGGCACGGGCAGCACGGGCCGCAGGGTGAGGACGCCAGGATCGGCTACGAGCTGCTGGCTCTGGCCGTGCAGGCGGAAGCGGAGGGCATCGACCCCGAAACGGCCCTCCGGGCCGCGTCCCGTACGTACCGCGACGCCATCCGCGCAGCGGAGGGCCTGGACGCGGCTGCGGAGAGCAGCGGTACGGAGTGAGAGCGGTGCTCTCCTCCCGCGCCGGGCTCCCGTAACGGAGCGGCGATACGGGGCCAGAGCGGTGCTCTCCCCTCGCCTCCGGACGCGGGTGAGAGCGCCGCAGCGGAACGAGAGCAGTGCTCTTCGCGCCTGCGAGGCGAGCCGTGAGCACTGCTCACGGCTCGGAGCGGTGATCGCCTACCGGCCTCAGGGCACCAGCACGGCACCTCGCGAAACAGCGCTCACCGGCATAGCGGCCGAGGCCGGGGTACCCGAAGCCCATGTTTGGAGCACTAGCCGCTTTCGGCTCGCTTCCGGCGCTTGCCGCGGAGCACGACCTGCTCGTCGGCATCGCGCCGCTCATCGCGGGCATCGTGGTGGTCGCCGGCCTGATCGCGGCCGTCGCGTACGGCATCCGCCTCCGTGTGCGGGGGGAGCAGCGCCCTTCCAGTCCGGGCGAGAAGGGCCCGGAGACGCCTCAGGAGTACGAGACCAGGCACCGGGTCCCGGACGAGGTCCCGCACAACGGTGAGCGCCGCATGCCGTACGACCTGCACGACTACGACTCGGACAGCCACCCCGGCGAGCACGAGCGTCCGCGGCGCAAGTGGGACGAGGGCGGCAGCGGCGCGTTCGGCAGCGGAGGCCCCGGGCACACCTGACCGTCTCCGGCCCGTCCCCGGCTTCCAAGAGTGCCGCCGCCCCCAAGGGCGCGCCCGCACCGACCCGTTAGCGTCGACGCGTGCAAGAGAAGAACGACGGCACCGCGGAGCCCGCGCCCGGCTGCCCCCACGACGACGGCACCGGCACCGGAACCGGAACCGGAACCGGAACCAGCGCCGGCACCAGCGCCGGAAACGGAGCATGCGCCGGCAAAGGCAACGGCAACCGCACCGGCACCGCTGGCCGTCCCCAGGCGCACGCCGCGCCCACCCCTCCCATGCCTCCGCTCTTCGACTGGGAGTTCGCAGCCGACCCGTATCCCGCCTACGCCTGGCTGCGCGAGCACGCCCCCGTACGCAAGACGGAACTGCCCAGCGGCGTCGAGGCCTGGCTCGTGACCCGGCACGCCGACGCCCGTCAGGCCCTGGCCGATCAGCGGCTGAGCAAGAACCCCGGGCACCACCACGAGCGTTCGGCGCACGGCAAGGGCAAGGTCGGCATCCCCGGCGAGCGCAGCGCGAACCTGATGACGCACCTGCTCAACATCGACCCGCCGGACCACACGCGGCTGCGGCGGCTGGTGTCGAAGGCGTTCACTCCGGCTCGGGTCGCCGAATTCGAGCCGCGCGTCAGGGAGTTGACGGAACAGCTCGTCGACGGCTTCGCAACGCGCGGCGAGGCGGACCTCATTCACGAGTTCGCGTTCCCCCTGCCGATCTACGCGATCTGCGACATGCTCGGCGTACCGTCGGAGGACCAGGACGACTTCCGCGACTGGGCGGGCATGATGCTCCGCCACCACAAGCCGGGGGAGCCGGGCCCTCCGCGCGGCGGCGTCGGCCGCGCCGTGAAGAAGATGCGCGACTATCTCGCCGAACTCATCCACCGCAAAAGGGAGATGCCCGGCGAAGACCTCATCTCGGGGCTGATCCGCGCCAGCGACCACGGCGAGCACCTCACCGAGAACGAGGCCGCCGCGATGGCCTTCATCCTTCTCTTCGCCGGATTCGAGACGACGGTCAATCTCATCGGCAACGGTACGTACGCCCTGCTCACCCACCCCCGGCAGCGCGCCCTGCTGCACGACGCGGTGTCCGCGGGCGACGAGGACGGGCTGCCGGCCACGGCGGTCGAGGAACTGCTGCGCTACGACGGGCCGGTGGAGATGGCGACCTGGCGCTTCGCGACGGAACCGCTCGACATCGGCGGCGTCCGTATCGCCGAGGGCGAGCCGGTGCTCGTGGTGCTCGCCGCCGCGGACCGCGACCCGGCGAAGTTCGCCGATCCGGACGTGCTCGACCTCCGGCGGCGCGACAACCAGCACTTGGGCTACGGCCACGGCATCCACTACTGCCTCGGCGCACCGCTCGCGCGGCTGGAGGGCCGGGTCGCGCTGACGGCTCTGCTGCGCCGGCTCCCGGACGTCGAACTCGCCGTCCGGCCGGACGACCTGCGCTGGCGCGGCGGTCTCATCATGCGCGGACTCCGCACGCTGCCCGTGGAGTTCACGCCGCGAGGACGTATGGGATGACGCTGTGTGACGGGAGTGACACGAGGTCACGGGTGTGACGTTCACGTGATGTACGCGACACCGCCTTGTGATGATGAAGCTCGGGAAGCTACCTTCAAGCGCGACCGCGCGGGCTCAGTTCTCCCGCGCGGCCCGGCACTTGTGTGCCACCCCGCAAGAGCACCACGACACCACTGCACCACCCGCTCCACCGCGCAACTGCGCAACTGCGCAACTGCGCAACAAGGTTCAGGCGCACCACGCCCAGGCACCGCAACACCCCGCACGCGCACCGCCCTCGCACCACGCAAGCGTTACGCCCCACCCCCACCCGCAACGTCGTGTGTCCCTACGAGAGGTCACCCCGCATGCCGCCCCTGCTTTCCGGGAACGGACGCCACCGCCGCCCCCGCCAGGCCCCCAACTTCGTCGTCGCGGCAGGCGTGACGGGCGCGGGCCTCGCAATCCCACTGCTGGGAGCGACGGCAGCGAGCGCGGCGGACAACACGACGTGGGACACCGTCGCCGACTGCGAGAGCGGCGGTCTGTGGAGCGCCAACGAGGACAACGGCTATTACGGCGGGCTCCAGTTGGACCAGCAGACCTGGGAGGAGTACGGCGGCACCGACTACGCCGAACGTCCCGATCTCGCCAGCCGCGACCAGCAGATCACCATCGCGGAGAAGGTCCTCGACGCCGAGGGCACCGACCCGTTCGGCGACTGCGCGCAGGCCGCGGGCCTCTCCCAGGACTCGCCAGGCTCACCGGACGTCGACCCCGACGGAACCGAGGACGTGGCGGACGGCCCCGTGGCCGAACGCCCGTACCCCACCACGCCGTCGACGGACGCCCCGGAGGACGAGGGCGGCGCGCCCGGCACCTCCGCCCCCGACGTCCCGGACCCGGGCGCCTCCCACCCCGGCGGCTTCGACCCCGGTGCCTCCGATCCCGGCACGTCCGACCCGAACGGCTCGGACGGCTCGGCCAGTTCAGGCGGTTCGGGCGAGCAGCCCGCGGACGAGGGTGCCGGCGACTCGTACGAGCCGGCTGATCCCGGCGACGGCGGCGACTCGGCGGACCGTCCCTCCCGCGGCGACGGCGCCGACGGACGCGACGACGCCGGCGACGCCGGCAAGGACGGCGCGAACGGCGAGGACGGCAAGTACCGCGTCTCCCACGGGGATTCGCTCTACAGCATCGCCGACGAGGAGGACGTCGAGGGCGGCTGGCGGAAGCTGTACGAGCGCAACCGCGACGTCGTCGGCTCCGACCCCGGCCTCATCCTGCCCGGCCAGGAACTCAGCCTCTGACGTACGGAGCAGCGGCGGCCCCGGTCCGCACTCGCGGATCGGGGTCCACCTACGCACGCCCACCCGGATCGCCCCGCCGCACCGCCCAGGGCGCACGTCCGCACCGCCGGGCCGGTTCTTTTCTTCCCTTCCCAAACAAACCCGGGAATCCCTCCCGCGGACCCCTGAGCTGGCCTCCTCCGCTCCCCGTCACCCGCTGTTCCACCGCCCGACACGACTGGCCGGCGGGGGCACGACCCCGCGCCCGTTAGGCTCTGGGCAGTAAGCCAGACACTTGACGAAGGAGTTCCTCGTGCCGTCCATCGACGTCGTCGTAGCCCGCGAGATCCTCGACTCGCGAGGCAACCCCACGGTCGAGGTCGAGGTCGGCCTCGACGACGGCAGCACCGGCCGTGCTGCCGTTCCGTCGGGCGCCTCGACCGGAGCCTTCGAGGCACTGGAGCTCCGCGACGGTGACACGGGCCGCTACGGCGGCAAGGGCGTGGAGAAGGCCGTGCTGGCCGTCATCGAGCAGATCGGCCCGGAGCTGGTGGGTTACGACGCCACCGAGCAGCGCCTGATCGACCAGGCGATGTTCGACCTGGACGCCACGGCGGACAAGTCCTCGCTCGGCGCCAACGCCATCCTCGGCGTCTCGCTCGCCGTCGCGCACGCCGCCTCCGAGGCGTCCGACCTGCCGCTCTTCCGCTACCTCGGCGGCCCGAACGCGCACTTGCTGCCCGTGCCGATGATGAACATCCTCAACGGCGGCTCCCACGCCGACTCCAACGTGGACATCCAGGAGTTCATGATCGCTCCGATCGGCGCGGAGTCCTTCTCGGAGGCGCTGCGCTGGGGCGCCGAGACGTACCACGCGCTCAAGGCCGTACTGAAGGAGCGCGGCCTGGCCACCGGCCTGGGCGACGAGGGCGGCTTCGCCCCGAACCTCGGCTCGAACCGCGAGGCCCTCGACCTCATCATCGAGGCGATCCAGAAGGCGGGTTACACCGTCGGGCAGGACATCGCGCTCGCGCTCGACGTCGCCGCGTCCGAGTTCTACAAGGACGGCGTCTACTCCTTCGAGGGCAAGGACCGCACGGCCGCCGAGATGACGGACTACTACGCCGAACTCGTCGACTCCTACCCGCTCGTCTCCATCGAGGACCCGCTGTACGAGGACGACTGGGACGGCTGGCAGACCATCACCGAGAAGCTCGGCGGCAAGGTGCAGCTCGTCGGCGACGACCTCTTCGTCACCAACCCCGAGCGGCTCTCCCGCGGCATCGAGGACGGCGCCGCGAACTCCCTGCTGGTGAAGGTCAATCAGATCGGCTCGCTCACCGAGACGCTGGACGCGGTGGAGCTCGCGCAGCGCAACGGCTTCAAGTGCATGATGTCGCACCGCTCCGGCGAGACCGAGGACGTCACGATCGCCGACCTGGCCGTCGCCACCAACTGCGGCCAGATCAAGACGGGTGCCCCCGCCCGCTCCGAGCGCGTCGCCAAGTACAACCAGCTGCTGCGCATCGAGGAGATCCTGGACGACGCCGCCGTGTACGCGGGGCGCAGCGCCTTCCCCCGCTACAAGGGCTGACGAAACGCGGGCTCCAGGCCCGTGCCCGCGGCGTCGACCGGCCGTCGCTGCGCCCGTCCCCGCCGCCGTTCCCGTACGGTGGCGGGGGCCGTTCGGCCTCCGGGGAGCACGCACGGGCGCGGGCCCTCTCGGCGCCGACCGGTGGGCCGGGACAAGGCCCGCAGCAGCACCACGTACAGCGGAGAAAGCGGAGAAGGGGACAGGGGAGGAACGTGCCCGCGGATCGGTTCTCCACCGCGACCAGGCTCAGGGCGCTCGGCACCCGGGCCGCCGAGCGCGTCTACCGTGCTCGCGGGCGCACCGTGCGCGCACCGCGCCGCAGCCGGCTCACGGGGAGGGCCGCGGTGCTGGCGCTGGTCGTCTGCTCGCTCGTGGTGGCCCTGGCCTATCCGATGCGTCAGTACGTCTCGCAGCGTACGGAGATCGCGGAGCAGCAGCGCCAGGCGGAGCACGCGCGCCAGCAGGTCAAGCGCCTGCGCGAGGAGCGCGCCCGCTGGCAGGACCCGGCGTACGTCGAGCAACAGGCCCGCGAGCACCTGCACTTCGTGCGCCCCGGAGAGACGGGCTTCACCCTGCCCGACGGCACGGGCGGTGCGCACAGCCCCTCGGACCGCGGCCCCGACCGCGCCTGGTACCAGAATCTGTGGGACGGCGTCGACAAGGCGGACCAGGCGGATCGGTCCGACGAGTCCGACCGCTCCGACCGGTCCCACCGGTCCGGTCGAGAGGCCAACCCCGGGGGGCCGCCCGGCGGTTCCGCCGCGGACCGCTGAACTCCCGCCCGCCCACCGCCGGTTCACCCCTCTCCCGCTTCTCCCGCTTCTTCCGCCCCGCGTCCCGACACGCACTCCCGAACTCACCACCCCACCCCGAAAGAGCCCGCACCGATGGAAGAGCCACCGCCGCAGACCGAGCTCACGCCGCCCACGGACGCCGATGTGGCGGCGGTCGAGGCGCAGTTGGGCCGCTCGCCGCGCGGACTGCGCGCGATCGCGCACCGCTGCCCCTGCGGCCTGCCGGACGTCGTGGAGACGGCCCCCCGGCTGGAGGACGGCTCCCCCTTCCCCACCACGTACTACCTGACGTGCCCGCGCGCGGCCTCAGCCATCGGCACCCTGGAGGCCGACGGCGTGATGCGCGAGATGACGGCGCGGCTCGCCGAGGACGACGAGCTGGCGGCGGCCTACCGGGCCGCGCACGAGGACTATCTCGCGCGCCGCGACGCCATCGAGGTGCTGGCGGGCTTCCCCAGCGCGGGCGGCATGCCGGACCGGGTCAAGTGCCTGCACGTACTCGTCGCGCACTCGCTCGTCGCGGGCCCCGGAGTCAACCCGCTCGGCGACGAGGCGCTGGCGATGCTCCCGGAGTGGTGGTCCAAGGGCCCCTGCGTCTCGCCGGAGCCGCCGCCCGCCGCCGCGGACCGAGGCGCACATTGAGCCTTTACCGGGGCCGGGCCCGGGCCGGCACCGGTGCGGCCCGGCCCGCATACGCTGGGGCCGACCCGTCGTGTGAGGAGCGTGAGGAGAGCGCATGACCCGCGTCGCCGCCGTGGACTGCGGTACCAACTCGATCCGGCTGCTGGTCGCCGACGCCGATCCGGCCGCCGCCGAGCTGCGGGACCTGGAGCGGCGGATGGAGATCGTCCGCCTCGGCCAGGGCGTCGACCGTACGGGCCGCCTCGCGCCGGAGGCGCTGGAGCGCACCTTCGCGGCGTGCCGTACGTACGCGCGGGCCGTGGAGACGCACGGTGCGCGGCGCGTGCGCTTCGTCGCTACCTCCGCCTCGCGGGACGCGGAGAACCGGGACGAGTTCGTGCGCGGCGTCGTGGACATCCTCGGCGTCGAGCCCGAGGTGATCACGGGCGACCAGGAGGCGCAGTTCTCCTTCACCGGGGCCACCAGGGAGCTGGCGGGACGCCGGGATCTGGACAAGCCGTATCTCGTCGTGGACATCGGAGGCGGCTCGACCGAGTTCGTCGTCGGCGACGACTCCGTGCGGGCCGCCAGGTCCGTCGACATCGGATGTGTGCGGCTCACCGAGCGCCACGGCCTCTCCGGGCCCGTCATCTCCGAGCAGCACGAGGCGATGCGGGCGGACATCGAGGCGGCCCTGGACGAGGTGGAGCGGAGCGTCCCGCTCGCGCAGGCCCGTACGCTCGTCGGCCTCGCGGGCACGGTCACGACAGTCGCCGGCATCGCGCTGGACCTGGAGGCCTACGACGCCGCCGCGATCCACCACTCCCGCGTCCCGCGCGAGCAGGTCGCCGGGATCGTGGAGCGGCTGCTGGCCTCGACGCACGACGAGCGGGCCGCGATCCCGGTCATGCACCCCGGGCGCGTGGACGTGATCACGGCGGGCGCCGTCATACTGCTGACGATCATGGAACGTACGGGGGCGGAGGAGGTCGTCGTCAGCGAGCACGACATCCTCGACGGCATTGCGTGGAGCCTGACTTGAGCCCTGCCGGGACCCCGGCCGGGAACCCTCTTGAGAGCCTCACTTGAGCAACGGCGCTCTCCTTTGAAAGGGTCTTCCGGCACCTCTCGGCAGCCCTCTGGAAGAAGTCTCGTGAAATAATTCACGTGGAAAACCGCCTCGTCGGACGCACATCACACCGGTAAGGCCCCCGCGAGGGGGTGCGCGGGGCGCGGGCTTCTGTGAACGCCGTATTCCGGCCACGCTAAGGCTGAGCACCGGCTCGGGTGCGCTTCTCGTGGAGCGGGCGATAAATGCAGCTCAGCGTGGGGATGGCCGCGTCGCGGTTGCTGCCGGATGAACGGGCGTCGGGGGTGCTCCCGAGTGTGGCGGCGCAGTGTAGCAGGGGGTGGGACCATGCTTGTGAAGCCCCTCACGAGGTCGCCCCCGGGTCCAGGTGGATACTCGATGACATGAGCACCACGGAGCGTCCCCGAATCCTCGTAGTGGGTGGTGGGTACGTCGGTTTGTACGCGGCGCGGCGCATCCTGAAGAAGCTGCGCTACGGCGAGGCGACGGTCACCGTCGTCGACCCGCGCTCGTACATGACGTACCAGCCCTTCCTTCCCGAAGCCGCGGCCGGAAGCATCTCTCCGCGCCATGTCGTCGTGCCGCTGCGGCGTGTGCTGCCCAAGGCCGAGGTCCTCACCGGCCGTGTGACGACCGTCGACCAGGAGAGCAAGGTCGCCACGATCGCGCCGCTCGTCGGCGAGGCGTACGACCTGCCCTTCGACTATCTGGTCATCGCGATGGGCGCCGTCTCCCGCACCTTCCCGATCCCCGGCCTGGCCGAGAACGGCATCGGCATGAAGGGCGTCGAGGAGGCCATCGGCCTGCGCAACCACGTGCTGGAGCAGCTGGACAAGGCCGACTCGACGACCGACGAGGACGTACGGCGCCGCGCGCTGACCTTCGTCTTCGTCGGCGGCGGCTTCGCCGGCGCGGAGACCGTCGGCGAGGTCGAGGACATGGCCCGCGACGCGGCGAAGTACTACCCGAGCGTCCGGCGCGAGGACATGCGCTTCATCCTCGTCGACGTCGCGCCCGGCATCCTGCCGGAGGTCGGCCCGAAGCTGGGCGAGTGGGGCCTGGAGCACCTCAAGAGCCGCGGCGTGGAGTGCTACTTGAGCACCTCGATGGAGTCCTGCGTCGACGGGCACGTCGTGCTGAGCAACGGTCTCGAGGTCGACTCCAGCACCATCGTGTGGACGGCCGGCGTGAAGCCCAACCCGGCGCTCGCCCGGTTCGGCCTGCCGCTCGGTCCCAAGGGACACGTGGACGTCGACGCGACCATGCAGGTCCGCGGCACCGACCACATCTGGGCCGCCGGTGACAACGCGCAGGTGCCCGACCTGGCCTCCGGCAAGGACGGCGCCTTCTGCCCGCCGAACGCTCAGCACGCGCTGCGCCAGGCCAAGGCGCTCGGCGACAACGTCATCTCGGGCCTGCGGGGCTTTCCGCAGGGCGAGTACAAGCACGCCAACAAGGGCGCCGTCGCGGGGCTCGGGCTGCACAAGGGCGTCGCGATGATCGTCTTCGGCAAGACCCGGATCAAGCTCAAGGGCCGCCTGGCCTGGTACATGCACCGCACGTACCACGGCCTCGCCGTCCCCACCTGGAACCGCAAGATCCGCGTCTTCGCCGACTGGACGCTCGCGATGTTCCTCAAGCGCGAGGTCGTCTCGCTCGGCGCGATGGAACACCCCCGTGAGGAGTTCTACGAGGCCGCGTCGCCCGTGACCGCCGCCGCGACGGAGGAGGCCGCGGCCGAGCGCAAGACCCGGATCAAGGAGAGCCGCGCCGCGAACCACCGGGAAGAGGCCAAGGCTTCCTGAGCCCGCCGTCCCGCCGTCCGGATCCGGCAGATCCGAGAGATCTGCCTGACCGGCGCGAGGACGGTGCACCGAAGACCTCCGTGAAGGGGGCGTCCGCCATCCGTGGGGCGGGCGCCCCCTTCGGCGTTCCCGCACCTTCGCGCGAGGTGATGCGGGGACAAACCGGTGTGTGCGTCGGCATAGTTCGCACGACAATCGTGTTGCATGTACGGGGATTCCACCCCTTCCGTCATGGAGGTGTGTGCAATGACCGATGTCGCGTCACGACTCAGCGCGCTCACCGAGCGGCTGCTCGGGGCACCGCTCCCCGTACGCATCCGCGCGTGGGACGGCAGCGAAGCGGGTCCGCCGGGCGCTCCCGTCCTCCGCGTCCGCCACCGGCGCGCGCTGCGGCGCATCCTGTGGCGACCCGGCGAACTGGGCCTCGCCCGCGCCTGGGTGGCCGGAGAGCTCGACACCGACGGGGACGGCGAGCTGTACGGACTGCTCGACCGGCTGGCCGGTCTGATGTGGGAGCGGAACCAGGACGAGGAGAAGGCGCAGCCGCGGGGCCTCCGCTCGGCCCTCGCCCGCGTACGCGATCCCGGCCTACGGGCCGCAGCGCGCGAACTGGTCGCGCTCGGCGGTGCGTTGCCGCCGCCGTCGCCGCCCGCGGAGGAGCGGCGCACGCGGTTCGGCGGCCGGCACACGCGCCTGCGCGACCGCAAGGCGATCAGCCACCACTACGACGTGGGCAACGACTTCTACGAGCTGGTGCTCGGGCCGAGCATGGTCTACTCGTGCGCTTACTGGGAGCCCGCGGCACCCGGCACCGCCCCCACGCTCGACGACGCCCAGCGCGCCAAGCTCGACCTCGTCTGCCGCAAGCTGGCGCTGCGCGAGGGGCAGCGGCTGCTGGACGTCGGCTGCGGATGGGGCTCACTCGTGCTGCACGCGGCCCGTGAGTACGGGGTGAGCGCCGTCGGCGTCACGCTCTCGCAGGAGCAGGCCACGTACGCGCGGAAGCGGGTGGCGGAGGAGGGCCTGACGGGCCAGGTCGAGATCCGCGTGCAGGACTACCGCGAGGTGCGTGACGGCCCGTACGACGCGATCGCCTCCGTCGGCATGGCGGAACACGTCGGCAGGGAGCCCTATCGCCGGTACGCGGACGCTCTGTACGCGCTGCTGCGGCCCGGCGGGCGGCTGCTCAACCACCAGATCGGGCGCCGTCCGGTGCCGGACGAATCGGCTTACAGGGTCGACGAGTTCATCGACGCCTACGTCTTCCCCGACGGCGAGCTGGCTCCGGTCGGGCAGACGGTCGCGGTGCTGGAGGAGGCGGGCTTCGAGGTGCGCGACCTCGAATCGCTGCGTGAGCACTACGCGCTGACGCTGCGCGCCTGGGTCGCCAATCTGGAGGCGGCGTTCGAGACGGCCGCGCGACTCAGCTCGTACGGGCGCGCACGGGTGTGGCGGCTCTACATGGCCGCGTCGGCGCTGGCGTTCGAGCACAACCGGATCGGTGTGAACCAGATCCTCGCCGTCCGTACGCCGCAGGACGGGGCGTCCGGACTTCCGCTGCGTACCCGGGAGTGGCTCGCGGCATGACGGCGTGACGGCACGACCGGGAGACGGGGTGACCGGCGGGAGGGCGCTGCCACGGCGGCGCCCTCCCGCCGGTCACTTCGTGCTGTGGCCCCGGCTACTGCCCAGCCGGGGTGAACTCCCGTCAGTCGCCGGTGTCCTCGCCCAGCACCAGCACCTGGATCGCGAGCACCGCGGCGCCGCGCGCCCAGTCGTGGAAGTCGGAGACCTTCGTCTCCAGGTTCACCGGCTTCGCGCGCGGATTGCGGTGGGCGGCGATGGTCTCGAAGACCGTCTCGCCCGCGACGTCCATGAGCCCGACGCCCTCACCGGCGAGCAAAATCTTCTCCGGCAGGGCGAAGTTGGCGATGTGCGCGATGAGGATGCCGAGCCCGCGGGCGGCCTCGCCGATGACGCGTGAGGCGGCCGGGTCGCCCCGCCCGGCGAGGCGGAGGATCTCCTCGTAGCCGGCGGAGGTGCCGGTCGCGGCGCGGACCTGGTACTCGATGCTCTGGACGGTGAGCAGCGACGTGGCGCTGCCGCGCTCCCCGTCGGGCGTCAGCGGGCCGTTGGGGTCGAGGATCCAGCGCTCCGCCGTGCCGCTGTAGTGCTCGTCGGAGGTGCGGACCGGCTCTCCGCCGATCACCAGCCCGTAGCCCACGCCCGCGCCGATGGTGAGGATCGCGAACCGGTCGAGGCCGCGCCCGGCCCCGAACCAGGTCTCCGCCTCGACGAGCGCCGCGAAGTCGTTCTCCACCACCACCGGGAGCCCGGTGCGCTGCTCCAGGAGCGAGGCGAACGGCACTTCCTGCCAGCCCAGATACGGGGAGTCGACGACCACGGACCGCTCCCGGATCTGGCCTCCGAGGCCGACGCCGATGCCCGCGAGGTGCGGGAACTCCTCGGCGAAGGACCGCACGATCGAGTGAGCCGCGTCGGCCACGGCGTCGGGCTCCGGTGAGCCGAGCTTCCGGTCCTCACGCCGGACCACGGTGCTCTTCAGCGTGCTGACCACCCCGTAGACCGTGTCGGCGGTGATCTTCAGACCCACGAAGTGCCAGGGGTCGGTGACGATGTCCAGCGGCCGGCCGGGGCGGCCCTGCCCGGCCGTGGCCACGGGCGTGAGCCCCTCCAGCAGCAGGCCGGAGTCGATCAGCGGCTTCGCGAGACGGGTCAGGCTGCCGCCGGACATGCCGAGTCGCCGGGCGATCTCACTGCGGGACGTCGGACCGTTCGTGAGCACCTCGATGGCGACCGCCCGCTCGGCGGGCGTCAGCGGCCTCCAGCTCGGGGCCGGACGGCCCGGGCTGCTCGATCCGTTCAATCACGGCCTCCGCAAAGGGTCTTGGACCTGGGGCTCTCAGCTTAGGCGAGCCCCGGATAACTTCCGCCTGGAACTATGAACGCTCGATTCCGGCACTGAATCTCCCATGTTCCGCGCCTTGACACCCAGAATAACTTCCACGTAGAAGTAAATCCATCGTGATGTGACCGGGGGACGAACCAGAGGACGACGCGGACAAGGAGGTCTGCCGGTGGCCCTGATCAAACCGACGACTGTGAGCCCGCCGTCGAGCCGTGCTCTCGGCGACGCCCGCACCGCCGTCCTCTTCGTCGCCCCGGCGCTGCTGGGATATCTGGTCTTCCTGGTGTGGCCGACGCTGCGCGGCGTCTACCTCAGCTTCACCAGCTTCGATCTGCTCTCCGCGGAGAAGTGGGTCGGCCTCGACAACTACCGGCGCCTCGTCAACGACCCGGTCTTCTGGGACTCGTTGGGCGTGACCGTGCAGTACGTCGTGATCAACATCGGCGTGCAGACCGTCGTCGCGCTGCTGATAGCCGTGCTGATGCACCGGCTGACCCGCTCGACCGTCCTGCGGGGCATCGTCCTCGCGCCGTATCTCGTCTCGAACGTCGTCGCCGGGATCGTGTGGCTGTGGATCCTGGACACGCAGCTCGGCGTGGGCAACGAGATCATCGCGTGGCTCGGGTTCGACCGGATCGCGTTCTTCGGCGACGCCTCGTGGGTGATACCGACGATCGCCCTCGTCAACGTGTGGCGGCACGTGGGCTATACGGCGCTGCTGATCTTCGCGGGGCTTCAGTCGATACCCCCGACGGTCTACGAGGCGGGCCGGGTCGACGGGGCGAGCGAGTGGCGGATGTTCCGCTCCATCACGCTGCCGCTGCTGCGTCCGGTGATGTCGCTGGTCCTGATCATCACGGTGATCGGCTCGTTCCAGGTGTTCGACACCGTCTCCGTGACGACCGACGGCAAGCCGGCCAACGCCAGCAACGTGCTCCAGCTGTACATCTACGACCTCGCGTTCGACCGCATGCAGTTCGGCTACGCCTCCGCCATCTCCGTCGCCCTGATGCTCGTACTGACCGCGATCACCGTCGTCCAGTACCGGCTCATGAGGGCCGGCCGGTCGGACCTCGGCTGAGAAGGGAGGACCCGCAGTGACGGCAACGATGACGCACGCCGGGACCGGCAGCGGGGCGGAGCCCCTCGGGTTGCCGGCCGGCGGCAGGCGCGAGCGGCGGGCACGGCCGTACGGGCGCTGGCTTGCCTGGGCGGCGATGGCCGTGATCACTCTGATCACGCTGTTCCCGTTCTACTGGATGCTGAGGACGGCCTTCTCCACGAACGCCGCCCTCGCCACGGCCCCGGCCTCGCCGCTTCCGGTCGACTTCAGCCTCGGCGGGTTTCTGCGGGTCTTCGGGCTCCAGAGCACCCGCGAGGCTCTCGCGGAGGGAGGCTCCGGCGGCTCGCTCGACTTCTGGCGCTACCTGGCCAATTCGGTGCTGGTCTCCACGCTCGTCACCTGCTGCCAGGTCTTCTTCGCCGCGATGGCCGCCTATGCCTTCGCGCGGCTGCGATGGCGCGGCAGGGAGGCGGTCTTCGGGTTCGTCCTGGGCGGCCTGATGATCCCCGCCGTCTTCACGCTGCTGCCGAACTTCGTACTGATCAAGGAAGCCGGCCTGGTGGACAGCCTGGCCGGCGTCACGGTGCCGATGGTGTTCATGACGATGCCGTTCGCCGTGTTCTTCCTCCGCCAGTTCTTCCTCAACATCTCCCATGAGGTGGAGGAGGCCGCGCTCATCGACGGAGCGGGCCGGATCCGCGTCTTCTTCCGGCTGATACTGCCGATGTCCACGGCGCCCATCGCGACGCTGGGCATCCTCACCTACATCACGGCGTGGAACGAGTACTTCTGGCCGTTGATGGTCTCCTACAGCGGCAGTTCGCGCGTGCTCACCGTCGCGCTGAGCGTCTTCCGGGCGCAGACCCCGCAGACCGGCACCGACTGGGCAGGGCTGATGGCGGCCACCTTCGTCGCCGCGCTGCCGATGGTCCTGCTGTTCGCCCTGCTGGCCAAGCGCATCGTCAACTCCATCGGCTTCAGCGGCATCAAGTGAAGGAGAGCGGGATGAGTACCGAAGCACGCGGCACCCGGCGCCGCCTGCTCACCACGGCCGGCGCGGCCTCCCTCGCGGCACTGGCTCTGACGCTTCCGGGCCTCGGCTGCGCGCCGCAGAAGACCACGGGCGCCGACAAGAGCACGGTCTCGTACTGGATGTGGGACGCCGCACAGCAGCCGGCGTACGAGGCGTGCGCGAAGGAGTTCCACAAGAGGAACCCCGGGCTGCGCGTGGAGATCACCCAGATCGGCTGGGACTCGTACTGGACGAAGCTCACGGCGAGCTTCATCGCCGGCACACAGCCGGACGTCTTCACCAACCACGTCGCCAAGTACCCGCAGTACGAAGGGCTCGGCGTGCTCAGCCCGCTGGACGAGCTCGGCCCGACCCGCGGCATCGAGGCGTCCGACTTCGAACCGAGCCTCGCCCGGCCCTGGACGGGCCGGGACGGCCACCGCTACGGCGCGCCCAAGGACTGGGACACCATCGGCGTCTTCTACAACAAGAAGATCACCAGGGCGGCGGGCGTCAGCGACGCCGAACTGCGGGAGATGAGCTGGAACCCGCGCGACGGCGGCAGCTTCGAGAAGGTGCTCGCCCGGCTGACGGTCGACGCGAACGGCAAGCACGGGGACGAGCCCGGCTTCGACAAGGACAAGGTCGTCCGCTACGGGCTGGCGACCAACGACGCGGGGGGAGACAACCACGGCCAGACACAGTGGAGTTCCTTCGCGGCGTCCGCCGGCTGGCACTACACGGACAAGAACCCGTGGGGCGAGCACTACAACTACGGCCAGAAGCGCTTCCAGAACACCATCGACTGGTATTTCGGCCTCGCCGAGAAGGGCTACATGGCCCCGCTCGAGGACTACTCGGACACCAACCACCCCGAGACACAGCTCGGTTCGGGCAAGGCCGCCCTCGCCATGCACGGCTCCTGGATGCTCAGCACGTTCGCCGGCCTCAAGGGCGTCGACCTGGGCATCGCCCCGACGCCCAAGGGCCCGACGGGCAAGCGCGCCTCGATGATGGGCGGCCTCGCCGACTCCATACCGAAGCAGGCGAAGAACAAGGCGGGCGCAGCCAAGTGGGTCGCCTTCCTCGCCTCGGACGACTGCCAGAACCTGGTGGGCAAGAACGCGATCGTCTTCCCGGCAACCTGCGAGGGCACTGAGAAGGCCGTCGCCGCCCACCGCAAGAACGGGCTGGACGTCTCGGCCTTCACCCGCCACCTGAAGGAGGGGACCACCTTCTCCTTCCCGGTGAGCGACCACGCGGCCGACGTCAACGCCATCATGATCCCCGCCATGCAGGACATCTACGCGGGCGAATCCCCGGCAAGCTCCCTCACGGAGACCAACAGGCAGATCAACTTCCTCTTCCAACAGGACCATTGAGCCAGCAAGACAATTGACGTAACGACGGCACGCACAGGAAAGGCTTCGCCCGTGCCCTTCTCCATCGGAATCGTCGGCGCCGGACAGTTCGCCGGCTCCTTCGCCAAGCTCTTCCGGCTGCACCCCGGCGTCGGCGAGATACACGTCACCGACCTCCTCCCCGAGCGCGCCGAGCGGCTCGTCGCCGCGGAGGGGCTGACCGGCACCGTGGGCTCGTTCGAGGAGCTGCTCGCGACGGACGTCGACGCCGTCGCGCTCTTCACCCAGCGCTGGACCCACGGGCCGCTCGCGGTGCAGGCGCTGCGCGCCGGCAAGCACGTCTACTCGGCCGTTCCCATGGCCGTCTCGCAGGAGGAGACGGCGGCCGTGATCGAGGCCGTCAAGGAGACCGGCCTGACGTACATGATGGGCGAGACCAGCCACTACAACCCGGCCACCGTCTACGCGCGCGAGAAGATCGCCCAGGGCGGCTTCGGCCGCCTCTTCTACGCCGAGGGCGACTACGTCCACGACATGGACCTCGGCTTCTACGACGCCTACCGCTACAGCGGCGGCGAGCGGTGGAAGGAGACGGCGAGCTATCCGCCGCTGCTCTACCCCACACACAGCATCGGCGGGGTGCTGGGCGCCTGGCGGACGCATGCGACGAGCGTCAGCGCCGTCGGCGTCCGTGACGAGCGCGGCGACGGCGTCTTCGACCGGGAGATCAGCCAGTTCGGCAACGACATCTCCAACGCGACGGCGCTCTTCGAGGTCGACGGGGGCGGCTCGTTCCGTACGAACGAGTTCCGCCGGGTCGGATACCCCTCGCACATCCGTGAGTCCCGCTTCCGCTTCTTCGGCACCGAGGGCAGCTTCGAGCAGCTGGCCACCGTCAGCCTCTGGCAGGACAAGAGCGGCGTCACGGACGTCTCGGAGCATCTGCAAGCCGTGCCGACCCTGCCCGCGGACGACCCGTCACTCGCGGACGTCTCGCCCGCTCTGCGCGACGCGTTCATCTCCGGTACGGCGCCGGTGCACGACCGGGCCCGGCTGCCGGGGGAGTTCGCCCACGCGCCCAACGGGCACGAGGGCAGCCACCACTTCCTCGTCGACGACTTCGTGACCGCCGTCAACGAGGGCGCTCTGCCCTCCGTCAACGCCTGGGTCGCGGCCCGTTACACGCTGCCCGGCATCGTCGCGCACGACTCGGCGCTGCGCGACGGCGAGCGGCTCGCCGTCCCCGACTTCGGGGACGCACCGGGCACGGCACCGGCGGCCTGACACGGAGCACGCACAGCCTCGTACGGACAACAAAGCCGCGGCCCGGCCCTCGTGAAGAGGACCGGGCCGCGGCGTGCGCACTCGGGCTGAAGCCTGGCTGATCGTGCCGGCTCATCGTGCCCGGCTCATCGGGCCGAGCCGAACGTGCCGAGCCGAACCGGCCCGAACGTGCCGCGCCCTACTCGGTCTTGATCGCGGTGAGCATGTTCAGCTTGGCGGCCCGCCGCGCCGGCCACAGCGCCGCGAGCATGCCCACGAGCGCCGCCAGCCCCAGGAAGATGCCCATCCGCTCCCACGGCAGCACCAGCGTGTACGTCGACAGCGACAGCCCGACGACCTTGCCCGCGGCCCATCCGAAGAACACGCCGAGACCGATGCCGAGCACTCCGCCGAAGAGCGAGATGACGAGCGACTCCAGCCGCACCATCCGCTTGATGCCCCGCCGGTCCAGGCCGATGGCGCGCAGCATCCCGATCTCCTGCGACCGTTCGAAGACGGACATCGCAAGGGTGTTGACCACGCCCAGCACCGCGACGATCACGGCCATCGCGAGCAGCCCGTAGAGCATGTTGAGCATCAGCGTGAAGACCTGGGCGATGGACTCCGAGACGTCCTTCTCGTCCTGCACGAGCACGGCCGGGTTGTTGCCCATGGCCTTCTCCAGGGAGGCCTTGACCGCGTCACCCGCGCCGTCCTTCGTCTTGACCATGACCTGCATGCTGGAGATCTGCCGCATGTGCGGATCGAGGGTCCCGGTGTCGACCATGATGCCCTTGATCATCTCGTTGCCCTCGTAGACGCCCGAGACGGTCATCCGGCTCTTCTTGCCGTCCTCGAAGGTGACGGGGAAGGTCGAACCGGACTTCCAGCCCTTGGACTTGGCGGTGTCCTTGTCCACCACGGCCTTGTTGCCGGACAGCCCGTCCCAGCCGCCCGAGACGAACGGCAGGTCGGTGAGGTCGCTGATCGACTCGCCCTTGACGCCCGTCAGGAACTCGGTCGAACCGCCCACCTTGGCGGCGGAGTTGCGCAGCGGGCTCAGCGACTCGACCTGGTCCGTCCCGGCGAGCTTCCGCTCCACCTGCGGGGAGAGCGGCGTGTGGTTGGCCATGCTGACGGTGTAGTCGGCCTTCAGCGAGTCGGTGGCCAGCTTCTCGATGGCCTGCTGCACGCTTCCCGCGATCACCGTCATGCCGGTGATGAGGGTCAGGCCGATCATCAGGGCGGACGCCGTCGCGGCGGTGCGGCGCGGATTGCGTACGGAGTTCTGACGCGCGAGCTTCCCCGAGACCCCGAAGACCCGCATGAACGGCGCGGCTGCCGCGATCAGCGGACGCGACAGCAGCGGCGTCAGCACGAAGACGCCGATCAGCAGCGTGGCCGCGCCGGCCGAGAGCGGGATCTTGGCGGTGTCGCGGTCGTCCATGCCCGCGCCGTAGAGCACCAGGGCGGTGCCCGCCCCGGCGAGCAGCACGCCGATCGTGTTCCGTACGACGAGCGAACGCGTCGTCGCCGCGGCGTGCACGCTGCTCATCGCCGCCACCGGCGGGATCTTCGCGGCCTTGCGGGCCGGCAGCCACGCGGCGAGGACGGTCACCACGATGCCCGTGGCGAGCGACGCGGCGACCGCGGTGCTGTCGACGATGAGCGGCCCGTCCGGCACCGTCGCGCCGAACCTGCCCATCAGCGAACGGAGCGCCGCGCCGATGCCGACGCCCGCGCCCAGCCCGGCCACGGCCGCGACGGCACCCACGACGAGCGCCTCGATGAGCACGGAGCGCGTGACCTGGCGCCGTCCGGCGCCGACGGCACGCAGCAGCGCCAGCTCCTTGGTGCGCTGCGCGACGAGCATCGTGAAGGTGTTGGCGATGATGAAGATGCCGACGAACAGGGAGATGCCCGCGAAGACCAGCATCGCGGTCTGCATGCCGCTCATGCTCTTCTTGATCGTCTCCGACTGGTCGGACGCGAGCTTCTTGCCGGTGACGGCCTTCGCACCCGCCGGAAGGACGTCCTTCGCCTGGGACTTCAGCTCGCTCTGCGAGGTGCCCGCGGCGGCCTTCAGCGTGATCTGGTCGTACTGTCCCGGCTGGGCGAAGAGCCGCTGGGCGGTGGGGGTGTCGAAGAGCACGAGGGTGCCGCCGGCGGCCACGTTGCCGTCGTCGGTGGTGAAGATGCCGACGACGCGCTGCTCGAGCACGGGCCCGTCGACCGACATGCGGGCGGTGTCGCCGACCTTGAAGCCGACGCGCTTCGCGCTCGCCGAGTCGATGGCGACCTCGTCCGAACCGTGCGGCGCCCGGCCCTGTTTCATCGGGTAGCGGGCGTCCTCGCCCCGGCCGCCGCGGCCGGCGTCGTAGTTGCCGCCCGTGGTCTGCCAGCCCTCGCCGACGAGCTTCCCCTTCTTGTCGGCGAGCGCGGTGAAGCCCGTGACGGAGCCGCTGGCGCTCTCGGTGCCGGGCAGCTCGCGGGCCTTGTCGAGAGTGGCCTGCGTCAGCTTCTTCTCGTCGCCCTGGCTGCCGCCGGGCGGGCCGGGAGCCGCCGCGGAGCCGGAGGGCGGCGTGATGGCGAGATCGACGTTGCTGTAGCCCTTCTCCGAACTCTTCTGGTACGCGGCGGAGATGGTCGAGGTGAAGACCAGGGTGCCGGAGACGAAGGCCACGCCGAGCAGTACGGCGAGCACGGTCATCAGCAGCCGGGCCTTGTGCGCGAAGACGTTGCGCAAGGCGGTACGGAGCATCGAATGAGTCCTGAAGTCCTGAAGTCCTGAAGTCCTGGTTACTGCTTGGCGGTTGCGGCTCGTGGCGAGCCGCCGGGCGCGCCGGGGGCGCGGATCAGCTCGTGAGCACTCGGGCGTCGAGGTTCTTCATGCGCTCCAGCACCGACTCGGCGGTCGGCCCGGACATGTCGTCGACGATGCGTCCGTCGGCGAGGAAGACGACGCGGTCCGCGTAGGCGGCGGCCACCGGGTCGTGGGTGACCATGACGATCGTCTGGCCCAACTCCCGTACGGAGTTGCGCAGGAAGCCCAGGACCTCCGCGCCGGCGCGGGAGTCGAGGTTGCCGGTCGGCTCGTCGCCGAAGATGATCTCCGGGCGGCTCGCGAGTGCACGGGCCACCGCCACACGCTGCTGCTGCCCGCCGGAGAGCTGGCTGGGACGGTGCTTGAGCCGCCCCGACAGGCCCACGGTCTCGATGACGCGGTCGAGCCAGCCCTTGTCGGCCTTGCGGCCCGCGATGTCGAGCGGAAGCGTGATGTTCTCCAGGGCGTTCAGCGTCGGCAGCAGGTTGTACGC
Organism: Streptomyces winkii; assembly: GCF_032248595.1. Taxonomy (NCBI): domain Bacteria; kingdom Bacillati; phylum Actinomycetota; class Actinomycetes; order Kitasatosporales; family Streptomycetaceae; genus Streptomyces; species Streptomyces winkii. The sequence goes on along the minus strand of NZ_JASTTH010000005.1, from coordinate 97,331 downwards.
CTGGAAGATGAAGCCGATCCGGTCGCGCCGCAGCCGCGTCAGCTTCTTGTCCTTGAGCCCCGTCAGTTCGGTGTCACCGATCCGGGCGCTGCCGCCGGAGACCGAGTCGAGCCCGGCCATGCAGTGCATGAGCGTCGACTTCCCGGAGCCCGACGGCCCCATGATCGCGGTGTATTCCGCCCTGCGGAACTCGACGGAGACGCGGTCCAGGGCGACCACCTTGGTCTCGCCCTGCCCGTAGACCTTGGAGAGGTCCGTGGCGCGCGCTGCGGCGACGCCGGGGGGCGCTGGTGCAGCGGCCGGTACGCGGGAGGAGTAGGTGGTGGTCACGGAAGTGCGCTCCTGTCGGGACGGTGTGCGGATCTCGGGACCACACCATGTTGTCCTCCCGTGCGCCCCCACGGATCAGCCCCCGTGCCCGTATCGGGGCCAGCCTTCTGAGGTATGCCGGTGGCGTGCGGTCATCCCTGGGTATGACGGCCGCCCTGAGAGCGGGGGCGGGGGCCGGTCCCGCGGCGGACGCCGGGGCGGCGGTCCGGCGGCGGAATGCGAATTCCAGTGTCCGGACGGCGACTTTCCGTCATTTCCCGTGACAGGGACGTGATCGGGGCGACGCTCCGAAGTGGGCCACGCGGCGCTGACGCCTCGTCAGTTGCCCATAAAATAAGACAACATCGAGCTCACGCCCCGCAGTTGGGGGCCTGACGCTGGATAGGCTCTACCTGCACCCTGGGGTAGGAACCTGCACGCTCTGCGTAACCGATCTGCGGGTCCTGGAGCCGGTGCCCGGATGGTGGAATGTAGACACGACGAGCTTAAACCTCGTTGGCCCTGAGGGCCGTGCCGGTTCAAGTCCGGCTCCGGGCACCACCCGTGGGGTGCGCCGACGGCGCGTACGTGAGTGGTACGAGGCGGCATGGCCCGGTGCCGATCCGCGCAACTCCCGGTGAATTCCCCGTACTTCCGGCTCCGGCTGCCCGACCGCCCGACCGCTCAGGGCAGCGCCTGCTCCGTCCAGATCGTCTTGCCGGAGGTCGTGTAGCGGGTGCCCCAGCGCTGCACCATCTGCGCGACGATGAACAGCCCGCGTCCGCCCTCGTCGTCGGTGGCGCTGTGCCGCAGGTTGGGCGAGGTGTGGCCCTTGTCGGAGACCTCGCAGTGCAGGCTGCGGTCCCGGATGAGGCGGAGATAGACGGGGCCGACTGCGTGCCGGATCGCGTTGGTGACGAGCTCGCTGACGACCAGTTCGGTGGTGAACGCCATTTCGTCCAGGCCCCATTCGGCGAGCTGGTCCAGGACGAGCGTGCGTGCGCGCCCGACCGCGCTGGGCTCGGCGGTCAGCTCCCAGCCGATGACCTGGTCGGCTCCCAGTTCGTGTGTACGGGCCAGCAGCAGGGCGGCGTCGTCGGTGGCCGGGCCGTCGGGCTGGAGTTCGTTCAGAGCCCGGTCGCACATCTCCTCCAGCGTGCCCTCGCGGTCGCTGAGCACGCCCTTGAGCTTCGCGACGCCGGTGTCGATGTCCCGGTCGCGGTCCTGGACGAGGCCTCCGGTGAACAGCGCCAGGAGGCTGCCCTCCGGCAGCTCGATCTCCATGGACTCGAAGGGCAGCCCGCCCACGCCCAGCGGCGGACCCGGCGGGATGTCGAGCAGCGTGAAGTTGCCCTCGGGGTCGACGCTGGCGGCCGGCGGATGCCCGGCGCGGGCGGCTGTGCACACCCGGGAGACCGGGTCGTAGACGGCGTAGAGGCAGGCGACGCCGAGCCCCTCGTCGGTGCCCGGAACGGCGCCGGGCTCCTGGTCCTCGGCGCCCTGGAGCACGAGGTCGTCCAGCCGGGAGAGGAGTTCGTCGGGGGTGAGATCGAGCCGGGCCAGGGCCCTGACGGTCGTACGCAGCCGCCCCATCGTCGCGGCGGCGTTCACCCCGTGGCCCACGACGTCGCCGACGACCAGGCCCACGCGCGTGCCGGACAGCGCGATCACGTCGAACCAGTCGCCGCCGACGCCCAGTCCGACATCGGACGGCAGATAGCGGTGCGCCACCTCGACGGCCGACTGCTCGGGCAGGCCCCTGGGCAGCAGGTTGCGCTGGAGCGTCAGCGCGGAGGCGCGCTCCCGCGTGTAGCGGCGGGCGTTGTCGATGGAGAGCGCGGTGCGGGTCGCCAACTCGTTGGCGAGCGCGAGCTCGTCGTATTCGAACGGGGCGGGATTGTCACTGCGCAGAAACGTGACGAGGCCCATCGTGGTGCCCCTGGCACGCAGCGGCACCGCGAGCGTGGAGTGGACGCCGGCCTCGGTCTCCTCCTCGTCCGTGTCCGCGCGGCGCTGGCGGTCCACGGTGACGGCCTTGCGCGAAGCGAGCGAGGTGAGCTGTGGCGAGCCGGTTTCGTACTCGACGGGGTAGGGACCGGCGGAGGGCGTGTCCTCGCTCGAACCGTCCGCGTACGGGGTGCCCACGCGCTCCACCACTCGTACCAGCGACGGGGAGGCCCCGTGCGGACGGGGCTCCTCGCCCTCCAGCACCCCCTCCACCAGGTCGACCGTGACGCTGTCGGCGAAGGCGGGGATGACGACCTCCGCGATCTCCCTCGCGGTGGTGATCATGTCGAGCGTGGTGCCGATGCGGACTCCCGCGCGGACGGTCAGCGCGAGCCGCTGCTGGGCGCGGTAGCGGTCGGTGATGTCGAGGGCGTCCTCGCACACGCCGATCACGTGCCCGTCGCCGTCCATCAGGCGGTAGTACGCGCAGGACCAGACGTGGTCGTGTTCCGGGTCGGCGGGCGGCCGGGCCTCGTAGAGCACGCCGAAGACCGGCTTGCCCGTGTCGATCACGGACTGCATGACGTCTTCGAGCGCGGCCGGATAGCCCTCCGAGATCACCTCGCCGCCGCCGTACAGCTCGTTCACGCGCTTGCCCGCGTACTCGCTGAACTTGCGGTCTATCTCGCTCTGGTACTTGGCGTTTATCCACGTCAGCCGCAGATCGGTGTCGTAGATGCCCAGGCCGATGGGCGACTGCGTCGCGAGGCCGCGAAGCATCGCCTGGTGCGCCTCCCAGGAGCGCAGCGGCTCCAGCGCGGCGGCGACCATGATCTGCGGTGATCCGTTCTGTCCGGCCAGGGAGCAGACCGTCGTCGCCAGCTCCATGCGGTGGCCGTCGCGGTGGCGGGCGAGGCGGGCTTCGCTGCGGCATGCCGGACCGGCGGACCGGTCGAGGAGCTCGATGAGCGGCTGTTCCTGGGACGTACGGCCCACTATCAGCGTCTCGAGCGGCCGGCCCAGAATCTCGCGCGGTTCATAGCCGAAGAGCTCTTCGGCGGCTTCGCTCCACCCGATGACCACGCTGTCGCTGTCGAGCAGCACCGTGGCCGCACTCGTCACGTCGAGTGGCCCACGGAAGTCGATGGTCTCGGCCTCGCTCCACGCATTCATGGCACCAATCCAGCCCGGATACGTTTCTTACAGGGTCGATCCATAACCGAGCAGATACAACCGCAGTCGGCGGATGCGCGCTCCTGTGATGAAAGCGGGACATAAAGGTGTCCTGGGGTGTACGGAGGGCCCTCGGCCGCTCATGGCGGCGCGTGCGGGAAAGGCTGGAATTCGCGGGCGCACGCGATGGCTGAGGGGGCGCACCGATGTCTGCGCGTGCTCGGGGTCACGGGCGGAGCGTGCACGGAGCGTGGTGCGCGGCCCGTATCGGCGTACGGACGGTGACCGGGTGCGGTCGCGGGCAGGGGTGCGGCTGCCCGCTACTGCGGGCCTCTGGTGTCCCGGCGCTGGCGGCGCGAGACATTGCGGCGGCCCGGCCTGGACGGGGTGGGGCGCTGGGACCGGGGAGTGGAACAGGTCGGGCACCAGTAGCCGATGCCCCGCGTGAACGTCCAGCCCTGCTGCTCGATGTACGGGGCCGCTCGTGCGCTGCTGTGCAGGATGTGCCCGAAGAGGTCTTCCTCGATCGGCGGCGGAGCCTCGTTGATCACAAGGTCGAACACGGCACGAGCGGGGCAGCCGATGTCGTCGCAGGCCAGGTAGAACCGCACGGGTCCCGGCGCCTCGCCCTCGGTCATCAGGCTCATGACTCAACGCTAAGCAGCACGCGCCGGAGCGGTGGGAGCTGTTGCAGAAGCGAGGTCCGCGGCGCCGGCCGGTGCGGCCTTTCCGGCCACCCCGGATCCGTACGGCGGGTGTTCGGCCGGTGGGGCCGCCTTGGTCCGCCTTGGTCCGCTCCGTGGTCAATCGCCTGTGTCGCGGCCTCGCAGCCATCGGGCTTCGGACATTTGGGAGATGCTGAGCTTCATCAGTCGAATCTCCCGATCCGGACGGCCCGCAGTGCATCGCGGGGCCCGCTCAAGCGCCGTGGAGTGGCATGCCGATCTTGGTCTATGTGTACGGCCTGGTCGGGGCCTGTTTTCTGGGCCTCGGGTTCGTACTCCAGCAGGACGCCGCAGCGCGCGCCCCGCTCGCGGACATCCTCTCGTTCCGGCTGCTGCTCGACCTGATGAAGGTGCCGCGCTGGCTGTGCGGCATCGGCTTCATGGTGGTCGGCCAGATCCTCAGCGCCCTCGCGCTGGCACAGGGCGACGTCTCACGGGTCGAGCCGCTGCTCGCCACCAACCTGCTCTTCGCCATGGCGCTGGCCCGCTACATCAGCGGGCAGCGTCTCGGACGCGTGGGCTGGGCCGGTGTGGTGCTGCTCAGCGGGGGCGTCGCGCTGTTCGTGGCGGTCGGCTCGCCCGAGGGCGGCAGCGCGGACCACATCAGCGCCCTGCGGCACTGGCTGGTGCTGGGGTCGGTCGTGGCGGTAGCCCTGGTGCTCGTCGTCATCGCGCGGCACTTGCGGCTCGTGGAGGAGCCGCCGCTGCTGGCCGCGGCGGCGGGCGTCCTCTACGGGCTTCAGGACGCGCTGACGCGGGAGTCCAGCAAGATCCTGGACGACTCCGGCATCGTCGGGCTGGTCACGAGCTGGCAGCCGTACGTCGTCGTCGCGTCGGCCGTCGTCGGACTCGTGCTCGTGCAGAGCGCGTTCGAGGCGGGGCAGCTGCGGCAGTCCCTGCCCGCGCTGACGGCGGCCGAGCCGCTGGCCGGGATCGTGTGCGGGATCGGGTTCCTCGGCGACACGGTACGGGTGACGCCGCTGGCGATCACCGGGGAGATCCTCGGGCTGGGGGCGGCGGTCGGCGGGGTGTTCGTCCTGGGCCGGCACCCCGCGATGCCGACGGGGGCGGCGGCACCCACCGGCGAGAAGGCGGCGCTGGACGACAGCCGCCGCCCGCGGTAGCGCGGCGGAGCCGCCGGGGCGGCGCGCGGTCGTTCGTGCAGGTCCGCGTCCGGGGTGCTGGCGGTCCGCCGTTCTGGTCCGGCGTTCCGTTTCGGGGTGCTGGTCCCGGGTTCCGGCATGGCGTCCTGATCAGGGCTCCGGGTGGGAGACGCCGCCGTGCGGGGTCGGGGCCGGCGGCTCCGCGTCCTTGCGGGACACCCAGACGTCGGCGAGCGCCGCCGCCAGCGCGACCAGGACGAAGACCACGGAGAGCATCAGCCCGTGCTGGTACGCCGCGCGCCAGTCGTCCGGCGTGGGGGCGCCGTGGTCCGCGTTGAGGCGGGTGAAGAAGAGCGACCCGACGCCCGCGATGCCGATCGACGCCCCGATGCGCTGCGCGGTCTGGAGCACGCCGCCGGCGCTGCCGCCCCGGGCGACCGGAACCCGGGAGAGGGTCAGCGCCTGGTTCGGGGCGATGACGAAGCCGCTGCCCAGACCGGCGAGCAGCAGCGGCACCAGCAGATACCAGCCGGCGTCGTGGCCTCCGGCCTCGTGCGCGGTGAACGCGGTGCCCGCCAAACCGACGGCCGTCATGGCCAGCCCGCCCGCCACGAGCCTGCGCCCGTACCTGTCCACGTACCGTCCCCCGATCTGCGCGGTGGCCCCGGAACCCAGCGCGAACGGCGTGATGGCGAGGCCCGCCTGCAACGCGCTGTAGCCCAGCCCGCTCTGGAGGTAGAGCGTGGTGATGAAGAAGATCGACGTGAATCCCGCGAAGTGGAAGAGGATCAGCAGGCAGCCCGTCCAGTACGAGCGGATGCGGAACAGCGAGAGCGACACCAGCGGTTCCGTCTGCTTCCGGTCGCAACGCGACTCCCACCGTACGAAGCAGACCAGCAGCACCGCCGCGAGGACCAGCAGCAGCCACTTGCCGTCGCCGTGCCACTGCTGGGACTGGACGAAGGGCAGCAGAACCGCCAGGACCGCGGCGCCCAGCAGCGCGACGCCGACCGGGTCGAGGCTCTGCGAGCGCTGCTCGCCGGCGGTGGGGGTGTCGGGCAGCAGCCGGTGGGCGAGGAGGAAGCAGACGACGCCGATCGGGAGGTTGACGTAGAACACCCACCGCCAGCCCTCGTCCGCCCCCGCGGCCTGGATGATGACGCCGCCCAGCAGCGGCCCCACGGCGGTGGAGACGCCGACGACCGTGCCGAACATGCCGAACGCCCTGGCGCGTTCCCGCCCGGAGAACATCTGCTGGATGAGCGCGGAGACCTGCGGCGCGATCATCCCGCCGCCCAGGCCCTGCACGAGCCTGGCCCCGACGAGCCATGCGCTCGTACGGGCGGCTCCGCACGCGGCGGAGGCCAGTGTGAAGAGCAGGAGGCCGGCCATGAAGACGATGCGGCGGCCGCGGGCGTCGCCGAGCCGCCCCGAGGGGACGAGGAAGAGGCCGAAGGAGAGGGCGTAGCCGGAGAGCACCCACTGGAGTTCGGACTCGGTGGTGTGCAGGCCCGTCCGTACGGACGGCAGCGCGACGTTGACGATCGAGACGTCCAGCAGCGTCATGAATCCCGCGACGAGACAGACGGCCAGGGCCTGCCACCGGCGTGCGCCGCCCGGGCCGGTGTCCGTACGGGTGCCGGGGCCGGGGCCGGGGCCGGGACCGGGCTCGGGGTCCGGGCCGGGTCCTGGGCCCCCGGGCGGTCTCTCTTCGGGCACTGACGCTCCTCGCTCTGCGCACGCGGATCGCGGGCGCGGGTACCCGCGACGCGGCGTGATGCGCACACGTACTGCCTCAGGTGCGCACGCGTCCGGCGTCACGCACGCTGCCGGTGGGGCGGACGCCCGGCCGCCCGGACGAGAGCGACCGGCCCGCCCGGGGAGGACGAGCCGGTCGCGGATGCGGCGGTTACTTCTTCAGAAGCTCGCGCATCTCCCTGATCTCACCGGTCTGCGCGCGCCGGATGTCGCGCGCCATGTCCTTCGCCGGCTTGTACGAGCCCTTGGACTCCTCCGTACGGGCCATCTCCACCGCGCCCTGGTGATGTGCCGTCATCATCTCCAGGAACTGCCGGTCGAACTTCTCCCCGGACGCCTTCTTCAGCTGCTCCATGTCCCCGGAGGTCATCATCCCGGGCATCGAGTGGCCGGAGTGCTCCGAGTGCTCGGCGCCCCCTCCCGCCGCGGGGACCTTCTCGCCCCACGACTTCAGCCACCCGGACAGCTTCTCGATCTCGGGCTTCTGCGCCTTGCCGATCCGCGAGGCGAGCGACTTCACCTGCGCCGACTCCGCGCGGGACGAGGCCAGCGCGGCCATCTCGAGGGCCTGCCGGTGGTGGGGGATCATGCCCTCCGCGAAGGAGACGTCGGCGGCGGCACCCTTCGCGGGCTTCTCTCCCTTGTCCTGGGCCGCGCCGTGTGCGGATCCGTGGCCCTCTCCGCCGCCCTTGGCCTGGCTGTCCCCGCTCCCGCAGGCCGTGAGGGCCAGTGCCGCCACCGCTGCGGACGCCGCGGCGAACACCGCGCGATTGAGAGCCGAGCGGGGAGAGACGGACGAGCGGGCAGAGTCGATCGAACGGTATGTGGTCATGGCTGTACTGCTCCTGCGTTTCTGAGAGTTGACGGTTTCGGAGTGCGCCGGTCACGGCGGCGGCCCGGTGGCCGCACCGTGAGGCGCCCCTATATGCGCAGGAGTTGGAGCCGGTGCAGCGAGGGCGGCGGCCGTTCGCCGTCGGTGCGCGGCCGGTGGACCTCGGAACCTCCGGCGGTCTGCGGGCCGGGGGCGGTCACGGCGGCGGGGCCGTCCATGCTGGGCGAGCCGCTCGTGCCGCTGGCCGAACATGTCGCATCGGCGTGCGCGACGTGGCCGTCCGTACCGCCGCACTCGCACTCGACCACGTACTGACTCCCGGACATGGGACGGGAGTCGTGGGCGTGGCCCTGTGCGGCCTGGCCGTGGCCGGATTCGCCGGCCGCCGGTGCGGAGTGGGACATCGACCCGTGCCCGTGGGCCTCCGGTGACGGCGCCGATCCGATGCCGTGCATCGCGAGCACTCCGCACAGCACGGCCATGACCAGCAACGGCAGCACCCAGGCGCGCCCCTGCGGGGAGCGCGCGGAAGACGCCTGCCGGCGGTTGCTGATCACGGACGCATCGTACGGGTGCGGGCGCGGCCGCAGGCCGAGTTGTGTCCGATGGCCGAAGTTCCGGGGCGGAACCGCGCGGAGCAGCGCGTTCGCCCCGCCGCGCTCCGCCCCGGTCCTCGCCGCGACGTCGACGCGGCGAGGAGCCGTCAGGCGGTGCGCGCGCTGAACTGGCGGCGGTACGCGCTCGGCGAGAGGCCCGTGCGGCGTCGCAGTTGTGCTCGGAGATTCGCCGCTGTCCCGAGCCCGCTGAGGCGGGCCACCGTCCCGAGCGCGGTCTCGCCGCGCTCGATGAGGCGGCACGCCAGCGCGACGCGTTCCCCCGTGAGCCACGCGAGCGGCGTCGTGCCCAGCTCGGCCTGGAACCGCCGGTGCAGCGTCGCGGAGCTGACCGCGGCGTGCGCCGCGAGTCCGGCCACGGTCAGCGGCCGGTCCAGCCGCTCCCGCGCCCAGTCGAGTACGGGCGCGAGCGAGGCGTCCCGCGTGACCGGCACGGGCCGCTCCACGAACTGCCGCTGGCCGCCGTCGCGGTGGGCCGCGAAGACGAGACGGCGGCTCACGGCGTTCGCCACCTCGGCGCCGTGGTCGCGTGCGATCACATGGAGGCCGAGATCCAGGGCGGCGGCGCTGCCCGCGGCGGTGAGGACGCCGTCGTCTTCGACGAAGAGGACGTCCGGTTCCAGCCGTACGCCGGGATGGCGGGAGGCGAAGAGCTCCGCCCAGCGCCAGTGCGTCGTGGCCCGGCGCCCCTCCAGCACACCGGCCTCGGCCAGGGTGAACGCGCCCGTGCAGAAGCTGATCAGGCGCGCTCCGCGGGCCGAGGCCCTGCGGATCGCGTCCAGCACGGCGCCTCCCGGCCGTACTTCCGGATCGGGACGGTTGGGCACGACGACGGTGTCCGCCTCGTCCGCCGCCGCGAGGTCCGCCACGCCGCCGAGCGTGAACATGCCGCCGTGCATGGAGACTTCGCGGTCCGCGGCGCACAGAGTGAACTCGTACCAGGGCCGCTCCAGTTCGGGCCTGCGCAGCCCGAACAGCTCGGTGGCGACGCCCAGTTCGAAGGGGTTGGAGCCCTCGTCGACGATGACGGCGACGCGGTGCGGACAGTGCGCCCCGCCGCTCCGTCCCTCCTGCTGCTCGCCCCGTGCCGGCTGCGAGGATTCTTGCGACATATGCGATTCCTAGCAGTCCCGGGCCCGGCACACCAGGGCCACGATGGCGGCATGAGAGACGACCCCATCGATCTGCGCTCGGCGCTGGCCGCCTTCGACCAGCTGTGGAGCCCGCGCATCGTGACCAAGGTGAACGACTACGACGTCCGCGTCGCGAAGGTGGCGGGCGAACACGTATGGCACGTGCACGAGGACACCGACGAGTTCTTCCTCGTACTCGACGGAGAGCTGAGCATCGCGCTCCGCGACGGCGTCGAGTCCGGCCACGACACCGGCCATGAGACCGGCCATGAGACCGGCCATGAGACCGGCCATGACACGAGCGAGGACGGCTGCGGCCGGAGCGTCGTGCTCGGCGCGGGCTCCGTGTTCGTCGTCCCGCGCGGGGTGGAGCACAAGCCGTCCTCGGCGGGCGGCGCGTCGATCCTCCTCTTCGAACCGTCGGGCACGTCCTCCGTCGGCGACCGGCACGATCCCGTCCCCGCCCACGTGGACGCCACCACGGGCCACGCCCTGGACTGAGAGCCGGGCACGGCCCGGCCCGGGGCACGGCGCGCCGCGCCCCGCCGTGGAGCACGTGTGCGCTCGCCGCCGCGTGGTACACACACGCCCATGGCGGCGGAGGTGAGGGCGTGTTCGCGGGTTGGTTCGCGGGATTGCTCGCGGGTTCGGGACGGCTCGGCGCCGCGGAGGGGCTGAGGGCGGTCCCCGAAGTGCTCGCGTGGTGGGCCGTGCTGACGGGGCTCTGGCTGGTGCTGATCTCGACGGTCGACGCCGTCGAGATCGCGGTGGGCGCCGTCCTCGCGCTCCCCGCGGCCGTCGCCGCACGGGCGGCGCGACGGGCCGCGGGCAGGGCGGTGCGGTCCCGATGAGCACGTCCGAGGGCTGGCTCGCCGCCGCCATGGCGCCGCTGCTGTGCCTGCTGCCCGTCCTGTGGTACGTCGCGACGAGCGGCCCGAGCACGCGGCTCGTCGCGCAGAACCTCGGCCAACTCCTCGCCGCGCTCACGCTGTTGCTCGCCGCACAGGGCTTCCGCCGTCCCGACTACCTGGACCTGGCGCTCGTCCTCGCCGTCCTCGCGCCCGCGGGCACGCTGGTGTACGGGCGGTTCCTGGGCGGCCTGCCGCCCGCCCGCGTCGTGCGCTGGACCGCGCTGCTCGGGGTCCCCTCGGCGGTCGTACCGCTGTGTGCGGCGGCCGGTCCGGGGCGGCAGGCCGTCAAGCTGCTCGTGATCGGGGCGCTGCTGCTCGCGGGCGCGCTGGTGACGAGCGGAGGCTCGCAGCCCAGCACGGAGTCCGGCGCACCGCCGGACGCGCCCGAGCCCCAGCCGTACGTTCCCGAGCCCCGGCCGGACGAGGCCGGGGAGCCCGGAGAGAGCGGGCGGCGCGGAGGGGACGGGCCCCGTGACTGACGCGCTCATCGCCGTCGCCCTGCTCCTCGTCGCCGTGACGGCGACCGCGGCCGTGCTGAACCACGAGCCGTTGCGCCAGGCGCTCGTGCTGTCCTTCCTCGGCCTCGCGCTCGCGCTGCTCTTCGCCTTCGTCCAGGCTCCGGACGTGGGCCTGTCGCAGCTCGCCGTGGGCTCGGCGGTGACGCCGCTGATGATCGTGCTGACGGTACGGAAGGTGCGGCGCGGGCCGGGCGGCGGCGAAGCCCGCCGGGACGACCGCGGCGAGGAGGACCGGTGACCCGGCGCGGCAGGCTCGTGCTCTTCCTGGCCGCGGCGGCCGTCGTCGCGGCGTTCCTCGTCGCCGCGTTCGCCGTGCTCCCGCACTTCGGCGGCGGCCACCACCCCTACGGCGACCGGTCCGTGCACGCGGCGTTCGCGCACCGCACGGCCAACGTGGTCAGCTCCGTCAACTTCGACCAGCGCGCCCTCGACACGCTCGGAGAGGAGACGATCCTCTTCGCCGCCGTGCTCGGCGCCGTCGTGCTGCTGCGCCAGATCGCGGGGGAGCGCCGCCGCCCGCCGCGCCGTGCGAAGGTGTCCGCCGCGATCCGCCGCCTCGGTGTCCTGCTGCTGCCCGTCGCGCTGCTCGTCGGCCTGTACGTCGTGGCGCACGGCCAGATCACTCCCGGCGGGGGCTTCCAGGGCGGAGTCGTCGTGGCCACGGCGCTGCATCTGCTCTATGTGGCCGCGGACTACGGGGCGTTGGAGCGCATCCGGCCGCTGTCGCTGTACGAGGCGGGGGACGCGGCGGGCGAGGCGGCCTTCGCCGTCACGGGCATCGCGACCGTACTGGCCGGGTCGGCGTTCCTGGCCAACGTCCTGCCGTGGGGGACGTTCGCCACGCTGAGCTCCGCCGGCACGGTCGTCGTGCTCAACGCCGCCGTCGGCATGGAGGTGGCCTGCGGCATCGTCGTGCTGCTCGCGCACTTCCTCGACCAGGCCGTGGAGATCGAGGAGCCGCCCGGCCGCGGCGGCGCCCGCACCGGGGGCGGCGCGGAAGGCGGCGGCGGATGACGCTTCTGCCGTACCTCGTCTCCGCCTGGATCTTCCTGATCGGCGTGTACGGGCTGGTCACCAGCCGCAACCTCATCCACGCCGTCGGCTGTCTGTCCGTGACCCAGTCCTCGACGTACGTGCTGCTGCTCGCGATCGGCTACCGGCACGGCGGCACGGCGCCCGTGTACGCGGCCCTGCCGCGGGACGCCGTCGTCGTCGACCCCGTCGTGCAGGCGCTGACCCTGACCGACGTCGTCGTCGGCGCGACCGTGACGGCGCTTCTGCTGGCCCTCGTCATCCAGCTGCACAAGCGGCACGGCACCGTCGACCCCGACGAGCTGTCGGCGCTGAAGGGCTGACGGGACGGTGGCGCGGTGAATGTTGCGCGGCTGCTGCCGCTCGTCGTCGCGGTGCCGCTGGTGGGCGCCGCCGTGCTCGCGGTGGGCGGGCGGCGGGTGCCACGCGTCGTCTCGGACTCGGTGAGCGTCGTCTTCGCCGGGATCTCGGCCGCGCTCGCGGCGCTGGCGCTGCTGGGCGGTGCGCACGGCCACCCGTACGCCGTCGAGTGGCTCGGCGGCTGGCGGCCGGGGCCGGGCGGCCACGGCGTGGGGATCGTGCTGGTGGGCGATCCGGTGTCGCTCGGGCTGGCGCTGTTCACGTCGCTGCTCGTCGTCGCCGTACTCCTGTACTCCTGGCGCTACTTCGAGGAGCCGCCGCCGCGCAGCAGGGGCACCTTTCCGGCGCTGATCCTGCTCTTCCAGGCGGGGATGTGCGGCTTCAGCCTCACGGGAGACCTCTTCGACTCGTTCGTCTTCTTCGAGCTGATGGGCGTCGTCGCGTACGCGCTCACCGGGCTGCACGTCGAGGAACCCCGGCCCGTGCAGGGCGCGTTGGCCTTCGGCATCGTCAACTCCCTCGGCGGATACGCCATGTTGCTCGGGATCGCGCTGCTCTACGCGCGCACCGGCGAACTGGGCCTCGCACAGACCGGGCGGCAACTCGACGGGCAGCAGCCGGACGCCCTCGTCCTCGCCGCCTTCGTGCTGGTGGCGGCGGGGCTGCTGGTGAAGGCGGCCGCCGTGCCGTTCCACTTCTGGCTGCCGGACGCGCACGCCGTCGCGCCGACGCCCGTGTGCATGCTGCTCTCGGGCGTGATGGTGGAGCTGGGCGTGTTCGGCGTCGCCCGCCTCTACTGGACGGTGTTCGCGGGCCCCGGCGGCCTCCCGCCCCACGCGGTCACCCGGACCCTGATCACCTTGGGCGTGGTGACGGCGCTGCTCGGCGCGGCCATGAGCTGGCGGCAGCGGCATCTCAAACGGCTGCTGGCCTTCTCCACGGTGGCGCACACCGGCCTGTTCCTGATCGGCGTCGGCCTGCTCACCCCCGAGGGCACCGCGGGCACGGCGCTGTACGTACTGGCACACGGCGCCGTGAAGGCCGCACTGTTCGCGTGCACGGGCATCCTGCTCGACCGCTATGCGTCCGTCGACGAACGGGAGTTGTACGGGCGGGCGCGCGAACTGCCCTTCACCGGCGCCCTGTTCGTGTCGGGCGGGCTCGCGGTGTGCGGGCTGCCGCCGTTCGGCACGTCGCTGGGCAAGGCGGTCGCGGAGGAGGCCGCGGGCCACACGGGACACTGGCTGACCGCGGTGTTCGTGCTGGTGTCCGCGCTGACCGGCGGCGCGGTGCTGCGGGCGGGGCTGCGCGTCTTCGCGGGAGCGGGGCCGCGGCCGCACGACGGCGACGGCGCCCCGGCCGAAGCGGGCACCGGCCCGGCCCCGGGCACCGGTACGGCGGGGGACGACTCCGCACCCGGCGCCCGCACCCCCGGCGACGAGCAGCCGGAGACCGGCGGCCGGCTGCGCCGCATCCCCGGGCCGATGCTCGCGGTGCCCGCCGTACTGCTCGCCGCGGCCCTCGCGGCGGGCGTCGTCCCGGAGTTGACGACGGCGATGGGCGACGCCGCGCATCTCTTCGCGTCGCACGGCGTCTACGAGGCGGCGGTGCTGGACGGCGTCACTTCGCCGCGCGCGGCCGGACCCCCGGCGCACTGGACCCTCACAGGCGTGCTGCTGGGCCTGTTCTCTACCGCGCTGGGCGTGGGTGTCGCTCTGCTGGGCGTACGGCGGCGCCCGTACGAGGGGGCCACGGAGCGGCTGCTCGGGCCACTGCGCCGCCTCCAGTCGGGCCACATCGGCGACTACGTGGCCTGGGCCGTCGCCGGCCTCGCCCTGCTGGCGCTGCTCACCGCGCCGGGCACGCACACCCTGTACTGACTCCGCCCGGACCGGGGCGCGATGACCGTCGCCGCCGTCCGTCCGGGCCCGGAACACGGGTGTGGAGAGCGCCCCTGGCGGTACAAGAACGGAACCAAGACGGAACCAGGACCCGCTTTTCTTCGTTTTCGACTCTGGAGTAGCGTGCTGGTTTTGCTAACGCATTACTCTGAAGGCTAGTGCCGTGCCGTGCGGCCATGGAGGAGTGAGATGAGGAGCAGCAACCCGGTCTTCTCGCGACGGGGGTTCAGCCGCTCGGGCGGCTACGCCGGCTTCGACGCCGGCCAGCAGCCGCAGGCCGGGAACCCGTACGCGAACACCGCCTACGCGAACAACCCTTCCGCGAACAACCCTTACGCCCAGCAGCAGCCGCAGGCGGTGGGCCAGCCCTACGCGGCGCCGCCGGCCGCGCCGCCGCAGACCGGCCGGATGACGATGGACGACGTCGTCGCCCGCACCGGCATGACGATCGGCCTCGTCGTCGTCATGGCGGCCGTCGCCTGGATCACCGACCTGGCGCTTCCGATCGCGATCGGTGCCGGGCTCGTGGCGATGGTGCTGGCACTCGTCCAGTCCTTCAAGCGCAAGGCAGTTCCTGCGCTGATCCTGGCGTACGCCGCCCTGGAAGGTCTCTTCCTGGGCGCCATCAGCAACTTCGTCGACAGTTACATCGCGAACGGCGCTGCGATGCAGGCCGTGCTCGGCACCATGGCGGTCTTCACCGCGGTGCTGGTGATGTACAAGACGCGGATCATCCGCGTGAACCGGAGGTTCTACCGCTTCGCGATCGCGGCGGCCGTCGGGTTCATCCTGCTGATGATGGTGAACCTGCTGTTCGCGGTCATCGGCGGCGGTGACGGCCTCGGCTTCCGCAGCGGCACGATGGGCATCCTCTTCGGGATCGCCGGCATCGTGATCGGTGCGCTCTTCCTGGCGCTCGACTTCAAGCAGGTCGAGGACGGCATCTCCTATGGCGCTCCCCGCGAGGAGTCCTGGCTGGCCGCCTTCGGCCTGACCCTGACCCTGGTGTGGATCTACCTGGAGTTCCTGCGCCTGATCGCGATCCTGCAAGGCAACGACTAGCAGGACGGCTGACGACACGACGAAGGGCCCGGGAGGCGGTCGACGCCTCGCGGGCCCTTCGCGTGTACGAATCCGGAAATGCTCCGGGAGACATCCGAGAAGTCGTAGAGGGGCCGGCTACAGATGGCGCGCAGCGCGCCGCAGGTCGTACTCGTGGATGATCGCTTTCGCGTGGCCGTAGGCGAGGTTGTGCTCGCCTCGAAGCCAGCTCACCTTCTCCTCGAAGCGGAAGAGGGAAGGGCCTTCGTCGACAGTCCGCAGCCAGTCGGATACTTCACGGCCGGTGCATTGAGGGATGCGGGTGAGCATGTTCCGGTGGGTCTCTTCGGAGAAGATCTGGGACATCGGCGCCTCCGGACGCTGCCTTAAGGAGTCCTTCCCGCCAAGGTGCCTGAGTAACGAGACGATGGCAACAGTGTGTCGGGGGCGCATACGCTTGCGAGGTGCTCGATACAGCCTCTCTGATCACCGCGGTCCAGCCTGCGGCGGACCGTCTGCGCACGCTCCCGGAAAGCGCTCTGCGCAGGGGCGCAGCGGCTGAAGGGCTGGCGCTGGCCCGCGAGTTGGCGGTCCGCGCGCAGCGTCTGGAGTTTCCGGGGCACACCCCGCTGGAGCTTCCGGACGTCGGTGTTTTCGCCGTCGGCGATCAGGTGCTGGTCGCCGCGCACGATCTGGCGGAAATTCTCCGGGACGTTGACGCCGATCATGAACTCGCCGACGCCGTAGGGCTCGTACAGCTCGCCACGGCCCGTATCGCGGCGGGCGCTACCGGGAAGCGATGACGCGGTCCGCCAGCAGATAGGCGGTGCGGCCCTCCCCGTACGCGAAGGTGAGCGCGTACGCACCGGAGACGGTGGAGCCTCCCATCAGCACCGGCACGTCTCCAGCGCGCAGCGCCGCGCACAGCGCCTCGGCCGTCTCGCGGTGGCCCGGCGAGAGGCACACGGTCGTGCCGTCCTGGAAGAGGTAGACGTCGAGCGTGCCCAGCGGGCCCTGCCGCACGTCCGAGAGCGGGGTGCGGGCGTCGGCCAGCTCCGCCAGCCGCCCCACGGTCCGCTCATGACCGGCTGCGCTCCGCGAGGGCGGCGGTGCCGGTGCGGGCACGGCCGGTTCGCCGTGCAGCGTGAAGTCCGGCTCCGAGGGGTGGCGGCGGCGGGCCGACGCGATACCGGGGTGCTCCTGGCCGTCCTCGGGAAGCGGCTCGACGGGGTCCGCGGACTCCAGGTCGCGCTCCATCTGGCGCGGTACGAAGACGCCCTGCGGGGGCGTGTCCTCGTCGCGCAGCTCGCGCAGGCTCCTGAGGACCTCGTCGTCGACCCGCCCCCGGAGCAGGGCGTCGAGGAAGGGCGCGATCTCGTACTCCGTGCCGCGTCCGGCCAGCGCCGCACCGTCGTCGGAGCCGCCCGCACGCGACTCCCGCGCGGCCCACATGGCACGGGCCTCGGCCAGTTCGCGCTCACGCTCCTCCGCGATCGCCTCCGCGACGATGCTGCGGACCTCCTCGGCGGAGCGCGCTCCGGGAACGCGGGCGCCGTGTGTGCTCTGTGCGCACTCGTCGAGCCGCCGGCGCAGGTCGCGCGCCGAGTGCAGGGCGGCACCGCCGACCGCGGCGGCGGCCACGGCGGTCGCGAGCAACAGCAGAGATATGGCGCTCACTGGCGTACTCCTGGTTCCGTTCGTATCCCCGCGACGAGTGGGGCCTCCCCGGGCGAGGCCTCCGAGCCCCTTGTACCGAGCGTGGGGGAGAAGCCCGAAGAGAAGAGTCGACCGTAGTCCCAAACGGCGTGAATAGGACAGAGGTGTACTGCTGCCTCCGTCGCCTCTGCCGCCGTGAGCAGGAGAAACCCACGGCGGCAGGGGGATAAATCACATCAGCTCAGGCGCTCCAGCACCATGGCCATGCCCTGGCCGCCGCCCACGCACATGGTCTCCAGACCGAACTGCTTGTCGTGCCACGTCAGGGAGTTGAGCAGCGTGGTGGTGATGCGGGCGCCCGTCATGCCGAAGGGGTGCCCGACGGCGATCGCGCCGCCGTTGACGTTGAGCTTGTCGAGGTCGATGCCGAGGTCCCGGTAGGACGGGATGACCTGGGCCGCGAACGCCTCGTTGATCTCGACCAGATCGATGTCGCCGATCGTCATCCCCGCGCGGGCCAGCGCCTGCTTGCTGGCCTCGACCGGTCCGTACCCCATGATCTCGGGGGAGAGACCGGAGACTCCGGTGGAGACGACGCGCGCCAGCGGCGTCAGGCCCAGCTCGCGCGCCTTCGTGTCGGACATGACGACGAGCGCCGCCGCACCGTCGTTGAGCGGGCAGCAGTTGCCGGCGGTGACGAGTCCGTCGGGGCGGAAGACGGGCTTGAGCCCCTCGACGCCCTCCAGGGTCACGCCGGCGCGGGGCCCGTCGTCCTTGGAGACCGTGTCTCCCTCGGGCGTGGTCACGGGTGTGATCTCCCGCTCCCAGAAGCCGTCGGCGATGGCCTTCTCCGCGAGGTTCTGGGAGCGCACGCCGAACTCGTCCATGTCCCTGCGCGTGACGCCCTTGAGCCGGGCCAGGTTCTCCGCGGTCTGGCCCATCGCGATGTAGACGTCGGGCACCTGGCCGCTCTCCCGCGGGTCCTCCCATCCGGCACCGCCCTTCTCGGCGCGCTCGGCGGTACGGTCCTCGGCGTCGGCGAAGAGGGGGTTGTGCGTGCCGGGCATTCCGTCCGAACTCCCGTTGACCGAACGGGAGACGGTCTCCACGCCCGCCGAGATGAACACGTCGCCCTCGCCCGCCTTGATCGCGTGCATCGCCATGCGGGTCGTCTGGAGCGACGAGGAGCAGTAGCGGGTGATGGTGCAGCCCGGCAGGTGGTCCATGCCCAACTGCACGGCGACGACGCGGCCCAGGTTGTGCCCCTGCTCGCCGCCGGGCAGACCGCAGCCGAGCATCAGGTCGT
This sequence comes from Streptomyces winkii, assembly GCF_032248595.1. NCBI lineage: Bacteria > Bacillati > Actinomycetota > Actinomycetes > Kitasatosporales > Streptomycetaceae > Streptomyces > Streptomyces winkii. The sequence continues at coordinate 79,012 of NZ_JASTTH010000005.1, read as the reverse complement.
CGATCTGCGCGGGGTCCAGCTGGGGCACCTTGTCGAGGGCCGCCTTGACGATGTGCGCGGTCAGGTCGTCCGGCCGCACGTCCTTGAGCGACCCCTTGAAGGCGCGTCCGATGGGCGAGCGGGCGGCAGAGACGATCACTGCTTCGGGCATCACGGCTCCAAGCGGGTCGGCGGGGTCACGGAGTTGGGGCTCCGTACGGGAGTTTCCTTGCGGAAGCTACCTGTACGTAGCGCCGGGGTCACGGGCCGGAGCGTGTGATGCGGGACTCTTTTCTAAGCGCTTGCTTGGCCCGTGTCTCCAGTATGCGCCCACGGGGGCGGTGGCGGGAGGGCCCGGGGGCGGCGGTGGCCGGTGGGGGTCGGTGGGGGCCGGAGCGGGCCGCTCCGGCGTACGCGACCGCGTAGCCGCCGGCCCCGCCTCAACTGCCCCAATCCGGCAGGGGGTTCGGGTCCGCGGTGGAGGTGTCCGGCGGAGGCCCTGGCCGGAACGTTCGGCCGGTCCGCCGGACACGGCTCAGAGCGCCTCGGAGCGTGCCGCTTCGATCTCTTCCGCCGGAGGCAGCCGGCGGCGCCGGCGGTGCTTGAGCAGGGCCCACGGGCCTCGCACTCCCGCGACCTCGGTGCCGCCCTCGGCGACCGCCTCGGCCGCGGCCCGGGCCACCGGCAGGATGCTCTCGCGCCGTGCCGCGTCGGGACGCTCGTCCTCCGTCGGCCAGAGCCCGAGCGATGCGCACAGCGTCGGCAGGATCGCCATCGCCGCGGTCGCGTAACCCTCCGCCGAGGGGTGGTAGTTGTCCGGCCCGAAGAGCTCGCGGGGGTGTGCCGCGAACTCGGGGCCGAGCAGGTCGCCGAGCGAGACCGTACGGGCGCCCTCCTCGACGACGGCGATGGTCTGCGCGGCGGCCAGCTGGCGGCTCAGGCGCCGTGCGACCCAGCGCAGCGGCTGGCCGACCGGCTCGATGGAGCCCAGGTCGGGGCAGGTTCCGACGACCACTTCGCATCCCGCGGTACGCAGCCGCGCCACCGCGTCGGAGAGAAGCCGCACGGCGCGGGAGGGCGGCATCCGGTGGGTGACGTCGTTGGCGCCGATCATGACGACGCAGACGTCGGGTGCGAGGTCGAGGTCGTGTTCGCTCAGCAGCAGCGTGACCTGGCGCTCCAGGTCGTCGGACTGGGCGCCGGGCAGGGCCACGTTGCGCAGTTCCACGGGGCGTTCGGCGACGGCCGCCAGCGCCGATGCGAGCAGCGCGCCCGGAGTCTGGCGGGGCAGCTGCACGCCCTGGCCGGCGGCGGTGGAGTCGCCCAGGAAGCCGAGCCGGACCGGGCGCCCGGGGTGCTGCCCTGCGAAGGCGGCGCCGTAGACGCCGTCGGCCTTGGGGGGTTCCTCGTCCGACCCGCCGATCTTGCGCTTGGCGAGCTGGGCCTCGGTGAACAGCAGTCCGACCGCGGCGCCTCCGAGCAGGCTGAGGCCACCGCTGCCGTACGCGGCCGCGGTCGCGATCCGCCGTGCCACTCTTGCGCTCGCCGCCTTCGACATCGGCATGTTTCCGGTCCGCCTCCTGCTGATGGTTCGTGAGTGCTGGCTGTTCCCGTTGTTCCGGTGGTGCTGGCCGTGCTCGGTGTGCCGGGTGTTCCGTCGGTGTGCGACGGGGGACGCGTGTGCCGCCGCGGCTTCGCGTCCACCGAGATCCTCCCCCAGGGGCCGCCGGTCTGGGTCCCCGGCGGAGCGTGGGGAGCCCCACGGTCGATGGTGCCGGGGTGCATGAAGAGGCACCCTGGTTGGGTAGTCGCTGTGAGCGCTCGGTGCGCGTCGTGTGACGCGCGGGCTGAGCGCCCTTAACACTGTGTTGCCCCGTGGGGACCGCTCTGCAACCTTCGCAACGGGCCTCCGGTGTGCGCGTGTTGCGCAATATCGTGACGGTAAGGGCATGCAACGACGCTGCCCACGGACGCGCGGAGACCACGTTGCAGTATCACGAGTCCATGATCGACCTTGTCGGCGACACCCCGCTGATCAAGCTGAACAGTGTCACGGAGGGTATCCGTGCCACGGTTCTCGCGAAGGTCGAGTACTTCAATCCCGGCGGTTCGGTGAAGGACCGGATCGCGCTGCGGATGATCGAGGCGGCGGAGGCGTCCGGCGAACTCCGTCCGGGCGGCACCATCGTCGAGCCCACCTCCGGCAACACCGGTGTGGGGCTGGCCATCGTCGCCCAGCAGAAGGGCTACCGCTGCCTGTTCGTCTGCCCGGACAAGGTCTCGACGGACAAGATCAACGTGCTCCGCGCGTACGGTGCGGAGGTCGTCGTCTGCCCGACGGCCGTCGACCCGGAGCACCCCGACTCGTACTACAACGTCTCGGACCGGCTGGTGCGCGAGACCCCGGACGCCTGGAAGCCCGACCAGTACAGCAACCCCAACAACCCGCGCTCGCACTACGAGACGACGGGTCCGGAGCTGTGGGAGCAGACGGAGGGCAGGATCACGCACTTCGTCGCGGGCATCGGCACCGGCGGCACGATCTCCGGAACGGGCCGCTATCTCAAGGAGATCAGCGAGGGCCGGGTGCGGATCGTCGGCGCGGACCCGGAAGGCTCCGTCTACAGCGGCGGTTCCGGCCGCCCCTATCTGGTGGAGGGCGTGGGCGAGGACTTCTGGCCCGAGGCGTACGACCGCGGCGTGGCCGACGAGATCGTGCCCGTCTCCGACAAGGACTCCTTCCAGATGACGCGCCGTCTGGCCAAGGAGGAAGGCCTGCTGGTGGGCGGCTCGTGCGGCATGGCCGTCGTGGGGGCGCTGGAGGTCGCCAAGCGGCTCGGCCCGGACGCCGAGGACGCAGTCGTGGTCGTGCTGCTGCCGGACGGCGGTCGCGGCTACCTCAGCAAGATCTTCAACGACGAGTGGATGAACGACTACGGCTTCCTGGAGGAGGGCGAGGCGACGGACGTACGCGTCGGGGACGTGCTGCGCCACAAGGAGGGCCCGATCCCCTCGCTCGTGCACATGCACCCCGAGGAGACCGTCGGGGAGGCGATCGAGGTGCTGCGCGAGTACGGCGTCTCGCAGATGCCCGTCGTCAAGCCCGGTGCCGGCCATCCGGACGTGATGGCCGCGGAGGTCGTCGGGTCCGTCGTCGAACGGGAGCTGCTGGACGCGCTGTTCGGGCAGCGCGCCTCGCTCGGCGACCGGCTGGAGAAGCACATGAGCGAACCGCTGCCGCACGTCGGGTCCGGCGAGTCGGTCGCCGACCTGATGCCGGTGCTCGAAGCGGCGGACGCCGCCGTGGTGTTGGCGGAGGGCAAGCCGGTCGGGGTGGTCAGCAGGCAGGATCTGCTGGCGTATCTGGCGAGCGGCATCAAGAAGTGACCTGCCAAAAGTGACCGGCCGGGCCCGTCGGGAGACAGAGCCCGGGATCGTCGTCCTCCCGGCCGTCGTCGCCGGGTGCCGTTCTACGGGCGTCATGTGGTCGAGGGGGGTCGAGGGGAGACGTGAGCGGGCCGTGACGCCTGGGAGTCCTGTTCGCCATGAGCCGGTGGGAGAGTGTCACCGCGCCGAAACGTGTGGTTGACACGCGTAGCCCACAGTGGTGTGTGTCGGCGTCGTGGAACTCCGGAGCGGCTCCCGGACCCGGACGCCCTGGACGCGACCGGTCCTGACCCGGCGCGTATCCCCCCGGGGGGCTGCCGTTCGTCCCGCCCCGGTCCTCGGACCGGGGTGCGGCGGCCCCCCGGCGGCGGGCCCGGCCGCGCAGCGCGCGGCATCAGCGCGCACACCCTCTCGCGCCCGGCCCGCACGCCTGCCCGCGGGCTACTCCCAGTCGTCGTCCTTGCGGTGCCTGTCCCGCTCCCGGTTGAAGGAGAACGGATTCCCCTTCGCCTGCACGGCGTTGACCCCGACGATGCCCGCCCAGCACACCAGCAGCCCCGGCAGACCCGTGTTGACCGCGGCGATGGCGGACAGCGGCACGGCGAGCACCAGCGAGGCGACCGCCAGCAGCCGCGCCCCCATGCCCTCCGGATACGACGGCGATCCGCCCCCCGACTGAGGCCGGGCGTTGCCTCGCGCCACGACCATCTGCTGCTCCGCCATCTGCCGGCGCATCCGCTTGTCCACGACCGTCTCCAGCCTCTGGTCGAACTTCTCCAGGAAGGAGGCGATGAGCTCCTCCTCGTACTCCTGGCCGAGTTCTCTGCGGGTCTGAAGCGTCGCGTTGAGTTCTCGCGTCAGCTCCGGGTCGCGGGCGTCCATGGGCGGAACGCTATGTGCGCGGGCCGCCCGTGGCAGTGGTGCTAGCACCCGTATCCGTCTGCGGCTGTGCCCCACCTGCCGCCTCGGGGCCGCCCGCCTGCGCCGCCGGACCGAGGATCGTACGGTCCGGGACGTGCGCGGTGTCGTTCCGCGCGAGCAGCCAGTACGCGGCCGCCGGCACGGCCAGCCCGACGATCCAGGAGACGTCGGCGCCGCCCAGCGCCCCGACCAGCGGCCCGGTGTAGAAGTGCGTGGCCAGGAAGGGGAATTGGGCGAGCAGGCCGATGACGTACACGGTCAGCGCGCGCCACCGCCAGGCGCCGTAGCGGCCCGCGGGATCGCTGAACGCGGGCAGGTCGTAGCGCTCCTTCGCGATGAGGTAGTAGTCGACGAGGTTGATCGCGGACCAGGGCGTGAAGGCGGTCAGCAGGAAGAGCAGGAAGTCCTTGAACGAGGTGAGGAAGCTGTCCTTGCCGAGCAGGGCGATCACCGTGCCCGCCACCATGATCCCGCCGATGTACGCGGCACGGGAGCGCTGTGAGAGCACGGCCTGGCCGCGGAATCCGCTGACGCTGGTGACCAGCGACATGAAACCGCCGTAGGTGTTCAGCACGTTGATCGTCAGCTTGCCGAGCGCGATGACGAAGTAGAGCGCGGACGCGATGATTCCGGTGCCGCCGAGCCCGACGACGAACGTAACCTCGTGCCCGCTGAACGCCCCGCCCGCGGCGGCCGCCGCCAGCGCCCCGAACGTCATCGACCACTGCGAGCCCAGCCCGGTGCCCGCGAGCGTCCACCAGAAGGTGGCGCGGCCGGACGTCGAACGCGGGAGATAGCGCGAGTAGTCGGCGACGTACGGGCCGTAGGCCAGCTGCCACGACGCGGCCAGCGCCACCGCCAGGAGGAAGACCGGCAGTTCGAAGGCGCGGTCGGCGAGCAGCGCGCCCGGATCGGCGCGTTGCAGCAGCCGGAAGCCGAGATAGACGAAGGCGAGCGCGCAGATCAGCGAGGCGAGCCGGCCGAGGGTGTGGATGAGCCGGTAGCCGACGGCGGCGGCGACACCGGTGACGAGCGCGAAGACGACGATGCCGGGTGTCTCCCCGAGCCCGGTCAGCTCGCCGACGGCCTGCCCCGCCAGGACGCTGCCGCTCGCGAAGAAGCCCACGTACATCACGATGACCAGCGCCAGCGGGACGATCGCTCCCCGCACCCCGAACTGCGCCCGCGAAGAGATCATTTGGGGCAGGCCGAGCCGTGGGCCCTGCGCGGAGTGGAGTGCCATCACGGCGCCGCCCAGCACATTGCCGAGGGCGAGCCCGATCACCGCCCAGAACGCGCCCGCCCCGAAGACGACGGCGAGCGCACCCGTGATGACAGCGGTGATCTGGAGGTTGGCGCCCAGCCACAGCGTGAACTGGCTGAAGGCGCTGCCGTGCCGCTCGCCGTCCGGTACGACGTCGATCGAGCGGCGCTCGACGAGGGAGACCGCGCGGGATTCCGCGCGGGGTTCAGCGGGGGATGCGGCCATCGTGCTCGTCCTGCCCTTCGGTCCGGTTCCGGTCACTTGCCGCCGAGGTGGTGCGCGCTCGCCCACTCCGCGGCGACGTCGTCCGGGTCCTTGCGGTCCACGTCGACCAGCCTGTTGAGCTTGCTCAGTTCGCCGGTCGTCAGTACGCCGCCGAGGCGGGCCAGCGCCTTGCGCACCGGTGCGTCGGCCACGGCGCTGCGCACGACCGGGACGATGTGCTGGGCCGGGACCATGTGCTCGGGGTCGCTCAGCACCACCCAGTCGTTCCTGGCGATGTCGGCGTCCGTGCTGAAGAGGTTGGCGACGTCGACGTCGCCCTTCTTGAGGGCGCCCTTGACCAGAGGTCCGGAGGCGTCGAGCGCCTTGAACTCCTTGAAGGTGACGCCGTATCGCTTACGGAAGCCGACGAGCCCCACGACCCTGGTCTTGTCCTCGGCCGGGCCTCCGAAGACCAGCTCGCCGTCGGCCTTCCGCAGGTCCGCGTAGCTCTTGAGGCCGTGCTTGCGGGCGGTGGCGCGCGTGACGACGAAGACGTCCTTGTCCTCGGCCGCGGCGTACGGCAGCGCCTCCAGCGACTCCGGGAGCCTGGCCGCGAGGGCGTTCTGGAGCTCGCCCGCCCCGCTCTCCTCGGCCTTCTTGTCGAAGTGCAGCAGCAGATTGCCCTGGTACTCCGGCAGCAGGTCGATGTCCCCGCCCTCCAGCGCCGGGACGACGACCTCGCGGGAGCCGAGGCTCGGCTTGACCGTGGCCTTCACGCCGGCGCCGCGCAGGGCCTCGGCGTAGAGGTACCCGAGTATCTGGTTCTCGGTGAAGTTGGCCGTGCCGACGACGAGTCCGCCTCCGCTGTCGGCGGCCCCGGAGCCGTCCGTGCGTTCGCCCTTGAGCGAGGTGATGCCGCTGGAGCAGGCCGCGACGGCGGGGGCGGCGGCCACGGCGAGGAGTCCTGACAGTACGGCCCGGCGGTGCGGGCGCGGGCGTTGAGTGCTGGGCATGGCGTCTCCGTAGAGGTGGAACGGGAAGTCAGCGTGCGTCGGCGGGCCGGTTGCGGAAGAGCGAGCGCTGTACGCCGGCCATCGCCAGGTCGAGCAGCACCGCGACGACGGCGACCAGGACGGCGCCGCCGAGCACCTGGACGAGGTCGCGCTGGGCGAGCCCGTCGAAGATGTAGCGGCCCAGCCCGCCGAAGCTGACGTACGCGGCGATGGTCGCCGTGGAGACGACCTGGATCATCGCCAGCCGGAGCCCGGTCATCACCAGCGGCAGCGCGAGGGGGAGTTCGACCTTGAACAGCACCTGCGGGCCCGTCATGCCCACGCCCCGGGCGGCGTCCGTGACGTCCGGGTCGACGGCGGTCATGCCCGCGTACGTGTTGGTGACGATGACCGGGACGGCGAGGGCGACCAGCGCGACGTAGACGGGCCACATGCTCAGCCCGCCCGCGAGGAAGACCAGCGTGACGAGGCCGACGGTCGGCAGCGCCCTTCCGAAGCCCGCCAGGTTGATGGCGAGGAACGCGAAGCGCCGCGTGTGCCCGATGACCAGGCCGAGCGGGAGCGCGAGCGCGGCCCCGGCGAGAGTGGCCAGCAGGGAGTACTGGAGGTGTTCGAGCAGCCGCACGGCGATGCCTCCGGTGCCCTCCCACTGGGCCGGGCTCGTCAGCCACCGCGCGAGGTCGGCGAGGAGCTGGATCATGGGTCAGACCTCCTCGGCGGCCGTCGTACGGGCGGTCGTGGCGCCGTCCGTCTTCGTGCGGGTGCGCTTCGTACGGGTCGTCTTCGTACGGGCGGGGCCGGTGCGGTGCCGGGTCCAGGGCGTGCAGACGTACTGGACCGCGACGAGAAGCCCGTCCGCGAGCAGCGCGAGCAGCAGGGTCAGCAGCACACCGGCGATCACGGGCGTGGTGTAGCTGCGCTGGAAGCCGTCCGTGAAGAGCTGCCCGAGTCCGCCGTAACCGATGTAACTGGCCACGCTCACCAGGGAGATGGTCATCACCGTGGCCACTCGCACCCCCGCGATGATCACCGGAAGGGCCAGCGGCAGCTCCACGGTGAGCAGGGTGCGCAGCGGCCGCGAGCCCATGGCGAGGGACGCCTCGCGGGCGTGTGCGGGAACGCTGTCCAGCCCCTCCACCGAGTTACGGATCAGCACGACCAGCGTGTAGATGGTCAGGCCGGTGATCGCGGTGCTGCGGGTGAGCCCGGTGACGGGGAGCAGCAGGATGAAGAAGGCCAGGGACGGGATGGTGAACAGGACGTTGGACGCGCCGAGGATCAACCCGCGGAGCCTGCGCACCCGGTGGGCGACGACCGCCAGGGGCAGCGCGATCACCAGGCCGAAGAAGACCGCGGGCACGGCTATGGAGAGGTGGTCGAGGGTCAGCGTCGCCATGTCGGCGATGTGATCGCCGAACCAGCTCCAGTCGACCGCGGTCATGAGGCCGCCTCGCTGGTGCGCACGCTTCCGCCGCCGGACCCGCCGGAGTCCCCCGGACCATCCGAGTCCTCCGTCCCGTCACGGCCCGACTGGCCGCCGCCGGCGCCCTTTTCGCCGTCCCCGACCGATCCCTCCGTCGCCGCCGCGGCGTGCCGCACGGCGGCACCCTCGTGCAGCGCGGCCTGCCTCGTGATGCCGGTGAGCACCCCGTCGCCGTCCACGCGGGCGACCGCCCTCGCGGGTGAGGTGACGGACTCGTCGAGCGCGGCGAGCAGCGAGTCCTCGTCCCGCAGCGGCCGCAGCGGCAGCAGTTCCGCGTCGGCCGCGGTGCCGCTCGCGGGCAGGGCGCCCGTGTCGAGCCAGCCGGCCGGCGATCCGTCGGGGGCCACCGCCACCCGCCAATTCCCCTCGTGGGCCTCGCCGTTGCCCGTGCGGATGCCGCCGACCGGTTCGTCGGTGCGGACGGGCGTGACGGGCTCGCGCGGCACGTCCGCGTCGCCGAGGGTGGTGAGCGAGAGGAGCTTGAGCCCGCGCTCGGCTCCCAGGAACCCGGCGACGAACTCGTCGGCTGGCCGCGTCAGAAGCTGCGCCGGCGGTGCGCACTGCACGAGCCGGCCGCCCGTACGGAAGACGGCTATGCGGTCGCCGAGCCGTACGGCCTCGTCGATGTCGTGGGTGACGAAGACGACCGTCTTGCGCAAGTCCCGTTGCAGCCGCAGGAGTTCGTCCTGGAGCTGGGTCCGTACGACGGGGTCGACCGCGCCGAACGGCTCGTCCATCAGCAGCACCGGCGGATCGGCGGCGAGCGCGCGTGCCACGCCGACGCGCTGCTGCTGACCGCCGGAGAGCTGGTGCGGGTAGCGCTCGCCCGACCCGGCGTCCAGGCCGACCCGTTCCAGCAGTTCGGCTGCGCGGCTGCGCGCCTTGCGGCGGCCCCAGCCGAGCAGCAGCGGAACGGTGGCGATGTTGTCGAGGACGGTCCGGTGCGGGAAGAGCCCGGACTGCTGGATCACATAGCCGATGCCTCTGCGCAGCTCGGCGGCGTCCGACTCCCGTACGTCGCGCCCGGCGACCCGGACCGTGCCGGCGCTGGGATCGACCATGCGGTTGATCATGCGCAGCGTGGTGGTCTTGCCGCAGCCCGACGATCCGACCAGGACCGTGAGGCCGCCTTCCGGGAGTTCGAGTGTGAGGTCGTCCACGGCGGTGGTGCCGTTGGGGTAGTGCTTGCTGACCGCGTCGAAGCTGATCATCCGGAGTCCCTTGCCCGACTGCATATAGTCATGCACAGTCGTTTGGGAGTGAATAGATGTCAAGGGTCGGGTGTGAAATGCACGTAACCAACGCCCGCCATGCGGAATGTGAACCAACGGTGACCGTGCCGGAAGCCATGGTGGGAGGAGGTTGACGCGAATGTCGTCTCATATCGTGGACTCTCCGCCGAGAGTGGTTCCGGACGGCCGGACGCTGAATACCGCGGCCGTCGTCCGACTCGCCCACGGCTCCGCCGACTTGGGCGACCCCGGCCCCGACGCGCTCGCCCGCGTCGAGCGCTCGTGGCACGCGGCCCGCGAACTCGCCCTCGCCGGACGGGTCTACGGCCGCACCACCGGCGTCGGCGCCAACCGCACCGCCGCCGTGCGCGCCGACGGAGACGTCGACGTCGACGCCACCGCCGAGGGCCACGGACTGCGGCTGCTGCGCAGCCACGCGGGCGCCGCCGGCAGTCCGCTGCCCGCCCGCGAGGTGCGGGCCATGCTCGCCGTCCGCGCCAACCAGCTCCTCGCGGGCGGGGCCGGACTCAACCCCCGGATCGTGCTCGCGCTTCTGGAGGCCGTACGAGGCGGCGCGCACCCCGTCGTGCGGGAGCACGGCGCCGTGGGCACCGGAGACCTCGCGGCGCTGGCCCAGACCGGACTCGCCCTGCTCGGCGAGCAGCCCTGGACCGGCGGGCCCGCGCCGCAGACCGTCGCCCTGGACGGCAACGACGCGCTCGCCTTCATCAGCAGCAACGCCCTGACGCTCGGCCAGTCCGCCCTCGCGCTCGACGAGTTGCAGAGGCTCCAGAACGCCTCGCTCGTCGTCGCCGCACTCTCCCTCCTCGCGGTCGGCGGCTCCTACGAGGCGTACGCCGAACCCGTACACCGAGAGCGCCCGCACCCCGGATCGGTCGCCGCGGCCGCCCGGATGCGGCGGCTGCTCGGCGCACCCGCACGGCCCGGGCCGCCCAGCGGCCGCATCCAGGACCCGTACGGATTCCGCTGCGTCCCGCAGATCCACGGGCCCGCGCTGGAGGCGGCCGACACCCTGGCCGGCGTGCTCGCCGTCGACCTCAACGCCGCCGCCGAGAACCCCCTGATCAGCGCCGACTCCCAGGGCGTGTACGGCGCGCTGCACCACGGCAGCTTCTACGCGGCGCACGCCGCCGCCGCGCTCGACGGGCTCCGCCTGGCCGTGCTCCAGACCGCCCGCCTCTCGACCGCTCGGCTCGTCTCGCTCGTCGAGCCCGGCATCACAGGTCTGCGTCCGTTCCTCAGCGAGGACACCCCCGCCAGCTCCGGGGTGATGATCCTGGAGTACGCCGCCGGGGCCGCCCTCGCGGAGATGACCTCCCTGGCCCAGCCCGCCTCGCTCGGCCACGCGGTGCTCTCCCGCGGCGTGGAGGAGGTGGCCAGCTTCGCCTCCCTCGCCGCCCGGCACGCCCTGCGCATGCCCGAGCACCAGCGGCAGGTGCTGGCCTGCGAACTGACCGCGGCGGTACGGGCGTTGCGCCAGCGCGGTACCGTCCCCGACCCCGCGCTGCCGGTCGGCCGGGCCTACGAGCTGGCGGCGGCGGAGCTCGACCCCGAGATGGCGGACCGTCCGCTGTCCGATGATGTAGACGTGGCCGTCGGTCTGCTCGACCGGCTCTGCGAACTGTGACCGCGTGCCGCCGGCCGATCGACAGCGGTCGATCGGCCGGCAGCCGACCCACCGACAGCGGGAGGACCGGATGAGCAGCGCGAGCGCGCGGCTGCTGAAGATCTTCGAGGGGCACCGGCTCACGCCGACCCAGCGCCGCATCGCGCACTGCATGGTGCGCCAGGCCGGCGACGCGCCGTTCCTCTCCAGCGTCGAGCTGGCCGAGCTGGCCGGAGTGAGCCAGCCGTCCGTCACACGGTTCGCCGTGGCCCTCGGCTTCGACGGCTATCCGGCCCTCCGCAGGCACCTGCGCGAATCGGCACCGGAGGCGGGGACGGGAACGGCTGCGGCAGGCGGGCAGGACACCGAGCCCGACCTGTACAACGCCTACCAGCAGGCCGTGCACGCCGAGATCGACAACCTGCGGCACCTCGCGGCGCTGCTCGCCGACCCCGCTCCCGTGGAGCGGGCGGGCCGACTGCTCGCCGCGAGCCCCACGCTGCCCGTGCTGGGGCTGCGCGCGGCATCGGCGCAGGCGCGCGGCTTCGCGTACTTCGCCGCCAAGGTCCACCCCGACGTGCGGCTGCTGGACGAGGGCGGAAGCATGCTCACCGACCGCATCGACGGATGCGTGCGGGCGGGCGCAGAGGTGCTGCTGTGCTTCGCGCTGCCGCGTCACCCGAAGGAGGTCGCGGCGGCTCTCGCGCATGCGCGCGACGCGGGGCTGCGGATCGTCACGGTCGCCGACAGCGCCTTCGCGCCCGTCGCACACCCGGATGACCTGCTGCTTCCGGCGGCCGTCGGCACGGGCCTCGTCTTCGACACCGCGTGCGCGCCGATGCTGCTGGGGCGCGTGCTGCTGGAGGCCATGTGCGACGGGCTTCCGGAGGCGCAGGCCAGGCTGGAGGAGTTCGACACGGGGGCGGCGGAGCGCGGGCTGTTCCTGGAGTAGAGCGGGCTGTTCCTGGAGTAGAGCGGACGCTCCTCGCGCCGCCGCCCGGTCACCTGCTCCGCTCCTCCGTCCCGCCGCCTGCCCGGCCCCGCTCCCGCCCGCGCCACGACCCGTACGGATCGCGGCCGAGAAACGCGACGAGGCGGTCGCTCGGGTCGGCCTCCGCGCACACCGTGAGCGGCGGCCCGAAGAGCGGGCCGCGCGCCGCCGGGCTGGGCACCAGGTGCCGTGCGGTGCGCATCAGCGCGGTGGCGAGCGCGGCCGGTACGGGCCGCGGCAGGCCGGTGGCCTGCGCGATGTCCCACCCGTGCACGGCGATCTCCAGTGCTCCCGTACGGACGAGGGCCGCGGCCGTCAGCGGCAGGTCGTCGATGACCACGAACCGGTCGGCGGGGCCGTCGGAGGCGGCCCACGCGCCCAGGAGCCGGGTGGCGCGGGCGCGGAAGACCGCCGCCGGGTCGTCGCCGCCGCCAGGCCGCGGGTCACCGCCCGGTCGCCGGTCACCCTCCGGCCGCCGGTCACCGTCCGGGGCCGCCCGCTCCGGGCAGACGTGGCCGTGCTCGACGCCCTCGTACAGCGCCGCGAGCGAGTCGTTGGTGTGCCACAGCAGCGCCCGCAGGTCCCAACGGGCGCACGGCGTCGGACGGTTGAGCGCCTGCGGGGTCACGGGCCGCACCGAGCAGAGCGCATAGCCGAGCGCCCGCTCCAGCAGCGCGGTCCCGGCGTCCTGTGCGGCGTCGTCCATCGCCCTCCCGCCTGCCCCTCTGCGTCTTGTCGGCGGGCCGGTGTGCCCGGCCGTCGTAATGACGACCGGGCCGGAGGGGCGAACTCATCGGCGGCGGGCGCCGATTGCCAGAACGGCCCTGTTCACGGCCCACAGGACGACGCCGAGCGCGACGAGCAGTCCCGCGCGTACGTACACGTCGGCGGCGCGGTCGGCGAGCGGGCTGGCCAGCAGCGCGGTGCCGAGCGCCCCGACGACGGGCAGGACTGTCGGGGTGCGGAAGTGGCGGTGTTCCACGCGATCCTTGCGCAGCACCAGCACCGCGACGTTGACGACGGCGAAGACGCACAGCAGCAGGAACGACGTCGTGTCGCCGAGCCCCTCGATCTCTCCCGTCGAGACGAGCGCGACGGCGAGCAGGGAGACGAAGACGATGCCCGCCACCGGTGTGCGCCGGGTGGGCAGCACCCGTCCCATGACGGCGGGCAGGATGCTCTCGTTGGCCATGCCGTAGCACAGCCGCGACGCCATCATGATGTTGATCAGCGCCGAGTTGCTGACCGCGAACAGCGCGATGACGGCGAAGAGTTCGGGCGGGAAGCTGACCCCGCCCGCCTTGACCACCTCCAGCAGCGGCCCGGTGGACTTCTCCAGCACCCGGAAGTCCACCAGCAGCGAGGAGACCAGCGCGACCAGCACGTAGACCGTGCCGGTGAGGGCGACGCCGATGAACAGGGCACGGGGGAAGTTGCGGGCCGGCTCGATCGTCTCCTCGGCCATGTTGACCGAGTCCTCGAAGCCGACGAACGCGAAGAAGCCCAGCGCGGTCGCGCCCATCACACCCGTCAGGAGCGCGTATCCGGTGCCGCCCGAGGCGTGGACGTCCCCCAGCCGTCCCGCGTCCCCCTCGCCCGCGAACACGGCGAAGACGCCGATCCCGACGATGATCAGCAGCCCGGCCAGCTCGACGAGGGTGAGCACCACGTTGGTCTTCACCGACTCCGAGACGCCGCGCAGATTGAGCGCCGCCAGCGCCAGTACGAAGAGGATCGCGACGAGCGTGGGCGGCACGTCCACGAGTTCGGCCAGATAGTCGCCCGCGAAGGCGCGGGCCGCCGCGCTCGCCGACGACAGGCCTGAGCACACCACCATGAACGCCACGATGAAGGTCAGGAACGGCATCCTGAACGCCCGCTGCGTGTAGAGCGCGGCGCCCGCGGCCCGCGGATACTTGCCGACCAGTTCGGCGTACGAGGCGGCCGTGAGCAGCGCCACCGCGAACCCGATCACGAACGGCAGCCACAGGGCGCCGCCGACCTTGCCGGCGACCTTGCCGGTCGTGGCGTAGATGCCGGTGCCGAGGATGTCGCCGACGATGAAGAGGATCAGCAGCTTGGGCCCGATGGCCCGCACGAGCGGCGTTCCTCCGGAGGCCGTGCCGCCCGGGCCGCCGGGACCGGTCGTGTCGGTGGTTTCGTGAGAGTCCGGCATGCGCTGTTCCGTCATGCGCTGTTCCTTCCCATCGGCGTGCGCGTCGGCACGCCGATGACTTCCGCACGTTCATGCGGTCTTCCCTTCGCGGGCGGCAACACCGCCGCACCGCCGCACCGCCGCACCGCCGCACCGCCGCACCGCTGCACCGCCGCACCGCGACCGATCACGAAGGAGACGCGCATGCGCGACCAGGAGCCCGTCACCGCGCTCGACGCCCGCTACAGCGCCCCCGGCGCCGAGCCCACGGACTGGGAGACCGCCCGCGACCGGCTCGCCCGCGCCGGGATCTACTGGCTGACGACGGTGCGCCCCGACGGCCGTCCGCACGTCACCCCGCTGCTGGCCGTCTGGTACGACGGCGCGCTGCACTTCTGCACCGGTGAGGAGGAGCGCAAGTCCCGCAATCTGGCTGCCAGTTCGCACTGCGCGCTCACGACGGGCAACGACACCGTCGACGAGGGGCTCGATCTCGTACTGGAGGGCGACGCCGTGCGCGTGCGCGACGACGCCAGGCTGCGGCGGCTCGCGGACACCTGGGTGGAGAAGTACGGCGAGGAGTGGCGCTTCGAGGCCCGCGACGGCGCCTTCCACCACGCCCACGGCGGCAGCGCGCTGGTCTACGAGGTGGCTCCGTCCACGGTCTTCGGCTTCCGCAAGGGCCACTACAGCCAGACCCGCTGGCGGTTCGGCGCTCCGGCCGCGTCGCGCTGAATCCGGCGCGGGAATACGGACAGCTACGTCCGGCCCGGGAATCCGGAACCGCGGGAACCGCGGGAGTCGCGGGAGTCGCGGGAACTGTGAACCGTACTTCCGGACACCGGAACTCCTGGTTGAGGAATGGACCATTCCGGAGCAGGGTGAGTCTCCCGACCTGGAGGAGGGACACCCATGACGTCAGAGCCGACTTCCCCCGCCGCCACCGCGACCACCGGTCCGCGCACGCTTCCGCCCTTCCGTGCCGACCACGTGGGCAGCCTGCTGCGGCCAGCGGTCCTCAAGCGCGCCCGCGAGGACCACGCCGCGGGGCGCACCGGCGCCGCCGAACTGCGGGCCGCGGAGGACGAGGCGATTCGCGAGGTCGTCGCGCTGCAACGGGACGCCGGGCTGCGCAGCGCGACCGACGGCGAATTCCGGCGGCAGTCCTGGCACATGGACTTCATCTACTCGCTGGGCGGGATCAACAAGGTCCAGGACGGCAACCTGCGGGTGAAGTTCCACAACGCCGACGGCGACATCGAGTGGGCGCCGCCCTCCGCCCACGTCGACGATCGGGTGCGGCTCGAAGAGACCATCTTCGCCGACGCGTTCGCCTTCCTCCGCGACAACGCCGGGGAGGGCGTGACCCCGAAGCTGACCATCCCCTCGCCGAGCATGGTCCACTACCGGGGCGGTCGGGCGGCCATCGACGAGAGCGTCTACCCGGACATGGAGTCCTTCTGGACGGACCTCACCGCCGCCTACGCGGCCCAGGTCCGCGGCGTCTACGACCTCGGCTGCCGCTATCTGCAACTCGACGACACCAGCCTCGCGTACCTCAACGACCCGGAACAGCGGCGCCACGTCGCGGAGATCGGCGGCGACCCCGAGCACCAGCACGAGACGTACATCGCCAACATCAACCGCGCCCTCGCCGACCGCCCCGCCGACCTGCGTGTCACGACGCACATGTGCCGTGGCAACTTCGCCTCGTCGTGGGTGGCTTCCGGCGGCTACGACTTCGTGGCGGAGGCACTCTTCGGCGACCTGAACGTCGACGGCTTCTTCCTGGAGTTCGACGACGAACGCTCCGGCGGCTTCGAGCCGTTGCGCTTCGTGCCCAAGGGCAAGCAGGTCGTGCTCGGGCTCGTCACCACCAAGCGGCCCGAGCTGGAGAGCAAGGACGCGCTGAAGCGCCGCATCGAGGAGGCCTCCCGGTACGTCGACGTCGACCAGCTCTGCCTGTCGCCGCAGTGCGGGTTCTCCTCGACGCTGGAGGGCAACGACCTGACGATCGACGATCAGATCGCCAAGCTCCGGCTGATCGTGGAGACGGCGGAGGAGGTCTGGGGCGGGGCGTGATCTGCCGGTTCCGGCAGGGCGGTTCAGCACTCGGCGCGCGTCTCCGTCTCCGTCCGCGTCCGCGCATCCGCCGGAGTCTCCGCGGGTGTCTCGGCCCGGGGCTCCGCCGGGGCGTCCGCGGGCCTCCCTCTCGTCACGATCTTGAGGACGCCGGACGTGAGCAGCCGGGCCTGGAGGGAGCCGCAGGCGCAGCGCGTCCAGACGAGGACGCCCTCGCCCGTCGGGTGCTGTGACAGATCCCGGACGGGCTGGTCGTCGGGCCATCCGCAGTAGGGGCAGCTGGACAATCTGGGCCTCCCGGCTCGCTGTTGTGCACGCGGTGGAGCACGTGGCGGTGCTCTCTTCGGTGCACGTGGCGGTGCGCTTGCTGCGTCGCTGACGCCTTCGTACGACCAGCCTGCCGGGAGCCGATCGTTCAGGTCCAGGTTCGATTTCTGCACTGAACCGTGTACAACGGTTACATGATTGACTTGCGCCGTCTCACCGTGCTGCGCGCGATCGTGCAGTACGGCACCGTGACCGCCGCCGCCGAGGCCGTGCATCTGACGCCCTCGGCGGTCTCCCAGCAGGTGCGCCAGCTCGGACGGGAGCTGGGCGTCACGCTGCTGGAGCCGCACGGTCGGCGGGTGCGGCTGACGGAGGCCGCACAGGCGCTGCTCCGGCACGCCGACGCCATCGAGGAGCTGTGGCAGCGCACCGAGGCCGAGCTGCACGCGGCCGCCGGGGAGCCGAGCGGTGTGCTGCGCGTGGCCGGATTCCCGACCGCCGCCTCGGCCCTGCTCGCGCCCCTGGCCGTGCAGCTCCAGCGGGAATGGCCCGCGCTGACCGTCCAGCTGAAGGAGGCCGAACCTCTCGACTGCTTCGACCTGTTGTTCTCGGGCGAGGTGGATCTGGCGGTCGTCGAGGCGATGTCCGAGGCGCCTCCGCTCAACGACCGGCGCTTCGACCAACGGCCGCTGCTGGACGATCCGTTCGACCTGCTCACCACCGCCGGGCACGAGCTCGCCGGGGAACCGGGCCCCGCGCTGGAGGATCTGGCCGCCGAGCCCTGGGTCCTCGACAGGCCGGGCGGCCGCTGCTCCGCGCGCCAGCTCGTGCTCGCCGCCTGCCGCAGCGCGGGATTCGCGCCGTCGGTCGCGCACGAGGCGCGCGAGTGGAGCGTCGTCGCCTCGCTCGTGGCGCACGGGCTGGGCGTCGCCCTGGTGCCGCACCTGGCGCAGCTGCCGCCGCATCTGGATCTCGTCCGTACGCCGCTGACGGGCCGGTACGTGCCGCGCAGGCGCTTCCTCAGCGTCGTCCGGCGCGGGAGCGACGGCCACCCCGCCATCGCCGCCGCCCTCGCTCTGCTCGACGAACTCGCCGCGAAGCAGGGCCGGTTGGCCTAGCGCCGGCCCGACTTCCCCCGGCGGCACACGCGTTCACACCTCGCGGAGCGTGTCCCTGTGTGCGACGCCCGAGTCCGCCACGATGTCCGCGAGCGGCTGCGGCTCCCGTACGGGCACGAAGCGCACCTTGCCCTCCGGCTGTCCCGCCCCGCCGGTCACGGTGAAGCCGTAAACCCCGGGCCGCGGCAGCGAGTTGTAGCCGAACGGGTTGGAGAAGTAATACGCCCCGGTGTCCAGGAGCGCCGCGAAGTCGCCCTCCTCCAGGCGCGGCAGCATCCGGCCGCGGGCCACCAGGTCGCCCGCGAAGCAGCACGGCCCCGCGATGTCCTGGGTGACGGCGTCGGCCTCCCCGCCGCGCTTGGGCTCGCCGTCCGCGCCGTACGCGGCCACCCGCAGCGGCCACGCGTCCGGAGCGAAGACCGTGCGCACGGCGATCTGCGCGCCCGCATGGGTGACCGCGATGGCCCGCCCGCCCGCCGACTTCGCGTACTCCACGCGGGCGAGCACCGTGCCCGCCTTCGCCAGCAGCGCCCGCCCGAACTCGGTGACGATGCCGTACCGGCCGTCGAAGAGCCCCGGCACGGTCGCGGAGAGCAGCCGCGCGTACTCGTCGAACGTCGGCGAGATCTCGTCGCCGCCGAAGTTGACGGGGAGGCCGCCGCCCAGGTCGAGGGTGTCGACCTGGCGCCGGCCGACCGCGGCGTTGATCTCCTCGGCCAGTTCGTACGTGGCCCGCGCACCCTCCGCCATCAGCTCCAGCGGCATGCCCTGCGACCCGACGTGCGAGTGCAGCCGCGTCAGCCAGGGGCGCTCCCGGTACGCGCGTACGACCCACTCGCGGGCGCCGGGGTCGTGGAGAGCGACGCCGAACTTCGAGGTGGCGGTCGCGGTGCTCATCGCACCGATGGCGCCCTCGCCGATCTGCGGATTGACGCGCAGGCCGAGCGGTGAGGGCGCCGGCCCGCCCGGGGTGATCAGCTCGTCGAGACGGGCGAGTTCACGGGGGTTGTCGGCGTTGAGGGCGATGCCGAGGGCGAGCGCCTCGCGCAGTTCGCCCACGGTCTTGGCGGGGGAGTCCAGAACGATCTGTCCGGCCGGTACGCCCGCGGCCCGCGCCAGGGCCAGTTCGCCGGGGCTGGCGACCTCGCAGCCGATGCCCTCGTCGGCGAGGAGCCGCAGCACGGGCACGAGCGAGGCGGCCTTCACGGCGAAGGTGTGCTGGACGGGCCGCCCGGGGGCGCGGACGCCGTCGAACGCCGTGCGGAGTGCGTTCGCCGCGTCCCGTATCGCCTGGACGTCGAGCAGGGCGGCGATGGGCTGCCGGTCGTCCGTGACCAGGCCCTGCTCGACGGCGGCGCGTACGGCCAGGTCGCGGCGGGCGGCGATCGCGGAGGCGTCCCGGGAGGCGGGGCTGCTGCTGGAGTCGTGCATGCCACAAGCCAAGCACGTCCGCGCTCGGCGGGTGCACGGACCACCCGCGATGTTGACTAGGTCTATTCACTCCGTAGAGTGTGTGAATAATTGACCGTCGGGGGAGTCGGGACGAGCACACGGCAGGGAGGCACGGGAGATGTCAGGACCGCGACCCGTACGGGCGCCGCGCGGCAGCGAACTGAGCGCCCGGGGATGGCCGCAGGAGGCCGCCCTGCGGATGCTCCAGAACAACCTCGACCCGGAGGTCGCCGAGCACCCCGACAAGCTCGTCGTCTACGGCGGCACCGGGAAGGCGGCGCGCGACTGGGAGTCGTTCGACGCCATGGTCCGCACGCTGCGCACTCTCGGCGACGACGAGACGATGCTGGTGCAGTCCGGCCGTCCGGTCGGCGTCATGCGCACGCACGAGTGGGCACCGCGCGTGCTGCTCGCCAACTCCAACCTCGTGGGCGACTGGGCGAATTGGGAGGAGTTCCGGCGGCTGGACGCGCTCGGGCTGACCATGTACGGGCAGATGACGGCCGGTTCGTGGATCTACATCGGCACGCAGGGAATCCTCCAGGGCACGTACGAGACGTTCGCGGCGGTCGCCGCCAAGAGCTTCGGCGGCACCCTCGCGGGCACGGTCACGCTGACCGCCGGTCTCGGCGGCATGGGCGGTGCCCAGCCGCTCGCCGTGACGATGAACGACGGCGTCGCGATCTGCGTCGAGTGCGATCCGTCCCGCATCGAGCGCCGCATCGGCCACGGCTATCTGGACGTGCGGGCCCACTCCCTCGACCACGCGCTGGAGTTGGCGACCGCCGCCCGTGACGAGCGCCGCCCGCTCTCCATCGGCGTGCTCGGCAACGCGGCCGAGGTGTTGCCGGAGCTGCTGTCGCGGGGCGCTCCCATCGACATCGTCACCGACCAGACCAGCGCGCACGACCCGCTCTCGTACCTGCCGGTGGGCGTCGACTTCGACGACATGGCGCAGTACGCGGCGGACAAGCCCGCCGACTTCACTCAGCGGGCGCGCGAGTCGATGGCCCGGCACGTCGAGGCGATGGTCGGCTTCATGGACGCCGGCGCCGAGGTCTTCGACTACGGCAACTCCATCCGCGGCGAGGCGCAACTCCACGGCTACGGGCGGGCGTTCGACTTCCCCGGCTTCGTACCGGCGTACATCCGGCCGCTGTTCTGCGAGGGCAAGGGCCCCTTCCGCTGGGCAGCGCTCTCGGGCGATCCGAAGGACATCGCGGCGACGGACCGCGCGCTGCTCGACCTTTTCCCCGCGTCCGAGTCGCCCGGGAACGAGTCGCTCGCCCGCTGGCTCAGGCTCGCCGGCGAACGCGTGCACTTCCAGGGGCTGCCCGCCCGCATCTGCTGGCTCGGTTACGGCGAGAGGGACCGCGCGGGCGAGCGCTTCAACGACATGGTGGCGAGCGGCGAGATCTCGGCGCCTCTGGTGCTGGGCCGCGACCATCTGGACTGCGGCTCGGTCGCCTCCCCGTACCGGGAGACGGAGGCGATGCGCGACGGTTCGGACGCGATCGCCGACTGGCCGCTGCTGAACGCCATGGTCAACGCCTCCTCCGGAGCCACCTGGGTCTCGATCCACCACGGCGGCGGCGTCGGCATGGGCCGCTCGCTGCACGCCGGGCAGGTCACGGTGGCCGACGGCACGGCGCTCGCGGGCGAGAAGCTGCGCCGGGTGCTGACGAACGATCCCGGCATGGGCGTCGTGCGCCACGTGGACGCCGGATACGAGCGTGCCGAGGAGATCGCGGCCGAGCGGGGCGTGCGGGTGCCGATGCGGGAGGGCCCCGGGGGCCCGGAGGGCCAGGAGGCCCAGGAAGGCGGGGCCCCGGAAGGCAGGGAACGCGGGGGCGCCGAGTGACCGCAGGGGACGCGGGGAGCACCGGCGGCGCGGACCGTACGGGAGACGACGGCCGCACCGGGGACGGGGGCCGCACCAGAGAGCCGGATGCGGAGCGCTCCGCCCTGCGGTCCCTCGTCGGCAGCCCCGTGCCGGACCTCGGCCGCCGGGGCCGGGGCGCGGACGGCGAGGGCTCCGGCGGCCCCGGCGGACCGGTGGCCGAGCCCGCCTCGTTCCACGAGATGTGGCGGGAGCTGGCCGCCGTCGGCCGGAACCGGGAGAGCGGCGGCTACCGCCGCTACGCGTGGACCGGCGCCGACTCCGACTGCCGTGCCTGGTTCCGCGCCCAGGCCGAATCCCGCGGCCTGGCCTGCGAGTCGGACCGCAACGGCAACCAGTGGGCCTGGCTCGGCGTGACATCCGTGGAGGAGATCGCCGCCGGGAACGCCGTCGTCACAGGCTCCCACCTCGACTCCGTCCCCGACGGCGGCGCGTTCGACGGCCCGCTCGGCGTCGTCTCCGCGTTCGCCGCCCTCGACGAACTGCGCGCCCGCGGCGCGCACTTCACCGCACCGGTGGGCATCGTCAACTTCACCGACGAGGAAGGCGCCCGCTTCGGGCTGGCGTGCACCGGCTCCCGGCTCAGCGCCGGCGGGCTGACGCGGGAGCAGGCGCACGCGCTGCGCGACGCCGACGGCGTCACCCTGCCGCGGGCCATGGAGCTGGCCGGGCAGGACCCCGACGCGATCGGTCCCGATCCCGAACGGCTCGCCCGCATCGGCGCGTTCGTCGAGCTCCACATCGAGCAGGGGCGCGCGCTGGCCGACCCGGCCGCGCTCAGACGGCTCGGTGCGACCGCCGGGCCCGACGGGTGCGCCGTCGGCGTCGCCTCCGCGATCTGGCCGCACGGCCGCTGGCGGTTCGACTTCCGCGGCGAGGCCAACCACGCGGGCACGACCCGGCTCGCGGACCGCCGCGACCCGATGCTCACCTACGCGGCGACCGTGCTCGCCGCCCGCGAGCAGGCCTCCCGCACCGGCGCCCTGGCCACGTTCGGCAAGGTGGCCGTCGAGCCGAACGGCGTCAACGCCATCCCCTCCCTCGTACGGGGCTGGCTCGACTCCCGCGCCGCGGACGAGGAGACCCTCGCCGCCGTCGTCGCCGGCATCGAGGACGAGGCCGCCCGGCGCGGGCGCGCCGACGGGGTCGACGTGCGCGTCACGCGCGAATCCCGTACGCCCGTCGTGGAGTTCGCGCACGACCTGCGCGACCGGATCGCGCGGCGGCTGGGCGGCGCACCCCTGCTGCCCACCGGTGCGGGACACGACGCGGGAATCCTCTCCGCGTCCGTCCCGACGGCGATGCTGTACGTGCGCAACCCCACCGGCGTCTCCCACTCGCCGGCCGAGTCCGCCGACGAGGACGACTGCGCGGCCGGGGTGAGAGCACTCGCCGACGTACTGGAAGGGCTGGCCTGCCGATGACGAACCCCTCCCACGAGGGCACCGGGGCGCCGCCCGCCGCTCCGCGACCGGAGCGCACGTACTGGTGCTCGCACGCCTGGCTCAACGGCACCGTCGAGGAGGACGTCCTCGTCGAGACCGGCGCCGACGGCCGGATCACCGCCGTACGCACGGAGACCGGTGCTCCGCCGCAGGGCGCCGAACCGCTGCGCGGGCTGACCCTGCCGGGCCTCGCGAACGCGCACTCGCACGCCTTCCACCGGGCGCTGCGCGGCACCGTCCAGGTCGGCTCGGGCACCTTCTGGACGTGGCGCGACGTGATGTACCGGGTGGCCGGGCGCCTCACGCCCGACTCGGCCTACGCGCTCGGCCGCGCCGCATACGCGGAGATGGCGCTGGCGGGCATCACCTGCGTCGGCGAGTTCCACTACGTGCACCACGCGCCCGGCGGCGAGCCGTACGACGACCCCAACACCATGGGCCACGCCCTCATCGCGGCCGCCGCGGACGCCGGTATCCGCATCACGCTGCTCGACACGGCCTACCTCGCCTCCGGCTTCGGGCCCGACGGCCGGGGCGAGCCGCCGGGACCGCAGCAGCTCCGCTTCTCGGACGGCACGGCCGCGGCGTGGGCCGAGCGGGCCTCGGCGCTGCGCGTCGAGGAGGGCGGCCACGCTCGTACGGGTGCCGCGATCCACTCCGTACGGGCCGTTCCCGCACGGGAGTTGGGCCCCGTCGTCGAGTGGGCGGAGGAGCGTTCGGCACCGCTGCACGTCCATCTGTCCGAGCAGAGGGCCGAGAACGACGCCTGCCAGGCGGCGCACGGCTGCACGCCCACGCGGCTCCTCGCCGACCACGGGGCCCTCGGGCGCCGTACGACCGCCGTGCACGCCACGCATCTGACCGACGAGGACATCAAGCTGCTCGGCGACGCCTCCGTCGGCGTGTGCATGTGCCCCACCACCGAGAGGGACCTCGCCGACGGCATCGGACCGGCGCCCCGCCTGGAACGCGCGGGCGCGACGCTGTCGCTGGGCAGCGACAGCCACGCCGTCGTCGACCTGCTTGAGGAGGCGCGGGCGCTGGAGCTCGACGAGCGCCTGCGCACCCGCACACGCGGCCACTGGACGGCGGCCCAGCTCCTGCGCGCGGCGACGGAGGACGGCCACGCGGCCCTCGGCTGGCCCGAGTCGGGACGCCTGGAGGCGGGCATGCTCGCCGACTTCACGACGGTGTCGCTGGACTCGGTACGCACGGTGGGCCCAGCACCGCGCATGGCCGCGGAGGCCGCGGTCTTCGCGGCGACGGCGGCCGACATCCGCCACACGGTCGTCGCCGGCCGCCACGTGGTGCGCGACGGCCACCACACGAACGTCCCCGACGTCCCGGCGTCCCTCTCCAAGGCGATCGATGCCCTCCACTGACCGCCTCCGGCGGGCTCGCTGTGGAGGGCGCGCGCGGGGGTTTCTGTTGCGCGCCGTGCCCTGTCAGCGGCCGACCGGCGGGGCACGGTTCGGATCGGCCCGAACGGGGCCGGAGCGCACCGGAGTCGGGCACACACGCCGTCAAGAACACAGCGTCAGCGATCACGTGAGGTAGCGACACATGACCAGCACCGTCGTCACGAACATCCGCACCCTGGTGACCAACGACCCCGCCTGCGGTGAGGGCGGCCCGCTCGGTCTCGTCGAGGACGCCGCCGTCGTCCTCGACGGCGACCGCGTCGCCTGGGTGGGCCCGGCGGCGGATGCGCCCGCGGCCGACTCCGCCTACGACGCGGACGGCCGCGCCGTCCTGCCCGGCTTCGTCGACTCCCACTCCCATCTGCTCTTCGGCGGCGACCGCACGGCCGAGTTCAACGCCCGCATGTCCGGCCGTCCTTACACCGCTGGCGGCATCCGTACGACCGTCGCCGCGACGCGCGAGGCGAGCGACGAGGAACTGGGCCGCAACCTGGCACGGTTCCTCGACGAGGCCCGCCGGCAGGGCACCACCACCATGGAGACCAAGTCCGGCTACGGCCTCACCCCGGAACAGGAGTCCCGCGCCCTGCGTGTGGCAGCTGAACACACCGACGAGGTCACGTACATGGGCGCCCACATCGTCGCCCCCGAGTACGCCGACGACCCCGCCGCATACGTCGACCTCGTCACCGGGCCGATGCTGGACGCCTGTGCGCCGCACGCCCGTTGGGTCGACGTGTTCTGCGAGAAGGGCGCCTTCGACGGGGACCAGGCCCGTGCCGTCCTCGCGGCCGGGCAGGCGAAGGGCCTCACGCCCCGCATCCACGCCAACCAGCTCTCCCACGGTCCCGGTGTGCAGCTCGCCGTCGAACTGGGCGCCGCCTCCGCGGACCACTGCACGCACCTCAGTGACACCGACGTGGACGCCCTGGCCCACGCCGACGCCACGGTCGCCACGCTGCTGCCCGGCTGCGAGTTCTCGACGAGGGCCGTCTATCCGGACGCGCGCCGCCTGCTCGACGCGGGCGCCACGGTCGCGCTGTCCACGGACTGCAACCCGGGTTCGTCGTTCACGTCGTCGATGCCGTTCTGCGTCGCGATCGCCGTACGGGAGATGGGGATGACGCCCGACGAGGCCGTCTGGTCCGCCACCGCCGGCGGGGCCCGCGCCCTGCGCCGCGACGACGTCGGCCGCCTGAGCCCCGGCGCCCGCGCCGACCTGACCCTGCTGGACGCCCCGTCCCACGTCCACCTCGCATACCGGCCGGGCGTTCCCCTGGCCGCCCGGGTCTGGCACCGCGGCGTCCCGGTGCACGGCTGAGCCTCCCGCGCGCCCGCCGCACGCCCGCCCGTACTGCCGCCCGGCCGCGCCCTGCCCACACGGCGAAGCGGGCCGTCCCGGTCTCCACCGGGGCGGCCCGCTTCGTTCGTTCCAAGGCAGGGCACGCGCAGGCGCGCGCCCGCCGCGTCACTCGTCGACCATCAGGCCCTTGCGCAGTCTGTTCAGCGTGCGGGAGAGCAGACGCGAGACGTGCATCTGGGAGATGCCGAGCTCCTCGCCGATCTCGCTCTGGGTCATGTTGGCGACGAACCGCAGCGAGAGGATCGTGCGGTCGCGCGCGGGGAGTTCGGCGATCAGCGGCTTGAGGGACTCCACGTACTCGATGCCTTCGAGGCCGTTGTCCTCGTAGCCGATGCGGTCCGCGAGGGCGCCCTCGGTGTCGTCCTCCTCGGGCTGCGCGTCCAGGGAGCTGGCGGTGTAGGCGTTGCTCGCCGCCATGCCCTCGACGACCTCCTCGACGGAGATGTCCAGCCGCTCGGCCAGCTCCTCCATCGTCGGCGCGCGGTCGAGGTTCTGGGCGAGTTCGTCGCCGGCCTTGGCCAGGTCCAGGCGGAGCTCCTGGAGGCGCCGCGGGACGCGTACGGACCACGAGGTGTCACGGAAGAAGCGCTTGATCTCTCCGACGATCGTCGGCATGGCGAACGTCGGGAACTCGACACCACGTTCCAGGTCGAACCGGTCGATCGCCTTGATCAGGCCGATCGTGCCGACCTGGACGATGTCCTCCATGGGCTCGCTGCGGGAGCGGAACCGCGAGGCGGCGAACTTGACCAGGGCCAGGTTGAGTTCGACGAGCGTGTTGCGTACGTACGCGAACTCGTGCGTGCCCTCGTCCAGCTTCTCGAGGCGCTTGAAGAGAGTCTTCGACATGGCCCGCGCGTCGACCGGGCCCACCTCGTCGTACGGTGGGATCTCCGGGAGCTGGAGCTGGTCGAAGATCTCCTCGACCGCTTCCGGGCTCGTGGGGTCGGGCACCTCGACCGCGCTGAACTGCTCGGCGCCGAGCTGTTCCGGGAGGTCCGGGCCGGTGACGGTGGCCGGTATCCCTTGATCGAGCCTGGGTGACATTGTCGTGTCCTCCATGATTCTCGGCATATGGCTGCCGAAGCCGTGACGTGCACTACGAGGGTGCGGCGCCTCCAATGCCGACGTGTTTCTGTATCCCTATACGCCTACCCGCTCGTGTACGCGCATGGCAAGTGCTAGATGTCCGAATTTGCCCCAATGTGTGGGTTGTTCGTCTACCGGTACCGCCAGTGAGGGCGTAGGGTTCGAGTCGGTTCACGGGGGCAGAAGAGAAGGCGCTTTGGCGATCAAGAGGGGTGTGCATGGACCGCGGGATGCCCGGCAGCACGAGCCGGGGTCGGCTGACGGTCGGCGTACGGCACCAGGGGGCGAGTGCCGTAGTGACCCCCGAGGGTGAACTCGATCACCACACCGCGGATCTGCTCACCGAGGCGCTGGAGCAGGCGATCGCGGACGGCCGCAGCCGCCTGGTGGTGGACTGCGCGGGCCTGGAGTTCTGCGACTCCACCGGGCTGAACGTGCTTCTCGGGGCCCGCCTGAAGGCCGAGGCCGCCGGGGGAGGCGTCCACCTCGCGGGGATGCTGCCGGTCGTCGCCCGGGTCTTCGAGATCACGGGCGCGGGCGCGGTGTTCACCGTCCACGACGACCTGGACGCGGCCCTCGCCAATGTGGCGGAGGCGTGATGCATCGCCCTGCACATGTGTACCGCGCGCAACGCGGACGTTACACGCGTCACATCAGTCGGTCTGCATCAGTGGGTGTTCTCGCGGTTCCGTAGGGCAGGAGATCCTCTGAGCCAGCCAGATGGACAGTCATCAGAGACTCGCGAGCTGCTCCGGTCCGGCACGCGGCGACGAGAGGCACTATCGGTGATCGGTGAGGTGAACCGCTGATGAGCACCACCCGGCCGTCTCCGGCGGGCGACTGCGGTCCGGAGCCCGAGGGCGCCGCGACGGCTGCGGCCGCCTCCGGTGCCGGGAGCGCCGGGGCCGGAGCCGTTGCCGGTAGGGCCGGTGCGGCCTCGTCGGGGCCGCCGGGACTGGGCGCCGCCGGCGCGGGCGCGGGGGTTTCGAGCGCATCAAGTTCCGCCGGTTCCGCTGGTTCAACGGGCGCCGCCGGCGGGCCGGAACAGTCCGGTGCGCGCGGCAACACCGCGCACGCCGAGGAGGCCGCCGACCCGAACGCCCCTCCAGCCGCGCCTGGTTCGCACTCCGCGGCGGACGGACAGGGAACGGGAGGGAGCGCGGCGTCGCAGCAGGCCGGGACGTCCGTACAGGGAGAGACCGGGAAGGGTCATTCGATGCGCCAGGTGCGCAGGCTGCGCCTGGTCGGCGTCAGCGGTGCCGTGCCCCGTGCCCGTGACTTCGTCCGCCAGGCGCTCCAGGACTGGGGCTGGCTGCCCGCTGCCACCGGTGACCAGCGCGCCGCCGCCGAGGATGTCCTGCTGGTCGTCTCGGAGTTGGTGACGAACGCGTGCCTCCACGCGGACGGGCCCGAGGAGTTGCGCGTCGGCAGCGGCGCCGAGGTGCTGCGCCTGGAGATCGTCGACCAGGGGAGCGGGTCGCCGGCACCGCGTACGCCGCACCGGGCCGGACGCCCGGGCGGGCACGGCATGTTCATCGTCCAGCGGCTCTGCCTGGACTGGGGCGTGGTCCGCAACCCGGAGGGCCTGGGCAAGACGGTCTGGGCGGAGCTGGCCGCGCCGGGCTGAGCGCGCGCCTCTTCCCGCTCTTAACGTGAGTAAGCACTGCCCCGCCCCGCCCCGCACCGCGCCGCCCGCGCCGTCGCCGCGCACACCGCCGCGGCCCGTGCCTCAGCCGTCCTCGCCGTCCAGCGCGCCGATCGTCGCGATCGACGGCCCGCGCCGCTCCCGCAGTTCACGCGAGACCGCCTCCGCGTCGCCCAGCACGCGCACCGCGTTACGCCACGTCAGCTTCGCCAGATCCTCCTCCGACCAGCGCCGCCGCAGCAGTTCGGCCACGAGGTTCGGATAGCCGGAGACGTCCTCCAGCTGCGCCGGCAGGAGCGTCGTGCCGTCGAAGTCGCCGCCGATGCCGAGGTGGTCGATGCCGGCGGCCTCCCGCATATGGTCCAGGTGGTCCGCGACGGTCGAGGCGTCGGCGTACGGGCGCGGACGCTCCTGCTCGAAGGCGGCGTTGAGGCGCTCGGCCTCCTCGCCGCCGGCCAGCGGGTGGAGGCCGTGCGCGCGCAGGTTGTCCTCGGCGGCCCGCGCCCACTCGACGGCCTCCGGCAGGACGAACTTCGTCACGAAAGTCGCCATCGCCACACCGCCGTTGGCGGGCAGCGACTCCAGCACGTCGTCGGGGATGTTGCGCGGATGGCCGCACAGGGCGCGCGACGAGGAGTGCGAGAAGATCACCGGCGCCTCGCTCACCCGCAGGGCGTCCCGCATGGTCGACGCGGCGACGTGCGAGAGGTCGACGAGCATCCCCAGCCGGTTCATCTCCCGTACGACCTCCTCGCCGAAGCGCGTGAGGCCGCCGTGGCGCGGCTCGTCCGTCGCCGAGTCCGCCCAGTCGACGTTGTCGTTGTGCGTCAGCGTCATGTAGCGCACGCCCAGCCGGTGCAGCGCGCGCAGCGTCGCGAGGGAGTTGTTGATGGAGTGGCCGCCCTCGGCGCCCATCAGTGACGCGATGCGGCCCTCCGAGCGCGCCGCCTCCATGTCCTCGGCGGTGCGCGCCAGCCGCAGTTCGCCGGGGTGGCGCTCCACGAACCGCAGTACGACGTCGATCTGTTCGAGGCACGCGCTGACCGCGTCGTCACCGGCGAAGTCGGACCGTACGAACACCGACCAGAACTGCGCCCCGACCCCGCCCGCTCGCAGCCGGGGGATGTCGGTGTGCAGCCGCCCGGACTGGTCCTGCGCGATGTCGCACCGGTCGAGGTCGTACGCGACGAGCTCGCGCAGCGCCCACGGCAGGTCGTTGTGCCCGTCGACCACCGGGTGTGCGGCGAGCAGTTCGCGTGCGCGGGTCAGCAGGGCCGGCTCCGCCCCCGCCGTCATCAGCCGCCCCCGAAGCCGAAGCCGGTCCTGCCGGCGGCGACCTTGCTGCGCAGCCGCCGGCCCTTCTCGGCGGCCTCCTCGTTCAGCTCGTCCTGGAACCGCCGCATGCGCTCCTGGAGTTCGGAGTCGTGCGCGGCGAGCATCCGTACGGCCAGCAGGCCGGCGTTGCGCGCGCCGCCGACCGAGACCGTCGCGACGGGCACGCCCGAGGGCATCTGCACGATGGAGAGCAGGGAGTCCATGCCGTCCAGGTACTTCAGCGGCACCGGCACGCCGATCACCGGCAGCGGCGTCACCGAGGCGAGCATGCCCGGCAGATGGGCCGCGCCGCCGGCGCCCGCGATGATGGCCCGCAGGCCACGGGCGGCCGCCTCCTCGCCGTACGTCACCATCTCGCGCGGCATGCGGTGCGCGGAGAGGACGTCGGCCTCGTAGGGCACCTCGAACTCGTCGAGGGCCTTGGCGGCTTCCTCCATGACGGGCCAGTCGGAGTCGGAGCCCATGACGAGGCCGACCAGCGGGGTTCCGTTCGTCATTCGGTGATCGTTCCTCGCAGATATCCGGCGGCGTGTGCGGCGCGTTCGCGTACGTCGGCCAGGTCGTCGCCGTAGGTGTTGACGTGGCCGACCTTGCGGCCGGGCTTCACGTCCTTGCCGTACATGTGGATCTTCAACTGCGGGTCGCGCGCCATGCAATGGCGGTACGCCGAGTACATGTCCGGGTAGTCGCCGCCCAGCACGTTCGCCATCACGGTCCAGCGGGCGCGGGCTCGGGGGTCGCCGAGCGGCAGATCGAGGACCGCGCGCAGGTGGTTGGCGAACTGCGAGGTGACCGCGCCGTCCTGGGTCCAGTGACCCGAGTTGTGCGGGCGCATCGCCAGCTCGTTGACCAGCACGCGCCCGTCGCGCGTCTCGAAGAGCTCCACCGCCATGTGCCCCACGACGCCGAGCTCCTGCGCGATCCGCAGCGCCATCTCCTGCGCCGCCACGGCCTCGTGGTCCGGAAGGCCCGGCGCGGGCGCGATCACCGTGTCGCAGACGCCGCCGACCTGGACCGACTCGACGACCGGATAGGCGACGGCCTGCCCGTGCGGCGAGCGCACCACGCAGGCGGCCAGTTCGCGCGCGAAGTCGACCTTTTCCTCCGCCAGTACGGGCACACCGGCGTTGAACGGGACGGCCGCCTCGCCGGGGGTGCGCGCGACCCAGACGCCCTTGCCGTCGTAGCCGCCGCGCACCGTCTTCAGCACGACGGGCACGGGGAAGCCGCCGTCCGCGGCCGTCCCGTCGCGCGTTCCGTCCGCGTCCGTACCCTCTGCGCCCGTACCGACTGCGCCCGTACCGCCCGCGTCCGTACCGGCGTCCGTTCCTGTGTCCGCCGCGAGCTCGCCCGCGAACGCCGCGACGTCCGCCGGGTCGCGCACGATCCGATGCCGCGGGCAGGGCACGCCCATGGCGTCCAGCCGGGCCCGCATGACGCCCTTGTCCTGGGCGTGCACGAGCGCGTCGGGGCCGGGGTGCACGGCGACGCCGTCCGCCTCCAGCGCGCGCAGATGCTCGGTCGGCACGTGCTCGTGGTCGAAGGTGACGACGTCGCAGCCGCGCGCGAACTCGCGCAGGGTGCCCAGGTCGCGGTGGTCTCCCACCACGACGTCGCGCACGACCA
Source organism: Streptomyces winkii (assembly GCF_032248595.1). Lineage (NCBI taxonomy): Bacteria > Bacillati > Actinomycetota > Actinomycetes > Kitasatosporales > Streptomycetaceae > Streptomyces > Streptomyces winkii. Next base: position 48,013 of record NZ_JASTTH010000005.1, on the reverse strand, counting down.
GCGCCGCGGAGTCCTGCGGGGTGTCCGAGAGAAGCCTGAATCTGATGCCGAGCGGAATGCCTGCCTCATGGGTCATGCGGGCGAGCTGGCCGCCACCGACCATGCCGACTACGGGGAACGTCACAACCTCAGCGTATCCGTACGGCGTCTACAGGGGTGCGCGGTGGGTGAACGGTACGAGAGGCCCGCGGGGCGCGGCACGGCACTCCGTACGACTCACCGGAGGTGCCGCCCGCGCCGACGCGCCGCCCGGCGGCCCGTCCTTCGGGGGCCCCGCTCGGGCGCGCTGCGCGGGCGGATGCCCGCTGGTTAGCATGTGCGGCGGGGGACGGACGACGGCGACCGAACGGGGAACGGCACAATGGGTGACTGGAGCGCAGCGCGTGCGCTGAGAGGACTCCGCGACCGGCTCGAACGCCTCTTCCGCGAGGCCGCCAAGTTCGGCGCGGTCGGCGCCGTGGGGTTCCTGGTCAACGTGGCCGTCTTCAACCTGTGCATCCACACTCTCCAGTTGGCGCCCATCCGCTCCGGCGTGATCTCCCAGGTCGTCGCGATCGGCACCAACTACCTGGGCAACCGCTACTGGACGTACCGGCACACCGACAAGCGCCGCATCCACCGCGAGACGATGCTGTTCTTCTTCTTCAGCGGCATCGCCCTCGTCATCGAGAACGCCGTGCTCGCCATCTCCCACTACGGCCTGGACTACACCTCGCCGCTCGCCGACAACATCGCGAAGAACGTCGTCGGCCTCGGCATCGGCACCGTCTTCCGCTTCTGGACGTACCGCACCTGGGTCTTCCGGTCCGGTTCAGGCCGCGTCCTCGCCGCCGCCTCGGCCTCCGCCGACGGTCTCCCGGCTGAGGAACAGCGCGAACACCGGCGGGTGGTGCTGAAGTAGCTCCAGCCGGCCGCCGTCCGCCTCGGCCAGATCGCGGGCGACGGCGAGGCCGAGGCCGGTGGAGTTGTGGCCGCTGACGGTCCGTTCGAAGACGCGCGAGCCCAGCTGCGGGTCGACCCCGGGACCCTCGTCCGTCACCTCCACGACGACCTGGTTGCCGGTGACGCGGGTGCGCAGGGCGACCCGTCCGGCTCCGTGCATCAGGGAGTTCTCGATCAGCGTCGCCAGCACCCCGGCGACCGCGCCGGGCGTGCCCACGACGCGCAGCTTCGGCTTCCCGGACCGTACGATCGCGCGCCCCGCGCCGCGGTAGGCGGGCTTCCACTCCTCGACCTGCTGCTTGAGCACCTCGTCGAGGTCGAAGCCGACGGCCGAAGCCGAGCGCGGGTCGCGGGAGTTGGTCAGCAGCCGCTGCACGACGTCGGTGAGCCGCTCGACCTGTGCGAGGGCGATCGTCGCCTCCTCCTTGACCGTCGCACGGTCCTCCGGGTCGTCGGTGTCGGCGGTGGCGATGATCTCCTCCAGCCGCATCGACAGCGCGGTCAGCGGCGTACGGAGCTGGTGCGACGCGTCCGCGGCGAGCCGGCGCTCGGCGGTCAGCATCCGCCCGATGCGGTCCGCGCTGCCGTCCAGCACGTCGGCGACGCGGTCCAGTTCGGGCACGCCGTAGCGGCGGTGCCGGGGGCGCGGGTCGCCGGAGCCGAGCCGCTCCGCGGTCTCGGCGAGGTCGGTGAGCGGAGCGGCGACGCGATGCGCCTGCCGTACGGCGAGGATGGCCGCCGCGGCGACGGCGAGCAACGCGACGGCGAGGATGATCAGCAGCGTTCGGCCCAGCTCGTCGTAGACCGAGCTGTATCCCTGCCGGACGGTGATGCGCTCGCCGTGCGCCCCGGTCTGCGACGCCTCGATGACCTTGCCCTCGGGGCTCTTTCCCAGGGTGATGGCCTTCTTGCCGGGCACGTCGATGCGTACGTGGCGGTTGTGGGGCACGGCGTTGTTCATGGTCGCCGGTGAGACCTGTTCGCCGGCGACGATGCGGCTCTCGACGACGGAGACGAGCTGCACGGCCTCCGACTTCACGCTGTCGCGGGCGCTGTTCTCGATGGAGCGGGACTCCACCAGGATCAGCGAGATGCCGAACACCGCGACGACGACGAGCACGACCGCGAGGGTGGAGAGGATCAGCCTGCGCCGCACGGCTCGCCCTCCGGGCGCGGGTGCCGGGGTCGCACGGCGCGGAGCCGGACGCCGAACCGGAGCCGAAGCCAGGGGCCGGACACGGCCCGGGCCAGGCGCTCACGCGCTCCGTGCGCCTGCTCACACGGCGGCTGCCCGTACGACTGCCCGCGCGCCCGCTCGTACGACTCGTACGGCGGCCCGCCCGGCGGACGCGGCGAGGGCACCGGCACGTTCACCCTCTCTCTCAGCTCTCTCAGCTCTTCTCGAACCGGAACCCGACGCCCCGCACGGTCGCGATGTAGCGCGGATTGGCGGCGTCGTCGCCGAGCTTCTTGCGGAGCCAGGAGATGTGCATGTCCAGCGTCTTGGTGGACGACCACCACGTGGTGTCCCAGACCTCGCGCATGAGCTGGTCGCGGGTGACGACCCGCCCGGCGTCCCGCACCAGCACCCGCAGCAGGTCGAACTCCTTGGCCGTCAGCTGGAGTTCCTCCTCGCCCATCCACACCCGGTGCGAGTCGACGTCGATGCGCACGCCGTGCGTGGCGGGCGGCGGGGCCGGCTCGGCGGCTGCCCCGCGCCGCAGCAGCGCACGCACGCGTGCGAGGAGCTCGGCGAGGCGGAAGGGCTTGGTGACGTAGTCGTCGGCGCCCGCGTCCAGCCCGACGACGGTGTCGACCTCGTCGGCGCGTGCGGTGAGGACGAGCACGGGGAAGGTGTGCCCCTCGTTGCGCAGCCGGCGGCAGACCTCCAGCCCGTCCATCCCGGGCAGACCGAGGTCGAGCACCACCAGGTCGATGCCGTCCTTGAGGCCTGCGTCGAGCGCTCCGGGACCGTCCTCGCGCACCTCGACCTCGTATCCCTCACGGCGCAGCGCACGGGCAAGGGGCTCCGAGATCGCGGAGTCGTCCTCGGCGAGCAGTACACGGGTCATGGCCCGATGGTAGTCCTCGTCGCCGAGCGTAAGGCCGGTCCCTGCCAACCAGCGCGGATCGTCGGAGATACCAACTCGTTACCTTCGAATTGGCAGGGAATTTACGCCTTGCGCCTGTGATCCTGCTCCCAATCCCTTCCGTTACGGGCACCCCCGTGACGTATGGTGAGCTGGCTTCCGGCGTGATCACCCAGGGGGCGGGGGCCCCGGCGGAGTCGGTCAGTGCGGCGGTGATCCTGTGTCGCCGGCCACGCGTGCCGTGTGCCCGTGGCCGGCCGGTCCGGCGGTTGACCTCCGCCGAGGGGGCGGGCTGGTACACGCACCGTCCGGTCCCGGAGACGTCGGCCCTCAGGACGCGCGCCCGCAAGGACCTCCCGCCGCCTTCCGGCTCCCGGGACGGTCCGGCGGAAGCGGCACCACAAGCCGAACCGATGTCCCCAGCGCCGGGCCCCGCGGTGTGAGAAGCACACGGGGCTGCAACGGACCCGGCGGCACCCCGCCTGCGTCCGTCACCGGCCCCCTTCTCACACAGCGAGGAACCCCCCACATGGCCTCCACAGCAGCGCCGAAGGACGCGCCGCAGCATCCGCCCGCGGCCGACGGCAAGACCTTCTTCGGTCACCCCCGCGGTCTCGCCACCCTCTTCATGACCGAGATGTGGGAGCGCTTCAGCTTCTACGGCATGCGCGCCCTTCTCGTCCTCTATCTGACGGCCGCCGTCGCCGAGGGCGGCATGGGCATGGCCTCGGCGACCGCCGTGGCGCTCTACTCCGTCTACAACGCCACCGTCTATCTGATGGCCATGCCGGGCGGCTGGCTCGGCGACCGCGTCTGGGGGCCGCGCAAGACGGTCGCGATATCCGCGTTCGTCATCATGATCGGCCACGCGCTGCTCGCGACGGGCGTCGATGCGCTCTTCTTCGCGGGCCTGGTCTTCATCGGCGTCGGCTCCGGCCTGCTGAAGGCCAACATCTCCACGATGGTCGGCCACCTCTACGCGGGCCCCAACGACCCCCGCAGGGACGGCGGATTCACCGTCTTCTACATGGGGATCAACATCGGCGCCTTCGCCGCGCCGCTGCTCATCGGCTGGGCCGGGCAGAAGGTCAGCTGGCACCTCGGCTTCGGCCTCGCCGCCGTCGGCATGGCCCTGGGCCTGATCCAGTTCCTGATCGGCACCCGCCACCTCGCGCCGCAGTCCAACGTCGTCCCGCAGCCGCTCGACGCGACCGACCGCAACAAGGCCATCCGCAACACCGTGATCGCCGCCGTCGTCGCCGCCGTCTTCTACGCCGCGGTGGTGCTCGCCGACGCCTTCACCATCGACTGGGTGCTGTGGCCGCTGAGCATCGCGGGCCTCGTGCTGCCCACGTACTACTTCGTACGGATGCGCCGCGACCGCGACGTCACCGAGGACGAGCGGAAGAAGCTCAGCGGCTACCTCTGGTTCTTCATCGCCGCGGCCATCTTCTGGATGATCTTCGATCAGTCCGGCTCGACGCTGAACCTCTTCGCCGAGAAGAGCACCGCGACCGACCTGTTCGGGATCGAGTTCCCCACGAGCTGGTTCCAGTCGGTCAACCCGCTGTGGGTGATGATCATCGCCCCGCTGCTGGCCGCGCTCTGGGTGAAGCTCGGCAGCCGCAACCCGGCCACCACGACCAAGTTCTCCTTCGGCCTGATCGGCATCGGCGTCTCCTTCGGCGTGATGATGCTGGCCATCGCCTCGGCCTCCGGGGGCGACAAGGTCACGCCGCTGTGGCTGATCACCGTCTATCTGCTCCAGACCGTCGCTGAGCTCTGCCTCTCGCCGGTCGGGCTGTCGGTGACGACGAAGCTCGCGCCCGCCAAGTACGCGAGCCAGCTGATGGGCGTGTGGTTCCTGGCGGTCACCGCGGGCGACTGCGTCTTCGCGATCGTCCAGCTCGTCCTCGGCGACGCGGCCAGCGGAAAGACGGGCTTCGCGGTGCAGGGCGTGCTCGCGGCGCTCGCGGGCTTCGTCTTCCTCGCGGCACGCAAGCGGATCAACCCGCTGCTGGGCTCCGTGAAGTAGCGAGTACGGCCACGAGTACGGCCCGTTCGTACGGCCGTGACGACGGCCATGGGCGCCGTCCCCGGCCCCGGCCCGGTTCCGCGAGAGCGGGCCCGGGTCCGGGGCCGGCGTGCGTCCGATCCGTGCCTCGGAGTCCGGGCCACGGAGAGTGCTGTTGCGGCCCGCGGTGGCCGCCCTGACGCTGGTGACGTGCACAGACTCGTCCTCGTACTCGTCACGTGTCTGGCGCTTGTCTTCTGTACGTCGCCGGTCGTGCGGGGCGGTCAGGAGCGCGGCGCGGCGCGGGAGGCAGGGGGCGGGCCCGGCGCAGAGCGGGACGTGCGGCCGGAGCATCGCACCTACTCCGGGGCGCCGTCCCGCACGTACTCCTACGGGCCGCTCGCGAAGCAGAGGCTGACCGCGTACGGCGACCGGAACCCGGCGCGGCCCGGCCCGCTCCGCACCGGCGTCGTCATCGTGCACGGAGGCTTCTGGTACCAGGACCGGTCCGCCGGATGGAACAAGTGGGCCCGGCGGATCGCCCACGCCGGCCCCGCTGTCTTCACCCTCGACTACCGCCCCAACACCGAGGCCCCCTGGCCCGCGCAGCGCGACGACGTGCTGCGCGCACTGCGCTGGATCCGGAGCCACTCCGAGCGCTTCGGCGTGGACCCGCACCGGATCGTGCTCCTCGGCTCCTCGGCGGGCGGGCAGGTCGCCACGAGCGCGGGGGCGTACGGGGCCGGACGGCTGCACCTCGCGGGCGTGGTCGCCCTCTCGCCCGTGGTCGACCCGTACCGCTCCTGGACGGCGTCCGACGCACCCGACGGCGACAAGGCGGGCATGCAGGTGCTGCGCGCCAACGCCGCACGGCTGGCGGGCTGCGAGCCGGGGCCGCCGCCCGGGAGCCGGCACCGGCCCGGTCCCGGTGCGGGGCAGTGGACGCCGCGGGAGGCCGGGCCGCCGGACGGCCGGACGCGCGACCCCGGGACGTGCCGTCGCGTCTGGCGGGACATGTCCGCGACCGAACACGCCTCCGGCGGCGACGATCCGCCGATGCTGCTCATCCACTCCCGGCACGACTTCGTGCCCGTCGAGCACTCCGAGGCGCTGCGCGAGACCGAGTTGCGGCACGGCATGGCGCCCGGCGACATCACCGTGGCGACGGTGCCGGGCGCGGAGCACGGCGGCGGGGTGCTCGGCAGTCCCGGCATGGAGCGGATGGTGCTGAGCTGGATCGCGGCCCGTACGCCAGGGGGCACCTTCCGGTGAAGCCAGGGCCGGTCAAGGACATACGAGGGCGCCTCGCGCGTCCGCGTGCGGGGCGCCCTCCTGCGTACGCCGCCTTCAGGCTCCGGGCTACGGCAGGTTGCGGGCCATCACGATCCGCTGCACCTGGTTGGTGCCCTCGTAGATCTGCGTGATCTTGGCGTCGCGCATCATCCGCTCGACCGGGTAGTCACGCGTGTAGCCGTAGCCGCCCAGCAGCTGGACCGCGTCCGTCGTGATCTCCATGGCCGCGTCCGACGCGTAGCACTTCGCGGCCGCACCGAAGAAGGTCAGGTCCTCGCCGGATCCACCGAGGGCGATGCGCTCGGACCTGGCGGCCGCCGCGTAGGTCAGCTGGCGGGCCGCTTCCAGCTTCATCGCCATGTCGGCCAGCATGAACTGCACGCCCTGGAAGTCGCCGACGGGCTTCCCGAACTGCTTGCGCTCGGCGACATAGCCCTTGGCGTAGTCGAGGGCGCCCTGCGCGATGCCGAGCGCCTGGGCGGCGATGGTGATCCGCGTGTGGTCCAGCGTCAGCATGGCGGTGGTGAAGCCGGTGCCCTCCTCGCCGAGCATGCGGTCGGCAGGAATGCGGACGTTGTCGAGGTACACCTCGCGCGTCGGGGAGCCCTTGATGCCCAGCTTCTTCTCCGGGGCGCCGAAGGAGACCCCTTCGTCGTCCTTCTCGACGACGAAGGCGGAGATGCCCTTCGTCCGCTTGTCCGGATCGGTCACGGCCATCACGGTGTAGTAGTCCGAGACCCCGGCGTTGGTGATCCAGCGCTTCACGCCGTTGAGCACGTAGTGGTCGCCGTCCCGCACGGCCTTGGTCTTCATGCCGCCCGCGTCCGAACCGGCGTCCGGCTCGCTCAGGCAGTACGAGAACATCGCCTCGCCCGCGGCGAGCGGCGCGAGATACCGCTTCTTCAGCTCCTCCGAGCCGGAGAGGATGACGGGCAGCGACCCGAGCTTGTTCACGGCGGGGATCAGCGAGGACGACGCGCACACACGGGCGACCTCCTCGATGACGATGACGGTCGCGAGGGCGTCGGCGCCCGCGCCGCCGTAGGCCTCGGGCACGTGCACCGCGTGCAGGTCGTTGGCCTCCAGCGCGTCCCGGGCCTCCTGCGGGAAGCGGGCCTCCTCGTCCACCTCGGTGGCGAAGGGTGCGATCTTCGCCTCGGAGAGGGCGCGCACCGAGTCCCTGAGCATGTCGTGCTCTTCTGACGGCCTGTAGAGGCCGAAGTCAGCGGCTGCGCTTTTTCCCGATGGCGCCAAGGTGTCTCACTCCTCATCAGCTCTGCGGTGCCGGCACGGCGAGCGTCAAGCATCTGCTAATTACCGTTAAGTAACCGAATTCTAGGGCCCGATGCCCGGCCCGGGATACGTGAGGTTCGCGACAGGCGGACCCCGATATGCTGCGCGGGCAGCGTTCCCGGAGCGTTCCAAGCGCCCTCCGCGTCGTCATACAGGAGCAACCCAACCATGGCCAACAGGGCCCCGCTCAAGATCACAGTGATCGGCACCGGTTACCTCGGCGCCACGCACGCAGCCGCCATGGCCGAACTCGGCTTCGAGGTGCTGGGCCTTGACATCTCGCCGGAGAAGATCGCGATGCTGGAGCGCGGCGAGACCCCGATGTACGAGCCGGGCCTCGAGGAGCTGCTGCGCAAGCACGTCGCGGATCTCCCGGATTCGAGCGGGAGGCTCCGCTTCACCACGTCCTACGAGGAGGTGGCGGAGTTCGGCGACATCCACTTCGTCTGCGTCAACACCCCGCAGAAGCACGGCGAGTACGCGTGCGACATGAGCTACGTCGACAGCGCGATCGAGGCGCTCGCTCCCCATCTGAGGCGTCCGGCCCTCGTCGTCGGCAAGTCGACGGTGCCGGTGGGCAGCGCCGCGCGGCTCGCGGACCGGCTCGCGCAGCTCGCGCCCGCGGGCGAGGAGGCGGAGCTGGCCTGGAACCCGGAGTTCCTCCGGGAGGGCCTGGCCGTCAAGGACACGCTGCACCCGGACCGCGTCGTCGTCGGCGTGCGCAGCGAGCGCGCGGAGCAGCAGCTGCGCGAGGTGTACGCGGCGCCGCTCGCCGAGGGCTCGCCCTTCATCGTCACCGACTTCCCGACCGCGGAGCTGGTGAAGACCTCGGCCAACTCCTTCCTCGCGACGAAGATCTCCTTCATCAACGCGATGGCCGAGGTGTGCGAGGCCGCGGACGGCGACGTGGTGAAGCTCGCCGAGGCCATAGGGCACGACGACCGCATCGGGCGGAAGTTCCTGCGCGCCGGCATCGGCTTCGGCGGCGGCTGCCTCCCGAAGGACATCCGCGCGTTCATGGCCCGCGCGGGCGAGCTGGGCGCGTCCGAGGCGCTGACCTTCCTGCGCGAGGTCGACTCCATCAACATGCGGCGCCGGGCGCAGATGGTCGAGCTGGCGCGGGAAGCGGTGGGCGGCACCCTGCTGGGCACGCGCATCGGCGTCCTGGGCGCCACGTTCAAGCCGGACTCCGACGACGTACGGGACTCGCCCGCGCTGAACGTCGCCGGGCAGCTGCATCTCCAGGGCGCACAGGTGACGGTCTACGACCCCAAGGGCATGGAGAACGCCCGCGCGCTCTTCCCGACCCTGCGCTACGCGCCCAGCGCGCTGGAGGCGGTGCGCGGCTCGGACGTCGTACTGCATCTGACGGAGTGGCGCGAGTTCCAGCAGCTCGACCCGGCGGCCCTCGGCGAGGTCGTCGCGGTGCGGCGCGTGCTGGACGGGCGCAACACCCTCGATCCGGCGGTGTGGCGCAAGGAGAACTGGAAGTTCCGCGCGCTGGGCCGGCCCACGGCGTAAGACCCGGCCCACCCGGCCCCATGTAGCCGCGCGGCGGCTAACTCGTGCGCTTCGCGCGGTAGGTCCGCATCTTGGCGCGGCTCCCGCACACCGCCATCGAGCACCAGCGGCCCCGGCCCGCCGGGCTGCGGTCGTAGAAGACCCACAGGCAGTCGTGCGCCTCGCACGCCTTGAGGCGCTGCCACGTCCCGTCCGCCTCCGCCGTGGCGATGCCCACGGCGATGCGGGCCGTCAGCAGCGGAAGACCCGTCAGCCCCTCCGCGGGGCGCAGGGCCGCACGCCCCGCCTCGTCCACGGCGACGACGAGCGGGGCGTCCTCGAGACGGCGGCGCAGCGCCTCGGACGCGCCGTGCGGCATGTCCGTGCCCGTGTGCGCGAGGCACGCGGAGCGCAGCGCCTCGCGCAGCTCGCACAGCACGGCGAGCTCGTGCGCCGCGGCGTCGTCGCCGCCCAGTCCCTCGATCCCGTGACGGCGTGCGAACTCGGCGACGCCGCCCGGCGCGGAGAGTGCGTCCTCACCCGTCTCGACGTCGAGTGTGTTCGTGAGCTCCTGCACCAGGACGAGGGCTTCCGGGGGCGATCGGTCGGTCACCCTTGCAACGTTACCGATGAAACGGCATCATCTGGTAACCAAGAGCGTTACCGGTAAACCACTTCAAGGGGTAACAATGGCCATCGCCTCCATGCAGACCGTGGTTCTGGACTGTCCGGACACCAAGCGCCTCGCCGAGTTCTACGCACAGGTCCTCGACTGGACCGTCGACCCGGACGGGACGGAGAAGTGGGTGGACGTCACCGGCCCCGGCGGGCAGCGGCTCTCCTTCCAGGAGTCACCCGGATTCATCCCGCCGCAGTGGCCCAGCGTGGAGCACGCCCAGCAGCTCCACCTCGATCTGGACGTGCCGAGGGAGCGCCTGGACGAGGCGGAGAAAGAGGTCATCGAACTGGGTGCCCGGCTGATCCAGGACGACGACGGCGGGAAGCGTGGCTTCCGCGTCTATCTGGACCCTGCCGGGCACCCGTTCTGTCTGTGCGCCTGCGACTGAGCCGCCGGCGTCACCGCACCGAGGTGACGGTGACGGGCTCGTCGTTCTTCAGCTGCTGAGTCAGCTGCTTGACCTTGGCCTTGTCCCAGAGCAGCGAGCCCGCGGGGCCCTGCTGGGTCGTGGAGGTCGGCATGTTCATGCGCTTGCCCTCGCCGCTGTTGACGTCCTTCATCGCGAAGAACATCGACCCCAGGTTCCACAGGCTCATGTCCTTGTCGACCACCAGGGTGTCCAGGCCCGCGCCCAGCGTGGGGTAGAGCCGGAAGGGGTTGAGGATCGTCGAGGGGGTCGCCGTCTGGTTCGCCAGGGCGGCCAGGAACTTCTGCTGGTTCTTCGTACGGCCGAGGTCGCTGTCCCCGGTCCCCGCGTGCCGGTTGCGGACGAAGGAGAGGGCCTGCTTGCCGTCGAGCGTCTGCTTGCCCTTCTTGAAGTCCGCGCCGGAGTTCTTGTCCTTGATGTCCTGCGGGATGTTCATCTCGACGCCGCCGACCGAGTCCACGATCTTGGCGAAGCCGCCGAAACCGATCTCCGCGTAGTGGTCGATCTTCAGGCCGGTGTTGTGCTCGACCGTACGCACCAGAAGCGGGGCGCCGTCCTGCGAGTAGGCGGCGTTCAGCTTGGTCTGCTGGGTGCGGTCGAAGTGCTTGCCCGACTCGGAGCCGGTGAACGGCGGGATCGTGATCCACGAGTCACGCGGCAGCGAGATCAGCGTCGGGGCGCCGTCGCCGACGTGCAGGATCATCATCGAGTCGGTGCGCTTGCCCGCGGCCGAGCCCGTGTGCAGGTCCTTCTTCTCCTGCGCGGACAGGCCCTCGCGGCTGTCGGACCCGACGATCAGGTAATTGGTGCCCGTGCCGGTCTCCGGCCGGTCCTCGACGATGCTGAGGTCGACCTCGCGGCGAAGCTTGGAGTCGGCCCAGAAGTAGGTGCCGATCGACCACGCCAGCAGGATCACGACGAGCGATATCAGCACCGTCTTGAAGCGCGGGCCGCGCCGCCTCCGCGGCACGTCGTCGTACTGGGAGTAGCCGTCGTAGTCGTCGTAACCGCGGCTGCCGCCGCCGTAGACGCGCCCGTCGCTGTAACCCGAGTCATAGCCGGGGGCCGGGTCCTCGTAGTACCCCGGCTGCCCGCCGTAGCCCGCGTCATAGCCGCCTCTCGACTGCGGCGGCGCGCCTCTGTGGGCTCGCGGGCTGCCGTACCTGTCGTGCGAGTCGTTCCATGCACCGGGCCAATCACTCATGGAGGGCAGTCTGCCTTGACCCGCCCGGAGGAACACAGCCCGGGGGCGAGATCGGACAGATGCTGTAGCTGTTCTGATGCAAAGGCACCGTTCGTCCCCTATCCGGCCACCGACCGGTCACTTCGAGGCGGGTTCTAGGGTGGAGCCCATGACCGACCAGGCATCCGCCGCGGAGGGCGGCCCGCAGGGCAAGCCCACATCCGCGTCCCGGACCACGCTCTCGCACATCATGTCGGGCAACGAGACCAACCTCCTCGGCACCGTGCACGGCGGCGTGATCATGAAGCTCGTGGACGACGCCGCGGGAGCGGTCGCGGGCCGCCACTCCGGGGGCCCCGCGGTCACGGCCTCCATGGACGAGATGGTCTTCCTGGAGCCGGTGCGCGTCGGCGACCTCGTCCACGTCAAGGCGCAGGTCAACTGGACGGGCCGCTCCTCGATGGAGGTCGGCGTGCGCGTGCTGGCCGAGCGGTGGAACGAGGCGGCTCCCGCCACCCACGTCGGCTCGGCATACCTCGTCTTCGCCGCCGTCGACGCCGACGGCAGGCCCCGCCCCGTGCCTCCGGTCCTGCCGGAGACCGAGGAGGACAAGCGCCGCCACCAGGAGGCGCAGATCCGCCGCACCCACCGGCTGGCCAGCCGCCGCGCGATCAAGGAGCTGCGGGCGCGCAAGCAGCGCGAACAGCGCGAGCAGCCCGCTCGGGAGCCCGGAGTCTGAGCTTCTTCCGTACGGCGTGGCCGCGACGGCGGCCGGCGGCCGGCGACCCGGTTCGCAGGACGCGCTCCCCGGCCCCGCCCGTCAGGCGCAGGAGGCCCGCTCGCCGCCCTTGACGGCGCCGTGGCCCGGAGCGCCGGAGTCCGACGACGGCGCCTCGGCCGAGGGCGAACCGACGCGCACCTTCCGCACGTTGTGGTGCTTCGCGCCCACGGTCACCCGCATCACGGGCCCCCGGTCGGGCTCCGCCTCCAGCCTGGCGCCCGGCAGGGCCTTGGCGAGCGTTCGCGCCGAGCGGTCCCAGCGCGGGTCGTACGCGATGGTCGTACGGGAGACGTCGTCGCGCTCCGCCGCCCCCGCCTCGCCCGTCGTGGCGAAGCCGGTGCCGCGCAGCTTCTTCTCCACGCCGCGCGCGAGCCCTTCGCGCCGCGTGCCGTTGTCCACCTGCACCTGGATGCCGGCCGGCGGAATGCCGACGACCACCGCGGGCGCCGCGTCCCCCGCGGACTTCTTCCCACCTGAGCCCCCGGCCCGCTCGGTGTCCCGGGGCTTCTGCGGCGTCAGCGGCTTGTCGTCCCGCAGGGCGGCGAAGAGCCTGTCGGCCTTCCGCTTGTCCCACTTCACGGTCGAGCCGAGCTTCGGGGCCCGGTAGTCGGCGTCCTCGACGGGGACGGAGACGAACTCCGAGGAGCCCGAGTCGAAGCGCCGCAGCGCGCGCCCGAGTTCGAGCATCTGCGCGCTGCCGAGCCCGTCGTCGGCGCGTACGGAGTCGAGCACGGTGGAGGCGACTTCCCTCAGCTTCGAGGGGTTCATCAGGACGCCGCTGTCGGTCGCCTTCTGGATGACCGCGGCGAGGAAGTGCTGCTGCCGCTGCATCCTTCCCAGGTCGGAGCCGTCGCCGAGGTGCCGTGCCCGTACGTACTGAAGCGCGCGGCCGCCGTCGAGGTTGGTGGTGCCCGCGGGCAGTTCCAGGCCCGAGTAGCGATCGCTGAGCGACTTCTCCGTGCAGACCGGCACCCCGCCCAGCACGTCGACGGTGCGCATGAAGCTGGTGAAGTCGACCTCCAGATAGTGGTCGATATGGATGCCCGTCATGCCCTCGACGGCGCTGACGGTCAGATGCGCACCGCCGCGCGCGTAGGCCGAGTTGAGCTTCGCCGGCTGTGGCGGATGGCGTCTGCCCTCCGAGTCGGTGTGCGCGGGAAGCCTCGTGTACGAGTCGCGGGGGAGGCTGACGACGCTGGCGCGGTCGTGCCCGGCCGAGAGGTGCACGAGCATCAGGGTGTCGGTGCAGTCGCACGCGGAGCCGCCGAGGCGGTACTTCTGCCGCGCCTCGTGCGAGAGTTTGTCGCGCCGGTCGGTGCCTACGACAAGGAAGTTGACACCGCCGGTGTCCCGCGGCCGGTCGGTGAGCCCCTGGAAGGGATCGACCCGGCTCACGTCCGAGTCGAGCCCGCTCACCATCAGATGACCCACGCCGCTCGCCCCCAGCACCAGCACGGAGAGCGCCGTTGCCAGGCGTACCCCCCACCGGGGCTTGCGGCCGTTTTTGTGTGCTTCCGCGCGCATTGCCATACCGTAGGGCGATACGATCGGCGGCACTTGAACCCACGCCGTCCCACGATCCCAGGGCACCCGGCTGGCGTGCGGGGGCCTCTTCCCGTCGAGGTAACGTGAACAGGTGACTGATTGGACTTCCTCGAGCGCGGAGCTGCCCGCGGTCTCGGTGATCATGCCCGTCCTCAACGAGGAACGGCACCTGCGCAGCTCCGTCAAGCACATCCTCCAGCAGGAATACGACGGTGAGCTGGAGGTCGTCATCGCTCTCGGTCCCTCCGAGGACCGTACGGACGAGATCGCGGCGGAACTGGTCGCCGAGGATCCCCGCGTGCACACGGTGCCCAATCCCAGCGGCCGCACGCCTGCGGCGCTGAACGCCGCCATCAAGGCCTCCCGGCATCCGGTGGTGGTGCGCGTGGACGGGCACGGGATGCTCTCGCCCGGGTACATCGCCACGGCCGTGCGGCTGCTGTCGGAGACCGGTGCCGCCAACGTCGGCGGCGTCATGCACGCCGAGGGGGAGAACGACTGGGAGCGGGCCGTCGCCGCCGCGATGACGTCGAAGATCGGCGTCGGCAACGCCGCGTTCCACACGGGCGGCAGCGCCGGCGAGGCCGAGACCGTGTACCTCGGGGTCTTCCGCCGTGACGTACTGGAGCAACAGGGCGGCTACAACGAGGAGTTCATCCGCGCACAGGACTGGGAGCTGAACTTCCGGATCCGCGCGGCGGGAGGTCTGGTCTGGTTCTCGCCGGAGCTGAAGGTCGAGTACCGGCCGCGGCCCGGCGTCCGCGCGCTGGCCAAGCAGTACCGGAACTACGGGCGTTGGCGCCATGTCGTCGCGCGCTACCACCCCGGGTCGATCAATCTGCGCTATCTCGCGCCGCCCGTGGCGCTGTGCGCGATCGCGCTGGGCACGGGCGCCGGGCTGGCGGGGATACCTCTGGGGTTCGTGGTGCCGGGCGGATATCTGGCGGCCGTCGTCCTCGGGTCGCTGCCCGCGGGCAAGGGGCTGGGGTTGAGGAGCCGCGCGTGGATTCCCGTCGCGCTGGCCACGATGCACATGTCGTGGGGATGGGGGTTCCTGACGAGCCCGCGGAAGCTGGCGCGCAAGGTGATCGCCTCCCGCAGGGAGCCGGTGCCCGCGACGCAGTGACCTCACCTCGCGATAGTCGCGAGAATCGCAAGACGAGAGAGAGGGAGGGGGCGGCCGCTTCGGTGGCCGCCCCCTCCCTCTCTCTCGTCACGTCCGCCGGATCACCACACGTAGGAGGGGTTGACCTCCATGCAGGCCTTGTCGTTGTCACCGCGCAGCGCGTCGGCGCTGTCCGGGGCCTTGTTCTCCTTCTTCTTGCCGGAGCCTCCTCCGGCGGCGCCCTTCGGATAGACCGTGCCCTCGCGCCAGTCGCCGCCGATCACAAGCGTCACGCCCTGCACGCCGCTGGAGTGCTTGACGGCGCTCTCCGGCAGCCCGATCGCCTTGGCGACCGCGAGCGCGTCGCCGCGCTCGCCCTCACGCTGGTAGCTGATCGTCGTGTCCGCCTGGGACTTGGGCGTCTGGTCGGCCGTGGCCTGCGCGAAGCCCCTGCGTCCGAGCTGTTCGGAGATGACGCCCGCGCGCCCGCTCACCGGCGGCTGGAGCGCGCTTCCGGTGCCGTTCATCACGCGTACGGGGATCTCGGACTTGGGTGCCGACGGCTCGCTCGGCTCGGGCTTGTCGGCCGAGGCCTTCTTCTTGTCCCTGCCGTCCAGGGCGATGTCGTTCCGGATCAGCGAGAAGGTGTCGTCGGCGTCGCCCTTCTTCGGCACGACGTAGCCGCCGGGCGCGTACTGCCAGGGCATCGTCGCCATGGTGATGCGCTTGGTCGGGACGCGCTTGAGGTCGTTTCCGAGGTCGTAGAGCTTCTTCACGCTGCCGAGGCCTTCGTCGACGGTGAGCGCCTTCGTGGCCGCCTCGGCGAGGTCGCGCATCTGTCCCGGGTCGGAGAGCTTCGTGCCGGACTTCAGCTGCCGGACCATCGAGTTCATGTACATGTGCTGGGCGCGGGCCCTGCCGATGTCGGTGCCGTCACCGAAGCCGTGGCGGGTGCGCAGCCAGTGCAGGGCCTGCTCGCCCCGTACGACGGAGTTGCCCTTCTTCAGCCGGAGCTTGGACTGCGGGTCGTACACGTTGTTGTTCACGCACACGGGCACGCCGCCGACCGCGTCCGCCATCGAGACCACGCCGGCGAAGTCGATCATCATGAAGTGGTCGATCGGGATGCCGGTCAGCTCTTCCCAGGTGGCGACCGTGCAGCCGGGACCGCCGTGCTGGAGGCTCGTGTTGATCTTGTCGGTGGTCTCCTCGTAGACCTTCTGGTCGTCGGGGTCCGTGCACTTGGGGATCGTCGCCTTGGTGTCGCGCGGGACGGAGATCACCGACATGTTGCTGCGGTCGGCCGAGACGTGCAGCAGCATCTGTACGTCGGCCAGGGGTGGCCGCTCGCGGTCGCCGCTGGCCCCGCCGAGTTGGACGTTCTTCTTGGACTGCCGGGAGTCGGAGCCCAGCAGCAGGATGTTCATGGGCGTCTGCCCGGCGGCGTTCGGATTGCTCTTGTCGAGCTTGCTGTCGCCGAGGTTGAGGACGTCTTTGCCGAGGTTGCCGTTCAGATGCTCGATGTAGAAGTAGCCCGCTCCCGCGGTGGCGAGTATCAGCAGGGACAGGCAGACGGTGAACCACCGCAGGACGCGTCTCTTCTTACGCGGAGGAGGGCTGCCTCCGCCCTCGTCTCCTCCGCCGCCGTAGTCGCCCGGATCCATACCGCCGCCGCCTGTCTGTGAGTACCGCTGTCGCTGTCGCGGCACGCGGCCCGCTTCGTACTCCGAGTCCCACCGGCGGTCGCGCACGCGCGCGCCGCCCTGCATGCCCCGGTCACCGTTGGTGCCGTTGTGATGCCGCACGGGACCTCCCCCGTTTCGTCCTCACGCGGTGTGTGCGTCGCGCCGGGGCGCCCGGTCACGGCGCCCGGAGGGCACGTACGTCACTTCGCGCACACCTTTTTGTCGTTCGCCTTGACGTTCTGGACGCCGTCCGGCGCCTTCTCGGGCGCGGAGACCGGCTCTCCCGCCTTGGTGAAGTCCTTGGCCAGCGTGAGCTTCATCGCCTTGCCGACGCTCGAACTCTGCTTCATGGCCGACTTCGGCAGCCCCATCATCTCGGCGAGCGTGGCCGCCTGCCCGGCCTGGCTGGAGGAGAACTCCAGCGTGGTCTTGGACAGTTGGGACGGCGCGTTGCCCGCGTTCGTCGACAGCCCGACACCCTTGTCGTTCTGAAGCCAGTCCACCGTCTCCTGGGCCGCGCCCACCGGGCCGCCGCCGTTGCTCACATCCACGCGCACCTGCGACGCCGGTACCTTCTCCGCCTTCGCCGGCTCCTTCCCCTTCGAGCCCTTCTTCGTCTTGGTGAGCGACTTGTCCGCCTGCACCATCTTGAAGAGGGGCTCTGCCTTCGCCTCGTCCAGTACGACGGTTGCCGGGTCGTCAGGGTTGTCCACGACCGGGACGGTGGCGAAGGTGATGTTCTTGATGTCGACCCGCTGAAGGTCCTTGGCGAGGTCGGTCAGCTTCCCGACGGTGCCGATGCCGGTGTCGACCGTCAGCGCCTTGGTCATGGCGTTGGCGAGGTCGAACAGCTTGGACGGGTCGCTGAGCGTGTCACCGGACTTCATCTTCCGGATCATCGAACTCAGGAACTGCTGCTGGAGTTTGATGCGGTCCAGGTCGCTTCCGAAGCCGATCGAGTGCCGCGTGCGTACGAACGCCAGGGCCTGCTCGCCCTTCACGACGTGCTTCCCGGCCGCGAGGTTCAGATGCGACTTGGGGTCCTTGATGGGCTTCGCGGTGCACACCTGCACGCCGCCGACGGCGCTGGAGAGCTCCTTGACGGCGTTGAAGTCGGCCATCATGAAGTGGTTGATCTTGACACCGGTCATCTTCTCGACGGTGCGCCAGGTGCAGCCGGGGTCGCGGCCGGACTGGCCGAGGCTGGTGTTGAACCGCGCCTGCTGCTGGCCCGGGATGCTCTTCGTCGAGCCGTCCTTCTGCTTCGTGGGGCAGTTCGGGATGTCGGTGATCATGTCGCGCGGGATGGACAGCGCGGTCGCGTTGGTGCGGTCCTTGGAGACGTGGAAGAGGAACGTCGTGTCGGCGTGGCCGACGCTGGCGTTGTCGCCGTAGCCGGCGTTGCCCTTGCCCTTACGGGAGTCGGTGCCGAGGACGAGTATGTTCACCGGACCGTCGGTCACCGCCGCGTTGCTCTTGCCGACGTCGACCTTGTCGATGTTCCCGTTGAAGTGGTCGTACAGGAAATAGCCCGCGACGCCCCCGGCGACCACTATCAGCCCCAGAGTCCCGGCGCCCCAGCGCAGAACCTTCTGCTTCCTCGACGGGCCCGGCCTGCGCTTGCGGCGCCCGTGGCCCGCCGGCGGCGGCGGAGGCTGCGCCCGGCTCCCGCGGCGGCGCTGCGAAGGAAGCCGGGGCTCCACTCCCTCGGCGGCCGACGCTCTGCTCTGGCGCGGCGCGTCGGGACGGCTGCTGGCCGAACGACTCCGGGAGTCTCCGGCAACAGGGTTCAGTCGCAGCTTGTAGCTGCCGGTGCTCGGATCGAACACCCACTGATCCGCGGGATCGACATCTCCCGCGTGCCCACGGCCTTGCGCGTTCACGATTGCGTAAGTCCTCCATTTGCCGCCTGGCGTCGCCCTGTCAGGGCGGACCGAAGCGGCCACACTATCCGCCAGGTTCGGCGGCGAGCGACGGCGGTGACAATTTCCACGGGCTCAGAAGTGGTCAATTCGCCCCAATCCCAGCGCGGTCACCGGTGTAGATGTCATGTACGGCAGACATCACGGGCCGCGGTCGTTCCGCGGTAGACCGGCGCCGGTTCCCCGGGCCGGCCGGTGCCTTCCGGTGCGGGGCTTTGCGGCCCCTGGCGCACCGAGGATCTGACGGCGGCTCCGCCGCCTTGGTTCCTGCCTCCCTGATCTGCGTCTCCGGAAGTCTCCTGCCCGGTCCCGGCCTTGGCGTCCTCGCTGCCTGCGGCGTCGTCGCCGCTCCGTCCGCCGACCTGTACGGGCCGGTCCTGGCGCAGTTGTGAGAAGAGCCTGTCGGCGTCCGGCTGCACCAGTTCGTCGCGATTCTTGTCGAGTCTGTACGACTTCCGCGGGACGGTGAGAAAGCGCACCTGATCCTCCGGGACATTCCGTACGCCGCGCGCGAGTTCGTACAGCTCGCTCAGGGAATCCAGCCCTTCGTCAGCGGTCACCGCGGAGGTCGCGGAGTGCAGTACGGGATAGAGCTTCGCCGGATTCAGCAGGACACCATTACTCCGTACTTTCTTCACCAGTGATCCGAGGAACTGCTGCTGCCGGCTCATGCGATCTGTGTCGCTGCCGTTTCCGAGCCCGTGCCGCGCGCGTACGTAGCCGAGGGCGTCCTCTCCGCCCAGAACCTGCCGCCCCGCGGGGAGTTCGAGCTTGGCGTCCCGGTCGCGGACCGCGCCGGGGAGGCAGACCTCGACGCCGCCGACGGTGTCGACCAGGGACTTGAAGCCGGTGAAGTCGACCACGAGGTGGTGGTCGACGCGCAGGTCCGCGAGCGTCTCGACGGTACGGATCGCGCACGCGGCGCCCCCGGTCTGGAACGCGGTGTTGAACTGCGCGAAGCGCGCGTGCGTACGCCTGCCGTCCCGGCCCGTGCACGCGGGGATCTCGGCCATCAGGTCCCGGGGGAGCGAGACGCCGGTCGCGCTGCGGCGGTCCGCGGAGATGTGCAGCAGGATCGCGGTGTCCGACCGCTGCCCGCCGCCGTCGCGCCCGTATGCGCTGTTGCCGCCGCTGCGGCTGTCGGAGCCGATGAGCAGGATGTTCTCGGCCTCGCCGGTGGAGGGCTGGGGGCGCTGAGCTTCGTAGTGCTTGAGCTCCCTCGCGGTGCCGACGTCCGTACGGATGTTGCCGTCGAGCTTGTTGTAGAGGGTCCAGCCGACGCCGGCCGCGGCGAGGACCAGCACCGAGGCGGCCAGCGAGGCCAGCCGCAGCAGGCGGCGTCGGTGGCGGCGCGGAGACGCCGGGGCAGCGGTGTGCGTACTGCCGTGCTCGGTCGCTCTGTCGTCGTCGCTCCCGGAATCGGTCACGTCTGCGTCATCCCTCGTGGTCTCGGCGGCGCATGCGGGACGCGTACAGGCGTGTGGGCGCCGGTCACGTAGGCAGACGCCCGAAACCCGTACAAGGTTGTACGCAGCGCTGATCGCTGCTGATCATCGCTGAATACTGCCGATCATCGCTGACCGTGCCGGGACGCACGGGGAGGAGGGGGCGGGTCGGAAGCCCCGCTCAGTCGATGGTGTGGGTGACGCGCTCGTCCTCGCCGCGTTTGCCGAGAGCAGCGGCGTCCAGGCCCGCGGAGTTGCGGCACAGTACGACCGATCCGCCGACGGCCAGCGGTGCCAGCAGCCCGGCGCTGAGCCCGTCCCAGCTGTCGTACGGACGGAGTGAGAGAACCCGCGAGCCGGCCGACAGGCCGAGCGACTCCGCGTCCGCCAGCGCGCGCTCTACGGCCTCGCCTCCGGTGAGCGGCGTCTGCGCGCCGGGCGGAAGGAGAAAAGGGTCGTCGGCGCCGACGGGTGCGTACGGCATGAACTGGTCGCCCTGGCCCGGCACTTCGGCCGCGTAGTCGACGAACCCGGCGGGCCGCTCCGGGAAGCGCGCCCCGAGCGGAAGCAGGCTCAGCGCGACGCGCTCGCCGCCGCACGCGCGTGCCGCCTCCAGGGAGTCCGGGCCGCTGACGACGAGCGCGGCGGCCGCCGGATCGCCCTGCACATCGGCGACGACGCCCGCCGAGGAGCAGGCCAGCAGCCACACGGCCGTCTGCCAGTGCGCGGGCAGCAGCAGGGCGAGCCTGTCGCCCGGCTCGGTGGCCAGCTCGTCCTGGAGCAGATTGGCGGTCTTCGCCGTCCAGTTGGCGAAGGTGGCGACGGAGAGCTCGACGCGTTCCCCGGTGGCGTCGTCGTAGAACGTCACAAGCGGACGCCCGGGGTCCTGGCCGAGCGCGGAACCCAGCAGGTCGGCGGGGGTGCGTGGTGGAGTGCTCACCCGGTAAGCCTACGCGGGCGGGATTCCGCGCGGCCGCCGGAGTAGCCGTGCGCGAACCGGTGCCCAGCGGTCCCCTCGCGCGCTGACGGAGCGTGACACCAGGTATCGGACGGAGCATCAGCTGTGCCATTTTGTCCGAATAGACAGATAACTGTGCCTATGTGCACGATCGCGTCATGCGAGCACTACTAGTCACCACGATCGGTGCCGCGTGTGCAGGAGCTCTGCTGTTGCCGCTCGCGCCCACCGAGTCCGCCCAATCCATGCTGTCCGGCAAGCGCTCGACATCCGCCGAGGACGCCGCACCCCCGGCAGCCCCCCGCGGGCCCGGCGGCGCGCAGAGAGGCGACCGTGCCGCCGCGGAGGACGGCGGTTCCGTCCCCGGCAGCACCCAGTCGCTCTCGCTCCGGCCCCGCGGTGAGGGAACCCGCTCGGGCGACAAGCTGCTCTCCAAGTGGGAGGACGACCCGTCGGGCGGGAGACGCGTGACCTCCCGGAAGGTGAAGCCCTTCTCGCTCGTGGGCGTGGTCTGGGACGACCCGGGCGCCGTACCGCCGGGGCGGCTCCAGGTGCAGTCGCGGGCCGGGGGCACCGGCAAGTGGTCCGCGTGGCGGACGCTGGACACTCACGGCGACGGCAGCCCGGAGCCCGGCGAGCGCGACCGCTCCGGCGCGAAGGCGCTCGGGGCCACCGCCCCCTTGTGGGTCGGCGACTCGACGGCCGTGCGCGTACGGATCATGCCCGGCTCGGACCGGACGAGCGCGAGCGGTACGGAGGCCGACGGGGCGGAGGCGAGAGGGACGTCGCGCGGGAAGCAGGCCGCGGAGGCCGGACTGCCCGCGGGCGCGCGCCTCGAACTCGTCGACCCCGGCAAGTCGCCCGGCGCCTCCTCGCGCGCCGGCGGCACCCGGCACGCCCGGGACGGCGACGACCCCGAGAAGCGCCCCGGCGGAGTGCTGCCCGAACTCAACAGGGCGGACACGCGCTCCACGTACGGCGACGAGGCCGCGGACGCGACCCCCTCGAAGCAGGACCGCGCGGAGGACAGCCGCATCGGACCGCGCCCGCAGATCGTCACCCGCAAGGGCTGGGGCGCCGACGAGACGCTGCGCGAGCGGGAGTTCACGTACAGCAGGACCGTGAAGGCGGCCTTCGTACACCACTCGGCCGAGACGAACGACTACAGCTGCGGGGACGTGCCGGCGATCATCCGCGGCATCTACCGCTACCACGTGGAGAGCAGTCACTGGCGCGACATCGGATACAACTTCCTCGTCGACAAGTGCGGCAAGATCTACGAGGGCCGCGCCGGCGGCGTGGCCAAACCGGTGATGGGCGCCCACACGCTGGGCTTCAACGCGGACACCACCGGGATCGCGGTCCTCGGCACGTACTCCACGACGGTGCCCTCGAAGGCCGTAAGGCGCGCGCTCTCCGAGCTGACGGCCTGGAAGCTCGGCGTGCACGGCGTCGACGCGAGCGGCAAGGTGACGCTGACGTCGGACGGCGGCACCAAGTACAAGAAGGGCAGCAGGGCGACGCTCAACGCCGTCTCGGGCCACCGCGACGGGTTCACCACGGAGTGCCCCGGCGAGAAGCTCTACCGCGAACTCCCCGGCGTACGGACGGAGGCGGGACGGCTCCAGGGCCGCCGCTGACGCGGACTCGGACGGGCCTCGGACGGGGCCTCGGACGTCGGCCCGGCCTCGGGCACGCACGCGGCAACGGACGCGCGCGGGCACGGCGCCGGGCCGGGGCACGGCCCGGCGCCGCTGCATAAACTGATCGCCGACCACCCGGCTCAGGCCTCCTCCGTCAGTCAGGAAGCGAAGACAAACCGGTGACAGAAGCGATCCTCCTGGTCGGGGGCAAGGGCACCCGGCTGCGTCCGCTGACCGTGCACACGCCGAAGCCGATGGTGCCGGCGGCGGGCGTGCCCTTCCTCACCCACCAGCTCGCGAGAGCGCGCGCCGCCGGTGTCGACCACGTGGTGATGGCGACCTCCTATCTGGCGGAGGTCTTCGAGCCGTACTTCGGCGACGGCTCGCAGCTGGGGCTGCACCTGGAGTACGTCACGGAGGAGGAGCCGCTCGGCACGGGCGGAGCGATCCGCAACGTCGCGCAGCGGCTGCACTCCTCGCCGTCCGACCCGGTGCTCATCTTCAACGGCGACATCCTCACCGGGCTCGACATCGGCGAGCTCGTCGCCACACACACGCGGACCGGAGCCGACGTCTCCCTCCACCTCACCCGCGTCGACGATCCGCGTGCGTACGGTCTGGTCCCCACGGACGGGGACGGGCGCGTCACCGCCTTCCTGGAGAAGCCGCAGACGCCCGAGGAGATCGTCACCGACCAGATCAACGCGGGCGCGTACGTCTTCGACCGCGCGGTCATCGACGCCATCCCCGCGGGCCGTCCGGTCTCGGTCGAGCGCGAGACCTTTCCCGGCCTGCTCACCGCCGGCGCGCATCTTCAGGGCATGGTCGACTCCACCTACTGGCTCGACCTGGGCACGCCGCAGGCGTTCGTACGCGGCTCCGCCGACCTCGTGCTCGGCAGGGCGCCCTCGCCCGCCGTGCCGGGCCGCTGCGGCGACCGGCTCGTGCTGGACTCCGCGCGC
Source organism: Streptomyces winkii (assembly GCF_032248595.1). Classification (NCBI taxonomy): domain Bacteria; kingdom Bacillati; phylum Actinomycetota; class Actinomycetes; order Kitasatosporales; family Streptomycetaceae; genus Streptomyces; species Streptomyces winkii. The sequence continues at coordinate 24,546 of NZ_JASTTH010000005.1, read as the reverse complement.
GTGGCCCCCGACGCCAAGCTCACGGGCGGGACGGTCGTGGGCGCCGGCGCGTCGGTCGGCGCCGGTGCGCGGGTCGACGGATCGGCCGTGCTCGACGGCGCCGTCATCGAACCCGGCGCCGACGTACGGGACTCGCTGATCGGCGCGGGCGCCCGCATCGGTTCGGCCGCCGTGCTCGACGGTGCCGTGGTGGGCGACGGAGCCGTGGTCGGCGAGGGCAACGAGCTGCGCGACGGCATCCGCGTGTGGTGCGGCGCGCACATTCCGCCGGGCGCGGTGCGCTTCTCGTCCGACCAGTGACCGCCCGTCCGTCCGGCCCCCGATGCCGTTGATCCTCCGCCCCCGTGAGATGTCCGCTTGCGGCCCTCCCGGGGTGCGGTGAGCGCCGCACGCATACCCTGTCGGGCGTGCCCGACACCGCCACCCGTACCTGGACCGCGCCCGCGTCGTACGACCTGCGGAGCAACCTGCGCGTGCTGCGGCGCGGGCCGTACGACCCCTGCTACCGCACCGAGGGCGGCGCCGTCTGGCGGGCGACCCGCACTCCGGCCGGTCCGGCGGCGCTGTGCATCACGGCTGACGCGGCGACAGCGGCCGTACGCGCACAGGCCTGGGGACCGGGCGGCGAGTGGTGCCTCGACCGGCTGCCCGCCCTGCTGGGCGCGGACGACGACCCGTCAGCCTTCGTGCCGCACCACCGGCTGACGAGGGAGGCCCACCGGCGCCACCCGGGGCTGCGGCTGCCGCGCACCGGGCTCGTCATGGAGGCGCTGATCCCGTCGGTGCTGGAGCAGAAGGTGACCACCCATGAGGCGTACCGCGCATGGCGGCTCCTGGTGCGCCGGTACGGGGAGCGCGCGCCCGGTCCGCACGAGAACCTGTACGTCATGCCGGACGTCCGCACCTGGTGCCGCATCCCGTCCTGGGAGTGGCACCGGGCGGGCGTCGACAGCAAGCGTTCCGCCGCCGTCATACGGGCCGCGCAGCGTGCGCCGCGCCTGGAGGAGGCCGCGTCGATGGAGCTGGCGGAGGCGATGCGGAGGTTGCAGCTCATCCCCGGCGTGGGCCCGTGGACGGCAGCCGAGACCCTCCAGCGCAGCAACGGCGACCCCGACGCGCTGACCGTCGGAGATCTCCATCTGCCGCGCATCGTCGGCTACTCGCTGACCGGTGCGCGGGACACCGACGACGCCGGAATGCTGGAGCTGCTCGCCCCGTACGAGGGACAGCGGCACCGCGCCGCGCGGCTGATCCTGCTCGCGGGGCGGGCACCGGCACGGCGTCAACCGCGGTTCCCCGTCGGCGACATCGCGCGCCTCTGACGCACCTCTGACGCACCTTTGACCCGGCGCCCAGCGCCCTCAGCGCACCTCGGTGAAGTCGCTGCCCGAGCGCGGCGGCCGGCGCCGCGGCGGTGCCGCCGGGTGCCCGACGGCCACGGCGCCCATCGGGTCCCAGTCGCCGGGCAGCCCGAGCACGCCGCGCACCACGTCCCGGCAGAACATCGTCGACGAGACCCACGCCGAGCCCAGCTGCTCGCCCGCCAGCGCCACCAGGAAGTTCTGGATGCCCGCACCGCACGCGACGACGAACATCTCGCGCTCCGCCGCGGACCGCCGTGCGTCCGGGTAGTCGTGCGAGCCGTCCGCCACGAGGCACGGGACCACGAGATAGGGAGCGTTCCGCAGTACGTCCCCGCGCCGGACCCGCTTGGCGATGCTCTCCTCGCTCTTGCCGTCCGCGCGCAGGTCCGCGATCCACTGCTCGCGCATCGCGTCGAGCAGCCGCAGCCGCGACTCCGGGGACTCCAGCAGCACGAAGCGCCACGGGGTCGTGTGGTGCGGGGCCGGCGCCGTCACCGCGGCGTCGACGGCCCGGCGCACGGAACCGCCGTCCACCGGCTCGGACGTGAACTCCCGGACGGTACGGCGCAGCGCGAGCGCTTCCCGTACGGCCTCGGAGGTGCCCAGCCGGAACATGTCCTGCGCGGCGTCCCGTACGAGCGCCCGCGCCGAGTCGGCGACGGGCTCTTCCGCGTGCGGCGGCTCCTCCGCGCCCGGCGCGGACCGCCGCTCCAGCACGTGCTGCGGCAGCCCGCGTACGACGGCGACGGGCAGGCCGGACGCCTTGCCCTTGACGAGCTCGCCCGCCGCGGCCAGTTCGTCCCCGACGGCCGTGACGGTCACCCCGAGCGGATTGCCGAACGTGTCGAGACCGCCGCGCAGATCCTCCAGGACGCGCACGCCCGAGGCGCCGATCGCCACATCCGTCTGCCCCTCGCGCCACGGCCGCCCGAACGTGTCGGTGACGACCACGCCGACGTCGACACCCAGCGCGTCCCGCACGCCCTCGCGGATCCGCACGGCAGACGCGTCGGGGTCCTCGGGCAGCAACAGCACTGTTCCCTTGGGGGTGTTGGAGGCGTCGACCCCCGCCGCCGCCATGACGAATCCGTGCCGGCTCTCCACGATCCGCGCGGGCCCGCGGCGCGCGACGATCCGCACGGTCTCCGCGTCGATGGCCGCCTCCCGGTCGTCGGCCTGGACGATGCGCCCCTCTGCCTTGCTCACGATCTTCGACGTGACGATCAGCACGTCGCCGTCGGCCAGGCCGTGGGCGTGCTCGGCGGCCGGGTCCGCCGGCGCCGTGACGGCGTCGACGATGAGCTTCACCACGTCGTCCCCGGGGCGCACTTCGGGAATGCCGGGCAGTGCCCACACCCGGAAGGCGGGTGCCCCCGCGCCGCCACCCGTCGTCACGCGCCCACCTCTTCCGCCAGCGCGAGCGCTTCCCGCGCCATGGCGGCCGTCGCCTCCGTGTCGGTCATCATCAACGGGACGGCGCGGCACCGGATTCCGGCGTCCTCGACGGCCTGCGTCGAACCGGCGTCCACCGTGTCGACGAGCCAGCCGTCCAGCAGCCCGCTGCCGTAGTGCTGTGCGACGGCCGCCGCCGTGGACTCCACGCCCACAGCCGAGAGCACCTTGTCCGCCATGCCGTGCACCGGGGCGTCGCCGACGATCGGCGACAGCCCGACCACCGGCACACCGGCGTCGGCGATGGCCTCCCTGATCCCCGGCACGGCGAGGATCGTGCCCACGCTGACCACGGGGTTCGACGGCGGGAAGAGGATGACGTCCGCATTCGCGATGGCGTCCAGCACGCCGGGCGCGGGCTTCGCGCTCTCGGCGCCCACCGGCACCACCGCGTGCGCGTCGACGGAGGCCCGCAGCCGCACCCAGTACTCCTGGAAGTGCACGGCCTTGCGGCTCTCGCCGTCGCTGCGCGGCGATTCCCCCAAGTCGGCGGTGTCGATGAGCACATGGGTCTCGACGCGGTCGTCCGTCATGGGCAGCAGCGTCACGCCGGGCTGCCAGCGCGCGCACAGCGCCTCGGTGACGGCGCTGAGCGGATATCCGGCGCCCATCATCTGCGTACGGACGATGTGGGTCGCGAAGTCGCGGTCGCCGAGTCCGAACCACTCGGGGCCCACGCCGTACGCCGTCAGCTCCTCCTTCACCGCGAAGGACTCCCCGGCACGGCCCCAGCCCTGCTCCTCGTGGATGCCTCCGCCGAGCGTGTACATCACGGTGTCGAGGTCGGGACAGACCTTCAGCCCGAACAGATGGATGTCGTCACCGGTGTTGCCGATGACGGTGACGTCCGCGTCGGGCACGGCGGACTTCAGTCCGCGCAGAAAGCGGGCACCACCGATGCCCCCGGCCAGAACCACAATCCGCTCCATGCGGACCAGTGTGTCAGCAGACGGCCCTCGCACAGCAGGGCGGTCACCCGCCTGCGGACGGGCGCCGCGGGGGAGTTCAGACGTCGAGCGACGCGGGTTCCGCGGCGCACGCCGCGACGGCGGTGGTCCCGCCCGCGTGAAGCGCCGCGCGGGGACGCATCGGCATCTCGGTCAGCCCCGGGAAATAGATGTGCAGACTGACGACGGGACGCAGACCGTCGTTGACGACCTCGTGCACGTAGCCGGGCGCGAACGAGCGCAGCGCCCCGGGCCGGAGCCCGCGGCTCAACCCCCGTGCGTGCTCGGTCAGTTCGCCCTCCAGGACGGTGAACACCCCGGAGGACGGCCCGTGGTCGTGGCGCCCGCTGCCCTGCCCCGGCAGCCAGCTCAGCAGCCAGACCTCGTGGCCGGGACCGGTACGCAGCCGGTGGTACCAGCGGGTGGTCGCGTCGTACCGCACCAGCGGCTCCCAGCCGGGCCGGTCGGCGGCGATCGTGCGGGCCAGGCCCGCGAAGTCCGCGACGGTGGCGGGGTGGCCGGGGGCCGGGGGCATGAGGTGGGGGAGGGAGAGCGGATCGCCCGCGATCTCGATGTCGCTGTTCACGTCGTCGGTGGTCTTTCGCGCTGAGGTGCGCCCGTACGGAGCCGGGCGGGGAACGGGAAACGGGGGAGCGCCGGAGAATTCAGGAAACCGGCACGAGAAGGCCTGACCAGGCGGTGAGGCCGGAGAAGACCGGAGATGCCGAAGCGGCGGTGAGGCCGGTCAGGCGCCGAAGCAGGGGAAGCCGGAGCCGGCCGCGACCCGGCCGGAGAACCGCCTCAACAGCAGCGACAGTGACAGCGACAGCGGCAGTGACCCGTGGCGACGCGAGCAGCGCGAAGAGGCCGCGCGGCGGCGGCCGTGAAGAACTCGGGCCCGGGAGTCACTGGCATGCGGTCAAGGAGACCGAGCGACCCGTGGTGCTGTCAACTCGGATGTCGTGTTCGCGGTGAATGGTTCATCACATCCGGTTGCGGTGCGCGGAGAAAGGTTTGTGCTCCACCGGTCCCGGACACCTGCCGCAACACCCGCGCACGTGAACGTCGTTGTGCATCTGTGACCGAGCCGTGATCACGGCTGTCCGGCCCGCTTCCGGCGGGCGACTCCCGGATCAGGTGCGGGCTCCGTTCGCCGAGGGTCTTGGTCGGTGATCCACGAGTCGATATGGGACGGTTCAGGGTGATATCAACACTTTCTGGGTCTGCTTGGTTCCGCAGAGTGAATAACGGACCCAATAGCAGATCTCGGCTTGACTGGCGCGGATCGGCACACTTGTAATTTCACACGTGTCGTTCAGCCGCGATCGATAACGACGGCATCACGGGGACGCAAAGACGGACGAGGGGCGCACATGACCGAGCTGTTCCAGGAAGTGCTGGTCGAAGAGGTTGACGAGGAGCTCGGCTGGCAGGAACGCGCATTGTGCGCCCAGACCGATCCCGAGTCGTTCTTCCCCGAGAAGGGCGGCTCCACCAGGGAGGCGAAGAAGGTCTGCCTCGCCTGCGAGGTCCGCTCCGAATGCCTCGAATACGCCCTGGCGAACGACGAACGCTTCGGTATCTGGGGCGGATTGTCCGAGCGTGAACGGCGGCGCCTGAAGAAGGCCGCAGTCTGAACTGCCCGCGGCCGGCGAATGCCCGGCCTGCGCGGCGGCTTTCACGGGACTGATTTCACGGACGAGAAGTCCCCCTGGTTGTGCGACAGCGCGCAGGACCGGATGGGCAGTGCTCACTGAGCCGTTAGTGTGTGGCCCGTCCTTGGTGCGCGACCCTCCGCGGGGTGGTGCGCCTATGAGTCCGTCGCAGCGTGTTGGGGGGACCAGCCCCCGCACCCCCGGGAGGGGCCCGCACCTCGATGTCCGTGCAGAGCCAAACGGCAGCCCAGTACGAGGCGGCCACACCTGAGTTCCCCCGGCACGTCGTCACCGCCGTGCTGGTGTCTCACGACGGCGCGAGGTGGTTGCCCGAGGCGCTCTCGGGCCTGCTCTCCCAGGAACGTCCCGTCCAGGACGTCATCGCCGCCGACACCGGCAGCGCCGACGAGTCGGCCCAGCTGCTCACGGAGTCGCTCGGCCCCGACCGCGTACTGCACATGGCGCGCCGCACCGGGTTCGGCGCCGCCGTCGAGGAGGCCGAACGCACGGCGCGCGTGCCGACGCCGGACGACCTTCCGTATCTGAAGCGCCCCAGCGGCTGGGACCCGGTCACGCGCACCTGGCGCGACGACGCGTACGACATGCCGGAGCTGCCGCACGGCGAACCCGTCCACTGGCTGTGGCTGCTGCACGACGACTGCGCGCCCGAACCGGACGCGCTGTCACGGCTGTTGAGGATCGTCGACGCCGACCCGTCCGCGACTGTCGTCGGGCCCAAACTGCGCAGCTGGTACGACCGGAGGCAGCTGCTGGAGGCCGGGGTCACGATCGCGAACAGCGGCCGCCGCTGGACCGGGGTCGAGCGGCGCGAGCAGGACCAGGGGCAGCACGACCAGGTGCAGACGGTGCTGTCGGTCTCGACCGCCGGGATGCTCATCCGGCGCGACGTCTTCGAGCAACTCGGCGGCTTCGACCGGCGGTTGCCGCTGATGCGGGACGATGTGGACCTGTGCTGGCGTGCGCACTCCGCCGGGCACAACGTGCTGATCGTCCCCGACGCGGTGGTGCGGCACGCCGAGGCCGCCTCCCGCGAGCGGCGGCCCGTCGACTGCGTCGGCCGGGGAGCGCGCGGCGGCGCCAGCCCGCACCGCGTCGACAAGGCCGGGGCGGTCTACACGCTGCTGGCCAACGTGCCCGCGTCGAAGCTCGTCTGGGTGATGCTGCGTCTCGTACTCGGGACACTGCTGCGCACCCTCGCCTATCTCGTGGGGAAGGTGCCGGGGCGCGCGGTCGACGAGGTGCGCGGCCTGACGGGGACGCTGCTGCGGCCCGGACGGATTCTCGGCGCGCGCCGCAGGCGCGGCAAACCCGCCGTGCCCTACAGCGAGTTGAGGCCGCTCTTCCCGCCGCCCGGTGCGACCGTACGCGCCACCGCCGAGCAGGTCGCGAGCAACTTCGGCGGGCGCGCGGAGCCGGACATGTCCTCGGGGGGCCGGCACGGCGCCGTGGAGTCCGGGCCCGGCGAGGAGGACGCGGACTTTCTGGAGGTCGAGCAGTTCGCGCGGCTGAAACAGATCGCCCGCAGGCCCGGCCCGGTGCTCTTCGTGGTGCTGCTCCTGGTCTCCCTGATCGCCTGCCGTGAGCTGGTGGGCAGCGGGGCACTGGCCGGCGGTGCGCTGCTGCCGGCGCCCGCGGACGTGTCGGACCTGTGGGGCCGTTACGTCGACGGCTGGCACCCCGTCGGCATCGGCGGCACGCAGACGGCGCCGCCCTATCTCGCGATCGTCGCCATGGTCGCGACCGTCCTCTTCGGCAGCACCGGCTTCGCGATCACGCTGCTGCTGGTCTGCTCGGTGCCGCTGGCGGGCTTCACCGCGTACTTCACCTCGCGGCCGCTCGTGGAGTCCCGGCTGCTGCGCGCCTGGGGGAGCGTCGCGTACGCCTTCCTGCCCGCGGCGACGGGCGCCCTCGCGGGCGGACGCATCGGCACGGCAGTGCTGGCGATCACGCTTCCGCTGCTGGCGCGGGCGGCGATCGCCGTGAGCGGGCTGCGCGGCAGGCCGGGGTGGCGTGCCGTGTGGGGTTACGCGCTGCTGCTGACCCTCACGACCGCGTTCACGCCGCTGGTGTGGCTGATCGCGCTGACGCTGGCCGCCGTGCTGCTCGTACTGCGCAGGCTGGACCTGGCGGGCGGCCCCGGCGTCGACCTCGACGAGCCGCTGCGCGGGACGGCCGTGCGCAACGGCATCGCCCTCGTGACGCCGATGGTGCTGCTCGCCCCGTGGTCGCTGTCGCTGCTGATGAGCCCCTCGGGCCTGTTCCGCGAGGCGGGACTGCCGTACGGGGCGGGGTCCGGCGACGCGCTCGGACTGCTGACCCTGACCCCGGGCGGGCCCGGCGCCGCCGGCGGTCTGCTGCTCGTCGGCGTCGTGCTCGCGGCGCTGGCCGCGCTGCTGCGCGGCGAACGGCAGTCGGCGATCCGCGCCGCATGGGTCGTGGCGCTCGTGGGGCTGCTGTACGCGGGGCTGGCCAACAGCGTCGCCTGGGCCGGTCCGGCCACTCTCGTCTACGGGCTCGCTCTGCTGTGTGCCGCCGTCATGGGAGCCGAGGGAGCCAAGGAGCGGGTCGCGGAGCAGAGCTTCGGCTGGAAGCAGCCGGCGGCCGCGATCGTGGCCGCGGCGGCGGTCGCGGCTCCGCTGGTCGCCGCCGTCGGCTGGATGGTCGGCGGCGCCGACGGGCCGCTCTCGCGGCGCGACCCCGTACAGGTGCCGGCGTTCGTCGCGGAGGAGGGCACCACCAGCGACCAGGCGCGCACCCTGGTGCTCTCGGGCCAGGCGGACGACGCCTCACGGGCGCCGGCGAACGTCTCGTACTCGATCGTGCGCGGCTCCGGGGCCAGGCTCGGCGACGGCGATCTGTCGGCCGCGGGCGGCGACGACGCCCGGCTGGGGAAGGTCGTCGCCAACCTCGTCGCAGGATCCGGCGCCGACCAGACGAAGCAGCTCGGCGGCTACGCGGTGCGCTACGTGCTCGTACGGGACGGCGCTCCCCGCCAGATGAGCCGCGTGCTGGACGCGACGCCCGGGCTGACACGGCTCAGTCAGGAGGACGGCAGCGCGCTGTGGCGCGTGGACCGTCAGGTCTCCCGGGTCAGCGTGGTGCCCGGCGGCGCGGGCGGCTCCGGCGGCGCGGCGGGGAACGAGGCCGACCCCGTCCCCGTACCGGCCGGCCCGCTGGAGGTTCACACGGATCTGCGTCCGGGCGAGGCGGGGCGCACCCTGCGCATCGCGGACGCGGCCGATCCCGGCTGGCAGGCGACGCTCGACGGCAAGCCGCTGGAGCCGGCCACCGTCGACGGCTGGGCACAGGGCTTCAAGCTTCCGGCGGGCGGCGGCCGGCTCGACGTCACGCACGAGACGAGCCCGGCGCACACCGGCTGGCTGTGGTTGCAGGGCTTCCTGGCCCTCGTGGTGGTCGTGCTGGCGCTTCCCGGCCGGAACCGTCACGTGGACGACGACCTTCCGGAGGCTGCCTCCGCGGCCGTGCCCGCCCAGGGCGTGCAGGGCGGCGGTCGCCGTGCGCGCAGGCTGGCCGCGGCGGAGGCCGCGCGGGCCGCGGAGCGCGGCGAGTCCGAGGGCGCCGGTGCGGGCGTGCACGTGCCCGAGCCGCCGGTGCGGGCTCCCGACGTCCCGGAGGCCCCCGGCGTGCCCGCGCAGGAGCCGTACGGAGCGGGCTTCGACGCGGCGGCGCCGTACGGCGGGCAGGGCCAGGCGTACGAACAGCCCTACGGTGAGCGGCAGTTCGAGCCCTCGTCGTACGACTCGCGGTACGGAGCCCCCGGATACGACACGTCGTACGAGCCGTCGTCCTACGACACGTCGTCGTTCGAGCCCCGGCAGCGGTCCTACGGCGACCAGCAGCCCTACGACGAGGGATACGGGCAGCAGTACGACGACCGCTACCAGGGACAGCAGTACGACGCATACGAAGGCCAGGCCGACCCGTACGGCTACGACCCGCGGTACGGCAACAGGAGCGATCAGCAGTGAACCGCACGAGCATGACCCTCATCGGCGCGGTCACGGCACTCGCGGCCGTGACCGGAGTCGCGGCGCTCGCGGCACCGGGCGCCGAGGAGTCCGGCGCCGCGGCGGGGCGCAAGCCCGTCGAGCGCTCGACGCTTGTCTGCCCGCAGCCCAGCGTCTCCGACGTGGCCGAGACCCGGTACACGGCCTTCGCTCCCAAGGGCGGCCAGGGCAAGGGCGGCGCCGAGCTGTACCCGGCGGAGAAGGCGGACACCGGCGGCTCGGAGACCGGCGGCGGCAAGGGCGGCGACAAGGGCAAGGGCGGCAAGGGCAAAGGCAAGGGCGACGAGAAGGGCAAGGGCGGCAAGGGCAAAGGCAAGGGCGACGAGAAGGACAAGGACAAGAGCAAGGACAAGGACAAGGGCGGAAGCAAGGAGAAGGCCGGGAACAAGGAGAAGCCCCGGCCCAAGCCGTTCGCCCCGCTGCGTACGCCCGGCAAGCCCGTGACGGCCAAGTCGGGTGCCACCGAGTCCTCCGCCCTCTTCGGCTCCGCGGACGGCATGCTCGCCCCCGGCTGGACGGTCCAGCAGACGACGAACGTCGCGGTCGGCGCCGGGCGCGGAATGCAGGGGACGGCGTGCGGCGTGCCCGACACCGACTTCTGGTTCCCGGGCGCGAGCACGGCCAAGGAGCGCCAGGACTACGTCCACCTCACCAACCCCGACGACTCCAGCGCGGTCGTCGACGTGAACATGTACGGCAAGGACGGCCGGGTCGACTCCGAGGCGGGCGAGGGCATCACCGTCCCGCCCCGCTCGACCGTGCCGGTGCTCCTCTCCACGCTCACACAGGAGCCGGTGACCAACGTCGGCGTCCATGTCGTGGCCCGCGCCGGGCGCGTGGGCGCGCAGGTGCAGGCGATCGACGAGAAGCTCGGCGGCGACTGGGTTTCCTCGGTGGCGGACCCGTCGCCGAGCGCGGTTCTTCCCGGAATTCCGGGCGACGCCTCGGCCGTACGGCTGGTCGTGCTCGCGGTGGGGGAGAACGACGCGGATCTGAAGGTCCGCCTGGCGAGCCCGTCGGGCCAGATCGCGCCGGCCGGTCACGAGACGATGCACGTGCGCGGCGGCATGACCTCCGCCGTCGATCTGAAGGACCTCACCAAGGGGCAGGCGGGGTCGCTCGTCCTCACGCCGTCCGAGGGCGGCGGCGACGCGACACCCGTCGTGGCGGCGCTGCGCGTGACACGGGGCAAGGGCTCGAACCAGGAGACGGCCTTCATCCCCGCGACCGCGCCGATCACCGACCGCGCCACCGCCGCGGACAACCGCGAGAAGGGTTCCGCCCTCTCGCTCACCGCGACCGGCAAGTCCGTGAAGGTGCGCGTGACGGCGTCGGCGGGCAGCGAGGGCGGCGAGCCGGTCAGCCGGACGTACTCGGTCAAGGGCAAGACGACCAAGTCCCTTGTCCCGCCTGTGCCGAAGGGCGTGAAGGGCAGCTACGCGGTGACGGTCGAACGCCTCTCGGGCGGTCAGGTGTACGCCTCGCGGATGCTGGAGGAGAAGAAGGGCAAGCTGCCCGCCTTCACCGTGCAGACGATGCCGGACGACCGGGGCAAGGTGCTGGTGCCCCGCTCGGGGCAGGACCTGTCGGTGCTGACGGGCGGGGGATGATCGGCCGCCCGGCTCAGATCTCGTCGTCGGGCACTCCCGGGACCGGGGCCCCCTTCGGCATCCCGGCGGCGACGTACTCGTCGTAGAGGGGACGCCAGGCGTCGGCCGACTCGCTGTGCGGGCCCTCGGCGGACGCACCGGAGACGTGCTTGCCCAGCTCCGCCAGGCACACCGTCCAGCCGGCGGCGTTGCGCGCGGCGGTGTTCCGCGCTTCCAGCACGTTGATCAGCGTGAGGGTGCAGCTGCCGTCGTCGACCGGGTCGATCTCGAAGCGGAGTTCGTCGCCGCCCCAGGCGAACGCGAGGCGCCGCGGGGGCTCGTATACGAGGACGGTGCCCGTCGACTCCTCCAGATTCGGGTCGCCGGCGAACTCGATCTTGCCGCCCGCGTGGGAGTCCATGCGTACGGTGCTGGGGAACCAGTGCGCCAGTTCGCCGGGTTCGGTGACGGCGGTCCAGAGCCTCTCGGCGGGGTGCGGGTAGGTGCGCTGGAATCGCACCGCCGGGCGGCCTTCGTACTCGAAGTAGGTTCCACGGTCCATGAGTTGCTCTCCTGCTCTGGTTCGGTTCTCTGGTGCTCCGGCTAGGGATCGCCGCTCCCGGCTTCGCTCCGGTCCAGGTGGCGGCCGAGCGCGTCGAGGCGCTCGTTCCACAGCTGCCGGAACGGGGCCAGCCACTCGTCGAGTTCGGCCATCTGCTCAAGGTTGATCGAATAGATGCGCCGCTGAGCGTGCGTACGGACCTTCACCAGGCCCGCCTCGCGCAGGACGCGCAGATGCTTGGACGTCGTCGGCTGCGTGAACCCGAGTTCGTCGACGAGTTCGCCCACCGCGCACGCACGCAGCCGCAGCACGTCGAGCATCGCCCGCCGATGGGGATCCGCCAGCGCCGTCCACGTGGTATCCGACACGGAACCCAATATGCCTCCTCACGTATATACGTGTCAAGGAATACAAGCGGGGCTGATTCGAGCCCGTGAAAGAAGCAGAGAGTGATCGAGTGCTGACAGTGCGCGGGCGGGCGTACGGGCCGCGTCCGCCCGCAACCGGGAGCTCGGTCCCAATCGGCCGCACGCCCCGAGTGACCGCACGCGCCCGACTGATCGCACGCGCCCGACTGTCCGTACATCCCCAACTGGCCGTGCCCCGCCCGGAGTCTGGGCCGCCCGCCTAATCCTGCCCGTACCGCGGATCCACCGACTCCGGTGACAGGCCGAGCAGTTCGGCCACCTGCTCCACGACGACCTCGTGCACGAGCAGCGCCCGTTCGTCGCGGTTGCGCGTGCGGATCTCGACGGGGCGGCGGTAGACGACGATCCGGTCGGGCCGCCCGCCCTTCGACTCCGCGACGCGTCCCAGCGGTACGGCCTCGGCCTGCTCGTCGGACTCGCCCTCGTCGCTGCGCGGTACCTCCTGCACCGCGAACTCCACCGCGGTCAGCTGCGGCCAGCGCCGCTCCAGCCTGGTGACCGAATCGCGCACCAGATCGTCGAAGGCTTCCGAACGGCTGACGGCGAGGGGCACTTGGGGCGGCGCGACCGGTCCGCGCATGCCGCGCCCGTGACGGTCGCGGCGGCGCGGCCCGTCGTCTGAGTGGCCGGAGTGGCCGGAGCCGGACCCGTCGTCCGGGTCCGGTTCACGAGGCGGTACGGGGCTGTTCATCGTGACGAGCCTAGCGGCCGGACGTGCCCTAACCGTGGTCACCGGGACATTCACAGCCGTGTCACAGGGTGACCGGTCTCGTGGCCTTTCGGGTCGCTTCCTGTGTCTATTGCGACCGTTGATCTCACGACGATCGGCCACCTTCGGAACGACTCCCGACCGGTTGACGTGTGATCCCCGACTCTCCCTGCCCGCAAGGGCGTCGGCGTCTCGGCTTTCCCGCAGATCAGGTGTTTCCGGCCAACCAGGACGACACGACGGAGTGACGTCAAGGAGAGTCGTCGCAGGCCGCTCAAGAGTGCGGTACGGTCCATCGTCGTGAGCCCTGTACGTCGCTGTTCGCGAACCGCCTGCGGCCGTCCCGCCGTCGCGACGCTGACGTACGTCTACGCGGACTCCACCGCGGTCCTCGGGCCACTCGCCACATACGCCGAACCGCACTGCTACGACCTGTGTTCGGAGCATTCCGAGCGCCTGACGGCCCCCCGCGGCTGGGAGGTCGTGCGCCTCGCCGTCGACGCCGGTCCGGCCCGCCCGAGCGGCGACGACCTCGAAGCACTCGCCAACGCCGTGCGGGAGGCGGCCCGTACGCCGCGACGCGACCCTTCCGCGGCGGCACCCTCCGACGCCGTCGGCGGCCCGGACGGGCGCGACTCCGATCCGATGGAGGTCGCGCGCCGCGGTCATCTGCGGGTGCTGAGGTCGCCGGAGCCGTAACCGGCGTGCGGTCGCCGCGTTTTCCGGCGCCGGATCCCGGCCGGATCCCCAAACCCGCGCCGTGCTCCCGGCTTTGGGCAGCTCCTCCGTCTCCTCCTTCGTGCGTCCTCCCTCCTGCTTCCCTGCTTCGACAGGACGAATCGGACGGGTCCTGCCGACGCGGAAACCGCCTTCTCGGCGGGTAGATTTGGGCACTCAGTGAGCCGTTGAGAACCGAGTAACCCGAGGACCCAGGAGAGGGCTGGCCCGTGGCTGATCTGTCGGAGATCGTGAAGGCGTACGACGTGCGGGGCGTCGTGCCGGACCAGTTGGACGAGTCGCTGGCCGAGTTGTTCGGGGCCGCCTTCGTACGAGTCACGGACGCGTCCGCGATCGTCGTCGGGCACGACATGCGGCCCTCGTCGCCGGGCCTCTCGCGGGCCTTCGGGCGCGGCGCCGCCGGACAGGGCGCGGACGTCACCGGGATCGGCCTGTGCTCGACCGACCAGCTCTACTTCGCCAGCGGCCAACTCGACGTGCCGGGCGCGATGTTCACCGCGAGCCACAACCCCGCGCGCTACAACGGGATCAAGATGTGCCGCGCCGGCGCACTGCCGGTCGGGCAGGACACCGGGCTGGCCGAGATCCGCGAACTCGTCGAGGACTGGGCCGAGTCGGGCCCGCCGCGCCAAGAGGGCGCCCGCGAGGGGACGATCGGCGAGCGCGACGTCCTCTCCGACTACGCGATGCACCTGCGCACGCTCGTCGACCTCACCGCGATCCGTCCGCTCTCGGTCGTCGTGGACGCGGGCAACGGCATGGGCGGGCACACCGTTCCGACCGTCTTCGAGGGCCTGCCGCTCCAACTGGACGCCATGTACTTCGAACTGGACGGCACCTTCCCCAACCACGAGGCCAACCCGCTGGATCCGAAGAACATCGTGGACCTCCAGCGGCGCGTGCGCGAGACGGGCGCGGACATCGGCCTGGCCTTCGACGGCGACGCCGACCGCTGCTTCGTCGTCGACGAACGGGGCGCGCCCGTCCCGCCGTCCGCGATCACCGCGCTCGTCGCGTCGCGCGAACTCGCCAAGTCGCCCGGCTCGACGGTCATCCACAACCTGATCACGTCGTGGTCGGTGCCCGAGGTCGTACGGGAGAAGGGCGGCACGCCGGTACGCACGCGGGTCGGGCACTCCTTCATCAAGGCCGAAATGGCCCGCACCGGCGCGATCTTCGGCGGTGAGCACTCCGCGCACTACTACTTCCGCGACTTCTGGAACGCCGACACCGGCATGCTCGCCGCCCTCCACGTACTCGCCGCCCTCGGCGGCCAGCAGGGCCCGCTGTCCGAACTCGTCGCGGAGTACGACCGCTACGCCGCCTCCGGTGAGATCAACAGCAGGGTCGACGACCAGACCGGCCGCGCGGCCGCGGTCAAGGCCGCCTACGCGGACCGCAAGGACGTCGAGATCGACGAGCTGGACGGGCTGACGGTCACGGCCGCCGACTGGTGGTTCAACCTGCGGGCCTCCAACACCGAACCGCTGCTGCGGCTGAACGTCGAGGCGCGGGACGAGGCGACGGCGGACGCGGTACGGGACGAGGTCCTCGCGATCGTCCGGGGATAGCACGCGGGGGAGTACCAGGTGCACGCCCCGAACGCCCGGACCGGCCACGGGCCGCCAGCCTCGGTGGCGGGGCCCCCGGCCAGGGCCCGACGGCCGGGGGCGTCCTCCGCGCCCCCGGCGGTACGCTGGCCCGCAGCCGCGCCCGCCTTCCGAAAGGGACGACCCATGCCGCTCGAAGCCGGTCTTCTGGAGATCCTCGCCTGCCCGGCGTGCCATTCGCCGCTCCGCGAGGAGGCCCGGAAGGCCGAGAAGGCCGAGGAGGCCGAGAAGGCCGAAGAGCTGGTCTGCACGGGAGGCACGGAGTGCGGTCTCGTCTACCCGGTGCGTGACGGGATTCCGGTTCTCCTCGTGGACGAGGCGCGGCGTCCCGGCTGACCGGCGGCGCGCCGGCCGCCCGTCCCCGTGATCCAGCCCTTCTCTCACACCACGCAGCCGCGGGCACCTCGTCGTACAGCAGCCGATCGGAGGCTCCGGAAGATGCTCGACGAGTCACTCCTCGACTCTCCAGAGGCCCTTGCCCGCGCGGACACCGACGCTCTGCTGCGCGGCACCGCCGAGGCGGGCGCCCACGTGCGTACGGCGGTGCGGCAGGCCGGTGAGACGGGGCTGGCCGGGCTGCGTCCCGACGGCAGGCCCCGCGCGGTGTTCGTCGCCGGACCCGGACCCGTGCCGGGATGTGTGGCGGACCTGATCCAGGCGCTCGGCAACGACACGATCCCCGTCACGCTGCTGCGGCCCTCGGGCCCGCTGGCGGCGCCCGGAGCCCTGCGCTGGGCACTGCCCGGCTGGGCCGGTTCGCTCGATCTGCTGCTGGTGACCACACCGGACGGGACCGAGGCCGGGCTCACCATGCTGATCGAGCAGGCGTACCGCCGCGGCTGCACCGTCGTGACTCTCTGCCCGGCCGACGTGCCCGTGGCGGAGCTGACGGGGGAGACGCACGGACTGGCGGTGCCGCTGGTCACGTCGGCGCTCGGGGCGTGGGGAGGCGCGGGTCCACCGGGCGGAACCGCAACCGGAATCCCGGGCCGGACCGGGAACGGGACCGGGATCGGCACGGGCAACGGCAACGGGGCCGGGACGGGAAACGGCAGCGGGAACGGCAACGGGGCCGGGACCGGAATGGACAACGGCACGGACCACGCCCGGGCACCCGAGGGCCCGCCCCCCGTACCGCATCCGCAACCCGTCGAGCCGCGCATGGCGACGGCCGCACCCGGCCTGCTCTGGCCGCTCCTGACGCCGCTCCTCGTGCTCTGCGACCGCCTCGGCCTGTTCCCCGCCGGGGAGCCGGCACTGGCGTCGCTGGCCGACCGCCTCGACAGCGTCGCGGAGCGCTGCGGCCCGGCGGTCGCCACATACAGCAGCCCGGCCAAGTCGCTCGCGACCGAACTCGCGGGCACCGTCCCGCTGTTGTGGAGCGAGGGCGCCCTCGCGCGCGCCGTCGCCCGGCACAGCGCGGCCGTGCTCGCCTCGCTCCCGGGCCTGCCCGCGCTGGCCGCCGGGCTTCCGGAGGCGATGGCGTCGCACGGCGCGCTGCTGTCCGGGACGCTCGCGGCGGCCTCCGATCCGGACGACTTCTTCCGCGACCGCGTCGACGAGCCGGAGCCGCTGCACGCACGGATCGTCCTGCTGCGGGACCAGCCGCCGGGCGCGCAGTCCGCCGTCGTCGCCGCACGCGGTCTGGCGTACGCGCACGACGTGCCCCTCAGCGAACTCGAACCCGCCGAGGGCAGCAGCCCCCTCGAAGCCGCCGCCGAACTGATCGCCACCGTGGACTTCGCCGCCGTCTACCTCGCGCTGGCCGACGGCGGCGCATCATCCCGGTGACCGCCGCAGTCCCCGCAAGCCCGCAGCCCCACAAGCCAGCAGTCCCCGCAAGCCCGCAAGAAGGAAGCGAAGCGCCACCGCATGGACCGCCTCACCAACACCGTCAGGCCCTACGCATGGGGCTCCACCTCCGCGATCCCGGAGTTCCTGGGTACGCCGCCCACGGGCGAGCCCCAGGCAGAGCTGTGGATGGGCGCGCACCCGGGGGCTCCCTCGACCGTCGCCCGTGGCGCGGACGGCGGCGAGCGGCCGCTGACGGACGTCATCGCGGCCGATCCGGAAGGGGAGTTGGGACCGGAGACCGTACGAGCCTTCGGGCCGCGCCTCCCGTTCCTGCTCAAGCTGCTCGCGGCGGCGTCGCCGCTGTCGCTCCAGGTGCACCCGGACCTCGGGCAGGCGCGCGAGGGCTTCGCGGACGAGGAGGCGCGCGGCGTCCCCTCCAACGCACCCGAGCGCAACTACAAGGACGCCAACCACAAGCCCGAACTGATCTGCGCGCTCACGGAGTTCGACGGCCTGTGCGGGTTCCGGCGGGCCAGGGACGCGGCCGATCTGCTGGCCGGGCTTGAGGTCGACGCCCTCAAGCCGTACGTCGACATCCTGCGGGCCAGCCCCGAGAGCGAGGCGCTGCGCGAGGTGCTGACCGCGGTGCTCACCGCCGACCGCGAGGAGATCGCGGGCACGGTCGCGGAGGCGGCACGGGCGGCGGCCCGGCTGTCGGGCGGCCGCGCCGGCTCAGCCGGGGATGCCGGTGCGGATACCGCCTCCGGTTCCGACGCCCGCGCGAGCGCGTACGCCGTCTGCGCCTCGCTCGCCGAGCACTACCCCGGCGACCCGGGCGTCATCGCCGCCATGCTGCTCAACCACGTACGCCTGCACCCCGGCGAGGCCCTCTACCTCGGCGCGGGCGTCCCCCACGCGTATCTCAACGGCCTCGGCGTGGAGATCATGGCCAACTCCGACAACGTGCTGCGCTGCGGGCTGACTCCGAAGCACGTCGACGTGCCGGAGCTGCTGCGCATCGTCCGCTTCGAGCCCGGAGAACCGGCCGTACTGCGCCCGGAGCCCGGCCCGGGCGGCGAGGAGCGCTACGACGTTCCCATCGACGAGTTCCGCCTCTCCCGCCATGTGATCGGCCCCGGCTCGGCGGCGGGCCCCCTCGGCGCCCGTACGCCGCAGATCCTGCTGTGCACCGCCGGTCACGTGGTGCTGCGGAGCGTAGCCGACGGGGGCGAGTCCGAACTCACCCTGGAACGCGGGCAGTCCGCGTATGCGAGGGCGGGCGAGCGGGTCGACGTGACCGGTGAAGGTACGCTCTTCCGGGCGACAGTGGCCGTCTGAGGCGGGCCCCGCCCGCGCGAGACCGGTCGCGCGAAGCACCACCGACCCGACCACCGACGACAGCGCGGGATCACGCGTATCACCGAGAGAGGGACGACCGACTCGTATGAGTGCATCAGGCGGTTCGAAGGCGATCATCGCCGCGCTGGGCGCGAACTTGGCCATCGCAGCGGGCAAGTTCGTGGCCTTCGTCTTCAGCGGCTCGTCCTCCATGCTCGCGGAGAGCGTGCACTCGGTCGCGGACTCGGGGAACCAGGCGCTCCTGCTGGTCGGCGCCAAGAAGGCCAAGAAGGACGCGAGCGACGAGCACCCCTTCGGGTACGGCCGTGAGCGCTACATCTACGGATTCCTCGTCTCCATCGTCCTGTTCACCATCGGCGGCGTCTTCGCCCTCTACGAGGGCTACGAGAAGATCAAGCACCCGCACGAGATCAAGGACTGGTACTGGCCGGTGGGCGTGCTGCTCTTCGCCATCGTCGCCGAGAGCTTCTCCTTCCGTACGGCGATAAAGGAGTCGAACGAGGTCCGCGGCTCGCTGAGTTGGGGACAGTTCGTGCGCCGCGCCAAGGCGCCCGAGCTGCCCATCGTCCTCCTTGAGGACCTCGGCGCCCTGGTCGGCCTCATCCTCGCGCTCTTCGGCGTGGGCGCCGCCCTCGCGACGGGCGACGGCGTCTGGGACGGCATCGGCACGCTGTGCATCGGGGCGCTGCTGGTGGTGATCGCGATAGTGCTGGCAGCGGAGACCAAGTCGCTGCTGCTGGGCGAGTCCGCCGACCCGGTCGAGCGGGAGAAGATCCGTACGGCTCTCGTCGACGGCGAGACCGTGACGGGAATCATCCACATGCGGACGCTGCATCTCGGCCCCGACGAGCTGCTGGTCGCCGCGAAGGTGGCCGTGCAGCACGACGACACCGCGGGGGAGGTCGCGCGCGCGATCGACGCGGCGGAGGGCCGCATCCGGGAGTCGGTGCCGAGCGCCCGCGTGATCTACCTCGAGCCCGACATCTTCCGGCCCGCGGAGTCGGCGCCGTCGGGGCCCGCCGAGTCGGCCCCGTCGAGCTGAACGCCCGGATCGCCCCGGTTCGCCCCGGACCCGCGCCGTTGAACTCCCGTATGACCAAGGGGAATGCATCGTTTCGCGCCCTTTGTCAAATTATGCGGTGAGGTGTGAGAGGGCCCAGTGTTGGGCATCGGCACAACTGCGCGCACTGTGCGGCCGAAAACCGATCAGGTCCGCCCTTGCTCGCACCGTGGGCAATCCGTTCGACTGGACGAGCGGTGTAAATTCGTAGTGCACAGACGTCGCTGCTGATGGCAGATCGGCCGGCCCGCCCCGCGGGCCACCGAGGGAGAGAGGGCCTCCGACGGACTGGGCTGCGAGCAAGGGATCAGTGTGCCCTGTGTGCTGTGGTACGTACGCAGTGCAGGCACCGCACACGGAGCCCCGCGCCGCAGCACGGACCTGTCAGCCATGACCTCGACATCGAGGAGAGCAGCTCGTATGACGACGACCTCCACCGACCGGGACTTCAAGGTCGCGGACCTTTCCCTTGCGTCCTTCGGTCGCAAGGAGATCAGCCTGGCCGAGCACGAGATGCCCGGCCTGATGGCGATCCGCAGGGAGTACGCCGCTGACAAACCTCTCTCCGGGGCCCGCGTCACCGGGTCCCTCCACATGACCGTGCAGACGGCCGTCCTGATTGAGACCCTGACCGCCTTGGGCGCAGAGGTCCGCTGGGCGTCCTGCAACATCTTCTCCACCCAGGACCACGCCGCCGCGGCCGTCGCGGTGGGCCCTGACGGCACCCCCGAAGACCCGCGGGGAATCCCGGTGTTCGCCTGGAAGGGCGAGACGCTGGAGGAGTACTGGTGGTGCACGGAGCAGGCCCTCACCTGGCCGGGCGCCGACACCGGCGGCCCGAACATGATCCTCGACGACGGCGGTGACGCCACGCTCCTCGTGCACAAGGGCGTCGAGTACGAGAAGGCCGGCGCCGCCCCGTCCGTCGACACCGCGGAGAACGACGAACACCGCGTGATCCTGGAGCTGCTGAACCGCACGCTGCGGGAGAGCCCGCAGAAGTGGACCCGGCTCGCGTCCGAGATCCGCGGCGTGACGGAAGAGACCACCACAGGTGTGCACCGCCTGTACGAGATGCAGCAGGACGGCTCGCTCCTCTTCCCCGCGATCAACGTCAACGACTCCGTCACGAAGTCGAAGTTCGACAACAAGTACGGCTGCCGGCACTCGCTGATCGACGGCATCAACCGCGCCACGGACGTCCTGATCGGCGGCAAGACCGCCGTGGTCTTCGGCTACGGCGACGTCGGCAAGGGCTGCGCGGACTCGCTGCGCGGTCAGGGCGCCCGCGTCCTGATCACCGAGATCGACCCGATCTGCGCGCTCCAGGCCGCGATGGACGGCTACCAGGTGGTGACCCTCGAAGACGTCGTCGAGACGGCGGACATCTTCATCACCACCACGGGCAACAAGGACATCATCATGGCGTCCGACATGGCCCGGATGAAGCACCAGGCGATCGTCGGCAACATCGGCCACTTCGACAACGAGATCGACATGGCCGGCCTCGCCGAGATCGAGGGCATCGTCAGGGACGAGCTCAAGCCGCAGGTGCACACCTGGACCTTCGCCGACGGCAAGGTGATCATCGTCCTGTCCGAGGGCCGTCTGCTCAACCTGGGCAACGCGACCGGACACCCGTCGTTCGTGATGTCCAACAGCTTCGCCAACCAGACGATCGCCCAGATCGAGCTGTTCACGAAGACCGACGAGTACCCGACCGGCGTCTACGTGCTGCCCAAGCACCTCGACGAGAAGGTCGCTCGGCTGCACCTGGACGCGCTCGGAGCGAAGCTCACCGTGCTCCGCAAGGACCAGGCCGACTACATCGGTGTCCCCGTCGAGGGCCCGTACAAGCCGGACCACTACCGCTACTGACAGGCGGCCGCCCGCCGCGACTCCCGCCGGGAGCCCGTGGGCACCCCTGAGCGAGACCGAGGCCCCTGCCCCCGCGGCGGGGGCTTTCGGTCTGCCCGGTCACCCCGCACGTAGAGTCCACGCATGCCACGCGGCCGGTATTCGCTTCACGATCCGCACGATCACACCCCCCTCGGAGACGAACACTTCCACTGCGCCGAAGGCCCCTCCGGCTGGCGCTACTTCTCGCAGATCACCACTCCTTCCGGGGACCATGCCGGCTCCGTCGACCTGGCCATCGACGAACTCGGCCGCCCCGTCCGGCTCGAACTCCACGCCGGCGGCTGGCAGGTGCGCGGCGCCGCCCTGGACGGAGTCACCTGGGTCCGTACCGACCCGGCAGGCGAACACGCTCAGGAGGGCAACGCCGCCGCCCATTCCTTCACCGGCGGATCCCCCGCGTTCCTCATCGCGACGGCCCGGCTGCTGCGGCCGGCTCCCGGCGAGCCGCCCACCCGCGTCCGCCTCGTCGCCCTGACACCCCCCGTGCTCGCTCCCCGTACGCTCGACCAGTCCTGGACGCTGACGGGTACTGAAACACACGCCACTGACAACGGCTCCCTGCTCGTCGGGAACTACCAGGTCGGCGAGGTCGACACCGGTGAACAGCACACCGTCCACATCGCCGGCGACGTCGTGCTCGCGGCGCCCGGCATCGAGCTGGAGGAGCTGGAGTCGCCGCCGTCCGGCTTCGGTTGAGCCGCCGCCGCATGCCGCGCGGGCACGGTCACGTCGGCGGTACGAACCCGGTGCTGCGAGGGGCCTCGCCCGCGTTCTCCGTGGCGGCCGCGCCCGCGGACGGGCCCGCGTTCTGCCCTGCGTACGGTCCCACGTGCCGCTGCCCCGCGTGCGCGCCGGAGACAGGCGCCCACGGGTGCCCGTCGGACTCCGGGGCCGCCCCCACCGCCGGAGCCGCCGCGGTCACCGGGGCCGTCGGCGGGCCGTCGAGCCCAGCCGCAAGCGGCCACGTCCCGGGAGCGGACATCGTCGGCTGAGCCCCGAAGGTCCGCTGCGCCTCCCTGGCCTGCCGTTCCACGACCACTCCCGCCAGATACGCCGCCGCGGGCACGCCGTACGGCGCCGGAACGCCCGTGCACGACACGAGATCCGCGGCGAGCTGCTCCGCCAGCGACCGGCTCACGGCCTCGTCCAGCTGCCCTGCGCGCATCAGATACTGGCGTACGGCCAGCCACAGACCCCCCGGCACCCGCGACAGATCCAGCTCCCCGAAGCTCCCGGCCAGCCACGCCGGAGGAGGAGGCGCGGGAGCCCCGCTCGCATCGGGCACGCGCTCCCGTACGACCAGAGTCCCGGCGAACACATCGCCAAGCCGTCGCCCGCGTGCCGAGACAAGCGAGGCGGCGCAGGCCACGACCCCGAAGAAGACCTGGATCTCGATGACCCCGATCGCCCCGCGCACCAGTGCGTGCCGGAACCGGATCGGCCCCCCGTCCTCCCTCAGCACCCGCAGACCGCACATCAGCTTGCCCACGGACTTGCCCCGGCTCAGCGTCTCCACCGCGACCGGAACGCCCACCAGCACAAGCAGAAACAGGGCCACCTGCACCGCCGCCAGCGCCGCGTCGTCCAGCGAGGCGACGGCGGTCAGCAGCGCCAGCGAGACCGCCAGATAGACGACCCAGGAGAGCACCAGGTCGATGAAGACCGCCAGCGCCCGGGTCGGCAGCCGCGCGGGCCGGAGACCGAGTACGACGGCATCTCCCGTTACGAGCTCGCTCACCGTGCCTCCGCTCACAGCCGTCCGTCCCCTCCTTCGCACAGTCTGCCGTCCAGACCGAGCCGTCTGCCAAGCTCTCACCATGGATCTGGATGTCTTCGTCTCCGCACACAGGGCGGAGTGGGACCGGCTGGACGAACTGCTGCGCCGCCGGCGCCGCCTCTCCGGCCACGAGGCCGACGAACTCGTCACGCTCTACCAGCGTGCGTCCACACACCTCTCCCAGGTTCAGTCGAGCGCCCCCGACCCGGCGCTCGCAGGCAGCCTGACCTCCCTCGTGGCACGTGCGCGCAGCGCGGTGACCGGCCCCAGGAAGGCTTCATGGCGCGACGCCGCGCACTTCTTCGCCGCCGGATTTCCGGCCGCCGTGTACCGCAGCCGCCACTGGTGGGTACCGGCCGCCCTGCTGTCCGTCGTGGTCGCCGCCGTCATCGGCTGGTGGATCGGCACACACCCCGAGGTGCGCTCGGCGATCGCCGCACCGGATGAACTGCGCGCCATGACGAAGCCGGGCGGCCAGTACGAGTCGTACTACTCCAGCCACCCGGCCACGTCCTTCGCGGCCCAGGTGTGGACGAACAACGCCCAAGCCGCCGCCGTCTGCCTCGCGTTCGGGGCGCTGCTCGGCATCCCCGTTCTGTGGGTCCTCTTCCAGAACATGCTCAACCTCGGCATCGGGATCGGCCTGATGGAGTCCGCGGGCCGGCTCGACACCTTCCTCGGGCTGATCCTTCCGCACGGCATCCTCGAACTCACCGCGGTCTTCGTGGCCGCGGGTACAGGGCTCCGCCTGGGCTGGACGGTCGTCGATCCCGGGCCCCGAAGCCGCCGGGTCGCGCTCGCCGCCGAGGGACGCGCGGCGATCGGCATGGCCATAGGACTGGCCGCCGTCCTGTTCGTCTCGGGCGTCATCGAGGGCTTCGTGACGCCCTCCGGACTCCCCACATGGACACGCGTCACCATCGGCGTCGTGAGCGAACTCCTGTTCCTGGCCTACGTGTACGTTCTGGGAGGCCGCGCCGCACGAGCCGGAGAGACGGGCGACGTCGCGGCCGAGGACAGGCCGACGACAGTGCCGACAGCCGCCTGATGTGCATCGGAGCCCCGCGACCTGTTACTGTTCCCGTCGCCGCGCAGCCAGTTGGACGGCTGTCGCGGTGAAGGAGCCGACAAGCCACCGGAGTTCACTGAGCCCGGTGGAGTAGTAGCAGTCGGTATCCGTTACGCTTTCTTACGCGGCTTCCGAATTCGGAATTGCGCTGAGAAGCACCCTCGATTCACTGCCGGATCGCTTCTGGTAGGGTCGGGGTTTACCGAGAGGGATGTGCCCGGAGTGGCCCTGGGATATGGGTTGTGATGGAAGCGTTCGTTCTTTGAGAACTCAACAGTGTGCCAAAAGTCAACGCCAGATATGTTGATACCCCGTGCCTCCGGGATGTTGTTTGTCTTGGGGGTGGGGATTTCTTTGATTTGCTTGGATTCGGTGCGTGCGGGGTGATTCCTCTCGTGTGTGCCGGCTCTTGGTGATGTTTTTTGGAGCATTCACGGAGAGTTTGATCCTGGCTCAGGACGAAC